>NZ_JACHIM010000036.1 GCF_014203215.1 Bartonella callosciuri | reverse complement strand
CTCAAACCAACGACATTCAACAAGTGTCACCATCCGGCGACCATTTTCGACATTTACCGATTTGTCATCGCTATTATAAAAATCAAAATCATTATGGTGAACACCCTCACAAGAAACCCCATCCCTTGCCCAATCCGCACTCAGTTCGCTCCAATGGGCTTTGGGAAACATCTGCTTGGCTACTTCCAAGGGCTTGCGGTCTACATACCACATGCGTTGCGCATCGGTTAAATTCGGCTGCACTGCAGCACTATCCCAAACCATTTTCAGTGGGTCTAAACGCGTGATAACCGGCTCACCATCCGGATTATTCTCATACTCAAGCCGCGTATCCGTCCACCCCATGCCACAAATGACAGCATCTTGGAAAGCATCACTATCGGCATATTCAGCATGCGCCATATCCCGAAACCATTCCGCCACCCCGGTAAGCAATTCACTTGGCAATGCCTTGCCTATTTGACGAGGAATAAACTGTACCTCTCGCTTGTTATTGCGTTCAGAGCCCACAACAGCATTCACAAGCGGGGCAATCCGATTAAAAGTCATAACAGGGCGGCGTTGCTCTTTTAACGCTGCTAAATCCTTCTCATCCCACTGATCACCATTGTAAAAACGAAAATCTTCACGGGCATGTTCACGCCATTTATTGACATGTTCAATATCTTCTTTGTACCAACTCACAAGTTTGCGATACAAACCTTCTGTCGACAGATCTGATGCGTTATTTTCTTTCTCTAAAGTCTCATCATCATACATCATTCTGCCATCCATGAGGTACTCTCATAATCTCTTCTACCGCTATAAGCTGGTCTCTTGTATCTCTGCTGCGGTTCTTCATAAGCCACACACATTAAACCAAAGGCATCGGCACCATGACTGGACCAATCATGTTCAGCACCCAAACCAATACCCCGCTTTTCATCCCATTTTTCGTGATACCAATTCAGTGCTTTGCGCCCTGCTACCGTCGTCTCTTCATTGAACCAAACAGAGGGTAA
>NZ_JACHIM010000035.1 GCF_014203215.1 Bartonella callosciuri | reverse complement strand
AACAAAGCTTTAACAACTTTTCGGGACCAGCCTTTAATTTTGGAAGAAATTGTTCCTTTTTTATCGGAAATTTCGGTTCTCTCAGCACGCACAAAGCAAGGGGAACATATTTTTTATGATTGCCCTGAAAATCAACACAAAAACGGTATCCTTCATAAATCATTTGTGCCATCGCATGTTTCGCGTGAGGTGCAAAAGGCTGCACAAGAAATAAGTTTAACCGTAATGGATGCCTTAAATTATGTTGGTGTTCTTTGCATTGAATTTTTTGTTCTGATAGATGGAAGTCTTTTAGTAAATGAATTAGCGCCTCGTGTTCATAACTCTGGGCATTGGACACAAAAGGCGTGCATTACTTCACAATTTGAACAGCATATCCGTGCCATTTGCGGTCTTCCATTGGGCAGCACATACCGTCATAGTAATTGTCAAATGACCAACCTTCTTGGAAATAGTCTGAGCGATTTCAAATATTTTCTCAAACAAAAACATACATCGGTCCATTTATATGGCAAACGTTCTGTTCAACCACTGCGCAAAATGGGGCACGTCATCCAATTAACGGGTCCAGCCACCAAATCTTGATAAGAGTATCTTTTAACACATTGGCTTTCCCATAGAATAATAAATCAAGGAAAGAGAAAGAAAAAACGTTCACGTTTTTCGGCGGCATTTTTCAACAGTAAATTTCTAAAGTTTCTCGGCAGATCTTTTCAACCCATGCTTTGAAAAAGCCCTAGCGCTCTCCACAACCACCACACCCAGCACAGCCACCAACCCGGATGTATCCCCCGCAACCGCCCTACACGGCACAGCCACCAACCCGGATGTATCCCCCGCAACCGCCCTACACGGCACAGCCACCAACCCGGATGCATCCCCCACAACCACCACACCCAACACAGCCACTAACCCGGATGCATCCCCCGCAACCGCCCTACTCAGCACGGCCACCAACCCGGATGCATCCCCCGCAACCGCCCTACTCAGCACGGCCACCAACCCGGATGCATCCCCCGCAACCACCACACCCAACACAGCCACTAACCCGGATGCATCCCCCGCAACCACCACACCCAACACAGCCACTAACCCGGATGCATCCCCCGCAACC
>NZ_JACHIM010000034.1 GCF_014203215.1 Bartonella callosciuri | reverse complement strand
TACAAAGACAATGTTTTGAGCAAAATACATATTGATTTAGCTCTATTTGTATTGGTTCATGGCTACCTCATGTTTTGCATCTTCAGATGTTATAGGTTATCTATATTTTCTTAAGGTGAGATTAGCAAAAAGAGAATAGAACTATCGGAAGCAGCTTGACATGTAGAATCAGTGCTGTTAAGAAAGGGTCAAGTGATTAACAAACACTTTCGTTAAGCGGATAGGTTACGAAACGACCTTTTCCATGCCTTTAAAATACTGACTGTTTTTTATGTTGTTATTAACATATAAAGATTTTGTCGGGTGTGCTTATACCATACAATACCCTTCGCGAGGGAAAAGTATAAGCAACGGACTTAACGCCGTGTTTGTTAGCGCCCGGCACCCATGTGGGCTGTCAATAACAAACCATTTTACGTTAAGGAATTCATTATGAACGCTATAGCAAAAAATACCCCCGTTACCTCTTCCATTACAAATGAAAATACGCCTGTTAATAAGCAGCAATCTGAAAGAAAGTATGAATTTACTGATGATTGTGAATATATGGACGGTCATTTTTTTTATAGAATCAGAGCTTTAAGAGATTTTGGTGATGTCAAAAAAGGTGACCTCGGGGGCTATATCGAAAAAGAAGAGAACCTCTCTCATGGGGGCAATTGCTGGGTTTACGACAAAGCACGTGTCTTTCAAAATGCACGCGTGTTTGGCAATGCTAAACTTTCAGGCAATTCTTATATTCATAGCAATGCCTCTCTAACAGCTAATGAAGATATTTGTGATGATGCATATCCAAAATTTGGCAGTGAAGATGATTATTATCGTCATGAATATTATGATGATTGTGAGGGGTATTATGACGATGATAATGACAGCGAATATGAAAGTGACGCTGCGTAAATAACGCACGGGCGCGGCGGGAGCGCCCCTCTCTTTAAACATCTCATTTAAAATTTTAACAAATCTTTAACACATTAGATTGTGAGGGTATCTCTATGTCTAAAAAATACCAATTAACCAATGAAGTTAAACAAATTGAAAATAAGTTTAAACAAATTACAACCCTTTATCGCATCCAAGCTTTAAAAGACTTTTCTGATGTTAAGGCGGGTGATCTGGGG
>NZ_JACHIM010000033.1 GCF_014203215.1 Bartonella callosciuri | reverse complement strand
AGGTGGCTAACACCTCTTACATTGCATGTTTTTCCTAAACTTGGAGATATAGCAATTACTGAATTGACGCAGATTGATATAAAAGAGTGCTTATCTCCTCTTTGGAAAACAAAAAACGAAACAGCAAGCAAGGCTTTATCGCGTTTGAATATTACTATAAAGCATGCAGCAGCACGTGGCATAGATGTGGATATGCAATTGGTACCAAAAGCAAAAGCTTTATTGGGAAAATTTATTCAAAATGTTCAAAATATTCCGGCTATGCCATGGAAAGAAGTTCCAGCTTTTTATCAATCTTTAAATGATAATATTGTCTCAAATTTAGCCTTAAAGCTTCTAATTTTAACCGGTGTTCGTTCCATGCCAATTAGGCATATACGGTTGGAAGAGATTAATCAATCAATATGGACAATACCAAAAGAAAATATGAAAGGTATTGTGGGAAAAGTTTCAGATTTTCGCGTGCCATTAAGTCATGAAGTTTTGAAAGTGATTGAGAAATCCCTTCCCTTTGAAAAGAATGGTTTTTTATTTGCTGGGAGTTCTGGAAAGCCTATATCTGATGTAACACTTTCTAAATTCATGAAAGACAAAGGTTTTGATTATAGACCCCATGGTTTCAGATCTAGTCTTCGTGACTGGATAGCAGAAACAACGTCAACACCATTTGAAATTGCGGAATTTACTTTGTCTCATTCAGTGGGAAACTCAGTCACAAAAGCCTATATGAGAACTGATTTTTTAGAACAGCGCCGTGTTCTTTTAGAACAGTGGTCATCTTTTGTGACTGGACGTTGATTATTTACGATAGTGGTGGTAATTTTGCACAGTCTCTTTCAGATTTTTTGGCTTCAATATAGTGATCAATTTCAACGATATCCCATTTTAAATATCGTCCTTCCTGTATTGGTTTAGGAAAAGCCCCAGCCTTTACAAGCTCTCTAATATAGGTGATAGACATTCCAAGATAAATTGAGAGGTCTTGGATATTGACGAGCCTTTGTAGGCGCATGGATAATAAAGCTTGTTCAAATAAACTTACTTTTTCTATTGAGGGAGTTAATTTTTCTTCATTCATTTAAAGTTCTCCTTGTTATTTACAATAATTATGAAAGGGTGGGGGTGCT
>NZ_JACHIM010000032.1 GCF_014203215.1 Bartonella callosciuri | reverse complement strand
TTATTATTGTCTTTTTCAATCGTGAGATTATCATTTTTTGCAACAAAATCGACGATACTCCCCGCTCCAACAGCTGTTTCGTTTTCACCATTAACGGAAAGTTCCCACTCTCCTCTCACCAATTTTTCCAAAGCTTTTAGCTGCGCAACATTGACTGCATCTGTATCTTCACTTCCTGCTGCCACTCCAGTAATTTGCCGCGTTTGGCCGCTCGCAACATTCCCAACACTCAAAGCGCCTAAACCACTTGTCCATGCCGCTCCACTTGCTGTCGACGCAGCATTCTGTGCAGGATCATAACCAGCCACACCAGAAGCCCTGCTCGCAACAGACTCGCTCCCTAGAGCGACACCACCAACCGAGCTCGAAACTGCCCCCTTACCAATAGCTACTCCACCAGCCTGTAACGCCTGAGCCTTATTGCCCAAAGCTATAGAAAAAGCTCCGTCACCACTCGCCTCCTTACCAATAGCTATGCCACCATCCTTTAGCGCCTTAGCATCATTGCCCAAAGCTATAGACCAAGTTGCTTCAACACTCGCCCCGCTACCAATAGCTACTCCACCATCCTTTAACGCCTTAGCATCATGGCCCAAAGCTATAGCTGAGGGTGCGGTAGCCTGCGCCAGGTAACCAATAGCTACTCCACCATCCTCTAACGCCTTAGCCTTATAGCCCAAAGCAACAGCTCCGGCTACGTCAGCCTGCGCCCAGAAACCAACAGCAAGAGCCCCTTTTCCCTCTGCCACAGAATCGGTACCAACAGCAATCGCTCCACACACCGCGTACTCAGACTCTTTGCGCAGACACCCCTTAGAAGAGCTCCTATAACCTACAGCAAGACTTTGCTCACCAGATGCAGTTGATGCCGCACCAACAGCAACCGCATCTACCGCAGATACCGAGTTCTGGCCCATAGCTACTGACCAACTACCTCCTCCATTCCCCCAATGATTTCCGTCATACGCCGCTTTTGATCCCAAAGCAGGAGCGGGACCCCCTGGCAAAGCCGCTTCAGCTATGACAACGGGGTCAGTAAGAGCATCTCTACCAACTCCTCCTTCACCATAGCTACCTAGCCTTACGGAAATGGGACCATTTCCTGTTAAATCAGAGACATCCAAAACCGTTAAAGCTTCACCATGCTCAGGAAGCTGTTGGGGTTGACCGCT
>NZ_JACHIM010000031.1 GCF_014203215.1 Bartonella callosciuri | reverse complement strand
TCAACAACCATTATTTACTCAATAATCTTAGAAACGATACCGGCACCAACAGTACGACCACCTTCACGAATAGCAAAACGAAGCTTCTCTTCCATCGCTATCGGAACAATCAAAGAAACATCCATCGCAACATTATCACCTGGCATAACCATCTCGGTACCTTCTGGAAGCGTCACAATCCCGGTCACATCCGTCGTCCGGAAATAAAATTGAGGACGATAGTTTGTGAAAAATGGTGTATGACGACCGCCTTCATCTTTCGTTAAAATATACGCCTCTGCTTTAAAACGCGTATGAGGCGTCACTGAACCAGGCTTCGCCAAAACTTGACCACGCTCAATCCCTTCACGATCAACTCCACGAAGCAGCGCTCCAATATTATCACCTGCTTGTCCCTGATCCAAAAGCTTCCGGAACATCTCAACACCAGTAACCGTCGTCTTAGAAGTCGGACGAATGCCAATAATCTCGATTTCCTCTCCAACTTTAATAACACCACGCTCAACACGACCTGTAACAACCGTCCCTCGTCCCGATATAGAAAAAACATCTTCTATCGGCATCAAAAAAGGTTGATCAACTGGACGTTCAGGTGTCGGGATATAATCATCAACTGCGCTCATCAAAAGACGAACCGCATCTTCACCTATGCTTTTATCTTTATCTTCAAGAGCTGCCAGCGCTGAACCTTTTACAATCGGTATATCATCTCCGGGAAAATCATATTTCGATAAAAGCTCGCGAACTTCAAGCTCAACAAGTTCCAAAAGCTCAGTATCATCAACCTGATCAACCTTATTGAGAAACACAACAATCGCTGGAACACCAACCTGACGTGCAAGCAAAATATGTTCACGTGTCTGAGGCATCGGACCATCAGCCGCAGAAACAACTAAAATTGCTCCATCCATCTGCGCTGCTCCCGTGATCATATTTTTAACATAATCTGCGTGTCCGGGACAATCAACATGCGCATAATGCCGTTTCTCTGTTTCATACTCAACATGCGCTGTAGATATCGTAATACCACGTGCACGCTCCTCAGGGGCGGCATCAATTTGGTCATACGCTTTAAACTCACCAAAATATTTCGTAATTGCTGCTGTTAATGAGGTCTTACCATGATCAACGTGACCAATCGTTCCAATATTAACATGCGGCTTCGTTCGTTCAAACTTGCTCTTTGCCAT
>NZ_JACHIM010000030.1 GCF_014203215.1 Bartonella callosciuri | reverse complement strand
ATAAAGTTTTATGAGAGATGAAGGAGATGAGGATTAAGTGGACAGGAGAGCAAGAAAAGCAAGAAGAAGTCTATGACACGTTTATGATGATGGTGGAGTTCTGACCATGGAAAACGCAACAGTGCTTTAGGTGAAGAAAAGAGGCAATGATAAAATTTTATGGGAGATGAAGTTTTATGAGAGATGAAGGAGATGAGGATTAAGTGGACAGGAGAGCAAGAAAAGCAAGAAGAAGTCTATGGCGTTATTCATTTCTCCGTTGAAAAAAGCTTTAGAGGTTGGAAGAAATAACCTAGAAACAAGAAAGCAATGCATAAACAAAATGTAAGGGAGAAAAATGCTTATAATCGTTCTGCACTTCATATTCTTCATGGTTTTATTACGGATGATCCTTTTCTTAAAGGAGTCGTTGTTATGCTGATGCAAGATGCGAGAATGTATAACAAGATGGTTTTGGCAATGGAGAAAGCATAAAAGAGGCTCTATAGCAGTTGAGGGACTATGAAAGAGTTTTCATGAGAAAAGGGGAAGAGAATGAAGCTCAAGAATTCAACACTGGATAAAGAACCGCGTAAAAATCTGCACCCTTTTTCGTTTGAACAAGCGTTTCTCTCTTTGAGAGATTATAGAAATAATCTTCTGTAGTGGGGCTATCATTGTACTGTGCAGAATAGCCCTTTTTATACCAATTCTGGCAGAGTGGAAGTTGACAATGGGCCAGGAATACACACTTTTTGCTGTTTTGGTGTTCTTGGAAGTGATAACGGTGGGGGTTATTGCCTTTATACCGGTTATGTTAATCCTTTATATAATATTGGGGCATTCGTTGAAAAAAATATTCAGAAATTGGAAGAAGCAATCTGGCACAAGACAAAGTGGTCAATCAACAAGACAAGTCGTATAAAGGGGCTATAGAGGGAAAAGGAAGAGTGTTTTATCTTATCACCTCTTTTTTCGGTCGAGAGGGTTTCGCCGATAAAGGGCTGATCTTGTCCGCTTTTTCATTCTCTATTATTTGGGGCAGAGTGGTCTTTATTATTTTCCATGATCATGTTTATTTTGCTCCTGGCTGATTCTGTAGTCAAGGGGGGGGTGAAAATGGATGACAGAATGAGCAAGGGACTAGAGTGCTTAAAGAAAACGAGACAATGCTTTGAGTCCTTATGTGAGGAAAAGAGGCAATGATAAAATTTTATGGGACATAAAGTTTTATGAGAGATGAAGAAGATGAGGATTAAGTGGACAGGAGAGCAAGAAAAGCAAGAAGAAGTCTATGACACGTTTA
>NZ_JACHIM010000029.1 GCF_014203215.1 Bartonella callosciuri | reverse complement strand
ATGAAGTTTGAAGCATTAAATTATAACATTGAGGGAGCACGCAAAGAAGCAAGACAAGGGGCAGCTATTGGCTTGGCTGTGTCTAACTTGCGTTACAATGACACACCTGGCAAACTCAGTGTTGCCTTTGGTAGCGGCTTATGGCGTAGCCAATCGGCCCTTGCTTTTGGTACTGGTTATACATCTGAGGACGGGAAAATTCGCTCTAACATCTCTGCGACCAGTGCTGGAGGTCATTGGGGGGTAGGTGTTGGATTCAGTTTAACCTTGAACTGATAGAGAAAACTTGAACTGATAGAGAAAATTTTTCTACAATAAGCTTGTTGCCCTTGCTTTGATTAAGCAAGGGCATTTTACATTTTATAGATAAGGTTTAACAAACATTTTCATGAGATTAAATTACCCATGAGAAATAGATCTCTTCTAAAAGGGTGATCTTTAGTCGCAAAGAGATAAAGCTTATGCCAATTTCATAGAAGATAGAACTAACATGATGAGAGCAATTTTGATAAAGTCAAAGAGTATTTAATTAAAATCGCTTTTTTATTCTCCAAATCGGCTTTTACAAACCATCTTCTCCTGATTTTCCTTTAAAGACACTGTAATAATAACAGTAATATATTTTTTATGATCTAAAGCACAAAATATTTCTTGCTATTTTATTTATTATCCTCTAAATACCAGGCTGGCGAAATAGAACATGAGCAATTTAATTGAAAAAGCAAATTAATTGAGAAATCAAAACTCCTTCAAAGGGGAGGGGGAGGACACAATCACTTAAATAAAAGTACACTTACCTTATTTATTATAAATCTAAATAAATTGACCTTACAACTTTCTTCCGTGCACTAACACTGCATCAAATTACTAAAGCTTTTCCGTATCTGTCATGAAAAGCACGAAAAGGACCATCACCTTATCTAAAAAATACCCCAAATCCCTTCTTGTCATTTGTCATATTACAAACCTTATAACAATACACCGGAGGATAACATTAAAAATATGGCTTTTTTATGTCATAAAACCCTTCCTACTTCCTACTTCAAAAATTTCCGTGCAAAAAACTTTCACTCGCCTGCGAAAAGGATAGCAATCACCCTGCTGGTTGATGGTCAAAAACAATCTCATCAGTATTTGAATATAGGGTCCTTATTGGCCAGGACAACCCTGAATTTGTCACAGAGCAACAAAAAGCATTCAAAACATCCACTTCTAAAGTTCGACTTGCATCAGAGTCTATCTTTTTAGGTTTTAAGCCTGTTTTTTCTTACTTGGAGGATTTCTTTATGAAAAAAATATATGCTGCATTTGCAGGTAATGATGTAAAG
>NZ_JACHIM010000028.1 GCF_014203215.1 Bartonella callosciuri | reverse complement strand
AAGGAAGCAGTGAATGGAGGTCAGTTGCATGATTACACTGAGCAGCAGATGAAAGTTGTTCTTGATGATGCGAAGAAATATACGGATGAACGTATGAAGAATATCAAGATTGGTGCCCTTGATGATGCTGTTTCCCGTGCTAAGGACTACACGGATATGAAGTTTGAAGCATTAAATGATAACATTGAGGGGGCACGCAAAGAAGCAAGACAAGGAGCAGCTATTGGTCTAGCGGTATCTAACTTGCGTTACAATGACACACCTGGCAAACTCAGTGTTGCCTTTGGTGGCGGCTTATGGCGTAGCCAATCGGCCTTTGCTTTTGGTACTGGTTATACATCTGAAGATGGAAGAATTCGTTCTAGTTTATCTATTACAAGTGCCGGAGGTCATTGGAATATAGGTGCAGGTTTTAATATGGCCCTGAACTAATGTTAAAGACCAAAATCTCTTAAGAGAACCTGATTCACCCTTGTTTGATTAGGCAGGGGTAAAAATTTTATAGATGAAATAAGTATTACATTAAACTTGAAAGTTTTATAGGGGCGTATTTCCTAACGAAGCACACTCCAATGTTCGTGTAACCGAGAGTATGCCGAACATAAACAACCATATTGACGAGGTTTCCGATGATATAGGATACCAACAATAATTTATATTGAACGAAGAGATGGAAGCATAGGACGTTAGTCATTAAGACTAAAATAAAAGCTCACCCTTAGGAGCACAAAACACCCCCCCTTGTTATTTCATCTATATACCCTATAACTATCAAATAAAACCAAACAAGATTTATCACACAAATCAACACCACTTAAAGGGGGGGGGAAACAATATGCTAAAGAAAGGCGCATCTACCTTATTTTATAATTCTAAATAAATTGACCCTACAACTTTCTTCCGCGCACTAACACTGCATCAAATCACTAAAGCTTTTCCATATCTGTCATGAAAAGCACGAAAAGGACCATCACCTTATCTAAAAATACCCCAAATCCCTTCTTGTCACTTGTCCATTACAAACCTTATAAAAACATACCGAAGGATAACATTAAAAATATGTCTTTTTTATGTCATAAAACCCTTCCTACTTCAAAAATTTCCGTGCAAAAAACTTTCGCTCGCCTGCGGAAAGGATAGCAATTACAATGCTGGTGACGGCCAAAAATAATCCCGCCAATACCTTAACGGAATGCTCTTATTGGCCAGGACAACCCCGAATTTGTCACAGAACAACAAAAAGCATTCAAAACATCCACTTCTAAAGTTCGACTTGCATCAAAGTCTATCTTTTTAGGTTTTAAGCCTGTTTTTTCTTACTTGGAGGATTTCTTTATGAAAAAAATATATGCTGCATTTGCAGGTAATGATGTAAAG
>NZ_JACHIM010000027.1 GCF_014203215.1 Bartonella callosciuri | reverse complement strand
GATACAGAAGAATAAATGACAGGCGTGTGGGGCGCCTGCTTTTAGAGAGAAAAAAAGAAAGCCGTGTCATTTACGATGCGGCTTTTTGGTTAAAACAGAAGCTAAGCGAGTTTTAGCAAATGATATCGTAAAAGCAGCTTAAGTTTTAACAATATAACCTCTCGGTGGGGGAAAAAGTTAAGCTGGATTTTGTGCGACCTAAGTGGATTTTTCTTACTAGACAGATTAGACGTGGGGAACTGATCGTTCAAGGGGTTGTACAGCCAGTCGAAGTCCCATGGTTCGTAGTAAGGCATTTAAGCTACGTAGCTCTGGATTACCTTTTTCTGAAAGAGTTCGATAAAGCTGTGTCGGGTTCAGTTTAGCAGCTTTTGCTACAGCTTGAACACCACCGTAGGCTTTAGCCATTTGACGAAGCGTTACAAGCAGTTCACCTTGGTCGCCATCCGCGAGAATTGCATCAAGGGTAGCTGCTGCTAACTCAGGAGCATCATGGAATATTTCAGCCATTGCATCATCATGGTTACGGTCTTTCATCTTTGTACCTCCTTTAATTTTCACGGTTTTGCCAATCACGCCAGTAAGCACATGCGCGATTAATATCAGTGTCTTGCGTCCTTTTGGTACCGCCACACAGCAGAAGCAGTAAGGTCTTGCCTGATTGAGCATAATAAATTCGGTAGCCTGGACCGATATTGATCCGTAATTCATGAACACCTTCACGAAGTGGCTTGAAATCACCAAAGTTTCCTTGCTCTAAGCGGTTAAGGCGACGAATAATGGCGATTTTAGCCTGTATATCACGTTGTTTGCGCAACCAATCAGCTATCAGATCTTTGCCATCAGCGGTGAGGTAGTGACGTATCTTAAACATACTTTAATATTCGTTTATAAACGATATCTGTCAAGAGAAAAGTAAGAATGCAATGTGTAGAAATGCGCGTCTACGCTTAAAAATACACAGGATATGTAAAATAATTTTCTTTGTTGTAACAGTGTAAACAAAGCGGTTCCAAAGCTAATTGGCACGGCTTTTGTCTACAGATTATGCTGTTTTGTTACTCAAGAATAAAACGAATGGCTTTATATTATACAATATGTGCAAAAGCACAAGCCGTTAAAAAATAAAAGATTTGATTCATACTTTAGATTCAATAGGTTATAATAGTTTTATTTGTAACTACAACCCATAATGTGGTATTATAATACAGCATAAAATTTGTTTCATTAATAAAAGTCATTCCCATAAAGGATAACAAGCGAATGCTTAATAAAGTTATGTTAATTGGGTTCCTAGGTGCCAATCCTGAAAGCAAAACCATGCCTTCTGGTGGTGAGGTGGTCAATTTTCGTATGGCAACTTCTGAGAGCTATACAGATAAAAACACCAATCAAAAAGTAGAGAAAACGGAATGGCATTCTGTGGTGATTTTTAATCC
>NZ_JACHIM010000026.1 GCF_014203215.1 Bartonella callosciuri | reverse complement strand
GGTTTTAGCGGCATGTGCTGGTATTTTCTTTGTCGCTAGACGCTTTTAGGAGCAACGCTTTTGATTTTGCAGAACCAGGGTTGTGGGCAAAGGGTTTTATGTTTCCTCTACCTACCAAACCGTGGAAACGAGAGAGCCAACAGGATTCCTCAAAGCAGAAGCTCTTGCACCGATTATTGGGTCTTTCTCAGGTCTTGGTGGCTTATCACGATGAAATGTGTGAGATTTTGTCTCCCAAAGCTAAAAATCGAGTATCATTTTTGCCATAGAGGATACAGCGTTGAAAAAATAAAAAATGTGCTGATCTTTCAACCTTTGAGAGATGCAGAGGAGAAATTTGTATAACTTCAAAAAATAATGACATAAATGACATAAATATTGTTTTGAAAAGACAGCCTCGTTAGTCATTTATCGTCAAAATAATTCTAAATGCATTGAAAGAGATTCATAATCTCAACATTTCAATCATTCATAATCGAATATTTCGTAAATCAGTTATGCAGGAAAGGACATCAGAGCCTAAAAATGATGCAATATTATTTCCATGTTCAAGGCTCTTTAATTTAAATCCGTACAGTTTTTGGCCCATACAGTTTTTAGATTGTAAGTGTTTTTTATTCATCTATGGAAACAAGTTTCGTGAAACACTTATCTTTTTCATCCATAAAACACGTTCATACGTGCTTTGCAAGCTTGATTGCTGTCAATTCAATTGCATCTTGGAAAGGTTTGATTTGTCTTAGATCTCATTCAAAGACGGATATTTGATTTCTGTGTAAAAATATTCTCTAATGCATCAATAAGACGTGAAAAATCAATCGCTAATAAGAAGATGATGAATATAATCCATTTCGTATAACGAGACATCACCTTCACACTTTTGTAGGTAAGTATCATTTCCTGAAGCATTTCTTTTTCTGTTTCTGTAAGCTCAATGTATTTTTCATTTTTGTTTCTAGCCATGTTTCCACCCACACAAATGTTCACCCTGCGTATTATGTTTTAAGATCTCTCTTGCTAAGTTTGAACTGATGGCGTTCAGATCTTGCTTGTCTAAATAAATGGGCAACCAACCAACACAAGAAGAAGCGTATTTATTTGTTGCGCAACCAGTTAGAGAGAGCAGCACGTACATCAGCATCACTTTTTTTGTTAATCTCATTTTCCACCTCAAGCCGTGTTGTTGCTGTCTTTAGAGCCTTTTCTGTTTGCTTTTGCTGTTGAACCTTTTTTCCAAGGGTAAAGGCTCTTGCTAAAGCCATAAAAAAAGTGGCTAAAGCCGCACCTTTTACCATCAGATTTCTTTTTATCCATAAGATCACAAGCGTTGCTCCTAAAAGCGTCTAGCGACAAAGAAAATACCAGCACATGCCGCTAAAACCATAATGGCAGCAAGTGCCCATTGCACAGGATCATTTCCAGCCAATAAGCCACCAAGACCTGAGAAAGAACCAATAATCGGTGCAAGAGCTTCTACTTTGAGGAATCCTGTTGGCTCTCTCGTTTCCACGGTTTGGTAGTTAGAGAAAACATAAGACCCTTTGCC
>NZ_JACHIM010000025.1 GCF_014203215.1 Bartonella callosciuri | reverse complement strand
CTGAAACAACAATAGGCTGCTGTTTTTCATCAGAAGCATGATGGTAAAAAGCTAGACGTGAAACTTCAACAGGCTGATCTTCTAGAGGTAATGCAGAAACATGCTGAGCTTCTCTCAAATGCCGAGGAGGTCTTGGCCTGGATGTCTGTTCGCTATTTTGCCTACCAGTAGTATTCCGAGAAGTAGAACTTCCCACTCTAGAAGAAGAGGACCTTTCTTGAGAGTGTGCACCTGCATCACTAGATGAAAGAACCAACGAAACAGGAGTCTTCGGTTTTCTGCTCGTACGCTGAGCACGAGTACTTTCATGTCCTGATCGTTGAGATTCCCTACCCAAATACCAAGTTGTGGTATCACCACTAGACTCTGCATTTCTCTCCCTCTTATGCAAGCCATATACATAAGTACCCCCATCAACAGCTTCAATTTTCTTACCCGAGCGGTCTGCCAGAGTAAAATTAGCTCCTCCGTTTTGGCTTCTATCAGCAACCAAATTGATCTCACTAATTAAACCATTCTTTTGTGAAAGAAAATTCGTAATTTCAGCACCAGAATCGGCAACACTTATTGTGTGAGTACCTGAACTACTGTCTACCCACAAGTAATCGCTATTATGAGCACCCATAGCACTAATATTGAAATGGAAATTTAAATTACCCGAAAGCTTTTCAACATAAAGTGAAATATGACGTGGATCATACGGAATAGAAGCAAAAATAACGCTCCCTCCCTCACCACCTAAATCTTCAATGTTAATCTGGGATTTTTTAGTGTTATCTCGCTCACCAATCCTAAATAGCCATTCATCAGCCCTTCCCCCGACAGAAAGTTTTTCTTTTGTAGTATGATCTGTCCTATCACCAGC
The DNA here is from genome assembly GCF_014203215.1 of Bartonella callosciuri. GTDB lineage: Bacteria > Pseudomonadota > Alphaproteobacteria > Rhizobiales > Rhizobiaceae > Bartonella > Bartonella callosciuri. The sequence goes on along the minus strand of NZ_JACHIM010000025.1, from coordinate 1,246 downwards.
AAATAAATAAAGACATCCCTTACCATTAATCTGTATCTTTCCAGTTAACTCTGCAGCAACATGTATCCACGAGCTGGCATAGTCATTAATCGTTAGACCATCCACAATCCCATCAGAATAAACTACTTGAACAGCTTCACTACTCAAGGTAGTATTAGTGGCCATTCCTTCTGCTAAGATATGCTGCCTGCCATTTCCAGAAACCATGGTATTTTCTGCAAAACCACCACCCATTTTTTTGCTCCCCATATAAAGATTTTGTTCCCCTCCATTCATAACTTTCGTATTCCAAGCTTTGCCACCATCATACACATTCTGCTGTCCTATTGCTCCACGACCACCTCCAGAAACTGTAGCATTATAAGCACTACTTTTTCTAATCACGCTTGTAAATTCAAGATTATTCTCTTCATAAATAAACTGCTTACCACCAAGGATTTTAGCATCCACCGCAGTTCCTCCACGCGTAACTATTTGCATCCCACCTTTTTCAATAGTAGCTCCCATGGAACTCTTGCCATTCTCAACAATCTCAACACCGCCATCTACAACCATAATATTGCTACTCACAGAGGTAGTAATCAGTGCAGAGCCTTTTTGTACCGTCCCTCCACTCGTTAAATTTTCTAGCTTTGTTAGGGATCTTTTCTCAGCTGCACTTGCAACTTGCACGAAACAACTACTGATCATCAATACTGAAAAACTTAACCTACATTTATATCGCATAATCCGCACTCCACTCTCAATAATTAGCAAAACATCTCGCGACTACGTGGGTAGCTTATTTTAGATTGTATCGTAATGTGTTTTATTTATGTCTAAATACAATTTTTTAGTTTATTATTTTATTAAACAACTATAAATTGTAAATTACGAAAATTGTTTTCGTCTAAAGTGATATAACTTTGTAAAATGCAAATTATTCCTTAAATACAAAAGCATAACTTGCAAGATTTTCAAAAACAAATGAAGGAATGACACCGCTTTTAAAGAGAGTGTAAGGTCACCCTCACACACTCTCCCTAAGTTCTCATGAAATCTTAGCAAAACACTACGTGTTTAACTTACAAAAAAATTACATTTCTAAATTTAATCAACGCATAAAGCAGATATTTAGAAACTATAGCGTACACCCAAAATACCTTGAAGCAACTGCTTGCTTTTACGCCCTTTGATATAGTGGGCTCGTGCATAAAGCTTTAATTTATCACTGACTAAACTACTCAATCCAAATCCTATTTTGCCT
>NZ_JACHIM010000024.1 GCF_014203215.1 Bartonella callosciuri | reverse complement strand
GGATTAAAAATCACCACAGAATGCCATTCCGTTTTCTCTACTTTTTGATTGGTGTTTTTATCTGTATAGCTCTCAGAAGTTGCCATACGAAAATTAACCACCTCAGCACCAGAAGGCATGGTTTTGCTTTCAGGATCGGCACCTAGGAACCCAATTAACATAACTTTATTAAGCATGTTTTTACTTACCTTAAATTTGTACTTTTATACGTACAAAACCTTAACATAATTTGCTTATTTTTTCAATTATTTCAATATAATAAACTTATTTTTTAACATATAAAATTATGTCTTGAAGTACTCAAAAAGTTGGATTTTGTTCATTCGTTAAAAATTTCGTTTCATGTAACTTTTTTCTATGTTATACGTTACATGAAACATAATGGAGGTTTTATTATGGGTATAATGCACGTCAATGAACGCGTTCAAAAACATCGCAATTTACGAAGAAAAGCAGGATTGCGCTTAATGCAAATTTGGGTGCCAGATACACGCCAGCCAAACTTTGCAGAAGAGTGCAGCCGCCAATGTCGCTTAGTAGCAAAAATGGATAAAGCCGATACTTCTATACAATTTCTTATGGATCAATCTTTAATGGATATTGATGGCTGGACAGAATGATGCGTGGATCTCTCGTAACAATAGCTATGCAGGGTGATTTTGGTAAACCAAGACCTGCTTTGATCATTCAAGCCAATCAATTTAGTGAGCATACAAGCGTAACAGTTTTACCAATTACCAGCACACTTGTTGCAGCACCATTACTCCGTATCACTCTTCAACCAGACAGTAAAAATGGTTTACAAAAGCCTTCGCAAGTAATGATTGATAAGATTATGACGGTAAGATGTGAAAAAATTAGTCCAGCTTTTGGCTCCATTCACGCAGATCAAATGATAGAAATTGAACGCTGTTTAGCTGTATTTTTAGGGATAGTAAAATGAAAATGATATATTTTCCTTACATAGAACATTATGTTTTTACAGCAGTCTTTGATAAATAATCTATTGACATAAGCGCATAGCGTATCGTATCAAGTATCAAGAGGTAAATTTGTGGCAATCGTTAGTTTTAAGCATAAAGGGTTGAAATTATTCTTCGAAAGAGGAGTCTGCAAAGGGTATACAACCCTCACATGCTAAAAAACTAGCAAATATTCTGGTAATTTTAGATACGATATCCGCTCCTGAACAAGTAACTCTTAAATCGTATCGCCTCCATGCACTTACTGGCGATTTAAAAGGTTATTGGTCAATGCGTGTCAATGCTAATTGGCGTGTTACCTTTCGTTTCATTGGAGCAGATGTTGAACTTGTTGATTATCAAGACTATCATTGATTTTGAGGTATTATGATGATGTACAATCCCCCACACCCTGGCAGTATTTTAAGAGAAGAATTACTTGATGAATTAGGCTTAACAGTAACAGAAGCTGCAAATCGTCTTGGTGTTGCACGTTTAACTCTATCACGCGTCTTAAACTGCAATGCGGCAATAAGCATTAACCTTGCTTTACGCTTAGAAAAGGCGGGATTAAATGATGCTGAGTTTTGGCTTAAATTGCAACAAAAGCATGATCTGTGGCAAGCGCGGCATAATAATCCAATACCGCATATTTCATCTTTAGAGCAAGTAGGGCATCTTTAGAAATTAAAATCCAGCTTAACTTCTTCCCCCGCCGAGAGGTTATATTGTTAAAACTTAAGCTACTTTTATGATAGCATTTGCTAAAACTCGCTTAGCTTCTATTTTAACCAAAAAGCCGCATCGTAAATGACACGGCTTTCTTTTTTTCTCTCTAAAAGCAGGCGCCCCACACGCCTGTCATTTATTCTTCTGTATCATCACTCACTACAATATTATCTCCTTTATAAACCTCACAATTTTTAGGAACCAACCTTACTTTGCTTTTTTTATTGAGTTTTGCATTGCCATAGACCTTGCCCAAAATCTTTGCACAATATGAGAGTTTTGCATTGCCATAAACAGAGCCAGAAACCTCCACACGCCCACTCACATGAGCATTCCCATAAACCTTGCCATAAATCTTTGCACGACCATTAATAACAGCATAATTATAAATTTTTGCATGGCTATGAATGCGAGCCGAGCCAGAAACCTT
>NZ_JACHIM010000023.1 GCF_014203215.1 Bartonella callosciuri | reverse complement strand
ATAGTCTTGAACGGTGGGTTCAAAAAGCAACCAATCACTATCAAGCCGTGCAAGAGACAATAAAGGAAGCACAATGCCTCTATAGACAGTATAATCTTTATGCAGCAATACAGTATCTTGTCATAGAAGATCAAACATTCCCCCATCTTGTGAGTTCATTGCGAGTTGTTCTTAATGCGCTTCAGAAGTACTTTGCACAAAAGCAATGTAATATTATAAGTTTTAAGCAGCATCTTGAATGTTAATTGTGACAGCTTTCCCGAGAACATGGAGAGTAGATTCTAAAGCCTCTAACTTTGTTTCATGATTTAAGTCTAACAATCGGTCAATTTGTATTGGGTGTAGTTTTAAAAGACGAGAAAGATCTGCTTTGCGTAAATTCTTTTCGACCATGGCATTGTGTATTGCGATTTTCAAAGTTACCAATAAAGAGACTTCAACAAAAGGATAGGCAACATTATAAATGCCACACGGGACAGATTCACGATCTTGGAAACGCCCCATAATAACTGTCAAAAGTGCGTTTTTAGCATTTTCTAAAGCTTCTGTTTCATTTTCGCCATAGGTTATGAATTCTTGAAAGTCTTTAGCGGTAACAAGAAGGGTATCATTATCATCTTTGATGAATTTAAGTGCATATTTCATTTGCACCTCCATTTTATTGCAATAAAAATTTATTTTAAATCAAGATCTTTGAGAATTTTGTTAACTAGTCCTGTTCCTAACTCTTTTCGAGCGCCATGCATTGGCAAAATTGTCTTTTTAGAACCACGTCTTACAATTAAATGCCCACCTTTCCCCGAAACAAAACTACAACCTTGTTTTGTAAGATATCTTTTTAATTCTTGACTGTTCATAATAGTAATATGGCATCTAAAATGTTTTAATGCAACATGTATGTTGTTATCACTATATATTCTTATGTTAAAAACAAACAATACAATATGTAGATTTTTCTATTGACAAAGTGTATCAAATTGTATTTAATGACAAATGCGGCACTGGTTGTATTGTATCTAGACGAGGGGCAGTGCAGTTTAAAATCCCCGCAAATGCGGGGTTTTTTATTATCTGGAGGGCGTATTTTATGACATTCGAAAATACAGAGCAGCTCTCTCACAGAACGCAAACTGTTACAAAAAGAACGCCCCCAAAGGCAGGTCAAGGGCGGGTAAAAGGTGTGCCCAATAAAACGACACGTCTTTTGAAAGAGGCTGTCATTAAAGCAGCTGAATTGGCAGGCAATAAGTATGGTAAAGAGGGGTTAATCTCTTATCTGGAAAAGCAGGCAATAAGATGCCCTGCGGCTTATTTGGTGTTGCTTGGGAAGATCTTGCCTCTTCAAGTGACAGGGGAAGATGGGGGAGCAATAAAGATGATAACGCGCGTGGAAATCGCGCCTTTGGTTGATGACAACGAGACAGATTAAGATTGTACCAAAGCTAATACCGATATTTACAGGCAAGGCAGCGGTGCGAGCGGCTTGGGGTGGGAGAGGGTCAGGCAAAACAAGATCATTTGCCTTGATGGCTGCTTTAAAAGGCTATCAATTTGGTAGGGAAGGAATATCAGGCACTATCCTTTGTGCACGGCAGTTTCAGAATTCTTTGGCAGAGAGTTCTCTGGAAGAGATTAAACGGGCCATTGAAGGTCATGACTTTTTAAAAGACTATTATAAGGTTGGGGAGTCGTCGATTAAGTCGATAGATGGGCGTATAGCCTTTCAGTTTTCCGGTCTTGACCGCAATATTGCCAGCATCAAGTCGATGGGGCGGATATTGCTGTGTTGGGTGGATGAGGCAGAGCCTGTCACAGAGACCGCTTGGCAAACGCTTATACCGACTTTGCGAGAAGAGGGTGAGGGATGGCATGCAGAGTTATGGGTCACATGGAACCCGTTGCGTGAGAATGCTCCTGTTGAGAAGCGGTTTCGTTTTTCAGACAATGAGGCAATCAAGCGTGTTGAGATCAACTGGTCAGATAATCCGAAGTTTCCGAAGATTTTGAATGAAGCGCGGTTGGATGATCTGAAGAACCGTCCCGAGACCTATAAGCATATATGGGAGGGGGCTTACCTTACAGCGGTTCAGGGTGCTTACTATCAAAGGGAAATGTTGGCAGCTGAGCAGGAAGGGCGGATAGGGCGTGTTGCGCGTGACCCTTT
>NZ_JACHIM010000022.1 GCF_014203215.1 Bartonella callosciuri | reverse complement strand
AAATGGTAATCCCTGCTCAGTTACCACTTTAGTTAAGGCAATTCGCATGAAATCAGATAATGTAAGTCCCATAGTTGCTAAGATTGCATTGGCTTTTTTTTTCAAATCCTTGTCTATTCGTGCGCGCACAACATCTTTTTTTGAATTTACTGCTATACTCATATGATATCCTCCTGTTTGATTATCTTCTTATTATGTAGCACAATTGAGCTACAAAGACAATGTTTTGAGCAAAATACATATTGATTTAGCTCTATTTGTATTGGTTCATGGCTACCTCATGTTTTGCATCTTCAGATGTTATAGATTATCTATATTTTCTTAAGGTGAGATTAGCAAAAAGAGAATAGAACTATCGGAAGCAGCTTGACATGTAGAATCAGTACTGTTAAACAAATCATAAGTGCTTGAAAAACACTTAGTGTTAAGCGGGTTGATCACGATAAGATCCTTCCCACGCTTTTAAAATACTGATTGTCTTTTATGCTATTATTGGCATATATTGATTTTATCGGGTGTGGTTATACCATACAATACCCTTTTATGGGAAAAGTATAACGACGGACTTAACACCGTGTTTTTCAGCGCCCGATGCCCTTATAGGGTTTTTAATGAAAAACATTAATTTATGTTAAGGAAAAATTTATAATGAAAAATTTAGTAACAATCGACAATGCTGGTCTTGCTGTCACAACTTCTCTAAAAATTGCAGAGGGTGTTGGTAATAGCCATACTACAGTCATCAAACTTATCCGTAATAATCGTAAAGACTTTGAGGAATTTGGTTCACTCGGATTTGAAATCCAAGTGAGTAAAAAAGATGGTAAAGGCGGTCAAAAAAGAGAAGTTGCTATCCTCAACGAACCACAAGCAACTCTACTCATGACATATATGCGCAATAATGACACGGTGCGTGCATTTAAAAAGGCGCTTGTTAAAGCTTTCTATGAATTTAAAAGCCAATCACCTGGTCGTGATTTATTTTCTACAGATCGTAATTTATTTTCTTATGAAAGTTTAAAAGCTCCTGAGGGAATTGGTAAAGTTTTGGGGATGATTGCAGCGCGTTTATCGTATGTAAATGATTTACAAAAAGAGCTTGATCATTACAAATTGGTTACAACAGAAGCCAAGCGTGTCTTAACAAACGCTATTGCAAAAGCAGCGTAAAAAAGCAGCGGCGGTGCGGGGGCGCCCCCCTCTTTAAACATCTCATTTAAAAATTTAATAAATCTTTAACACATTAGATTGTGAGGGTATCTCTATGTCTAAAAAATACCAATTAACCAATGAAATTAAACAAATTGAAAATAAGTTTAAACAAATTACAACCCTTTATCGCATCCAAGCTTTAAAAGACTTTTCTGATGTTAAGGCGGGTGATCTGGGGGGCTTTATTGAAAAAGAAAGCAACCTCTCTCATGAGGGCAATTGCTGGGTCTATGATGATGCCTGTGTCTATGGTCATGCCCGGGTTTATGAAAATGCCAAGGTTTTTCATAACGCTATTATAATGGGCTTGGTTTATGGCAATGCTCATGTCTGTAATCGCGCCCGCGTTTATATGAATGCGCATGTTTGTGATAATGCCCAGCTTTTTCATAATGCTTGGGTTTATCATCGTGCAAAAGTTTATGGCAATGCAAAATTATCTGGGAGTGCGCGTATTCACAGAAATGCTGTGGTTTATGATCGTGCTGTTATCAGTGGTGCTGCAAAGATTTTGGGCAAGGTCTATGGCAATGCTAGCGTGGGAGGGCATACCAAGGTCTACGGCTCTGTTTATGGCAATGCAAAAGTGACTGGTTATCACACTATTAGAGGTTTGGTGCATGGCAATGCAAGGTTAAAAAGAAATGGTAATTTATATACCAAACAAAACCCTTACTATGCATATGGGATTCCTAAGGATTGTGAAGTTTATGAAGGCGATAACGTTGTAAAGATTAGTGAAAATAACACTGCGTGAATAAGATGCGGGCGGTGTGGGGGACCTGCTTTCCAATCAAATTTTTCATTCCAAATTTTAGCAAATTTTTATCACATGAAATTGTGAGGGTATTCTTTATGTGCAAAAAATATCAATTAACCAGTGAAATCAAAAAAATTAAACATGCTCTTACTCGAAATATTATAAATCTTTATCGCATCCGTGCTTTAAAAGATTTTAATGATGTAAAAGCTGGTACCTTAGGCGGCTTTATTGAAAAGGAGGTCAACCTCTCTCATGATGG
>NZ_JACHIM010000021.1 GCF_014203215.1 Bartonella callosciuri | reverse complement strand
CCAACCTATCGCTTTTTTGAGCAATGGGTAGCGCAAATCTTAAGCTATACAATTCTCATTGTACTCCTAGCCACCATATCTAGTCTGATGATGGATATCTTTGCAAATTATATGACCGATCTAGAGTTTGATGGAAATCAGAATGTAGGTTACGCACTTGGTGGTGCACTTATCCTTTCCATTATCTCCATTGTGCTGTTGCTCAAACTATCAAGCATGGCAAATGCTTTAGCAAAAGGCGTTACCTTTGGACATTGGAGACCAAACATTACAGGAAGAAATGCTTCCCGTAACAGCCGTATAACTAAATGATCAAAATATCCCTGCCACGCGACGGAAAATATCAGCACTGTAGCTGAATATTTCCGTGAACAGAAATAAAACAAATAAAATTAGAAAATAAATGCAATTATAAGCCAATATATTTTCTAATCAAAATTGAAATAATGACAAAAAAGTGTTAAAGTGTATATTGCGGTCATAAAAGAGGAATGTTAAAATGAAACAAATCATTTTTACAGTTTTAATTGCGAGTCTTTTATCGGCTTGCATATTGGCTCCAAAGCCAAAGCAACCAAGTAATTGGAACCGTGTACCTATCAATAAAACAGTCCCTGCCGAAATTCAGCGAGGAGCCATATGAGAAAAAAACAACCAAAACCAGTAAAAGCTGAACAACTTAACTCTTATTATGAGGAAAGCAGAGGCTTGGAACGTGACCTCATCAATGAATTTGTAAGTTAGCTATAATTCAATGATGTCATTATTAATTCTTCTAGAACATTTGAGAAAGCTAAAAGAGTTTAAATATGAAAAAGCTAATTGTTATAGCGACAATAAGTCTAATTCTTCTAACACCAAGCTTAGCACTAGGAAGTGATATTACCACCGGCGTTACTGTTTCTTATGAAACTAATCATAAACCAAGTTCTGATGACGTTTATTTGCTGTATACAATAAAACAACAGCTTGAGTACACACAAAAATTATATAATTCTATCATAGGAAGTCGAACAAAAAGCAGAAAGGCAAAACAAGATGATGGTGGTTTGTACTTTTTAAAACCAGAATTTATATATGATAACGAAAAACAGACGGAAATGGACTCAAAAATCCCCTCATTATTCAGGCAACTTATGCAAAAAGAAAATTATCTTCGCGATAAACCTCTTAATGAAGCACGTGAATTGATTGATGAACGCTTCCAATATGCAACACTCATAGACAAAGTTGTAACTTTACGAACTTTTGAGGAAACAGAAAATCGTTTTGAGCAAATTACAAAACTGTTAATCGACCTAGATAAACTGAACGATCTAAAAGGTATTGTCGAATTGCGATTGCGCATGAAAAACATGTTAGCCATGATCAAGAATGAAAAGATAAAACTGCAAATGTTTGTACATTTGCGTAATAGTGAACAAGCACTCATCAACCGGCTAAAACGCAAGCGTAATGTGCAGATTCTTGGGTCTGTAAATAAACAACTACCTACCATACGATCACAATAAAGTTTTTTAAATGAATTTGCCTATCTTATCAACCCTCTTTGCTCGTGGGACCAGCAGCGATATGAAAAAAGTCGGAGTTTAAAACGTGAGTTCATAAGCGAATTTATAAGTTAGCTATAATTCAATTATGTAACTTCAGTCCTTAGGCAACAGGTAAGAACTAAAAGGAGCTAAATGTGAAAAAGCTAACTATTATAGTGGCAATAAGCGTAATTCTTGCAATTTTAAACTCAAAAAAAAGTTGGAGTGCAAGCGGCAGTATCGAAGATATACAGGACAACATTTTTAAGCTGACAGAAAAAATACATAACTCCATAACAGGAAACACTCGAATACAAAGCCCACAGCTTAAAAAAAATGATGGTAGTTTGTACTTTTTAAAACCAGAATTTATCTATGATAGCGAAAAACAGACGGGAATGGACTCAAAAATTCCTTCATTAGTCAAAGACCTTATGCGAAAAGAAAATTATCTTCGCGATAAACCTCTTAATGAAGCACGTGAATTGATTGATGAACGCTTCCAATATGCAACACTCATAGACAAAGCTGTAACTTTACGAACTTTTGAGGAAACAGAAAATCGTTTTGAGCAAATTGCACAGCTGTTAACCGACCTAGATAAAATGAACGATCTAAAAGGTATTGCTGAATTGCAGGTGCGCATGAAGGGCATGTTAGCTATGATCCAGAATGAAGCAATAAAACTGCAAATGATTTCATATTCACGAGATACTGAACAAGCACTTATCACTCGCCTAAAACGCAAGCGCAATGTGCAGATTCTTCAATTTGTAAATAAAAAAATGCCTATAATACGATCACAATGATGTTTTTTAAAATAGTTTTACCTCTACCATTAATCCTCTTTGGTCGTAGCAAGAAAAACCAATGTATAACATTCAGTGTGATCCCAACAATCCTAAAGGAATTAATAAATTTGCACACCCTAAAACAATTCCAATGAAAAGCACCTGTGCCAAATTACATAAATGCAAATGACACGTACAATATAAATCAAGATAAATCGATGTTCAAATAAGAATGGAAAAACAAAAATTCGTTAAAGAGGAATGCTATGGACTTCAAAATGTTCACACAACTGTTCAATCATATTGATCAGACAACAAAAACATATGTCAC
>NZ_JACHIM010000020.1 GCF_014203215.1 Bartonella callosciuri | reverse complement strand
ATGCGGATGACCGGCTCAGTTCCAGAAGCACGGATAACCAATCGTGCTTCTTTTCCTAAACACTGCGTTGCTTGATCTATTGCCGTTTTGACTGGATTCTTTTTCACCCTAGCAACCCTACAAAATATTTACGAACCCTCAAGCAAAGCCTATTCCTTTGAAAGCGTGTCATGCTGAGAGATCACATCGGTCAACTCTGTCACCACAGCGTTTAGAACTTCTCGTTCATCACCTTCAGCCATAATGCGGATGACCGGCTCAGTTCCAGAAGCACGGATAACCAATCGTGCTTCTTTTCCTAAACGCTGCGTTGCTTGATCTATTGCCGTTTTGACTGGATTCTTTTTCACCCTAGCAACCCTACAAAATATTTACGAACTCTCAAGCAAAGCCTATTCCTTTGAAAGCGTGTCATGCTGAGAGATCACATCGGTCAACTCTGTCACACTAACCTTGCAAGTATAAAAAATCTTAAGTTGCCATCCCCTAAAGATTTTCCTCAAAGCGCACCTTTCTTCTCCCTTTGGTACAGATAAAAGCCCCCAAAAAAACCTGATTTTCTTTTCATCTCTTTCCTCAAGCAGTGCATTTGCAAAAGAGCCTCTTCCCTCTCATTTTTAGACAATTCATTGATTTATAATGATAATTCACTGTTTTGCATATTGAATAATAGTCCCTAATATCGTTCTCTCATTCCAAACCTGTTTATGTTGAATCAATCAAAACCACTTGCTTGCTCATCACAAGCGGGATGAGTGTGTGGATAAAAACTGTACAAGAAAGGCCTAAAAATGCCTCTTATGAACCATCTTAATGCAAGAGCTGTTGCAACATTGGGAGCTAGCAAATATAATGATGGTGCTGGCTTGCTTCTGCACCAACGTAAAGATGGTGGTGCTCAATGGCTTTATCGTTATACCATTCACGAACGCCGGCGTGAAATGGGCTTGGGTGCCTTGAAAGATATTTCTTTAAAACAAGCCCGTGAAACTGCAACCCAATGGCGTGCCGTTTTACGTGAGGGTCGTGACCCCATTAAAGAACGTGAAAAACAAAAGCGTGAGGCAATAAGCAATCTCCATTATTTAAAATGGTATCGCTTTGGATGCTTTTGAAAGTCGTAAAGCTGAATTAAAAAATGATGGTAAAGATGGGAACTGGTTTTTACCGTTATGCCTTCATATTCTCCCTAAATTAGGCTTTTTGCCCGTTTCAGAGATTACGCACACAGAAATACGCAATACCCTTGCTCCCATCTGGCATACAAAAACTGGAACTGCAGAGAAAGCACTCATTCGCCTTAATCTTTGTCTCAAACATGTAGCTACCTTGGGTTTGGATGTTGACTTACAGGCACAGAAAAAGCATGCACTCTTTTAGGTAAACAACGTTATAAAGTTAAAAACATGCCGGCAATGGATTGGAGAGATGTGCCTGCTTTTTATCAAACACTTTGCAAAACAACAACCATGACACACCTTGGCTTTGCGTTTACTTATTCTTATAGGTGTTCGGATTAATCCTTTGCGGCATATTCATAAGGGGTCAGGTTGATGGAGATGTCTGAACTATTCCTCAAGAGCAGACGCTCCTCCCTCAGACCACTTTAGCTCCCAACCGCCTCCCCAAGCTTTTCTCTGATGCGCTTTCACCATCATGCAAATAACCGGCTCAGTTCCAGAAGCACGGATAACCAATCGTGCTTCTTTTCCTAAACGCTGCGTTGCTTGATCTATTGCCGTTTTGACTGGATTCTTTTTCACCCTAGCAACCCTACAAAATATTTACGAACCCTCAAGCAAAGCCTATTCCTTTGAAAGCGTGTCATGCTGAGAGATCACATCGGTCAACTCTGTCACCACAGCGTTCAGAACTTCTCGTTCATCACCTTCAGCCATAATGCGGATGACCGGCTCAGTTCCAGAAGCACGGATAACCAATCGTGCTTCTTTTCCTAAACGCTGCGTTGCTTGATCTATTGCCGTTTTGACTGGGTTCTTTTTCAGCACATTTTTGTTTTTAATCGTAACATTTTTTAAAATTTGTGGCACGGGTTCAAACCGTTTACACAATTGGCTTATGGGACTTTGACTTTCTTGCATACAAGCTAAAATCTGCAAAGCAGCCACCAGCCCATCACCCGTTGTGCCAAAATCGCTGAGTACAATATGTCCAGAAACTTCACCACCAATATTATATCCTTTTTGGCGCATCGCATCGACCACATAGCGATCTCCAACATTTGTCCGAACAAGCTCCAACCCCTTACTGTTCAAGAAGCGTTCAAGCCCAAGATTTGACATAATCGTTGTCACAACACCATTACAGTGTAACCGTCCCGTCTTATGCCAATTTTCAGCGATCACAGCAATCAACTGATCCCCATCAATTGTTTGGGATTTTTCATCAACAAGAAGAACTCGATCTCCATCACCATCAAGAGCAATCCCCACATCGGCACGCACTTCATGAACTTTTTGTTTTAAAGAAGCCAAATCGGTTGACCCACATTTTTTATTAATATTAGTCCCATTTGGAGTATCATGAATAGCAAAGACCTCGGCACCCAATTCCCACAAAGCACGCGGAGCAGCTTTATAAGCAGCACCATTGGCGCAATCGACAACGATTCGCACAGCATCCAAACGAACATCACGTGGCAAAGTTCGTTTAGCATATTCGATATAACGATAAATATCACCTTCGACTCGTTTTGCATAACCGATTTCGGAACAACTGGCTAAAGATTTTGAAAGATCCGTATCGATCAATCGTTCAATTTTTGCTTCCATGTCATCTGAAAGTTTAAATCCATCAGGACCAAAAAGTTTAATTCCATTATCGTAGAAGGGATTATGAGAAGCAGAAATCATCACCCCAAGATCCGCACGCAACGAGCGACAAAGCATAGCAACAGCAGGAGTTGGCACAGGCCCCAACAAGAAAGCATCCATCCCAGCAGCTGTAAATCCTGAAACGAGAGCATTTTCCAACATATACCCAGATAATCGGGTATCCTTGCCAATAACCACACGACGCGACTGACATTGTGACCGAAACAAAACCCCGACAGCCATCCCCACTTTCATGGCAAAATCTGGTGTCATAGGAAAAAAATTGGCTTTCCCCCGAATTCCATCTGTACCAAAATATTTTTGTGCCATCCCTCTTTCCTTTATACACAGTTTTACTCTTGCTTTACTCTTGCAGTCCTTTCAGAATAAACCCCTGATACAGCGAGATCCCTCATAGGATAAGATCATTTGTACCCCTTCATTCTTTTAGACTTTCAGACAATCAAGACATAAACTACACTAACCATTTAGAACACATCTTTAATTCTACTCCCCAAACACGGTCACCCCACCAATTATGCTTTTGTATTCTACACCTCAAGCAATATTGTCCTTTAACACGTCTTAACGCTCCCCCCTCTTTAAACAAAATCAAAGAGAGAGCCCAATCCCTGTGAAAAGCCACCCTGCAAACACATCCACAAAGCACCTCGGCTCACACACCCTGCAAACACATCCACAAAGTACCTCGGTTCACATACCCTGCAAATACGCACCCACAAAGCACCTCAGTTCACATACCCTGCAAACACATCCACAAAGTACCTCGGTTCACATACCCTGCAAACACATCCACAAAGCACCTCGGTTCACATACCCTGCAAACACATCCACAAAGTACCTCGGTTCACATACCCTGCAAATACGCACCCACAAAGCACCTCGGTTCACATACCCTGCAAACACATCC
>NZ_JACHIM010000019.1 GCF_014203215.1 Bartonella callosciuri | reverse complement strand
ATACTGTCTTTCTCATCCCTGCACATGACTAAGAGAATTTCATCAGATTTTATAAAAACTGGTTTTGTCACAAATGCCTCCATACTGCCTATTGGCAACGGTTAATTTATAGGGTATGGAGTGGATATAAATGCAAAAAGTGCAATAGTCAACATAAAAATGTAAAAAGTGCATATTTATGTTAGGTGTATTTTTTTAAAAAATGCACTATCCACAATTTATGGAGATACAATATGCAAATAGCGGAACCAAGCTCTAGCCTTTTAGAAGGATTTTCTCAGGAAGAGAAAGAAACCATTACTTATCTTTTGATTGCCTTAAAAACTCAATATATGAAACCACAGATCTCTTATTTTCTTCAGAAAGATCACGATAGAAATTCATAAACTCTTGATCAACATCAGTGAAAAAGTTTGGGGGGGGGTCATTAAAAAACTTAGCCATTTTAACTAATTCTCCAATACTTATGCTTCTTGATTTTCCATTTTTATAAGGATTAATCATTCTGCTTATAGTGGATTGATGGATTCCCAAGTAGGCGGCTAGTTCTACTTGAGCACCGTGTCCGCGCTCTTCTAATTTTTTTTCCAGCCATTGTTGGATACTTTTTTCAATATTGCTACTCATGATCTAAGCATTATCCCTAAAAATACGCAAAATGCAAAAGTGTGAAAAGTGCATTTTTTGTTGACATATGTAAAAAGTGCAATTATTAATTGCAACATTATGGAGATAGATATGCCTTCGAAATTGATCATAAAATATTTAGGTGGTTTCAAAACGGTAGCAACTATAGTTCAAAGGGATGTATCATCTGTTTCTAGATGGCGTAACTTCATACCAGCAAAGCACCAGCAAAAAATTTTAGACTATGCGCGTGAACATGGCATAGATTTGCGTCCTGATGATTTCTTTTATTCTGAGCGTTTGCAGAAATTAATGCAAGAGAAGCAAACACCCCCAATGTCGAAATTTATAGAAAGTTCCGATGTTCACAGTGCGTGTGAGCCTAGCAACGTTTTACAGTCGTAAGGAGAGTGGTGATGATTGTAAGAGAAGCAAGTAAAAATGATGATGGCAAGGCACGTTTAGAGCTCATACCGCCGTTGGCCCTGATTGAGATTGGTAAAGTTTTAGAGTTTGGAGCAAAGAAATACGGAGCAAATAACTGGCGTAATGGCATGCACTGGAGCAGGTTTCACGGTGCTGCCTTACGTCATTTATTAGCATGGTTTGGAGGGGAAAATAAAGATAGCGAAAGTGATTTGTCACACTTGGCACATGCGGCTTGTTGCCTTCTTTTTTTAATGGAATGCGAAGCCAAACAGATTGGTCGTGATGACCGCCCTAAGAGCAATTAAAGGAGAAACAAAATGGGTTTAAATGAAATTTTATTAATAGCGGTAATTTCAGTCTTGCTTTTAGGCGGGGTCATATTTCGGTTTGCTTTGTCTTATCGAGATCAGGTTAAATCTCTCAAAGAGCAGCTTAGAAATCTGAGAGAAGAACACAAAGAGAAAAGGCATGAGTTTTTAAAGGAAACTAAGAAAATAATTGATGACTATGATGCGGATCTTAAAAAACGCGACGAAGAAATTGAAAAACTAACACAACAGCTTGAGCAGTGTGATGAGGCATTCAGACGGAACAATGGACTTATAGAGACACTAGAAGCAGATGTTAGATCACGCGATGCAGAAATTGAAAGGCTAAAACAAGAGGGTGAGCAGTGTGATGAAGCTGTAAGAGAAAATTCTCATAAAAATAAGAAGAAAAGTAAGTGAGGGTGTTAAGATGGTATCAACAATAGCAGTTTGCACTTCTATGGCGGTCAATATTCAATTAGCGGTACAACTTTATCTATTTTATAAAGAATTACAAATAGTTAAAAAGGAAATAATTAGGAAAAACGAAAAAATATGGAGGCAAGAAGAGGAAATCCAAAGATTATCTTATCCTAGCATGTTCTCTTCTTCAAAAGATAGCAAAAATTCTGGCCAAAACTTAGTTTGAACTACTCTTTCTGGGTGATTTGATGAAGTGTGTTCAATGATAAAGATTGGTACAGTTTCGATATTTGGTTTGAGATGGCGAACTGTGAGACTAAATATAGCTTGTTCATTTTCCTTTAGATTAAAATAGCCGCGTATGTCCTGTGAATTTAAGTTTGCTGTAAAAGGACTTTTAAAACTCATGTATTTTTCGTTCTCAGGGATAAAGGGTATTATATGATCTACAGAACCCCCTTTAACAAATGCAAATGGGCTTTTGTGATGTATCTGAAAATTATTCATTTTTATTGAATGTTTTGTAGGATTTTTTATGATTACTGTTATGTCAATAAGGAAATCTTTACCGCTCTTATATGCGTATGGATTCTCCTTTATAATAGCCTCTAGATTTGGACCTAAGTCTCGCCTCTCTTTTTCTTGCCATAAGATGGATAGATGTTCTTTTGCTGTTTCAGATTGTTCTTGTAGTTGTCTTAGTTGTTTATTGAAATTTATAAGATCTATTTTTCGATTTCTACAACCTAACCATATTCCAAAAAATGAGATGAAAGTTGGTACTATTAATGAAATAATATCAATCACATCTTTATCTATTTGCATACTTCTTACACCTTTCTTTCCTTCATTTTCAGAAAAAAACAATCCTATAAAACACGTTTTGTATGGAGAGGCGCGGTGAATAACACGATTCTTTGTTTTGATCTAGGAACCAAAACTGGCTGGGCAATAGGTGGTGCAGATGGTGACATATTCAGTGGTACCGTCAATTTTGAATCCCGTCGTTTTGAAGGCGGTGGGATGCGTTATTTACGCTTTAAGCAATGGTTATCAGAAATAAAGCATACAGCAGGTGGCATTGACGCGGTGTATTTTGAAGAGGTGAGGCGTCACATTGGGACCGATGCTGCCCATGTTTACGGCGGTTTTTTAGCAACCTTAAAAGTTTGGTGTGAGTATTACAAAATACCGTATGAAGGCATTCCTGTTAGTACGATTAAGAAAGCGACGACGGGGAAGGGGAATGCCACAAAAGAAGAGATGATAGAGGCAATGCGTGTAAAAGGCCACGCGCCTTGTGATGATAATGAAGCGGATGCTTTGGCAATATTACATTTAGTTAAAGAAAGGGAATTGGGGTATGTTGACGAAATCACCTTGGATAAAACTTTATCCTGATCAATTTTTAAAAGAGCTTACAGGTTTGAAAGCGATAGAGAAGGCTGTTTACACAACACTCGTGTTGCTGATGAGTGATAAAAGAACGCCTCTTTTAAATAATGCCTCTTATTTATCAGGTTGGTGTGGTTGTTCAGTCAGAACGTTTCAAAAAACCTTAGAAGCTTTAATAAACACGGGTCATGTCACACGTTTAGAGGATGGCAGCTTATGGCATAGGTCATTTGCCTTTGATCATGATGCTATTAATAAATTTTCAGAGCGTGCTTCGAAAGCAGCCCTTGTGAGGTGGAACAAAAGAAAAGAGGAGGCAAGGCATGTCAACTAAGTTGGCTTGGACGAGGCTTTTTTCATCTCAATGGATTGTAGATGTTAGTGGCATGAGCATAGTCGAAAAAGGTCTTTATATGACCCTTTTTCTCTATATGTGTGAGGAACGCCGTCCTATTGTTGAAGATGCCGCTAAATTAGCACGGTGGGCTGGTTGTTCGGTACGGGTTCTCAAAAATGCATTAAATTCCTTATTACGCGATGAAAAGATCATCCGTTTAGAGGATGGTCGTTTGTGGAATTTAAAAGTCGAAGAAGAACTCAATAACTGTCATGAGAATTTAGATAAGGTCTCTAAAGCAGCACGGTCAAAGATATTATCGGAAAGGGCACAGAAAGCAGCGCAGGCAAGATGGGCAAAACATACAAATAATGCTTGTGATGATGCTAAAGCCCCTGAAAATACTGAAAACTATGCTAAAAACGATGCTAAAAATGCTAAATGTGACATTAAGCATATTAAGCATGATTTTCATGATGCTAAAAATGATGCTTACGACATGCTTAATGATGCCTATATATATAACATAAACAATAACACTAACATTAACAGTTATAATAAAAAAACTAAAACTATCGTTTTAGCAAAAAAAGAAATTGGTTCTGAAAGTTTAGAAACAAACGAACAGGTTCACGAGCCAACAGAGGTTCATGCTGTTGAGACCACATCAGATCAAAACGCAACAGGTGCAGAAAACCAACCTCCCCTTCACGAGCAAGAAAACGTTCCTAAGAAAGTCAAGCGGTCTAAAGCTAATCGAGGCTGTCGATTGCCTGAGGATTTTGAACCAGATTACGATTTTGCGCTTGCAGAGGGCTTGCCTCCGGAGCGTGTGAAAGTCGAGATCGCAAAGTTTCGAGATTACTGGACTGCCAAGACAGGCAAGGATGCTACCAAAATCGATTGGCAAGCAACATGGCGTAATTGGGTGAGAAATTCAAAGGATTATAAAATCAGTAAGCAAGGTGGAAATTATGGAAATTACTCTCAAAGGCAAAAAAGCATTAGTGAACGCCTCTCAGACAGTGTCCTTGATATCGGATCTCGAGGTTACTTTGAAGCACATTCACGGAATGATAGCCCCGGGGTTCCCTTTGGTTTTGAAGGATGGCAGTGCCTTGACCAAACAGCAGGAAATGATTGCTTTAGAAGCTTGTGATCAACTTCAAGAGCTGTTTGCAGTGAAAGCTAGAAAAGAGGACATAGCCAAGGCACTTCGTATGCTTTCTTGTGGTTTGAAAATAGCACAACAGGCCGATCATGAAGGGATGGCGCTGACCTATGGAATGGTGTTGGAGAATGTTTCTGCCTGGTCACTGATGAAAACAGTTAAACGGATTTTATGTGATGAGATAGACTGCTTATCGGATACGTTTTTTCCCAGCACGCGTGAACTTGTGAGGTTATGCCGTGATTTAGAAAACAGTCTTTTGATCAAAGCCAATCTTGTCCGCAAGGCTGTTTTGAATAGCCGTGAAAAAAGGATGAAAGAAAAAACAGCGAAAGAGCACTTTAGACCACTAACGCTTGTTCAACAGCAAGAGCTTGAAAAGGTTTTAAAGGGGATAGGAGGAGTCATGAAAAATATTGAAGGACAGCAAAGTAGTGAAAAGTGGTGATGGTTTTGTGTTTAGATATGCGTTTAAATCGACAAAAAGGCACCGTACAGAGCGATTTAAAGGTTTTGTGATAGATTTGCTATGTAAAAGTTAAACGGCTCTGTACGGTCAAGTTTGAGGTAAATAAACCCATTGGTAAAATTATGGATTTATATTGGGGATATTAAAACAGATGTTTTTAAAAAAACGTAAACAGCCTATGCAAAAAAAGTTTGTTGCAACAGCGGTCGGACATGCACCATGGGGATTAGGGGTAGCAGAGTATTTTTATAACCTTTACGAATATCCTGATGGTAGGAGAGAGTACGAAGAATTTGATGGTGGTCA
>NZ_JACHIM010000018.1 GCF_014203215.1 Bartonella callosciuri | reverse complement strand
ATACTGTCTTTCTCATCCCTGCACATGACTAAGAGAATTTCATCAGATTTTATAAAAACTGGTTTTGTCACAAATGCCTCCATACTGCCTATTGGTAACGGTTGTTTTTTACAATGTGGGATATTTAATACCAAAACGGTAATTTAAAGTCAATACCAAAATGGTTATTTTTTATTTTATATTTTTTATGAGTAGAAAAAATGGATGAAAAATGGTCAATTAATACGCAAATATTGGAACTATGGAATAAATTGACAGAAGATGAAAAAAGAGAGTTTATTCTTTTTTATCTTGATAAAATGAAGAAAGGAGATCAAGAAGTTTAACCTTATTATCGTAGCTTAGATGCTCTAACATATCTTCAATTTGTTCATCTAAGCTATTAGGCTTGTTTCCTGAAAACAACAGTTGTTTGGGGGTAATTTTTAAGTGTGGTGCCAAACGTATAGCCCACTCTTTTGTTAGTTTTCGTTGCCCATTTTCTAAACGAAAAATTTGTGGCTGACTAGTTCCTACCAATTCGGCTAATTCTTTTGGAGTTAAACCCACTTTTTGTCTGAAAAATTTCAAATTATTCATGATTCTTATCCTAATTAAAAAAAATATCCTTTCAAATGCCAATATGGTAAAATTTTCTTGCTTTAATAATACCGATATGGTATAAAAAGGAATGTCTAAACTAAAACTGTATTTATCAAAGAATAATATTACTTATGCCGAGTTTGCGATTTTGATAGGTGTTACGCAAGCATCTGTAGCACGCTATGTAAATAAGAAGCGATTTCCGCATCCTAAGATAATACAAAAGATAGCAGAAGTTACCGATAATTACATAAGTCCTAGCGATTGGTATCAAGAGAATTTTCCTTCAATTTCTAAAAGCTGCGGTGTTGATCACACCGGCGAGACTTTGCGCTCTTAAGGAGAGTGGTGATGGCTGTAGAAAAGAAATATGAATTCATAGGGGATGAGATTAGGCTTGGTCAACCTGCACGTTTTCCCCATCATATAGTGCACCTTCGCCGCATCCGTGCATTGAGAGACTTTGGAACCGTTAAGAAAGGTGATCTTGGTGGTTTTATAGAGCATGAGGGCAATTTAAGTCACGAGGGAGATTGCTGGGTAGAGGGTTCGGATAGACCAAGTGGGAATGGTTGTGTTTATGGAAATGCCAAGGTTTATGGTGATGCGCTCATTTCTGGTAGGGCTCGTATTTTTGGACATGCAAAGGTCTATGGTTGTGCAGATGTTTCTGTTGATGCGTATGTTTATGATCAGGCACAGATTTACGGTAATGCCAAGGTTTCTGATTCCAATGTTTACGGTGAGGCGCAAATTTATGAGAATGCTTTAGTAAAAGGCGGAGCAGAAATTTACGGCAATTCTCGTGTTTATGGGAATGCACGAGTTTACAATAAGGCTCGTGTTTACGGTCAAGCCAAGGTTTTTGGCAACGCTGAAGTTTTCAATCAATCTAAGGTTTATGATAACGCGTTAGTTCATGGACATGCCAAGATTAGAGAGCATGCCAAGATTTACGGTAATGCGGATGTTTGTGATTATGAAGATTTTCGCGATAACGATGAAGTTTACATGTGTAAACGCGTTTCACAGAGCACAAATGAAACCAATGAAGCCCATAAGAATGATTCTGGCAAGGCACGTTTAGAGCTTATACCGCCGTTGGCCCTGATTGAAATTGGTAAAGTTTTAGAGTTTGGAGCAAAGAAATACGGAGCAGATAACTGGCGTAATGGCATGCACTGGAGTAGGTTTCACGGTGCTGCCTTACGTCATTTATTAGCATGGTTTGGAGGGGAAAATAAAGATAGCGAAAGTGATTTGTCACACTTGGCACATGCGGCTTGTTGCCTTCTTTTTTTAATGGAATGCGAAGCCAAACAGATTGGTCGTGATGACCGCCCTAAGAGCAATTAAAGGAGAAACAAAATGGGTTTAAATGAAATTTTATTAATAGCGGTAATTTCAGTCTTGCTTTTAGGCGGGGTCATATTTCGGTTTGCTTTGTCTTATCGAGATCAGGTTAAATCTCTCAAAGAGCAGCTTAGAAATATGAGAGAAGAACACAAAGAGAAAAGGCATGAGTTTTTAAAGGAAACTAAGAAAATAATTGATGACTATGATGCGGACCTTAAAAAACGCGACGAAGAAATTGAAAAACTAACACAACAGCTTGAGCAGTGTGATGAGGCATTCAGACGGAACAATGGACTTATAGAGACACTAGAAGCAGATGTTAGATCACGCGATGCAGAAATTGAAAGGCTAAAACAAGAGGGTGAGCAGTGTGATGAGACAGTAGAAGTGCCGCCTCATAAAAATAAGAAGAGTAAGAAGAAAAGTAAGTGAGGTAGAAATGTCGATATATACAGTCGTATCAATTGTTATGTGTGTAGCTGCTTATCTGTATTTTTTTTATAATATTTATTGTCTTTTCAAAGAAAGGCGGGAGATAACAAAAAAGATCAATGAAATAAACGAAATAATGTTTCGTACAAATCAAATGCTTGAAAAACTAATTAAAATCAAAAGAGATTAGGGAATAACCTCATTAATATGTTGATTGTTCTGATACAGTTTAGCAGGGGCCAAGGAAGGAATAGGAATATGCACTTCAATTATTTTATTTGGAAGATTTGGTGAGCTGTGGTGCATAACAAGATCAGGGGTGTTTAATGTATGTGGCTTTAGAGAGCGAATATAGAGGCATAAATCCAATTCGTCATTGTCCATCAGAGCTAAACCAACCCAAGGATTTTTTTGGGGTTCTATTGCGTATAAGGTGAAGTTAATGCATTTTTCTTGTTCTATATTAATAGTAATAATTTTTTCTTCATCATTATTATTTTCCTTACGACATTTTACTAGGAAAAAATTAAACGGCTTTTCTTCTGATAAGCTGATACTGTGTATTTGAATGGCTGTTTGGGTAGGATTTTTGATGTGTAAAAATATTTGAATTATTGGCAGATCAGGTTGGTCATTACGTATTCCCGGTGCTATCTTAACAATGCTAACGTTTAGTTTTTCTCCTAAATCTCGCTCTGTTTTTTCTTCCCATAAAATGTTGACTAGCTCTGTTAGTGATGCAGTCTGCCTTTTGAAGAGCTCTAATTCTTCATCTATTTCTTTTCGAGCCCTTTTGTTTAAGGGCTTTATCACAGCTGCTAGAAGAAATGAAACAACACTACCAACAAAAGCAGCAATGATATTATTGATGATTTCAGATAGCATTGGCATATTTCACACGCCTTTCTCTTTCTACTTTTTAGAAAAAAACAATCTTATAAAACACGTTTTGTATGGAGGGGCGCGGTGAATAACACGATTCTTTGTTTTGATCTAGGAACCAAGACTGGCTGGGCAATAGGTGGTGCAGATGGTGACATATTCAGTGGTACCGTCAATTTTGAACCCCGTCGTTTTGAAGGCGGTGGGATGCGTTATTTGCGTTTTAAGCAATGGCTATCAGAAATAAAGCATACAGCAGGTGATATTGACGCGGTGTATTTTGAAGAAGTGAGGCGTCATGTTGGTACGGATGCAGCGCATGTTTACGGTGGCTTGTTAGCAACGTTAACGGCGTGGTGTGAACATCATCAGATACCGTATGAGGGGATACCAGTAAGTACGATTAAGAAAGCGACGACGGGGAAGGGGAATGCGTCAAAAGAAGAAATGATTAAGGCAATGCGTGCAAAAGGTCACGCGCCTTGTGATGACAACGAAGCAGATGCTTTAGCAATTTTACATTTAGTTAAAGAAAGGGAATTGGGGTATGTCCATTAAATTACCTTGGGTACGTAATTTTTATCAAGAGTGGATTATGGACTTTGCTGGTACTGACGCAGCAGAGAAAGCTACTTATAGTACACTCACAGCGCTTATGTATCGAGCTTGTGAACCGATTTATGATGACACTTCTGTTTTAGCGCGCATCGTTGGTTGCTCAGTGCGAACCTTTAAAAAATCATTAGAAAAACTCATTCGAAAAAAATTAATTCTTCAATTAGAAAATGGAAATTTATGGAGTACACAAGTCGAAGAAGAATTAAAAAATTGCAATGAGAATTTAGATAAGGTATCGAAAGCATCACGGGCAAATAATAGCTTATCAGAGAGAGCAAAGAAAGCAGCGCAAGCAAGATGGTCAAAACATACAAATAATGCTTGTGATGATGCTAAAGCCCCTGAAAATACTGAAAACTATGCTAAAAACGATGCTAAAAATGCTAAATGTGACATTAAGCATATTAAGCATGATTTTCATGATGCTAAAAATGATGCTTACGGCATGCTTAATGATGCCTATATATATAACATAAACAATAACACTAACATTAACAGTAATAATAAAAAAACTAACACTATCGTGTTAGCAAAAAAAGAAACTGATTTTGAAGATTTAGAAATTCATGATCAGGTTGATGAGCTAATCGAGGTTGATGCTGTTGAGACCACATCAGAGCAAATCGAAACAGTATCTGAAAACCAACCTCCCCTTCACGAGCAAGAAAGCGTTCCGAAAAAAGCGAAACGAGTGAAAGCTAATCGTGGCTGTCGATTGCCTGCGGATTTTGAACCCGATTACGATTTTGCGCTTGCAGAGGGCTTGCCTCCGGAGCGTGTGAAAGTCGAGATCGCAAAGTTTCGAGATTACTGGACTGCCAAATCCGGAAAGGATGCTAGCAAAATCGATTGGCAAGCAACATGGCGTAATTGGGTAAGAAATTCAAAAGATTATCAAAAAAATAAACAAGGTGGAAATTATGGAAATTACTCTCAAAGGCAAAAAAGCATTAGTGAACGCCTCTCAGACAGTGTCCTTGATATCGGATCTCGAGGTTACTTTGAAGCACATTCACGGAATGATAGCCCCGGGGTTCCCTTTGGTTTTGAAGGATGGCAGTGCCTTGACCAAACAGCAGGAATCGATTGCTTTAGAAGCTTGTGATCAACTTCACGAGTTGTTTTCAGTGAAGGCTGGGAAAGAGGATATAGCTAAGGCACTTCGCATGCTTTCCTGTGGTTTGAAAATAGCACAACAGGCAGATCATGAAGGGATGGCGCTGACCTATGGAATGGTGTTGGAGAATGTTTCTGCGTGGTCACTGATGACAACGGTTAAACGGATTTTATGTGACGAGATAGACTGCTTATCGGATACGTTTTTTCCTAGCACGCGTGAACTTGTGAGGTTATGCCGTGATCTAGAAAATAGTCTTTTGACCAAAGCCAATCTTGTACGCAAGGCTGTTTTGAATACCCGTGAGAAAAGGATGAAAGAAAAGGAAGCAAGAGAGAATTTTAAACCACTCACGCTTATTCAAAAGCAGGAACTTGAAAAGGTTTTAAAGGGGATTGGAGGAGTTGTGAAAAACATTGAAGGACAGCAAAATAGTGAAAAGTGGTGATGATTTTGTGTTTAGATATGCGTTTAAATCGACAAAAAGGCACCGTACAGAGCGATTTAAAGATTTTATGATGAAAACACATACAGAATACAAAACGCACTGTACGGCCAAATTTGAGGTAAATAACCCATCGGTAAAATTATGGATTAAGGATGCGAATATTAAAACAACGATTCTTTAAAAAACGTAAACAGCAAATGCACATAATGCACAAAAAGTTTGTTGCAACAGCAGTTGGTCATGCACCATGGGGATTAGGGGTAGCAGAGTATTTTTATAACCTTTACGAATATCCTGATGGTAGGAGAGAGTACGAAGAATTTGATGGTGGTCA
>NZ_JACHIM010000017.1 GCF_014203215.1 Bartonella callosciuri | reverse complement strand
TCTTGATAAAATGTTCTCGCTCTTATTTGCCATCACTTCCTCTCTCCCTATTTCCCCAAATAAGGGGCAACAAATTGACCAACACCGCCTAAAAGCCCTAGAATATTCTTCCAAGGATTGTTTTGCCAAATCTCGTGTGAGACACCCTCCAGCTGAACCATAGAAAGTGACAGGCTTTGATTTTGCCCTCTCCACAACAAAATTTACACTTCAAAAGAATATACAAAAGGCCCCTAACTCAATTCAGCGTCTCAAATAATTAAAATTTAAGTTCATTCATACGGCCTTTTATTGCGTCCAAGACCTGTTGAGCTTATCTTCTTGATAGGTAAAGCCACCGCCAACCATTTGGTGTTGTTTTTCGTCCTAATTTAACTGATATTAAATCAACCTTATTTTTGCGTGCACAATCAACAAGCATCTTATCATTAGCATTGGAACCAAAAACATGAAGAACACAGGGTGGTTTAGCCAAAAGAGCCAACCGCTCAATCAATTCGCAAGAAGATGTATGGGCGAGCAAACGAACTCACAATATGCAAATATTTTAGCCCGTGCCATTGCGTCACAGCTTCTAAAAATTGCACCCGCGAAGTTGCGCAATAATAATTTAACGACACACAAAGATAGTTTTTTTGCAATGCCTCAAGCTGGACTCGATGAGAAAAAAAGCGCGCCGCAATAATCACTTCTTGGAGCTCTAGCGACTGACACCAGGGCACAAGCATCCCAGTGGCACCTACCACTAAATAACGATATTGCTCATCATTTTTTATTATACCCCCTACCCTTTTGGTTTAAAAATTTGCACATTTCATTAGCAAGTCGCTTACAACGTGCTCGTACCTCTTCACTTTATAACTTTCCATGTACAACCTTCATCATCCGATGCAAAATCCTCTTTGACCGAAGCAACTTGACATTGTAGCGCATGACCATACAGTGTACGCACCACCGCAATAAATGCTCACACGGTTGTGCACATTTTAGCTGTACTAACATGGAGAGATAAGCCCAACCAGTTTACTTAAAAAGGCATCATAGGCCAAATTATCAAGAGCATTTTTTAAAACACCCGAATAAGACCCTTGGTAAAAGGGGGCTAGCGAGAATAACACCATCAGCCACCGCGATTGTTTTAACAAATTGACGTACCGCAACACTTGGATTAGCCTCTACATGATGATGATAATCTTGATCAGTATTGGCAAAGGCTGTTCACGCAAATCAACCCAATGAAGCAATGCACCCCGCATCAATAGACAATCAGCCAAGCAATTAGCTAAAGTTCTTTTTAACGATGGTTGACGTATAGACCCCACAATAATCGCAACATTCAATAGAATTCTTCTTTATGTTTTTCCCCGACAAATCTGACTAAATGCTTATAAATGGCTGTAAATAAAATGACTGATATAAATACATCGTCGATAATAATACAAGTCATGATTGCAGAGCGTGGTCTAAAATTAATCAACCTCAACAATATTGTTCACAAAACAAATACTAAAAAAGCACTTGGAAGCGAAATTATAGTAATAGCTCTGGTCAATTCTAAATATTTTACTCAAGCTGCCTTCTTCACTGACTTTCGGAGACGGAAAGACTTTGCACGCTTCGCTGCTGCTTTTGCTTTTTTGTGTCTTTCATTTGGAGATAAAGATTTTTTACTCTGTAATTGTTCAGCTTTATCTTTACAATTTAGAAATTGCTTGCGACGTTTAGATTTTTTTAAACAAAGTTCCCGATCACCTTCTTTTTTTCTACCTTCTGATACAATCGCCTTTTCTGGAAATGTCGCAAACTGCTCTGGAAGAGTTTCACGTGTTAATCTCATATGAATCAAGCGCTCTACAGCACGCAACCGCGCACCCTCTACTCCTTCATCAAAAAGTGTAAGTGCATCACCAGATGCACCATTGCGTCCTGTACGACCAATACGATGCACATAGCTTTCAGCTTCATCTGGTAAATCATAATTAATAACGTGGCTTATTTCTGGTATATCAATACCGCGAGCTGCAATATCTGTTGCAACAAGAATCCGCACAGATTTTTCACGAAAAGCCTTCAATGCAGATTGCCGAGCACTTTGTGATTTATTTCCATGAATTGCCACAACAGAATACCCTATCTTCGTTAAACTACGTGTAACAGCATCAGCACCGTGTTTAGTTCGGGTAAAGACAATAACCGAAGAAAAAGCTGGATTTGTTAAAAGTTGACCTAAAACGTTCTTTTTTTCACGTGTAGGAACACAATATAACTTTTGCGTGATTTCCACAGCTGTCGTCCCTTGAGGAGCAACCTCCACTTTTACTGGATTATTAAGCAAACTCTTTGCAAGTGCGGTAATTTCTTTCGCCATTGTCGCAGAAAAAAGCGCTGTCTGACGCTCCTGATGCAAAAGCTTTGCAATGTGCTGTACATCATTAATGAACCCCATATCTAACATACGATCGGCTTCATCCAAAACCAAAAAACGAGATTGAGAAAGATCAACGCACTTTTCACGAACAAGATCTCTTAAACGCCCTGGTGTTGCTATCAAAATATCCACACCTGCTGCCATGCGTTTAATCTGTTTTAAACGTGATACCCCACCAAAAATAAGACATGTCGAAAGATGCGTTCCTTTCGAAACAGCACGAATTGTTTCATCAATCTGAACAGCAAGTTCACGCGTGGGAACCAAAATCAGAGCACGCGTAGTTTTGGGGAAACGCTTATTGCCCAAAGTCAAAATCTGACTTAAAATAGGTAAACCAAATGCTAAGGTTTTTCCAGAACCTGTCTGTGCAATACCTAAAACATCATGCCCTTTTAGCATTAGGGGAATTGCTTGTTCTTGAATAGGCTTAGGTTTATTCATACCAGCAGTGAGCAAATTTTTAACCAAAAGAACAGACAAACCTAACTTTGTAAAAACATTTTCTTTATTATTTATATTCAAAATACAATCTTCCTCAGCTCACAACTTTAAACAAAGTAACAAGCTGAATTCTATTATTCAAGATCCGCGCAAAAAAGATCTTGATGTTTCAAATCTGTAAAAGAACGCTTGAAAGCGAATGCGCACGCCATCTGTCCCCTGAAATCAAGGTAAAGGCGCATAAATTTTCACATTACAGAAAGCTAGTTAACCAACCTAAACACCTTCATTTTGTATTATTGTTGGATTATGATGAAAAAGCAAGAGCTTTACGAAAATTATTTAGAAACACAATATTTTAAGATTTTAAGCATTTATTTCGTTGTTATTATTTTTTAGGTAAATGTAGCTTATAAAAATCGGAATAAATGTCGAGAAAAACTGGATTTTTTACAGTTTTCTGACTACCATAGATTAAATACCATTGTGTTTTATCAAAAATTGCCAAAGTTTTATATTCTACAATGCGATTTTTTGTTTCAAGAATCGTTGGAATCAAAGCATAAAGAGCACCTTTATCAGTTTGCAAATAATTTATATTTGTTTCATCTAAATGATAAGCACCAGCAGGCAAATTCTCAAATTGAGCACGCAATTGTTCAAGGAAATTGCGACGTAATTCATCCTCTATTGTATTCAATCGACGCGCTATTTCTTTATAAAAGCCGAGCCGGCATATAAGCAGAAAGAAGTGCAAAATCTCCATTCTTTATAGCATTATTGATATCAACAACTAATCTTAAAAATTCATCTTTTTTTATTATTGCTGGCTCAGATGCTAAACTCGGTCTACCAACACTTAAAAATACAGACAGACCTAGTGTAAAATAAAAAACAGACTTCATTATTAATATTTCTCACTTTAACAAAAATTTTTGCTTCTCAGATGACAAAATCAAATAATGTTTGATCATCGGTAATATCACGATATCGCCAACCTAAAGCTTGAAACTTTTCCTCTAGGAGACGAAAGTTATGGTATTTTTTTGTTTCAATTGCAATCAACACAGAACCAAAGCTTCTCGCCGATTTTTTTAAGATATTCAAAGCGTACAATATCATCATCTAGTGATAATGTAGCAAGAAAATGACGCAATGCACCAGGATGTTGCGGAAAACTAAAAATAAAACACTGTCTCAAACCCTGAAAACGCCAAGAACGCTCTTTAATATCTGGCAAACGCTCGAAATCAAAATTACCACCTGAAATAATAAGAAGGAATTTTTTGCCCCTCAGCTCTTGAGGAGAAAGACTGTTAAGAGCATCAATTGATAAAGCTACCTGCTGGTTCAAGAACCACACCTTCAACATTAAGCATTTCAACCATGGTAGAACAAACACGATTTTCAGGAACTATAATAACAGAATCGGGTGAAAATTGCTTCAGTATTGTGTAATTTAATGCACCAATTTCAGCCACAGCAGCACCATCGACAAATGTATCGATATTTTCAAGTTTGACACGTTTTCTACTCTTCAAACAAGCAAGCAAACCTGCAGCTCTCTGAGGCTCAGCAAAACGAAGCTCTGTCTTCCAACCATATTCCCGTAAAAACTTACTCACCCCACTGGCCAAACCACCACCGCCCACAGGAACAATCATTAAATCTGGCTCACTCTCCCCATTAAATTTTTTCCATTGTAAAACAGACTCATACAAGACTGTCGCTTGCCCCGTAATAATGTGAATATCGTCAAAAGGGAGCGCCATCCCCCCCCCCACTCTGGCTAACAAAAGATTGCGCAGCCGCATAACATTGATCAAACGTCTCACCAACTAAACGAATATCAATAAATTCTTTGCTAAAAATACGTGTCTTATCAATTTTCTGTTGCGGAGTCATCACAGGCATAAAAATTACGCCTTTACGTTTAAAATAGTGACAAACAAAAGAAACACCTTGCGCATGATCCCTGCTGAAGCACAAACAAATGCAGAATCTAGAGATATTGTATTAAGCATTTTTAAAACAAATTTTTGAAACAAAATTGAAAGTACCGCGAATTTTATAAAATCGCACCGGTGTTAAATCTTCACGCTTCAAATAAATTTCTGCATCATATTTTTTGACTAAGAAAATCATTTCTCTGAAGTGATGTTTCAGCAAATACTTTATGTAAAGCCACCATAGCTTTATTTAAGTCTTGAATAAATTTACCCATAACACCAATCATTTCATGCTTTATTAATATTATTAAGGATTCTTCTAGCCATAAAGACAACTGTTATCAGTCAAAATTTTATCCAAAGACAAAAATTTTCTCTTATCATTAATTCTTGATTCAATAAAAGATATAGCTTATGAGAGAGCTCTTATCGCGGACGTGATGAAAACGGTAAACATAGCAGACTTAAAATCTGCCGGTCTAAGACCTTGCGGGTTCAAGTCCCGCCGTCCGCACCACGATATGTGGATTTTCCCTTATTTTTCAGTAATTTATTAGAAATTAGAAAAAATTAAACCACCTTCTAAACCACCTTATATCAAGCATCTATAGCGCTATCACATAGCATCATATAAGATTTCAATTACGAATCAAAAATTCTTTTTGAGGTGTAAAAAGATATTGTCGAGTACGTCCTTTCTTAGGGCGCCATCTAACTTTATAGCGCTATTAAGTTATTGATTCTTCATATATTTTTAAAGGTGAGGGATGCGTAGATAAAAGTGAGGGAATAGGATTTTTTAATATTTCTCTACAACAGTAGCATTTTCTTTTCTTTGCGCTTCGCTAACCATCTCTAATAATGTTTTGAATGCTTCTAAATCCTCTTGTGAACAAGCATCTAAAACTCTAACAAACATACCAACAATTTTACAACTCAATGGGTTAGAAGGTCTGATCGTAAAACTTCTGCGAGAAGCGTCTGATTCTTTTCTTAAACGTGCTGCTGTCTCTTGATCTAAAGCATAGAGTTTTATGATCTTATCTTCCATGCCTACTGGAACGGTCTTTTTGCCAATCT
>NZ_JACHIM010000016.1:2500-5000 GCF_014203215.1 Bartonella callosciuri | reverse complement strand
AACAAAGTTTTTCTGCTTGATAAGATAAGGCCGGGGAAGGTTTTCCGGTTTATCCCGGAGGGCTTGTAGCTCAGTTGGTTAGAGCGCGCGCTTGATAAGCGTGAGGTCGGAGGTTCAAGTCCTCCCAGGCCCACCACTTTATCCATCCATCTCTAAATGTTTATCATGCTTTTATGAGAAGATTGCTATAAAAGGATTGTAGCGCTTATCCGTTTGGCAGCTGTGATAAGGTAAAGCAGTTCAAGGGAAAAGTAATGCAAATTTGCATTTGCATTGTATATTTAACAGAAATGTATATTCAACAGAAATCTCCTTACACAGTTTTAGCCTATTTTCCAGTTTGCAATCCTTCTATCCTATTTAGGGGCCGTAGCTCAGCTGGGAGAGCACCTGCTTTGCAAGCAGGGGGTCGTCGGTTCGATCCCGTCCGGCTCCACCACTTTAGATCATCATCATTGTTGGAAGAACACGCTTTTGTGAGAGGTTTGTAACCTTTCACTTGTTCTATTGAAATTGTGAAGAGAAGATATATTCAGACATGTTTCTTTTGAGTATTTGTTCTGAAGAGCAAAATTTGTTCTAAGGAAGATGCTTTTAAAAAAGAAATATTGTGTCGCAAGGGAATGCTCAAAGTCCTTGCTTATGATTGGAAGCTTAACCGCGCCATTGAATATATCTCGAGAAGCTGGTCTTTTCTGCTGATATTTGTGTTTGTTTTGCGCTTTGTTTTGCACAAGGCAAAGAATGCAGACAAACAGTGACTGAAGAGTGAATGAATATTGGCAATGAGAACGATCAAGTGTCTTAAGGGCATTTGGTGGATGCCTTGGCATGCACAGGCGATGAAGGACGTGATACGCTGCGATAAGCTACGGGGAGGTGCGAATACCCTTTGATCCGTAGATTTCCGAATGGGGCAACCCACCTTTGATGGCTAGAGAAATTAAGCTGTTTTGCAAAAAACAGTTTAAATTTCTAGTCGTCATATAAAGGTATCTATACCTGAATAAAATAGGGTGTAAGAAGCAAACGCAGGGAACTGAAACATCTAAGTACCTGTAGGAAAGGACATCAAACGAGACTCCGTTAGTAGTGGCGAGCGAACGCGGACCAGGCCAGTGGCTTAAATTAAGAAAAGTAGAATCGACTGGAAAGTCGAACCAAAGTGGGTGATAGTCCCGTATACGTAACTCTGATTTAAGTCCTAGAGTAGGGCGGGACACGTGAAATCCTGTCTGAATATGGGTCGACCACGATCCAAGCCTAAGTACTCGTGCATGACCGATAGCGAACCAGTACCGTGAGGGAAAGGTGAAAAGTACCCCGACAAGGGGAGTGAAATAGTACCTGAAACCGAATGCCTACAAACAGTCGGAGCCCAAGATTTGTTCTGGGTGACGGCGTACCTTTTGTATAATGGGTCAGCGACTTAGTCTAACGAGCAAGCTTAAGCCGGTAGGTGTAGGCGTAGCGAAAGCGAGTCTGAATAGGGCGTTCAGTTCGTTGGATTAGACCCGAAACCGAGTGATCTAGCCATGAGCAGGCTGAAGGTAAGGTAACACTTACTGAAGGGCCGAACCCGTATCTGTTGCAATAGATTGGGATGACTTGTGGCTAGGGGTGAAAGGCCAATCAAACTCGGAAATAGCTGGTTCTCCGCGAAATCTATTTAGGTAGAGCGTTAGTCGAATTCTCCAGGGGGTAGAGCACTGGATGGGCTAGGGGTCCTCGCCGGATTACCAAACCTAACCAAACTCCGAATACCTGGAAGAACTAACTAGCAGACACACGGCGGGTGCTAACGTCCGTCGTGGAGAGGGAAACAACCCTGACCACCATCTAAGGTCCCCAAGTTATGGCTAAGTGGGAAAGGATGTGAGGATCCCAAAACAACCAGGATGTTGGCTTAGAAGCAGCCATCATTTAAAGAAAGCGTAACAGCTCACTGGTCTAAATAAGGGTCCCTGCGCCGAAAATGTAACGGGGCTAAAGCCATACACCGAAGCTGTGGATTTACTCTTTTAAGAGTAAGTGGTAGCGGAGCGTTCCGTAAGCCTGTGAAGGGAGACTCGTGAGAGCTCCTGGAGGTATCGGAAGTGAGAATGCTGACATGAGTAACGATAAAGGGAGTGAGAGACTCCCTCGCCGAAAGTCCAAGGGTTCCTGCTTAAAGTTAATCTGAGCAGGGTGAGTCGGCCCCTAAGGCGAGGCCGAAAGGCGTAGTCGATGGGAACCACGTTAATATTCGTGGACCTGTGGGTAGTGACGGATTGCGTGTATTGTAAGGTCTTATTGGATTGATCTTGCAGTGAAGCAGTTCCAGGAAATAGCTCCCACATATAGACCGTACCCGAAACCGACACAGGTGGACTGGTAGAGTATACTAAGGCGCTTGAGAGAACTACGTTGAAGGAACTCGGCAAATTGCACGCGTAACTTCGGAAGAAGCGTGACCCTTTAGCGGGCAACCGTTAGAGGGTGGCACAGACCAGGGGGTAGC
>NZ_JACHIM010000015.1 GCF_014203215.1 Bartonella callosciuri | reverse complement strand
ATTGCTGCTGTTAATGAGGTCTTACCATGATCAACGTGACCAATCGTTCCAATATTAACATGCGGCTTCGTTCGTTCAAACTTGCTCTTTGCCATCGCCATCAATCTCTTGTTTAGTTCTCTCGCTTTATGAGCACCCAGAAACAGGACTGTAGAATTGAATTAAATCAGACTGCTATATCACAAATCCGATATCACAATTCTTAGACAAGAAACCCCACCCAATTAGAGTGAAAATTCCTTTCATCGTACTCGCTAACCCAATCATTTACAACTCTTTGGAGCGGGTAGCGGGAATCGAACCCGCATATTCAGCTTGGAAGGCTGCTGCTCTACCATTGAGCTATACCCGCAACAACGTACTAACTTCCCTGTACTAACTTCCCTTCGATGAATGGTGGAGGGGGTTGGATTCGAACCAACGTAGCATACGCAACGGATTTACAGTCCGCCCCCTTTAACCACTCGGGCACCCCTCCATTACATCGGCAAAGTTACACGATGAGGTATCACTACAACTAATTTGATCATCCATTCAATCTAACTGGTTGCGAGGCGGTTATGACGATTACTATCGTCTCTGTCAACAGGATAAATACGATTCTGTACAAATTTCCTGCTAATAATTTTAAATTATAGTTTTTTTTATCTATTTTTATCATTAAAACGCTATAAAGAAGTTATGAAAGAAAAAATGTCGAAAAACTCTCATTATGCTCGTTTACGTCGCAGATATCGCGATACAAAAGGCCTGTCTTCTCGATCAACTCCGTATCTAAAAAAAGAAACGTCTCCCTTGCAACAAGAAAAAATCCGCCTTTATGGTATCCATACCGTTCATGCTGCTTTAAAAAATCCAAAAAGAATTTTTGGATGCCTTTATGTGACACCAAATGCCTTAAAACGACTAAATATACCCGAATCAGATTTACCTTGTCCTATTACATTATGCTCCCCCAAACAACTTGATGCGCTCGTGGGAAGTGATGCCGTTCACCAAGGTGTTGTTGTGGAAACAGATCTCCTCAAGCCATGCCAATTCTCCGAACTAACGAATACCGATCTTGTCATTGTAATGGATCAAATTACCGACCCACATAATGTCGGTGCTATTATGCGCTCTGCAGTCGCATTTAAAGCTGAAGCTCTTATCACCACTTGTCGCCACTCACCCAAAGAAAGTGGAGTTCTTGCTAAAGCAGCATCTGGAGCTTTAGAGATGATTAATTATATCACAGTGAGAAACCTTGCAGAAGCACTTCAAGAGCTTCATAAAGTAGGTTTTATCAGCTTTGGGCTCGATTCAGAAGGCGAACATCCCTTAGAAACTGCATTAACAGGGAGGAAAATTGCCCTTATTTTAGGAGCAGAAGGGAAAGGCTTACGCAAAAAAACACGGGAAACTGTTTGCACATTAACACGCCTTGATATGCCCGGAAATATTAAATCATTAAATGTTTCAAATGCAGCAACAATAGCACTTTATGCGGCTCATAAATATCTTAGATCGTAGTTTTTAATTTTTTTGGCAAACTATCAAAAAAACCAATCAACAAAAAGCCTGAAAAAAAACCACCAATATGCGCTTCCCATGCAATTGAAACACCTTCTCCTAGAAAAGCGGAAATGCCTATGATGAAATCAATACTTAACCATACACTCATGTAAATAAGTACCACTCTTGAACATAGCGCTTTTTTTATGGACAACAAAGAACCTAAAAATCTTTCATTTTGCGTACTAATACCCAAATGACCCTGAGGAAAACCGTAACGTGCAATAGCACCCATCATTCCAGACACAGCCCCCGACGCACCAACAACCGATATCACACTATCTTGGTGAAATACAAAATAAGTCAACACAGCTATAATTGCTGTGAACATCCAAAAAATGAGAAAACGTAAATTACCCAAAGGCCTTACCAAAAGAGACCCAAAAACCAAAAGCCAAGTCATATTAAGAGCAACATGTTTAAAACTACTATGCATGAATGAATAACTAATAATCGTATAACAAAATGCTAACGGTTCAGCCTTAAATAACACCGGTATAAATGAAAAAGTCTCAAGGCTTTTAATATAGAGTTGAGGAGAAAAAAAATACTGAGGGACAAAATAAATAAAAAAACAAAATGCTATCAAAAAAATTATAATAAATGGAACATTCAATAATGCTTCTTTAGGTTGTTTTGGGAAAAACGATATATTATTATGTTGGTAACTGGCATCTTTCATTCTATAAAATCTCATACTCTCTGATGAATTGATAACTTCTTACACAAAACAGAGCTATCAATTTTGATGATGAAGCAGCTTAATCTTAACCTCTGCTGGATTTTTAATCCTAAAATCCAAATGTTTCACTGTAAAAACACTTGTATCTTGTACAAAATATTTGAAAAAAGAATATTAAGAATATCATCAATAAAATCTCTGTACCATCCTAAATCTAAATTGAAATCATTCAACTCATTGAAATATCATTGGATGAGATAATAAAGTTTTGATTATTTATCTGTTTAATACTCTTCTTAATCAAAAAAACTTTACCACCATGAAAACAAAATTTCCTCAACTTATTTGTTTTTTCGGTGGAAAAATGTGCATGACAGTTTAGAAATTAATAGTTAGCGCTTTTATAAAAATCAGCATAAAGGAGAATAAATACCCCAACTTCTAAATACGAAAGTAAAAAACACCGCTCTCCCCCTTTCCGTATCTAACCACTCTTATTTTAAGAGCTACATTTAGCTACTTGGAATAACTCTATAAAACAAATAAAAACGATGAATTAAGTTTAATATATCATTTTATAAAAATGCTTTATTGAAAGAACAGATTCTAAGAATCCTGTTTGCAATCTTTTAACCACACATCATAGATAGGATGCTCTACAGCATTCAGGCCAGGACTATCTGCAAACATCCATCCTGTAAAAATACGCCGTACTGTTTTATCTAATGTGACTTCATTGACTTCAATAAAACCGGTCGTGTGCGTTGGCTCATCCTTGGAGCTCGTATAACATGCACGCGGTGTTACCTGCAAAGCACCGTATTGATAAATTTCACCAAGAGAAACTTCAAAACGCGTAGTCTGCCCAGTAATTTTGTCAAGACCTGCAAAAACAGCAATTCCATTGCTAATACGTTTGGCGTGAACTACACCAACTAAGGACAAGATAACCGCAGCGGCCACGAAAAAAACACAAAAAAAACGCCATAATCCCAACCGTAAAAAAGCTTTCATCACATCAAATTAATCTCATTAAAAAAATTCTAAATATAAAATATGATAAAATAAGAAAAAATATAGACACGCATCAAAATATTTTATTGTTTAGGCGACCATGCATCATAATCTTCCTGCGCACAGGGACGGTCATTACTGTAAGTAATAGCCCCCTTTGGTCTATATGCTTTACTTGTCCCTGTCATGTTTGCAACATGCGGCTTTTCCCATTCATATGGCTGATAATTCTTCTGCGTTGGAGGATTATTACAACGATGATGAATCCAACCATGCCAACCTGGCGGAATGGTAGAAGCTTCAGAATACTCTTTATAAATGACCCAACGGCGCGGATAACCATCCTTATGAGTGCCTCCCTCATAATAAACATTCCCAAATTGATCTTCCCCAACACGCTTACCTTTACGCCACGTAAAAAAGCGGGTACCTATTGTATTACCATCCCACCATGTAAAGATTTGCTTTAGAAAAACAAGCATATTCTAGTCCATTTCTTTAGTATACCTTATGAAATCAATCTCGCTGGAATAAACGCATCATGATACTTGAAATTACTGAAAAAAACTCCACTGGTAAAATCAGTCATAATTCTATTTGATAAACTAAATAATATCCCTCAACTATAAGAAGTATCATATTTATAGAGTTTTTTCTACCCCATAACACTTAATCTATGCCAAGTTTCATCTTAACCAATTCATTAACAGTTTTAGGATTCGCTTTACCGCCTGTTGTTTTCATAACTTGCCCAACAAACCAACCTGCTAAAGCAGGTTTTTGTTTGGCCTGCGCAACTTTATCAGAATTATTAGCAACAATTTCATCAACAGCTCTCTCAATAGCTTTTGTATCTGTTACCTGCTTCATATTGCGCTCTTCTACAATCTGACGCGGATTTCCACCTTCATTCCAAATGATCTCAAAGAGATCTTTAGCAATTTTTCCAGAAATAGTTCCTTCTTTGATGAGATCAATAATATCTCCCAATTGATCTGGTGATACCGGTGTTTTTTCAATCTCAAGATTATCCTTATTTAAAGCACCTAAAAGATCATTAATTACCCAATTAGCAACTGTTTTTCCATCACGCCCACGTGCTACTTTTTCAAAATAATCAGCAATGGCTCTTTCTGTCACAAGAATAGAAGCATCATACACTGTCAGCCCCATCTCCTTGACAAAACGTGTCTTTATATCATCAGGCAATTCTGGTAATTCAGCCGCTAAAGCATCAACAAATGCTTGATCAAACTCCAATGGCAAAAGGTCAGGATCAGGAAAATAACGATAGTCATGCGCTTCTTCTTTTGAGCGCATCGACCGCGTTTCACCTTTAGCAGCGTCAAAAAGCCGAGTCTCTTGATCTATGATACCGCCATCTTCTAAAATCGCAATTTGACGACGTGCCTCATAGTCAATCGCTTGACCAATAAACCGAATAGAATTCACATTTTTGATCTCACAGCGCGTTCCAAAACTTTCACCAGGACGACGCACTGATACATTAACATCTGCCCGCATAGAACCTTCGTCCATATTGCCATCACAAGTACCTAAATAACGAACAATCGTACGCAATTTCGTCATGTAAGCTTTAGCTTCATCAGCTGAGCGCATATCTGGTTTAGAAACAATTTCCATAAGAGCGACACCAGAACGGTTAAGATCCACAAAAGACATTGTTGGATGCTGATCATGCATTGATTTTCCTGCATCTTGTTCAAGATGTAACCGCTCAATCCCAATTTCAATATCCTCAAACTGACCATTCGAATCGGGGCCCACAGATATAATAATCTTCCCTTCACCTACAATCGGATAACGAAATTGAGAAATCTGATACCCCTGCGGTAAATCTGGATAAAAATAATTCTTACGATCAAAAACAGACTTTAGATTAATATTAGCCTTTAACCCTAAACCAGTTCGAACCGCTTGACGAACACATTCCTGATTAAGAACAGGCAACATACCAGGCATAGCTGCATCAATAAGTGATACATGACTGTTTGATTCCGCACCAAATTTAGTTGATGCACCTGAAAA
The DNA here is from genome assembly GCF_014203215.1 of Bartonella callosciuri. Lineage (GTDB taxonomy): Bacteria > Pseudomonadota > Alphaproteobacteria > Rhizobiales > Rhizobiaceae > Bartonella > Bartonella callosciuri. The sequence continues at coordinate 2,290 of NZ_JACHIM010000015.1, read as the reverse complement.
AAGTTTTGAATTTGATATGATTTGCGCATGAACTTCCATGCCAATGATGACTTCCCAATCACCTGTAACTCCAGAAATAAAACGCTTAGAATCAGGAGTACGCGTATCAATGATTCCCATTGCCAATCCACTATCAATATTTTAAATATATTCGATGGCTAATCTAAAACAACTCTTAGTGCAAGCCTAGAATATAAATGTTATAAAAAAGCCCGACTTCATCGGGCTCATTTTGTTCGGGTAAATCTTAACCTTTTTTAGGTGTCCTTTTCTTAGCTAGAGCTTTCTCTGTGGCTTTTTCTTTCACTGCAGACTTTTTTGTTGCCGATTTTTTTTGCGTTAAATCTATTTCATCATCTTCTCGCATAAGCTCTTCAACTGTCACTTCTTTATCTGTGACTTTTATCCGTGCTAGCAAATGATCAATAACTTTTTCTTCAAAAATCGGGGCACGTAGATTTGCAACAGCTTCTGGTGTATTCCGGAAAAAATCCATAATCTCTTTCTCTTGTCCAGGATACTGGCGAACCTGATCAAAAACTGCTGCTTTTAGTTCATCTTCACTTACTTGAACACCAACATTCATTCCAATTTCAGAAAGCACCAAACCAAGACGAACACGACGCTGTGCAAGCACACGATATTCCTCCCGTGCTTGCTCTTCTGTAACGCCTTCATCTTCAAAACTGCGCCCTGCCTTTTTTAAATCGTCATTAATCTGAGCCCAGATATTGTTAAATTCAACTTCCAAAAGTCCTTCAGGGATTTCAAACTTATAATCAGCATCTAAAGCATCAAGAATTTGACGTTTAATTTTTTGACGCGTCATTGAACCATATTGGCTTTCAATTTGCCCACGAACAACTTCACGCAAACGATCTAGGGATTCCAAACCAACTTTTTGCGCTGCTTCATCATCAATCTTCAGCTCATCCGGTTGAGAGACAGCTTTAACGGTAATATCAAATTCCGCATCCTTACCAGCCAAATGTGCAGCACTATAATTATCAGGAAATTTAACAGAAATCGTTGTCTTATCACCTGCTTTTATGCCAACCAACTGTTCCTCAAATCCAGGGATAAATTGTTTTGATCCGAGAATCAGCTGCGCACCGCTATCTGATCCGCCCTCAAATGGAACACCTTCGAGTTTTCCTAGATAATCGATTGTAACACGATCACCTTCTTCGGAAGGACCATCCTTTAATGAATAATTACGTGTAGAAGAAAGGATACGCTTTACTTGATCATCAATTTCTTGTTCAGGAATAGCCGCAATTTCACGTATAATTTTAATATGTTCAAAGCTCTTAATTTCAAATTTTGGTAAAACTTCATACTTTAAACTAAAAACAAAATCCGCTTTGCCATCCAGAATTTTATCATCTTCATTGATCTCAATTTGCGGCTGCATTGCTGAACGTTCATTGCGGTCAACTAAAACAGAACGGGGAGAATCACTGACAATCTCATTAATAATTTCCGCCATAAAAGACTTGCCATACATTTTTCGTAAGTATCCAGCCGGCACCTTACCGGGACGAAAACCATTCAGCTTGATCTTACCCTTGACGTCATCCAACCGTTCATTCAACTTTTCTTCTAAATCTCTCGCCGGAACCACGATCTTAATTTCGCGCTTCAGTCCTTCATTAAGTGTCTCAGTAACCTGCATTAAACAACCTTCATTTTTCTGAAAAGAGGGATAAACCCACTCTGAATAATAACTACATTCTACCACTTAAGTGTTAAATCACCATGAAGCGGAATTACAGACACATAGACAATCTATAGTGCTTGAGAAATTCCTGGTGCGGATGGAGAGTACCATTTCATAATAATTTTACAATATTTTTCAATGACTTAATAAAAACATCAAATAACAAAACCACCTTTTGAACCACCTGATATATAGAATCTGTAGCGTTATCAGATAGCATCATCATCTATATATTGCAATTGCGAATCGAGAGAATTCTACTCTTGAATTTAGGGATTATATAATAAGGTTTAGGAATAGGATTTTGCAATAACCTCTACAAAGAGCATACTTCATGGAGTGTTTCTAACATTTCTTTGAAGTTTGCTAACCCCTCTTGAAATAAGACATCTAAAAGTAGCATAAACGCAACAACAGTTTCATGTTGCAACGGAGTAGAAGGTTTGATCGTAAAGTTCTTTCGACAAAGATAGGCTTCTTTTCTTAAACGTGCTGCTGTCTCTTGATCTAAAGCATAGAGTTTTATGATCTTATCTTCCATGCCTACTGGAACGGTCTTTTTGCCAATCT
>NZ_JACHIM010000014.1:2487-9056 GCF_014203215.1 Bartonella callosciuri | reverse complement strand
AAAACTTTATGTCCCATAAAACTTTATCATTGCCTTTTCCTCACCCAAAGCATTGTTGCGCTTTCCATGGTCAGAACTTCACCATCATCATAAACGTGTCATAGACTTCTTCTTGCTTTTCTTGCTCTCCTGTCCACTTAATCCTCATCTCCTTCATCTCTCATAAAACTTTATGTCCCATAAAACTTTATCATTGCCTTTTCCTCACATAAGGACTCAAAGCATTGTCTCGTTTTCTTTAAGCACTCTAGTCCCTTGCTCATTCTGTCATCCATTCTCGCCCAGTTGCACAGAATGTCAAAATAACAGGGACTGTTGCCCGAAGACCTGCCGGTAAAAAGATCAAAAACGAAAAGAAAATGGAAACCCCCGCAATTCTCAGCGAGTCTCCAGCATTATTTTCTCTCTTTCAATAAAGCCATCCTAAACAGGACCTTTGAAAAGCATAATGGTAAGAGATATGAAAACTATAATTGATCGAAAAAAGCGCATCATTTTTTGAACAAACGAGAATTTTCCTTAGTCTCCAGTATCACGTTTTGGCACGCACTTTCCTTTTCATTTTTTTCAAAATGCAAAGGCCCTGTGGAGGCTCTTTTATCCTCGATTTTTGTTTTTTACCCTAAAATACCGCTTCAAACGCTTAATAAAGCAGCTTCAAACGCTTGAAAAGAGATATCGGCAACACGACCCATATTACCAAAATGGCTCAGAAGAGCTAGGATCAGGATACTGAAAAGAAAAAACATCAGAACTGTATAAAAGGAAAGAAAACTCCCTTCTCTAGAGTGTTTATGTCTTGACTGATTTCTCTTTTTCTTCAGTCGCTTCTTCCACTTTTTGCATTGATTTTTTCAATTTACGCTCTCGGATTCTGTGGAGGCCTCCAAAAATAGGAAAAAGTGTGAAAAGACAGATCCAGATCAAAACCGGCAGAAGAAAAATAAAATACACCACACCATTCCAGCTTTCCTCCTGCAAGGACTCTGTCAAAGGCTCTACACAAGCCATCACTTCTGAAGCCACCATGATGAGAAATGTGCAAAATATCATAAGGAAGTTGCACGATATCATTCTAGACTTTTTCCATAAAAGTATCATGTTTTTTTTAAACAAAAAGGCATGCGATTTTCTATTAATTGTTGAATTTTTCCCTTTCATTTTCCCTCTTTTTTCTTTCATTTGCATAAGACTTTTAAACTATTTTTAATTTCGTATAAAGGGGCTATTTGCTTTATCGAACAATTGATTGCTCTAAAGCGATATTAAAGCGTACCTTATCCCCCTCTTTTATGAAAAGATCATAACAACAGCTCTTCAGTTCTCAAAAAACAACATCTCTGCCTCATCATACAGAGAATGCTTTTCTCCTTTAAGCATTGTTTTAGTCTCTCAACTCTTTTTCCATGATATGCCCTATTTTCATGGGATGGCTTATTTTATTGCACACTTGCGGATCTATGGCTTGAAAATGCTGATAACGAACCTGTTCCTTCGAGGAACACGCTCTGTGCAATCTGTTCAAGCCTTGACAAGAGATCAATTCTAAGAATAAAAAAATTATCAAGGAGCTGTAATATGTGTAATGAAAAGATCTAAAAAAACTATTGATATTTTTAAAAATAAAAAATGATCTCGCTTATAAACTTTCTATAAAAAATTTTAGGGAAGAGTTTGTCTTAAGGGAAGAGTTTGTCTTATTTAACTCAATTAAATTCAACACAAGAAAACTTTCAAAACATGATTTCGAAAAACTTACAAATCGCTTAAGTCTATCTTAGACGATATAGAAAATTTAAATGAGGTGTGAAAAATAATAAATAAAGCATAACAGAAATATGTTCTGTAACCTGCATGCCTTAAACTTTTTTGCCTGTGCTTTTAGTTGTTGAATCATTTCTGCAAACTTCACCTCACTACAGTGCAAAACAGCAAAATGATTGGTAAGAATAAAAAAGAACATAAAAAACCATACAGATATCTGTAAGTTTATCAAGTGTCTGTAAGTTTATCAAGAAAAAGATCTCTCCATTCCACACTATCTTGGCTCTTTAGGAAATATTCGTTGGCAACATTATCATGATAGTAGAGATGGAGAATATTCTTTTATAATCTTGCCAAGAAAGAGAAGGTTTTTCTTTATCAAACACCGCGTTCGACTTTTTCATCTTACTTTTCTTGTTTTGTTTCTGCCAAAACAGAACATTACATTCCCTAAACACTTTTTGAGTTCTTTTTTCACTTTGGAATACAGCCTCGCACGTTTAACAAACACATAATAAATAATCAAAACGGGCATAGTCATTAAAAAGCCCACTCTTGTGGAAGAGAGAAAAGAGAAGCCCAAGAATGTTACAAAACTACTGGTTATTTTTCCTCCTATCGCCTCCTATGTACGGATTGCTTGATCTTGTTGTACAAGTACCTCTTTCAATTTCTGGATCGCTTTTTTCAATTTACCTGTCAATCTTATGCATATTACCTGTCAATCTTATGCATAACAGCGCAATGATCGGTGCGAAGAAAAGAAAACCTACGAATAGAGAACTGAACAAGAGGGTTATAAAAGCACTCGTGTCACTCTTCCAGCCAGTCGTAGTGGCTGTAGAGAATCCAGCCTATACAACCGCAAGGATAAGAGAGATGAAAAATATTACTTTGCACTCTTTTGGCCAAAAAGCAGTCGATTCTTTCAATGAATCTTTCAATGAAAGAGAACACACACCTGCCTGCGCAACGTTTTGTCCCATTATTTTGCTCTCATAAGAACCCAATGGAAAGGTTGCACTTTTTTCAGCTCCTTAAGTGTGTTAAAATATAATCTTGCACGCTTGATGAAAAAATAAGAAAGCCCCAAAATAACCATACAGAAAACAATAGCTATAATGGTTAATCCTAAAAGACCCAAAAATCCTATAAAAAGAAGCATTTTTTTCCCCTCTTACATTCTGACATTCTCAATGTTCTGTCTCTTTATCGATTGCGTTGCTTTAAATAAACTTTTCCAATCGTTTGATCATCTTTTTCACCCTCTGATTGAGTATCCAGTAGAGTATTAAAATCACGGGTAAAGAGAAAGCAACATAGACCATAACTAAAATGACTAACGCAGTGGTAATCACATAAACAGTGAACAACACAGGACCACTCGCTATCATTTGTTGTATATCCATTCCATTATTGAGAAGCTTTGCTCCCTCTATACCAAATGAGAGAAAGAAGGGCACAAATATTACCAAAAATACAATGAGAAAGAAAATGAATATCCTTTTATAATCCTCCTTTGAAAGAACCAGAGATTCTTTAAATGAAGAGGGATGAACTCCCATGTCCCATGCGAGACTTTGTTCCTTTATTTCTTTCTCATGATGATTTACTTGCTACGTCGCATGCTTTTCTCGTTTCTTAAAGGGTCTTGGAAAGCGCTCTCAAATGCTTCATACGCTTTATAAAAGAGCAATAAATTGCAACAATTGCCATAGTAGCACAAACAATTCCCATGCTATATTGTACAATCATTGACACACTGATCAATCCTGCGATCAACATTGCCAAAAAAGTTACTTTTCTCTTCCTCTCGCGTTCTATGAAATCATCGGATCGCACTGCTTGGGCGATTTTTCAATGGCTGGATTATGTCTTTCAATTCACGATTCAAGAGAAAGTGAAAGCCAAAAATAAGGGAAAAGAGTGCTTGAAAAACTCCAAAAATCATTTGTGGTATGAAAAAGAGAAAGGCAAAAACGCCATTTCATCCAACTGCACGCCATAACTCTTCCATATGCTTCCCACCCAAAGAAAATTGTCCCAAAACTAAATTTTTAAGATTATCCAGAAACATTCCGTGAAAGCTTTCCTGAGCCATTGCTTGAAGCTGCCACTTGGAGACAACGTGAAAGAATTCCAGAGGTTTTAGAGAGATTACAGCAACAAAAAATACCAACGCTATGAAAGATATGCAGAAAATGATGAGATTATCTTTCTTTGAAAAAAGCATGGCTTTTTTGAACGACAGGAGTTTAAATCGTTTCTCCAACATTGCCTGTAAGACAAAAACGCTCTCACTTTGTGCTTGGAAAGATTCGTGTTGTGGTTTATCTATGGACATGCCAAGACCTCCCACTCCTTTAATCTCTTACACACCCCACCCCATGAGGCACATGAGGCACCTGCTTAAAGCTTCCTCACTCTTTTCCCCCCATATTTATTCTCTCAACATGTATAAGAAAAGCACAGCGCAGACATAAAACTGTACGCTGACTTACCACCCAAGAACAGCCCAAAGAACACTTTAGATCGTCCGCGCTTTCAGTTTTTCACCTTTCCAATTGGTGAACAGACATATTTAATTGGTGAACACAAATACGCAAGCATTTTATCCCTTTATGCATTAAAGTGCGTATATTAGTCTCTCTAAAAATTTTCAATCTCTCCTTTTAACTGCTTTGAAAACTTAACTGCTTTGAAAACGGCTTTCCAAAGTTAGAAACGTGGGATTTAGCAAACAGAACTGTCCCTGCCTTTGCCAACAAATATATGCTCATAAGAAAAACAGCTTGTCCACTCTTATGTCCCTCTTTTCAGAATAGTCTCCTGAGAAGATCAATTTTTATAGAACCGTAAAGATGAAGAGGTACGTTTTATTTTATACTCTATTTTTATTTTATACTCTATTAAAGTCTCTTTTTAACAAAAATAAAGATGAATAAAAAATCAACAAAAGCCAAGAGTTTGATCACTTCCCTTATCATTTACATTGTATGATAAGTCTATTATCGATATTTTGTTTGAAAAGATAAGCCATTTTATGGTATTATAATGAGGAGGGAAAGTTTATTTTTGCACAGACGTTTTTGTTTAAAAGAGAATAGGCTTTTCTCAAAAAAAACTATAAAGATATACTTAACAATGTGCTATTCATCAGGCATCTTTGTAAAGCATCCAGCAGCAAAACAATGATAATAGCAAAACAGTGGTAACAGCAGAACAGTGGCTTTTTGCAGAGTTTAAAAACTTCTGCATCCTCTTTTTCAGATTCTACACCCTCTGTTTAGACAGAGAGACAAAATAAACAACCAATCAGAAAGCCCCCAATCAGAAAGCCCAATGAAATACTCTTATGTTTTTTATTTAGACCTGGCAAAGTTTCTCTTTCCTTTTTCAGCACAGGTTCAAAAAATCTTTAAACAGCGTAAGTCATTGGCTATCGATAACAAAATAAAATGATGGTGAACGACTTGCAACAAAGTTTCTTTTTCCCTCCAAGGAACGTTGTTTTTTCTTGAGGTAAAAAGACAATCTTACAACGGCTGTTTTTTTACGAACACCCCCCATTATGTGTTCTCAATTCGTGCAACCCCTTAAAGTGCTTTTGCACCGCCCCCTTTAAATCGGAAGTTCCTTTTCAATTCAAATGGTAGGTTCATGAAAATACATAAAAAACGCGGTAGACCGAAAATAACAGGAAAACTTAGAGAACCCAATGGCCGAATTTCACGTGCCCAAAGACCACGCACGTCCCCTTCTCAATCTACAATTGAAATGCGTGCGAAACACTTTGGTTTGACCATAGAAGAGGCTAAAAATCCACTTTCAAGTTCCTATATTGGGCGGCTTTGTTTGCTTGGATATAAACAAGATGCGTTGGGCATCAGTCGAGAACAATATGATACTGCACAACGTTATCTCCAAATCAGGAACGACTATTTATGTGCCAAAGGTTTGCCAAATGGTTATTATGATGACTTTACGCACAGATCAGATGAAAAGGCACAAAAGCAGTGGGTTCAAAGAGCAACGGATCACTACGAGAACATGAAAGAAGCGATCAAAGAGGCACAACATCTGCATCGTCAACATAACTTTCATGCGGCGTTACAATATCTTGTTGTCGAAGATCAACCTCTCGCTCATCTTATTTGTTCGTTGCGTCTTATTCTCAATGTGCTTCATAAACATTTTGAAAGTTAAACTAATGCGCTCTTTTCCTTCTCTGCTGATTGTCTTAAAAAAAGGAACAGCACCGACACGTCAATATTTCCACATTATCCTCTCAGAGAGATACGACATTACGCTCTGTTGTTAAAGGTAGCAAGAGAGCCAAAATTTTATTGCAAAACCGAAGTGTGATAGCTTTAAGAGTGCAAAGAAAAGATCGATTTTACCAAGACAAATTCCCGCACAAAAACAAAAGATCGCATAGTTTCTCCTTTGCAAAACCAGCTTTTTTCAAACAAGAAAAACCACCTTTCTCTTTCCTCAAGATGGGAAGAGACTTAAGTTGTCATTCAACTCTTCTGTATACAGAGATTTTTATAAACCAGCAACCACCGCACCAAAACCGCCCCAAAAGCAAAGACGGTGTCTAGGTAATCATACACACCAAGAACTACCCCCAAAAGCAAAGACGGTGTCCAGTAACCACCCCCACCAAGCTCTCCCAAAAAGCAAAGACGGTGTCCAGTAACCATCCACACCAAGCTCTCCCAAAAAGCAAAGACGGTGTCCAGTAACCATCCACACCAAGCTCTCCCAAAAAGCAAAGACGGTGTCCAGTAACCATCCACACC
>NZ_JACHIM010000014.1:0-2389 GCF_014203215.1 Bartonella callosciuri | reverse complement strand
CCAAGCTCTCCCCAAAAGCAAAGACGGTGTCTAGTAACCACCCCCACCAAGCTCTCCCCAAAAGCAAAGACAGGGGCGAGAAGCGACCACTTCGCTGAAAACTACGACGCCGGAAAGGCCCCCACCAAGAGCTGACAGCGGCAGCAAACCTTATGGTTTCTCCTTTGCAAAACCAGCTTTTTTCAAACAAGCAAAACCGCCTTTCTCTTTCCTCAAGATGGGAAGAGACTTAAGTTGTCATTCAACTCTTCTGTATACAGAGATTTTTATAAACCAGCAACCACCGCACCAAAACCGCCCCTGGAGCAAAGACAGTGTCCAGTAACCACCCCCACCAAGCTCTCCCCAAAAGCAAAGACAGGGGCGAGAAGCGACCACTTCGCTGAAAACTACGACGCCGGAAAGGCCCCCACCAAGAGCTGACAGCGGCAGCAAACCTTATGGTTTCTCCTTTGCAAAACCAGCTTTTTTCAAACAAGCAAAACCGCCTTTCTCTTTCCTCAAGATACAATCCACTGATTTACAAAAATAATTTATTATTTTGTATATTGAATGAAAGTCTCGAAAACCATGAGATTCTTTCACTTCAAATCTGTTCATGATGAATCAAACAAAACCACTCGCTTGCATATCACAAGTGGCGTTGGTGTGTGAATAAAATCGTTTTAGAAAGGACTTAAAGTGCGCTCCTATGAACAGTCTTACAAGAGAGAGCAACATTGGAAGTTGGCAAAGAGAACGTAGCGCCGGTTTGTCGCCTTCATAAAAGGCTTATTCCTTCATAAAAGAAAAGTCGTTCTTTTTCACATCCGCAAAAATCTTTTCCCATTGAAACAGCATGTTTTGTAACCCAACCAGCACATTGGTCAAAATAAAAACACAGGATCCCACTTTTTCTATTGACAGTGTCTGCAAAATCGTATTTAATGACATATGCGGGGAGAGTGTTTTTGTATCAAGATTTTACCTATCCTCTGTCTTTAGGAGTGCATTGAAGAACCTTTTAAGGGGAATTCCTTTAAGAATGCTTCGAGACACAGCTTTCATAAAAAGTAGCAATATGAAACTCATGTAAGAGTATAAAGCGTCATCCTTTAGAGTGATAGTGTAGGGCGTTTTTGATACATTTAAAAAGATGAGGATCATCTCTAGCTGATTTTGGTCTTTTGCATCAATTTCTCTTTTTCGCCAACCAAAAGCATAAAAGTTTGCCAACCAAAAGCATAAAAGTGTGAACTTTAACGCGCTCTTCAAGGCTTGGAACTTATCCGAAAAACTTATGAAATGAATCACTAAAACCATCAGCGGAACAACAAGCCAAAAGAAACCAATCGTTTAAAGATTGGCGAAAGCTGGGAATTCATATTCTTTAAACAATTCATATTCTTTAAACGGGGAAGAAAAATCTTCTTAAAATTCAGGGAAAACTGAAGCTCTCAAGGAGTCTGAGTGGAGGAATCCCTCAAGAAAGCTTAGAGATATCGTTTTCGCAATAAAAAGAGTGAATTCTTTTTTTAACTCAAATGAAGAATGAGCCATAAAGTTAAGAACTCAACCAATTGTATTATGAATACGCTTCCTGAAAAGAAAAGTTAAAAGCCGTTATCATGCAAACAACGTGCACTGTTAAGAACAACCAAGGACCGTTGTTAAGACTGTTTGTTTAAAACCTTAAAACCGATTTAAAATCTTTAAATCCTTCGTTTTGCCCCTTGTAGGGTAGGAGAAAGTTCATTTTAATCTGTCAATCTGCCCTGCCTTGTGTGGGGCTTTTTTATGGAGGAGTTTATGCGAAAAATATCATCAGAAGGACTAGCCCTGATCAAACAATGGGAAGGTTTGCGTCTCAATGCCTATAAAGATGCCATCGGTGTATGGACAATCGGTTATGGACATACAAACAGTGCTGGAAAACCTTTTGTTCACAAAGGCATGACCATCACTGAACCGCAAGCAGAAGAACTTCTTTGTCAAGACTTGCAACAATTTGAAAATGCTGTTGAACAAGCCGTTATTGTTTCATTAACAGAAGAACAATTTGCAGCCTTGGTGTCGTTTTGCTATAATGTTGGGATTAAAGCCTTTTGCAAGTCTACACTGTTAAAAAAGCTTAATAACGGTGACTATGAAGCGGTTCCAGCTGAATTACAGAAATGGACAAAAGCGGGTGGAAAACGTCTGCAAGGTCTCGTCCATCGACGTGCAGCAGAAACAGGGTTGTGGGCAAAAGGGTCTTATGTTTCCTCTAACTACCAAACCGTGGAAACGAGAGAGCCAACAGGATTCCTCAAAGCAGAAGCTCTTGCACCGATTATTGGGTCTTTCTCAGGTCTTGGTGGCTTATTGGCTGGAAATGGCCCTGTGCAATGGGCACTTGCTGCCATTATGG
>NZ_JACHIM010000013.1:6194-11566 GCF_014203215.1 Bartonella callosciuri | reverse complement strand
CTTCTACTTTGAGGAATCCTGTTGGCTCTCTCGTTTCCACGGTTTGGTAGTTAGAGAAAACATAAGACCCTTTGCCCACAACCCTGGTTCTGCAAGATCAAAAGCGTTGCTCCTGAAAGCGTCTAGCGACAAAGAAAATACCAGCACATGCCGCTAAAACCATAATGGCAGCAAGTGCCCATTGCACAGGGCCATTTCCAGCCAATAAGCCACCAAGACAAGCCCCGATAAGCCCTTAAGCACAAGCTCAATAAACCCTCAGCACAAAAATGAGGCATTTTAGAAAAATGCTCCTTAACACGACTTTTTCAACCTTTCATGGAAGTGCATTATTTAACTTTTTAATACTCAAGACAGTTTATTCATCCCCCGATATCTCTTTTAGAAAAAAGATTATCCCTCTTAGAGTTTTGCGGAAGACGATATTCTAAAAATAGAGTGCATGATCAGAGAAATGTAAAGCAATTTGCTCTTAAGTTTGAATCATTTTGCTATGAGAGGAGAGATCTTTAAAAGTTTCGATTTTTGAGAATTTGAAAAACTTTTAGCGTCTTGTTCAGCGCACGAAATAGCCTGAAAGGAAGCTTTCTTATCCTTTTTTATAAGAGAGATCACCCATTGCCTTGCGCTTTTGTTTATTACATTCTTTAATGGGCGACACACCTCATGCAGGACAGGGCGCCATTACGGTGCACATTTACGCGCTTTTTTAAGAAACATTTCTCAACGCTCCCAAGCTCATTTCACAACAGTGCTCATGAAGAATATAAGGCAAAATCCATGAAGCACCACCCTCTTTATGCTTATGAAGGAGCAAATCAGCAGCAGCATTCTCTTTTCTAGCTCCCAATGTTTTCCAACTTCCAATGTTGCGACTGCTTTTGCATGAAGGTAGTTCATAAGAGACATTTTTACTCTTTTATTAGACAATTTCACCCACACACTGCCCCTACTTCTGAAGAAGTGCAAGGGGGTTGTCTTGATTCAACTGTATTTTCGCACATACTGCGCGTTTTTATCTTGTTGCGTGGCTCATTCAGCGTTTTGGAAAACAAGCAATGAATTTTCTTTTTCGCCATTTCAAATGGATTATCTTAATTGGTTGTGCTACTCTTGTCTTGGTCTATGGGATTTTTATAGCTTTTTTGAACAAGCGCTTTTTATTTTAAGCAACCCTCTCAATGGGTACAGGTTTTGCTTTTTCAATAATAACAATCGCCTCAGCTGTAAGTGGCCCACGAAAATCAAAAACCTTTCCAACTATCCCCTTCATATTCTCTTTGGGGATCATCCATATTGATTTATGAATTTCCTCCAACCGTATATGCCTAATTGGAATTGAACGAACCCCAGTTAAAATAAGAAACTTTAGGGCTAAATTTGAGACAATATTATTATTTAGAGATTGATAAAAGCCGGAACTTCTTTCCATGGCATAGCTGGAATATTTTGAACATTTTGAATAAATTTTCCTAATAAAGCTTTTGCTTTTGGTACCAATTGCAGATCCACATCTATGCCACGCGCTGCCGCATGTTTTATAGCAATATTCAAACGAGATAAAGCATTGATTGATTAATCTCCTCCAACCGTATATGCCTAATTGGCATGGAACGAACACCGGTTAAAATAAGAAGCTTTAAGGCTAAATTTGAGACAATATTATCATTTAAAGATTGATAAAAAGCTGGAACTTCTTTCCATGGCATAGCCGGAATATTTTGAACATTTTGAATAAATTTTCCCAATAAAGCTTTTGCTTTTGGTACCAATTGCATATCCACATCTATGCCACGTGCTGCTGCATGCTTTATAGTAATATTCAAACGAGATAAAGCATTGATTGATTAATCTCTTCCAACCGTATATGCCTAATTGGCATGGAACGAACACCGGTTAAAATAAGAAGCTTTAAGGCTAAATTTGAGACAATATTATTATTTAAAGATTGATAAAATTCAGGCACTTCTTTCCATGGCATAGCCGGAATATTTTGAACATTTTGAATAAATTTTCCTAATAAAGCTTTTGCTTTTGGTACCAATTGCAGATCCACATCTATGCCACGCGCTGCCGCATGTTTTATAGCAATATTCAAACGAGATAAAGCATTGATTGATTAATCTCCTCCAACCGTATATGCCTAATTGGCATGGAACGAACACCGGTTAAAATAAGAAGCTTTAAGGCTAAATTTGAGACAATATTATTATTTAAAGATTGATAAAATTCAGGCACTTCTTTCCATGGCATAGCCGGAATATTTTGAACATTTTGAATAAATTTTCCTAATAAAGCTTTTGCTTTTGGTACCAATTGCAGATCCACATCTATGCCACGCGCTGCTGCATGCTTTATAGCAATATTCAAACGCGATAAAGCCTTTCTTGCTGTTTCGTTTTTGCTTTTTCCAAATAGGGGATAAGCACTCTTTTATATCAATCTGCGTCAATTCAGTAATTGCTATATCTCCAAGTTTAGGAAAAACATGCAATGTAAGAGGTGTTAGCCACCTTGCTGCGGTTCCTTCATTTTTCAATTCGCTTTTTTTGCTTCACAAGCACTTAAAACAATTTCTCGTAAAGAAATACCACCCCCCGCCCGACGCAAATTTTCTTTTTGTTTTTCGCGAATCGGATCAATACCTTGGTGTAAAAGATCACGGCAGGCTGTAGCCTTAAGCCTTGCTTCTTTCAAAGACACAACGCTACAAGAGCCTAGTCCCATTTCACGGCGCTTTTTATTAAGATCGAATCGAAAAACCCAACGTCCTTGATTTTGAGCTGTTTTGATAAGCCATAAACCTATTCCATCCGCATATTTGCCTTTGGGCAAATTTTTTATAGATAAGATGGATAATCTATCACGCGTTCTTGTTTTTCTAATCACCTCTAAAACCACCTTTTGAATTGCGCTTTTGGCGCATTCACCAGATATCAAAGTCGTATATAAAAAGGCAATTAAAAAAGTAAAAAGCAATAAAAACAATATCTTATGGAATAAAAAAGATAAACAACGCTATCACGTGATATTGTAGAGATGCGAAAGGTGGTGCGGGTGGTCGGACTCGAACCGACACTCCTTCCGGAACCAGATTTTGAGTCTGGCGCGTCTACCAGTTCCACCACACCCGCACACTGTGATAAAGGAGAAACTTATCCACTATTTCTCTGCACTATATGAAGAAGAATAGATTCGTCAACATCAGATTTTTTGTTTTTTAAGAATCCATCTTATTTTACCCATCGGTTTTTAGAATATTTATCTTAACTGTTTTTGGAAGTCTTTTGGCCCGTCGTTTTTGGAATACTTATTTGATGATTTTAGTCCCTATGGTTTTTGAGAATATTTTTCCCATGTTATTTATAGAGTACAATTTGTAAAGTCTTTACCTCTTAAACTTATAAAATCCCTCATGATATTAAAGAGATTAAAACTTTGGACTATTTCTTTAGGGCATCGGCGTACAGCGCCACACTGGCTTGGGTTCATTGCCTTTCTTGAAAGTTCTGTTTTTCCAATTCCGGTAGATGTTCTCTATATTCCGATGTCGCTTGTTCGTCCTTGTCAGGCTTATCGCTATGCCTTTATTGCGACTACGTGTTCAGTTTTGGGAGGAATTGCCGGTTGGTTTATTGGATATTTTGCCTATGATATAGTTGCCAAACCGATTTTAGAATTTTACGGTAAAGTTGAAAGTTTTCAAACACTGAAAAACAATGCTACGCTGCAATTTCTTGTAATTTTACTGATCACATCCGGTTTTTTACACCTCCCTCCGATCAAGATTGTCACAATTTTAGCCGGACTCATAGGGGTGCATCTTGAAATTTTTATTCTCATTTGCATTCTTGCACGTGGTGCTCGTTTTTATCTTGTTGCGTGGCTCATTCAGCGTTTTGGCAAACAAGCAATGAATTTTCTTTTTCGCCATTTCAAATGGATTATGTTGATTGGTTGTGCTACTCTTGTCTTGGTCTATGGGACTTTTATAGCTTTTTTGAATAAGCACTTTTTATTTTAAGGAACCCTCTCAATGGCACAAATTTTGCCTTTTCAAAATATCCTAAAGAACCATCTTCATCTTGAACCAAGTAGAAGAGAACAAAGTTTATGGGCTTTTTTTCTTCTCTTTTGTCTCTCTGCTACGATAGGTCTAGCACTTTGTTTTGAATATATAGGAGGTTATCTTCCCTGCGATTTATGCCTCATTGAGCGATTTCCCTATTACGGAGCACTGCCGTTTTTGCTTTTAGCAGGTTTTGGAGCATGGTTTTTCCGTATTTCTTCTTGGGTACAACTTTTATTTTTGTGTGTTTTTGTCTTAATGACCATTAGCCTTGTTTTAGCAGTATATCATGCAGGTGTTGAATATGGCTTTTGGAAAGCTCCACCTAGTTGTGGCGTAAGCGTAGTACGACGAACCACAGATGTTAACCAGCTGTTTGCCGGATTGAACAATATCCATCCTCCTTCTTGTTCTGAAGCGCCGACACACTTTCTTTTTCTCTCATTTGCCGGTTGGAATGTTGTTGCCAGTCTTTTTTACATGCTGATCAGCTTATATGTTTCTTCAAAAGGACTCCTTTCAACCTCTAAAAAACCGTAACTGCAAAACAGGAGAAAAACCGTATATATCAGAGCACTCCAAGCAAAGCGGAGCTATTCTCAACTTACAAAACATATAGCAGTATTTTGCTATTTTTTTCTTCTCCTCCGGTATTCCGGTTTTTTCCTCCAAGCTCTCAAATTCTAAAATCCTTATACTGAAAAGACAAAAATAATAGACATAGGCGGTTTATTTTATCATTTCAGCTCTGTGGGCTTATTTATTGCAGTTTTGATGAAAGCCCACGATGGAAAAGCTATAAAATTAAGAACGAGGAGACCGATAAACATGAACAGTCTACTATGCCGAAGAATAAGAACCAACATCTCCTATCCTGTTACAATCCCCTTCCCTCCTCGTTAGAGATATGCCAATCTTCACGGCGCCTCGGCAAGGGCTACGCAATGCGTCTCTTCAGCCATACCAAACACGGCCGATCGCACTTTCCATAAAAAGCACATCCGTCCCCTTTCCTCATATGCCCTATAGCTCTCAGAGAAAAACGCTCATAGCCCACCAGAATCTTTTCTCATTCATTGGAACAATTTCTTGACAAAATCGTTAGAGATATGCCAATCTTCACGGCGCCTCGGCAAGGGCTACGCAATGCGTCTCTTCAGCCATACCAAACACGGCCGATCGCACTTTCCATAAAAAGCACATCCGTCCCCTTTCCTCATATGCCCTATAGCTCTCAGAGAAAAACGCTCATAGCCCACCAGAATCTTTTCTCATTCATTGGAACAATTTCTTGACAAAATCG
>NZ_JACHIM010000013.1:5955-6096 GCF_014203215.1 Bartonella callosciuri | reverse complement strand
CAAACGCTCATAGCCCACCAGAATCTTTTCTCATTCATTGGAACAATTTCTTGACAAAATCGTTAGAGATATGCCAATCTTCACGGCGCCTCGGCAGGGTCACGCGATGCGTCTCTTCAGCCATACCAAACACAGCCGATC
>NZ_JACHIM010000013.1:3948-5857 GCF_014203215.1 Bartonella callosciuri | reverse complement strand
CATAAAAAGCACATCCGCCCCCTTTCCTCATATGCCCTATAGCTCTCAGAGAAAAACGCTCATAGCCCACCAGAATCTTTTCTCATTCATTGGAACGATTTCTTGACAAAATCGTTAGAGATATGCCAATCTTCACGGCGCCTCGGCAGGGTCACGCGATGCGTCTCTTCAGCCATACCAAACACTGCCGATCGCACTTTCCATAAAAAGCACATCCGCCCCCTTTCCTCATATGCCCTATAGCTCTCAGAGAAAAACGCTCATAGCCCACCAGAATCTTTTCTCATTCATTGGAACAATTTCTTGACAAAATCGTTAGAGTTTTGATCAAATTTTTTCACACACGGTTTTTCTTGCGGACTTATTTTTTCTTTATGCATCAGTTTTATACACCAAAGCTCTTTTTATCACTGTCTTTTTCAATGCTTAAATTTTTTAAGATTGACTTTCGTTTTTTTTATCTTATATCTTAGAACTATTCTAAAGTACAAAGGAACAGAAAATGTTGAGATCTTTTTTTTCATTTGTACAACGTAAAGCTCTGTCCTTTCGTTTAGCACAAAATCTGATAATTCAAGCGCTCAAAGCAAAAGAACGACATGCAGCTCTCTATTTAAAGTACGCAAAAGTGTTAGAGCCTTATTCCTCCAAGGAAGCTGCTGTTTTTACAGCAATGGGCATCCAAGAACTTGAAAATTATAAGCAGCTTCTGTGCCTATCCTGTAGCAACCGCGCAAGAGCGATGGATTCCACAAGAGCCATTGATCCATTGTGTGCTGGACCTTCTCTTGTAAAAAGTAAGCAGCATCATACAAAGCGCCAAGCAAAATCTATCAATGAAACCATAAAAAAGCCATCAAAAGCGCAAAAACAAACGCTTTTAACGTGGATTCAACCTGGTCTTGCAGGGTTGATGGATGGTTCTGTCTCCACGCTTGCACCGATCTTTGCAGCAGCTTTCGCAACAGGTGATACGCACCAAACGTTTTTGATCGGGCTCTCTGCTTCAGTTGGTGCAGGTCTTTCTATGGGTTTCACCGAAGCAGCCCATGATGACGGTAAATTATCAGGGCGTGGTTCTCCCTTTAAAAGAGGCCTTGCCAGCGGTGTTATGACAACACTTGGAGGGCTAGGTCACACGTTTCCTTATTTGATCAACTCTTTTTACGTTGCGACAATTATTGCATTTATTATTGTCTTTTTTGAACTCTGGGCTATAGTTTGGATTCAAAATAAATTCATGTCGACTCCTTTTTGGCGTGCCTCTTTACAGGTTATCATTGGTGGTGCTCTTGTTTTTGCTACGGGCATTCTTATCGGCAGTATATGAAAAAAACTATACAAAATAATCACCGAATACAAAAAACAGGCACTTACTCTCCAAAACAAGCAGAGCATCCCTCTCCCAACCATAGGTTTTTACCAGCTTGTTTTGGCAGAAATCTTTTGTTAGAGTTGTGCTTGTTATTTATATTTTGGAGATGCTTTGACCATGCCCTATACGCACCTGAACCACCAAGAGAACCCTTCTGTGTCGAATGCATCTCCTCACCTTTTACCAAAAGCGACTTTATCAGTCCAATGTCTTGAGCATGGACAAGGTTTAGAACTCCCCCATTACGCTACAGCGGGCTCTGCCGGTCTTGATCTACGCGCCGCACTTGGTGAAAAAGAAACGATTATCCTTAAACCTGGACAGCGTGCACTTATTCCAACGGGTCTTATCTTTCACTTATCGCCTGGTTATGAAGCACAAATCCGTCCACGTTCCGGTTTAGCCTTAAAACACGGCATCACCTGTTTAAACACACCTGGAACAATTGACAGCGATTACCGCGGTGAAGTTAAAGTTCTTCTTATCAATTGTGGGCAAGAAGATTTTTCCATTGAGCGCGGCATGCGCATTGCC
>NZ_JACHIM010000013.1:0-3851 GCF_014203215.1 Bartonella callosciuri | reverse complement strand
ATCTTTCACTTATCGCTTGGGATTTGAAGCACAAATCCGTCCACGTTCCGGTTTAGCCTTAAAACACGGCATCACCTGTTTAAACACACCTGGAACAGGCTTAAATACACCCGGAACAATTGACAGCGCTTAGCCGGTCGTTAAGTTAAAGTTCTTCTTATCAATTGTGGGCAAGAAGATTTTTCCATTGAGCGCGGCATGCGCATTGCCCAAACAATCATCGCACCGGTTCTTCAAGTCAATCTTTGCGTTCTTGAACCCGACCAAACAGAGAGCACAAAAAGCGATATGGGAAGTCGAGGAACAGGAGGATTTGGCTCAACAGGACAGACGGAGGCAGAAATAAACAGAAAAGCCCTCTCTCTTGAAGAGTATTATTCTATAGGAGAAACAGTTCCCACTACGGAATTATTGGTCTTTACCACATTACTTATCACCCCCGCACCTATATTCCCTGTAACGTTTACTCCTGCTGCATCTATAGGCTCCCCTGCTCCATGACTTGCTGTACCTTTTGCCACAACATTGGAAGATTATTGCAATCCCATAAGACCAATTTTAGTATATCCAACCGTGCGTATTTGATTAAGTAAATCCACGACAGCCCCATAATTGATTTCGCTATCAGCTTTGATCAAAATCTTTGTCTCTAGATTTTGGTTTGTTTGCTTCAACAAAGCTTCGGTAAAGGCTGTTTGGTCAACAAGACTCTCACCAACATAAAGGGAATGATCTTTTTGCAAAGTTACATAAAGAGGTTCCTCAGGCTGAACTACAGAGGAAGCTTGGGTTATAGAAGGCAACTGAACCGGAATAACAGATGTTGCCAAAGGTGCAGCAACCATAAAAACAATAAGCAATACCAGAACAACATCAATAAAAGGGGTTACATTGATCTCGTTGTGCAACCCACCTTCATCTGGATTCCAATCATCATTAAACCCTGCTTTCATTTTTTATGACTTTTCTGTTGTCTGTATCTATCGAGTTCACGGCTCAAGAGTCTTTCAAGTGCAGCAGCGATATCACCCAAGTCATTGCGATAACTACTTAAAGCACGCATAAGGCTATTATACATAATAACGGCGGGAATAGCCACAAAAAGTCCGATAGCGGTTGCAAGCAAAGCTTCGGCAATTCCAGGAGCAACGACATCGAGTCGCGTTGTTTGCGACTGAGCAATACCGATAAAAGAATTCATGATTCCCCAAACAGTTGCAAAAAGCCCCACAAAGGGAGCAATTGCACCAATGGTTGCAAGAACAGCACTACCACATGCAACACGGCGCGTAGAAGCCAGCAAGCAGCGTGATAAAAGCGAATGAACTCTCTCCTTTACGCCCTCATTAATATCGCGAGCAACCTCCTCATAGCGATTGATCTGCTCATAGAAAGGGGGATATTCATCAGTAACGGTTTGTGCCCTTTGTTGTCCCCCTTGTCTTGCACTGGCTCTTTCACCAGAATCCCCTCCGATCCCCTCAGCACTAATAAAATGAATCTGTTGCGTAGAAAGATAGACCTCTTTAAGAACTTCTTTGAGAAAAAACACGCCGGCTCCTTTGCTCTCTTTTAAGCTAGCAGTCAACCGCGTGAGGGTCTGAGCATTAAGAACCAATTGGAGTTCATGACGCACTCTTCGCTTTGCTAAAAAAATCTCAACGATTTTGACAAAAGTAATCGTCCAAGATGCAAGAGAAGCAAGCAACAAAAGAACAATAACGGTTTTCACAACAAAATCAGCTGCCATAAACATAGAAAAAGGAGAAAGATCATGCGCTGCAAATACGGTAGACGCACTTTCTAAGGATATTGTCTCAGATTCCATTTCTGTCTCACACCATTGTGACCTTATATTTTTGATCTTACAGCTATGCTACTACCCCCATAGCACCATTCCCCACCATGCCACGCCCCTTTAACATCACTTCATGTTCGTCTTAAGGAATAAAACTTGATAAATCAAGTATAGTTTTATTTCAGAAAATATCTCTTTCAAGAGGAATTTTTCAAGAAGTTTTTCTCTACACAAATGAAAATAAATTTATCGGATAAAACAAGTTCATAGTGCAAAATGGCTTCACTGGGTAATGGCATCTTCGATTCAACAGTTTGATTTAAAGATAACGCATCGAATACTTTATGAAGACATGTATCATCTAAGATGCATTTCTTCATTGCAATCCTTCTGATGCAAAATCATAAAAAAACCGTTTGCTTGCACCTCACAAGAAACAGCAACATGTAGATCACAACTGTTAAAAAAAGATACCATCCCACCCAGCCCTCATCAAGACCACAAGCAACTTTTACAAGACCTTAAGCCACATTGAAATCTGACGAAATCATGTGAGTGTTAATTTATCTTTCCTAAGCGCAAAGTCTGTTTTTCTTTATTACGCTCTAGAGCGGTATCTCATGAATTTTTCGTCTGACCATTCACGAACAAAAGAGATGCTTATAGAGAAGGAAGATTTATTTTATCAGAAATCTTTTAAATTAAAAAAAAGAGGGAACTAAAAAAATTGTTTGACGTTACAAAAGCAGTGAAAAATTTACTTCAAGCAAAGAATCACTATGAATACACAAATACTAAAGAATGATGAGTCAAGAGAGGGAAAAAGCATCATGGCAAACAATAAAACAACAGAGAAAGACGTCCAAGGACAGTTAGAAAAGTTACGTGGTGAAATTTCAGGGATCACCACAACACTGACAAATCTTGGTGCAAACAAATTGACCGCAGCGAAAGACAAAGCTGAAAAACTGTATAACTCAGCAAAAGAAAATAGCGAAGACATTGTGTCTCAAGCAAAAGATAAAATTGGTGACTTTGAACAAACCATGAATCAATGCGTTCGTAAAAACCCTTGCAAAAGCATTTTGTTTGCAGCAGGTGTTGGTTTTGTTCTAGCACAACTCTTGCGTCGTTAAGCAATGCATAAACTTATTGCTCCTCTTTTAAATCACCTTGTCGGTGGCGGGCTCAAAAGCACTGTTAAGCAAGTTCGCTTTCAAGCAATTTGCGGAGGAATTATTGGCATTTCATTGTTTATGTCTTTAATTTTTTTATGCGCCATCGGCTTTATCGCATTATGTTCGGTTATGAAACCTCTTACAGCAGCCAGCACAATGTTTTTCCTTTGGTTTTTTATTGCAGGATTAGCCCTCTTAACGAGCAAAACTTTCAAAGCTGCACAACGTTATGATCAACAAAAGAAAAGGGAAGAACAACGCCATAAACTTATGACAGAGGCAGCAATTTCCAGTCTTGCACTTTTAAGCAGATATCTCCCTTTTGCCAAATTGAGTTTTCCAGTGCTTGGGCTTGCAACTTACTTTTTGTGGAAAAAAGATAAAAAAGACAGTTTTTCAGATTAAAGATATGTAACTGTGTTTTTCTAACCCCCAAAGGTGTTTTCTCTCCATGGAAAGAAAACACCTTTTTTGCCTCTTCATGTTATCGCAACATGAATGTTCAAGGGTTCGTCCACGAAAATTGAAGAGCGAACAACAAAACCATATCACTTATCACCACCCTCTAAACAGCAAAACACTCTTATCCTTGTCTATGTGATAGAATAATGAACATGTTCTCCAAAAAGCACTGTTTGGCAGTCATCTCTTGCAAGGTTTTTTCACTCTTCTTCAAGAGCGAAGAACAAAGGACAATGGCAAACCTCAATACTAAGCCCTTTAAAATGCCCTCCCCTTGAAAGCACATCATTGCTGAGACCACATCGGTCAATTCTGTCCCCACAGCGTTTAGAACTTCTCGTTCATCACCTTCAGCCATAATGCGGATGACCGGCTCAGTTCCAGAAGCACGGATAACCAATCGTGCTTCTTTT
>NZ_JACHIM010000012.1 GCF_014203215.1 Bartonella callosciuri | reverse complement strand
TACCGCCGTCGCTGCTACTTGGCTAGCCGCTGTGCCTTTTTGTTCTGCTTGCCTGGCTACTTTCGAGACATCCTCTACCTCTTGCTTGGCTGCTCTCGCAACTTGCTCTGCCCGTTTGGCTGTATCCTGCGCTTCTGTCGCCCTCGTCACAGCACCTGTTGCCGTTACCTTGGATTCATTGGCTACACTAACGGCCGTAGATGCCTCTTGCTTGGCACCATTGGCTGTTGTGACCGCTGTTGCGGCTAAGCTCTTCGCTTCACGAGCATCGCTCGCCGCTGTATTCGCCAACACATTCGCCGCATCAGAGGTTTCCTTCGCTTCACTGGCTGTTTGTTTTGCAGCATCACAAGCACTCTTCGATTGTTGAGAAAGCGTCTGTGAGGCTTCTGCAAAACGCTTGGTTGCTTCTGATACAAGTTGTGCATTCTCTGCTATCGTCTTTGCAGAAGTAGCTGTTGTGACCGCTGTCGCTGCTGTTTGCGCTGCTTGTGTCGCTGTGTTAGAGGCTTGTGTGGATAGTTCTGTTGCTGTATTAGACGCTCCCTTTGCCTCATCGGCTACCCTTTTTGCCTGTTCCGAGACCTCTTTGGCTTGATCTGCTGTTTGCTTAGCTGTCTTGGCTATTCCTGTCGCTACTTCTGCCGCCTGCTTCGCCTGCGCCCCCTGCTCTGCTGTGGCAAATGCTTCATACTGGTAAACTGCTGCACTTCCCAATGACTGCGGCACAACAACTTTATCAACCGAAATGCCCTCTATGATTTCATCTTTTGTTGCTACGGGAAGTTGATAATCATGCTCATGATACGGGACACCCATAATCTTTCTTCCTTACATTATTTCAAGTGAATGTTTCCAACTGACACTGTTTGAGATCTTCTAGCTCCGCGCTTAACTCTCTCAAGCGGGCATCTATCGCGTGCAAAGAATCCCCAATCTCTGACTTCAAAACATCCTTCATAAGATCAACTATCCCATTAAGAGGGGCGTGTACCATGCGATCACCCGAATACAAAACAACGCGGATTTGTGACGGATCACTCATTTCTGATAGCGCAAACGGTTTTGATAACATTTTATAACCTCATGTCTTTATCCCAAATACAAGCGAAACATTAATCGGACGCGTTTCTTGACCCCCAAAACTCTCTGTCATAATCCTATGCTCATGAATGCCTAATTCTTGATCGGATCGTCTAGGTGTAGACAACATGAAAAACTTTTCTCTATATTTGATAAAAAATGGAGGTGAGAAAGAGTCTTCAGGCTGTACGGTTACTTCCTCTTCACCTGTGTCCGTTAGACTGTCAAATGCCCTCTCACACCTTTCCAAGGCATCCCCTGTCAAACCAGCACATTCTTCATCAAGAATTTCATAATCAACAATAATACTCCTCTTCATCCTCTTAAGCGGACCGTTAACAGAAGAGCTATCACGTTTGCGTCTCAAAGAACCTCGTACCGGATCAACAGTCCCAATTCTATGCTCATGGATTCTCAAAGAATAGTGTTGGGTGCTTGCAAAATGACGCCCTGGATCAACAGCCCCAAGGTAATCAAAGCCCCGTAAAAACATGCCTCGCAAATCTGGTATATTGAACGTTGTTACACCATCTCCATCCCCCCACAGAGTTCCAATGGTTGCAAAAAGATTACGATAATCCTTACGCGAATAAGCACTCCCATCACATAATAACCAACCATCAGGCAAATTTTCCATGGCAAAGCTCCCTATAAAACCTGAAGGTAAGCGCCTAAATTGAGAAATGCCTTTTATCATCGGATTGAGAAGCTGCCATCCGCTAATTTCCTCATCATACACGAGGGTAGAGATGCAGCCATTTTGGATTTCTCCTCCAATAAGGGGACGAATACCCGTTTCTGTCGCCTTGTAAACTGGTTTCCCCTCTAACCTATCAAGTGCAACCATGGTTGCTCCAAGGTTAGTGCCCTTCGCTTTAAACCGGACAACTATATCTTTCTTGTAGGCTAAAAATCGGAATTTGGTCTGAAGCGTAATCGCTGTCGTTTGTTGTTCTTCATTGACTATAAATGTGCTTTCAAGAACACCTCCAATAGCCGATAAATATTCTCTTACCCGTTGCATCATGGCACGTGCACTATTATTAACTGTATGGGGTGGCTGTCCCTCAGACCAATTGATAAAACTATCAGCGCCTGCATTTTCAGACGCTGTTAAAGACCAACTATAGATATCTGACATATTTGCCTCAGCTTTTTATCGCAAAAACAACCGTGACATTGATAGGACGAGTTTCACTCTCTCCATCCCTTAATGTTGCAATATGATGCGTATAATATTGATCAAGAGGCACTGCCAAAATATCATAGGCCTGCATGTTCTCTCTTCTTATTCCCGTAACGGCTTCAACTGCCGATTGCTTCTCTTCATCAAGTAAATGCCCCCACAGCATCGTGGCATCACCGTGCCAATGTTCCATTCCAGTTTCATTAAGATGCTTTGGAAAAAGCTCATGACCTTCATGCCTATGAGATTGAATGAAATCCTGTTGCACACTCGCAAAAGCCCGCCCCGGATCAACAGTGCCTCCACCATCAAAACCTCGTAAAAACATGCCTCGCAAATCTGGTATATTGAACGTTGTTACACCATCTCCATTTCCCCACGTCGTTCCTATCGCTGCAAATAGATCACTATAGCTCCTGCGTGAATAAGCACTCCCATCACACAATAACCAACCACTTGGAAGCGCTTGCATAGCAAAACTCCCTATAAAACCTGACGGATAAGGATTGCTTGTTAAACCTAGTTGTGACTTTGTTGGGGTTGGATTGAGAAGCTGCCATCCCGAAATTACTTCATCATAGACTAAGGTATAGATACATCCTTGTTGCATCTCATCGCCTGATAAAAGGGCAATACCAGCTTCTGTTACTTTGTAAACCTGTTTACCCGCTAGAGTATTGAGAGCTACCGTTGTTATACCAACATTTCTTCCTTTGGCTTTAAATCGTACAACTATATCTTTCTTGTATTCTAAAAATTGCGATTTGGTCTGGAGCCTAATAGCTGTCGTTTGTTGGGCTTGATTAACCGTAAAGGTACTTTCAATCGCACCACCCGTATCTGCCAAATACTCCCTAACCCGCTGCATCATTCCACGCGCACTATTGTTGATCGTGCTTGGCAATTGCCCTTCTGACCAATCAACCAAATCATCGGCGCGCGTGTTCTCCGACGCTCTAAGCGACCAATCATATATCGTTGACATCGTTGTGAATCCTAAATCTTGTAAAACGGGCCGTAAAACGCCCGCATAAATTGCTTCATCAAAGGATGAGCATCTTCTTCTGATGGCTTTTGCTGTGATGACAGCAAGACTCTTAAAAGTTCAAGCAGATTATCCCTCTTCCCAAATCCACCCCCTGGAGGAACATTGCTTCCAGCAACAACAGGGCTTGCACTATAAGGCTGCTGTCCACCATACATTTGCAACACCCTATTGGCAAAGTCACCAGCACGCATACCAGTATTTCCACCATTCAAACCAACCGCATTGCTGCCAACGATTTGTGCTGCATTGGCATGAGGGTTTTGAAGAAGCCGCGCGGCTCCCCCTGCTCCCTGTTGATGGGCTAAATACAATTCTGCTTCACTAGGCGCTCTTCCCAACACGCGGCTTAAATGGTTGCGATTGTCACGTGTCAATCTCCCCATCGCATCGGCTGCTTGCATGGGGTCAAACTTATCCTGCAAACCATATTGCTTGGCGGTACTGTCTATAAACTGATACAACCCACCAGCAGAGGAACGGGAATTTCTTGCATTGGGATTGCCGCCACTTTCAATCTGCGCAACACGATACAGATAGCTCTCAGGCAAACCATAACGCGCGGCAGATTGCCGTATCGCTTGCTCTATAGAAGGGCTATAACGGGTCATTTTGCGTACTCTATGGAAGCACGAGGACCTAGCCCTTTTGCTATAGCTCTAGAAACAATTTTCAAGCCTTCATCCGTTAGCACCCCTGCGTGATGCCACTTTAAAGCACTTTGAATCAATTGAGCAATCTCATTTCTCTCCATTCCTTTAACGCCAAAAGTTGCTAATTTTGCTATTCCACGCTCTAGCTCTTGTCTTGCTCGTACCGCTTCTGGTGCGTTCGGATGGGAAAATATATTGCGGGATAACTTACCCGCTTGAACCGGTATATCAGGAACACTGTGTGGAACACGAACACCATCAAAAACAGACAATTCAGGAGCTCCCCTAAATTCTGTAAAGCCTTTTTTGGCTGCATCAGAATAGAATTGCTCCTGATCGACTGCCTTCTTAAAAGCTGCAAACCGTTCAGCTCCTATGATCCTTTCAAGATTCTCAGATGCAAGATTTTGTTTTAAAAGATTAGAGAGTTCATTAATAGGGTCATCCTTTTTTCTCAACAGATCATCTAATGCATCTCTCATACCCATCTGATAGCTATTGTTTTTATCCGTCCAATTGCCTTTAGAAAGATTTTCCTTAACTGCATCCCTCTCAATACTCTTTTCAAGTTTTGTTCCAAGAGCTTGCCTACCTTTCTCAAAACTCTCTTCAAAACCTTTGTACTTTGCTGCACTATTACGCGCTGCTTGATAAGGAGGGGAGATCGCATCCATTATGTTGACCAAATCTTTTTTAAGTATTTGGTAGCCAGAAACCTTTTGGTTATCCCCAAGTCTCTTACTCTTCTCTATCAAGTCATCAAGAGACTGCTTGGTTTGATCTAACAACTCTACTGTGGGTTTATAGTTTAAACTGCTCAATTTTTTATCATAAAAGCGTTGAGGATTTGCTTTTAAGGGATGCTCTTCTAAGGCAGAGACAGCATCTTTGAGAGCTTTTTGAAAGCCTTTATTTTCAAAAATTTTATTAAGAGCTTCATAATGCTTTTCTCCTATTGGAGCGCGCCTTGCTTGTTCATAAAGATGATCATGCGCCTCTTTCCCTTGTTGTTTAAGCATCCTTTTTAAAGCATCACTATTCTGGTAGGAAGCAATTGTCTGATCCATCATATCATCAAGACGTTGAACAGAACCACCTAATCTTTTCTCATGGGCTTGTTTCAAAATATTATAAACATCTTTATTGGTTCTAGAGGAATTCCACAAAGCCTGTCGCAATTTTTCATTAATATCTGTCAAAAACACATCATGAGGTTCAAAGCTAAGGCGTTCAGTAATTTTTTTAGTGTTATCTTCATAAAGCTGCTTAGCAACTTCTCTCAAAGCTTTATTTGAAACTTCTTTACGAGCAGGATTAAAAATATTCCTCACAAGAGGAGGTGACTTTAAAGCATTTCCTACACCACGAACTGCCTTAGAAACCCCCATGCCTGCTAAAGAAGCAACCGGGCTTAAAACAGCTCCACCAACACCACCAGCTAACGCCGAGTTCACTGTATCATTGTAACCTTCTCCCGCACCAGAACCATGCAAAGCACCAGAACCGGCTCCCACAAGCATTCCCTTACCCAAACTTCCTAAAGTCGAACCTGCTCTTAAAAAATTTAATCCAGGGATAGCTAATGATGCTAATGTTGGTAAAATCGAACCCACAATATAAGCACCAGAAGACAACCAAGGATATTTCTTTTCCAAGGCTTTTTGGTAAGCACGTTCCTTTGCTACTCTTCTGTTATAGATCTCCTCAGCCTTTTGATCTCCCTTCCAATAATCCGTAAAACCTGCTTCATTCGCTGCCTGTATTTCATCGCTATAACCTGCCGTTAAACCAGATATGCCATGACTCTTTAGCGCATCCCACACTGTCAAATCTTTATCATCAAATAAAAAACTATCTTTTGTAGGTTGTGAATGAGAAGCCATACCATCATAATCTGAGACATCATCAACAAGAGGGGAATAAGGAATATAACCCGTTAGTTTTTTGCCTTGATGATCACGACGCTTCTTCACTGAAAACGTACTATCATAATCTGAGGCATCATCAATAATCGGCGAATAAGGAATATAACCCATCTCAAGCTCCCTTACGCCTTCTCTTACCATCTTCACCAATAAAGAAGGAACCTGGAGGCAATGCATCCTCTTGCTCTTTGCTCGTCACAACAGGCAAATGACTATATTCTTTCTTGATAACTGGAGTATGCGCCGATGATGCTGTAACTTGATGAACATTCTCTTCTGTCAATTTGGTGTGACGATCCTCTAGCAAAGCCAATACATTTGATTTCATCTTACCTAAAATCTCACGTATCTTCTTCAACCTAAACATCAACTCTTTGTCACCCAACTTATAGTCTATCTCTCCTAAATAGCTCTTTAAGATATCAAGCTCTTTTTCTGTAAGGTTTCCAAGACCAGAAGCACCATTGCGTGAATACCGTCTCATCGCTTCTAAACGGTCAATACCTATACGGTTTTTAATCGAGTTAAGCAGTGACTTCATATCACGGTGTTGAGGAACATTGAAAAAAGCTTGCCAATCAGCAAAATTTCCCGTAGCCCACGCACCATTTTCGTTCACGTAATTCATAAAACGTTCGATATCATTAAGCATATTATTGCTAATAGCTTCACTATTTTGAAGCTCTATCATTTCTCGTTGGCGGTCCAATTCTTCTTTAGAATTAAGACCATTACCGCCATTTATCTTTTGTACCAGGAACGCATTCAACGCATCTTTATTCCCAGCCATAAACCGGGCTTCTTCTTCACTGTACCCTTTAGATTTTAGATACTCGATCGTTTGATTAACCTGCTTCTTCTGTTCTCTTTCCATATCACCATGACGAAGATTCATCGCTGCATTCGCCAAGCTTTGGGCCATTGGTCCATCCGATGAGGCATAACCAATCGCATAATCCGATAGCCTCTGTAAAAACTCAGGATGACGCAATTGATCCCAAAAGCTCTGTTGAGAAGTAGAGCCTGGTTGTGATTGTACGAGCGGTACAGATCCCGTTTGTTCCGATTGTACAGTTGGAAGAGAGGATTCTGCTAACGCAACTTGTTGTGGTTGCAATGACTTCAAATCCGAAAGTGCATTGGGCAATGGTTCCATATCTTTAGTCAAACCTAATGGGTGCAGTTTTGAACCAACTGTCGCCATGGGTATAGAAGGAAATGAAGAGGATGCATTCGGTTGTATTTCCCGTGATCTCAAAGCAGAACTCACATTCGGTAAGGGCGGCATATCTTTCGCTAAACCGAACGGGTCCGGCTGTAAACCAACTGTACCAACAGCTGGAGAAGGTGTTAAATAAGGCAATCTATTCGCCTGTTGTTGTGCATTCTCCACCTGTTGATTTTGCAAGAGCACACGCGATGCCAATGGATCCATGGCGTACAGAGAATTAAGAAGTCTTGATAAAATGTTCTCGCTCTTATTTGCCATCACTTCCTCTCTCCCTATTTCCCCAAATAAGGGGCAACAAATTGACCAACACCGCCTAAAAGGCCTAGAACATTCTTCCAAGGATTGTTGCCTTGCATCAGGGAATTTGTACTGTTGTTGGTGGTTGTACCGTAATTGCCTGCAAATCCATGACCGGCGTTCATCAACATATTCAGTCTATTCCAACCGCTATTGTCTTGCTCCAGCCAGCGTTCGCGTTCAGCATCAGCAAGTCTTTGGTTGTAAGCATCAAGGAGTGAAGAGCCCTGTAAGGCATTGGAATAGGCATTACCGTATCCATGTAAGAAGTTATTCGCCGCCCCCAACTGGTTTTGATTAGAGTGATCAATCATCGCATTGGCATGCATCATATGCTGCAAATCTTGATTATACTGATCTGCCATAGCACGGGCATATACAGACCCGCTTCCCTTGCGCAACTCATCCTTATGATCAGGCGTTCCATAGCGACCAATCCCTGAGAAATATCTGTTAATTCTATTTTCTACCTCATCTAACCCTTCTTGAAGAACCTGACCAAAATACGAATTCCCTCCCATCAGACCACCAGACGCAATCCGCCCAAGATTACTTGCCGA
Organism: Bartonella callosciuri; assembly: GCF_014203215.1. Taxonomy (GTDB): domain Bacteria; phylum Pseudomonadota; class Alphaproteobacteria; order Rhizobiales; family Rhizobiaceae; genus Bartonella; species Bartonella callosciuri. The sequence goes on along the minus strand of NZ_JACHIM010000012.1, from coordinate 8,073 downwards.
CACCGTCGGAGTGTTGATCAAATTCATCAGAGAATTGTTCTGATACTGGCTGGGAACGCTCCCAAGACCTCCAATAGCATGGGTGGTTGGAGCACTTAAAGGTGCAATACGTGGTCCGTTATAAACATTGCCACCAGCTCCTGAATTATAAAGACCAAGCGCATTCGTAGCACCCTGCTTAAAAATATTATCCACCCAAGAAGGGGGAGCACTCGTCTGTACCTGCCTTTGTTGCGTTTCAGTTGGTCGTTTACTCCCCATTTTATAAATCCTTCCGATAATAAATCATGTCTATGCCATAGCCTTGCTTATTGAGAGCCCGCTGCCATCCTAAACGTCCCAAAATCTCCATTTCATGGGCGCCATTCTCACGCGCCCAGTCCTCTGCAAATTTCAGATTATCAACCAAATCAAGAACGCCCTTCCCACTACATTCACAAATCAGCGCCCGCTTCTTGCCTAATGCCGTATATTGAAGTTGTGTCGTCACAGCCGCTAAAAAGCGCTCGTCATCATCCAAAATCAGCCATAATTGTTTCTTGCCACTGCAAATGGCTTCAATGAGCTCTTGCAAAGTCATTTCATGTTTAAAACGTTCTACATAACGACGAAAGGCTGCAAGGATCTCTTCAAGATAAGGTGCTATGCGCTCCTTATCCCAAGAAGAGGTTAAAAAAACTTTTGCCATTATCCTTTCCCTAAAAACCGTAAATCCACATGAAAGCCTGTGATATGCTTCCAAGGAACACCCTCAGGAATACGCAATTTAAAGCGGTGATAGCGATTGCGTGACCTCCCATGATAGGCGCCCGTCACAAAAGAACATATCCTTTCCTTATGCCATGTAATTGGCGTGTGATGATTACGAACTCCTCGTTCCCCTATACTCAAAAGCCCTTCTAGGGTATCCACCTGTGCAAACATCTTGGTGAGAAAGCTAAAGCTCCCATCCGTCGCCCCCATCTCTTGCGAAACAACAACCGCCTCCATAGGAGCTCCCGTAAACACAACAAGCCTCCTTTCACCATCAAAAGCACCAAGCATCGGCGCACCACTTTGCCAAATGGAACTGTCAAGAGAAGCGGGTAAGGTCTCAAGACTTGTCGAGATATTATCAAGTTGTTCTAACGTATAGCCTGTCGTGAACACTGGAAAAAAGCTTAAAGGCTCACCCTGAATTGTCGACCATTTCTGCAAACCCCAATCATAAACAAAGGTGGTTTGCTGGTTATTTCCACTCTTCAAAGACCAGTAAACACGATTATGGACAGGGTCTATCACTCCTTGCATCTCATCAAGAGCAAGCTTATCAAAATTGGTGAACACCGTTCGGTCAACCTTTTCAAACCCTATCGGGAAAAGCTGTCCATCCGAACCAATCTGATAAAAACCACCATCACCAGCAAAAAAGGCATCACTGCCAAAACAGGCAATGGCGCCAGCACTCCTCGCTCCACGTTTGTCATGTATCTTTTGAAAAAGAAAGGGCACTTTAGAGCCTAACATGAAGGAACCAGCATAAACAGCAGAACGTAGAAAAACCAGCGGATTGCTCGATCCTGTCGCACCCTGCACATATTCTCCATCATGAAAGTCATGATAATAACAATCTTTATCACCAATCGTCCAATGCGTGGCATCGTTCAAGCCTGACCAATGGATGCGATTGGGATTATCCGCAAGGTCCAGCAAACATAAAAAATCACCCCAAACCTTTACCAAACCTGCTTTCGGTGGATTGCCGCCTAAATCTGCAAACCGCTCTGAACTAACAATATTAAAAGCCTGGGGTTTATCATTTTTGTTCACCGCAAGAATGGTTTCCCCAAACAACGCAAAAGACCATTTGTTCTCCTCATTGGCTTGATATGTCACACCACTTTGGCTAATGTCTTTCCAACCCCGCGTTTGGCTCTCATAAAAATAAAGCTTTTGTGCGCCCCCTACGATAATTTTAACCCCATTGCCGGTTCTAAAAGCTATCGACCCCAAAGGCTTCTCTTCCAAAGCAGCAGAAATAACCGTCGCACTGGGCATCGGCAAATAACAACCATCCGCCGGCAAAACATTGACAAGCGTATCAGTAAAGTTGCTGTTTAAAACCGCAACATCCGGTCGGTAATCGGCTATCGGAAAAAAGGGCATTAGAAGTCCGTTGGCACTATGCTGGTGACGTTATGACGCTTTGAAGTCTCTGCACGCAATTCATGCAATTGCTCTTGAAAATCATTATAAGCTGCTGTTGCACAATCAGGCTCTTTCAGAATATTCTTGTATAATTCATATTTGGCGCGTGCTTTAATCAGATCAAAGCCATGAACAAACCATGGGTGCTCTTGATGCATATCCTCAACTTCTTCCAAACGCATCGGAGAGAGAATAAGCTGGACCTGATAAGCAGCATCCGGAATCGGATAAAGATGAAGTTTCTTATCAAAATAACTGTAACAAACCGGCGTTCCTTGCTGTCCTGACGACAACAAAGGTTCTAAGGAAAAAGCGCTTCTCTTCTCTAAGGCAAACTTATTGTTCCCTGAATGAAGAAAAACACCTTTGATGGTAATCGCTGTTTCAATATGTGGTGTATCAGAAGCATCATAGACCCCCTTTCCTGCTCGTGTTGTAAACACCACCTCCCGGCTTTCGTTAAAGAAAAAACTCTCCCTCTCACAAAAACGAACCGCACAAAAAATACTCTCCTGAATTTGACGAACATACTCATCCGTAATGTCATCAATCTCATCCTGGATCACAGACACAAGATGGGCTAATGTGCCTCTATGACGAAAAACCTCTGCCTTCTCTTGTGTCGGTCCTCCCGTCTTGATCCTTATATAATGACGCGACATGAAAACACCTTTCAGTAAAAAACTTCCCTTGATATATCATCATCTGTGCATTATAGTGCACTAATGGTATTCATTCATAAAACGATGGAATTTGATAATTGGCTTAAGAAACTCAAAGATAAAAACGCTAAAGCTATTATTCTTCAGCGTGTTGTACGCTTAAAACAAGGTCTTTTTGGTGATGTTAAATTTTTTAGTGGCATAGGTGAATTGCGTATCCATTATGGTGCTGGTTACAGAATTTATTTTATCCAAAAAGGTTCTGATTTTATCCTTTTGCTATGTGGTGGAGATAAATCAACCCAGCAAAAAGATATTGAACAAGCATTAAAGTTAAAAAAAGAGTACAGTGATGAAAATAACCCCATTTAAACCAGAAAAATATCTTCAAGACATTGAATCACAACAAACATTTCTCAATGAAGCCTTCAAAACAGGAGATGCTGCTCATATAGCAGATGCCATTGGTATTGTTGCTAGAGCCCAAAATATGCGTGCCTTAGCAAAAGAAACCAATCGCGCACACAGTGGTTTATACCGCTCTTTAAGCAAAACGGGTGACCCTAAGCTCTCTACCTTAGTTGCTGTCTTATCTGCTCTTAATTTGCAACTGAGTGTACAATCTCCTGCTCCATAAACCATGAGAAGAGTTAAACTCTTCCCCTTCAATTTCAGTGATTTGTCACAAACTCAACAACCACTGTGGCTTCACCGGAATCAACAGATTTATCCATTTTGGCATAAAGAGTAAGTTCTTGGTCATAAGGGACAAATTCCTTTTGATTGCTGGGCTTGACCTCTTTGACTGCTTGTTGTTTGATTTCCGCTTCACCAAACTCAGTACCTCCAGCAGTGCTGCCTATTTTTACCTTCGTGTCCGAAAATGCTGTCTTAACAAACACCTTGATTGAAGTGATTAAAGCGCCTCGAGGTAAAGTGCCTATTTTCAGAGCATTTTCTTTGTCTTGATAGCTAAAATTAAGACGTAAAAAGCTTACTTGCTGGGTATGAAGGCTTCTCCCCTGTAATGGTTGTGGTAATTTATTTGCCATTTCTTATTCTTTCTTTCAGTGATTTGTCACAAATTCAACAACCACAGTTGCCTGACCAGACGCGACTTCTTTATCTGCTGTGGCATAAAGTGTGCACTCTTCATCATCAGGAACGAATTCCTTTTGATTATTTATTGTGACCGTTTTAACACCGGCTTCTTTGATTTCAGATTCTCCAAATTCACTCCCTCCAGCAGCACTCCCAATCTTTAATTTGGCATCTGTAAAAGCTGTCTTGATAAACACTTTCATTGACGTAATCAGTGCTCCACGCGGCAAGGTTCCTATTTTCAAGCTCTGTTTTTTGGCTTCATGGGTAAAATTAAGTCGTAAAAAACTCACTTGCTGCGTATGAAGACTTCTCCCCTGCAATGGTTGTGGTAATTCATTTGCCATTTCTTATTCTTTCTTTCAGTGATTTGTCACAAATTGAACAACGATAACACACTTACCAACCTGAACCTTTTTATCTGCTTTAGCATACAAAGTAAGCTCCTTGCTGTCTGAAACAAAAGCCTTTTGATCAGTTGGTGTAAAGTCTTGTGTACTCTGTGTTTTGACGTCTTTTTCGCCAAACTCTTTTCCTGTCGCAGTGCTCCCAATCTGTAACTTGGCATCTGTAAAAGCCGTCTCGACAAAAGCTTTAATCGAGGTGATCAATGCTCCACGAGGCAGGGTACCTATTTTTACGCTATGATCTGTATCGTGGTAGGTAAAATTAAGCCGCAAGAAACTCACCTGTTGGGTATGAAGATTCCTCCCCTGTAGTGGAGGTGGTAATTGATCTGCCATGTCTTTTTTCCCCTCCCATGATTACGCTGCTGCTTCACCGCTGTAGGTAGGAATGACAATGGTTCCAAAATCTTGCGCTGTTTGCGCGCTATTTGGCATTTGGAAACGGGTTTTCTTCATACCTATGAGAGTTTTGGCGCATACGCCAAGTTCACGTTTATAATCAAAATACTCTTCATTGAGGGTGTAATGCGTTGCACTGTGATTTTTGCCAAAACCAATAACCGCACTTTGTGCACCTAAGAACACTGCACGACGGACACTCTTTACCGCTGTATGATCTGTCGATTTTACACCATGAGTGAGATGGATCGCTTCGCGTAAAACAACGCCATTATACATGCCAAGAGAGCCATCAAAGATTGGGTTCTTTGCGCGAGAAGTCGCATAAACCGATTTTTGTATATCTAACCACTCACCAGCGGCTGTATTGGTGCGCAATTGCATGACTTGTGTTGGATGCAAATACAAAACATAAACATCATCACCATTGATATGGACCGGAGAAATTTGCGGATTGGCAAGCTTGGCTTGTTTAACTGCTTCATCAATCAATTTAAGACTAAAGCTATGTTTGGCTTTATCGGTAAGCTCTTCATCCTTGGTTTTACCATCCGGCCGAATAATACGTTCACTGCTTGGTGCCATGATCGGATTAAAGCCATAATGAACCGGTTTAATGTAGACTTCTCGACCATCAACACTGATCGTACGCGCTGTATAACCACATACCTGAAGAAAAAACATGATGCTTAAACGATGTGCATACCAGCGAACCAAGCCTTCTTTAGCTTTCTTATGTAAATTCGGAAGTATTCTCTGTTGGTCAATTGAATCATCATTTGCCACCCGCACTGCATGTAAGAGCTCGTTAATCACCAACCGATCATTCATAAATTGAAGTGCTTCTTCATTGCCTTCAAGCGTTTCTCCCTGTGTAACACCATCCCCAAAAAGATTCACAAGCAAACTAAATGTGACACTATCCCCTGCACTCTTATGGGTTTCGTTATAAAGCTGGATAATGCTATTCGAACTTTTGCCAATCAGAGGAGCAATTTTCGTCGCTTTCAAAACTTCATTGCTTAATTTCTGTGACCACAATTTCACCGCTTGCGGATCATGGGTTCCTATGTGTGTTGTTGCCATTTTTTGTTTCACCTTTCTTTGCTATAAAAAAACCGGCTTAAAGCCGGTGGAAAACCCGCATCAAAAGCGGATTATGTTGTAAAACTTATACCTCATCAGGGTCTGCACCCATAATTTCATAAAAACGGGCTTCATTTTTCGGATTGGATATCCAAGTGTTGAATTCTTTCTCGGACATATTGGCAAGTGTTTCTTTGGTCATAGGACCTGTCACGCCTCCTCCACCAGATGCCGTTAAGGTTCTCGCAGAATTCTGCCTACTCTGAAGCGCTTCTATCTGATTGTTGGCTTGTATCGCTTGGTTTTGATAGCCAAGATTTTGCGCTATTCTATAAATCTCTTCTGCCGGATTGAGGTCTCTTTGTGCACAAGTCGCTACAAGCGCATGCAATTGATCTCTTATAATCGCATCTATTGTGTTTTGGTCTGCATACTCAGGATAAAGTGACGACCAAGATCTTAATTCCTTTGCACGCGTCTCATAAAGAAAATTTGCCGCCGCATCAAAATCACTGGATTTATTTTGAAATGACTTAACAGAATTGTTGAAAAACTGACCAAGACGCATATCATGCTGCTGCTGTTCCTCAGCTTGTCTTAGAGCTTCTTTCTGTTCCCTAATATACGCATCTTGCTTTTGAATCCTATCTAACATCCACGTCACTAAGCGAACAGGGTCCTCACGTGGATCTGGTGGAGCACTTTCTTCTTCAACTTTCGGCGTTTGGAATTGTGCTTCGTAAAACTTGACAAGTTCTTCACGCGCTTTCTTGGTTTGTTCTACAACGCGCTGCTGCTCTATACTAGGAACGATTTCTGAAGGCTTTTCAACGGGCTCTGCAACCGGCTCTGGAGGTGTCGCATCAGGACTCTCAACCGTTTCGACCTCGTAATCGCTCTCAAAAGAGCTCTCATCATCAAAGACCGGTGCTCCACCTCTGTAATCTTCATTCATACCTTCATTCAATTCTGCATTCATTCTCTAACCTCTCTCAAATGCTTCTTCCTCGATAAGTTGCCGCTCTTTCACGCATGATCTGATTTTGCGCTTGCTCATTGACAATGCGCTGCCGTTCAAGTTCATGGCGTTGTTGCATCATTTCTGCTTCCAGTTCCGCCCTTTTTTGACGCATGAACAGGTCAATCTGCTTGGCTTGTAAATCTAACTGTTGCATCTGAGCTTTTGCCGCAATGTCCTGCTGCTTAGCTTGCAAATTCATTTGCTGCTCAGGATCCAACTGCTGTTCTTGTTGTGCCATTTGTTGCTGCTGTTGAAACTTCTCACTGATACGATTAAGCAATGATGCCGGCAAGGGTGAATAACGAAGCAAATCAAGCATGATATCCGGTGTAACAGCATTTTGAAGCAACGGTAACAGCTGGGTAATGATACCAAAGGTACGTTCTTTCTCATTGGGGCTGGTTGGTGCATCATCAACGACAATGTCATAATCTACACTCATCACCGCTTCACGCGTCAACGGAATATATTGCGCATTTTCCTCTCCGGAAATGCGTACCAAACGACCATCAGACAAGTAATTCTGTATAAGGTATAAAATAATCTTACCCTGCCTTTTGCGATACAAACGTAAACCATCAAACAGACAAGCTAAGAGATTAAGACTGGATTGACGCCTTTGTGCTTCTAAAATACCCGCTTGTGTTACTTCTCTTGTGCCAATAAACTCAGGCGATAAACCTGTAACCTGACTAATTGCCTCTTTGGCTTCATTAAATAACTGGAAAAAACCCGCTGGAAATTGTGCAACAGGCTTTGGTTGTATTTTACCTGCAGCGAGTGAACCAGGTTTAAGCATCGTAATACTATCTGCTCTCGTCCAACTTCTTACCGCATCCCTCTCATCCTCAAAAGCACCTCGTTCTGCCATAATCCCCCCCTTGGATTGGCTATTGAGAATGTTCATTACCTGACTAAAATATTTATTTGCCCACCGTTGTGGATCTTTTGTGGGACGCACAACCCCATAAAACTGCCGATTGATCTTATCAAAATAACCGGTAATACACTCCCAACCCAATTGTCCCGTAGGAACCAAAGGTTGATCAGGAGATTCAAGCAATTTCCTCCCTAAAAAAGCACGTCTGACAACCTTTTTATTAAACTGCACCCCTTGAATATCAGGCATCATACATTGAAGCTGTTCAAACTCTTGCTTACTGTAATCACGAAGTTCACCCGTTTCTAAATCAGGAGCCTTGTAATAAAC
>NZ_JACHIM010000011.1 GCF_014203215.1 Bartonella callosciuri | reverse complement strand
ATAATGATTTTGATTTTTATAATAGCGATGACAAATCGGTAAATGTCGAAAATGGTCGCCGGATGGTGACACTTGTTGAATGTCGTTGGTTTGAGAGTGAAGTTTATTACAAGGCTCCTGATTTAGAAACGGGTGAACTTCGTGATTACAGTAAGCAAGAGTTTGAACAGCTTCAATGTATGATGCCTGATATTCAGGGGGTGCAGTTTAATAAAAAGGTTGTCAGGCGTGCTTTTTTAGGGAGGAAATTGCTTGAATCTCCTGATCAACCTTTGGTTCCTGCGGGACAATTGGGTTGGGAGTGTATAACGGGGTATTTTGATAAGATCAACCGGCAGTTTTATGGGGTTGTGCGTCCCACAAAAGACCCTCAACGGTGGGCAAATAAATATTTTAGTCAGGTAATGAACATTCTCAATAGCCAATCCAAGGGGGGGATTATGGCAGAGAGAGGAGCCTTTGAAGATGAGAGAGAAGCACTAAGAAGTTGGAGCAGGGCAGATAGTATTACGATGCTTAAACCGGGTTCACTCGCTGCAGGTAAGATACAACCAAAGCCTGTTGCGCAGTTTCCAACGGGCTTTTTCCAACTGTTTAATGAAGCTAAGGAAGCAATTAATCAGGTGACGGGTTTATCGCCTGAGTTCATTGGCACAAGAGAAGTAACACAAGCGGGTATTTTAGAGGCACAACGACGTCAATCCAGTCTTAACCTGCTTGCTTGTCTGTTTGATGGTCTGCGTTTGTATCGCAAAAGGCAAGGTAAGATTATTTTACACCTTATACAGAATTATTTGTCTGATGGTCGCTTGGTACGGATATCGGGTGAGGAGAATGCGCAATATATTCCCTTAACACGTGAAGCGGTGATGAGTGTTGATTACGATATTGTGGTGGATGATGCCCCAACCAGCCCGAATGAAAAAGAGCGGACCTTTGGCATTATCACCCAGCTTTTACCATTGCTTCAACATGCTGTTACACCGGATATCATGCTTGATTTGCTGCGTTATTCTCCCTTGCCTGCGTCATTACTCAATCGTGTAAACGAAAAGTTCCAACAGCAGCAGCAAATGGCGCAACAAGAACGGCAGTTGGATCCTGAGCAGCAAATGAAGTTGCAAGAAAAGCAGCAAGATATTGCGACCAAAAGCCAGATGCAACAGTTAGATTTACAAGCCAAGCAGATTGACCTGTTCATGCATCAAAAGAGAGCAGAATTGGAAGCGGAATTGATGCAGCAGAAACATGAACTTGAGAGGCAGCGCATTCTCAATGAGCAAGCGCAAAATCAAATCATGCGTGAAAGAGCGGCAACTTATCGAGGAAGAAGCATTTGAGAGAGGTTAGAGAATGAATGCAGAAATGAATGAAGCTATGAATGAAGATTATAGAGTTGCAGCACCGGTCTTTGATGACGAGAGTTCTTTTGAGAGCAATCACGAGGTCGAGACGGTTGAGAGCAATGATGCCACACCTCCAGAGCCGGTTGTAGAGCCCGTTGAAAAGCCTTCAGAAATCGTTCCTAGTATAGAGCAGCAGCGCGTTGTCGAACAAGCCAAGCAAGCCCGTGAAGCGCTTGTCAAGTTTTATGAACCCAAGTCCCAGACAGCAATGGCTGAGGGAGAAAGTTCTCCTCCGGATCCTACACAAGACATTATTGGCTACATGTCTTGGATGGGCAAGAAGCTTCAAGAGCAAGATGCGTATATTAGGGAACAAAAAGAAGCGTTAAGACAAGCTGAGGAACAGCAGAAGTATGATGTACATCTTAGTCAGTTTTTAGAAAATTCTGTTACATCAGTAAAAGATAAATACAGTGATTTTGGTGATGCGGTAAACTTTCTTTATGAGACGCGTGCGAAGCAATTAAGTGCTTGGTCGACGCTTTATCCTGAGTATGCAGAACCAAACACAATTTCTGAGATCATAGGGAATGAATTGCGTACGATTGTGGCGACTTGTGCACAAAAAGATCTCAATCCGGCAGAAGCGCTTTATAAGGTAGCACAAGATTTTGGCTATCAAAACCAAGGGGTACAAGCCAATCATCAAGTTGCAGCGCTTCAAAGTCGGCAAAATTCTGCGCGAACCTTAACGGCATCTGGAGGAGGAGGCAGTGTTGGACCAATGACTCTAAAAGCTATTGGAAATATGTCTGATAAAGAATTTGGAGAATGGTATAGCAATCCTAAAAATCAAATCATTTTTGATCAGTTAATGGGGCGCGATGGTTGATTATAGTCTAGGCGCATAACGTAATCCGCCTTTGATGCGGATTTTTTGCCGGCTTTAAGCCGGTTTTTTTATATAGCAAAGAAAGGCAAAATAAATGGCAATAACACGTATACCTATTAATGATGCCCAAGCGGTGAAAGCTTGGTCAAAGAGATTAAATTATGAAGCGTCAAAAGCGCTTGATATTGAACCATTAATGGGAGAAGGTTCCAATAGTATCATTCAAGTCAAAAATGAACTCAGGAAAGAAGGCGGAGATTGTGTTACTTTTAGCTTACGTGCACAGATTATGGGACGTGGTGTAAGCGAGAATCAAACGCTTAAAGGCAATGAAGAGGCTCTTCAATTTCTTCATGACAAATTATATATCAATGAGCTTAATCATGCTGTTTCGACGAAAAACAAAGGTACAATTGATCAGCAACGTATTCTATTCAGTTTGCGCGATGAGGCGAATAAGGCATTGGTTGATTGGTATGCCGACCGTTTGAGTTTGATGTTTTTTCTTCAAGTGTGTGGTTATACAGCGCACACACTCAAATTTGAAGGACGTGAGATTGATATTGATGAACTTTATTATGGCTTTAACCAACCATTGGCTCCAAGTAGTAAGCGGATTGTTCGCCCAGATGGAAAGACCAACGATGAAAGTTTAACCGAGGCAGCAAAGCATGGCTTTAGTCTCAAATTGATTGATGAAGCTGTCAAAGTTGCGAAGTTAGCGAATCCGAAGATCAGACCTGTTCGTGTTGGTGGTGCGAATGTTTATGTGCTGTATCTTCATCCTATACAAGTTATGCAACTGCGCACCAATACAGATACTGGTCAGTGGCTTGATATACAGAAGGCAGCTTATTCTGGCTCGCGCGCGAAGAACCCGATTTTTGATGGTTCACTTGGCATGTATAACGGTGTGATTTTACGTGAATCGGAACATGTTACACCGGGTGTGAAGTCTACTGGTGGCATTGAGGAGAATGTCCGTCGTGCTGTCTTGCTTGGTGCACAAAGTGTGATGCTTGCCTTTGGAGCAGAAGATCAGGATACACGCTATAGTTTGGTCGAAGAGCTTGATGATTATCAAAGGGTCTATGGTGTTGCTGCTAAGACAATCATAGGCATGAAAAAAACACGTTTCCAGATTCCTGGAAAAGGACAAAATGCGCAGGATTTCGGAACCGTCGTTATTTCAACATACACTGGTGAAAAGCCTTCTTAATGCCTTTGAGAAAGGAAAACAGACATGACAAATGGATTACCAGGAACTCTACAAGGGAGAAGCTTACTTACACAACAGGTAAGCTTTTTTAGACTGAACTTTACCCACGCAAATAAAGATCAAGCAATGAAGATAGGAACGCTGCCTCATGGTGCCGTGATTACATCGGTTAAAGCTTTTATCAAGACAGCGTTTTCAGAGGCAAAACTCGCCATTGGAGTTTCTCCCACGGGGAAAGAATTTGGTGAGAAAGATATCAAAACGCAAGGAACGCAGGATTTTACAGCAACAGGGCAAAAAGAATTTGTGCCTTATGACGAAGAGATTACTCTTTACGCCAAAATGGACAAGTCTGTTGCTTCCGGTGAGGGCGTTGTTGTTGTTCAATTCGTGACAAATTGCTGATGAAAGGAAGAAACATGGCAGATGGATTACCAAAACCCTTACAGGGACGAAATCTTCATACACAGCAGGTTAGTTTTTTTAGACTTGATGTTACGCATAAAGCCAAAGAGCAGGTTATGAAGATAGGTATTCTACCTCGTGGTGCCTTGATCACCTCAATCAAAGTCTTTGTTAAGACAGCATTTTCAGGGGCAAAACTCAAATTTGGTAGTACGCATGAAGTAAATGACTTTAGTGAAGCGGATGTTGGGACACAGGGTATCAAATCTGTCACGATAAGCAATCAAAAGGAATTTATCCCTTATGACCAAGAACTTACTCTTTATGCCAAAATGGATAAATCTGTTGATTCTGGTGAAGCCACGGTGGTTGTTGAGTTTGTGACAAATCACTGAAATTGAGGTGGTTAATGCCTAGAAACTTTTTTAAGAAGTTGCATTGCTTTAATTTCTTTAATTTTAAGTGCAATCTTACGCATAAAAGCAATGCTAAAATAGCCTTGTGGTTTTGTAGATTCAAAGTCAAAAAGATCTCCGCAAGCAACAATATTGAATTCATCAAGACGTAGCCAAGAATCTTTTTTTAGCTTTGTTCGCTTACATTCTGTTTCAGGTATTTTTAAACTCAATTGCAAATCATGAGGTTCTTGTGAAGTGATAGGAAATAAAAAGAAGTGCGTTTCTGTTTTTACTACAACACAAGCAGGCCGTGACTTACGACCTGAATCCTCACCCTTCTGAGATTGTTCATGCCATAAGTAATAGTATCTAACGACGTCACCTGCTTTAAACATTTTTGTCACTTTTTAAAAGTTCATCCAAACCTCTGTCTAAGTCATCTAATATATCCTTCGGTGCATCAGTATAAGAAAAAGCTTGTGCACTGGAACGAGATTTTATCAATTGATTATATAAATCGATAGGAAGCATAATAATTTTTTCTCGTCCTCGCTTAGTTAAAGCTACGGGGGTGGACATTGCTTCATCTAATATGTCACCTGTTCCGCGGTTTAGATCTGTAAAACTGTATTTTTTCATAAAAGCACTCCTATGAAGTACATACTATACATATAATGCATAAAATATGTATTTTATGCAAATAGGGGTAATGTCAAGGCAAGTTTTTTACTGAAAGGTGTTTTAATGTCGCGTCATTATATAAGGATCAAGACGGGAGGACCGACACAAGAGAAGGCAGAGGTTTATCGTCATAGAGGCACATTAGCCCATCTTGTGTCTGTGATCCAGGATGAGATTGATGACATTGGGGATGAGTATGTTCGTCAAATTCAGGAGAGTATTTTTTGTGCGGTTCGTTTTTGTGAGAGGGAAAGTTTTTACTTTAATGAAAGCCGTGATGTGGTGTTTACAACGCGGGCAGGAAAGGGGGTCTATGATGCAACGGATACCCGCCATATTGAAACAGCTGTCAAAATAAGAAGCGTTTATCTTCGTTCTGATCCACATCATAAGCTTGAATTGGAGTGGAAAAGTCCTTTTTCCTTAGAGTCTTCGTTATCATCAGAGCAGCAAGGAAGGCCGGTTTGTTATAGTTATTTTGATAGGAAATTGCATCTTTATCCCACACCAGATAGAGCGTATCAGATTCAGCTCCTTCTCTCTCCGATGCGTTTATCAGAGATGGAGAGTGTCGATGAAGAGCATCCATGGTTTGTGCATGGCTTTGATCTGATTAAAGCACGCGCCAAATATGAACTGTACAAGAATATCCTTAAAGAACCCGATTGTGCAGCAGCGGCTTACAATGACTTTAATGAACAATTGCATGAATTGCGCGCAGAGACATCTAAACGTCATAATGTCACCCGAATAATTCCAACGGCTTTTTAGCATGGTTTATTTTCCGATAGCTGATTACAGACCGGATGTTGCGGTCGTTAACGGTCGCTTTACGGATACGCTTGTCAATGTTTTGCCGGCGGATGGCTGTTATATTCCGATGCCCAGTGCGACGGTTGTGTCTCATCCTTTGGAAGAAAAGCCTTTGGGGTCGATAGCCTTTAGAACTGGCAATGGTGTTAAAATTATCGTAGGGGGCGCACAAAAGCTTTACAGTTATGATAGTCAAACGCGGAGTTGGAAGGACATAAGCCAAAGTGGTGTGACGTATCAAGCCAATGAGGAGAATCAATGGTCGTTTGCGTTGTTTGGCGAAACCATTCTTGCGGTGAATAAAAATGATAAAGCCCAGGCTTTTAATATTCGTAGTTCCGAACGGTTTGCAGATTTAGGCGGCAATCCACCCAAAGCAGGTTTGGTCAAGGTTTGGGGTGATTTTGTTTGTTTGATGCAATTGACAGATAATCCCAATCGCATCCATTGGTCAGGCTTGAACGATGCCACCCATTGGACGGTTAAAGAGAAAAATTGCGATTTTCAAGATTTTCCGGATGGAGAATATGTGCAAGGGGCAACGGAATCGAACAATCCCATCATTTTTATGCGTTCTGCGATTTATGCAGGAACTTTTGTTCCAGGTTCTAAGATAGTGTTTACGTTTCAAAAGATCCAAGACAAGCGCGGAGCCCGCAGTGCAGCGTCGATAGCTTGTCGAGGAAGTGATGTTTTTTTTGCCGGTGATGGCGGTCTTTATCAGATGAGTTTTGATGGTCAACTTTTTCCGATAGGCTTTGAAAAGGTTGACCGAACGGTTTTTAAAACCTTTGACAAGTTTGCTCTTGATGAGATGCAAGGGGTGATAGACCCCGTTGATAATCGTGTTTACTGGTCTTTAAAGAGAGGCAATAACCAGCAAACCACCTTTGTTTATGATTGGGGATTACAGAAATGGTCGACGCTCCAGGGGAAGCCTTTCACCTTGTTTCCTGTTTTTACGACAGGTTATACTTTAGAACAGTTAGATGAGATTTCGCTCAATCTTGAGGCATTGCCTGCTTCTTTAGACAGCCCCCGTTGGCAAAGTGGTGTTCCAATGCTTGGTGCTTTTGATGAATTAAATCGTCTTGTTATGTTTACAGGAGCTCCGATGGAGGCGGTTGTTGTTTCGCAAGAGATGGGGGCCCCAGATGGAAGTTTTAACTTTATCACGAAGATGTTTGCAGAAGTTGATACGACGCAAGGACTTTTAAGCATAGGAGAACGTCGTCTTCGCAATCCTCAAACACCGATCACATGGCACAAGGAGAGGATGTGTTCGTATGTTACGGGGGCTTATCATGGGAGGTCACGCAATCGTTATCACCGGTTTAAATTGCGCATTCCTGAAACTGAACCTTGGACGAGGATAACGGGGTTTAACGTTGATTTCCGTCCTTTAGGCAGAGGATAATGGCAAAAGTGTTTTTAACCACGTCTTGGGATATGGAGCGTATAGCGCCATATCTTGAAGAAATCCTTGCGTCATTTCGTGAATATGTGGAACGTTTTAAACATGAAATCACGTTGCAAGAGCTCATTGAAGCCATTTGCAGTGGCAAGAAGCAGTTATGGCTTGTTTTAGACGATGACGAGCGCTTTTTAGCGGCCGTCACGACCCAGATACAACAGACAGTTTTAGGAAAGAAGCGGGCGCTGATTTGTGAATGTAGTGGGAAGGGCGTTCTTGATTTGGTTGATAATCTGAAATTTGCAGAGGACTGGGCGCGTGAGAATGGCGCTTTTGAGATAGAAATTTTGGGGCGTTTAGGTTGGAAACGTGCACTGAACAAGCAAGGATATTGCATAACGATGCTTTATTATAGGAAGGAATTATGAAATGGGGAGCAAGACACCAGCAACAACAGAACAAAAACAGGTTCAGACAAGCGCTCCTCCTGTTTGGATGGCAAATGTATTTCAGCGTGGTGGTAGGGATGCGTATAATCTGTATAATACTGGGATGGGTGGGAATGTGTATGGTGGCGTGCGTATTGCACCATTAAGTGATCAAACGCGCTATGCCATAGGTGGTCTTGGCAGCATCCCTCACCATTATCAAAACCGTTCTTTGATGAGTAGGATCTACAATCCAACATCGGCAGCCAATAATCTTGGAAGCATGGCTTCAGGGGGTATGGTCGGGCAGAATCCCTCTTTTAATGCTGCCCTTCAAAATAGCTTAAACCGTGTAAGAGATACGATTAATAGCTCTTTTGCTGGTGCCGGTCGTTATGGATCAGGTGCACATACCGGTGTCTTGGCAAATGAACTAGGTGCTTTGTCCACAAGCGCGACAGCGAACCAATATAATCAAGATGTGCAGAATATGATGCATGCTAATGCGATGATTGACCAAGCCAATCAAAATCAGTTGGGGGCGGCGAATAACTTCTTGCAGGGTTATGGTAATACTTATTCCAATGCCTTACAGGGCTCTTCACTACTTGATGCTTATAACCAAAGACTTGTTGATGCTGAACGCGAACGCTGGCTGGAGCAAGACAATAGCGGTTGGAATAGACTGAATATGTTGATGAACGCCGGTCATGGATTTGCAGGCCATTACGGTACAACCACCAACAACAGTACAAATTCCCTGATGCAAGGCAACAATCCTTGGAAGAATATTCTAGGGCTTTTAGGTGGTGTTGGTCAATTTGTTGCCCCTTATTTGGGGAAATAGGGAGAGAGGAAGTGATGGCAAATAAGAGCGAGAACATTTTATCAAGACTTCTTAATTCTCTGTACGCCATGGATCCATTGGCATCGCGTGTGCTCTTGCAAAATCAACAGGTGGAGAATGCACAACAACAGGCGAATAGATTGCCTTATTTAACACCTTCTCCAGCTGTTGGTACCGTTGGTTTACAGCCAGCCCCGTTCGGTTTAGCGAAAGATATACCGCCGTTACCGAATGTGAGTTCTGCTTTGAGATCACGGGAAATACAACCGACTGCATCCTCTTCATTTCCTTCTATGCCCATGGCGACAGTTGGTTCAAAACTGCATCCCTTAGGTTTGACTAAAGATATGGAACCATTGCCCAATGCACTTTCGGATTTGAAGTCATTGCAACCACAACAAGTTGCGTTAGCAGAATCCTCTCTTCCAACTGTACAATCGGAACAAACGGGATCTGTACCGCTCGTACAATCACAACCAGGCTCTACTTCTCAACAGAGCTTTTGGGATCAATTGCGTCATCCTGAGTTTTTACAGAGGCTATCGGATTATGCGATTGGTTATGCCTCATCGGATGGACCAATAGCCCAAAGCTTGGCGAATGCAGCGATGAATCTTCGTCATGGTGATATGGAAAGAGAACAGAAGAAGCAGGTTAATCAAACAGTCGAGTATCTCAAATCTAAAGGGTACAGTGAAGAAGAAGCCCGGTTTGTGGCTGGGAATAAAGATGCGTTGAATTCTTTTCTACTACAAAAAGTGAATGGTGGTTATGACACTAGCTCTAAAGAAGAATTGGACCGCCAACGAGAAATGATAGAGCTTCAAAATAGTGAAGCTATTAGCAATAATATGCTCAATGATATCGAACGTTTTATGAATTACGTGAACGAAAATGGTGCGTGGGCTACGGGAAATCTTGCTGATTGGCAAGCTTCTTTCAATGTTCCTCAACACCGTGATATGAAGTCACTACTTAACTCGATTAAAAACCGTATAGGTATTGACCGTTTAGAAGCGATGAGGCGGTATTCACGCAATGGTGCTTCTGGTCTTGGAAACCTTACAGAAAAAGAGCTTGATATCTTAAAGAGCTATTTAGGAGAGATAGACTATAAGTTGGGTGACAAAGAGTTGATGTTTAGGTTGAAGAAAATACGTGAGATTTTAGGTAAGATGAAATCAAATGTATTGGCTTTGCTAGAGGATCGTCACACCAAATTGACAGAAGAGAATGTTCATCAAGTTACAGCATCATCGGCGCATACTCCAGTTATCAAGAAAGAATATAGTCATTTGCCTGTTGTGACGAGCAAAGAGCAAGAGGATGCATTGCCTTCAGGTACCTTATTTATTGGTGAAGATGGTAAGAGAAGGCGTAAGGGAGCTTGAGATGGGTTATATTCCTTATTCCCCGATTATTGATGATGCCTCAGATTATGATAGTACGTTTTCAGTGAAGAAGCGTCGTGATCATCAAGGCAAAAAACTAACGGGTTATATTCCTTATTCCCCTCTTGTTGAAGATGCATCAGATTATGATGGTATGGCTTCTCATTCACAACCTACAAAAGCTAGTTTTTTATTTGATGATCAAGATTTGACAGTGTGGGATGCGCTAAAGAGTCATGGCATATCTGGTTTAACGGCAGGTTATAGCGATGAAATACAGGCAGCGAATGAAGCAGGTTTTACGGATTATTGGAAGGGAGATCAAAAGGCTGAGGAGATCTATAACAGAAGAGTAGCAAAGGAACGTGCTTACCAAAAAGCCTTGGAAAAGAAATATCCTTGGTTGTCTTCTGGTGCTTATATTGTGGGTTCGATTTTACCAACATTAGCATCATTAGCTATCCCTGGATTAAATTTTTTAAGAGCAGGTTCGACTTTAGGAAGTTTGGGTAAGGGAATGCTTGTGGGAGCCGGTTCTGGTGCTTTGCATGGTTCTGGTGCGGGAGAAGGTTACAATAATACAGTGAACTCGGCGTTAGCTGGTGGTGTTGGTGGAGCTGTTTTAAGCCCGGTTGCTTCTTTAGCAGGCATGGGGGTTTCTAAGGCAGTTCGTGGTGTAGGAAATGCTTTAAAGTCACCTCCTCTTGTGAGGAATATTTTTAATCCTGCTCGTAAAGAAGTTTCAAATAAAGCTTTGAGAGAAGTTGCTAAGCAGCTTTATGAAGATAACACTAAAAAAATTACTGAACGCCTTAGCTCAGAACCTCATGATGTGTTTTTGACAGATATTAATGAAAAATTGCGACAGGCTTTGTGGAATTCCTCTAGAACCAATAAAGATGTTTATAATATTTTGAAACAAGCCCATGAGAAAAGATTAGGTGGTTCTGTTCAACGTCTTGATGATATGATGGATCAGACAATTGCTTCCTACCAGAATAGTGATGCTTTAAAAAGGATGCTTAAACAACAAGGGAAAGAGGCGCATGATCATCTTTATGAACAAGCAAGGCGCGCTCCAATAGGAGAAAAGCATTATGAAGCTCTTAATAAAATTTTTGAAAATAAAGGCTTTCAAAAAGCGCTCAAAGATGCTGTCTCTGCCTTAGCAGAGCATCCCTTAAAAGCAAATCCTCAACGCTTTTATGATAAAAAATTGAGCAGTCTAAACTATAAACCCACAGTAGAGTTGTTAGATCAAACCAAGCAGTCTCTTGATGACTTGATAGAGAAGAGTAAGAGACTTGGGGATAACCAAAAGGTTTCTGGTTACCAAATACTTAAAAAAGATTTGGTCAACATAATGGATGCGATCTCCCCTCCTTATCAAGCAGCGCGTAATAGTGCAGCAAAGTACAAAGGTTTTGAAGAGAGTTTTGAGAAAGGCAGGCAAGCTCTTGGAACAAAACTTGAAAAGAGTGTTGAAAGGGATGCGGTTAAGGAAAATCTTTCTAAAGGCAACTGGTCGGATAAAAACAATAGCTATCAGATGGGTATGAGAGATGCATTAGATGATTTATTAAGAAAAAAGGGGGATCCCATTAATGAATTCTCCAATCTTTTAAAACAAAATCTTGCATCTGAGAATCTTGAAAGGATCATAGGACCTGAACGGTTTGCAGCTTTTAAGAAGGCAGTCGATCAGGAGCAATTCTATTCTGATGCAGCCAAAAAAGGCTTTACAGAATTTAGGGGAGCTCCTGAGTTTTCTCTTTTTGATGGAGTTCGTGTCCCACATAGTATTCCTGATATACCAGTTCAAGGTTTTAAATTAGGACGGAATATATTTTTCCATCCGAATGCCCCAGAGGCGTTACATGCAAGACAAGAGCTAGAGCGTGGCATAGCAAAATTAGCAACTTTTGGCGTTAAGGGAATGGAGAGAACTGAGATTGCTCAATTGATTCAAAGTGCTTTGAAGTGGCATAAACGGGGAGTAATCACGGATGAAGGCTTGAAAATTGTTTCTAGAGCCATAGCCAAAGGATTAGGTCCTCGTGCTTCAATAGAGTACGCGAAATGACCCGTTATAGCCCTTCTATAGAGCAAGCGATACGGCAATCTGCCGCGCGTTATGGTTTGCCTGAGAGCTATCTGTATCGTGTTGCGCAGATTGAAAGTGGCGGCAATCCCAATGCAAGAAATCCCCGTTCCTCTGCTGGTGGGTTGTATCAGTTTATAGACAGTACTGCCAAACAATATGGTTTGCAGGATAGGTTTGACCCCATGCAAGCAGCCGATGCCATGGGGAGATTGACACGGGATAATCGCAACCATTTAAGCCGTCTGTTAGGCAGAGCGCCTAGTGAAGCAGAATTGTATTTAGCCCATCAACAGGGAGCAGGGGGAGCCGCGCGGCTTCTTCAAAACCCTCATGCCAATGCAGCACAAATCGTTGGAAGGAATGCTGTAGGTTTGAATGGCGGAAATACTGGCATGCGTGCAAGTGATTTTGTCAACCGTGTGTTACAAATGTATGGTGGGCAGCAGCCTTATAGTGCAAGCCCTGTTATTGCTGGAAGCAATGTTCCTCCAGGGGGTGGATTTGGAAAGAGGGATAATCTGCTTGAACTTTTAAGAGTCTTGCTGTCATCACAGCAAAAGCCATCAGAAGAAGATGATCATCCTTTGATGAAGCAATTTATGCGGGCATTTTACGGACCGTTTTACAAGATTTAGGATTCACGAGACATGTCAACGATTTATGATTGGTCGCTTAGAGCGTCAGAGAACACGCGCGCCGATGATTTGGTTGATTGGTCAGAGGGGCAGCATCCAAGCAGTGTGAATAGGAGTGCCCGTGTGATGATGCAAAGGATGAGGGAATATTTATCAGATACGGGGGGAGCGCTTGAAGGGATTGTTACAAATGATCATGTCCAACAAACGAGTGTGATAAGGCTTGAAAGCACCTCACAGTTTTTAGAGTATAAGAATGGGATCGTTTTGCGTTTTATGGCGACAGGCAGGAATGTTGGTGCAACCACGGTGTTCCTTAATGCTTTGGATGGCAAGCCTGTTTATCAGGCAACAGAATTAGGGGTTAGTCCTTTGATGGGAGGGGAAATCCAACAAGGGGGTATTTATACATTGATATCTAGTGAAGAGAGTTGGCATCTTGTTAATCCAACCTTTATCCCACCCCAAGAAGAAAGAAGTCTTTATCCCACTGGTTTTATAGGAACGTTTGGTATGCGTGATCTTCCCAAAGATTGGTTAATCTGCGATGGGAAGGCTTATTTGCGTCGTGATTATCGTGATTTATTTGCGACGATAGGAACGGTTTGGGGGGAGGGGGATGGTGTGACGACGTTTAATGTTCCGGATTTGCGAGGGATGTTTTTACGGGGTGTTGATGGAGGGCGGTCTCTTGATGAGGGGCGTGATTTTGCAAGTGTGCAAACCGATTTAATTGAGTCTCACCAACATCAAGGACAGGCTCTATCGATGCCTCATTTTACCAGCAATGAAAACTTTTGGGATGGGAATACGACGGATGTGTTGGGCTATCGTCTAGGCTTGTTTGGGGGGAGCTCTCTAGCGAATTTTATGGGTATAGAGCGTGAAAATTTAGGGGGCTACATTGTAAGTCCTTATATTTTTGATGATAGCCGAGAGGTTGTCTTGAAGAGCACTGGTGAAGGAGAAACACGTCCTGTTAATGTGAGTGTTCTGTTTGCGATTAAGACATGAGGTTTAAGATGTCGACGATCTATGATTGGTCTTTGAAAGCATCTGAGAATGCCTATTGTGATGATTTGATTGATTGGTCTGAAGGGCAACGTCCCAGTAGTTTGAATAACAGCGCTCGTTTTATGATGCAGCGTGTGCGTGAATATTTATCGGATACAAGTGGTGTGATTGAAAGTAGCTTCACGGTTGATGCTGGACAGCAGACGACGTTGATAAGACTTCAAAGCAAATCGCATTTTTTGAAATATAAGAATGGCATAGCAATCTATTTTAAAGCGAAAGGTAAGAATGTTGGGGCAACCACAATTGCCTTGAATGATTTAAGCGCTCAACCTGTTTACAAGGCAACGGAATTAGGCATCAGTGCTTTATCGGGAGGTGAGATTCAAAGAGGGTGCATTTATAGCTTGGTCTATAGGGCAGATGGTTGGCAGGTTTTAAATCCTACACCGGTCTCTTTATCACAAGAGCCGGTTATCCCTGTTTATCCGCCAGGGACTATAGGGGTTTTTGGGATGCAAGTTTTGCCGGAAGGCTGGTTATTATGTGATGGGAAGGCGTATTTACGCAGTGAGTATAGTGCTCTTTATGAAGCGATAGGGACAAGATGGGGAGGCAGTGATAGTTGGACGAAGTTTCATGTTCCCGATTTGCGTGGTGTCTTTTTGCGTGGTGTTGATGATGAGCGTGAGATAGACCGTTTTCGTTATCTTGGTACTTTACAGAATGACGCCTTGAGAAAGCATGACCATGGAGGTCAATCCTTTACGATTTTGAATAATGAAAATGAGGAAGAAAGTTGGTATGGGGATATGACCGTCATATGGGGGTATATGCTTAATGAGCAGCAAAGGTTGAAACTTGCTGAACGTCTGGGTGTAAAGGCGGAGGATATCCGCGTGCACCATAAGCTTGCCTTTCCCCATACCCACCTTCACATGCGTGATGTTGCGTTGGCAAGTTCAGGTGTCAGTGAGACGCGCCCGATTAATATGAGTGTTGTGTTTGCGATCAAGACGTGAGGTCAAGATGTCGACGATTTATGATTGGTCTTTGAAAGCATGCGAAAATGGTAGAGCCGATAATCTGATTAATTGGTCAGAGGGACAGCGTCCGAACACGGTCAATAACAGCGCTCGTTTTATGATGCAGCGTGTGCGTGAGTATTTATCGGATACGGGGGGTGTGATTGAAGGGATTGTTACGGTTGATGATCAACAAAAGACGAGTGCGATACGTCTTCAAAGCCCGTCGACATTTTTAGCGTATAAGAATGGGATATCGCTTTGTTTTAAAGTGAAGGGTAAGAATGTTGGAGCAACCACAATTGCTTTGAATAATTTAGCAGCTCAGCCCGTTTATAAAGCAACAGAAACCGGCTTATTAGCTTTATCGGGAGGTGAGCTACAAGATGGCTGTCTTTATACGGTTATGTATGATGAAGATATAACAGGTTGGCAAATTCTCAATCCCACAAGAAGAAAAGTTTCTTCGTTAAAACGTTTACCGTCTGGTCTAATCGGTCCTTTTGGAATGGAACGCTTACCCGATGGTTGGTTGTTGTGCGATGGCAAGGCATATTCGCGAAGAACTTATAGAGCCTTGTTTGAGGCGATAGGAACGACGTGGGGTCAAGGAGATGGCGTTGCGACCTTTAATGTTCCGGATTTTCGTGGGATGTTTTTACGAGGTCTGGATAATGAGCGCAATCTAGACCCTTGGCGTTCTTTTGCAAGTCAGCAAGGCTGTTCTTTGAAAGCGCATGAACATTTTATAGGTCCGGCCTCTTCAGAGGGTCGTTCTTCTCGAAAAAAACGGGATGTTTCTTCTTCTGAAGCTCCCTTAAGAAGGCAAAAGAAATCGATAGACGAAGAGTGTGTTGGTTTGAGTGGGGATGCCTTGGAAGGGTGTAATCAAGAATTTGAGCAAATAGCAGGAAGTTCACAGTTAGAGGTTCCATTTTGGTTTACAGCTAAGGACAAACCGCCCCGCTTACCTTGGTTTATCAGGAGCCCCTTTGCAAGCTTTTTATATTATTCGATGCCTTTCAAAGAAGGCCTCTATGACGGGGAGCATCATGAGCATCACCTGATGGCAGAGAGGGTTGGTGGTGTTGAAACGCGCCCGGTTAACGTGAGTGTTGTTTATGGGATCAAGAGATGAGGAGTTGAAATGTCCTTAAAACCGTTTGCGATATCAGAGCTTAGCGACCCGTCTCAAGTACGGGTTGTTTTGTATTCAGGAGACCGTTTTGTTCATGCGCCGCTTCATGGGGTTTTAGATTTGTTGAAGGCGTCATTGAAGTCAGAGTTTGAGGGTTCGTTTAAGGCTTTAGAAATTCAATTACAATCTTTGAGGGATGATGTTGAGGAACTGCAAGAGTGTTCCTTTGAAGAATGACTCTGAACGGATGTAAGGAAGAAAGAGATGGGGATACCACATCATACACATGAATATCCACTACCAGTAGCAACAGCAGAAGAAATGCTAGAGAGGACTTCGCAGGATGTTGTCGTTGTTCCGAAATTGCTAGGGACAGCGGCTTTGTATTCGCATGAAGCCTTTGCGACCACAGAACAGGTGATGAATGCCAGACAAGAAGCAGAAAAAGCCACGACACGAGCAAATGGCGCGCAACAAAAGGCTGAAGACGCTAAAAGAGTCGCTGATAGCGCTAAGGAATTAGCGGAAAGAGCGACAACTACGGCAACGCAAACGGCGCAAACGGCAGCGGCGGCAACAGAAACAGCGACGGAAGCGAAGGCAACAGCAGAAAATGCGCAACGTGTGTCAGAAGAAGCTAAGACGAAAGCAGAAGCTTCGCAAACGCTTTCTCAACAATCGAAGAGTGCTTGTGATGCTGCAAAACAAACAGCCAGTGAAGCGAAGGAAACCTCTGATGCGGCTAAGGTATTGGCGAATACAGCGGCGAGCGATGCTCGTGAAGCGAAGAGCTTAGCCGCAACAGCGGTCACAACAGCCAATGGTGCCAAGCAAGAGGCGTCTACGGCAGTTACTGTAGCCAATGAATCCAAGGTAACGGCAACAGGTGCTGTGACGAGGGCGACAGAAGCGCAGGATACAGCCAAACGGGCAGAGCAAGTTGCGCGAGCAGCCAAGCAAGAGGTAGAGGATGTCTCGAAAGTAGCCAGGCAAGCAGAACAAAAAGGCACAGCGGCTAGCCAAGTAGCAGCGACGGCGGTAGCAACCTCTCATGAAGCCAAGCAGACGGCGGAACAAGCCAAGGATTTATCAGAACAGGTAAAGGGCTTAGTAGAAACGGCGAAAGCAACGGCAGAAGGAGCAAAGAAACTGGCAGAAACAGCGGCGAATAGGGCGAGTGCAACGGCGATAGAGGTTATTAAGACGGCAGGGGATGCGAAGAGTGCAGGGACGTCTGCAACAGAGGTTGCGCGTGAGGCAAGGCAGAGAGCCGATGAGGCAAAGGGTCTTGCAGAGGAAGCAAAAGGATTAGCGGAGAGAGCGACAGCAGCGGTTAGCGAAGCTTCTACTTCAGTGAATGAAGTCAAACGAGCAGTGGATGGAGCTAAGAAAACGGCAGAGGAAGCTAAAACGGTTTCCGAAGAGGCAAAAGCTTCGGCACATAAAGCCCAAGAGGATGCAACAGAGGCATCTAGAATAGCCAATGAAGCCAAGTTAGCAGCAGATCAGGCCTTACAAGCTGATAGACAAGCCCTGCGTGAAGG
>NZ_JACHIM010000010.1 GCF_014203215.1 Bartonella callosciuri | reverse complement strand
CGAGCAGCCGAAGCAGGGTTATGGGCAAAAGGGTCTTATGTCTCTTCTAACTATCAACGCGTTGAAACAAAAGAAGCAACAGGCTTTCTCAAAGCCGAAGCGCTTGCTCCGATTATAGGGTCTTGTTCAGGTCTTGGTGGCTTATTGGCTGGCAATGGTCCTGTGCAATGGGCCCTTGCTGCCATTATGGTTTTAGCCGCATGTGCTGGCATTGTGTTTGTGGCCAAGAGGTTTCGGGAGCAGCGCTTATGATTTTATGGCTTAAGAAATATCCGATGATGCTTACAGCGGCTTTAGCCGTTTTTTTTGTGGCTTTAGTGAAAGCCTTTCATCTTGGCAAGAAATCGGAACAGCAAAAGCAAACAGAGAATGCTTTAAAGACAGCCACAACACGTCTTGAGGTAGAAAATGAAGTTAATCAAAAAAGTGATGGTGATGTGCGCTCTGCTCTGTCTCGTTGGGTGCGGGGCGAATAGGGGTATTTCTTGTGTTGGTTGGTTGCCCATTTATTTGGATAAACAAGATGTTGCGGTCATCAGTTCCAACCTAGCAAGAGAGATCTTAAAGCATAATAAACAGGGTGAAGGCTTGTGTGGGTGGCGATATGACAAGAAAAGAAAATAACAAAGATCAAGATCTCATGGAAAAAGAACAATAGCTGCTTCTTGAGATGATCACTACCTATCAAGGTTTAAAAATGATGTCTCGTTTTGTGAAGTGGTTGGCATTTGTCCTTTTTTTATTTGTTATCGATTTTGCCCGGTTTATGGACGCACTCGACAATATCTTCTCACACCTCAAAAATGGCTAACAAAAAATTAGCGTATTTTTGTACGCTCTTCTTCGAAGAGATCAGAATGTGTGCCTGTACGAACAAGGTGTAATTTGTCTCCTTCAATTCGATAAATCAGCAGCCAATCTGGTTCAATATGGTTATCATGACAGTTCACCCAAGCACCTTTTAGTGGATGATCACAGTAATGTTTCGGTAACGGTTTTTTCTCCATTAGCAGGTTTAACAGCGTACGTAGCTTATTCATATTTTTACCACGCGTTTCTGCTTTACGCACATCACGTTTGAATTGTCCTGAACGAACAGTATTAGCATATCAGATGCCTAAGTCTTTAAACAATGCATCAGCACTTTCAAACGTTTTCCCTTTTCCTTCGTCTAGTTTCTTTATAGCTTTGCGCGTGGTGCTATTGGGGATTTGACATCGAAAGGCAAACAGCCTTTCTCAGCTACACGCAAAAATCTCATGCGAATGAGATCGGATGCACTTAAACCCATGCGTTCTAAGGCGATCATTGCCTGTTTTTTCACTTCACTAGGAATGCGGGCACGAACAACAGCATCAGCTTTCATAGTAATTTCTCCATTCATTAATCTTTATAATGTAGCTACATTGCAACTCCAAGCCAACTTTTTATAAGTGGAAACACTTCGGATATTAGTTTTGCTAAAAAAAACCTGAAAAGCAGTCCTGATTCGTAATAATTAGAAAGAAAAATCTGAGGCTTTTTGCTAGAATCACAATGAAATAATTATTCTTTTTAAAGGATTTTTTAGGTGCTCACACCCTTTAGTAAAACCTTACGTAAACTTCGCATTGATCACTCCGAACGTTTATTAGATATGGCTAAGAAATTAGGTATGTCGATAGCGTTTCTCTCTTCTGGAGAGATTGGCAAAAAGACTGTTCCAGTAGGCATGGAAGATAAGATCATAAAACTCTATGCTTTAGATCAAGAGACAGCAGCACGTTTAAGAAAAGAATCAGATGCTTCTCGCACAAGTTTTACGATCAGACCTTCTAATCCATTGAGTTGTGAAATTTTTGGTATGTTTGTTAGAGTTTTAGATGTTTGTTCACAAGAAGATTTAGAAGCATTCAAAAAATTACTAGAGAAAATTAGTAAAAAAGAATGCGTTTTGGAACAGCAAGTTTGAAAATCCTATTCCCTAACCTTTATTTACTTATCCCGCACCTTAAAAAACACATATAAAATCAATAAGTTATTTGTGATAGAAAAGAATATGGCTCCCCGGGCCGGATTCGAACCAGCGACCAACCGGTTAACAGCCGGTTGCTCTACCACTGAGCTACCGGGGAACACGATGCCCAATTTATTTATTGCAAAGGCTATAGCAAAGCAATACTGATTTGCAAAGGGTAAAATCACTTTTTTAAAAGAAATATCAGAAATTGCATTAAGAAGATAAAAAAAGATCCGAGAGTATTTCTATATCTTGACGGATACGTTGCCTTCCCTTATTGACATTCTTAAATTTTTTGATGAGGCCTCGTGGCGGAATGGTTACGCAGAGGACTGCAAATCCTTGTATCCCGGTTCGATTCCGGGCGAGGCCTCCAGCCAATTAAAAAAGCTGGCCTTTAGGAGGAATATGGGCGAGTAAAGAGTTTCTTTTCATGGTAAAATGCTTTACTATGAAGGATGATCGCTAGAATTGAATTATTAACTGTAGCATACTTTCGGGCAACATTCACACTAAAGGGTTGTAGGTCTTCATTATTACCTTTTTATGATTCTTATTATATGTGGGAGAAAAGGGGCATTATGGTTGTAGATTTTGCAGAGCTTCGTCGCAAAATGGTTGACAATCAAATTCGTACGGTAGATGTAACGGATTTATCGGTTCTTGAATCATTTTTAACGGTGCCGCGTGAAGATTTCATACCGGAAGAGATGAGGGCTTTAAGTTATATTGATACCGATATTATTATATATCCAGCACAAAATAGGCTTTCTACATGCTATTCGATGAGACCTGCCTCTTTAGCAAAGTTGCTACAGCTTGCGGCTATAAAAGCATCGGATATTGTTTTAGATATTGGTGCAAATAGTGGATATTGTGCAGCATTGCTTTCAAAACTTGCAGGGTCTGTCATTGCATTAGAAAGCAATAAAGCTCTTTCAGAACGAACTGCTGAGGTTTTGAAGCGTAATCAATGTAACAATGTGGTTGTGGTCTCTGGGCCTTTAGAGAATGGATATGCGGTTGAGGGGCCTTATGATGTGATTTTTATCGAGGGTTCTGTTGATTTTATTCCGGAAGCTCTTTTTAATCAAATAAAAGACGGTGGGCGTCTTGTCGGGGTTGAAGGACATGGTAATTCCGGTGTTGCAAGAATCTATGTAAAGGAAGAGGGAGTCATTGCAACGCGTCGTGCTTTTAATCTCGCTGTAAAACCTCTTTCCGGTTTTTTAAAAACGCCTGATTTTATATTTTAGTGTTTGCTTTGTTTGTAAATAAAAGATAATTTTATAACTAATGTGGGGTTTGTTATTGTGTGTATTGTTTTCAAAATAAACAAGAAATTTCAGGTGTGTTTGTTACTGGTTTTGAGTATTTTTTCAGGATCGGTTTGTGCTGAAACATTGATGGATGCTTTTGCTAAAGCTTATATACACAATACTAAGTTAAATAGTGAGCGTGCAGCTGTACGTATATCTGGCGATGATGTGGTTATTGCACGGGCGGCGCTTTTGCCACAAATTGAAGGAGTTGGAAGTTATGAGCGCAATAAGTCCATGACAGCTCCTTATATTACTTCTGGATCTATGGGGGTAAGATTAAATCAAAGATTATTCGATGGTTTTATCACGCAAAATACGTTTTCTTCAGCTCAGGTTAAACTGCAGGCACAGCGTGAATATCTTCGAAATACTGAGCAGAATACGTTTCTCGACACTGTAACAGCCTATGCGAATGTATATCAAGCGCGTCGTGTTGCGGATCTTCGGAGAAAAAATTTAGCTGCTCTTGAAGAGCAAGTTCGTTCCAATAAAGCAAAATTTGATGTGGGAGAGGGAGGGCGTGTTGATCTTTTTCAAGCACAAGCGGCGCGTTCTGTGGCTCTTTCGGAGCTTAATCTTGCACGTGCTGATGTAAAGTCAGCAGAGGCAGTGTATCGACAAGTTATTGGCTCTTATCCTGAAAAATTAAAGCGTCCCTCAGTGGCAAAGGATTTGCCAGTAAATCTTGATGCTGCTTATCAAATGAGCGTTACATTACATCCAGCAATCCTTTATGCAAAATATTTGGTTGATGCTAGCCTTTACAATGTAAAGGCTAAAGAAGGAGCTTTGCTTCCTAAAATTGATTTTTCTGCAACAGCATCTTATAATCGAATTTACAGTGGTGCTGGAGAGGATGGGATTTCTAAATCAATAGGGTTGTCTGTTAGTGTTCCGATTTTTGAAGGTGGGCGTACGTCTGCTCAGATTCGTCAATCAAAGGAACAGCTTGGGCAGGCTCGTCTCCAGCTTGATTTAGCTCATAGCAATATAAGACAGGCACTCACGTCTGCCTGGTTTCAGTTAGAGGGTGCACGCGCATCTGTTGTTGCTTATCGTGAGAGTGTCCGTGCTGCTGAAATTGCTCTTAAGGGGCGTATACAAGAAAATCGTGTGGGACAAGCGACGACCTTAGATGTTTTGAATTCTCGAACTCAGTTGATTAATGCTCAAATTGCACTTGCGATCGCAGAGCGTAATGCTGTTGTTGCGAGCTATAGTGTACAATCTTCCATTGGTAAATTGACTGCAAATTATTTAGGCTTGAAAACAATTGAATATATCCGATAAATACATAAAAGTGGTCCTTGAATCTGCAAATAACTTTAATCTTTAAAAGATTAGTAAATCGGTCGTTGAGCATTTTAGGGACTATAACGGTGTAGAGATTATCTTATTAGATTAAAGAAGGTTGTATGCACTCTCTCTTCGTGATAATTACATTTAAAAATATATTGGGGAGTGTGTTGATCTTATGATTCTTTTGCTTACACTAAACATGTGATTCTGTTTGTTGTTGCGTCTTTGAGAGGTTTAAAAGTATGGTACAGAGTTCAAGCGTGTTACGTGAGCCAAGTATGGATGAGATTTTGACATCTATTCGTGAAATAATCGAAGAGAATGCGGTTCAATCTGATCATTTTTTAAATGAAGGTGTTGCAGTGAATGCTTCTGAAGATCGTTCAGCAGTAGCATCAGAGACTGTTTATGATACAACCTTATCGGTTGATGATGCAATGAAGGCTTTGGCTGATCGTATTGGTCTTTCTTCTGAAAACCAAGATTCTTCGTTAACAAAAGAGAAAGAAAATACAGAGGCAGAAAATAATATGATTGGCGTGGATATGCAGAAGGTAAAGCTTTCCTCTGACGAACAGCGTTCTGTTTATAAAACAAAAGAATATAACGATGAGGCGCGTGTATTGCAGTCAGAAAATATGGCGGTTGGTCATGTGGAATTATCTGAATATTGTATTTCTTCTGCGGAGAAGATTGCAAAGGATGTGTTGCGTCCGGCTATAGCAGAATGGTTACAGCGTAAATTACCAGTTTTACTTGAAAATATTTTACGTGAAGAGATTGTTAAAGCAATTAAAAAATCTTCTTAACTATTTGTGTTTTTCATTTTATTTTATACAAACTCCATTAGCAGTTTTACTGGCGCGGGATTAAGTAAGGTTTGCAGAAAGTATGATCGGATTTTGATTATATATTGCATTCGTAGTGGCGTTATAGGTGGGTAGAATGTTAGATAAAAACTATGATGCTGCTTCCGTAGAGAAACGGGTTGCAAAAAGGTGGGAGACGCGTGGTGCTTTTGAAGCGGGTGTGGGTTCCAAAAGTGATGCAGAGCCTTTTTGCGTTATGTTACCGCCTCCTAATGTTACAGGCTCACTTCATATGGGGCATGCACTTAATACGACAATCCAAGATATTGTGGTTAGATTCCAGCGAATGCGTGGCAAGAATGTGTTGTGGCAACCTGGGATGGATCATGCAGGAATTGCTACGCAAATGGTTGTTGAGCGTCAATTGGCAGAGCACAAAGAACCAACGCGTCAAGAGATGGGGAGAGAAAAATTTGTTGAGCGTATTTGGGAATGGCGTCATAAGACTGGAGGCGTTATTGGAAACCAGCTACGTCGCCTTGGTATTTCATGTGATTGGTCGCGTGAGCGGTTTACAATGGATAAAGGCTTATCTCAAGCTGTCCGTGAGGTTTTTGTTACGCTTTATAAGCAAGGGTTGATATATAGGGATAAGCGTTTGGTTAATTGGGATCCTAAATTATTAACAGCTATTTCGGATCTTGAAGTTGAGCAAAAAGAAGTAAAAGGCCATTTGTGGCACTTTAGATATCCCCTTGAAGGGAAAGTTTTTGATCCGGATGATGCTACAACTTTTATAATAGTGGCAACAACTCGGCCAGAGACAATGCTTGGTGATACGGGGATTGCGGTTAATCCTGAAGATGAGCGTTATAAAAATCTTATAGGTAAAAATGCTATTTTGCCGCTTGTCGGTCGTAAGTTATTGATTGTTGGTGATGCTCACGCAGACCCTGATGAGGGGAGTGGTGCTGTGAAAATTACACCAGCACATGATTTTAATGATTTTGAAGTAGGACAGCGTAATAATCTGCAGTTTATAAATATTTTTACAAAAAATGCTAAAATCTTTCTATGTGAAAATGAAGCATTTTTTGATGGTTTGGTTTTGTCGAATGAATTAAAATTATTGGTAGAACATCTTGATCAAGTTGATCGTTTTGTTGCACGTGATCGGATTGTATCTTTGATGCAAGAGGGAGGATATTTAGCAGCTGTTGACGACCATCTTCACACTGTTCCTCATGGGGATCGCAGTGGAGTGCCTATTGAACCGTTCTTGACAGATCAATGGTATGTTCATGCTGCAGAATTAGCTAAACCAGCAATAGAGGCTGTTCATCAGGGAAAAACGCAATTTGTTCCTGATAGCTGGAAGAAAACTTATTTCAATTGGATGCAAAATATTCAACCTTGGTGTATCTCACGCCAATTATGGTGGGGACACCAGATACCGGCTTGGTATGGACCTGATGGTACGGTTTTTGTTGAAAAAAGTGAAGAAGAAGCTTTAGCTTCTGCTCTCTCTCATTATGGTAAAGTGGTTAAATTAAGTCAGGATCAAGATGTTTTAGATACATGGTTTTCTTCTGCTCTTTGGCCTTTTTCAACACTCGGTTGGCCAAATAAAACAACGGAATTAGCTACTTTTTATCCAACATCTCTATCGGTTACGGGATTTGATATTATCTTTTTCTGGGTCGCACGTATGATGATGATGGGGCTTCACTTTATGGGTAAAGTTCCTTTTCCAACGGTTTATGTGCATGCTCTCGTTCGGGATCAGAAGGGAGCAAAGATGTCAAAATCGAAGGGAAATATTATTGATCCATTGGAGCTCATTGATCAGTATAGCGCAGATGCCCTTCGTTTTGCTTTGGCTATTATGGCAGCACAAGGCCGTGACGTCAAACTTGATCCTTCCCGTATTGCAGGCTATCGTAACTTTGCTACGAAATTATGGAATGCTACTCGATTTGCACAGATGAACGGTGTTAAGCATGATCCAGCTTTTAAACCAGAAAAAGCAAAACTTGCGCTTAATCGTTGGATTTTAACAGAGTTATCTAAAACTATTTCAGCAGTAACTGCTGGCATTGAAAATTATAAATTTAATGAGTCTGCTAGCACACTTTATCGCTTTATTTGGAATACATTATGTGATTGGTATTTGGAACTTCTCAAGCCAATATTTCAAGGTTCAAATGAGGAGGATAAAAGGGAGGCTCAGGCATGTACTGCTTGGGTATTAGATGAGGTTTATAAGCTTCTTCATCCTTTTATGCCTCATATGACGGAAGAGTTATGGTTTCTAACAGAAACACCAAGCATGAAGCGTAAGGATATGCTGGCATTGATACAGTGGCCAGAGGAAATGTTTTCAGATGAAGAGGCTGCTTCTGATATTAATTGGCTTATTGATGTTGTCAGTGGGATTCGTTCGGTACGTTTTGAAATGAATATTCCAGCCGGCATTTTAGCGCCTCTTATTATTGTAGAGGGTGGAGAACTAACGCAAGAGCGTGTGCAACGTTATGATGCTCTTCTTAAAAGGTTAGCACGTATTGAAACAATTCATTTTTCTGATAAAATTCCGGCTGTTTCGGTGCAAATGGTTTTGGGAGAAGCAGTTTTTTGTTTGCCATTGGGGAGTTTGATTGATTTAGATGCTGAACGTGCTCGTTTGGTTAAAAATATCAGTAAAATTGAGCAAGATATTGAAAAAATATCGGTTAAATTAAATAATCCAAAATTTATAGAAAACGCAAACCCGGAAATTGTTGAGGTTGAACGTAACAGGATTTTAGAATTGCGTGCTGCGCAAAAGAAGATATCTGTTGCCTTAGAACGATTGGCATAATTGCGATTTTTGTTCTTTCTTTTTCTCATGAATGCACAATGTTATTGCGCGGTTCATTCATAATTTTTTTGAAAGAGAAGCTTTCTTTTCTTCAATTCCAATTCTTAGCTTTACTTATGGTACTATAACGAGAAGTCCACAAAGTTTCACCACTTTGCGTTTATGAAGTTGTAAGTTATCATTATATTTATTCACCTTCGCTGTTATTTACTGTTTTCGTATTTAAACGATTCATTAATCACATGTTGCATTCATCCTAAAATGTTTTTCAGTACACATGTCTTTTTATTGAACAGTTTTTGTTGATGATAATAAGAATATTTTAAATAGAAAAATATTACGATATCAAGGGATCTGGTACAAAATACAGAATAGTGATTTCCGTTTATTTACCTTTTTATTAGAATTCTTACCTTCAAAATATCTTTTTCTCTTACTAAAAAGATTTCAAATATCTGTACGAAAAAATTTGTAGCAGATACACTAAGTGAAACTAACATAAGGGGGGAGTTTCAGATGATAACTAGGTTTAGAGTATGGGAAAAAGCTACGATTATTATTACTTTAGGAGGAGTTCTTTCTACTGCTTATGTGGTAGATGTAAAGAGTGGACAGGAAGCTATTAATAGTTCATTCTATTTTTTAAAACGTGGTATGTCTTCTTATAAGAATGGGCAAATAAATCAGGCACTTTCGCGTTACAGCCGATATGGGAAATATTGGTGCGCGTTGGAAGCTTTGCTCTATCTATGCGAAGGGTGATGGTGTTCCTGAAGATGATTATAAGGCATACAAGTTTTTTGCATATATCGTTGAAAAAGGCGCTGATTTTGGTTCAGAGGATGAGAGCTATGCTTCTGATGCTTTGGTTAAACTTGCGGGTCATATAAAAAAGGACATTCCTCAATCACAGGTAAAACCAAATCTTTCTTAATACTGCTAGTTTTTAGATGCAGGCTGCGATGAATTATGGGAATCCCAAAGCTCAGTATTACTTGGGAAAAATATTTTTAAAGGGAGAAGGAATAGACAAAAATCTTGTACAGGCAGTGCGATGGTTTCAGCTTTCTGCAAGAAAAGGGAATCCTCCTGCTCAAGCGATGTTTGGAAATATGATGCTTCAGGCTGGAAAAACAGTTCGCGGTACAGCAATGTTAACTGCAGCCTACGAAAAAGCTAATGTAAAAGATAAAGATTGGATTTGCTCTATGAAAAGAGCACGCTTTTTCTCTTTGTAATGAATGTGAAAAACGTACTGCAGTGTCATTGGCTGGTGATATTTTAAAAAACAACAGCCTTTGAACATTTTCTTGCAACCTTCTTCATCATTTTTTATTGGATCCTGGTTTCTTGTATCTTAGATTACAAGAGAGAGCTTATTCTCATAATAGATGGTTAATGGTTGAGAATTTTAGATAAAAAATCTTGAGCGCGTGATGTTCTAGCCTGTGGATCTGAAAAAAACTCTTCAGATGAGCAGTCTTCGAGAATCCTCCCTTGATCCATGAAAATAACACGCTCTGAAACTTTTTGTGCAAATCCCATTTCATGGGTTACACAAATCATCGTCATACCTTCTTCTGCTAAATTGATCATGACATCGAGGACTTCCCCTACCATTTCAGGATCTAGAGCAGATGTTGGTTCATCAAAAAGCATAACGAGTGGGTCCATGGTTAAGGCTCGCGCGATAGCAACGCGTTGTTGTTGACCTCCAGAAAGTTGAGCAGGGTATTTATTTTTATGTTCAATGAGTCCAACCCGTTCAAGATACAACAAACCACGCTCAAGAGCTTCTTCTTTGTTGCGCTTTAGGACTTTGATTTGTGCAATTGTTAAATTTTCCATGACAGATAAATGTGGAAAAAGCTCGAAGTGTTGAAATACCATTCCTACCTGACTACGCAATTTAGGCAGATTCGTTTTCTTTGAATGGACAGGAGTTCTATTAATCCAAATTTCCCCTTTTTGAAAAGGAACGAGAGCGTTAATAGTTTTAATAAATGTTGATTTTCCTGAACCTGATGGCCCGCAAACTACCACAACTTCCCCTTTGTTAATATTGGTTGTGCAGTCTTTAAGAACATTAATCTCGCCATACCAGTTAGAAACATTTTTGATTTCGATCATATGAGTAGACATTTTTTTTCCTGTTAGCGAATAATGGATATTTTTTTCTGTAAATACAAAACCATCTGTGACAGTGTAAAACAGATAACAAAATAGAAAATGGCTGCCAAGACATAAGCTTCTTGCTTCACACCAAAATTGTTAGCAACAATATCAAAACCGTTCAAGAGGCTATTGCCACTAATTGCATAAACAAGCGTTGTGTCCTGAAAGAGGATAATAACTTGTGTTAAAAAAACTGGCAGCATATCTCTAAAGGCTTGAGGAAGAATTACAATATACATACTTTGCCAATATGTCATTCCGAGAGCTTGTCCTGCATGTTTTTGCCCTTGCGAAACGGATTTTATGCCGGCACGCATAATTTCGGCAAAATAAGCAGTTTCAAATGCTGTAAAGGTAATGAGTGCTGATTTATTTGCACCGATTGATATCCCAGTTAGGAAAGGTAAAAGTACAAAAAACCATAAAATAACCATCACAAGTGGTATTGAACGCATGGCAGTTATATAAATTATTGCAAGCCAAGAGAGCAGTTTCATGGAAGAAAGCCGCATTATTGCTAAGAGCGTTCCGAAGACAAGTCCTAATATTGTTGCAAAAAGGGTTAGAAAAACGCTAAAAAGTAAACCTGAAAGAATGTAAGAACGGAATATATCAAAAGTGAAAAATGAAAAGTCAAAGTCTGAAAAATCAAGAGGAAAAGAAAATCCAAGCTGGGAGGTTATGAAATTTATCATATTCAATGCTCCTCTGTTTGAAAATTAGGTATTTTAAGCATTTGTTCAATTATCGTCATA
This sequence comes from Bartonella callosciuri, assembly GCF_014203215.1. Classification (GTDB taxonomy): domain Bacteria; phylum Pseudomonadota; class Alphaproteobacteria; order Rhizobiales; family Rhizobiaceae; genus Bartonella; species Bartonella callosciuri. The sequence goes on along the minus strand of NZ_JACHIM010000010.1, from coordinate 6,315 downwards.
ATGATGAATATGAATAAAGATACAAAGATGTACAGAATCGTGACAATGAGATAGTTTTCATAAACATGGCTTACTTCTTCGATCGTTTGGTATTGAAATTGCATCAGTTCATTTATTGAAACGGCGAATGCTATAGATGAATTTTTTACAATACCCATTGCTTCTGAAGTAAGGGGTGGTATGATTCTGCGTATAGCACTTGGTAATATAATATAGCGGTAAATTTGATAGGTCGTAAATCCCATTGCCATAGCGGCGTAACGCTGTCCAGAAGGAATCGCTTCAATACCGGAGCGAACCTGTTCTGCAATGCGAGCCGAGGTAAAGAATCCCAAGGCACCTGTTATTAAAAGAATGGGTGAAAATTTCATGGCTGGTGGATAAATTTTTGGCACAACAAAATACCATAAAAATACCTGTACAAGGAGAGGAATATTACGCATGATTTCCACCCAGATACTTCCAATAGTCCGCAATAAACAACGGATCATGGAAGTTTTCTGGAGAGTGCGCATTGTTCCTATAATGATCCCCCAAAATACAGCCAAGGCCAGTGAAGAGACAGATAATATAACTGTATTTTTAAAACCATCGAGCAGTGTATCTAAATAGGTATGACTCACACCAGGGGTTCCAAGGCATCCCGCTATAAATGTTTGGTTAAGATCATCTGTACAAAGAAAAGAAAAGTCCATTAACTGCATTTCCTAAATTTAGTCACCTGTAAAACAGAATAACAAACTAACCGTATTTTACATACGCTGGATTTATTAAAAAGTGAGATAAAACACAACCACACTCAATTTTCAAAGAGTGTGGTTATTCTTTTTTGTAGAATTCTACAAATTATTTTGTGTGTAATTTTCACGAGACTTATTGTTTGGGTGTTCCCAAGCATATTTTGTTGCTTTAGACAAGGGAAGATTGACAATAGTGTTCGCAGGTGGGATTGGTTTCATAAACCATTTATCATAAAGTTTTTCAAGTGATTTATCTTTGATTTGACGTACGATGCTTTCATTGATTGCTTGTTCGAAGTTTTTATCATTTAAACGGAGCATACAAGCGATGGGTTCAACAGAAAGTACCGTATCAAGGATGACATAATCAGATGGATTTTTTGATTTAGCAATATGCCCAGCAAGAATCGAAGCATCCATAACAAATGCGTCTGCACGGCCAGATTCTAACAATAAGAAGCTGTCTCCATGGTCCTTTCCCGTCACAACATTAAAGTGAATATTTTTTGCACGTTTGTTTTTACGGATAAGCTGAACAGGTGTTGTACCGGTGGTGGTTGCAACTGTTTTCCCATTTAAATCGGCAAGAGATTTAATGTTAGAGTTTTTTTTGACGGCAATTCGAACTTCCTCGATATAAGTGGTATAAGCAAATGCTGCTTCTTTACTGCGAGCAACATCATTTGTTGTTGAGCCACACTCAAAATCGTAGGTGCTATTTTTCAAGAGAGGGATTCTGTTCTGCGATGTGATAGGGAGATATTTAATTTTGATTGGCTTACCAATTTTTTTTGAAATATCATCAATGATATGCTCTGCCATTTCTGTATGGAAACCCACATATTTGTCATTACCCAGGGCATAGGCTAGAGCTGATGATTCGCGGACACCTAGGGTGATTTCTCCCGTCTTTTTTATTTTTTCAAGTGTATCACTTCTAGCATGTGCGATACTTGTCAGTCCAATAGCAGTTGCTGCAATAAGCATTAAGAGCGATTTTTTCATTCTATCTTCCATTATCCTCCATTATTTATGAACCATTATTTTGTTTTTATTATTTAAGATTTATTCACGTATGGTGTAGTAGCACATTATTGTTCTAGGTGGGATATTTTTTTGTTATCTCAATAAAGCAGGTGTTATGTTTTAATTAACTGAAATTAAGGTGAGCCCAAACGGGAGTATGATCGGATGGTTTTTGATATCCTCTTACTTCTGCTTGGCTATAAGCGCAGATAAGTTGATCGACAGCTTCTGGTGATAAAAGCAAGTGATCAATACGAATTCCGTTATTTTTATGCCATGCAGCAGCTTGAAAATCCCAGAAGCTGAAAGAGGGGTTCTCTGTGACATTACGAATAGCGTCATAAAAACCTAAATGAATAATACGCTGAAATGCCTGTCTTGTTTGCGGAAGAAATAAGGCATCATGATTCCATTCTTGGGGGTTTTTTGCATCCAAAGGAGAAGGGATAACATTATAATCACCAGCGAGAATAAGAGGTTCTTCATATGCAAGTAATGATTTTGCATGTGCATATAATCTTTCCATCCATTCCATTTTATAAGGATATTTTTCGCTTTTTACAGGATTTCCATTTGGCAGATAAAGGGATGCAACCCGGATAACGCCTTTATTTGTTGAATAAACGGCTTCAATGTAACGCGTTTGCTCATCATTATCATTGCCCGGTAATCGGCGGATAACTTCATCAGGGGTTTTTTTAGAGAGAATCGCAACGCCATTAAAACTTTTTTGTCCATGTGTTTCTATGTGATAACCTAGCCCTTCAATTGCATCGCGTGGAAAATTCTCATCGGTGCTTTTAATTTCTTGTAGGCAGACTATATCGGGTTTGTTCTTCTGTAGCCATTGGTAGAGTGTTTCATGCCGTGCTTTTATTCCAGCAATATTCCACGTTACTATTTTCATGGTGCTCATCTTAAATACCACATGTTGTGCAATTTATTAAATTGCTGGGTTAGAGTGTTCTTATAGATATATACCCGCAATATAGTGAGTCTTTGATGTTGGTATGTAGAAGGATCACTAGAGGAAGTCTAGTATAGAAAGAGTTCTTATAAAAACCAAATTAAGGCATTACAATTAATTTATTTCATTTTTTAAAACTTTCTGATGTTTAGTTCTTGACGAATGTACGTGTTCTCGCTATTAGAAGCCATTATAGCTGATGTGAGAGTGACTAAAGGTTTTGGGTTTTTATTCAAAAGTCATTCAAACAGATTTTATTTTAAAGATTAAAAGCAAATGCTAGTGCAAAAGGCTATTGCCTTCTCTGCTTGTAATCGGGTAAGCTGTTTATAACAGTCCTGCCCGGTTTTGTGTGTGGGATTAAGTGCTTGTTCCGATTTTATCGGAGTGGGTGAAAGTGGAAAAAGCCCGAGAGGGCGAAACGAACGTAGATCAAAAAAAGAGGAAGGTTGCATGCCTACCGTAAATCAATTGATTCGCAAGCCGCGTATTGTGTCAGTTAAACGCAATAAGGTTCCTGCTCTTCAGTCGAATCCACAGAAGCGTGGGGTTTGTACGCGTGTCTATACAACGACGCCGAAGAAGCCAAATTCTGCACTTCGTAAAGTTGCTAAGATCCGTTTGACAAATGGATTTGAGGTGATTGGCTACATTCCTGGAGAGGGTCATAATCTTCAAGAGCACTCTGTTGTCATGATACGGGGTGGCCGTGTGAAGGATTTGCCAGGAGTTCGTTACCACATTATTCGTGGTTTGCTTGATACGCAAGGTGTCAAGAATCGTAAACAGCGTCGTTCGAAGTATGGCGCGAAGCGTCCAAAATAATATTGAGAGACCAAACCGATGTCCCGTCGCCATAGAGCAGAAAAACGTGAAGTTAATCCAGATCCTAAGTTCGGTGATTTGGTTGTTACAAAATTTATGAATGCCATTATGTTTGATGGTAAGAAGTCAGTTGCTGAGCGTATTGTTTATGGTGCGCTTGATGCTGTAGAGAAGAAAGTAAAAACAGATCCTGTGGCTCTGTTTCATAAAGCGTTAGAGAATGTTGCTCCTCATATTGAGGTTCGTTCACGTCGTGTTGGTGGTGCTACTTATCAGGTTCCAATTGATGTTCGTCCTGATCGCCGTCAGGCTCTTGCTATTCGTTGGCTGATTATGGCGGCGCGAGGACGAAATGAAACGACAATGATTGATCGTCTTTCTGGTGAGCTTATGGATGCGGCTAATAATCGCGGTTCTGCAGTAAAGAAGCGTGAGGATGTTCATCGTATGGCTGAAGCTAATCGTGCATTTTCTCATTATCGCTGGTAGATGTGTTTAAAACTTAAGGCAAGTACAATGGCTCGCGAATATAAAATTGAGGATTATCGTAATTTTGGTATTATGGCGCATATTGATGCTGGTAAGACCACTATGACTGAGCGCATTTTGTTCTATACGGGTAAGAATCATAAGATTGGTGAGACGCACGATGGTGCTTCTACAATGGATTGGATGGAGCAGGAGCAGGAGCGTGGTATTACGATTACATCTGCTGCGACGACAACCTTTTGGGAGGGGCGTGATGGTCGTAAACGGCGCTTTAATATTATTGATACGCCGGGCCACGTTGATTTTACAATCGAAGTTGAACGTTCTTTGCGTGTCCTTGATGGGGCAATAGCGTTGTTGGATGCGAATGCTGGTGTGGAGCCCCAGACGGAAACTGTTTGGAGGCAGGCTGAGAAATATCGTGTGCCGCGCATGGTTTTTGTCAATAAAATGGATAAGATAGGTGCTGACTTTTATCGTAGTGTGGAGATGGTTAGCTCACGGTTAGGGGCTAAAGCGCTTGTTTTGCAGTTACCAATTGGTGCTGAAAATGATTTTGAGGGTGTTGTTGATCTTGTTGAGATGAAGGCATTGAAATGGGATGGTTCGATTGGTGCTTCGGCAGTGGTCAGTGAAATTCCCTCTGATTTGAAAGAGAAGGCGGAAGAGTATCGCGAAAAACTAATTGAAATGGCGGTTGAAGTTGATGAAGCTGCGACAGAAGCTTATTTGGAGGGTGTTATGCCAACCGATGAGCAGCTTGTTTCTCTTATTCGTAAGGGAACTATAGAGGTTCAGTTTCATCCGGTTCTTTGTGGTACAGCTTTTAAAAATAAGGGTGTTCAACCACTTTTGGATGCTGTTATTTCTTATCTTCCTTCTCCGGTTGATGTTCCTGCGATTAGTGGTGTTGATGTAAAGACTGAGTCTGAGACGACGCGTGAATCTTCAGACGATGCACCGCTTTCTATGCTTGCTTTTAAGATTATGAATGATCCATTTGTTGGATCTTTAACTTTCTGTCGTATTTATTCTGGTAAGGTTCAAAAAGGCATTTCTCTTGAAAATACTGTCAAGAGGAAGAGGGAGCGTTTGGGGCGTATGCTTCAAATGCATTCAAATTCTCGTGAGGATATTGAGGAGGCTTTTGCTGGTGATATTGTTGCGCTTGCAGGACTTAAAGAAACGACAACGGGTGATACTCTCTGCGATCCTTTGAAACCGGTTGTTTTGGAACGGATGGAGTTTCCAGAGCCTGTTATTGAAATTGCAATTGAGCCAAAGACGAAAGCGGATCAGGAAAAAATGGGAATTGCGCTCAATCGTTTGGCTGCTGAAGATCCTTCATTTCGTGTAAAATCTGATGAAGAATCAGGTCAAACCATTATAGCTGGAATGGGTGAGCTTCATCTTGATATTATTGTTGATCGTATGCGGCGTGAATTTAAGGTTGAGGCAAATGTTGGTCAGCCTCAGGTTGCTTATCGTGAATCGATTACAAAAATGGCAGAAATTGATTATACGCATAAGAAGCAATCTGGTGGTGCAGGGCAGTTTGCTCGTGTAAAAATTATTTTTGAACCGCATGATGGTGATGATTTCCTTTTTGAGTCAAAAATTGTTGGTGGTGCTGTTCCAAAAGAATATATTCCCGGTGTTCAAAAGGGGATTGAGAGTGTTATGGGATCTGGTCCTCTTGCGGGTTTTCCTATGCTTGGTGTAAAAGCAACGCTGGTTGATGGTGGTTATCATGATGTTGATTCTTCCGTTTTAGCTTTTGAAATTGCTGCTCGTGCTGCTTTTCGTGATGGAGCAAAGAAGGCTGGTGCACAGCTTCTAGAGCCGATCATGAAGGTAGAGGTTGTAACTCCAGAAGATTATGTTGGTGATGTCATTGGTGATCTAAATTCTCGTCGCGGTCAAATTTCAGGAACTGAAGCGCGTGGTATTGCTACAGTTGTGAATGCGATGGTTCCTTTGGCAAATATGTTTGGTTATGTGAATACTCTTCGTTCGATGAGTCAGGGGCGTGCGCAGTATACAATGCAGTTTGATCATTACGACCCTGTTCCTTCGGCTGTTGCTTTGGAGATTCAAAAGAAATACGCGTGATTTTATTAGGTCATTAATTTTTAACTTAATCCTTGATTTGGATGGAAAATGGAGAGCTCAAATGGCAAAGAGCAAGTTTGAACGAACGAAGCCGCATGTTAATATTGGAACGATTGGTCACGTTGATCATGGTAAGACCTCATTAACAGCAGCAAT
>NZ_JACHIM010000009.1:16388-21407 GCF_014203215.1 Bartonella callosciuri | reverse complement strand
TGAAGAAGATGAGGATTAAGTGGACAGGAGAGCAAGAAAAGCAAGAAGAAGTCTATGACACGTTTATGATGATGGTGAAGTTCTGACCATGGAAAACGCAACAGTGCTTTTCAAGAGCTTGGTGCGGTTGATTAAAAATCGAGGGGCAAGGAGATTATTTGACCATCATCTTCTTACCGGATCGTGAAGTGCAATTTCTTTATAATGACGAAATCAGCAAAGATTCTCCGAAATTTGATTGTAGACTTTTCATTATGACCGGTCTTTTTGCCGCTGCTTGCCAGACACTTAATCCTTATAATTCCTAAGCTTTCTTTGCCAGCGGTGTCTCCGAGTTTTGTGCCTAGGGGACTGGAAATTTTTGAAGAAAAAATCACTGATGATCGTTTAAAAAAGGCTCTTGATGAAATTTTAGAATAAATGATGGAGGATTCTCGTCTTCAGGAAATGCTTCACTCTCAGGAGAGGACTCCACCTTGAGAAAAGAATACTGTCGCTTGGTCGACAGACAAAACTAACGGAGCACCTTATGCTCTGGTGTATCTTACTGCTCTAACTTTGCTTTGTGATGTTGAAACCTTACAATCTTATCAAAGGCGCTTTGCACAAGGTAATTCCCGAAGCTTTGATGCAACTATTAAAGCTGCAACTCTTAAAGAGTTTCATCTTGAACGTGCCTTGCTGATGGCAAAAGAGGTGGCTAAAACAGAGCAACACAGTTCCGCGCTGTTTGAATGGGTTGCAGAGAAATTGTCTATGAAAGTAAAATAATCCTCGCGATTTTAGAATCAGTGATTCAAATTTGTATCATAAAAACGAGCTTATCATACAAAACGCGTCGAACGGAAAAAACAGGAATTAAGAAAACAAGGATTGCGTGCTATGAGCGATGTCCCACGCATATTTCAAGCCGAGGGAAGAAAGCACTGTCCCGATATTGTCATGATCAAAGATGGTGAATGAGCATTTATCGATATAAGGATTGATAAGTTGAGGATAATCTATTGTCGAGGAAATAAAGAGGCTCTTTCTCCCTTATCAAGAACAGTTCAAAAACTTTTTAAAAAATGAAAAGAAAATAAAGCATACCAAAAAAGCTTTGAAAGACCGTAGGCTCAAAATAACAAAATAATTTGCATAAAACAGTGAGGGGGAACACCGATGAAAAATCCCCACATTATTCCGTCTTGGAAGAAAAAAACATTCCTTTAATCTTTGAGAAGAAGCAAAATCTTTTTTGGGAAAAGCAGATTATTGTCCGTCGTGTCGTAAAATATTGCTCTTCAGGAATGTGTGATAAGGCACATTCATACCCATAAAGAAGAAATGTCGTTTGTGTCTAGCGCTAGCCCTTTTTTTTGCGTCCATGAAGTGTCGAAGAGGAAAATTGAGCGGAAATATTCAGCGCAGAATTTGTTTAGTGAGCCTATGGCGTGAATTATATCGGCTGTATTGAAGAGATATACTCTTTTCGAGAGATGTTTATCTGATGAGCGATTGGTAGGGGGTAATTTAAGCTCTTGAGGATAAGGAGAAGATTAACTGAGAACAAAAACGTTGTAGAGAGCAGAATAATATCATCGTTGATGAAAATCGTTAATGATAAAAGTTATCGTTGATGAAAATCATCATTGATCAAAATACAAGTCAAGTAAAGGTCTAATTTTTATTGAGACCTTTACAATATTTAAATTTATATATTTTACAATATGTGCGTTTTTTATTTATAAATTGTTAACTAATCAATCAATGAGTATCCATAAGGTACTTTTGCATATAAAATACCACGATAGAATATAAAAATGTAAATACAGCTTTCAGTAAAATTTTTCCTTGTTCGAATATATATTCCTTTGCTTCTTGGTCTTTGCTGATGTCATTTTGTCCTATGAGTAGATGAAGGTTATAAAATGTGCCACTTGTTGGTTCAAGAAGCTGTAAAGAAGGTTTATCAACAGTATAAGGAGCAATAATAGGAGAGGGTTGTTGCTTCACTATACTATCAGATTCTTTAAGTACAACAGCTAGACCACTTGTTACTGCACAAGCTATGAAGAAATATCTGATATTCATAGTTTTCTCCTATATTTATTTTCAATAAATAAATATCAAACCGTTTTATATATATAATCACTTTAAATAACTATAGTAAAAATGCAACATACATAAAAAAGAATAAAATTTGCCTACAAATTGACAAAATTTACTCTTAATTGCCTTAATCAATTCTTTCAAAATCTGTTTTATGGATACGTAGAGATGGGTTTGAAGAGGGCAAAACAGAGAAGTATAGTGGGTGACAAAAGAGTTGCTAGCAAATTTCTTTTTTGCGCCATGGTAAAAGGGGTCATAAGAGCGAAAAATACACGAGAATTTAATATCCTGTGAAGATCGGGATGCATCCTATGATGGTCGGGATGCAATCCTGTGAGGGGCAGGGTGCATTCCGTGAGGGTTGGGATGCATCCTGTAAAGATCGGGGTGCATTCCGTGAGGGTCGGGGTGCATCCTATAAAGATCAGGGTGCATCCTGTGATGGTCGGGATGCACCCTGTAAAGATCAGGGTGCATTCCGTGAGGGTCGGGGTGCATCCTGTAAAGATCGGGGTGCATTCCGTGAGGGTCGGGGTGCATCCTATAAAGATCAGGGTGCATTCCGTGAGGGTCGGGGTGCATCCTGTAAAGATCGGGGTGCATCCTATGAGGGTCGGGATGCATCCTATAAAGATCGGGGTGCATCCTATGATGGTCGGGATGCACCCTGTGAGGGGCAGGGTGCATTCCGTGAGGGTCGGGGTGCATCCTGTAAAGATCAGGGTGCATCCTATGATGGTTGGGATGCATCCTGTAAAGATCAGGGTGCATTCCGTGATGGTCGGGATGTAACCCTGTGAGGGGCAGGGTGCATCCTATGATGCTCGGGATGCACCCTGTGTGAAAATAGCTAACCGAGGAAGTTTATGTTTTTTTGTCTCTTATGCCAATTGGTTTTTTGGTTTTCGATGGATATTCATTTGATTTCCTCAATATTTGCGATAATTGTATGATTAAGGAGAGAAAGTCTGTGTCATAGTAGCAGAAGAAGTTGAAAAATCTACAGGACTTGGAACATTTTTATGTTTCCATTTGGTTTTTCTTTATTTTGCTTCGTGTGCATGCACTTTATCATATATGTTTCTATAAAATTATTGTGTTATAGAAATTAAACATAATGAGATATATTAAGCGAGAAATATTTCAATAATTGTTATTTCATTCTCGATATATTAAATAATATGTTATGTAAATGTAGTTTTATATTATTCATACAGTATTTAAAAAATATTTTAGCGTGTGATAGACAATCTACTCTTGTCATGAAAAGTATTTTTATAAAAAGAGAAGCTTGCGAGGAGAATAAGCATCATTTGCAGGCTTATGCATGAGAAAATGGTGAGAAGAGTTCCTGTATTTGATGGATGAATATCTGAAGTGAGAGAAGATAGTAAGAGAAGATATTGAATAAAGTTCTGAAGAAAAACTGCAAGTTTTTATAGGAAGTGAAATTTTTCAATGATGAATATTTCCGATAAAGCAGTTTCCAGTGAAGTGGATGTTCGTCAATAAAAAAAGCTCTGCTTTGTACAGAGCGAGATGGCATATAAAAGTTAACTTTCCTCTCTTTTTGAAAAGAAAAATGGTGTTTTGTAAAGATGGGAGCACAAAGTTTTTTGCCGGGGAGGTGGCGTTCGGTGGGATGGTTTCCAGTGAGGGTTTTCCAATGAAGCTGGTTTCCAATGAAGTTGGTTTCCAATGAAATTGGTTTCGAATGTTTCTTCGATTCTTTTCTGAGTGTTGCATCATCTCCATCATTGATGTTTTATAATGTTCACTGTTTTATTGGCTGCAGAGTTGATAGCTGCAGAGTTGATAGCTGCAGAGTTGATAGCTGCAGGGTTGATGTTGCAGAGTTGATGGCTGCAGAGTTGATGGCTGCAGGATTGATAGCTGCAGGGTTGATAGCTGCAGGGTTGATGTTGCAGAGTTGATGGCTGCAGGGTTGATGTTGCAGAGTTGATGTTGCAGAGTTGATGGCTGCAGGATTGATGTTGCAGAGTTGATGGCTGCAGGATTGATAGCTGCAGGGTTGATGGCTGCAGGGTTGATGGCTGCAGGGTTGATAGCTGCAGGATTGATGTTGCAGAGTTGATGGCTGTGTGATGTTTTCATCTGCACTCTTGTTTTTTGGCGTGGCAGGTTATTCAGAGTGCTTGTGGTTTGCATATCCCCAATGAAATGCTAATAAATCTAAACAATCTCGTAAATGATCAGCAAGGGAGTTTTGTTTGCGTTTTGAGGCGCTTAAGTCCTTGATCGCCTGACCATAACCCACAACCTTTTCGACAAGTGAATAACCAAGAATACCAAGCATAACCTTGATCGTTTGTAAATGATTTGCTGCTTCTATCTGACGTTCAATGGGGTGTGTGTAACTCTGGCTGCACGCAACTTTTTGACGCGTGTAATCAGGGCTCATGTTGAAGTCAGCCTGACTTTGACGCCAGTAAATATAAAAACGTTCTGCTGCTTTATATTGCGCTTTGCTAATATGCCCTTTTGCATATAAAAGCGCAATGGGACGGCTTTGTATATTGGCAATGGCAACAATGGTGCGCGGGTTGCTTAAGCTTTCTGGATGGGTTGGTTGAAAATAAGGATTGCTTATTTCAATAGGCACTTCTTGCGTCTTTAAGTGGCCAATATGGTGTTTCTCTTCTCCATGGTGGAGGAGAGGAGAAATTGGGGTATGATTTTTTTGTTCAGTTTTGTTTTTTTTCGTATTTTGATGGTTCATGTTAGTTCCTCAAAATTTGTTTTATGTTCAAAAACGTTGGATATGTGTTGGTGCATGTTTTGAAGAGAAAATTTTGGTGGGTGTTTCCTTGGGGAAGATTGGAAGCGAAGCGTGTTGGTATTTCGTGGGGAGTACTCTTGAAGGGAGTGGTATTTTCCTGCATTGCCGGCGTTGTCCTTGGGTAT
>NZ_JACHIM010000009.1:10072-16291 GCF_014203215.1 Bartonella callosciuri | reverse complement strand
GATTTGCTTGTGAGGAGGCATGGTAGGTTAGTATTGCATGGGTTGTTCTTGGTCTTGCGCATAAGGGAGCGGGGAGTCTGGTTGTTGCGTGGGGAGTACTCTTGAAGGGAGTGGTATTTTCCTGCATTGCCGGCGTTGTCCTTGGGTATTTGCTTGTGAGGAGGCATGGTAGGTTAGTATTGCATGGGTTGTTCTTGGTCTTGCGCATAAGGGAGCGGGGAGTCTGGTTGTTGCGTGGGGAGCGCTCTTGAAGGCAGTGGCGTGTGTTGCATTGTTGGACTTGTCACTCGTTTTGTTCAGGAGGGAGCGAAGCATGTTAATGTTGCGTGAGGAGTGTTCTTGAAAGAGGCGGTGTTGGTTGTGCGTTCAAGATAACGCCGTGGGGTTAGAGGGTGTTCAGACGAACAGCGATAGCGGTAGGTTTTTTGATCAAACCAAAGACCAACCTTTCCTTCAAAATCTCCTGAACGTTGTTTCGCAATATTTATAATCACGCCAGGACGTTTAGCTAATTCTGTTTTTTCTTCCATCAGCGATGCGGCATAAATTTTGTCTTCTAAGGATCGATTGCGCCAAATGGTGATGATATTAAAGGCATTGGCACCAATTTCTGAGGCGCCTTTAATATCTTCAGTGCCCGGGATCTCTTTATCCAAACCACCTTTGCGGGCATGGGCAACAAGATGAATGTGCACGCTGTTTAAAACAGCCCAGTCAACCATTTTATAAACCGCTTGTTCTTGGTTAGCATAGTCATCAGAGGCAATGCCTAACCGCATAAGACTGTCGATGATAAATTGATCACAACCATAGCGGGCACGGCAATAGTCAAAGACATCAAGCAATGTCTCGACGTTCGATTTACCAACATGTTCATAAAGAATAAGCCCATCGTCTAAAAAATGCAGAATGCGTTCAATCATCTCTCTTGTGGGCTGTTCTAAGCCTCCCGTTTGTTTTATTAAACGGCGTAAGGATTGTTCTCCTTTCATTTCCAGGGAGGCTAGGCAGAGACGGCTCTTTTGCGAAATCCAATGGGGAATACAATCCGATAGGAGTTGGCTTTTTCCCGCACCACTCGCACCGCTCCACAGTGTTAATTCGGCTGGGCGAAAATGCAATTTGCCGTTGAGTTTAGGGTAGGGAACCGTATAACCAAGATGCTGTTCAGGTTCTGGCCAAAACAGTCCTATGACTTTATCTTTATAGTCTGAGGCGCGTCGTAACCCTTCTGGTGCAAAGCTTTTGGCTGATGAAAAAGCTGCTTGTATGGTGGCGGCATCAATACCAGCGGTTAAACAATCATTCGCATCTTTCCGGGGGAGGTGTACACGGTAACAGCGATGACGACCAAGCCTATTGGCGATTTCGCGTGCTGCTTCTTCACCGGGTTTGTCCATGTCGGTGGCAAGAAAAATTGTTTCAAAAGGCTCTAAATGATCAAATTCATTTTCAATCCAATTCTGTTTTCCTCCACTGCCTCCCCCAAACGGTACAGAAACCGCTGGATATCCATAGGCAGCTAAGGAAAGTGCATCGATTTCTCCTTCGGTGATGACAATGGTCCGATTTGTTGCAGAAAAAGCCCAGTTTGTGGATACGTGATCTGCGGAGGTGGATGCGTGATCTGCAGAGGTAGATGCGTGATCTGCGGAGGTGGATACGTGATCTGCGGAGGTGGATGCATGATCTGCGGAGGTGGATACGTGATCTGCGGAGGTGGATGCATGATCTGCGGAGGTGGATACGTGATCTGCGGAGGTGGATGCATGATCTGCGGAGGTGGATACGTGATCTGCGGAGGTGGATGCATGATCTGCAGAGGTGGATGCGTGATCCGTGTTTGTGTACAAGTGCGTAGAATTTTCGATGTTTGCGCGTGAGCAGATCAAGTTTTCCGTATTTGTCGGTGCGGTAGGAGAGCTTTGGGCTTTACTGTTTAAGCTGGCTGTGTGCTTTGTTGGGCACAGAGCTTGCCAGCCAAACAAAATCGGTTCACATTGCGCCGTTGTCGGTTTTGTTTTTGCTCCTGCTTGCGCTTGTCGTTCTTTTACCAAGGCAAGGGTGCCATCGGGTTTATAAAAAGGAAAAATGATTTTTTCACCCTCTTCCCCTATGCGGTAACGCTTTAAAATCTCAAGAGGAATACGGCGCTCTTTGTTGAGGTAAGTTTTAACTAAATTCTGTGGTGTGCTACCTGTAGGAACCGGTGGACGCCGATAGGAACGATGGGGTGCCATAAAGGGTTTGGGACGTGTAAGATTGAAGGTGGCGCGGACTTCTTCTAATGCTTGAGAAAGACTGATTCTTTTGACTTCGCACCAAAGGTCTAAAAGGTCACCGCCTCTTCCTTCTGCAAAATCATACCAAAGACCAGCTTTACTGCCGCTCAAACACACCGATAAACTTTTTCCTGCTTCACCACGGGTATTGCCAACAATCCAATGATTTGCGCGTCTTTGACCTTGTGGAAGCAGCATTTCTGCTATTGTCCCTGCTTGTGCGATAAGTTTTTGTTTCACTTCAAAAATCGTGCTCATGTTTATGCCTGTGGTGGTTGTTGATAAGGCTGCTGGTTGATAAAGCTTGCGGAGCGGATATCATTGCCGTTGTAATGTGACGTTGAAATGGGGTGAAAGGTAAAAGCCGTGCGGATTGCCAACAATCCAATGATTTGCGCGTCTTTGACCTTGTGGAAGCAGCATTTCTGCTATTGTCCCTGCTTGTGCGATAAGTTTTTGTTTCACTTCAAAAATCGTGCTCATGTTTATGCCTGTGGTGGTTGTTGATAAGGCTGCTGGTTGATAAAGCTTACGGAGCGGATATCATTGCCGTTGTAATGTGACGTTGAAATGGGGTGAAAGGTAAAAGCCGTGCGGATTGCCAACAATCCAATGATTTGCGCGTCTTTGACCTTGTGGAAGCAGCATTTCTGCTATTGTCCCTGCTTGTGCGATAAGTTTTTGTTTCACTTCAAAAATCACGTTTCTCTTCAGGATTGTGGTAGTTGATAAGGCTACGGTAAAGGGCATCATTGTCGCTGTTTTGTGGTTTGGGAGCAGTGTGCGAGGCAAAAAAAGCAAGCCTTTCTTGATGTTCTTTTATCCGCTCAATCTCTCGGCGAAACCAGTTGCGCCATGTGGCTTGCCAATTGACTTTAAGCGCTTCCTTGCCGCTTTTTGCGTGCCAATAGTCGCGAAATTTCTTTTCTTGCCAACGCGCTTGTTCTTCACTCAAACCTTCCAAAACCGCCGCGTCGATATCGGCTTGCCAATCGCTAGGAAGGCGGTGTCCTTTGGCGATGGTCGTACAGCTTTTCGTTTTGCTACGCGTGGCGGGTGTGTTTTTTGTCTTTGTGCAAAAGTTATCCGCTTTTTGCGGCGTTGCTTGTGCGTTAGAAGCGTTTTCTACATTTGCTTGTGAGGTGAAAAGATGTTCTCTTTCATCTTGTTCGCGCGCCACAGTGGAAGAATATTCGCTTGGCAGGAGAGGAGAAGATTCATTTTGCAGGGTGGAAGAAGGGGCACTCGCTACGCTGGGCAAACAGACATCCAAAAACGTTGCCGTTCCCTTCCTTGCTTCTGCCGCATCTTTCTCCGGCAAAAGGAATTGCTTTTCTGAAACACCGTGAGGTGTTTCCTTTTCTTCTCTCTTCTGAGCTTCTGAGTTTTGTTCATCATCTCTTGCACGTTCGTTGAGCAATTGTTGAAATTGATCATTGATTTTCTTGCGTTTTTTTGCTGAAGAACGACCCGCAAAAGATTTCTGTTCAAGCAATTTTGCACGTTCATAAAAAACATTTTCGCAACGCTTATTCCATAAACCATTCGCTAAATTTAAAATCTTTCCCTCTTTTATAAGCATTTCTAAAACATTTATAAAAGTCCGCTTGTCACAACCGCAAAGACGCGCTAAACGTTCTGCCGATAATTCTAGAGGACGGCCCCGTGCGTACATTTCATTGAGGAGAATCGTATAAACTCCAATTTCATGTGCACGCATTCCACGAACACCGCCTAGAAAATCATTCTGATACCAACAAACATAAGGAAGTGTAGACGATTCATAGTGAGGAGTTTCTTGTTGATTGGCATGTTTCATACTTTAAGGCACTCTCTTCTATTTTATATATTTCCATTGAAAATAAAGCCGGAGAAAATGGTGTTATGCATGCATGGGCATTCGATTAAAACTTCGCCCTTTCATAAAACTACTATTGCGGCTTTGTTGCGTTTGTTCTGTTAAATGACAGGGCGCTTTATGAAGTCTGACAGATGGTTGCATTGTTCAGGTATGTACAATCTAACAGTGTGGGATTGCGTAGATGGAAAATTGCGTGAATGGCAAAAGGATAAATAATAAAATATTTCTAAACGCAGAGGCTTTCGGGGATGCCTTTTTACATCCTTTGAGGTGATAAAGTGTTTTTTGACCCAAAAATAAGATTTTATCCCCCCTTAAAAAGTAAAATTTTTGCCCTTAATTTTATCCTTTTTAGAGGATAATGCAAGCCCGTTTTATAAAAAGGACGTGTTTTTTTGAAAAGACGCGCTATATGGTGGAACTATGAATATCGATGGTTGGCGTCAAAGATTAAATGTTGCACTTGAAAAAAGTGGACGTTCAAAAAGATCTGTATCCCTCGCAGCCGGTAAAGGAGCTGGGTATCTTCATTCTATCCTTTCAGAAGGAAAAGAACCAACAGTTGAATCTTTGGCGCGCATTTGTCATGAAATTAATATCGGTATGAATTATGTTCTATACGGACATGGCGCTAGTCCTGAGGATAAAGAATTTCTTGATCTTATTTCAAAGCTTTCTCCGGAGGAACGACAGGCAATTTTGACTCTTTTGCGGAGACCAACTGGCGAAGCAATAAAATAATCTCTTTTTGTGTTTTTGAATCAAGATTGCGCCAGTATTGTATCAATTCTAAATCACTCATTTTGGCTCTCCTGTCTGTTGTGGTTGCGTTGAGTTAGAACAAATAGAGAACAATACAAGGACACTGCGTGAACAAAACAAGCCCATTTTTTATTCACATATGCCATTTGAACGTCGTAAAGGCTAAAAATATATCTTTTATTAAGGATAAAAATAATTGACATCTCTCCCATAGAGGAGATAAGACTAACGCTATATTTGACTATGTCAAGACATGGGTCTGTTTTATTAACTATCTAAAGGGGGGAGTTATGAAAAATATTCCATTCGTTAAAGAGGATGAAGTTGTCATACTTCTTTGTGAAGATGAAAGGAGTGATGCCTATCATGGGCCTCTCGACCAAATCGAAGAAGTGCTCGAACTTATTGAAGAATATGAAACTGTTTACAGAATTTTGCGGCTCGATCTCATGACACTCCATGCTGAGGATATTAGCGAACAACTCGCTGATATCTATGTCGCAAATAGTGAAATTGACGAACAAAATAACCAAATTCAGCCGTTCATTCTTAATAGTGAAGCGTATCATGCTTGGTTAGATGAAAAAGTCGGGCGTGATTATGAAGATAATCTTTATGGCTCATACGAAAAACAGCATCGCTTGCGTCCATGTGATGTCTTGACCGATTATTGGTGGTAAAAAATCATGGCAAGTTATCTCAAGACTTTTTATCAGGGAATCCCGCTTTACTATGCTGGAAACGCTCAAAACATCATCAAGCTCGAACCACAAAAACAAAAGGCGGTTCGCTTCGTATCGCGGCGAGCTGCACAATGTGTCGCAAAAAATTTGGCGGAAGAATATCTCAGAGATGATTTTTGTGTTGTCCAACAGCAAGGTTGAGGAGAGATTTTAAGACAATAAATACAATGATATAAGCTTCAAGGCCTTTATCGATGGGGCATTCACTGCGTTGAAATATGTCAGCTGCTGTATGCCCCATTGTTGAAGAAAGAGGGTATGGTTTAAAGGCAAGATCGTGTGGGTGTGTATTGCCAGTGTATAGAGAGCAGGGCATCGGTGCTGCTGTATGCCCCATTGTTGAAGAAAGAGGGTATGGTTTAAAGGCAAGATCGTATGGGGGTGTGTATTGCCAGTGTATAGAGAGCAGGGCATCGGTGCTGCTGTATGCCCCATTGTTGAAGAAAGAGGGTATGGTTTAAAGGCAAGATCGTGTGGGGGTGTGTATTGCCAGTGTATAGAGAGCAGGGCATCGGTGCTGCTGTATGCCCCATTGTTGAAGAAAGAGGGTATGGTTTAAAGGCAAGATCGT
>NZ_JACHIM010000009.1:8561-9980 GCF_014203215.1 Bartonella callosciuri | reverse complement strand
AAGATCGTGTGGGGGTGTATTGCCAGTGTATAGAGAGCAGGGCATCGGGATCGCAGGGGAGTGTGCATGGGGTGCTTAGGGAAGAAGATATGGCGCAGGAGGTTTCGTGTCCGTGGAGGTTATGAGGGGGAGAGATAAGGGGTTGAGCAGATGGAGGTGCTAAAAGGATTGGAAGAGAGGCGTTCTGATGAGGAAGCGCTAAGAGGGAGGTGTGTTGAGGCGCAAGTGTCGGTGAGGGAGGTGTGTTGAGGTGCAAGTGTCGGTGAGGGAGGTGTGTTGAGGTGCAAGTATCCGTATGGCGCGGGTGTCCATGGAGAGTGGATTGCTGTGTCTGGTAAGAAAGATCTGTGAACGAAAAAGAAAAACTGCTTGATGGAAGCCAAAAGACTCTTCAACTTCACGAGTTTTGGCTCGAAGGGTCTTCGGTTTGAAGAGTCTTTCTCCTTGTTTGTAATACGCAAAGCGTGTTGGAAAAATTAAAGGGAAAACAATCGAAGGGCTTTTAAAATAAGCAGAAGGCGTTTTTCATAAACTGTAAAAAGGTCAAAGTGGATCAATGACAAAATGTTTCAGAAAAGGCACACACCTTACAACGAGAGGATGTTTTAAAGAAAAGTGAGGGCTGCTTAAGAAAAAAGTGCTTTAAAGACGAGGTTTCAAAGAACAGGGGGGAAAATATCATGCCAATCATTATCGACTGTGTTCAGGGGACAGCGGAATGGAAAAAAGCCCGCAATGGCTTGATTACAGCGTCTTTATTTGAAATGGTTATGGCACGAAAAAAACAGGGGCAAAAAACCTCAAAATATCATGCCGTTATGATGAAACTCGCGGGAGAAAGAATTACTGGAGAAACCGTCGATGAGGGAACAACGCTTTCTATGCGACGCGGAACAGAATTAGAACCAACTGCACGGAAGCTTTATAGAACACTTACCAACACAGAACCTGAATGTATTGGATTCGTTCTCGCTGATGATCGGATGAAAGGCTTTTCCCCCGATGCTTTTATTGGAACAAATGGATTGTTAGAAATCAAAACCAAAAAACCTGAAATCTTGATCCCTCATTTCATTCAAAAGAGTTTCCCTCAAGAGCATAAAGCACAATGTCAGGGAGGATTATGGATTGCTCAGCGTGAATGGGTGGATTTAATGCTCTATTGGCCTGGTATGCCACCTCTGATTAAGCGCGCCTATCGTGACGAAGCTTATATTCGAAAGCTTGAAAATGAGATTAGTTGTTTTAATGAGGCATTGGCATTTATGGTACAGAAAATTAAATCTGTTCAGACCGGGTTTGGTATGAGAATGCAAAATGTTGTGGAAGAGCCGATGAGGCGAGAGTGCGGGGCAAGAGCAGGTGCTGTGCTGGAAGAGCCGATGAGGCGAGAGTGCGGGGCAAGAGCAGGTGCTGTGC
>NZ_JACHIM010000009.1:5461-8465 GCF_014203215.1 Bartonella callosciuri | reverse complement strand
GCGAGAGTGCGGGGCAAGAGCAGGTGCTGTGCTGGAAGAGCCGATGAGGCGAGAGTGCGGGGCAAGAGCAGGTGCTGTGCTGGAAGAGCCGATGAGGCGAGAGTGCGGGGCAAGAGCAGGTGCTGTGCTGGAAGAGCCGATGAGGCGAGAGTGCGGGGCAAGAGCAGGTGCTGTGCTGGAAGAGCCGATGAGGCGAGAGTGCGGGGCAAGAGCAGGTGCTATGCTGGAAGAGCCGATGAGGCAAGAGTGCGGGGCAAGAGCAGGTGTTGTGCTGGAAGAGCCGATGGGCGCCAGATTTGCGCGGAGAAGGGGGATAAATTATGGGAAGAGAAAGAGAAAAAGGGGATCAGTTCAGTTTTGAAGAGAGACAAAAAACGATAACAAGAGTGCTGTGAGAGTGCTCTAAAAAGTGCTGTGAGAGTGCTCTAAAAGTGCGAAAAGCCGCGGTGATTGTAAAAAAACCGGTGATGTGAAAATTGTGATGTAAAAATGTTGTGTATAATGGTGCTGCGAGAGAGGATTGAACTCTCGACCTCTCCCTTACCAAGGGAGTGCTCTACCACTGAGCTACCGCAGCGCCGTTTCAATCTTGACCCTGTCTTGTGCCATATTGTCATAAAATAGGCAAGAGAGCATTTGTCACTTCTTGAAAGAAAACCCTTCTTGTGTCATGACGTATAATTCCTATACAAAAAACGTGGGTGCTTGAAGAATTTCAATCCTGCTCAAAAGGCCGCGCAATGACACAAATGCATCAAAAACAAAAACAAGAAAAAATGAATTCCCAAGATGAAAAAGAAAAACGGCGCCAGGAAAGACTGGCGCAACAATTGCGCCAAAACCTAAAACGACGAAAAGAGCAAAGTCGAAAAAGAGCGCAAACAGAACCCTAAAAAGAATTCTTCTTACGACATATTGCAACAAAAGCGCGCAATAATTCATTCTAACATTTGAAATGCATTCTCATATGAGGAATTCATTTTGAAATAACAGGGTTCGTTATGAAACTATAAAAAATAACTTTTCGAAGGTACAAGACCTTGTGAAGGGGAAACAAAGGGAAAGTGTTATGGATTCTATTCAAATTGTTGGTGGGAAAAAACTGAAAGGGACAATTCCTATTTCAGGTGCAAAAAATGCCGCCTTGCCTCTTATGATTGCAGCACTGCTCACAGAAGAAACTCTGACTCTAGAAAATATTCCTCATCTGGCGGATGTGGAATTGCTCATTCGGATTCTCAATAACCATGGAGTCGGATATGCGGTCGATGGACAAAAAATCCACTACGATTGTGTGGATTCGAGAACAATCCATTTTAACGCGCAAAAAATCACAACAATACGTGCACCATACGAATTGGTTAAAAAAATGCGTGCAAGCTTTTGGGTAATTGGTCCTCTGCTTGCACGATGCCGAGAGGCTTATGTGTCATTGCCTGGTGGATGTGCCATCGGAACAAGACCCGTCGATTTTATCCTAGACGGACTCAAAACACTGGGAGCAGCTATTGCTATCGAAAATGGATATGTCCATGCTAAAGCTCCAAACGGTTTAAAAGGGACACGTTATTGTTTTCCTAAAGTCACCGTTGGGGGAACGCATGTTATGCTTATGGCTGCTGTAATGGCAAATGGAACAACTATCCTTGAAAATGCGGCTTGTGAACCAGAAGTCGCAAACCTTATTCGAGCCCTTAACGCAATGGGTGCAAAAATAGTTGGCGAAGGAACAACAACACTCACAATTGAGGGCGTGAAAAAACTCCATGGGACGCAAATAGGTGTTATTCCCGATCGAATCGAAGCCGGAACCTATGCAATGGCCGTTGCTATGGTCGGGGGTGATGTCTTTCTTAAAAATGCAAACCATAACCATCTGACCAAAGTGCTGAAGGTTCTTCAAAAAGCCGGACTCGATATTCAAATTGAACCTCAAGGAATTCACGTTAAACGCAATCCACAACAAACAAAAATAATGCCCGTCGATATTACAACGGGACCGTATCCTGATTTTCCAACCGATCTTCAAGCACAATTCACGGCGTTGATGACACGCGCTCAGGGAACAGCTCGGATAACCGAAACCATTTTCGAAAATCGTTTCATGCATGTTCAGGAACTCATACGGTTGGGGGCGCAAATAAAACTCGAGGGGCAGACCGCAACCGTCTATGGAACCGAAAATTTGCAAGGCGCTCCTGTCATGGCGACCGATTTGCGTGCTTCTGTTTCTCTCGTGATTGCTGCTCTGGCGGCAAAGGGAGAAACTGTCGTCAATCGCGTGTATCATCTTGATCGTGGATTTGAACGATTGGAAGAAAAATTAGCCCGCTGTGGTGCTACCATTCAACGCATAACAGTTTAAATCTCTAGTCCCCCAGGAGTATTTGCGAAGCACGTCTTTAGAGGGGAGGCTCTTTGGAATAAGATTTCAAGGGGGAAGATCTCTTGAGAAAAGACGCCCTTTGATTCTGGTAAGGAGAATTTTTGCGGGTTTCTCCTTACGCAAACTTCTTTTTTCATTTCCTGTAAGCGCCTCTCATTTGCAGAAGAGTTTTGGGGAAGCTCTTTGTTTATAAAGTTTTTCTTACAAGCATAGGTTAAAAATTTAACCTTTGGGCAGAGACACTCGAAGCGGTCATCCTTTCAGGAGCTTTTAAAAAGAGGAACTCCTTGTTGCACCGTACCCTTTCTGCGAGACGTCTCCTCTGCAGCGTAAGATTTCGCTAAAACCCTCTCTTTCTAGGAAAGGTTTCTCGGGCATGAAGTTTTTGCTCCGAAGGGGGAATGAAGAGACACCTGAAGGGGCCCTTGAAATCTTACACCAAAAAGGAAAATGCTTCAAAGAAATTGCCTCTAAACAATTCTCACTTTTAAAAAAGGCTTTCCTAATAAGATTATCTTCGGATGGGACTACCAAAAATCTGGACTTTCAGGCTTTAAATGAGGACCGATCCGTACGGCCGAAACCTTTTTTGCTAAACCTGTGCGGTCTGAAAGCTCA
>NZ_JACHIM010000009.1:1057-5364 GCF_014203215.1 Bartonella callosciuri | reverse complement strand
AACCTTTTTTGCTAAACCTGTGCGGTCTGAAAGCTCAACCGCTAAACCACAAAGGGTGGCTGGTCCTTGTGCCGGCTCATAACGACCCTGCTTCCTCTTATAAAGAAAACGGTGTAAAGGCTCTTCCTTTTCCATTCCTTAAGATTATCTTCGGATGGGACTACCAAAAATCTGGACTTTCAGGCTTTAAATGAGGACCGATCCGTACGGCCGAAACCTTTTTTGCTAAACCTGTGCGGTCTGAAAGCTCAACCGCTAAACCACAAAGGGTGGCTGGTCCTTGTGCCGGCTCATAACGACCCTGCTTCCTCTTATAAAGAAAACGGTGTAAAGGCTCTTCCTTTTCCATTCCTATAGAAGAGTTATAATCTCCGCACATTCCTGCATCCGATAAGTAAGCACTCCCGTTTTCTAATATCTGTGCATCAGCCGTGGGAACATGCGTATGGGTTCCTACAAGAACACTGATACGACCATCAAGAAAATGCCCAAGACATTGCTTTTCACTTGTCGTTTCTGCGTGAAAGTCAAAAATAATCGCATCTGCCTGCTCCATTAAAGCACAAGCTAACAAAATCTTTTCAGCTGTTTCAAACGGATCAACCACCTTACACGGCATGAAAACATTTCCCAAAAGATTTGCAACAAGCACCTGAGCTCCATTCTTTGCTGTAAAAATACCAGAGCCTCTTCCGGGAGTGTCCTTCATAAAATTAGCTGGACGTAAAAAACGATCACTCTCAGGCGCATAGTGTAACGCTTCTTTGCATGAAAAAGCATGATTCCCCGTTGTTACAACGTCAACACCTACCATTAAAAGATTTTGATACGTCTCCTGTGTGAGACCAAAACCACCAGACGCATTCTCACCATTGACCGCAACAAAATCAAGCTGCCATTGCTCGATAAGTCTTGGAAGCTGTTCAAAAACAGCTACACAACCTGTTTTTCCAACAATATCACCTAAAAATAAAAAACGCATAAGCGTTTTAATCACACTTTAGCGTTTTAAGAAACCTTTTTCTGTAAAAATTCCTTGCACAATGAGATCATGTTCTGCATGCGGAATGGATTCAACTTCCTGACAGGAAAAGCCTAAGCCCAATAAGGCAACATGATGCCCTTGTTTTTCGAGCGATTCAACCGCACGATCATAATAGCCTCCTCCATAACCAAGACGGTGACAGTGACGATCAAACGCCGAAAGAGGAACAATAATAACGTTTGGTACAAGAACTGCATTTTCTGCACCAGGCCCTAATGTGCCAAAGCGCATCGGTTCTAATACGGTGCTCTGAGAATAGGCACGAAAAACCATAGTGGTGGAATCAAGCACTGCTGGTAAAGCTAAGCATCCGCCACATAATGCTACGGCATCAAATAAAGGGCGGGGGTCAATTTCCGATTTGATTGGCCAATAGCCTGCTAGAATGATGCGTGAAAAATCCTCCCCTTTTTCTTTAAGGTTACGAACCACATGGGAACAGGCGCGCTGCGAAAAAAGAGCGCGTTCTTGTTCTGAAAGAGCAGCGCGTTGCGATAAACCGATCTTGCGTAACTTTGCACGAATCGAGGAAGCAGACTGCGGATCGTGAGCGGCTTGTGTCATTCTATCGTCGATCATTTTATATTTTGCTGCAAGGGGCAAGAAAAGGGTGTAACAAATAAAGTCCTTTAAACTATCTTTAATAAATCCCTTGAGAAAATATTATAGCGCGTGGTTGCATACGAAAAAAACTCTCACCTATGTAAAAAAGGGTGATCCACAACAGCCGATGGAAAAAGCTGATCCCGGAAACCTAAACAATAGGTGGGCGCCATATGAAAAAGCCCACGAGCTTCATCAGGGACAGCTCCCTTGGAGATCAATAAGGTCTCAGGAATACGTTATTCCCTGTCGGGAAGCGCAGAACACCCCATCTGCATTATAAAACAGTTTTAGATTTTCGGCTAGATAGAAAATTGCCTTGATGCAATCCCACCCTTTTAAAAATTCCAAGCACCATCAGGAAGCGCTTATCGGGGAGTCTCCAACTGGGGAGTGCGTTGGAGCACTGTCAGAAAGATGTCGGCTGGGGAGCAGTCTGGGGGAGTGTTTCTCCTTTAAAGCGCTTGCGGTGAGAGCTCGTCTAGTAAGATCTCTACACGTTTTTGAAGTTTTCGCATTTGTGGATAATATTCAAGCGCTGTTTCATAGGCTTTGAGGGCCAGTTGTGGGCGCTCCGTTGCTTCCATAATAATTCCGAGCTCAAAAAATGCTATGTAATTGCGCGGCTCAAGTTCGAGAGCGTGGTTAAGGTCAAGCATAGCAAGTTTAAAATCACTCAATTGAATATGAATCCACGCACGTCTTAGCCAAGCTTCTGCATAAGTAGGATGAAGTGCAAGGGTATTGTCAATATAATCAAGGGCAAGGCCATAATTATCGGCGTTGATAGCATTTTCAGCCCATGACATTAAAAGATCAATCGTCTCATTGCCCGATTGGGACCATAAATATTGAAGTTGCTGACTTATCTTTTTCGCTTCATCAACATTTGCACAAGATTTTAACATCTTGAGTAAGCGTGAAACTTCTGCTTCTTTGCGTTGCCGCGCTTTTTCAAAAGAAGAATGCTGTATCGCTTTAGCATCTTCAAGAATGGTCGCAGTCGAATGAGAATCAGAAACTGTTGGTGCAGAGGAAGGGCGGCTTGGTATCAGATCATCCAGTGGCAAAAGCAATTGTGGAGAGGGCCTATCTTCAGGAAGAGAAGGAGGACTTTGTCCATATCCAGTGGAAATCAACCAAAAATCGCTTAAAAAAACAACGAAAAAAATTGCAAAAAAACGCAACGAAACCCACTGAAAAATAAAAAAACTCCGCAACAACAACCCTTTTAAAAAGCAAGAAGGTATCACAAAGACAAGTCCTCAAACAATAAAAAGCAAAGAACCCGCAACAAAAAAACTTCAAGAGATAAAAGTCAAGAGATAAAAGATTGAATGCCTATGAAAAAGAAGGCATAAAACCCATTATTCTTGAATCATCATCCTTGACGGGCTCTAAAACGAGGGTTCGTTTTATTGAGGATATAAACACGACCTTTGCGACGTACCAAACGATTGTTACGGTGACGCTCTCTCAATGCTTTAAGTGAATTTTTAATTTTCATCATACTCACCGTTTCTCTTCAGACAGGGAATTACTGCCATAACTCCCATATTAATGTTTTTAATGTTTACAACTTTCGTATTATAACCATAACTTTCGTATTATAACCACAACACACTGCCGTATTACAAAAATATGATGATTATAAGAAACTACTCTATTTCATACTTTTCCACTCTTTATAAAAAGAAAAACGCACCCTTAAAAAGGCACGCTTTAATGCATTGCTACTGCCACAATGAAAAAGCAAAAAATCTTTAAAGCCTTTCTAACAAAAAATCTTTTTTTGTCAAGGGAGGATTCACGACAAATTTAGAAGAGAGTCTGAAACCGAAGAAAAGAGCAAAAGAGAAGGAAAATCTGAAAACTTCTCAGTTTTTCTTAAATGGTTACTTTTTATTCAATGATCAGTGAGTAAAAGGTGCCTTCTTAAGGAATCGGGGGAGAAGAATATATGGACTGGAGTGCAAAAGGACTTCTGTGAAGGATGCTCTTTGAGAATTTAGACTAAGTTATGCTTTGCTGGGGGAGGCTCATGCTTTGTTTGAAAAGTGCAAACTGTATGTCGTGTTTATACAGTACAAGCTTCATAGACAGATTGAGAGAAAAGCCGTTTTTCTCTTTAAAATCCTAAAAGTGCAATAGGAGAAATGCCAAGAAACTGCTTAAGTAACCGACAAACCAAATTTCGCGATTTCATTTTGCCATCATGATTTACAAGAATGGGGGCGTTTATCATTTTTAGACTTTCTGTTCAGCCGTTAACTGTGGCATTTGTATCGTTAAAGCTGAATATTATGAGCCAATTCATGCATTGGGGTCAGTTGTATGCAGGGAATTTGATCAATGTTCTAGCACTCTTTCGTGAGGTGATTATCGATGGAGAGTCTCTGGGTATCGCCAAAAGAATGGAGGATGCAAAGCATCTGATGAGATGCCACTTCCAAGGAAATTGAGAAGAAGCTTTTGCTCTTGATCATAGGCAGTTTGGGGGACTTTTATCCTATCAGGATTGGATTTCTTTGCCGCCTCAGCTGTGTTCAATGATATCTCTAGTGAGGTGATTATCGATGGAGAGTCTCTGGGTATCGCCAAAAGAATGGAGGATGCAAAGCATCTGATGAGATGCCACTTCCAAGGAAATTGAGAAGAA
>NZ_JACHIM010000009.1:0-961 GCF_014203215.1 Bartonella callosciuri | reverse complement strand
AGAAGCTTTTGCTCTTGATCATAGGCAGTTTGGGGGACTTTTATCCTATCAGGATTGGATTTCTTTGCCGCCTCAGCTGTGTTCAATGATATCTCTGGTGAGGTGATTATCCATGGAGAGTCTTTTTATCAAAATACAATAAGATTGGACTGTTGGTAGATTGGATTCTTGGGCATTAAAATCACGGGTTATTTTTAGAGGAATAATGATCGTGAAACAATGCTGTCCACCCTGTAGCAATGAATTTGTCAGTCCTGAAAGAAGGATAAAACAAACGGTTAGAATTTAAAACGTAAATGCTATTTGTTTTGTGCGTGCTGAGAGAACCGAAATTTCCGATAAAAAAGGAACAATTTCTTCCAAAATTAAAGGCTGGTCCCGAAAAGTTGTTAAAGCTTTGTTAAGAGTTTGTTCATCAGAATGATTCAGCATGATTTGATTTTTTCCATCATAGCCAAAACGGCGTGTTTTTAAAAGACCGCGATTGCCGAGTGCTGCAAGTGCTGAAAGCAGAGAAGCGTAATTGTCAACAGCATACCACGACGCTGTGCGGATGCCTTGCTTCTGCAAAAATTGCTTCTCAAAAAGCCGATCTTGTGTGATTTCCAATGCTTTGGAAGAAGGATAAACATTTTTGCTTTTTTCTGCATGTTGAACCATTTGAAGCGAAAGATTTTCAAACTCATAGGTCATAACGTCACACAGAGAAATGAAGCGATCTAATGCCGAAGTATCCTCATAAGCTGCAACAATATGTTTGTTTGCTGTTTGCGCGGCTGGACAATCTGCTTCAGGGCAAAATACAACGGTTCGAAACCCTAATTCCGCTGCTGCTATGGCCAGCATGCGCGCCAATTGTCCTCCGCCTATTAAACCGATTGTGCTATTGGGAGGTAACAGAGTAGAGACAACGGGTATGTTAGGGGCTATGGGGGATGCATCCGGGTTAGTGGCTGTGCTG
>NZ_JACHIM010000008.1:37259-49420 GCF_014203215.1 Bartonella callosciuri | reverse complement strand
AAACTAACGACAAAACCTACCATCGCAAGCAGAAACTGCCCTCGTCACTCCCCGCTATATAGAACCCTTTCACACTAAGAGTCAATATCATTTTTTCCTATTTCAGAAAAATATACCCCCTTAAAACTGCAACTAAGAAGTGTTATTCTACGATATATACCATCATAAAACCAAATTTGTGCCTTTTATAAACTTGCTCTTCTGCTTTTCTTTTCCTTAATAATTCAAGATTTCCGCTGTGTAAAAATAACCACATCCTTGTAGAAACGCTCTAAGCTGTGCTAACCTCTTGCATTTATATTATTAAGAGCATGAAAATCATTTTAAAGAGCACGATGAAAACCCATGTGGGATAACCAACATCAGAAAAATAATCCCGGACAGGACCCAGCTCTTGTGGTGAAGCGCTTCCGTCCTGCTCGCCGACAGGTTTCTGTACGTTGGCTCACAGGAACAGTTCTTACTGGAATTACTTCCTGTATACTTATGGGGATTGCGCTTTTTGCTGCTTTAGATGGGCAACAACGGTTAGTTACACCACCCCAATGGTTTACGCAAGCAAACCTATCAGAATCACAAACCCCTGACGCTAATGGACAGAAAAGCGATCGTATTTCTCCCACACGCGCGCGACAAAGCTTTGACAGTAAGCGCCAATTTGAATTATCAATTTTGCAAAAAAAAGGTGACGAAAAAGTTATTCAGACACAACATTTCGAATGGATTCGTATGGCTCTAGCCGAGAATCGACCCCAGCAATACAGCTATCCTAAATTTGATGCTTTAAGCATTCTTGCCAGTGATTCGAAAAATTCAACCGCAAAACTGCAAGATTCGGGACATATTTATGGAGCAAAGGTAGAAACAAAAATAACCTTACGCAGCCGTAACTTCACGATATATCAAAGTAATTTTAATGGTGCAGATACCCTAACAGAAGATGAAGTACAAAAAGAATTAAAAAAAGCTGGATTTGCTTTGGAAAAGAGCAACGAACTCCTTTCAATTCTCACACTCATTGATCCTTTAAAATTAGAAAATTTGTCCTCCACCTCCCAACTTACAGAATCCCCTGAAGTCCGCATTATTCAAGAAAATGTCACCGTTTCTCCTCAAAATCA
Source organism: Bartonella callosciuri (assembly GCF_014203215.1). Taxonomy (GTDB): domain Bacteria; phylum Pseudomonadota; class Alphaproteobacteria; order Rhizobiales; family Rhizobiaceae; genus Bartonella; species Bartonella callosciuri. The sequence goes on along the minus strand of NZ_JACHIM010000008.1, from coordinate 48,299 downwards.
GCGAATCGATCTCACGAAAAACTATGCTGAGGATATTCTTCCTATTCGTAAAAAACAAAAGATAGCCGACATTTTCAAAGACACCAACTACACAAAAGAGCAGATTGAACAAGTTGTAAGCACTTTAACGAAATTTAACGATTCAGATACGCTTAAAGAAGGAAGCCTTTTACGCATTGGTATCGTTACACAAGCTGGTGAAGAAGATCATCTGGTGCGGGCAAGCATTTACCAAGGAATGCATCATATTCTCACTATTGCTCTGAACGATGAAGGTCAATTCGTTGAAAGTGCAGAACCCAAAATGTCCCACGCACTTAAAACAGCCTTTCAGAATGGTATTCCACATTCTTATGTCAGTATAGCACAATTACCAACAGCTTATGATGCGCTCTATACTGCTTTGCTCAGCCATAATATATCACAATCGCTCTCACAGAATCTCATTCGTCTGCTTGCCACCAACATTGATATGAAAAGCCGGATAACACCAACCGATCAGCTTGAAATATTTTATGCCGTGCCACAACAAAGTGATGCAGAAAAAAACAACAAAGAAACCCAAAATGGCAAAAAGAGCCCGAAAGCGAAACAACCAACTATAAATGTAGATCCTGAAATCCGTTATATCAGCGCTACCTTTGGCAATACAACCTATAAATATTACCGTTACCAATCAAAAGACGGAAATGTTGAGTACTATGATTCGGAAGGAAAAAGCTCCAAGCCTTTTCTGCTTCGCAAACCCCTTCCAAATGGCATTTTTGGTTCCCCCTTTGGACCACGCAAACACCCTATTTTAGGGTATGTTCGAATGCATACAGGAGTTGATTGGATTGCACCAAAAGGCTCCCCCATTATAGCCGTCGGAGACGGTATTGTTACAAAAGTAGAGACAAAAGGCGGCTATGGGAACCATACAGAAATTCAGCATGCGAATGGATATGTCAGCAGTTATTCACACCAAAGTAGTTATGCCCCAGACATAAAACCAGGCGTGAAAGTACAACAAGGACAAATCATTGGGTATGTCGGAACAACGGGTCTAGCAACCGGTCCCCATTGTCATTTTGAAATCATTGTCAATGGCACAAAGGTTGACCCCATGCGTATTCGTCTGCCAGACAGTAAGGCTTTAACTAATCAAGATCTGCAAACATTCCTGCGCGAAAAAAACAATATTGATTCTTTGATAAACAGTCCGATAAAACCGTCAGAAGACGCTTCTTAAGCCAACCTTTCAAAATAATACTTTTAAAAATAAAAACGCATGTCCAACCCAAACTCCTCCTAAGTGCATGCCATCTCTCAAAGGCATAGAAACAATTAAAAAGAGGGCACTATCACTTTTCAAATTTCGTGCACAATGAAAATCTGAAAAAGCTAAACAAAGCAAATTCAAAGAAAGAGCTCTTCTCTCCTTAATGTATTCTATCAAATCCTGTAAATCCCATTCTTACCTACGCAATCGGATCTCCTGTTCATTACAGTGCTTACTTTTTTCAGTCTTATCAACGATGAAAAATCGTAAACTAGATTCTCTTTTCTCAATAAGCAAACATCAAAAAACAAAACAATCAACAGAGAAAAAGTTAAAAGACAATCGCAAATCGTGAGATAAACAAAATAAAGAACTATAGAATTAAAATTTTCCAAGAAATATTAAGAACATATCAAATTTAAAACTTCACAATATAAAATATATTTAATACAAAAATATGTAATAAAAATACAAAATATATTTTTATAAATTTAATAATATATTCATTATTGTTTTATGATATAAAAATATATCCAATAATCGGGAGTTTAATATATGAAACACCAATATAAAATAATAAGCTTTGTTTTTTTTGGACTATTTATTTATACAAATTATGCTCTTGGAGAAGAACAGACTGTATTCTCAAATCATCAATCAAATTACAGACTTAATTCTAATAATAACTCAAACATATCTTCGAACAGTCAAACGAAAACTAGCACAAAAAACTACACTGCTATCATCATGGCTGATCCGCAAGCATGGCGCCTACTGACCGGTAATCCGAACTCGGAAAGCAACAGAGTTCTATGGATCCAGAAAAACAGAGAAGTTGCAAAAGCAATAAAATCACACAAAGCAGCATTTCTCATTGTCAATGGTGACCTGACAGAATTTGGTCGACAAAAAACCTATGATGATTATGCAAACGTGTATAAAAACCTTGGCGCTCCTGTTTATGAAGGGTTAGGCAATCATGATTATGCAAATAATGTTGGTGCTTGTACAATTCCTCAAGCATTAAATTTTTTTCCAGATGCCTGTGCTATAAGTGCTGTTGAAAGAATGCTACAAGAAATGAAAAAATACAGCAAAACTCTTGCCCATTTTAATCAAGACGTCACTGATCGTTGGGTCTATTTATTTAACAGCTCTCTTCGCCTCATAAGAGGCAGTTTGAGCTATTCATGGGATTATGGAGATATTCACTACGTACAGCTTCACAATTACCCAACTTACACGGTTAATTTATCACAAAGAAGTACTTCAGTACATATTGAGAAAGCTTTGGATTGGCTGGAAAGAGATTTAACAGCTGCTGACGCACGAGGAAAAGTAACTATTATCAATTTTCATGATGCTCGCCCCTATTATGACAATATTGATTCGCATTTCCTGCATCCTAAAAATGCTAAGGATCTAGCTGTCTTTAAATCAATTATTACACGTCATAATGTAAAAGCAATATTTGCAGGACACGAACATATACAAGGGTGTTGTCGTGCGCCAGATGATAAAGTCTTTGGAAATATCCCTGTCTATACCGCTGGGGCACTGTTTAAGGGAGATTATTACCTCATCGAGGTGCAAGGAAAAGATGTTTATGTAAAAGCTTATAATGGAAAAACTGGAAAACCAGCTTTGGTTAGAAATTTTGGCAGAATGGAAAATGTTAGAACATTCGATTGGACTTGTAGTTTTTTCCAATTTGACTTGTAGTTTTTTCTAAAAAATTTTTTCTCCTTTTTTAAGGAAAGGAGAAAAAATTTTAAGAAACAAGTATATCTTTATCCCTGTCTACACCGCTGGGGCACTGTTTAAGGGAGAATACTATCTCGTAGAGGTCAAAGAAAAAAACATTCATGTTAAAACTTATAACGGAAAAACTGGAAAACCAGCTTTGGTCAAAGATTTAGGACTAAATGGAGCCAAAACATTCTTCTCGAAGAGCTGTAGTAATTTATAAGGGCATTTACTTTTGATCCTGATAAATTAAAAAGGGGTTTTTAACATCCCCTTTTAACCGAGAATTGATGAATCTTTTGAACCATTTGTTTTAAGTTTTGGCAAAGGGATTGTAACTTTTGTGCCTCCCAAAGCAGACGTTTCAAAAAGTGGTTTCTCCCCAAACTGCATGCAAAGCTGTTCGATAACTAAACGAACAAGACCTGCATTTTGCATTGATGTTTGGTTCTTTATTCCCACACCATCATCCTCCACAATCAACATCAGTTATCCATCTTGTTGGGGACCAAATGAGATATAAATATGACCAGAACGTTGATTAAGAAAGGCATGGTTTAAGGAATTGGTTAGCAATTCACCAAGAATAATGCCGAGTGTTGTCGCATCTCTTGAAGACAAGCGGCAATCTTTAAAAGAAGTGTGAATGGTAATGTTTTCACGCAATTCAAAAGGGATTGCCAATTCGACATCATGCACCACAGAACTGAGAAACTCTGCCAATAACGTGGTTTCCATATCATCACTCAAACGCAAACGCCGATGTGCAGTGGATATCGTCTGGATGCGGTCCTGTGCGGGCACCAAGCACAGCACGCACTTCTTCATTTTTGCTTCGATTCAATTGTAGCCTTAGCAAAGAAGCGACTGTCCCAAGAGAATTGCTAATGCGATGGCTAGCATCCTGTAGCAACATTTCGACGCGTTGACGCTCTTTTTCAGCGTGATTGCGTGCTCTTTCCAATTCTTCTGTTCGTTCTTCCACACGAGCTTCCAGGGCTACATTTTCACTATGCAGCAGCAATTGATACATTTTAAAGGCTCGGATATCACTGTGAAAACGATTAATGACAAAATAGGCGGAAATATCCCTGTATGTATCCACGGTAAAGACACTTAGTTCATCGAGAAATAGAGGGAAACTATACATGTTAAAGCTTATTACTGTTCTCTCAAACTTTAACACAAACCTCATCATTGATGATGCAATCTACCATTGATTATATACGGCTCTAACATAAAAAAGCCATAAAGTTTTGATTTGAAACCCTCTCTCGCATAGTGTGATGCAAGAAAGTAGAAATTTGATTAAAGAAATAACATGCGTAAAATCAAGTACTACTTTACGAGTATGTGGTCTCATTTTTGTTCATGTAAACTGTCTTTCAGACATATCAGCCTGCCTAAAATAGTAATGACACAAACAGGCTTCGTGAAAAAATTAATTTTAACGCTCCTTATGATATCATACCTTCTGAATATTTTATGGCGTTATTTCAGTTTTTGAATGATAATTTTATGAAATACCAATATAGAATAATTACTGCGATTTCTTTTATTATTTTTGTTTGTCTAAAGCCTGATTTCGTTCACGCTCAAAATGTTTCTGTGACACATGAAACAAGACGAAGCTTCATCGAAAAATTGCCCACCCCTAAACGAAGTGCATTTGATGATCGTTCAACAGATGTCTACATCGTCAATGAACTAACCAATCCCCCTACTTCTATGGTATTAATTACTAAAGGTATCCAGCGTGGAAAGTGGAAAGCGGGTGGATACTGGGGAAACGCAGGGCCTTCGAATATGATTGCATCTGGCTCCGTAGGAAAAGCAGCGACAACATCAACTTCTTGGCTGTTTGGAGCCGGTGGTTGGGCTATCTATAAAGTACAAGACGACGGGGCTATTTTAACATTCCGCTGGTATAATCCCTATAGGGGTGCCAACGAATATTCTGCTACTTCGAGCAAAAACAATTATTATTTTGAACGAAGGGAGGGCGTAGGTGATAACGCAAGAGTAATTTGGTACGTAAAAAGAAAGCAGCCAAGAAAAAATTATACTGTTGTCATAGCAGCTGATCCACAGCCATGGCGCTTAGAATCTGGCGATCCTAACGCAAACAGCAACCGAGAACCATGGATAAAGGCAAATAAGAAAGTTGCAAATGCAATAGAATCACACGCAGCTGAATTTTACATCATCAATGGCGACTTAACTGAGTTTGGTCGGCCACAAACCTATCAAGACTATGCAGATGTCTATAAAAGTATCGCTTACCCTATTTATGAAGGACTAGGCAATCACGACTACTACAATAACATTCGTGATTGTATGATCCCGATAGCAAATCTTTCAAAGGATGCATGTGCGGTGAGTGCTGTTAAAAGAATGTTCCAAGAAATAAACGAATATAGCAATACTTTACCTAAGTTCAATAAACACGTAACTTCTCGTCAACTGATTCATACTAATGTAACCCGTAACATAATAACGGGGAGTTTAAGTTATTCATGGGATTATGGGGATATTCACTATGTGCAACTCCAAAATTATCCAACTTATACTGCTAATTTATATGATGGCCAAACTAAAGTAACAATAACGAAAGCTCTAAAGTGGTTGAAACAAGATTTAGCAGCCGCTGATAAAAGGGGAAAAGTGACAATTCTCAACTTCCACGATGCGCGCCCCTATTTTAGAGATAATGACTCACATTTTCTTCACCCCAAGAATGCTAAAGATCTCGCTATATTTAAATCAATCATTACACGTCATAATGTAAAAGCAATCTTTGTAGGACACGAGCATGATCAAATCTCTTGCCGTGCACAAAATGATAAAGTCTTCGGAAACATCCCTGTCTACACGGCAGGAGCACTGTTTAAGGGAGAATACTATCTCGTAGAGGTCAAAGGAAAAAACATTCATGTTAAAGCTTATAACGGAAAAACTGGAAAACCAGCTTTGGTTAAAGATTTAGGACTAAATGGAGCCAAAATACACCTATGGAGAAGTTGTAGTAATTTATAAAGGCATTTTTTGCTCTTAACCCTGATAAATAAAAGGGGATTTTAAAATCCCCTTTTAAGAGATAAACGGTGCATCCTTTGAACTATGCATTCTTGGAGCCATTTGTTTTAAGTTTTGGCAAAGGAATTGTAACTTTTGTGCCTCCCAAAGCAGACGTTTCAAAAAGTGGTTTCTCCCCAAACTGCATGCAAAGCTGTTCGATAACTAAACGACCAAGACCTGCTTTTTGTTCTAAAGTTTGCTTCTTCATACCCACACCATCATCCTCCACAATCAGCATTAACTGTCCATCTTGCTGGGGACCAAATGAGATATAAATATGACCGGAGCGCTGATTAGGAAAAGCATGTTTTAAGGAATTGGTTAGCAATTCACCAAGAATAATGCCGAGTGTTGTCGCATCTCTTGAAGACAAGCGGCAATCTTTAAAAGAAGTATGAATGGTAATGTTTTCACGCAATTCAAAAGGGATTGCCAATTCGACATCATGCACCACAGAACTGAGAAACTCTGCCAATAACGTGGTTTCCATATCATCACTCAAACGCAAACGCCGATGTGCTGTAGAGATTGTCTGGATACGATCACGTGCAGCACCAAGAACAGCACGCACTTCCTCATTGTTGCTCCGATTTAATTGCAAACTCAGCAAAGAAGACACCGTGCCAAGAGAATTGCCAATGCGGTGGCTTGCATCCTGTAACAACATTTCAACACGTTGACGTTCTTTTTCGGCGTGATTGCGTGCTCTTTCCAATTCTTGTGTCCGTTCTTTCACACGAGCTTCCAGGGCTACATTTTCACTATGCAGCAGCAATTGATACATTTTTAAAGAGCGTACATCACGGTGAAAACGGTTAATGACAAAATAAGCGGAAATAAAAGTACTGACAACAGAAACAATCGCTGCCAATGTTAAAGCAGCCCGCATAAACGCTATACCCTCGCGCTGTTTTTGGCGCACCACATCATCGCCATTAATAAAACTTGTCATCAATTGCGCTAAACGGGCGACTTGAACCCTCTCGATACCAGCATAGGAAGAAGGCTGAGAAGATTGATCAGGAAGCACATCAAGAGTATGCATATGTGCACTCATAAAAGCTTTGCGAACTTCGACTTCTTTTTTAAAAGCCGTAAACCATTCATACCATTGCGGATGGGCATAAACAATGAGCGCCGTATAATCGAGGATCTCATCAAGCTCCCGTACAGCATTTTCAAAACGTGCTTTATCTTCTGCCTTCCGGGTTTTTGCATAGCGACGGTCAGCAACAGCCATATCAATCAAACTAATGAGCACCAAATCAGCCTGTTCACGCAATTCTGAACTTGTATTCAACTGTGCAACTTCTCGATCCACAGCATTTGAGAGCAATATAATAAAGGCTGACGCCAAAAGAGCCATCACCAGAGAAACAACAATAGCTACCCAACGCCAGCTTGATATGCTTGAATCAGAAGAAGAATTTTGAGGAAGCAACTTTGTCTTTGTTGTCATAGAATTTCCATTGGCGAACCTGAAAATCGTCATTTTTCAGCACAAAGGAAGGCTACCTTATGGAACATAGTGCAAAAGCCTGATGGATGCTTTCATACAGGCTTTGCTTATTTTCCTTAAGGCTGTACGCCAAACACTCTGAATTTCCCCAGATGCTGACTTTACATTAATAGCTATAACGAGAATTAAAAAAACAAGGCTATCAACCATAATTATTATGCTTTTTTAGCCGTTAAATGAACACAATGTGCTTCCAGCCGAAGAAGGATCAGGACCATAATCGGATTCACCATTCACCTTGAGGAGTTCTTGTAAACGGTTACGTGCTCTACTAACACGGCTTTTAATTGTTCCAACAGCACAACCACAAATAGCTGCAGCATCTTCATAAGAAAAACCTGATGCCCCAATGAGAATAATGGCTTCTCTTTGATCAGCAGAGAGCATATTTAAGGCCTTTCTGAAATCTTGCAAATCAAGCGATCCATATTGAGCAGGATGAATCGCTACACTTTTTGTAAACACACCTTCACTGTCCTGAACTTCCCTTCCACTTTTGCGCATTTGGCTATAAAATTCATTGCGCAAAATCGTAAAAAGCCACGCTTTGAGATTGGTTCCCATTTCAAAACTATCCTGCTTGGCCCATGCTTTCATAACAGTATCTTGAACCAAATCTTCAGCTTTATCGCGCTTGCCACTTAAAGAAAGTGCAAAAGCCCGCAACGCCGGTAGAATCAAAAGGAGTTCTTGTTTAAAGTTTTTCACGCACTGTGTCATAAAAGGTTCAAACCTTTTTCACATTGTTTAAGCTCAATTGCTCTGCGCGCTCTAACCTGTCCAAAAGCTCCAACAAACGTCGTGGAAGTGCTTCTTCCTGAATTTCCATGTAAAACTGGCGTAATTTCCGTGCTATCTCGTTATTTGCCCCGAGAAGATTATCTCCAAACGTCAAATGATTTGTGAGATTTTTTTCATCACGGTCGTTCATTTTTTTTCCCCCTAATCCATATAGTATCAGCAGCACCGAGAATATTTTTTCGCCTTATGGTTGTAAATATAGTTGTCTGTAAAAAGTTCCATACGAAAAGAGGAACTTTTTCATCTTTCAAAGATTTCAACCAACACTATTTCTCAAAGGTCAAAGGAGTTATAAATCATGTCATTATCCAAGCGCATCGCACCACACCTTCCCTATCTTCGGCGTTTTGCCCGCTCTGTCACAGGAAGCCAATCATCCGGCGATGCTTATGTTTCAGCAATGTTAGAAGCACTTATTGCTGATATTTCGATTTTTCCTAAAACATCCAGTGACCGGATTGGTACCTATTGGCTTTTTTGTCACCTTTTTGACCAAACCACACCAAACATACCCGAGCCACTGCCACAATTTGGTCTTGAACAAAAAAACAGTGCCAAATTATCGTATCTCACCCCACGTGCACGCCAAGCATTTTTGTTGATTGCCGTTGAAGGGTTTAACGAACAAGAAGCCAGCGAAATTATGGACCTTGATGCGAAAGTGTTCCGCAAGCTCCTCAACCAAGCGTCGACGGATATTTCTCAACAAATAGCCACTGAAGTGATGATTATTGAAGACGAGCCTCTTATTGCGATGGATATTGAACAAATGGTAGAAAGTCTTGGCCATCAGGTAGTAGGAATAGCACGAACCCGCGATGAGGCTCTCATCATGTATCATAAGAAAAATCCACGGCTGATTTTGGCAGATATCCAATTAGCCGATAACAGTTCCGGCATTGATGCGGTCAATGACATTTTGCAAAATGACCGTATACCGGTGATCTTTATCACGGCTTTTCCTGAAAGATTACTGACCGGAGAGCGTCCGGAGCCGACTTTTTTGGTTACCAAACCCTTTAATCCTGATATGGTGAAAGCGCTTATTTCCCAGGCTTTATTCTTTCAAGAGAATGCTTCCAAAGCGGCCTAGAACAAGAAGCTAACATTCTATCATGATCGTTACGCCTCGCTCAAAGCCGCCCATGGATAAATCACATCTTAGCGCCCTCATGCAAGCAATCCGGGGAGCTGATATTTTTGTTCTCTATCAGACGACAAATCTCGTCTATTTATGGGCTGAAAACTTGCCGCAGCATTTTCATAACAAATGGCGGGTGGGGTGTCGTGACAGTGATTTTTTTTCACTTGATCTTGCAGACAACATGGAAACAATCAAATTGCAGGTTTTAGCCACGGGTGAAATGCAAACCATTGAAGCACGGTTTGAGGATATGACCAAACAAGTGCTTTGGTACAAATTTTCTATTGATTGTCACCGCAATGATAATGGAGACATTATCGGTATTATCACCACTGGTGTTGATATTTCAGGATTACGTCGACGTGAACAAGTCTTAAAAATATTACTTCGAGAAGTCAGCCATCGTTCTAAAAATCTTCTCGCCATCATTCAAAGCATTGCCAGCCAAACGGCACGCTATACGGAATCGCTTCAGATTTTCTTACGCAAATTTCAAGGGCGGCTCCATTCACTTTCCCATTCTCAAGATCTGATCACCGACTCCGATTGGCGTGGTGCGCAATTTCGGGAATTGGTTCAGTCGCAAACTTTGGGCTATTTGATGAAGGAAACGGAGCGTTTTTCACTTGAAGGTGTAGATCCTTATCTTTTTCCCAATGCTGCTTTGCATATTGGTTTGGCTTTTCACGAACTCATTATCAATTCTCTTTCTTTTGGTGCTTTATCACAAGAAAAAGGAACCGTCTGTGTACGCTGTGAAATCCATACAAAAATGAATAGAAAAACGCAGCTTCTCATCACTTGGAATGAATATTTTGAAGCAGGCACGCTTCTCTCTAGCGATCAAAAAGCTTGTTTTGGCAGTGCTGTCTTGGAAAAAATTGTTCCTGTCTCTGTCAATGGTTCTGCTTCCTTCAACTTGACAGAAACAGGTATTGTCTATTGCTTAAGTGTTCCAGACACTTATTTTGATATCTTTTTTTAAAAGCGGTTAAAACAGCTCAAAACGAAAAAACAAAACACTGCAAAAATTGTTTTCATCACTAAAAAATATATTTTTATCTGATTAACAAAAATTTCCAGAATTTTCTAATATTCCAACGCTATAACTTAAACCATCATTCTTCAAATCAGTTTTAGTGTGGTTTTTATAAGGTCAGCGATTAATTACTCTCTAAAAAATTGAGAATATCAAAATTGAAATCCTTTTCATCACTTTTTTCACTCTCCCCAAATGCCAATGTTCTCTTTGCATTCTCCCTCCCTTATGCTAGGAATTCTAAAAGGCCTGGTTCAGGGAGCATATCTTTTTAAAATCTTGTAAGTACTTAAACAGACACTGACTTTATCGCTCTATTCATTTCTTTAAAAATCAAATAAAGATATATTTTTTAGTGATGAAAAAATTTTCATACCGTCCGCAACCCAGCCAAAAGGCATAACAATCAACTTCTCTTAGCCTCTAAATCTAATCTCTTGGAACCAGTCTAC
>NZ_JACHIM010000008.1:21323-37162 GCF_014203215.1 Bartonella callosciuri | reverse complement strand
CACCGGAACTTAACCACCGGAACTTAACCACCGGAACTTAACCACCGGAACTTAACCACCGGAACTTAACCACCGGAACTTAACCACCGGAACTTAACCACCGGAACTTAAAACCCCTAAAAACGTTTGTTCGTAAAGAAAATGCCACCAGGCTGACAAACTGGGCTCTATGTTGTCAACCTCTTATTTCGAAAGTATTTGATGAACCCTCTTATTTTTATCCTCTTATTGGTTTCATGTACAGATGATTTTACCAGCTGTTATTCTAACAATACAATGGTTAAAACCTACCCAACAGCGCAAGCATGTGATCAAGCTATGATACCTTCCACAAAAAAATTTGCTTCTTACGGACAACAAATCTTTGCCCAATGTATAAACGTACAAGCAAACTTATATCAACAAGAGGTAACGTTGATCTGGTCCGTAACAAACCACGGCAATTTCCTGCTTAAAAGCCAAAATATGAATAATAAAGTATCTAGAGTTCGTAAAGCAGGTGTTTTCCTTCATCATCCCCACTTCTAAAGATTCCCTCTACTAGACCTCTTGCACAAAAAGCCTTAAAAGCATAAACCTCATCAAGCTCTAAAAAACAATCAATGGAAGAGTACAAGAGTACGGATGGTGGATAACAAACAAATGCATATTTCAAAAGACCATCGCGCAGAGCAAGATGCACTGCCTCAAGATCATCCCTTAGACCCTGCAGTAGAACGCGTGAGAAAAAAGCTTATGCGTTTAATGATTATTTCCATTTCCATAACGCTCATTCTTATTCTTGCTGTCCTATTTGGCGTTGTCTACAAGATTATAGCAACGGGATCAGCTCCAAAACAAACAGATCCCTTTCCCTCTCACAGCACAAATCAAGAAATTTTTCACCACACACTCTTCTTATCAAAAAACACACAGATTTTATCACAAAGCCTTTCGGATCATAATATCGTATTAAAAATCCTCACACCTGGTGGACAGACAAAATTTATGATTTACAATTATCATAGCGGTGCATTGATTGCTGTTCTTTCTGTTGAAACAACAGAAGAAACATCTACCACTCTGCCCCATTGAGACAATAACACCCCCAAAAGCGTTTAAACAGTTTCTTCTGCTGAAGAGGGAGTCGCTCCCTGGCGCCGCCTCCGTTTTCTCTGCACTTCCTTATCTCCTACAGGCAAAGAGGCAACTTTTACCAACGGCATATCCCCCTTCTGAGAGGTCTCTGATATTTCCCTCGAAGGTTTAAAATGTGAAAGTTCTAGAGTTTCTTCTTCTTGAGCACGCACAGCACGTCGCCGTGAAGGTCGCCGTGTTTTTTTGACAGGTTCAATTTTTTCTTCAACACCATCGCATTGCTTTGGATCGATTTCCTCATCGAACAGAACATTCATCCCACACGCATCTTCATGCACCTGCCCATTTTGCGATTTCACATGTTGACTATTATTATTCTTTTGTAACGGTATTTGTAATACTTCTGTGTCACAGTTGGCAGTATCTTTGCCTTTTTTCTCACCTTCAGCGTTTATTTCACTGCATTCTTGCTCATTATTTTCATCACGATTTTCATCACGATTTTCATCACATCGGACAGATTGCATCTGCCCAGCAGCAGCCAAAATAATACGCAGGTAATGTTCAGCATGTTGCAGATAATTCTCCGACATAACACGATCGCCAGCACCTTGTGCATCACGTGCAAGACTTATGTATTTGTCGGCAATTTGTTGAGCATTCCCACGAATTTTAACATCCGGACCGCTACTTTCATAATTTCGAGACAAGGGGTTAGGACCGCGACGATTATTATTATTATTGTTGTTGTTATTATTGCGACCGCGTACCCGTCTATTTTGTTGTGGCCTCATTTTTATCCCTTTTTGGAGTGTGTGTCTTTATTGATATTTCTTCATTGCATTATTTTCCGATAATGCTGATCACATTTAAAATACGGTTATCAGACTATCCGCGCTTTATTTCACTTAAATGATACCTACTGATATTTGATAAAAGTATATATGTTCTGAAAATCACAAAAACAGCAGGGAAAATGTAAATCCAAACTTCCCTCTTTCTCTGTTAATGAGCAAAAACCTAGTGATGTTCATATAAAATGCCAAGTGTTTTTTTCTAAATAGACCATATTTTACTAAAAAAATAACCATCTTGTGGAAAAACAAAAAGCGAGAACACATATAGAACAATCTCTGATAAAGAAACAAATCCCTCCAGAGAATAAACAGAATTCTCTTCTTTGCTCTAAAACCACCGACCCTAAAAACGCCGATATTCTCTGCCCCCCTCACGTACCTTTCTCGTAAGAAATTACACCCTACGAGTCACTGCACGAACCCCTCTGCTCTATGAATATAGCTTTTCCTCTACGTGAAAGCAACCCCCTTGTGAGCAACAATCCACTTTTGCTTCACAAAAACTCTTGTTCTTTATAAGTAGATTAACATGGATCATTCTTCAAGCCCTATGATCATTAATCGATCAGTCTTCTTACCAAAGCCTGCCAACTGCACTAGAATTTTCGCTTTCGTTTCACGAGATTTATCGATAAATTGAACTCAACGTAAAAGCTAAGTTTAAAAACAGAAAAAAATCATAAATCTATGAGAAAGAAACAACCGACATGCTGGGCGCACAAAAAAATTCAGAGTCGTCTCAAAAAATGCCCAGACTTATGAACAAGAATGGTACAATAGGTTCTCCAATTTCCGTTATACTGCCCAATAAAGAAACTTTGTTTGCTAAACGCGCGCAGCGTTTTACACATTTAGCCAGTACCCTCGCAAACAAAGAGGTTCTTCTTTTTTTTGCTGATTTTTGTGATGCCCAACAACAATCGACCGAAAAATTTAAAGATTTTGCTGTCCCCCTTAGCCGTTTTGGTGCATCTTCAGCACCTCCTTTTGATCGATCAAAGTTATTAATTTTAGGTCTATATGAAAGTATTGTTGGAGATTTTTTGAAACGACTCACAATTAAAACATTCCCTAGTCAAGTATTCTCGAAAAAAAAGCATGAAGCTTTAAAGCGCACACAACAGCAAAGAGACTATTGGCGCCTATGGGGACACAATTTGTTAAACCACACCCTTCCACCACAGCAATTAGCAGAACATATTTTCATCGCTGGCGCATTGCAAGTCATGTATTCTCTTGCCGCTTCACAACTTGATGCGCAAAGCTTAATCCCACAACAACACAATCTCTGTCCTGCCTGTAGCGGTACACATTCCGCCACCCTCATTATAGAGAGAAAATCGTATGAAACTCTAAAGGTTTGTTCTTGCCTTTATTGCGGCACTCTCTGGTCTATCCCTTACACCCAATGCACTTTTTGTGGAGCAACGCAGAATAATATTTCTCTCGACACGACTCAAAATATTCCCGAAGGCATTTTATTTGAAACTTGTGAGGCATGTGGCTCTTACTGCAAACAACTCAACCATCATAAAAATCCCACACTCGATGTTTTTACCGATGACATGAGCACACCCACAGCCGATTTTTTGCATAAAGGTTCTTTTCACTTTAAGTATAAAGCTTTTAATCCCTTTTTAGCAGAATACAAAAGAGAAGCAGATTTTGTCCTCTACTAGAATTTTCAACACCAGGCCCCATGAACCCTCCCTCCGGCAACGCAAAGGAAAGCTACAGGAAACGCATAGAACACCACAAAGGAGCTTAAAACAATGGCTCTTACGCGAGGAGAGAGATCAACAAAGACAAAAACCATCTCACGCATTCCACAATACCTACCCTAACCTAAAGGCCTCTTTTAATGGCGAAAATAGGGTATTTTACAATGTATATGAGTATATGGAGTGATTTTCAGATTAAAAATGTACACACTGCATCACAAAAAAATCGATGATTTTAATGCTTTCTGAATCAAAACACCAAAATAAATTTGGCCTCGCTTTTTTCTTTCTCTCAACAGCAAAAAAGGTTCAATATTTATCTTTGTGAGATCCTGGAATTTTTTTAAACTGCTGGATTAAGAAGAAAAATTTCAAAGGAAGAGCATGTACTGATGAAACAATGGGGATCTCTCTTCATTATAAGATGGCCCTTCGTAGAAGGGCAGCCATAACCACAATGTGCTTGTATATTTTTTCACAAAATTTCGCATAGTTTTGAATTTACAGAGCAAAATTTAAAAGTAATTACGCACTTGACCTTTTTTATCTTCTCTTTGAGCTTCTTTTTCATTGAGAAAGCAATCCCGTAAGAGAAAGTAGTTTCCATCCCCCGGTCGCACTATCTTTACACATCTTCTCTTTGCGGAATTAGGAAGTTCATCCCACATTTCGCGAATGGTAAAATAGGCTTCACTTTCCAAATTAATACAATGTTTATAAACTTCTCTTTTCATATCGGGCATAACGGAAGCAGAAACTTCCTTGCAATACACGCGTAAATCAAAGACTGGAATATTCAGTTCAACAGGAACTTGTTGTGCTATTTGTTTGTCAGCAGAAAAAGAACCGATAACTTTAGTGATGACAAAACAAACCATCAAAATACAAAAGAGCAGCATGAAAATAAAAGCGATCTTACGATATAATCTCTTAAAATAAGCTTTTTGTCTTGCGCGGATTCTTTTTTCCATAAAGACTGTATCCTTTAACATTCGAAGAGAGCGCTTTTGACAGAAAACAAGAAGAGAAGCATCATTACACACAATCCATATTACACTGCAAACCAGCAATCTTCTTATATCAAAATACTTACTTGCCGCTGTATCATGAACATTTCATTCTCTTTGTTGTTTGCAACTCTTATTGGAAACTTTTCATCCGCTTTATGAAAAAGATAGAGAGGCATTACCATAAGAGTTTGTTGATGTAAAATCCCATGCAAGCAATATAATTGATTTTCTTACTGGGATGAAAACACATCAATACCCCCAATTTTCCATGATACTATCTCCCTGCGCACCGTATAGATAGGATGTTTGGTATCGTAATATCAGCAAAGACTTCCCTCTGTTTTCCATATTGTTTCCATAACAATCAATCAAAAACATCAGAAATGAAGCATATTTCTAATGTTTTAGAACAACTCGGATAAAAGGAGGTCATGCTCTTTTACACATGCTCTTTTACACATGCTCTTTTACACATGCCCTTTTACAAATGTCAATCTTCTCATAGAGAATGCTCTTTAAAACAAAAGAACGAGACTCTTTCAATTTTATTATGAAACCTTTTAACATGATTAACCACAACCACGCCATAGGAGACTCCCTTATATTTTCCAGAAGAAGAGTACAAAACGAAAAAGATACGTGGAGATTGTTTTGCCTAATTCTCTTCTGTTTTTAAGAAAAATTTTTGAAATGACGATAAACACCATAAAATGCCAAAAGATTATCCCTGCTCTCTTAGGTTGTAAACCCGAATACAGCATTATCCAGTTGCAAGAGAAAACTGAACAAGAGCTGCAACCACCCTCTCTTTTCACTTCCCTATCTTAATGATAAAATGGAAGTTACCACAGGAGAAGGATTAAGAAGAAACGGACAACCGCTCCTTTATCACAAAGTCTCAATCAAAAAACTGCGATATTTATTCTCATCGCCCAATTATTCCTATGTTCATTCACACAAGATATTGAACGCCATTTAATGAATCATCACAATGAATTGCAAAATCTGATATTTTTCATCCAAGTGGGGGGAGAGATGGTAGACGCTCTAAACTTGAAAGGACAAAACTTAACTCTAAAGCCCGTGCACGAGGGATTAATAAAGTAACAGCTCCAACCCGTAGACGCATCATTTGATCTTATGGTATCATCAAAGATGAAGATTGAACAGACTCTTAACCAAAAACTTTAACCTTGCCCTTATTGATACAACTCTCGAGCCTGCTCAATGCGCATAGCATAAATCTATCTCAAGACAGATTACCAGAGAAAATTTTATGTTCTATCCCTCCATCCACCCCAAGTCATAAGAGTTAAGGAATAAGATTGAATTCCGTTTGCGGAAACTTTGTCAAAATGCAAATGAATAAATGTCACTTGACCATAATCATCCTCTTGTTAAAATTCACTTGGTCTCTATCGTGCTGTTATTTTACGGAAATCTTCTTCTATAACTAGCGGTGTTCATTCAACAAACAACACAGCTATTGCCAATGGACGACGTGCTGTTTTGCTTGGCAGTCAAAGTGTGACCATAGGGCTTTTGGAAGAAGCTATAGTTTTGCAAACTGTTCAATAAACCGCGACAAAATCCACCCACTATAGCTCTCGAAACCACTATAGACATATGTAAAAGCGTGCTTATGAAGCCTTTATTCTTGCCAAGATACAACAAAATCTTGCAACATTTGTCTTTCAACCTATGCCACTTGTAGGAGATGCTGCTGGATTTAAAGTGGTGCGTCGTGTTTGTTTAACCAAAAAGCATTCCTTGAACTTCCACGTTTTGAACTTTTACGGAGAATGTCAGAGACCTCTCAGAAGGGGGATATGCCGTTGGTAAAAGTTGCCTCTTTGCCTGTAGGAGATAAGGAAGTGCAAAGAAAAAAGAGGCGGCGTCAGGGAGCGGCTTCTTCTTCGGTAGAAGAAAATGTTTAAACCTAAAGAGCAAATGTTTAAGCGCTTGTGAGAATGGAATAACTTTGATGCGCTTTAAAGTTTCTTTTCTTCTTCTTTTTGAGAATTCTTGTAAATGCAATTTTATAAGTATTTTCTTCTGCTTTTTTCCATTACAACAATCCCCGGTACTTTTTGAAAAAAGGAGAATAACAAAAAGCCTTTATTCCTAGCTTATAGAAAAAGAAATAGGAACAGCGAATGACTTACCGATCTAAAACCGATCAATTCCCTCCTTAAAATTTTTCTTAAATTATGCACGCGTTTTTTACCTTAGAGGTTTTGCTTAAAGAGCAGCCAAAAATCATGTCTTTCGAGACAAGAAGCCTCTCAACTTATTCCATGATCCATTGTTTGTATCACAAGTTTGCATACCAACAGCGCTTCGCTCTGCTTTAAGAAATGACCCCATGCTTTCATTGCAACGAGCTCCTCTTTTGAAATTTCTCCTATTTTTAGAATGGCTCAAACACATTCCGCATTACCCTATCCAGAGATAAAATTGAAGAGTTAACTTAGAACGCTTCATCGATAAAGATGCGCATGAAACAGTTTGTCTGTCTTTTTATTCTCTACAGCCTTTTTCCCCTAGCTTGTCGTCTTTTTTCCCCTCTTTTCTCTTGGATCAAATAGACTCCTTACTCCCCTTAACTTTACAACTTCCATCACTGATTGTGATCAT
Source organism: Bartonella callosciuri (assembly GCF_014203215.1). GTDB lineage: Bacteria > Pseudomonadota > Alphaproteobacteria > Rhizobiales > Rhizobiaceae > Bartonella > Bartonella callosciuri. The sequence goes on along the minus strand of NZ_JACHIM010000008.1, from coordinate 29,860 downwards.
TCCGTGATCGAAATTGGTCGTTATAATATTTTCGATATCGAACTTATTCGCTTCACCACTCCCTCTATCAATTTCTTCAACGGTTACAAGACCTGGATTAGTAACTATATCAAAGTCACTATCATATTCGTTGCCTTGATCATTTCCTTCAGTATTTTGTTGATGGTTGGCATTGACAAGATCTATTGTTTTCAATTTTTGTTCTAAAATATCTAAGCGCTGTGAAATTTGTGTAATATCTTTCTGTATTGGCTCCACAAGTGCATTCAAAGGAGCGTGTCCCATTCTTCCACTGGCATAAAGAACCACGCGGATATGTTCAGGATCAGTAATATCATCAATAGAAAATGGAAAAAGCGTCATGAGATTCCCTCTTTTTGATAGGCTATACAACACCGCATTAGTAGATTCTGATGCATTTTATCGATAAACTTTTTTACCATTAAAACCTCAAACATCCCCATTAAAAAACTTTTGAAAAAATTTCTAAGAACCTCTCACAATGGATTTTCTTAAAAATGCGTCTTTTTTTCACTCACGAAAAGCGGCGCCATAACAATTTGAAACCAAAGCAAAAATGCAGGGTCAGCTCGCATCATTTGATCAATCATTCTTTTTCGGTATAAATATTATCTTTTTAAGGAGATTGGTGAACAAACAACAGCTCAGTCTCTTATGAAAGAGTGCTCGATTTATGAATCCACATGCCTCGCACAGATTGTGTGTCATAAGGCATTTTTCAGAAATAAAAGCCATAGCGTTTTTTACATGCCTTCATTCTTTTTTCAAAAGAGGCAGAGTACCTTTATGTATTTTCCAACCATCGCAAGCTAAGAAGCAGGCATTGGAAAATCTTTCACTAAACTTATACTTCACTTCCCAACACATTTACAACGAAACGTCTAAAATTTAAAACGCGCCTTTTTCTCCCATAATATTCTTCTTGGCCAATTTTTCTAATAAGAGAAAAGATCTTTGTTCTTTAAAGAAAAAAGAAACTCTTGCTAAAAACAAGAGCGTCTTTTTTTCTTTTAGATAACAAAAGAAAAACAGCAAAGAAATGAAGAAACAGATCCCAGAGCTGAAAAAAAATGATCCCATAGAGCTCTCATTTTATTCTTTTCATCCCATTCAATCCATTCCGCCTGTGGGGATAAAAAACGCAGACAAACTGTTTCATGCGCATCTTTATCGATGAAGCGTTCTAAGTTAACTCTTCAATTTTATCTCTGGATAGGGTAATGCGGCATGTGTTTGAGCCATTCTAAAAATAGGAGAAATTTCAAAAGAGGAGCTCGTTGCATGAAACAGTTTGTCTGCGTTTTTTATTGAAACGAAGAGCTCTCCAGGCTTTGTACATGTTCTCTTTAAGCATGATTCTTTTTCTTTCATAACACAAGCCTTTTAAAACAATTTTTTATCTCTAGCAGTGCCTTAATTTTCAGGCTTTCACAGCATAAACAACTGCAACATTGACGGGCCGTGTTTCATCACCACCTGTTGTTTCCAACAAGATCTCATGGCTATGCTCCCCCTCAAATTCGGTCAAAGATTTTTTAGTATCGAATCCATATGGATGATACATGAAGTCACTGTCCGCTGCAGTTACAGAAATTGGCTTAAGCCCTATAAAACTATGTAGGTGCTTACCAGCGGAATTTGTTTTCCCTTTATGGGTATGGGCTTTAAAAGACTCTTCTTGTCTGCTTCCAAGACGACGTCCTTTATCAATCTCTTTTCCGCTATCCAACCCACGCAAGAACATTCCCCGCAAATCGGGAACATTAAATGTTGTATTCCCATCTCCTTTTCCCCATGTTTCACCAAGGGCAGCAAAGAGATTTGCATAAGTGCTTCGTGAATATGCTTTCCCATCACACAACAACCAACCCGTCGGGATTTTTTCCATAGCAAAAGTCCCAATAAAGCCAGGTGAAAAACTTTCAGGCAAAGGAGGAAATGGTGGAATTTCGGGCAGTTTGATGGTAGGATTGGTTAAAAACCAACCATCTGCATTCTTTCCAGCAATGTCACAAGTGTAGACAAGCTCATAAAGAGCTCCTTTTTGAATTTCCTGGCCTTTTAAAGGTGCTATCCCTTCTGAGGTCACTTGGTAAACCGGGCAGAAAGGCAATTGATTCAACGCAACATTTGTTATTCCTCTGTTGATCTCTTGTGCTTTGAAGCGTACCACAATACCACCCCTATAGGTCTCAAAAACAGACTTTGTGGTCAAGCGAATCGATGTTTTATTTTGTTCCCCATCGACAGTAAACTGTGTTTCAATCACCCCACCATTATCTGATAAATACTCTTTAATACGTTGCATCATAGCGCGAGCACTATCATTCACTGAACTTGGGGGTTGTCCTTCTGCCCAGTTTATGATCTCATCAGCATAGGCATTTTCAGATGCAATAAGCGACCAATCATAAATCGAGCTCATAGAATGTATCCTTTTTTCAACAAGGGCAAACGCGCAAAGAAAGAAGAGAAGAAAGCAGCAATTTTCTTTCTAGGTGCTGGTATTTTCTCCATTTGGAAGCCGATTTTATTATAATCGACATGCAGCAATTTTGTTTTTGCATTGACAAAAACAGCATCAGGCTTCAAACGCAATACATCTTGGGCAAGAACGCCACAATAGCGTTGTGGGTCTCCTTTATAATTAAAGTTATAAAGTGGATAACCCTTTTTTTCTCCCACAGGAATAATATTTTCTTTTGCTCTCATATCACAAAGTCCTAAAATTCCGCCCATAAATCCAAGAACTTTTTGTACATCACCCAATGGATCTTTCGTGACAGAAGGTTTTATTATAGACTTTCCTGTTGTTGTTCCATAATTTCCAGCCGATTGTATTCCCATGCGCAGCAACTGTTCTAATCGGTTCCATTCTTGATTGTCTTGTTCTGTCCATTTTTGGCGCTCAGCATCTAAGATATTCTGACGGTTGGCATCTTGAATGATCCCCCCCTTCAAAACATTGTTTTGCGCATTACTTTGCCCTTGATAGTAGCTATTTGCTGCATTAATCTGATCATATAATGAGCGATCAATCATCTGATTAGCATTCATCATATTTTTCACATCTTGATTATATTGCTGTGCCGTCGCATTTGTTGCCAATGCACCCAGTTCATCGGCGAGCACGCCGGTATGGGCGCCAGAACCATAGCGCCCAGCTCCAGCCATAGATTGATTAATAGCATCAGAAGTTTTACTCAGCGCATTTTGCAAAGCAGTATTAAATTTGCTATTGTTTCCAATCCAGTTTCCTTTAGCCATATCAAGAAGGTTTGTCGCAGTTTGCGTTGGTCCATTAAATACCTTTGTCAAAGCCGGATTGTTATATTGATTAGCAGCCTGTTCTAACCCGGCGATTGCATTTTGTGTTATCGTACCAAGACCAGCAACACGCTCTCCCTGATAAACATTGCCACCAATTCCTTTATTATAAAGGTCAAGTGCTTTAGAACTGGCTTGTTTAAAGATATCTTCTGCCCATGCGGGTGGTGCATTTGTTTGTGTTGTTGTCTGCACTTGAGGTGTTTTTTTTCTACTCATGCGTTAAGCGCCTTTCTATAATGAATAAGATTACGAGAATATCCGTGATGGACGAGCATTTTAGCCCATCCAGATCTTCCAAACATATGCATTTCCTCCGCATTGATTGACCGAGCCCATTGTTCGATCTTATCGATCAACTTAACCAATTTTAGTCCTCCCTCTCCAGCAAGATCTGAAAGAACGACGCGTTTTTTTCCCCTGTAGGTTTTTTCAACTTTGGTGATTGCAAAAGCACTAAATTGCGTCTTGTTTTTTAAGATCAGCCATAATTGTGCTTGTCCGGTCGCGAGTTCTTCGGCAATTGTTTTCAGACAGACATCATCGGGAAACCGCTTAGCGTATTTTTTCAATGCAGCATTGAGAGCCTTTTGATAAGGTGCTATTTTTTCCCATGTCCATTGATCTGTCAAATGAACAGAATAAAGATTTTGACTGTTGTGCATTGTCATAATTGAGGCTCTTTCAAATTTTTAAGCCATCTCACGAACCGATGGTAAAACTATGCAAACGCACTGTTTTCTATTGCGCTATACTGCATACATCGTTTCTTTAAGGGGTAGCATGCATCCACCTATTCTCTTCATTGCAAAAAGTCCTCCACCTATTCGCGCAATTTACGCAAGATAGATGCCCACATGTGTTCTGTAGGGCAGAAAGATCTTAGCGCCTATATTTTCGCGTAGGAGAAGACAGGTTCCAGCATATTTGCCTGGTTTACAAGTAAAATGCTATCGCATGCCAGCAGGTTTCAATTCAACATCGAACCCTGAGACATGAGACCAATTTACCCCTTCAGGGATTCGTAATCTAAAACGATAAAAGCGTGCCCTTGCGCGACAATGAATTTGGCCCGTATTCCGAGAAGGCTCTTTTTCTGGCGACCAAACAGGTTCCTCTTCAAGTGCTTGATGAAAGCGCATTCCCATGGACAAATAAAACTCTCTGCTATTGACTTGAGGCATAATATTTTTCACCCGCGTTATCATGCCATTTGTCTGCCCCATTTCTTGTGATGTCACCACACACGCCATAGGAGGACCCAAAAACGCTCCAAGCCTCCCTTGATGATCAAACGCACCGAGAACAGGCGATTCATTTTTCCAAACTTGACTATCGAGAGAAAAGGGTAACTCATCAATGCTCTGCGCAATCCGATCCAGCCCTTCTAATGTGGTCCCCGCCAAAAAAATGGGCAAAATCATTTTAATATCCACAACTGCTTTTGTCCATTTTTGCAAACTCCAATCATAAATGAGCAAAATGCGTTTGCGGACAGCATCACCAGGATCGATCATCCAATACACGCGATTATAAACTCCATCGATAGCAGCAGACAGAGTAGCAAGGTTATTACAACTAGATTTTGCCATCATGGTTCTGTCTACTTTTTCGAATCCAATTGGTATAATTTGTCCCCCACTGGTTATCTGATAAAATCCACCTTCATCAGCAAAAAAGGCAAGATCCCCTCGACAAACAATGGATTCAGCGTTTTTTGCGCCACGTTTATCGTGGATTTTTTGAAAACTAAAAATAATTTTGGATCCAGGGATAAAAGATCCGGCATAGATTGCAGAACGCATAAAGATGATTGGATTTGTTGTTTCGGTTGCGCCTTGTACGAAACCACCATCGGGAAAATCTTGATAATCGCAGCTTTTTTTCCCCACGGTCCAAAATTCAGCATCATTCAACCCTGACCAATAGACACGTCTTGGATGTTCGGTCAATTTCATCAAACAGACAAAATCTCCCCACACACGAACAATTCCCGCTTGTGGGGGATTTCCTCCCAAGTCTCTAAATCTTTTATCATTATTAATATCGATCACTTGTGGCTTATCATTAGCATTAACAGCAATGATATAATCTCCAAACAAAGCGAAAGACCATGGAGCATCGACATTCGCGAGATAAGATTTTCCCTTTTGGCTTATATCTTTCCACTGCATTGTCGTATTGTCGAGAAGGTAGATTTTCTGTCCCGTCCCCACAAGAATAGACACACCGTTTTTTGTTTTCACTGCAAGAGCCCCTAAAAGTGTATCAGGACAAGGCTCTGTCAAAGTTTCAAAGCTTGGCATAGGGATATAGGACCCATCAGCGGGAAGCACATTGATGAGTTCATCGGTAAAGATGCCATTAATGTTAGCAACATCGGGTCGATAATCAGCGATTGGGAAAAAAGCCATTGAAAACCCCATTCATATTTGAAAATCCTTTACAATTTAAACTATCGCAAAAGTCTGTTTTTTTCATCACAAGAGCTCCTCAAATGGGATAAGGCTCTGTAACAAAACCGCCAAGCACGGCTTATAGGGAGCAGGCAAAAGCACACTGATGCCTTCACCCATAAAACACCATAACTGTTAGCATCAGCCATCAGCATCAACACTCAACGATTATGAAAAAGTTTTTAAAATACCGTTGGAAGAATGTTTGAAGCATTCTTTCTGCGTGATGTTTCAAAACGCAAAATTTGGAGCTGTTCTTGAAAGTCTTCGAAAGAAACAGCAGCATATTCAGGATCTTTGAGGATATTTTTGTAGAGCTCGTATTTTGCCCGTGCTTTAACGAGATCAAACGCATAAATCAACAAAGGGTTCTCATTTTCTAGCACCTTTTCATCTCCAAAACGGCAAGGAACATAAGAAAGACACACAGGATCAATATCTTTGGGCGTTGGAAAAAGCCCTATTTTTTGATCAAGACAAGTGTAGAAAAGAGGTGTTTCTTGTGGAGGGAGAGATCCGTATTGTTTTTGCAACACTTCAAAAGATTTAAAATGCAGTTGTCTTTGCGTTGCAGGATGTTTTCCTAAAAAGACAGAATAGAAAGTTCTTTTTGCTTCAATAAAAAGCCCAATTTCTTTGCCATACCATGTCTTTCCCCTTTGCGTTTCAAATGTCATGACTCTTTTTTCATTAAAGAAAAAAGGTTCGCATTCACACAAACGCAAAGCAGTAAAAATTGAATCTTGAATTTGAACGGAATATTCAGCTGTTGTATCATCAATTTCATCTTGAATAAGCGCGACCATAGAGGCAAAAGTTTTAGAATGGTCTAATTGCGGGAGATTGAGATCAGGGTGATCAGTCGGTGCAACAGTCATGAGCAGTCATACTCCTTTTGTGTATGAAGCATTTTAAGTGTTTTTCCCCCAACAGTATCTTCTAGCAACGCAAAAGAATGTTCCCTTGGGGGACAAGAATTTGAAAATTTTCAAACAATGTTTTAAGCAGGCGCTCCATAAGTTGGAATCACGATTGTCGCGAAATCCTGCACACCTTGCTTACCTCCTGGCAAATTGTAGCAAGTTTTTTTCATCCCAATAATCGTTTTTGCTGCGACACCGAACTCTCTTTCATAATCGAACAGTTCCTCCACCAATTTATAGCGTGTAGCGCCACGATCTTTTCCAAAAGCAATAACGGCACTTTGTGCTCCCAAAAGAACAGCGCGTCGTACATTTGAGACAGGTTTGTCTGTTGAACCTGACTCGACGCCTTCTGTCACATGTTCAGCCTCGCGCAAGACGACACCATTATACATACCAAGCGACCCATCATAGAGCGGATTTTTGAGGCGGCTTCCACTATAAATTGCTTTGGTAATGTCGAGCCACTGTCCGGCATCTGTATTGGTACGCAATTGTGTGACCTGCGTTGGATGCAGATAAAGTACATAGACATTTTCGCCCTCAACACGCACGGGCCTAATTTTGGGATTCGCAAGTTTAGCCCGTTCAACGGCTTGATCTATCAGCTTGAGATTGAAGACATCATTTTCTTTCAAATCTTCATCTTTTGTTTTTCCATTGGGACGCACAACACGCTTATCGGTTGGTGCAGTTGGAGCATTAAATCCATAATGGACAGGTTTAAGGGTAATTGAGCGTCCTTCAAAGTTGATGGTTTTTGCGGTATATCCGCAGACTTGAATGAAAAACATCATACTGAGACGATCGGCATACCAATCAACCAATCCATTTTTGGCTTCGGTACGCAAATCATGCAAAATCCGTTGCTGATCAATGGTGCCTTCATTTTTGACCCGCACAGCATGAACAAGTTCATTAATTGCTAAGCGATCATTGAGAAATTGGAGTGCTTCTTCATGGCCTTCCAATGTCTGTCCTTCACTCACCCCATCCCCGAGCAACTGTACGCGCAAATTAAAGCTAATAGCATCCCCACTTGCTTTCGTAGTTTCATCTTTTAATTGTACGATACTGTTAGAATCTTGCCCGATCAAAGGTGCAATAGGAATTGCTTTTGAAACTTCCTGGTTTAGTAGTTTAGACCATGTGCGCACTGCCATTGGGTCATTGATTCCGATATAAGTTACAGCCATTTTATCCTCTAAAAGTTTATTGACATAAAAAGCCGGCCAAGAGCCGGTTGTTAACATTCCACATTTCTTATTTCAGATAATGGATTGGTTACTGCGTGTTTTGTGATGTTAGTTTATCGCTTTTGCCTCCCCCCTCTTTAAGAGATCTCCTCTCTACGCATCTGCTTTGAGAAGTTTCTCTCTTTCCCATCTCAAAGGCTCCATATGCATCCATGCTTCAAGAATTTCCCCGCATCCGCCTCAAGAGAACTCCCCTGCGTTCAAGCTTTAAGAATTCCTCATGCATTTTCGCTTTTAAGGTTCTCCCCCGCCCATTAAACGGTTAAAAGCGGTTTTGTTTTTGGGATCTGCAACCTAAAGACTAAATTCTGCTTCTGACATTTTGTCGAGCATCTCTAAAGAAAGAGGTCCATTTGGCGTCAAACCGTTATAAGCAGCCAGTGTCCGTGCAGAATTTTGTCGTTCCTGCAAGTTTTCACCCATGTTATTTTGCGTATTTGTGTAGCCAATTTTTTACGCAATAGAGTAGATCACCTCAGCAGGGTTTTGATTTTTTAGCGCACAATCCCGCAAGATCTGTTTTAATTCACTGCCGATCACCTCATCAATGACTT
>NZ_JACHIM010000008.1:11304-21227 GCF_014203215.1 Bartonella callosciuri | reverse complement strand
GCAGGGTTTTGATTTTTTAGCGCACAATCCCGCAAGATCTGTTTTAATTCACTGCCGATCACCTCATCAATGACTTTCGGATCAGCCATTTCAGGATAAAGTGAAGCACAAGCAGCCAATTGCTTAGCTCGCATATCATAAATAAAATCGGCAGCTTGATCAAAATCTTGATGCTTCTGTTTCACAGTGGCCACGGATTGCTGATAGAAAGTGTGCAATTGTTCTGCTTCGTGGACAGCAGAGTTAAGCTGTTGTTGAGAATGCAACAATCCCTGCTTATGAAGTGTTTTTCCCAACCATTGCATATAGCCCATAAAATCTTTTTGTGGGTCTGGAGGTGCCTCACCCTCTAGCGTCTTTTGAAAATCTTGTGACTGCTTTTGTTCTTGTAATGCGCTTTGTTTTTGATATAGATTTTGATGGCCTTGAGAATTTTCTTCAAAAATTTTTGCTTTTTCTTGGGATCCAATTTCACTATCTTCTCTCTGTTCATCTCCTGAAAAAACACCCTGTTTCAATTGGTTTTGTTCTGCTGTCGTTAAATGTTCTCGATCCATAGTTTTGGCTTTCCCTTTTTCAGACAATAAGATTATATTTTTCACATGAAGAAGATTATATTTTCACATGAAGTGGCTTATCTGTGCGCATTGACTCGGTGCAAAATGGACTGCATTAAGTTCTCATCTCCCATATTGCTAGCCATCTCCCCTCCAACATGATCATTTTCATGCAAGGGAGCACTTTGCTCACCCGCGCCTTGCATTTGTGCTTTGAGGGCAATTTTATGGATCAATGATGCTGGCAAAGGTGAATAGCGTAAAAGATGTGGCTTATCTGTGCGCATTGACTCGGTGCAAAATGGACTGCATTAAGTTCTCATCTCCCATATTGCTAGCCATTTCCCCTCCAACATGATCATTTTCATGCAAGGGAGCACTTTGCTCACCCGCGCCTTGCATTTGTGCTTTGAGGGCAATTTTATGGATCAATGATGCTGGCAAAGGTGAATAGCGTAAAAGATGTGGCTTATCTGTGCGCATTGACTCAGTGCAAAATGGACTGCATTAAGTTCTCATCTCCCATATTGCTAGCCATCTCCCCTCCAACATGATCATTTTCATGCAAGGGAGCGCTTTGCTCACCCGCGCCTTGCATTTGTGCTTTGAGGGCAATTTTATGAATCAATGATGCTGGCAAAGGTGAATAGTGTAAAAGATGTGGCTTATCTGTGCGCATTGACTCGGTGCAAAATGGACTGCATTAAGTTCTCATCTCCCATATTGCTAGCCATTTCCCCTCCAACATGATCATTTTCATGCAAGGGAGCACTTTGCTCACCCGCGCCTTGCATTTGTGCTTTGAGGGCAATTTTATGGATCAATGATGCTGGCAAAGGTGAATAGCGTAAAAGATCGAGCATAATATCTGGTGTTGTGAAATTTTGCATCAAAGGAAGCAATTGCATAATAACCGCAAATGTGCGCTCTTTTTCATTAAGACTTGTTGGAGCATCATCGACCACAATATCATATTCCAAACTTGTGATCATTTCTCGTGTCAGCGGTACATATTGAGCGTTTTCGTCTCCAGCAATCCGCACCAATCGCCCATCGGAAAGATAGTTTTGAATAAGATAGAGAATAATTTTTCCCTGTCTTTTCCGGTATCGCCGCAAACCGTCAAAAAAGGAAGCCAACAAATTGAGTGACGATTGTCGGCGTTGTTGTTCAAGAACTCCTGGTTGATTTACCGCCCGTGTTCCAATAAATTCAGAGGACAAGCCAGTCACTTGGTCAAGTGCGCCCTTTGCTTCATTAAACAGCTGAAAGAAGCCTTGCGGGAATTGTGCAACCGGTTTAGGCTGGATTCTTCCCCCAGCAACAGCACCACTTTTAAGCCAAGTAATGCTGTCTGCTCTCGCCCAACTTTCCATGGCTTGGCGATCATCGTCAAAAGCATCGCGTTCGGCCATAATTCCGCCCTTTGACTGGCTATTGAGCAAATGCATTACTTGACTAAAATATTTATTTGCCCAGCGTTGCGGATCTTTTGTTGGTTTCACAATGCCGTAAAATTGTCGACTTAGCTTATCAAAAGTTCCTGTAATACACTCCCAGCCTAATTGACCTGCTGGCACCAAAGGTTTATCGGGTACTTCGAGCAGTTTTCTCCCCAAAAAGGCACGTTTGACAATTTTTCTTGTCAATCTTGTTGCGTGAAGAGAGGGAAAGTCTTTGCGTAAAGTTTGGAAATCCTGCTCTGAATATTCAATAAACTTTCCGCTTTGAGGATCGAGAACTTTATAAACAACCTGGCGTTCAAACCATCGACATTCCGCCAAAGTGACCATTTGCGGGCACTGATAGCTGCCCACCTCTTCCCCTACTCCACTATAGCTTTGGGTATCACCTTTGCTCCCTTGGTGCAAAAACGTATTATTTTTGACCCAATCGGCATTAAGATCGCTCCAATGGACATGGGGGAACATTTCTCTTGCAACTGTAAGTGGTTTTTCATCAATATACCAAACGCGCTGTGCATCAATGAGATTTTGTTTCACAGCGCTTGCATCCCAAACCATTTTCATCGGATCTAATCGTGCAATCACGGGTTTTCCTTGCGGATCCTCTTCATAATCGAGACGGGTATCTGTCCAACCCATCCCGCAAATGATAGCATCTTGAAAGGCATCAGAATCTTCGTATTCTCCATCAGCTTCATCACGAAACCACTCTGCCGCTCCGGTGAGGATCTCGTTAGCAAAGGCAGCGCCTTCTTTGCGTGGAATAAATTGCACTTGTCGCTTATTATTGCGCTCTGTACCAACCACAGCATTGATCAAAGGAGCAATCCGGTTAAATGTCATCACCGGTCTATTTTGTTCGCGTAAGACGGCAAGATCTTGCTCATTCCATTGCCGTCCATTATAAAAGTCGTAATCTTCTTGGGCATTTTTTCGCCATTGCTCAACATGCGCAATATCCTCGTAATACCAGTTTACGAGTTTTTTAAAAAGCGCCTGATGTTCAAGCGTTTCTAGGGGATCAAAAAAATCTGTCGAAATATTCATTAAAAAGCCATCCATGAAGTTTGAGAATGGTGAAACGAGCGATAAGTTCTTTTTTTCGATTGTGTCTTTGGCTGTTCATAAGCCACACACATGAGCCCGAAACTATCAGCGCCATGGCTTGCCCAATCATGTTCAGCGCCCAGTCCGATATTCCGCTGTTCATCCCGTTTTTCGTGATACCATGCGAGCGCTTTTCGTCCGGCTTTTGTTGTTTCACGGTTAAACCATATGGCAGGAAACAATCGCCTTACAGCTTCGATGCGCATTTTCACAGCCCCCATGCCTTGATTAGGAATCACTTTGGTTTGAAAACCGGCTTGTTGTAGAGCGCTTTCAAAACTCACATTATAAACACGATCTTTAGTTGCCCCATCATGGGGCAAGACCATCAACGCCTTGTCATATCCCTTTTGGAAGACCCAACCAACATGCTCTGAAAGGGGTTGTCCTTGGGCTTCATAATAATCGAGAACACGGATTTCCCGTCCAACGAATTGTGCTACCCACAAAGCGGTCGCATCAGCCTTTGCTCCTGTTCCTCCGATATCCCAAAAGATCCTGATCTGCATCAGCGGATCACGTGGAACATTGGTAATGCGCCCTTCCTGTTCAGCTTCAAGAAGCGCTTTTTGGTAATAAGCGCCTTGAACAGCTTGGAGATATTCACCTTCCCAAATATGGTTATACTGTTCAGGTCGTTGTTCTAAATCTGCCTTGCGGTCTCGATTAAGTTTTTCGGGAAATTGAGGATTATCACGCCAATTGATTTCAACACCTTTAATATTGGGATCCTTGACATTTCGGAAACGTTTTTCTACGGGAGCATTTTCACGGCAAGGGTTCCATGTCACCCATAACTCGGCATTCCAATCTTTTCCTTCTTCGCGCAAAGTGGGAATGAGTGTTTGCCAAGCGGTCTCAGTAACGGGTTCGGCCTCATCAACCCAACAGAGGAAAACGCGACCCATTGATTTAATACTTGCAATATTGCGATCCAGTCCAGCAAAAACATAGACAATACGTCCATCTTTTGACTTGATATACTTATCGCCGATTTCATAATAGTCTCGTAAAAAAGGGTAGGCTTCAATGGCCCGTTTAATTTCTTCCAAGGAACTGTCATTGAGTGAATTCTGAAATTGTCGGGCACAGAGAATGATACCGCGTTCCCCAGCCTTCCCATGCCGATATCCGATCACGGCAGACATCAAGGCAAAGGAACGTGTTTTTCCAGATCCGCGCCCTCCCCAAGCGGCACGCACATCAGCTTTTCCAGTAAAAACAGGAATAAGCTTTGGAATAAGAGCAATTTGCGCAGTTTTCATTAATCCTCAAGTACAACGATCCTCCAAAGCCCTATCCTTAGAGAAGAACACGACGCCAAGGCTCCAAGATGCGTCAAATATCACGCTTTTCAAACACGACAACCCTCAAGTCTCATGATCTTGGGAGATCATACTTTTGGAGCACCACATTCTTTAGTTTCACACTCGCCAGACACCGCATCTTTTGTGCTCACCGGCACAATCTCAACACGCGAAATTGTCTTCACATCACCCCCTGCTTCTCCAGTAACCTGTAGAGGTAATACTTTTGCAAGAAGCGAAAAACAGCCTTAAAGCGGCACGCACATCACCTTTTCAGTAAAGTAGAAAGCCACTTCTTCCCAGCTTTTTTTAAGCTTTTTGATCCATATTTAGAAGTGAATTAAAGACACTCCACGAAAAATACTCTTGTGTGAATCTTCATTTTCACTTCATCTGATGATGAATTCATTATTCCTTAATGATACGACGACAACATGCCGTATAGGGGTAAATCTATCACTGATCTTAAAATTTGAGTTGCGTCATGGAGAACGTAAAAAATTGCCAAAAAGCGTATCACATTCCCCAAATCCTGCAATCCTCAAAAGCCGCAATCCTCAAGTACAACGATCCTCCAAAGCCCTATCCTTAGAGAAGAACACGACGCCAAGGCTCCAAGATGCGTCAAATATCACGCCTTTCAAACACGACAACCCTCAAGTCTCATGATCTTGGGAGATCATACTTTTGGAGCACCACATTCTTTAGTTTCACGCTCGCCAGACACCGCATCTTTTGTGCTCACCGGCACAATCTCAACACGCGAAATTGTCTTCACATCACCCCCTGCTTCTCCAGTAACCTGTAGAGGTAATACTTTTGCAAGAAGCGAAAAACAGCCTTAAAGCGGCACGCACATCACCTTTTCAGTAAAGTAGAAAGCCACTTCTTCCCAGCTTTTTTTAAGCTTTTTGATCCATATTTAGAAGTGAATTAAAGACACTCCACGAAAAATACTCTTGTGTGAATCTTCATTTTCACTTCATCTGATGATGAATTCATTATTCCTTAATGATACGACGACAACATGCCGTATAGGGGTAAATCTATCACTGATCTTAAAATTTGAGTTGCGTCATGGAGAACGTAAAAAATTGCCAAAAAGCGTATCACATTCCCCAAATCCTGCAATCCTCAAAAGCCGCAATCCTCAAGTACAACGATCCTCCAAAGCCCTATCCTTAGAGAAGAACACGACGCCAAGGCTCCAAGATGCGTCAAATATCACGCCTTTCAAACACGACAACCCTCAAGTCTCATGATCTTGGGAGATCATACTTTTGGAGCACCACATTCTTTAGTTTCACACTCGCCAGACACCGCATCTTTTGTGCTCACCGGCACAATCTCAACACGCGAAATTGTCTTCACATCACCCCCTGCTTCTCCAGTGACCTGTAGAGGCAATACTTTTGCAAGAAGCGAAAAAAAAGGCACAGGATTATTAAGTGCATGATATTGAAGGTAAGAGACCAGCCCATCCTCACCATAATGATATCCAGCTTGCTCAGCAGCTGTAAGAAGAGCTTCATTAAAGCGCGTTGTTGCTTTATTCAAAGCACCTTTTTTACCCCCTCTTCGACGTAAAGGAAAAGAACGTTCATCTGTCATCATCATGTTCCTTCAAATAAAAAGAAACTGCCCTCACGCTATAAAAAAGCAATAAAAATCAGCAAAAAAATTGTAAGAACAACCAAGAGTCTTTTGATCAAAGATCAAGAGCAATCTGAGTGCTTAGATCATCTTTGTGGAATGATACATTTTAGGATAGTCTTTGCCGGATAATTGTGTGAAAGTCTTTTTGCCTTTTCATCACAGATCTCTTTGTCTCCTTACAATACAGATCTCTTTCTCTCCTTACAATGGCTCTCTTTATCCTCTAAAGAAACCCGCAAATTTCCCCTTAGACATCCAACAAAGGATGCAAAAAGATAAAAGGTCAAGAGAAGATAATAAGGGATAACAGCATTTTAGAAAGTGAGGCATCTGATAGAGAATAAAAGAGAATTCATTGATAAAAAATCAGAAACACCTCACACACATCCTCCCCATGCCTTTGCTTCATCACCCAGCAAAGGATACTCCAAAATGTATCATTCCACAAACATGACCTCCGTTAGGCCGTTTTCAGAGGAAGAGATAGCCTAGAAATCATTTTTATAGACCATAGATTTATAGACTACAGAAAAAATTATTGATTTCTACGAAAAAGTCTGATTAATGAATTGCCTAAAATCCAAGGGATCATGACAAGGGATCATGACAAGGGATCATAAACCGATCAGTGCTTATAACTATAATCGTTCTACGATCCCTCCCCAACTCCCCCTTTGGGAACCACAAGATATCTCAAGGATTAAAAACTCTAGAAAGCTTATGAAACAGCTGAAACCAAAACAGGTATCGCTTCTGATTTACCAATTCATTTAGTAAACTTCTCCCCCCGGAATGAAACCCACTTTGTAAAAACGTACAATTCCGATTATGCTGTTATGGTACCTTTTTAGATTTACCTTGTCAAGTTTTTATTTTGTCATGCCTATTTTTTGTTTGCTTCAGCACATTCTTATTCATAGGCATTTCTAATTTCCAGGCAAAAAAGACAAGTGATTTTCTTCTTTTGCAATTGTCACGGTTGATTCATCGTGAATTTTCCCAAATAAGATATTTTCGGCCAGAGGATCTTGAATTTCTTTTTGAATAATGCGTTTGAGCGGTCTCGCTCCATAGAGGGGATCATAGCCTTTCTGAGCGAGGAACTGTCGTACTTCTGGTTCGATCTGCAAAGTTATTTTGCGTTCATTGAGCAAGTTTTGCAAATGTTGTATCTGAATATCGACAATGGCTTCCATATCTCCACGTTGTAATCTTTGAAAAAGAATAATTTCATCAATACGATTAAGAAATTCGGGACGAAAAGCTGCTTTTACGACGTTCATAACATCATTTTTTGCCTGATCGGTTGTTTGTCCTTCAGGCAGGGCGGTTAAAAATTCTGCTCCCAAATTTGATGTCATAATGAGCAAGGTATTGCGAAAATCGACGGTCCGTCCTTGGCTATCGGTCAAGCGCCCTTCATCAAGCACTTGCAGCAAGAGATTAAAAATATCGGGATGGGCTTTTTCAATTTCGTCGAACAAAATGACCTGATAAGGTCTTCGCCGCACGGCTTCAGTAAGCACCCCTCCTTCTTCATATCCGACATATCCGGGGGGTGCTCCAATCAAGCGTGCACCGGCGTGCTTTTCCATATATTCAGACATATCGATACGCAACATTGCGTTGGGATCTTGGAAGAGGAAAGCGGCGAGAGCTTTCGTTAATTCTGTTTTTCCCACACCAGTCGGCCCAAGAAACATAAAGGAGCCGATGGGACGATTAGGATCTTGTAATCCAGCACGGGCACGCCGTACAGCACGGGAAACAGCTTGAACGGCTTCTCCCTGTCCCACCACGCGGGTACTAATTTCGTCTTCCATACGCAAGAGCGCTTCTCGTTCTGCCTCGAGCATACGATCAACGGGAATTCCAGTCCAACGTGAAACAATTCGTGCAATATGCTCAGCGGTGACAGTTTCTTCAACGAGTTGATTTTGTTGATCATCATTTTCAGCGATACTCAATTGTTTTTCCAGCTGAGGAATAACACTATAAGCGAGTTCTCCAGCTTTTTGGAATTGTCCATCACGCTGTGCGATGGTCAAAGCATTGCGGGCTTCTTCAAGTTGTTTTTTCAAATCGGCGGCATGCCCTAATTTTTGTTTTTCAGCCTGCCAAGCGTTTGTCATTTCGGTAGACTGTTGCTCCAATATATTCAGTTCATCTTGCACATTTTTTAGACGTTCTTTGGCTGTTGGTTCCACATCTGTTTTCAAAGCTTCGCGTTCGATTTTCAACTGCATGATACGCCGATCAAGAGCATCGAGTTCTTCAGGTTTTGAATCGACCTGCATACGCAAGCGCGCTGCCGCTTCATCGATGAGATCAATGGCTTTATCGGGCAAGAAACGATCAGTAATATAACGGCTAGACAGGCGAGCTGCAGCGATCAGAGCACTGTCGGCGAGACGTACTTTGTGGTGCTGTTCGTATTTTTCTTTTATGCCGCGCAAGATAGAGATTGTATCCTCAAGCGTTGGCTCGGGCACAAAGACGGGTTGGAATCGGCGAGCAAGTGCAGCATCTTTTTCGACATATTTGCGATATTCATCGAGCGTTGTTGCTCCCACACAATGGAGTTCTCCGCGTGCAAGCGCTGGTTTTAGCAAGTTGGAAGCATCCATAGGACCATCGGATTTTCCCGCACCGACGAGATTATGCAATTCATCAATAAACAGAATGATCTGACCATTTTCAGCTTGCACTTCAGCCAAAACAGCTTTGAGGCGTTCTTCAAATTCCCCTCGATATTTTGCGCCAGCGATAAGTGCGCCCATATCGAGTGCATAGAGTTGCTTATTGCGCAAAGTTTCGGGCACATCACCATTGACAATGCGCAATGCCAAACCTTCAACGATTGCTGTTTTTCCCACTCCAGGTTCACCAATAAGCACGGGATTATTTTTTGTCCGTCGTGAGAGAACTTGGACTGTCCGGCGAATTTCTTCTTCACGCCCAATGACAGGATCCATTTTTCCTTCGCGTGCATCTTTGGTGAGATCGCGTGCATATTTTTGCAAAGCATCATATTGGCTTTCGGCATGGGGGCTTGTTGCTGTTTTTCCCTTACGCAGCGCATTAATAGCTTGATTAAGTGCTTGGGGGGTCAACCCTGCTTTTGTTAAAATATCAGCTGTTTTTGCAGTTTTCTCCATGACAAGTGCTTGCAACAAACGCTCCACGGTGACAAACTGATCATCGGCTTTTTTTGCGAGGTCTTCTGCCAGAGCGAAGACTTTTGCCAACGGTTGTGACAGATAGAGTTGCCCATTTCCGCCTTGCACTTTTGGCAAAGCATCAAGCGCTTCTTTGAGTTTTTTTTGAATAAGAGAGAGATCCCCGCCAGCTCTTTGGATGAGCGACGCTGCCAATCCCTGAGAATCCTCTAACAACACTTTGAGAAAATGCTCCGGCATAAACTGCTGATGATCAGAAGAGAGAGCGTTATTTTGTGCTGATTGTAAAAAACCTTGCAACCGTTCGCTATATTTTTCCAGGTTCATTTTTTTTCCTTTCTTGCACCACCGCTCTTTAGCTTCCTCCAACATTCCACAAAAAACATCCCACAAGGAATAGCCAAATCCCACAAAACGCTGTGAACGAGGCAGCATGAAGAATAATCGTCGTGCTAAAACGAATATGGGGCCTTAAAAGCCCCATAGCAAGAGGGAGGAGAAGACGTGTTGTCATTTTTCAATAAAACCACAGCCGCCCAGCAGAACTCCACCAGTAAAGCCATATCTGAAGAACTCTAACACTAACAGCCGCCCAGAAGAACTCCACCCGCAAAGCCATACCTGAAGAACTCTAACACTAACAGCCGCCCA
>NZ_JACHIM010000008.1:0-11208 GCF_014203215.1 Bartonella callosciuri | reverse complement strand
CTCCACCCGCAAAGCCATACCTGAAGAACTCTAACACTAACAGCCGCCCAGAAGAACTCCACCCGCAAAGCCATATCTGAAGAACTCTAACACTAACAACCCATCTGTAAAGCCCTGCTAAAAGAGCCCTCGCCTTAAGGATTTAATTTGAACGATAGAAAGTACCACCCAAACACACCTTTTGTTTTTTTAAGTTCGCTTTGTTTTTAAAGAGCAGCATTTTACGATAGATAATTACAAAAAACATGAACCTCTTCATAATATTTTTTCTTAATAAAAAAAGAAACTCTCTTCTACTTTATCAATTTGTTTTTCATACTTGCTCTATATTGACTTTATGCAGTTACAGTTACAAGAGGTGAATTACGGACACTAAGATAGGAAAATATTATGAATAGTTTTATTCCTTCTCATGAGAAAACCGAGCTATGCCGTGTTTGCCGGCAAGGTTGCTACAACGACACACCACACGGCCCCATAATATATTCGTCGATAAAGTCTCTTTCTTTCAGCAAATAACAACTTACGGCGGTAAACCTAGTTCTCTCTCAACCGAAATGCTCAATTCTCTTGGGTGCCCATACTTAATCTCCAGTTTTCTCGAACACATCCAAACTTTCTACGACTCCAAAAAGCTTCTCATTTTGGCTTCCACGCCTTGTCCTCTTTCAATTCTTAATTCGCGGGTTTTCGCCAACACGCACGTTCTTCCAATCACTTCAAACCTTCACGCTTGCCATAAATCTCACATTTAACATTTTTAAAAGCTTTGCTATTTTCACTCTTCTTCATCACTTATTTGTGGTGGCGGCGGCAAAATATAAGTACCTGAAAGCCAGCGGTTCAAATCAATAGCTCGGCACCTTGTTGAACAGAAAGGATAGGCATTTTGTTGTGCCATCTGACCACAAATTGGACAAGGATGGGGAGGCCGGATTGAAGATATTTTTTTTGCGTTAAATCTTGCTCTTTGGGCATTTTGTACCTCTTTGTTATTTTCTGGCAGATTTTGCTTTCTGTTGTTCCTTTTTTTCATTTTGCCTCGCCTCCCTTTTTGGCTTTTTGCACTGTTCCATTGGTTTTGCCTGTCGCCTCAATTTCTCTAACACAGCTCTCCAGTCCAATGGGGAAGAAGTGGATAGCGATAAGTTGTGAGAAGATCCATTGTTTCCGCTAAAGGCAATCCAACCACATTGGAATAAGAGCCAGCAATATGGACCACAAAAGCACCAGCTTTTCCCTGAATCGCGTAGCCACCGGCTTTTCCTTGCCATTCTCCAGAAGCAAGATAGGCATCCATCAATGCGGCAGTCAACCGCCGAAAACGGACGTGGCTTTCGACCAATTTTACGGTTTTTTTTCCACATTCATTGAGAGCACAAATAGCACCATAGACCTTGTGAGAACGCCCAGAAAGGAAGCGCAAACATTCATAAGCCTCATCTTCACTTTCTGGTTTAGGAAGAATGGTGCGTCCCACAGCAACCACGGTATCAGCAGACAAGATGACAATTTTCTGCGCTGGTGCTTCTTCTTGACCATTTTGGCTGCGCCATAGCAAAGTTTCTTGCGCTTTAAGCGCTTTTTCCTTTGCCAAACGTTTTGCAAGATTTGCGGGATGTTCTTTTAATTTTGGTGTTTCATCGATATCGGTTGTGTAAACCTCATGTGGTTCAAGACCAATCTGCGCTAAAAGCATCAAGCGACGAGGTGAAGCAGAAGCGAGCACCAATTGGATTTCTTTGGAAGGAATTTCTTGCAAATGTTTTTTTCCTAAGAAGGTTTTCTTTAAGTTTATCATTTTTCCCCTCTCAAGATAATTTTAAGCTCCTACCCAATTCATTTTGGTACTCCCCAATACCTTTTCCGATTTCATGCATTTCGAAGTAAAACATAAAGATATTTTAGAAACATACGGCCACTTTTAAAGAAAAAGAAACCCACCCATCGCCTATTTATAACGATATGTAATCCGCCCTTTTGTCAAATCATAAGGAGTCATTTCCACCATGATTTTATCACCAGCTAACACACGAATACGATTTTTTCGCATTCTTCCAGCGGTATGCGCAATAATTTCATGATCATTTTCCAATCTCACGCGAAACATCGCATTGGGTAAAAGTTCAGTCACGATACCAGAAAATTCCAAAACTTCTTCTTTTGACATAAATAATTGTTTCCTTTATAGTACACAAGATTTTTTAAGCTGTGCGTTATTTTCAGCGTTCATACCTTATTTTCTTGGCTTTGTGAACAAAATTTAACGAAAAGGAAGATGATTTTATGTTTATTCTCCGACACTCTTAAAAAGCTTTAGTCTTTCAATTTAGCTCATTTGTTAAGATACGTTGTTGAGAAAATTCACGGGAAATTGTCGAGATATTCTTTAAACTTCTCCTTATCCAGTGCATCTTTTACTTTATTCTACGTACCCGATCTATTTTTTCCATTCACACCCTTCGCACACCGATCCCGCATCTCATCCTCACACCTCTCCCTGCGTTTTATTCTGTACGTCACCTAAGACGCACCCTTTCCATGCACACAACGCCCTTTTTCCAACATCATCACTCCACACGTCATTCCCCCTCTTTGCACATCAGCGCTTTTCTCCCCTTAAAGCGTGCGCTCTTCTCACCCTCCTCTTTTCACCCCCCGCATAATGCCTTCACCCCACATATTAATCCCCAAAAATTAATTCCCAAAAAGCAAAAATAACATCCCCTATTCTTTACTTTTTTACAGCTTAACAGTTTTACGCTTTTACGTATTTACAGAAAAATAGCAAAGCTCTGCAAAATACATTGTATGACAATACAAGTATGACAATACAAAGCTGTTTTTAAATCCTCGCTTTTAAAAGAAATCTCATAGATCAGCTCTTATTACTGAGGTTTTGACACCTTTGCCTTTTCTACACAAACCAACACAAAAACACGCGCTTACCCTTCAAACGACGATAGCGACTAAGGTAAATCACGTCCCACACGCAACAGCTCCCGCAAGCGCGCAATCTTTGCTGCAAGAGAGCCTTCAGATATGCAATCTTCTACAGATTAGAGAGTTATCTCATCCCTCCTAGATGGCAATGATTTTTGCCAAGACGCTCCACCTACAAGAGACAAAAATACACGAAATGCACAAGCTCTTTTAGTCTCTCAAAGAAACGTGTTTTTATCGCATAAAGATATCGATATTGTCGCGTCTAGGTAAATCACGTCCCACACGCAACAGCTCCCGCAAGCGCGCAATCTTTGCTGCAAGAGAGCCTTCAGATATGCAATCTTCTACAGATTAGAGAGTTATCTCATCCCTCCTAGATGGCAATGATTTTTGCCAAGACGCTCCACCTACAAGAGACAAAAATACACGAAATGCACAAGCTCTTTTAGTCTCTCAAAGAAACGTGTTTTTATCGCATAAAGATATCGATATTGTCGCGCCTAACTGGCATTTTTTGTATATTTTCTGCAGAATTTTCATCTTGTCCTTTTACACATTAAAAGATATCCCCCTGTTTTTCAACTTCTGTGCACTATGGTGATCCAAGTTTTTTCAACCTATAGAAGAGGATGCCATTGCCTTATGAAACACATGCAACCGCTCCCTCTTTTCAACGCTTTGAGAGACTACAGCTTTTGAGTAAATTATGATTCCTGTTTATCTCTTACCTTATTTTAACACTGTGCGTCTTCATTTTACAGGAGAACGCTTGGGATTTGAGAGTGACAATACACCTCTTCACCCTCAATACACCTCTTTACCCTATTTATGAATTTTCCTCCTAAAGCAGCAATATCTATATGTTTAAAGAATTTAAGTTAGGTTTTGAGCAGAATATTAAGAGCGCTATGACTCATAAAAACTATGAAACCATATTTTTTTCACCATTCCACCTTATTAAGCCACGGGATCAGAAAATTATTTGGTAATAATTTTTTATTTTCAAACCTATAGTACACCAATTAATCTTATAGATGTCTCTCCAACAACAAAATACCTGAAGAATGACATTTTAAACCTGCCCCCTCTCCCCTTCCTAAACCCTCCTAAACAATGAAATTGTATAGCCCACCGGAATAGCCCCTCTATTCTTCTTCTGCTCGCTTTTCTCATATTCACCCACATACTTTAGAGAGCATAAAGCTGCCTTGCCAATTGAACAGAAAATATAAAGAAACTGTCTCTCTTTATCATAAATTTATTTGATCTCATGTGTCACTGTTTTCTATTGGGTTTCTTCCTTCCCCCTAAAGGTATTCGATTTCTTCCCCCTAAAGAATGCGACTTTCTGAGAGATTCAAGCTTTTATGATCGCCTCGCCCCTTGCAGCACTTTCTTTCTGACCACGCATAGAATGGCTGCAGAAATACCAGAAACAAAACCCACCCTGAATACTGCTTGCACCATAAAAGTAACAGATTCAAGATCTTATGATCGCCTCGCCCCTTGCAGCACTTTCTTTCTGACCACGCATAGAAGGACTGCAGAAACGCCAGAAACAAAACCCACTTTGAAGATTGCTTACGCTATAGAGGCAGCAAATTGATTGATAAAATAATAAATTACAATTTAAATAAGATCCGCAAAGACAGTAAGATTTATATATTTCAGACCTTTGCCTTTAAAATCAATAAAGCCATCATCTTGCAAGATATACATCTTGCAAGATATAAAAGAGATTGGTGTGTCGATAAAATCGTTTGAGATAAGACACAATATACCTCTCATGAACTGCCCTAAGATAAGAGCAGTGGCAGCATTTTGCATTGGCAAAGAAAATGAGAATTCCGCCTTGTTCCTGGCCTCATTAAAATTGGTGGTCTCCAATGAATTTTGCGTTATAGCCCCCAAGTCCCGTCGTGCAGGGGAATTGAAGGAAAGAAAAGCACCTTGATGAGACGCGATTCAAGAAACCATCAAACTTTTCCACACGATGGACTGTAACCATATTCTCTAGATTTATTTAAAATTTGCCCACTTTTGGTAAACGCTGCCTATGTTTGGTAACCATTTTCTCTATTTGGTAAAATTTGCCTATGTTTAGCATTTTTTGGCAGGATGACTGGCAACTCTTAAGATAATGGTGAAATTTTTATCCACTTTGTTTCTGCTGGAAAAATCGTCGTTCATCTTTTTCTGTTGCCAGAACCATCTTTAAAATATTTGTGCCTCTTTTAAAATGAAGATTTTACACCGAAACCTCATCGCGAAAGTTGGAAAAGAGTGCGTTTATTTTCAAGCTTATAAACAAGCGCAAGGTTGAGGAAGAAGTGGATAACACTTTTTTTTAAAAAAAAGAGGTCTTCTCGCTAAAAAAGACCTCCTTAAAAATAAGAAAATTACTCAGCAATAGTTTTCTTATTTTCAAAGTTCATGCTTTAAAAGTATAAAAACGCCTAAAGCATCACATGAATACTAAATTCCAAAAAGAATACTACACAAATAAATTTAAAATTCAATTAAAAAGAGCACAAGTAAAAATTTCATAATGCAGAGGAAATTTTCTCCTCAACAACAGAAACTTTAGTTAAAGAGCTTCTCATAAAAAGATGCGCATAAGTTTAAGGAAAGATTTTTTGCAGTCCATGTGTTTTTTGTTGCACAGAATGGATAGGGCCGCTGTGTCGCCTGATAAACAGGCGTTTTTCGTTAAGAAATCAGAAATTTGAGTTCGCTTTGTCAGGAGTTTTTTTCAAAAAAAGCGGCAATATTGCATACTGCCACCTTTTACTCTCTCACCGTTAAGACATTTATCCGGGAAGTTTATTGAAAAACATTTTAATATGAGGAAGGGAACCAACTTGACAAGAGTTCATATCTTACAGGATCATCAGCACACTGTCCACCTCCACATTCAAGCACAGTAGAAACCAAATTTGCTGCGATCAAAAAAATGAATAAGAAACTTGCCATTTTACTCAAGATAGGAAAAGGGGTAAAGGTTTTAAATTTGTCTGCTACTTCGCTCAAAATCATGAGGCATGATACTGCAAGAATACAAAGAACTGAAATAATAAAAGCCCAAGTATAAAAATGCAATCCAAAGAACGTTGAACCATATCCCAGATCATCGGGTGTAATATGCAAAAACACTTGCCTTGCAGCCACAATACTGGTTACCATACAACCAAGAATAACCATACCATAATGGGTATTTTTCACTTTATGGTGAATATTGAGTAAAAATCCACATCCTGCAAGAATCAGACCAACGCGTTGAAGAAGACAAAGGGGACAAGGCAACTCAAACCTTACCAACTGATAATAAAAAGCCACCATCAAGACAATTGATAAACCAATAAGTCCTAATACATTCAGAAATATAACAAAATGAGGGTTTTTTTGTTCAATATTTTCCATGGCTATTCTCTCAAAAAGACAGGTTTAAAGTAGAAGTCGCGTGGTGATTAAAGGTAAGAAGAATGACAATCAATAAAAGTGCCCACAATACATAACTTACATTTTTTTTACCATACACCGCTGTTATTGCTGTACCTAAAGCGATTAAAAATGGAACAAACATAGTATAAAGTCTCCTTTCTTATTTTAAGAGTATAAAATATTATAAAATTGGGCGAAAAAGAGACCATGTGTCTATTATTCACAATGCATCATTAACTTTTAGTCTCTGACAATATTAGAGGGAACGAGCAACTAGAGAAGGTCTTAGCAGCGCCTGGCAACAAAAATATTTGACCACGCTTTCCTTTATAGATTAAGCAAAAGAGTGTATTTTCCCCCTAGCGATGGGGGCTTCATTTAAACGGAAAAACAACACTCACTTTCTGACTCTTAAGATTTTATATCCTTGTTTTCACAAATAATATATTCTTATTTTCTGCCTTCATTTTGCCATTTAAATATCTTTTTTATGATGAGAAAATATCTCAAATTAATACGCTCATAAGAGATTATTGTGATTTTCTTTTACCTTAGCAAACGAAAAATACCGAGAACAACTGAAAACCTTGTAAGTTAAGAGATACAGATTGAAATTTTATGGAAAAATCCTTTACGACGAGGAAGAAAACCAATTTAAGCCCCCATATTTTACAGGATCACCGGGCACAATCCACTTCCGCATTCAAATATAACAGTCAGCAAGTTTGCTGCAATCAAAAACACAAAGAGGAAACCTGCCATTTTGTTCAAGAGAGGAAAAAGAGTAAATTTTTTAAATTTGTACGCCGATTTATTTAAAATCATGATAAATGTAACTGCAACAACATAAAGGATTGCAATAACAAATGCCCAAATAAAAAGACGCAGTCCAAAGAGTGTTGGACCATTTCCAAGATTACCCAGTGTAATCTGTAAAAAAATTTGTTTAGCAGCAGAGAGACCAGTTGCTATGCAACCCAAAATAACCATACTATAATGAATATTTTTCACCCTCTGGAAAATATTGAATAAAAACCCACAGCCCGCAATGATGAAACCAAGACGCTGAAGAAGACAAAGGGAGCATGGCAACACAGGCGGCGCGGGATTTGTCAGTTGGTAATAGAAAGTCATCAACAGGACAATGCATAACCCAATAAGTCCTAACACATTCATAAATATGTCAAAATAATGATTTCTTTCAATATATTCCATGACGACTCTCTCAAAAAGACAGGTTAAAAGTAGAAATGACATGGTGATTAAAAATAAAAAGAGTAACACTAAACAGAATTACCCAGAAAGTATAACTGATTTTTTTTTGACGATATATAATCATTATTGCTGTAGCGAGGGCAATTAAAAACGGAACAAACACTGCTAAAATCTCCTATTTAATTTGCTGCACAAATATATCGAGAAATTAGGCAAAAAAGTGTTGATCACGATTTGTTCATAATTATTATTTTACGAATATATAAATTAGGAAATTATAAAGTATAAAGACTGCTAAAAATGAATTTCAAGAAAGGCATTTCTCTGCAGCACTTAACCGTATGCTGACTTTTCCATCAAGAAAAAGAGCCTATTTTTCTCTTGACTATGAAAGAAATTTGAACAGCAATAATCAATATTATTGATTTAATATTAAGATTTCACATTGCTTTTTTCACCATAAAATCTTTTTGCTTTTGCTATTAAATTCTTTCTTGTTATAAAGTATGGGTTCAAATTGCAACAAGCGCTCAATATTATGGTTTTTGCTTACCCTTTTAGCACACAAAAAATTATAAAAATCTTACTGAGAAGACGAATAAAAATGAAAGTTTTTTCAAAGAACGTAAGAATGCATCAGAAAAAAACATTTAGAGCAAGCAAGGAGAATGTTTTCCCATAATCCATTATTCCCCGCCTATTATTCTATGTTTTGACAAATCTGGTTTCTATACTAAAGAGATCAAAAGCGAAAACAAAGATGCTTTTCCTTCATCCAGATTATCATTATCTGCCTAAGTCACTGTAAACACAGTTTATACTGAAACGAGGAAGAAAAATTTCCACTTTGATTTCAAGTTTTGTTTTAAGCATTGCTTCATAAAATATTGACTTGACGCATTACTGAAGCAAATCCACTCCCCTTATTGGATAAATAAGCTTGACTGAAGTATTTTTCATTAAAATTTGCCACCTAAAACTTCAAGCATTTTCTGAAATAAAACATACTTGATATGAAAAGAAGAAGATTTGTTACTATTTTATGAAATTTATTTAAATGTTATGCGATAGATATACTGTGACTTCTTGCTTGAGAAAGAGGCAGCTTTTATAAAAGCCGCAGAGCTTGGAGCAGAATTTTTCCTCCCCATGCCGATGTATCTAGAGTGCTGATCAAAATATCCAAAGTTGAGCATTATCTTCTACACTTTATTCACCCACCTCCTCCACCCACCTCCTCCACCCACCTCCTCCACCCACCTCCTTCATCCATCTCCTTCATCCATCTCCTTCACCATCTCCTTCACCATCTCCTCCATCCACCTTCCTACCTGCTTTCCAATACACCCTTCACTGCATGCTCCCATCCATTTTTCCCCATCCAAGCCACCACCAAAAACCGCACCATCTTTTTAGCTTAGCCTTCACTCCTCTCCCCCTCTCCACTAATGCATTCTTCAATTCATCCTCCATCCACCTCCTTCACCCACCTCCTTCACCATCTCCTTCACCCACCTTCCTACCTGCTTGCCAATACACCCTTCACTGCATGCTCCCATCCATTTTTCCCCATCCAAGCCACCACCAAAAACCGCACCATCTTTTTAGCTTAGCCTTCACTCCTCTCCCCCTCTCCACTAATGCATTCTTCAATTCATCCTTCATCCACCTCCCTTCATCGCTATTGAAGTATTTCACATGGTTTAAATGAAACGATAACTGAACTTTTAAATCTATTCATTATTGATGTAAAAAAGTAACAGTTGCAAAATGATATATTTTGTGTAGCACAAGGCTCCAGTTTTCTACTTCTACTGTTGATTGAGAGAGAGTTTTAATCACATAGTCCAAACAAATTGTTAGACAAATGCACTCTTAAAGGGGCGGTGAGGATTTTATTACCTTCAGAAAGGTCGGATAATTTGGTTGTCCCACTGCGATAAAGCGAATACCTAACCTTTTGGCTTTTTGCATTTCTTTTTCAGCATCTTTTTCTGTCCTATTCGCCAAAAAAGCACAGAGATTCATCAACCATAACACAGACACGCATTAACAAAATACGTACATGGCTTAATCAGCATTTCATTTTATTTAAATGCGTTTTTTAATTGTTTCTTTTGTAAAAAGAAGAGCTTTTACTCACTTAATATTTTTCTTGCGATCTTAATCTCAGCCTAAAGCAGGATTGAAAAAATTATTGTTTTGTCATCAATTGAATTTGCAAATAGAGTATAAGGCTTTTAAAAACAAGGGAGAAGAATCGCTTTGAAACCTTGAAAAGGATTTAAAATGACGAAAGAATCATGTGATGTAGCGATTTTAATGGGTAGCCAATCGGATTGGCAAACAATGCGCCATAGCGCGGATATTTTGGCATGTCTTGGTATATCTCATATTTCACATATTGTCTCGGCACACCGAACGCCTGAACGCCTTTACCAATTTGCGAAAGGAGCAAAAGCAGCTGGTTTTAAAGTCTTGATTGCCGGCGCTGGAGGTGCAGCGCATCTTCCTGGTATGCTAGCAGCACTCACGCCCCTTCCTGTTTTTGGCGTTCCTGTGCACTCTCAATCTTTATCTGGTCAAGATTCTCTGCTTTCAATTGTGCAAATGCCAGCAGGCGTACCCGTTGGCACATTAGCGATTGGCAAAGCGGGTGCTATTAACGCAGCGCTTTTAGCGGCAGCCGTTCTGGCAATTTACGATGATAACGTAGCACAGCGATTACAAGATTGGCGTCAGCAACAAACAGCCAATGTTGCGCAAACTCCGGTAACTGAGGTTTAAAATGACAAAATCTTCCACCGCACCCCGCAAAACTGCTACACTCAACATAGCCACAACCTTGAACGCGCTCTCCACAACCACCACACCCAGCACAGCCACCAACCCGGATGCATCCCCCACAACCGCCCTACTCAGCACAGCCACTAACCCGGATGCATCCCCCACAACCGCCCTACTCAGCACAGCCACTAACCCGGATGCATCCCCCGCAACCGCCCTACTCAGCACAGCCACCAACCCGGATGCATCCCCCGCAACCGCCCTACACGGCACAGCCACCAACCCGGATGTATCCCCCGCAACCGCCCTACACGGCACAGCCACCAACCCGGATGTATCCCCCGTAACCGCCCTACACGGCACAGCCACCAACCCGGATGCATCCCCCGCAACCGCCCTACACGGCACAGCCACCAACCCGGATGCATCCCCCGCAACCGCCCTACTCAGCACGGCCACTAACCCGGATGCATCCCCCACAACCACCACACCCAACACAGCCACTAACCCGGATGCATCCCCCACAACCACCACACCCAACACAGCCACTAACCCGGATGCATCCCCCGCAACCACCACACCCAACACAGCCACTAACCCGGATGCATCCCCCGCAACCGCCCTACTCAGCACGGCCACTAACCCGGATGTATCCCCCGCAACCACCACACCCAACACAGCCACTAACCCGGATGCATCCCCCGCAACCGCCCTACTCAGCACGGCCACTAACCCGGATGCATCCCCCGCAACCGCCCTACTCAGCACGGCCACTAACCCGGATGCATCCCCCACAACCACCACACCCAGCACAGCCAC
>NZ_JACHIM010000007.1 GCF_014203215.1 Bartonella callosciuri | reverse complement strand
ATCATTACGCAGTGAGGTTGGATTATCTTTAGGGTATGAATTTGGATTGGGCGTTGAGAGTTCGTCTTTAGCTTATCTTACGGCAGCATGGTTGCGTGAGAATAAAGATGATAATCACACGACGATTAACCAACAGCATCAATTTACCACAGATTTATCAGGGAATGCAGGCAAAATAGGATTTGGATTGAGTAGTTTAGTCAGTGATAAATTAAAGCTTTATGCACGAGCCCACTATATCAAAGGGCGTAAAAGCAAGCAGTCGCTTCAGGGCATTTTAGGTGTACGCTATAGTTTCTAATCGTGTGTTTTATTCTTTGATCAGCTTTAGCATATGGGGTGTTTCATAAGTTAAACGCATGCTGTTCATGGCAGCATTTTTTAGAGAATATGGCTTTTATAAAGCCTATATATATTTCTGCTTATTGGGTTGTTTTTTCTATCTTTCCATCTTTTGAAGAGGAGTTTTAAGGAGGGGGCTTTAGGGTTATAAAAGGTGCTTAAACCTTTTTGAAAAAGGCTATAATCTCGTTATGAAAGGATGTGTGACTGCGAGAATTTCTTTTTTATGAAAGTTTTTTGACAATTAATTACGTAATTACGCATTTTTTAAAATTAATGCGGATTTTTTCATAGTCCCTTGGCAAAAGGTTTCTTGCTCGCTATAGAACAGCCAGATAATATTATATAAAGGTGGTTAAATGGCTGTAGAGCGTACTTTTTCGATGATTAAACCAGATGCGACGCGTCGTAATTTGACAGGAGCAATTACGAAAATGCTTGAGGATGCAGGGCTGCGGGTTGTTGCATCTAAGCGTGTATGGATGAGTCAGCGTGAAGCTGAAGGGTTTTATGCTATTCATAGAGATCGCCCATTTTTTGGTGAATTGGTTGAGTTTATGTCTTCTGGTCCAACAGTTGTGCAAGTTTTAGAAGGTGAAAATGCAATCGCTAAGAACCGTGAAGTGATGGGTGCTACGAATCCTATGGATGCACAGGAAGGAACAATTCGTAAAATCCACGCTTTATCGATTGGCGAAAATTCTGTCCATGGCTCAGATAGTCCTGAAGCCGCAAAAATAGAAATTGCTTTTTGGTTTTCAGAAATGGAAATAGTTGGTTAATAAAAGCATATAATAAAAATTAGAAAATCCTGGAACATATTGTTTCAGGGTTTTTCTTATGAAGTTTATAGATTTTCTTGAAAGGATAGGGAGGCTCATAATTTTTCATGTGATAACATGTTTTAAGCCTGCACGAAAATAATCCCATCCTGTCCACAATGTGAGCAGAGCAGAGATCCACAGCATAGTAATCCCAAATTCTACTGTATAAGGGAGAATCTTATTGCCAGCTGGTCCTGCTAAGAGAAAGACAATGGCTATCATTTGTACAAAAGTTTTCCATTTTGCAAGACGTGAGACGGGAACACTGACTTTCAATTCAGCCAAATACTCACGTAATCCTGATACGAGAATTTCTCGGCAAAGAATGATAATAGCTGCCCATAATGCCCACCCAGCGATAGTACTGTCTGCCGCAAGCAAGAGTAAACAGGCAGATACGAGAAGTTTATCTGCAATTGGATCTAACATGCGGCCAATATTGGATGTTTGTTCCCAAATCCTGGCAAGGTAGCCATCAAGAAAGTCCGTAATGGATGCAATAACAAAAATGGAAACGGCGATCCAACGTGCAATATCACTTGATTGTAGTCGTCCTTCTAAAAAAAAGCACGCAACAACCATTGGCACAGCGATGATCCGTGCATAAGTAAGAATATTAGGAAAAGAAAAAGTATGATTTTTCATGGAGCCATTTTCAATTTTTTAAAAATGATGTATTTCATTAAACGTAATAAGGCAAAGGTTGTGAAACAAGTTTATTTTTCGTTAAAATAGTTATGAATTTTTTGTGCAATGGTGACAGAAATTCCTGTAACTTTTATTAAGTCTTCAAGTGAAGCATCGGCTATGGCTTTGGCACTTCCAAAATGATGAAGTAATGCACGCTTTCTTGTTGGACCAATGTTTTCGATTTCATCAAGTGGATTTTTGAATACTGCGCTTTTTCGTTTTGCTCTGTGCGTTCCAATTGCAACACGATGTGCTTCGTCACGTAAACGTTGCAAGAAATAAAGGATAGGATCATGTGAGGGAAGTGTAAAGGGTATTTTACCTTTTATGAAAAAACGTTCATGTCCCGCATTACGGTCAGGGCCTTTAGCTATTCCAACGACTGTAATAAATTCCTCTAATTTTAATTCAGACAAGATTGTGTGCACACTATTTATTTGTCCTTCTCCACCATCGATTAATATAAGATCAGGCCAAATAGGAAGAGAATCATCATTTTGATTTTTTATATCACTGCTTTTATTAGGCAGACCATACTCTTTGATAAGACGTGAAAATCTTCGCTTAATGACTTCTTTCATCATACCAAAATCGTCACCAGGTGTGATATTGGTCGAGCGAATGTTGAATTTGCGATACTGATTTTTAATAAAACCTCTTTGGCCTGCAACAATCATCACACCTACTGCATTCGTTCCCCTAATATGAGAATTATCATAGACTTCTATGCGGTGTGGAGAGCAAGGCAATTGAAATATTTCAGCAAGTCCTTGAAGTAATTTTGTCTGTGTTGCTGTTTCAGAAAGTTTGCGTCCAAGTGCTTCATGAGCATTGATAGAGGCGTGATTAACAAGAGTTTTTCGTTCACCTTGTTTGGGTAAAGAGAGGTGTATCTTACGATTCGCTTTTAGACTAAAAGCCTCTGTAAGAAGTGCTTTTTCTTCAATTTCTTCAGATAAAAAAATAAATTTTGGAAGTGGTTTATCATCGTAAAACTGGGCAAGAAAACTCGCTAAAATTTCAGTACGAGAAAAAGATGGATCTGCTTTAGGGAAATAAGCTCGGTTTCCCCAATTTTGTCCCATGCGGAAAAAGAATACTTGAATGCAGCTCTCTCCTCCCTGTTGTGCAATTGCAAAGACATCTGCTTCTTGTATTGTTTGAGGGTTAATGCCTTGATGGCTTTGTATGTGAGAGAGAGCTGATAAGCGGTCACGATAGGCTGCTGCTTGTTCAAAATCAAGGTTTTCTGCGGCTTGATGCATAGCTTGAACCATATCTTTTTTAACAGAATGGCTTTTCCCTGAAAGGAAAGCTTTTGCTCCTCTCACCAATTCTTTATAATCACTCTTACTAATCTCATTTGTACAGGGTGCAGAACATCGCTTAATTTGATAAAGCAAACATGGGCGCGTACGGTTTTCAAAAACTGAATCGGTACAGGTTCGTAATAAAAAGGCGCGTTGTAAAACATGAATTGTTTGTGTCACCGCACTTGAAGAGGCAAAAGGACCAAAATAATGCGCTTTTTTTGTTCGGGCGCCACGATGTTTGTAAAGTGCAGGTGCTCGATGATCATCAGTGATAATGATATAAGGGAAACTTTTATCGTCACGCAGTAACACATTAAAACGTGGATGTAATCTTTTGATGAGATTAGCTTCTAAAAGCAGCGCTTCTGTTTCTGTGTGTGTCACGACAAATTCCATATGGTATGTTGCACGAATCATGCGGGCAATACGATTATTGTGCCCTCGTTCACGCGTATAATTTGAAACGCGTTTTTTGAGATTACGTGCTTTTCCAACATAGAGAACATAACCATTCTCATCAATCATCCGATAAACTCCCGGCTTATGCGGAAGATGTTTGACAAACTCTTGTATGAGTTCGGCACCTTTAAATTGATTTTTATCATTTCCTTGATTGGCACTGTCCCATGTAATATGAGAGAGAAAAGAAAGGTTTTCTTTTTCATTTTTGGGATAAGCCGTGTTATTTTTCGGGATCATTCACTTTATCCGGAAACATTTTATATTTCTTATATGAAATGCTCTTATCGATCAATTACTATTCTTTATGTAATAAGAGTTATTTTTCCTAACAAATAATACATTATGACATGGGATCATTCAATTTTGGAGTTATTACTTTTCATAAAAAATATGAAGCAATCTCTAAAAATAGTTTTATGGATTTGCTAATGTTCTTTATTGAGAATGATAAATATGTGATGATAAAAAACAATATTAAAATAGGTTTTGTTTAAGAAAACAAATCTGTGCTCCTCACGATGATATACATTAGGAAGAGATTTGGTGCAAAATACCATGAAAACAATAGCTTAGTGTTGCAATATTTCTGAGCTGCTTCATTCCTTGAATTCTTACGAAAGAAGTTTTTGATTTAAGGTAGACATCAAATGTGAAAATCTAACATAATGAATGTTCTTTCTGGATCCATTGATGCGTTATTTTTGCATTTTTATCTTGTCCAAGACGGGCGAGAAGAAGGGGGCTAAGTTTTTTTATTTCTTCTTCGAGAAGATAGGGAGGATTGATAAGAATCATACCACTTCCATTCATTGTAGGTGGTATTGAGCTTTTTCGAATACGCATTTCAAGTTGTAGAATTTTTGGAATTCCTGTTTGATAAAGTGCATGAAGAAAATTTTCAATTTCTTTGTCATATTTAACAGGATACCATAAAGCATAGATTCCTCCTGGGAAACGGCGATACGCTTTCATTAATCCCTCAATAAGACGAGAAAATTCATCAGGTTTTTCAAAGGGAGGATCCACGAGGATGAATCCACGTTTTTCCTTTGGTGGTAAATGCGCATTTAAAGAAAGCCAACCATCCAAATGGAGGACTTTTGTTTGATAATCACCGGAAAAATTTTTTGCTAAAATTTGATAATCTTCATCATGCAACTCAATTGCAGTTAGTCGATCTTGTTTTCGCAATAATTGACGAATAAGAACAGGAGATCCAGGGTAGAATAGGATTTCTTTTCCTCCCTCATTGAGTGTGTCAATGGTATCATACCATGGAGAAAGGAGTGCTTTTAAATTTTCTGGGATAGAAGCTGAAAGAAGTCGTTGAACACCTTCTCGCCACTCTCCTGTTTTATGTGCTTCTAAAGAAGAAAGATCATAAATACCGATGCCAGCATGTGTATCTATAACGCGAAAAGCTTTTTCCTTGCGTTTCAGATATTCTACAATACGGGCAACAATAATGTGTTTAAAAACATCGGCAAAATTGCCAGCATGATAAATATGCCGATAATTCATGAGTAAATTCTACCATATGTATGATTGCACCAAACCTCTTTACTAACATAGAAGAATGGTTTTTGTATCAATAAAAGCTTCTTATAGAGATCAAAGAATCAAAAAAACGTATAGATCTAGAAAAATACTGATATCACAGTTTTGCAATTATTTGATATATCCATACAGTTTATATAAATTAAATTCATTACCAAGATTTCAAATCTTTTGCCAGAATATCGACAAAAAAAGAGACAAGGCTTCGATTGAAGCATTTGCTCTTTATCTTTGTAAAAAAGCTGTTTTATTATTGTTGTCTGAAAAGGAAAGGAGTAGAAGACACAATTAACGACAGTATTTGTGAAGTTTGCTAAAGAGGCTAATGCAATTTGCACATTATTTAAAGATTGATACATTGTGAGTATCTTATAAAAGCACGGTTAAAATGATTAGCTTCTTGCTTTAAGAAAACCAACGTGAATTTATGAGCAAGAGTAGCAAAATGCTGGTGTCATATGTGGGTAGAGAGCTGATGGGGAGGTTATTTAGGTAATAATTTTGTTTTGTTAGAGCAAAAGCTTTATGTTTATGTATGAAATAACGAGGTTGTTATATATACTATTAAAATATAGCTTTAAATTGATTATCGGATATATGATCTGTACCAATAAAATGCGAGATTGTTGGTTAAAACAGCACCAAGATAAAGCAGTACCAAAATATTGTAATAATGTTAAAAATAAGGACAATGATTATTGGTTTTGCGGTGTTGTTCTAAGAAATGAAAAAAAGCCTTCATGATAGCGCATAGATTTTAGAATTTTATTTGTGTGCAATAAAAGGGCGGTAGACGCGATCAAAGTGCTTTCCACATCTTTACGTGAGGTAAGTGAATGTGATGTATTTTAATTTTTATTGATAAGGAAGGGGGGAAGAATACAGTATTTTGTTTCATAGCTGGTGCCCCGTTATCTAGAAGCTGCAATAGTCATAAAACTTTAAAGAGGGATTAAGATAAGGGAATTCATGCTGTATGGATTAGTTTCAACTTCATGCTTTTGGTTTAATGAAGTTTGGTATGAATGCCAATTGTCTTTCTGGGTTTGTGGAGAACATATCATTATTGGAGTGTATTCTTATGTTCAGGAGAACAAAATAGAGAGAGCTTTAGGAGGTGAAGCGGCTTCAAGTGTTTGTTAATGATGGAAACTTTCCTAATGGTGAAACAGATCCGTGAGCATGAATGAGCATATTTTGAGAGAGCATATGGTGATGTATTACTTAATATTTTGGAAAAGTAGGATTTTATATCTTTTAAAAATTTAGTTTATTTACCAGCTGCAATGACTGCACATATTCACATGTTATTGTATTGAAGCAACTGATGATAAAATTCCCGCAATGCTGTTTGAGGGTGTTATTGAGAATGTTATTCCTAAGAAGATAGGTTTTGATGGGCTTTTGATGTTAACTAATGTGTCAATTAAAAGCTCTTTCAGGGGTTACACTTTCAGAAAATTTTCAGACTTAACACGTAAAAGCTTTTGCGTTAGGCTATGTATTTGTATCTTCACAGGTAATGGTGATTTACAAGAGATGTGTGCGATTGTGTAGATAATGCCATTTGAAAAAGGTAAAGCATTGTAATGTGCGTCGAGTGCTTGGAGGAGGCTTTCGCAACTCGATAGATAAGATGAAACTGCTTTAAATTAAAAAGAAGAGCTTTAAAATCTTTTGAATTTTTAAAAACGGTTTGTCATTTTTAACTTATCTGCATTTATTATATTACGCTAAGCAAAAGGGAAGATAAAAGTTAGTTCACACTAAAAAGCGTGCGATTGTCTTTAATTTGAGAAGAAAATATACAAGTAAGATATGATTATATTAGAAATGTTTCTTCAAAGTGAGCATAAACAAATGAAATCTAATTTAAAAGCAGTGAGAGAGAGTGATGGGTAATATTTTTTCACCAACGCATTTAATTGTAATTTTACTGATTATCCTTGTGCTTTTCGGACGTGGTAAGATTTCTGAATTAATGAGCGATGTTGCTAAGGGAATTAAAGTTTTCAAGAAGACTATGAAAGAAGAAGAGGACAGTATCGAGGATAAGCTTGAAGTAACTAATACTTCTAAAATAATTGATGCTGAACCTCAACAATCTGAGTCGTTATCGATGAAGCGTGCAGTAGCATCTAGAAAGGGTTCTTCTGCCTCTAAGGGAAGTAAGACGTCTGTTGTTAAAAAACAGCGTGTAAAATAACAAAAATATAATCATAATTGTCCATTGTTTTTTATGAGGAAGCCGAGTGTAAACAATGTTTGGGATTGATGGGCCAGAGTTTCTCGTGATCTTACTTGTTCTTATCATCGTAGTTGGACCAAAAGATTTACCTAAAATGCTGAAGACGATGGCAAGGGCAATAGCTTATGTACGTTCAACAGCGGATGAATTTCGTCACCAGTTTGATGATGCAATGAGAAAAGCCGAGGTTGATGATTTGCAAAAGACATTATCGGATATTAGCGATCTGAATCCAGACAAGGAGTTGAAAGAGCTTTTAAATCCCATTCACGATGCAGGAGAAGATACCCACGATAATTTTGAGATAAATCCAGTGCACCATAAATCAAAAAAAGATAAAAAAACTTTGAGATGTGATCAGAACAAAACCAGTGAAGGTTTAACTGTATCTACTGATTCTCATAGTTCTGGAAGCATTTCTGTAACTTCTAAAGATAAAGAAGGCGCATCATGAATGTTAAGAAAGATGAAGTTGATCCAAAGATGGCACCACTTTTAGAACATTTTATTGAACTTCGTCAGCGAATTATCGCTGTTCTTATTGTGTTTTTGATAGCTTTTATTGTATGCTTTCTTATCAAAGATTACATTTTGAATTTTCTGATATGGCCCTATCAGTGGGCAATGAAAATATCAGGTGGTAATCCTGAGAGTATTCGTCTGCAATCAACGCAAGTATGGGAAACTTTTTTAACGAAGATGAAACTTGCTGCTTTTGGGGCAGCTATTTTATCCTTTCCTTATACGGCTTTTCAGTTTTACAGCTTTATCGCACCAGGGCTTTATAAAAATGAGCGTATGGCTTTTTTACCATTTCTTATTGGTGGACCGATTTTATTTTGTATTGGGGGGGCGTTTGTTTATGCTCTTTTGGCACCAATAATGCTTTGGTTTAGCCTTTCTCAGCAACTTCTTCCAGACGTTCATTTAAGAATAGAGTTTATAGTCCGTATTTCTGATTATTTGAGCTTTATGATATCATTTGTCTTGATTTTTGGTTTGATTTTTCAATTGCCTCTTGTCATCAGCCTTTTAACGAAAGTTGGATTGTTAACGTTTCATGATTTGCTATCTAAGCGCAAGTGGGCTATCCTCGCCTCTTTTATAATTGCGGCGATAGTAACCCCATCGGATTTTTTTACTATGTTTGCAGTGGCTTTGCCAACGATAGCTCTTTATGAGGTCGCAGTTTTAATTGCCTACTGTATAGAAAAGAGAAAAAAATCCTCTTAAAAGAAGTTTATATCTTGTACGATAAGAAATGAATAAAAATGATGCAAATGAGGAATTTTAATGCTCGATATTAAGTGGATTCGTGAACGCCCTGAAAAATTAGATGAAGCGTTGGCAAACAGAGGTCTTGAACCGCAAGCGGAAAGATTAATAAAACTTGATTTTGAACGCCGGTCATATGTTGCTAAAGTGCAATCCGCCCAGGAGCGTCGCAATGCGGCATCAAAAAAAGTAGGGCAGGCTTTAGCTGCCTGTGATCAGAAAATGGCAGAACACCTTAGAGCTGAGGTTGAAGAAATAAAAGCTTTTCTTTCTTCTTCTACAGCGGAAGAAAAGCAGTTGACTGAGAGTTTGGAAAAAGCTCTTTCAGAACTCCCCAATATACCACTGGATGATGTTCCAAAAGGTAAAGATGAAAGTGATAATGTTGTTATTCGACATTTTGGTACACCCCCAACATTTGACTTTATACCAAAGGAGCATTTTGATCTTGGCCAAAATCTTGGACAGATGGACTTTGAGCGAGCCAGTCGTTTATCAGGGGCACGCTTTACAATACTTTCAGGAGCATTAGCTCGTCTTGAACGTGCATTGGGTCAGTTTATGCTTGATGTACATGTTGAGGAGCATGGGTATACAGAAGTTTCGGTGCCGCTCCTTGTTCGTGATGAGATTGTTTACAGTGCAGCCCAGCTGCCGAAGTTTGCTGATGATCTTTTCCGGACAACAGATGGTCGATGGCTTATTTCCACAGCAGAAGTGCCGTTAACAAATTTGGTCAATAATGAAATTCTTGAGGAATCCCATTTACCACTGCGATTTTCTTCTTTAACGCCCTGTTTTCGCTCAGAGGCAGGAGCTGCGGGTCGTGATACGCGTGGTATGTTACGTCAGCACCAGTTTTGGAAGGTAGAAATGGTATCAATTACCACTGAAGAGCAGTCTTTAGTGGAGCTAGAACGTATGACAGAGTGTGCAGAAGATGTGTTGAAACGTCTTGGTTTGCCTTTTCGTACTATGGTTCTTTCTACAGGTGACATGGGATTTGCTGCACGTAAAACTTATGACATTGAAGTTTGGCTTCCCGGTCAAGGATGCTATCGTGAAATTTCCAGCTGTTCAATTTGTGGAGATTTTCAAGGGCGACGTATGAATGCGCGGTATCGTAAAGAAGGCGATAAAGCATTATACTTTGTTCATAGTCTTAATGGTTCCGGTACGGCTATTGGACGTTGTCTTATCGCTGTTCTTGAGAATTATCAGCAAGCTGATGGGTCAATTATTGTTCCGGATGTTTTACAACCCTATATGAAGGGGATGCGTTGTATTACTGCTTAATTTTGCCAAAGAGAAACTTATAGAGGTTTATTGCTAAAAGATGATGAAGTGCAAATGCAAGATTTTGCCATTTTAAAAGAAATGAGTTGTACGTACGATAAAGATGCTACTCCATTGAAGAACGAATGACACTATGGGGCAAAAGAGTATTTTACGATTTCGTGAGGAATTGGCTGGCCTTGTGCTGAAAATGCGCAGCAAAGGGATTGATGATGTTCGCTTTTTTTCGGCATTTGAAAAAATTCCGCGTCAACAGTTTGTTGCTTCTCCTTGGTTCAACAGTGCTTATGATAATAAAGTTATTCCCATTGAATGTGGTGAATATATTGAGCGTTTAGAAGAGCAGCTTTTAATTCTTTCTGCGTTATCGTTGAAAAAAAAACATCGTGTCTTAGAAATTGGTACAGGATCTGGTTTTTGTACTGCCCTTATGGCGTGTCTGAGTGACCGGGTAATAACAGTTGATCGTTATAAAACACTTGTTGATTTGGCACACCAGAAATTTCAAACTTTGGGGCTTGAAAATATTATTGTACGGCAGATTGATGGAAGCCGTAATATTACAAATTTAGGATCATTTGATCGTATTCTTATTTGGCCATCACGTTCTGATGAACCAAAGGAGTTTTTAGAACTTTTAGCTGAAAATGGGATTCTTATTCAAGCTATAGGACCTGATGAAGGGATACAAACGGTGACGCGCTATACGAAAGTTGGTAATCGATTTGAGAGCTTAAAAATGTTTCAGGTACGTTATCAGCCCTTTATTAAAGGCATTGCGGAAATACTTTAATTTTGCACTTAACGTACTGGGCGAACTCTATAAATTCATTTTGATCTTATTATAAAGATATTTATGAATAAAATATCTGATTTTAACTCTTAGGTAATATTCAAAAGCTTTAATAGAGTGAGTTGAGTATTGACGAGTGAGCAAAACTATGTGCTTAAAAGTTTTGGGTAATGTTTTCGGGCGTAATTTTCAGGGAATAACTTTTTTAGCGATGATGACGATTTTTGCGGGGTGTAGTTCCGGTACACAGCGCTTTTCTAATGTTTTCTCTCATCGTGCGGTATCTCCTCCTCCAAATGTCTTTACCACTACGCCTAGAGATCCACGGCTATCGTACGATGGCATGATAGAAAGTACTGAATTGCCACCTGTAGATTCGAGTGGTGATTCATGGGCTGATGATAACACTGCGTATAATTCCCCACCACAAGGTAGGACCTCTCCTGATAGCCGAATTATGGGAACACCACCACGCAATCTTGGAACACTTTCCCGTTCACAAATGGATAACTCCCCTATTTTTCGGCAAAACTCTTATATTGTTCAGAGCGGGGATACACTGTTAAGTATTGCGCGGCAAATAGGAGTGAGTGTTGAGACATTAAAGTTAGCAAATGGCATAAGCAATAATTCCATTTATATTGGTCAGGTTCTTGTGATCCCCAACAAGCGTGCAGAAGCAACTTCGATTACTCATAATAATGGTTGGGTTGCATCAAGAACAGAATCTTCATTCCAGTCTCGATCTATGCCTTCTGTGAAAAACAAGAAAGATTCCTCACTCAATAAAGCTCCTGTAACAACAGTGCCTTCTACAAAGATTGATAAGTCAAATGCTGAGCAGAATTTTTCTAGACAGAGGATGTCATTAGATCATAAAATTGACGTTTCAGAAGCAGTGAGTCATGCGGATAAAGGTGTTACTCCGCAAGCTACGGGGATTTCTAGAATGCGTTGGCCAGTGCGAGGGCGTTTATTAAGCCACTTTGGTCAAAAGAGAGGGACGACAACTAATCGAGGAATAGACATTGCTGTGCCAGAAGGTTCATCGGTCAAGGCAGCTGAAAATGGTGTTGTTATCTATGCGAGTGATGGCTTAAAAGAGCTCGGTAATGTTGTTATGATTCGACATGAAAACAATATTATTACCATTTATGGATGTAACAGTAAGCTTTTTGTTCACAAGGGACAAAGGATACAACGTGGTGATGAAATTGCTAAGTCTGGTGTTTCAGGAAATGTGAAAACACCACGTCTTTATTTTGAGGTGCGTAAGAATTCGTTACCTGTCGATCCTATCAAATATTTGGAAAACTAGCTCATGATGAGTTTATTTTGAAAATCCGTAGTTTAATGGCTTTCAAGAAAAAAATCAAATTTCTTAAATCAAATGAGAATGTTTCAGCGGAGAAATTTACCTGTTCAGATTGAGTGATTAGTTCGATTTATTAAAAGTAAAAAAATTATTCTATATCCTTTATTTTCTGCTTAGTGAGGATGCTCATCCCGATAATATATAAAAGGGAATAAATCTGTTTTTTAAACTTTTTTTCTCGTTGCCTTCTGTTGCTTAAAGAATTATTTCCTTTCTATAAAGCTGTGATTACAGTGTGTTTGGTTATTGCTTTGTATAATAAAATCTTTAGGAAAGCTTTTTAAAGCTGAAAGTTTATTTTATGAGAGTGGGAAATACTTGAAGTTTAATCTATAGGAGATAAAAATGTTTATTACTAACGCTTATGCTCAAGTTGAAGGAGGTGTTTCCAATGGAACTTCACTTGTTAGCTTTATTCCATTGATTTTGATTTTTGCGATTATGTATTTTTTTATATTTCGTCCACAGCGTGCGCAAATGAAAAAGCGTCAGGAAATGCTTAATGCTGTGCGTCGTGGTGATACGGTTATAACGGGCGGTGGCATTATCGGTAAGGTTACGAAGGTTTATGATGAGAGCGGTGAATTAGAGGTGGAAATTGGTGATGATATGCGTGTTCGCGTTGTCCGTTCAACATTAGCTGATGTTCGTGTTAAAGGAGAACCCATTTCGGAAAAAAAATCAAAACTTTCTAAAACAAAAGCACCACAGAAATCTAAAAATAGGACTAAAGTGAAGGAGAGTGTAAGCGTATCTAAAAAGAAAACAGATGTATCAGAGGAAAACAAATCTTAAAATATAATTGCAGTTTTATTCAGTCCTTTTATAACTGACTTTTATAGAAACAGATGGCTTTTATATAAAAGTCGTTTTATTGTATGAGCGGTTGTATAGTTGATAAACGGACATAATATTTTGCCTGTTTTTAGCGAATAGGCTGAGATAAATTTTTAAATAAATATGCTGAAAAAGATGTGGTATTTGATGGTGCCTTATGGCAAATTATTTTCTATAATATCTTAAATAATTTTCAGTTATTGCTTGTGGTATTTTCAGCGTGATAGTTTTGTATGGAAGAGTTTGCATCAATATTGCTATGGGGATTATTATTGTTTTTTGCTGACTTTTAGAGGCGGGGGAAGAAAAGCGAAATTGAGTTTTTAAAAATAAAGGACGCTTACTTATGTTTTCTGCAATTCAGATTCGTGAGGCTCATTTTCCAGGGCGTGCACCTATTGATGCTTATGGAAATGGTGGCTTTCGTTTTGCTGATATGTCACATAGAGGTTCTATTATTTGTGTACCATCAGGTATTTATGGTATTGATATGGCAGGATCTATTCCCACTAAAGAGGATATATCTCGTGTTTTAGAGGAGTCATCTGAGATTGAAATTTTGTTAATAGGTACTGGAGTCGAATTATTGCGCTTGCCAGAAGAGTTGCGAGCGCTTTTATGGGAAAAGCGTATTTCATCAGATACAATGAGTACGGGAGCGGCAGTGCGTACATTTAATGTTTTGTTAGCTGAAGATCGTGCGGTTGCCGCGTTATTGTTTGCGGTAGAATAATGCGTTATTTAATGAAACCAGTATCTTATTTAAAACGAAGAGGATTCTATACTTATTGATTCTATTAATTTTTCTTACCTTTATTTTTATCTCGTTCCTTTATCGATTTGTATGGGATTCTATAGTGTAATTTTGCATCGGATAGTTAAGCTGCTTTCCTCAGTTACATAGACAAATATCATATGAATGAAATCTGATGCACTTAACCCCATGAACGTCGCAGTGGTCACTCTTTCTTTATCATTTGAGTAGAAATGTAGGCGTGAACAATAAGCTTTTATAGTAGTTTTTTTCATTTATTAACTTTCATTATAAAGTTATTGTATTATAGCTTTAAATCAACTTTTTAGAAGTCTAAACACTTTAGGTTTTGGCGCGGCTAAAAAATACCTAGAAAAGAAATCTTGATTCATAATACATTGTAGAGACACATTTAAAAATTTTATTCCATTGACTATATTTGCTCATCTGTCATTTTTAAATATGAATAAAAATAGAATATTAATTGCGAAAAAAGGAAGTGAGTAGGTGTCATAGAATGATAAATTCTCTTCCTTATTGTCTTGATATTTTACGTGCCACAGATCGTGATCGCTATATATCGGTTTTATTTGCTCCTAAAAAAAAGCGCAGAGCATTGGCCGCTTTGTATGCTTTTAATGTAGAAGTTGCTCGTATTCGCGAAACTGTGCACGATCCGCTTATTGGTGAAATACGGCTACGCTGGTGGTATGATTCTATTGCTAATGGTGAAATGCAAAATAGTAAAAATAATCCGATTTTGAGTGATTTGTTTACAGCAATGACTCTTTTTAATTTACCTAGGACAGCTTTTTTACACTATTGTAATGCGCAAATTTTAGATCTTTATCACAATCCTATAGAAACTCTTCATGAGCTCAAAGCTTATTGTGGTGAGACAGCGAGTACAATTTTACAGCTTTCTTGTCAAATATTGGATCCGGATGCTGCAAAAGATTTTAAAGATGTTTATGAATATGGAGGAATTGCCCAAGGGTTAAGTGGTGTGTTGCGTCTTTTATCATTCATGCAGTCACGATATCAATATTATTTACCTGCTGATATACTCAAGAGTGTGGGAATAAATAGGGAAGAGTTGCAATCTAATTGGGTCAGTGACAAACAAAAATGCTACATCGTTGAAGCTATGGTGGCGTTATCACGAGATTATTATACCAAATTTTACGAGCATTCTACTTTTTTACCTAAAACGCTTAAACCAGCACTTCTTCCATTAGCAATTATACCAGCATCTTTGCAAAAAGCGATCCAGTTGGGAGCGGCAGTTTTTCAAGAAAGTGCAACTTTATCATTGCTTCATCGCTATTGGTTGATAACAAGGACGGCAATAAGTGGTAACCTCCCAAAGGTATTATAAGGAAAGAGTGTTATCGGAATAGACGGCGCATTATAAATAAAAATGTAAT
Source organism: Bartonella callosciuri (assembly GCF_014203215.1). Classification (GTDB taxonomy): domain Bacteria; phylum Pseudomonadota; class Alphaproteobacteria; order Rhizobiales; family Rhizobiaceae; genus Bartonella; species Bartonella callosciuri. Next base: position 36,169 of record NZ_JACHIM010000007.1, on the reverse strand, counting down.
AAATTCAGTATTTTATCTACATTTATTTTATATGAACTCCCATTAGAACCCACACTTTGAGACGTGATTCAAAAGTTGCCATGTATAAACCGAGCATAAAAAGCAAATCATGATACCAATATTATAACGCATAGCAATCAAATAAAATGCAAAGTAGCTATTATTCATAATGGCTTATGAATTTTACGATATGTTTTTATCATAAGCACAAACCGCCATTATTAAAGTTCAGTCGTTTGAAATTATCGATAACATAAATTGCGTGTGTTTAAAAAATAGGCAATAGTTTTCATATGAATAAAATGGCGTTATTACCTATTTTGAAAACTAGGATTTATAACCGCGGTATTTTTTTACCGAGCTAGGAAATGAAAACGAGTAATGAAAGTCATAATATTATGTCGTTATGAAATCGCAATCCTTTTAATGGCATAACGCCGCTAGGTATCAAGATGAGTCTTTCTTTAAAAGTTTTCTATTAACTTATTAAGCGATTTATTAAAATATACGATTCCTTTGAAGTTCATATTACCAATTTTATTAAAGATAGTGTGACGTTAAGTTTAGAAAAGTTTAATATCGGATGGTTGATATGAATTTATTTTTAAAAAAGAGTCCATTATCTCTTTTTCTCTCTCTATTTAATTTATTTCTAAAATTGGTGATTCTGCTTATGAAATTGTTTTTATTTTACTTGTCTTAGAATTAACAGATAACTACTTTTTTACAGGTCTTGTGTATTTTTTTCGATTTATCCCTCTTCTCTTTTGGGCCCTATAGGAGGTTGGTTAGTTAATAATTTTTCTTTGAAGAAAAATATGATCTTAAGTGAATTTGTTAGATTATTAGCCTCATTATTCGTTTTGATAACCTATATAACAGGGACTGTACATATTATGTTCTTATTTTTGCAGCAATATGTACAACAATAGGAAGAAGTATTTTCCAACCAAGTTTTCAAGCTGCTATTCCCAGAATGTTTTCAATCAATGATCTGACAAAGGCAAATATAGCATTGCATAAACTATAAACGAAGCTGCGTCCGTCATTGGTTCTTTAGTTTGTTCCCTACTGCTTCTTTGAGCCAATAAATCGGCAGTACTCATTTTTGATTTTTTTATCTATTTTATATCTATTAAATTGTTATTTAATCTCATGAATTTAAATTCAAGCGAAAATAAATCATTCAATTTTATAAAAATTTATCGAGAAACACCTTCCTATTTTAAATATATTTCTACAGAAAATAAACATTTATTTCTTACGCTCGTTGGCTCGTCGTTTGCTATTCTCTTTACGGGTGCAATTTCAAGATTTTTAATTCCAGCTTTTGTTCTTTCTGTGGGGGAGAGGAAAGCCTTGTGAATTATATTTTTTTCTCATGGGTGTTGGAACGACTATAGATGGTTTTATTATATCATAAAATTATATTAAAATATTACATCGTTGAAGCTCATGGTATTTTGGTTTTTCTATGGAGTTATTCTGTTTGTTATGCCCTTAACTTCAATGCTTTATTTAAAACTAATTCTAGGACTAGCCTTTGTTTTAGGATTTATTGGTGCATTTGGGGATATTAGTTTAGTCTCAGCTCTTCAATTATATTCTCGTCGTGAAGATTTTAGTAAGAGTTTTGGAATCTTTTTAACTTTAGCAAACTCTGCTGAAGCCGTGTCTGGCTTTATTGCTGGACTTTTTGCACTTGTGGGATTAGTGAGTTCTTTTTTAGCTATGTCTGCATTAATTATTTCCACTGGAATTATTGGAGTTATAAAAATTAAGAAAAATAAAGATATAACACCCCTTAACACTACAGCAGATGACGATCATTGATATATTTGATATCTACATGCCGTTTCTTTTTTCTAAGACGGTTAGTTAATTATATTTGAAACGAAAGTATTTATATTCCTAACTGCTTTTTGATGATTTTACATAGAGTGGTGTTAATTTGCCAGTTTTTACAACAGTTGCGTTGTCTCCAAAAGTAACAAAGTAATCGGAACCTTTATCTTTATAAATCAATTCCTTGTAAGGAATAGGAGAAGCAGTAGCTGTAGAGAGCTACAATGTTATAAATAAAAATCCTTTTTTGTTTGGGAAACACTGCTAATGCGTTAGTTAGGATGATCTTAGAACAGTTAGAAATTGGATTTATCAGGTTGAAGATATCGTGTATTTCTTTTGTTGGTTATGCATTTTGTTAAGAGTTGTGTATAAGAGAATGATTTAGAGAATACAACTCATGAGATCAAACTAATGAAAGACATCAGCTAGTTTTCTGGTGATTATGATTTTGATACTCAGCGTTAAATATATCTATGGTGTACTATTTTCTAATGAAGTGTGACTGCTCTTTTGATGAGAAAAATAATCTCTAATAGTTCTAGAAAAATCTATGTTTGGGAATGGGTGTTTTACGTATGGAGCATAAGGTTCTAAGTAATTGTCATTTGTTATGATAACATTCACATAGCAGTTTCTCTTTTTATTGCACTGAAAAAATTATTTTTTCCAAATGATATCCATTATTTTTTGCAAACCCGTGAGTTTACAAAAAATCTTATTATTTATAGAGACGTTATTCAGCCCAATACGAACGAAAAAGAAGTTTATCTTGCTTTTTCATTTATAGAAAAAACTCTAATTACGATTTTATCACCTAAATACCAAAAGTCATTTGCAACATTTTTACTAAAGAGCGTTGAAGATTTGATTATAGAGAATGCTATTAATTTCCAAAGGGTTTTCTTTATTGGCAATTTGTAGCATTTCTAACTTTAGATCTTCCCTTATCATCATATCTATATTGGTGCGGATATCAGGTGAAAGGGTATGAGGATTGATATCTTTAGGTACTGTTACGGTTTTTATTTGATAAACGATACGATTGGTTGCGACCGGACCTTTTATTATGCCATAATGGCCTTTTGGACTAGAAAATAATGCTTTAACGCCTTCAACTCCAAGGATTTCAGATGAATCTTGGCGCCGTAGGGCCTGTGTCGTTTTTTTTATGATACCAAGTGTATGAGCAAGAGAAACAAGACTTTTTCCTTCAGTGAGCTGTTTAAGAGCATCTTTGGCTTTTTCATCAAGAAGGCGTTGGGTTTCTTCATTTTTCCATTGAGAAAGTACAGCCCCCTTGGCTTCTTCAAGTGTTTGATCGCGAGCGGGGATAATTTTATCTACCTTATACCAAAGATACCCACCTTTTTGAAGAGAGAGTGGATCAAGATCAACTCCTTCATTTGCTTGATAGATGGCATTCAGTAAAATATCCTTCTGAGGTAAATCTGTGAGTATTGCACCTTCAATTGTTTTTCCTGTTTTATCAATGGTGATTGTACGCAGAGGTAATTTATATTGTTCAGCAAGCTCTTTAAGAGAAGCTCCCTCAAAACGCGCATTTTCGATTGCTGTATAGGTGTTACGCATAGCATCAGCACCACGATTTTTGGCGAGTGTTTGGCGAATATTTTCTTCTACCTTTTCAAAAGGAATGGAGGTTGAAGGTTCAATATGTGTGACGCGAATAATAACAGGACCTTGTAAATCATTGATTACAGCACTGATTTGTCCTTGTTTGAGTTCAAAAACCTCAGATGCTAGATGACTAGGAAGTTCGCTTTCTACTAGAGGTCCTTTTTTTATATCATTGAGAGTCTTTTTTTCAGCTTTGACGAGTTCCTCAAACTTCAATCCATCGGCTATCTTTTTTGCTGCATTGTCTGCAGCTTCGCGTGTAGGAAATTGCAATTGTTCAATTGTACGTTTTTCAGGAGTTATAAAACGCGAGGCATTTTGAGTATAATAGGCTTTAGCTTCATCTACTGAGATATCTTTTGATTTTACAAACTCAGCCGATGTTATAGATAATAAAGAAACAGTGCGATACTCTGGAGAACGAAATTCACTTCTATGCGTTTCAAACCATTTTTGCAATGTTTCTTGATCAGGATCAGGAATTGTTTTCTTTCCTTTTAAATCAATCACGAGATAATCGGCGGTACGTGTTTCGTCTTGATAAAGTGCGAGTGCTTTATAAAAGAGATCTGGTGCTTTCATCCCAGACAGCGAAGCTGAAATGAGCTGATTACGTTTCTCTTTTTGGGTGTAATAATTAAGGAAATTACTTTCGCTGATATGTAAATGCTGAAGATAATTACGAAATAAATTTTGATCAAAAGTACCATTGATTTGAAACATATTATCAGCACTAAGAATACGCGCTACTGTATCTTTTGAAAGACTAATTTTCATTTTACGTACCTGTTCGTCCAACAGTACATCTTGTTGTAACTGACTGAAAACGAAAGCGGGGATTTTATATTGCTGGATTTCATTTGGTGTAAACATTCGTCCAAGATGAGATGCGAGCGCTAAACGTGCACTCTGATCAGCGAGTGCAAAACGATAACCATCAACAGTTATTGTGGAATTTCCAGAGGTAATAAGATCTCTTTCACTCGTTGTGTGTAACTGTGGTATCCCCCATAAGAGGATGAAGCATAAGAGCAAAATAGCAAGAAAAATTCTAGCAACCCAGGAGTTTGTAGTATTTCTTATGATGTCAAGCATCGTTCAATTCCATTTTTTTGCATGAGTTATCATCAAATGAGTAATGGAATTTGCAATAAAGATACGAAAGATGCAAGCTTAAAGACTTGCTTTCGTTTTATAATTTGATACCTACAGGAAAATAATTTGTTGTAATAGTTCTTGAGGTGAAGATATGTCTCCAAATATTCGACCTTTTATTGCTGGAAATTGGAAAATGAATGGAACAAGTGAATCACTTGGAGAGCTGCGTGCTATTTCTGCCGGCGTTAGCTCTGATTTAGGCCGTTTATTTGAAGCACTTATTTGTGTTCCAGCAACACTTTTATCGCGTGCTTCTGACACATTGGGTGGTGAAAACCTCCTTTTAGGAGGACAAAATTGTCATTTTGATGATCATGGTCCTTATACTGGAGATATTTCAGCTTTTATGCTTAAAGAAGCAGGAGCAAGTCATGTCATTATTGGGCATTCAGAGCGTCGTACAGTTTATCAGGAAAGTAATGCGACTGTTTATGCTAAAGTGCAAGCAGCGTGGCGAGCCGGTCTTGTTGCTCTTGTTTGTATTGGTGAAACGTTGGAGGAGCGTAGAGCCCATAAAGTGTTTGATGTCCTCACGCAGCAGCTTGAGGGATCTTTACCAGATGGCGCAACAGCAAAAAATGTCATTATCGCTTATGAACCGGTATGGGCTATAGGCACGGGTAATACGGCTACCGCAGGAGATGTCGCAAGAGTGCATAACTTTATTCGTGATGAAATGCGTTCTCGTTTTGGTGATGAAGGGAATAAGATGCGATTGCTTTATGGTGGGTCAGTAAAGCCATCCAATGCATTTGAGCTTTTGAGCACTGATCATGTTAATGGTGCTCTGATAGGTGGGGCAAGTTTAAAAGCGACTGACTTTTTAACTATTTGCGATGTTTATCGTAGGATGTAAAAAACAATTAATCAATATCGTATATTAGAAGCAAGGGGTTGGATGATTATTGATTCTATACGGTTTTTGGGGATCTATCCCTAACTTTTTGCAGCTTTTTTTATTGTTTCAAGTGTGCGTTTTTTGTGATTAGCACTTTTCGTGTAAAAAGATGCTATGTTGTCATCTGTCTAGCCAAAAAATTGCTTCAAGTTTGTGAGACTGTTGCACCTGAGTTGCGGCCCGGGTTGCTGCTAATTTTCTCAAACCATGAGCTGATTTTTAATACTTGCTTGGGCACATGTAGTATAAAATACGGTGCCAAAACTTTCTTTAACGGGCTTATTTCCGTTTTTTCCACAAATGAATGTTTCATCGCCGATAGGACCAGTTTGAAGTATTTTCTTTAGTTCCGCTAAAATAGGAAGAAAGGTATCTTTTCGGTATTTACTTTTTTCTGTTTTGAGATGAATGATATTCTCTTTTACGTCTTTCCAACCAAGGCGAAAAGCTTCACCACGATGCAAACTCGTATCAGAAGGATATCAATCCAGATGCGTTTGTACGTGCCCAAAGCTCATTTTTGATAATATTTCTCAACGTCTTCTTTTGTCCAAAACTGGAAATCCATCTTTGTTTGTTCAAGGCAGTTGTTTTTTAAATTTGCGTATATTGATTCTCTCTGAGGTCCTCCAAGGTTTAAAAAGCAGGACGGTTTTTATTTCTTCAACGTTCTGTCATGTATAGCATAAATGATGATAGATGTTTTCGCTTTAGGAAGAAAATTCCTATGACATTTCTTCTGTCAAGCTTTTCGCGAGGAGGAAGTATTTGAGGCAAAAGTTTCTTGCGGTACGACAATATTAAACTTTTTGGAGAAACGTGTTATTTCTTTCTTCGGTGTATCAGACAGTTTGTTTTATTTAGATCCTGCATATCTCCTTAAGAAAAAATATTATAGTCTAGAAATTTTCACGCAGATGATTTCGTGAATATGGCGGGTTTCCTCAAGGATATAAAAGGAAAGTTTGTTCTGAGTCTGAGTGATTGTGAGGAGGTCTTAGAGATCTTCCAAAATTTCGATTTTTTAGAATTGGAAACCTATCGGGTATCATGGTCAAAAAATATCTCGAAAATAATTTATAATACATTGTAGAGACAGGTTTGAAAATCCTATTTCCTGACCTTGTTTAATTATCCCGTACAGAAAAAAGATATAAATAATCAATAAGTTACATAAATAAAAAAAGGTTTATGATGTTAATCATAAAATTATAACTGAGGAATCTTAGTTTCCCCTTGGATTATGTGCTATTTATGTGTAAATAGCTGTAAATATTTATTTGAAGAGCAGGGTTTATGCAAACAGTACTTATTGTTATCCATTTTTTGGTTGTTATTACTTTGGTTGGTGTTATATTAATCCAGCCTTCGGAAGGTGGCGGACTTGGTGTTAGCAATGGTTCGGGGTTGATGAGGACGCGTGGATCAAAAAATCCGTTAACGCGTTTGACAGCTATTTTGGCATTTTGCTTTTTTGCAGTATCTATTGGACTTACTGTGGTGGGGAGTATATCGAATTCTAGTTCTGATATTCTCAAGCGCATTCCAGTTAATTCAAAACAAAACTCCACAAATAAAGGGGATTCGGAAGTGGCACCATCATCAAATATTGGATCTCAACCTTCTATCCTTGAACAGCTAGGAGGTGCTTCAATTCCATCTCAAGAACAAAAACAGCCTACAAATCTTGAAACTGAAAATCCAGTTCCACCTGTCTTAGAAACTCCATTTCCGGACAGTGATACAAAATAGTCTTTTCAAAAGAGTATAGATTTTTAAAAAGGTGATTTTTTCACCTTTTTTGTTTTACGAAAAAAATAATTTCTTTTTGCATTTTTTGCTGGAAAGATCATTGTAAACAGCTTATCATCGTAAACCCATGGCACGTTATGTTTTTATTACTGGTGGTGTGGTTTCTTCTCTTGGAAAGGGCATCGCTGCAGCGGCATTGGCTGCATTATTGCAAGCGCGTGGGTACCGCGTGCGGCTTCGCAAACTTGATCCTTATTTGAATGTTGATCCAGGTACGATGTCGCCTTATCAACATGGAGAGGTTTTTGTGACCGACGATGGTGCAGAAACCGATCTTGACCTTGGTCATTATGAGCGCTTCACAGGGCGTTCTGCAAATAGCCAAGACAATATTACAACAGGGCGTATTTATCGTAATATCATTGAACGAGAACGACGCGGTGATTATTTGGGGGCAACAGTTCAGGTTATTCCGCATGTTACCGATGAAATTAAAAAATTCATTACTACAGGGAATGAAGATTTTGATTTTGTTTTATGTGAAATAGGTGGAACGGTTGGTGATATTGAGGCAATGCCTTTTCTTGAAGCAATTCGTCAGCTTCAAAATGAGTTACCAAGGCAAAGTGTTATCTATGTGCACCTTACATTGATGCCTTATATTTCTTCGGCGGGTGAGTTAAAAACAAAGCCGACACAACATTCTGTGAAAGAATTACAGTCAATTGGTATCGCACCCGATATTCTTTTGGTGCGCACAGATCGATCTATTCCAGAAACAGAGCGGAAAAAACTATCACTTTTTTGTAATGTTCACCCAAGTGCCGTTATTCAGGCATTGGATATGCCAACGATTTATGATGTTCCTATAGCATATCATAAAGAGGGGTTAGACTCAGAAGTTCTTTCGGCTTTTGGAATTGACCCAGCCCCTAAGCCGAAAATGGATCGTTGGGAAAATATTAGACATCGGATTCACCATCCCGAAGGGGAAGTTACAATTTCTGTTGTTGGAAAATATACGGGATTGAAGGATGCTTATAAGTCTCTTACGGAAGCGATTGCGCATGGTGGTTTAGCCAATAAAGTAAAAGTTAATATTGAATGGATTGATGCGGAGCTTTTTGAAAGAGAAGATCCTACATCCTACTTACAAAAGACACATGGAGTTTTGGTGCCTGGTGCTTTTGGAGCGCGTGGCGCAGAAGGCAAAATGCGAGCAATTCAATTTGCGCGGGAACGTAAAATTCCATTTTTAGGGATTTGTTTTGGGATGCAATTGGCTTGTATAGAAGCTGCACGCAATATTGCAAAGATTGAGAATGCTTCATCAAGTGAGTTTTGCGAAACAAAAAATCCGATTGTAGGTTTAATGACAGAATGGCTCAAAGGAGATGTTCTTGAGAAACGTACCCAAGATAGCAATCTTGGTGGTACAATGCGTCTTGGAGCTTTTGCAGCAAAATTAAAGGAAGATAGCCATATCGCTAAAATTTATGGGATGACAAGGATTTACGAGAGACATCGTCATCGTTATGAAGTAAATATTACTTATAAAGACAAGCTGGAGCAGTGTGGTTTGATTTTTTCAGGTATGTCTCCCGATGGTATTTTACCAGAAACAATAGAATATGCAGATCATCCATGGTTCATCGGTGTTCAATATCATCCAGAACTGAAGTCACGCCCATTTGATCCACATCCACTTTTTTCTTCTTTTATTGAAGCGACTGTGGAGCAGAGTCGATTGGTTTAGTTTATAAGTTTTAGTGATTTGCTTTTTGAGGGATAAAATGCCTAAATCAAATGCCATTATAAAAGTTGGAAATGTTGTTTTTTCAAACGACGCACCTTTGTCATTAATTGCGGGCCCCTGTCAAATGGAAAGTCGGGATCATGCTTTTGAAATGGCTGGTCGGATTAAAACAATTACAGATAAAGTTGGTATTGGATTTGTTTATAAGTCTAGTTACGATAAAGCCAATAGAACGTCCTTGAGTTCGGCACGTGGTATTGGTCTTGAAAAAGCAATGGCTATTTTTTCTGATTTAAAGAAGGAGTTTGATTGTCCGGTATTGACTGATGTACATACAGAAGAGCAATGTGTGGCTATTGCCTCCACAGTAGATATTTTACAAATACCGGCTTTTTTATGTCGTCAAACAGATCTTTTAGTAACAGCAGCTAAAACGGGGCGTGTTATCAACATTAAAAAAGGTCAATTTTTAGCTCCGTGGGATATGGAGAATGTTTTAAAAAAGGTCACGCAAAGCGGTAATCCAAATGTTATGCTTTGTGAGCGGGGCACTTCATTTGGTTATAATAGACTTATTTCTGATATGCGTTCATTGCCTATTTTACGTTCATTTAGGGCTCCTGTTATTTTTGATGCAACGCATTCTGTTCAGGAACCAGGTGGTCAAGGTTATTCATCTGGTGGACAACGCCAATTTGTTGAAGTTTTAGCGCGTGCAGCTGTTGCTGTTGGGGTGGCAGGTATTTTTTTGGAAACGCATCAAGATCCAGATAATGCGCCCTCTGATGGCCCTAATATGGTTAAGATTGATAATTTACAAAGACTACTTGAGACTTTAATGGAATTTGATTATCTGTCAAAAAAGATGCGTTGAATAGAAAGGATATACTATCATTATGGCGTTTAAAATGAACAAAAACTTTCGTTGGATGAGGAAACGCACATGACTATAATTGTCGATATCATTGGGCGTGAAGTACTTGACAGTCGGGGTAATCCAACGGTAGAGGTCGATGTTCATTTGGAGAATGGAGCTTTTGGTCGCGCTCTTGTTCCCTCAGGGGCATCGACAGGGGCCCATGAAGCTATAGAGCTTCGTGATGGTGGTATGCGCTATCAAGGAAAAGGCGTTGAAAACGCGGTTTCTGCAGTAAATGGCGAAATTCTTGAAGAACTTTGTGGGCGAGATGCCAGAAATCAAATCGCCATTGATCAAGCAATGATTGCTTTGGATGGAACACCAAACAAAGCACGTCTTGGTGCCAATGCACTTCTTGGCGTTTCATTAGCCGTTGCGAAAGCGGCCGCAGAATCATTAAGTTTGCCTTTATATCGCTACATTGGCGGTATACAAGCGCATGTTCTTCCAACACCTATGATGAATATTATTAATGGTGGTGTACATGCTGATAACCCGATTGATTTTCAAGAGTTTATGATTATTCCTGTGGGAGCATCTACAGTAAAAGAAGCAATTCGCTATGGTGCTGAAGTTTTTCATACGTTAAAAGAACGTTTAAAACATGCAGGTCATAATACCAATGTTGGTGATGAAGGTGGTTTTGCACCTCAATTTAAAAGTGCTGAACAGGCAATTGATTTTATTATGGAATCTATAATGGCATGTGGATATAAACCAGGTGAGCAGATTGCTCTTGGTTTAGATTGTGCTTCAACTGAACTTTATAAAAATGGTTCATATTTTTATAAAGGTGAGGGTAAGTGTCGCGATATGCAAGAGCAGGTAGATTATTTGGAACAGCTTGTTGCAACTTATCCCATTATCACAATTGAGGATGGGATGGCTGAAGATGATTGGGAAGGCTGGAAATTACTTACTGATTCGATTGGTAAAAAGTGTCAGCTTGTTGGTGATGATTTATTTGTAACAAATTCTGCGCGTTTGCGCGATGGTATCAAAATGGGGGCAGCCAACTCTATTCTTATTAAAGTTAACCAGATTGGCACATTAAGTGAGACTCTTGATGCTGTAGAAACGGCGCATAAAGCAGGTTATCGTACTGTTATATCGCATCGTTCGGGTGAGACGGAGGATTCTTTCATTGCAGATCTTGCTGTTGCAACGAATTGTGGGCAGATTAAAACGGGTTCGCTTGCACGTTCGGATAGATTAGCAAAATATAATCAACTCATTCGCATTGAAGAAATGCTCGGGACACAAGCATGTTATGCTGGCAATTTTCATCGTTAATGATTTTGAGAGTGAGATTTTAGATTTTGATATCATTTGGATTATAAGATTAAACTGTTTTATCAAAGATATGTGTGTAACGATTTTATAGGTGTTAAAGATGAGAGGTATAATTATTAGTCAGGATCAAGGGACTTATCTTGTCTCCGGTGACGATGGTAAGCGTTACCAGTTTGCAACTTGGGATTGGTTAGGAAAAAATCCACCGAGGGTAGGTGATGCCATTGATTTTGTGTGTGAGGGAAGTGTTATCAGTTCTGTTTTTCCATTGTTACAACAAGATTCACAGCCTTCAAAAATTATGTTTGCTCTCATTTGTTGGTTCGCTGGTATATTTGGTGTTCACCGTTTTATGGTTGGTAAGGTTAGAACTGGTGCTTTAATGCTTATTCTATCTTTAACACTTTTCGGGTTGATGATTACAGGGGTTTGGGCAATCATTGATTTTATAGTTATTGTGGCAGGGAGATTTACTGACAAAAACGGGAATCAAATTACACATTGGTAAAAGTTTTACATTATAAACATTATAATATAAATAATATAAAATTTAAAGAATAGATGATATTGTTAGTGTATTGTAGTAAAGGTAAATGTATAATACAGTATTACTTATTTATATGTATTTGATGATGAGATGTTAATTAAAATATTGCATAGTGAATAAAAGTATTGCAAAAGGTTATATTATCTTTTCTAAATAGAAACGCAAATTAATCAAAGCGTTTTTGTATTTTTCCGTCTATAGCGGTGGGAGATTTTAAATTATTGGGGGATTTCAAGCTATCTTAACGATCATATTTATCACGATGACTGCGAGCTGTATTCACGCCATGAGGGTTGATCAACATATTATCAAGTTAGAAGAAACTTTTTTATCAATAATTTTTATCAATAACATGTGCGTAATAACTTTATAGGTGGTAAAAATGAAAGGTAAGATTATTAGTCAAGATCAAGGGAATTATCTCGTTTCCGGTGATGATGGTAAACGTTATCAATTTGCGATTTGGGATTGGTTAGAAAAAAATCCACCGAGAATAGAGAATAATGTTAACTTTGTGTGTAAGGGTGATTCTATTAAATCTATCTTCCCTCTCTTGAATGAAAAACAGTCAAAACGCTCACAAATGCTACTAGCATTTGTTTGTTTTTTTGTGGGAGCATTTGGGTATCCATCGCTTTATGGTTGGTAAAGTTGGGACGGGTATTGGAATGCTTATTCTAACTCTAACAATTTTGGGGGCATTTGTATCCGGGATTTGAGCATTATTAATTTTACAGTTATTTTAATAGGCGACTTTATAGACAAAAATGGCTATAAAGTGACGAGTTAGTGGGTAATGCATGCTACAAATAAATAATGCAATAAGTGAATAATATAGCTGACTTTTGTTGGAGTAAATGTTTGACAAAAAATTACTTTAATATGCGTGTTTGGTAATAAGGTATTAATGAAAATTATGCACAGTTGAGCAACGTATTCAGACGCTTATTTTGTAGAGACTGTGCTATTTTATGTGGACTAAGCAAAAACGCAGATCAATCAAAGTGCGCTTCGTTCTACCGCTTATGACGGTAGGGGTTTTAAGCTATTTCAGTTATCACATTTATCATGGTGAGTACGGGTTGTATTCACGCAGTGAGGTTAATCAATATATTGTCAAATTAGAAGAGGAACTTCATAAAGTAGAATCTGAGCGGATATCCATTGAGAAGCGTATTTCTCTTTTACGTAACGGGCATATTGAGAAGGATATGTTGGATGAGTATATTCGGAAGAGTCTAAATTTTTCTAAGCCGAATGAATTGACAATTCTAACTCCTTTAAGTGATAGTAAGAGTTAATTCGAAATTTCTTAATTTCAAAAAATATTTTGAAACAATTACCTATGATAGGGTTTAAGCTGAGTGATAATGCTTGTAACTTGTGTTTGTAAAGGTTATGCCTAGATAATCATAAAAGGGAGTTTAATATGGCGGAAAGATCTAAGAAAAGTTCTGCTTCGGTGGTGCATACTGCATTATCAAACACCATAAAGAAAGCGCCAATAGCCCGTTTTACAAAAGAAGAAGAAATTGATGCCTATCGTGAGATGCTTTTAATTCGTCGCTTTGAAGAAAAAGCAGGCCAACTTTATGGTATGGGGTTTATTGGTGGTTTTTGTCATCTTTATATCGGGCAGGAAGCTGTTGTTGTTGGAACACTGAAGGCTGCCAAAGAAGGGGATCAGGTTATCACGTCTTACCGTGATCATGGTCATATGTTGGCGGTTGGGATGAGTCCGCGTGGTGTTATGGCAGAGTTAACAGGGCGTCAAGGCGGCTTTTCTAAGGGAAAGGGGGGCTCGATGCATATGTTTTCTAAAGAAAAGAATTTTTATGGTGGTCATGGTATTGTTGGTGCACAGGTTCCCATTGGTTCGGGGTTGGCATTTTCAAATCAGTACCTTGGTAAAGATAACGTAACATTGGTGTATTTTGGCGATGGTGCTGCAAATCAGGGGCAGGTTTACGAAAGTTTTAATATGGCTTCGCTTTGGAAGCTTCCCGTAGTTTATATCATTGAAAATAATCAGTATGCCATGGGAACATCAGTTTCACGTGCATCGGCAGAGACTGATTTTTCTCGTCGTGGTCTTTCTTTTGAAATTCCAGGAATTGGTGTTGATGGGATGGATGTTCGAGCGGTAAAAGGAGCTGCTGATGAAGCAATTTCTTGGGCGCGTTCAGGAAAAGGGCCGATCATTCTTGACATGCAGACTTATCGCTATCGTGGTCACTCCATGTCTGATCCAGCAAAATATCGCACAAAAGAAGAGGTTCAGAAAATAAGAGAGGAGCAGGATCCGATTGATCAAGTAAAGAATCGGATTCTTCAACAGGATTTTGCAAGTGAAGACGATTTGAAGTCTATTGATAAAGAAGTGCGTGCGATTATTGCGGATGCAGTAGATTTTGCGCAGAGTGATCCAGAGCCAGATGCTTCTGAGCTCTATACTGATGTTTTAGTTTGATGCGAGGGAAGCGAGTATGTCTATTGATATTTTGATGCCTGCGCTTTCACCAACGATGGAAGAAGGCAAGTTATCTAAATGGCTCAAGAAAGAAGGCGATAAAATTAACTCTGGTGATGTGATTGCTGAGATTGAAACTGATAAAGCAATGATGGAAGTGGAGGCTGTTGATGAAGGGACTCTTGGTAAAATTTGTGTAGTTGAGGGTTCTGAAGGTGTGAAGGTTAACACCGTTATTGCGGTATTGTTGGAGGAAGGTGAAACTGTTGAGGATATTTCACAGGCTTCAAATACGCATCAAAAATCCAGTGAAGAATCTTCCTCTCTTTCTTCATCAGTTCCAGAGCGTCCTGCTTTGGATACAGTTCCTGATTTTGATATTCCAGCAGGAACAAAAATGGTTACAATGACGGTGCGTGAAGCGCTTAATGAAGCTATTGCTGAAGAAATGCGGCGTGATGAAATGGTGTTCCTTTTGGGAGAAGAGGTTGCGGAATATCAAGGTGCTTATAAGGTTAGCCAAGGTTTATTGGAAGAATTTGGTGCACGCCGAGTTATTGATACACCAATTACAGAACATGGTTTTGCCGGATTGGCTGTTGGTGCTGCATTTGGAGGATTGCGTCCCATTGTCGAGTTTATGACGTTTAATTTTGCTATGCAGGCAATAGATCAGATTATCAATTCTGCAGCGAAAACCCGTTATATGTCGGGTGGACAAATGACCGCTCCTATGGTTTTTCGTGGTCCCAATGGTGCTGCTGCGCGTGTTGGTGCTCAGCATTCTCAGTGTTATGCTGCATGGTATAGTCATGTGCCGGGTCTTAAAGTTGTTATGCCTTATAGTGCTGCAGATGCAAAAGGTTTATTAAAAGCTGCTATTCGTGATGATAATCCTGTTATTTTCCTTGAAAATGAGATTTTATATGGTCATCAATTTCATGTTCCTCAAATAGATGATTTTGTTTTACCTATTGGTAAGGCACGTATTCATAAATCCGGACAAGATGTCACGATTGTTGCGTGTGGAATTGGGATGCATTATGCGGTTCAAGCGCTGCCAGAAATTGAAAAACTCGGTATTGATGTTGAATTGATTGATTTACGAACCATTCGTCCAATGGATCTTCCAACCATTGTATCTTCAGTCAAAAAGACAGGTCGTTTGGTAACAATTGAAGAGGGGTATCCTCAGTCATCTGTTGGAGCTGAGATAGCAACGCGTGTTATGCAGAAGGCTTTTGATTATCTTGATGCGCCAGTTGCTACAATTTCTGGCAAAGACGTTCCGATGCCTTATGCTGCCAATCTTGAAAAATTGGCTTTGCCCAACATTGCTGAAATTATTGAAGCTGTTAAGTCTGTAACTTATAGAGCATAACGGAGGGAAGCACTATGCCCATTAAAATTACAATGCCTTCGCTTTCCCCAACGATGGAAGAAGGGAATTTATCAAAATGGAATGTTAAAGTAGGTGATAAAGTTTCTTCTGGTGATGTTATTGCTGAAATTGAGACAGATAAGGCGACAATGGAAGTAGAGGCCGTCGATGAGGGAACGGTCGCTAAGATTGTTGTTCCTGCTGGAACACAAGGTGTTAAAGTGAATAGTTTAATTGTTGTTTTAGCGGAAGAAGGTGAAGATTTAGCAGAGGCTGCAAAGGTTGCAGAAGAACCATCCTCCTCTTTTGCAATTAAAGAATCAGAGAATGCAAAACAGACAGATTCAAAAACAGTACAGATATCTCATGCATTATCAATTCCGCAAGATAAAAAACACACACGTCTTTTTTCTTCTCCCTTGGCGCGGCGGTTAGCAGCTCAGGCGAGAATTGATTTATCACTTGTTTCTGGGAGTGGTCCTCATGGGCGTATTATCAAGCGTGATGTAGAAAAAGCCATGAGTGGTAGTGCTTTAATGGCTTCTGATTCATCACAAATGAAACAGCCGTTAGCAACAGGTACTTCTGATAAACAGATACTACAACTCTTCAAAGAAGATGAATATACATTCAGCCCGCATAATAGTATGCGGAAAACAATCGCCAAACGTTTGGTTGAATCAAAGCGGATGGTGCCACACTTTTATGTAAAGGTGGATTGTGAACTCGATGCGTTATTGGAGCTTCGTATGCAATTGAATGCTGCGGCGCCAATGGTTAAGACCCAAGAAGGGGCGAAGCCTGCTTATAAACTTTCCGTTAATGATATGGTTATTAAAGCCGTAGCACTTTCTTTGAAAGCGGTTCCTGATGCTAATGTTTCCTGGCTTGAAGATGGCATACTTTATCACAAACACTGTGATGTTGGGGTGGCAGTTTCTATTCCTGATGGATTAATTACACCAATTATTCGTCATGCGGAGGGAAAACCTTTATCAACTATTTCTAATGAGATGAAGAATTTTGCAAAGCGTGCACGTGAACGCAAGTTAAAAATAGAAGAATATCAGGGAGGAACAACCGCTGTCTCAAATATGGGGATGTATGGTGTGACAAGTTTTTCTGCTATTCTTAATCCACCGCATGCGACGATTTTTGCTATTGGCGCAGGTGAACAACGTGCCGTTGTTAAAAATGGTGCATTAGTAATTGCGACGATCATGTCTGTTACACTTTCCGCTGATCATCGTGCTGTTGATGGTGCATTAGCAGCAGAGCTTGCACGGACTTTTAAAAGGATAATTGAAAATCCATTAACAATGTTAATCTAAGCCGCTTACAAATGCTTCAATGTAAATTTGTTTGTGCGTGTGATATGTTAATATGGTAAAAGCAGATTTAAAAAATTCAAATGGTGGTGGTGTTACTGCTTCTGATTTGGTAAAGGCGTTCATGTAAAGCTTAGAAGGAAAGACATAAGAAAATTCTATTCTATTGTTTTTTAGTTTTAGGCTTGAAGAGTGCACATTCGTTTTGTGTATATCCATGGAGGAATAGGCTGTGGCGAATCTTTATGATGTAATTGTGATTGGATCGGGCCCTGGCGGATATGTAACCGCAATTCGCGCGGCGCAATGTGGCTTCAAGACTGCGATTGTTGAACGTGAACATCTAGGTGGGATTTGCTTAAACTGGGGTTGTATTCCAACAAAAGCGCTCTTACGTTCAGCAGAAATGAAGCATTTTGCTGAGCATGCCAAAGATTATGGGTTAAAGCTTAATGGTTCAATTGAAGCAAACATCAAAGATGTTGTGGCCCGTTCGCGTGGGGTTTCAGCGCGTTTAAATGCCGGTGTTGGTTTTTTGATGAAAAAAAATAAAATCGATATTATTTGGGGTGAAGCAAAGCTTACTAAGGGAGCTAAAGGCTGCCAGCCTGCGGAAATTATGGTTTCTTCATCATCTAAACCGATTATGCAACCTCAAAATCCCGTACCTAAAGGAACATTAGGAGAAGGAGCTTATCAGGCCAAGCACGTCATTATTGCAACGGGTGCACGTCCTCGTTCTCTTCCTGGGATTGAGCCAGACGGAAAGCTCATTTGGACGTATTTTGAGGCGATGATCCCTCATACTATGCCGAAGTCACTTTTGGTAATGGGGTCTGGAGCCATTGGCATTGAATTTGCCTCCTTTTATAGTGATATGGGAGTAGCGGTGACTGTTGTTGAAATGATGCCTCATATCATGCCCGCTGAAGATATTGAAATTTCAACATTTGTCCGTAAACAGTTGGAGAAAAAAGGTATTCGCATTCTTAGCCAAGCAAAAGTGAAAAAGGTTGAAAAAGCTGCTGATTCTGTTACTGCATCTATTGACGTTAAGGGTAAGATAGAAACAATTACAGCTGATCGACTGATCTCAGCTATTGGGGTTCAGGGCAATATTGAGAATCTAGGACTGGAAGCATTAGGTATAAAAACTGATCGTGGATGCATTGTGACCGATGAATGGAGTTGGACAGGTATAGAGGGGATCTATGCTATCGGTGATGTGGCTGGTCCTCCTATGTTGGCACATAAAGCAGAAAAAGAAGGCGTGATATGTATTGAACATCTTGCAGGCTTAGAAAATACGCATCCGCTTGATAAAAGAAAAATTCCAGGGTGTACGTATTGTACGCCACAAGTTGCTTCTGTAGGGCTTTCAGAAGCGGCAGCGAAAGAAGCAGGTTATGATATACGTATTGGTCGTTATTCCTTTTCAGCGAATGGTAAAGCTATCGCTTTGGGTGAAGATCAGGGGTTAGTGAAAACTATTTTTGATAAAAAAACAGGACAGCTTCTTGGTGCACATATGGTAGGGGCAGAGGTAACAGAATTGATTCAAGGTTTTGTCATCGCTATGAATCTTGAAACAACCGAGGAAGAATTGATGCATACTGTCTTTCCACATCCAACATTATCGGAAATGATGAAAGAAAGTGTATTGGATGCTTATGGTCAAGTTTTAAATGCTTGATGACTGGATTGTATGAAAAATTTTATATTTGGTTTTTCATCAGCACTCCTTATTGATAAGGCAAAGGCTTAAATGGTTACGGTTGTTGATAGAGTTACGAATAGACGTTTGCGTCATCCTGAAAAGGCACATCGTCCGGATACAATTGTTCAAAAAAAACCCGATTGGATTCGTGTAAAAGCACCAACATCACAGACATATAAGGAAACGCATAGTATTGTACGTACGCATAAATTAGTGACCGTATGTGAAGAAGCAGGTTGTCCAAATGTTGGTGAGTGTTGGAGTCAGCGGCACGCCAGTTTTATGATTTTAGGTGAAATCTGTACGCGTGCTTGCGCATTTTGCAACGTTGCAACAGGTATTCCGCTTGCAGTTGATGATAATGAGCCAGAACGTGTGGCAGATGCTGTTGCACAGATGGGATTAAAACATGTCGTAATTACATCGGTTGATCGTGATGATCTTCCAGATGGTGGTGCAGAGCATTTTGCAAAAGTTATTTATGCTATTCGTAGAAAAGCACCAAAGACAACAATTGAAATTCTCACACCTGATTTTCGCCATAAGGATGGAGCTTTAGAAATTGTTGTTGCTGCTAAACCTGATGTTTTTAATCATAATTTGGAGACAGTTCCTTCTAAATATTTAAAAATTCGTCCAGGAGCGCGTTATTTTCATTCGATTCGGCTTTTACAACGTGTTAAAGAACTTGATCCGACAATCTTTACAAAGTCAGGAATTATGGTTGGGCTTGGAGAGGAACGAAATGAAATTCTTCAATTGATGGATGATTTACGCTCTGCGAATGTTGACTTTATGACAATTGGGCAATATTTGCAGCCTACGCGAAAGCATCATCCGGTTGTTCGTTTTGTGTCTCCTGAAGAGTTTGCTTCTTTTGCTAAGATTGGGAAAGTAAAGGGTTTTTTGCATATGGCTTCCAGTCCTCTGACGCGTTCATCTCATCATGCAGGCGATGATTTTGCAATTTTGCAAAAAGCGCGTGATGAAAAATTTGCCTTACAGAGATAGTTATGCCGACTTTTACAATACATCGGCAGATTTCCCATAGTGCCAGTGAAATGTTTGATCTTGTTTCAGATATTGAGCGTTATCCTGAGTTTTTACCCATGTGTGAGGCTTTGACAGTTCATTCTCGCAGAGAATGTGAGGAAAAGATATTGCTTCTTGCTGATATGACAGTTGGTTATAAAATTATTCGAGAAACTTTCACGACCCAAGTACTTCTTCAGCCTAAAAAAAATCTGATAGAGGTTACATATATTGATGGCCCATTCAGATATCTTGAAAATCGTTGGGCCTTTCAGAATATTGAGAATACCAATGCGTGTAATGTAGAATTTTTTATTGATTATGAGTTTAAAAGCAAAATGCTTGGATTAGTGATGGGTTCTATGTTTGATATCGCTTTTCATAAATTTACCGATGCTTTTGAAATGCGTGCGCACCAAATTTATGGATCTCCGGTAACATAATTTATCCATTTTTGTATTTTTGCATGGTATCTATTGTAAGTTATGACTTGTAATTATAGTGTCATAAAATTTGCAAGTCAGAGTAAGGAGTTTCATTGGAGCGATTGCAAGATCATTTTCAAAGCGCTTTCAACCGTTTCATAGCGAATAGCTTTGCGATCAAGATTGCCAAAATGCATTTCTCTATGTAAGGTTCTATGTTTTTTGTAAGCAACTGCGCAATGTACAAGCCCCACAGGTTTATCGAGACATGCCCCTCCCGGTCCAGCAATTCCTGTTACAGAAACTGCAATTCCAGCTTGTGAATATTTTAATCCTCCCTCAGCCATTGCAAGAGCAACTTCTTTTGAAACGGCACCATAGGTTTTTATAAGTTCAGCGCATACACCAACCAGGCGTGTTTTCGCTTCATTTGAATAAACAACAAATCCACAATCAAACACATCTGATGATCCTGCAATATTCGTGAGATTTGCAGCAATGAGCCCTCCTGTACAAGATTCGACAGTTGTTAAAAGCAAACCTTTTTGGCGACAAGCTGTAAGGACTTCACGTGCTTGTTTTTCACAAAAATATGTCATTTTGGAACCTCTCCTGGATAAAGAACGCTTGCTGTTGCAAAAGCTGCAATGCCTTCGCCACGACCAATAAATCCAAGCTTTTCATTTGTTGTTGCTTTTATGGAGATTCGATTGGGTGAAATTGTGAGCATATTCATAAGATTTTCTATCATTATATCACGATAGGGGCCGATTTTAGGTTCTTCAGCGATCAGTGTGATATCAACATTGGCAATACGACCGCCTGCTTGTTGAACAATATCAAGAGCATGACGTAGAAAGATTTCTGAAGATGCATTTTTCCATTGAGGATCAGAAGGAGGAAAATGTGTGCCGATATCTCCTGCTCCTTGCGTAGCAAGAAGAGCATCTGTTAATGCATGCAGAGCGACATCAGCATCGGAGTGTCCATTTAATTTTTTATGAAAAGGAATTTCTATGCCAAATAATATAAGCGAAGTTCCTTCCCCAAAAGAGTGGACATCATAACCATTACCGATGCGGATATCAGGAAACATTTGCATTTTTTTCTGGAGATATAAATGTGCAGTATTAAAATCTTCATGCCATGTAATTTTTATATTATGAGGGTCTCCAGGGATAGTACGCACAGGAATCCCAAACCATTCGGCAATTGCTGAATCATCGGTAAACTCTTTTTTGCAAGCTTGCTTTGCTTTTTCATGGGCAGCTAGGATGCGCTCAAATGGAAAACATTGTGGAGTTTGCGCATTATAAAGATAAGTGCGTGGAATTGTTTCCAAAACATGGTGTGTGTCATTTACGCGTTTGAGAGTATCAGAAACCGCGAGAACAGGAAGAACGCCTTCTTGATGATTAACGGTGGTATGAATTTGCTCGAGGAGCTCGTTTTTGATAAAGGGGCGTGCACCATCATGAATATGCACATATTTTGGCTTAAAATTTTTAAGCGCATGAAGCCCATGTAAAGTGGATATTTGACGCGTATTACCTCCTTCAACAATAATGAGGGACTCTTTAAAATCGGCGATAGCTTGCTTACAGATTTGATGATCTTCTGGATGAATAACAAGAACAATGGTTGTAATGGCCGGATGCTGTAAAAAACAACGGACAGTATGACAAATAACTGGCTCTTGCCCTAGAAGCCGGTATTGTTTTGGAATTTTTTGTGGAGATCCTGCCCTTTCACCGCGTCCAGCGGCTAATATTATCGCTGCAATAGAAATTCTTAATCTCCTTTTTTATCAATTTTATTTTTTTTTTGAAAAGTTGGTTGTTTTAGATCAGCAAGAGATATCACTGATAACACATCAAAAAAAGCATTTAATGCTTTTTGAAGTGCAGTATTTAAGCCACAAAAGTCTATCAATGGACAATGAGATTTTGCAGTATCAAAACATTCTGCCATGGAAAAGTTATCTTCTGTTACTTTCACAACATCGGCTACCGAAATTTCTGCTGCGGGTTTAGCCAATTTGATACCACCATTGCGTCCACGTACTGTTTGTATAAAACCTGCCTCAACAAGTGGTTGAAGGATCTTAAATAGAAAAAACTCAGAAACAGCATATGCTTTAGCAATTTCTGGAATGCGGCTAAGAGATCCCTGATTATTTGCACAATACATGAGCATCCGAAGGGCATAATTTGTCTGTTTGGTTAATCGCATCTCCTCTCCTCTCCTTTATAAACTGCCACCGAACGCATTTTATTAAAAAAATGTGGAAGTTCCTTTCGTCATTTGTCAGATTGGCTACATTTAAAATGTGGTATTGTCAATTTTTGTTATAAAAGGTTATAAGGGAACAAGAGGATAAGGTTAAGGTAATGTAAGCTAATCATGAATACAACATCTGTAATAAATCTCCAAGACACAGAGCGAGATACTTATAATGATGAGTTGTATCGTTTAAATAAGGTGTATACTTTTTTAGGTATCACAATCATCGTGTTGGCTTTGCTAACAGCATCTGTTTCGTTTATCATTCTTATTGGTTTAACACCTTTTATTCCTAGCAGAGCTGTAACCCTTATTCTTATAGGGATTAATAGTATCTGGGTTTTAGGGCTTGTGATCATTGTTGTTTATGAAATGATCCCCATTACTCGGGCATGGCGCTCTAGGCGTGCAGGTTCTCGTCTTCATGTACGCCTCATTTCGTTGTTTGCACTTGTTGCAACAATGCCGGCTGTTGCAGTTGCCCTTGTCTCGGGTCCTGCACTGAATTTAGGACTTGATCGATGGTTTGATACGACAACACGACAAATTGTAGGTTCTTCTATCGATTTAGCGAATGCTTATGCGGATGAAATGCTGCAAAATCTGAAAAACTTATCCTACGCTATGGCATTTGCACTTGATAACAAAAAGCTTTTAGAGCGTAATCCGGCTGAATATAGAATGCAATTGACACGTCACGCTATAGGGCGCAATCTACGTGGTGCCTTTTTGTTAAGCTCGAGCGGAACTGTTTTTATATCGAGTAATCTTGGTGATGAGGATAAATTGCCAATTCCTCCTTCCAATCTTATCGAGCGTGCAACCAGTGCCAAGCCTTTTTCTTTTCAACCGGGGGTTCATGATTATTTTGGCATTATTTTAAAATTTACAAACATCCCAAATACATTTTTGTATTTGGTGCGCGATGTTGATAAAGACGTTTTATCTGCTTTGCGTTTGACAGAAGTCAATACAGATCGTTATCATGATTTAAATGAAAATCGTCTGCTGACGCAAATCGCATTTGGGATGCTTTATCTGTGTCTTTTTTTTAGTTTATTCTTATCAGCGATTTGGGCTGGTATTGCTGTTGCTGATCGTTTGGTACGTCCTATTCGTCTTCTTATTAGTGCTGCTGATGATGTAGCTTCTGGTAATATGGAAATTTTTGTGCCAGTCCGCGCAAAAGATGGTGATATTGGGCAGTTATCGAAAACTTTTAATTACATGGTCAGTGAACTGAAAAGTCGGCGCAATGAATTGATTGCAGTTCGCGATCAAATTGATGAGAGACGGCGTTTTTCTGAAGCTGTTTTATCTGGTGTAACAGCAGGGGTAGCTGGCATTGATGATAATGGCGATATTACAATTATCAATCGGTCTATGGAAACAATGTTTGATATTCGTTCTGAACAAGTTATTGGACATAGTCTTTTATTGTTAAGTGCGGAAATTTGGCAGGTTTTTCAGTTTGCACGTTCGTTCAAGCGTAAGAATCATCGCGAACAGGTCACTTTAAGTGTAGCAGGCCAAGAACGTGTTTATAATGTGCAAATTACGATGGAAGAAGATGACGGACAGGGACAATCTTGGGTTTTAACGATTGATGATATTACAGATCTTGTTGCAGCACAACGTACATCGGCGTGGGCAGATATTGCACGTCGTATTGCACACGAAATTAAAAATCCACTTACACCTATTCAGTTATCGGCTGAACGTATCCGTAAACGTTTCACTAAAGTCATTACACATGATCGAGAGGTCTTTGAAAGATGTCTTGATACAATTATTCGACAGGTTGGGGATATTGGGCGCATGGTTGATGAATTTTCTTCTTTTGCGCGTATGCCCAAACCGCAAATGAGTGTTTTAGATATACGTGAATTGCTGCGTGAAGCATGTTTCTTGATAGAAGTTACACGACATGATATTTATTTTGAGCAAGATTTGGGAAGTATAGCACTTATGGGTGCGTTTGATAATCGCCTCATCGTGCAAGCTTTTTGCAATGTTATCAAAAACGCTAGCGAATCTATAGACTCGGTTATGCGAGAGGAAAATATCCACGGTCATATTCTGGTACGTTCTTATCGTAAGGAAAGATGTGTGGTGGTGGATGTTATTGATAATGGTAAAGGACTTCCTAAAGAGCAAAGGCAAAAACTATTAGAACCTTATATAACAACCCGGGAAAAAGGAACAGGACTGGGGTTAGCTATTGTGCGCAAAGTTATTAAAGATCATGGTGGTTTGATGGAGTTGCATGATGCACCGAAAAGTTTTTATGAAGGTCGTGGTGCAATGATTCGTTTGATATTTCCAGCGGATGGGGTTAAGCAGGGGGGGGATACACAAGCCACACGTCGGAAGATAGGTGAATAGAATGGTATCAGATATCTTAATTGTTGATGATGAAATAGATATTCGTGAGCTTGTTGCTGGTATTTTGAATGATGAAGGTTATGAAACACGTGTTGCCTGTAATTCTGACGAAGCTTTGGCCCAAATTAGTGAGCGTATTCCAAAGCTTATTTTTTTAGATATTTGGTTACAAGGAAGTCGTCTTGATGGTTTGGCGCTACTTGATGAAATTAAAACACGATATCCTGCTCTTCCAGTGGTTATGATTTCTGGTCATGGGAATATTGAGACGGCTGTTTCTGCTATAAAGCGAGGGGCATATGATTTTATTGAAAAGCCTTTTAAAGCTGATCGGCTTGTCTTGGTTGCGGAACGGACTCTTGAAAATTCAATTTTAAAACGTGAGCTTTTAGAGTTACGAAAGCGTTCAAGTGAAACATTGGAACTTCTTGGAACATCGGCTGTTATAAAAAATTTGCGCCAAATCATAGAAAAAGTAGCACCAACAAATAGTCGCATCCTGATTACAGGTCCATCAGGTGCGGGAAAGGAGATGGTTGCACGTGCTATTCACGCGCTTTCAACGCGTTCAAATGGCCCTTTTGTTACAATAAATGCCGCAACGATTACGCCGGAAAGAATGGAAATAGAATTGTTTGGCAGTGAAATGGAGGGGGGAGAGCGCAAAATTGGTGCATTAGAGGAAGCGCATGGTGGAATATTATATATTGATGAAGTTGCTGATATGCCCTGTGAGACTCAAGGTAAGATTCTTCGGGTATTAACGGGACAGACCTTTGAGAGGGTTGGCGGCACAAAACGTGTCAAGGTAGATGTTCGTATTATTTCCTCAACGGCGCAAAATCTTGAAAATCTCATTTCTGACGGGTGTTTTAGGGAGGATCTTTATCATCGTCTTGCGGTTGTTCCTATTACTGTTCCACCACTTTCAGCGCATCGTGAAGATATTCCGGAACTTGTACGTCATTTTGTTAAAATAATATCGCAACAGGTGGGTATTAAGCCACGTGAAATTGGTGATGATGTGATAGCTATTTTGCAAGCGCATACTTGGCCAGGCAATGTACGGCAGCTACGGAATAATATTGAGCGCCTTCTCATTCTTGTGCGTGATGGTGATGGCCCAATAACAGCAGAGTTGCTTCCTAGTGAAGTGAGCGATTCTTTGCCGCGTCTTCAAATGAATGCAGATGAGAGTATAATGGATTTACCATTGCGTGAAGCGCGAGAATTGTTTGAAAAGAGGTATTTAGAGGCGCAAATTGGGCGTTTGGGTGGAAATATATCGCGTACGGCTGAATTTATAGGTATGGAACGTTCCGCTTTGCACCGTAAGCTTAAAGCACTTGGAGTTTCTTGATATTATGCGTGTTATTATTTGCGGGGCGGGACAAGTCGGTTATGGGATAGCAGAGCGTCTTGCTGCTGAGAATCATGATGTTACTGTTGTTGATATTGAAGCGAGATTGATTGAAAAAATTCGTGATACGTTAGATGTCAGAGGTTTTGTTGGTCACGGTTCTCGGCCTGAAGTCCTTTTGGCTGCTGATGCAGATAAAGCCGATATGCTGATTGCGGTGACTTTATTTGATGAAGTCAATATGGTTGCGTGTCAAGTGGCGCATTCATTGTTCAATGTTCCAACAAAAATAGCACGTATTCGCTCACAATCCTATTTAGAACCACGCTATAAAACGCTTTTTGCTCGAGAGAGTATCCCCATTGATGTTGTTATTTCTCCAGAAGTTGAAGTTGGAGAAATGGTTCTACGTCGTATTGCTTTACCCGGTGCAATAGATGTTCTTTATTTTTGCAATGATGATATTGTTGCATTAGCCTTAGAATGTATGGAAGATTGCCCAGTTATTAATACACCTTTGCGTCAGTTAACAGAGCTTTTTCCAGATCTTCGAACGACAGTTATAGCTCTTAAACGAGGATCAGAATTATTAATAGCACACTCAAAGACGCAATTACGTGTTGGTGATGTGACTTACCTTGTTGTCGCTCGTGATCAAATGCGCCGTGCAGTTGGGCTTTTTGGTCATAAAGAACAAGACGCTCATCGCATGATTATTGCAGGAGGTGGTCATATTGGTCTTTATGTTGCTCAGGCTATTGAAAAGCGCCTCCATAAATTAAGGTTAAAGATTATAGAATCACACAGAGAGAGAGCACTTACAATTGCTGATCAACTCGAAAAAACGACAGTTTTATATGGTAACGTACTAGATCCAGTGATACTTCAGGATGCTGGAATTGACCAGGCTGATTTAATGATTACATTAACCAATCAGGATCAGGTTAATCTATTAAGTGCTATTATTGCTAAAAGATTGGGATGTAAAGCCAATATGGTTTTGATCAATAATGTTGCGTACCAAGAGTTTAGCCGCGCAGTTGGTGTGGATGCATACCTTAATCCACATAGTGTTACTATATCAAAAGTTTTGCAACAAATGCGTCGTGGGCGGATTCGTGCTGTTCATTCGGTTTTTAATGGTCAGGCAGAAATTATTGAGGCTGAAGTGATGCAAACATCCTCATTGGTTGGTAAACCGTTGTCAGAGTTAGGTTTATCAGAGGGTTTGAGGATTGGTGCAATTTATCGCAATAAAACAATAATACAGCTTTCAGCAGATACACGAATTTTGCCTGGTGATAGGATAGTGATTTTTGCTCTCGCTGAGTGTGTTCGTGATGTCGAGCAATTATTTCGTGTAAGTTTAGAATATTTTTGATCCAATGCCTATGGATCTTTTCACTTTTTAGTATAGTCGGCGGTTAAGACTAATTGATAGCTTTTGTTTATCCTCAATGGTTAAAATGGGCGATGCGTTAAGCTTTTCAGTTCTGATAAAAAGCTAGACAATCTAATGTTTGGTGTTGAATTGTGTGAATTATACTAAATTAGGCAATCTATCGCTTTGACTTCAATTTTTCTGATAGTGAACAGGGTATACAGTTGTTTAATTTTCGGATTTTTTTCGTATTATGTTGATGAAATATATCAGAAAAGCGTTTGATTAGATACAGATGTTTAACTGATTAAATAACTTCATCCAGATGTGGATAAGGTTTGCTTTGCAAGAGAAAATACTGTAAAAGCAGAAAATTTTACGCTTTATTTACTATTTGTGATCCTATCGTAGAAAACTTTGAGAATTATTGGGTAGGCACAGAAGTCGTTGTTGATTGGTTTGGTTTTAAACGTTGTGTATGGAAGTCGTTTTGATTAAAAATAAAAAGGCCTATTTTATTGGAGAGTCTTGGAATTAAAGTGTTTTGCGATTAGTCGAACAATATGTTTTTACATGAAGCAAAGGAAAAAATTTATTATTGGGCTGGGTGAAAACCTAAATGTGTCTGTGTACAGTTTTTAGTGTTGAGCGGTTTTCAAAGCCATATTTATAAGATTTTATATTCATAAAAAGGCCACTCAAAAATCTCAGAAAGGAAGCTTTTACTATTGGGCAGTTTCTTTCATGCGTGATGCCTATGATTGGTTCAGGGAGAGTTGTTATCGCTATTTTTTAACCACTGGGATTTTATCTTGCTTGAAAGGCATTGATTGTGGTTCACATGAGAGAGTAGTATTCCCTTATGGAAGCAGACATTGAATGTATAAAGAGCGATTGTATATAAATGGAAAGTAAAAATATGAGTAATCCAATGAAAACAGCATTAAGTCTTGTTCCTATGGTTATTGAACAGACTAATCGCGGTGAGCGGGCCTATGATATTTTTTCTCGTCTTTTAAAAGAGCGGATTATTTTTATTAATGGTCCCGTTGAGGATAGTATGGCGATGCTTGTTTGTGCGCAATTGCTTTTTTTGGAAGCTGAAAATCCTAAGAAAGAAATTAGCCTTTATATTAATTCGCCGGGTGGTGTTGTAACATCTGGTATGGCAATTTATGATACTATGCAGTTTATCCGCCCTCCTGTTTCTACACTTTGTATGGGGCAGGCAGCGTCTATGGGATCTTTGCTTTTAACGGCTGGAGCAAAAGGTCATCGTTTTACATTGCCTAATGCACGGATTATGGTACATCAGCCATCGGGTGGATTTCAAGGTCAGGCTTCAGATATTGAACGGCATGCGCAAGATATTATAAAGATGAAACGGCGTTTAAATGAAATTTATGTTCAACATACAGGTCAGGATTATGAGGTGATTGAGAAAACTCTTGATCGTGATCATTTTATGACAGCAGAAGAAGCTAAGCAATTTGGCTTAGTTGATGATGTTATACAATGTCGTATAGAAACTGAAGAAGAAAAAGATTAAGAGTTTTTTATAGAAAAAACAGCTAATTTAAATAAAGAGTTTTGTAAAAATAAGAAAGAACACTGAAAGATATTAAGACATGCATGATTTTTGTATGTCTTTTAGTTTTTATTATGAAAAACTTCCTTTGTAACGATGGAGTTTTCATATACCCTGGTGAAAGGAAAAAGAAATGAGCAAAATTAGCAATAGCGGGAGCGAATCAAAGAATACTCTCTATTGCTCGTTCTGCGGCAAAAGTCAGCATGAGGTGCGTAAGCTCATTGCAGGGCCTACTGTATTCATTTGTGATGAATGTGTAGAGCTTTGCATGGATATTATTCGTGAAGAAAATAAATCTTCTGGAGTTAAAGCGCGTGATGGTGTTCCTACTCCACAGGAAATTATAACAGTTCTAGATGACTACGTCATTGGTCAGCGACATGCAAAGCGCGTTCTTTCTGTTGCTGTTCATAATCATTATAAACGGCTTGCGCATCAGTCTAAAAGCAATGATATTGAGTTGGCAAAATCGAACATTCTTCTTGTTGGCCCAACGGGATGTGGTAAAACTTATCTAGCACAAACATTGGCACGTATTATTGATGTACCTTTTACGATGGCAGATGCGACCACTTTGACTGAAGCAGGCTATGTAGGTGAGGATGTTGAAAACATTATCCTAAAGCTACTTCAAGCTGCTGACTATAATGTTGAACGTGCACAGCGTGGCATTGTTTATATTGATGAGGTTGATAAGATTTCTCGTAAAGCTGACAATCCTTCTATTACAAGAGATGTTTCAGGGGAAGGTGTTCAGCAAGCATTATTAAAAATTATGGAAGGAACGATTGCTTCTGTTCCTCCTCAAGGTGGACGTAAGCATCCACAACAAGAGTTTCTTCAGGTTGATACAACAAATATTTTATTTATTTGTGGGGGCGCATTTGCTGGTTTAGAACGAATAATTTCAGGACGTGGTGAACGAACGTCTATTGGTTTTTCTGCTACCGTTAAAGCACCTGATGAGCGTTGTGTGGGTGAAATTTTTCGTGATTTAGAGCCTGAGGATCTTATAAAGTTCGGTTTGATACCAGAGTTTATTGGCCGTCTTCCTATTGTAGCAACTTTAGAGGATTTAGATGTTAATGCTCTTGTTCAAATTTTATCACAACCCAAAAACGCGTTAGTTAAGCAATATCAGCGTCTTTTTGAGATGGAGAATGTTGAGTTAGCATTTCATGAAGATGCGTTACGCGTTATCGCTAAAAAGGCGATTGAGCGTAAAACTGGAGCGCGTGGTTTACGTTCTATTATGGAGAAGATACTTCTTGAGACGATGTTTGAGTTGCCAGCTCTTGAAGGCGTTCAAAAAGTGGTTATTTCGAGTGACGTAGTTGATGGGAAAGCGCATCCTCTTTATATTTACTCAGAGCGTGCAGAAGATCAAGAAAATGTATCGGCATGATATTGTGCTATATGAGAAGCGGTAATAAAATTATTTAGAATGGATGTTTCTGGATATTATAGTCATAGAGCTTGATTTATATGTTTGTAGTTACCACTTCATGTGTTGTAGGAAGCTGAGTTTCTAAGGTTGGGCTTGTGTGGTAAACCGATCATAGGTCCCAGAAAGGAGAGTTATGCAATATATTGATGAAAGGACAGATGAAGTCAGAGAGGAGGGGGGATACGCTGTTTTGCCTCTTCGTGATATTGTTGTCTTCCCACATATGATTGTTCCACTTTTTGTTGGCCGAGAAAAATCAATTCGTGCTCTTGAAGAAACAATGGCGATTGACAAACAGATACTGTTGGTTACGCAAAAAAATGCCTCTGATGATGATCCAAAATCAGAAGATATTTATGATATCGGTACATTTGCTAATATTCTTCAACTTTTAAAGCTTCCTGATGGAACGGTAAAGGTTTTGGTTGAAGGGACTGCGCGTGCAAAAATTAGCCAATTTACAGCGCATGAAAATTATCATCAGGCTTATGCAACTGTTATAGAAGAGCCTAGAGAAAATGATATTGAGATTGAAGCTCTTTCAAGATCGGTGATTGCTTATTTTGAAAATTATGTAAAACTTAATAAAAAGATTTCTCCTGAAGTTGTCAATGCTATTGGTCAGATCGATAATCCTTCTAAGCTTGCTGACACTATTGCCTCTCATTTGATGATTAAACTTTCGGAAAAGCAAAAAATATTAGAGCTGTTACCTGTACGTGATCGCCTTGAAAGTGTTCTTTCTTTCATGGAAGGAGAAATTTCTGTTTTGCAGGTTGAAAAGCGTATTCGTGCGCATGTTAAACGGCAAATGGAAAAAAACCAACGGGAATATTATCTTAATGAGCAGATGAAAGCTATTCAGAAAGAGCTAGGAGCGGGTGATGATAGCCGCGATGAAGTCTCTGAATTAGAAGAACGTATCAAGAAAACAAAGCTTTCAAAGGAAGCACACGAAAAGGCTGAGACAGAATTGAGAAAGTTACGGAATATGTCCCCTATGTCTGCGGAGGCGACAGTTGTACGTAACTATCTTGATTGGTTATTAGCAATGCCTTGGGGTAAAAAGTCAAAAATTAAAAATAATTTAGACTTTGCTGAAAAGGTCATGAATAATGAGCATTTTGGTCTTGAAAAAGTCAAAGAACGAATTGTTGAATATTTAGCAGTGCAAAGTCGAGCATCAAAGATAAAAGGTCCTATTATTTGTTTGCTAGGCCCTCCTGGTGTAGGGAAAACATCATTAGCCCGCTCTATTGCAAAGGCGACCGGGCGTGAATATGTTCGTATTTCATTAGGGGGCGTGCGTGATGAAGCAGAAATTCGCGGACATCGGCGGACATATATTGGCTCTATGCCTGGAAAAATTATTCAGTCTATGAAAAAAGCTAAAAAATCTAACCCGCTTTTCTTACTTGATGAAATTGATAAAATGGGGCAGGATTTTCGTGGAGATCCTTCATCAGCGTTATTAGAAGTTCTTGATCCTGAACAAAACGGTACATTTATTGATCATTATTTGGAAGTTGAATATGATCTTTCTGATGTAATGTTTATAACGACTGCAAATACGCTTAATATTCCAGGGCCGTTAATGGATCGAATGGAAATTATTCATATTGCTGGCTATACTGAATATGAAAAAATGGAAATTGTTAGGCAGCATCTTTTACCAAAGGCGTTGAAAGATCACTGTTTGTCTAAA
This sequence comes from Bartonella callosciuri, assembly GCF_014203215.1. Taxonomy (GTDB): domain Bacteria; phylum Pseudomonadota; class Alphaproteobacteria; order Rhizobiales; family Rhizobiaceae; genus Bartonella; species Bartonella callosciuri. Next base: position 3,855 of record NZ_JACHIM010000007.1, on the reverse strand, counting down.
AAAGAATTCAGCGTTTCTGATGGTGCTATAAAATCGATTATTCAATTTTATACACGTGAAGCGGGGGTTCGTAACCTTGAGCGTGAATTAATGAAGATAGCACGTAAATCGGTTACTAAAATTCTTAAAAAGCATCAAAAATCTGTAAAGATTACAGAAGATAATATTAATGATTTCTTGGGTGTTAAACGTTACCACTATAATCAGATTGAAGGAGAAAATCGAATTGGTGTTGTTACTGGGCTTGCCTGGACAGAGGTTGGTGGAGAGTTGTTGACCATTGAAGGTGTTATGATGTCAGGTAAAGGCAAAATGACGGTAACTGGAAATTTGCGCGATATCATGAAAGAATCAATTTCAGCAGCAGCATCTTATGTACGTTTTCGTGCTGTTGATTTTGGTATTGAACCTCCGCTTTTTGATAAACGCGATATCCATGTTCATGTTCCAGAAGGTGCTACACCAAAAGATGGACCGTCAGCTGGGATTGCAATGGTGACGGCAATTGTTTCAGTATTAACAGGGATAGCAGTCCATAAAGATGTAGCAATGACTGGTGAAATTACTTTACGTGGGCGTGTTTTACAAATTGGGGGATTAAAAGAAAAACTACTCGCAGCTCTTCGGGGTGGTATCAAAAAAGTCCTTATTCCTGAAGAAAATGCAAAAGATTTGATTGATATTCCCGATGATGTCAAAAGTAATATAGAAATTATTCCAGTAAATCATGTGAGTGAAGTTCTTAAGCATGCTTTAGTTCGTTTCCCTGATCCTATTGAATGGACAGAGCCTTCTACAGTACTCCTCCCTATTAGGACAGAGAGCGATAGTGAAGGGGTACAAATTGCACACTGATTCATTATCTTATTTGCAACTACATTTTCAAAGCTGTAGAGGGCCTTTTCGTGGTTGTTTTTCTGTTTATTTTGAAAAAAAGTAAAAAATTCCGTGAATAACTATGATTATTGCTAAAAAAACAATGTTTTGAATAAAAATAGGGCTTCTGTTTGCTGTACTTTTCAATAAACTGACCGGTAACACGGTTAAGTTGTGTTATCCGGTAATATAGGGAAAGGAAATGTTTCATGAATAAAAGTGAATTGGTTAGCTCCGTTGCTGAAAAAGCAGGTGTTTCAAAAGCGCAAGCAGGCTCTGTTGTTGATGCTTTTATTGCTTCTGTAACAGAGGCTTTAGCTTCAGGGGGAGATGTTCGTCTTCCAGGTTTTGGTTCTTTTGAAGTTTCTCATCGTGCTGCCACAAAGGGGCGTAATCCTTCAACAGGTGCTGAAATTAATATTCCAGCGCGTTCTGTGCCTAAGTTTTCTGCAGGAAAAAGTCTAAAAGAAGCTGTTAATAAAAAATAATTTTAACCACACTAAAAAACCCGATTTTATTTATAAGCGGGTTTTTTTTTGAGGTATTTTGGGTGTCTTTTTCAGTGGAAAGTTACAACGTGCGTTTATTTTGAGTGCTATGGTACTTTTTGAAGATATTTGTAGAATTCGCATAAGGCACTGTGTCCGTAAGGTGTCATTATTTCAGCATTTCAATAAAATATTCAGCAGTAGGGGAAAATTGTAAAAAGTGACTTTAATTTTGTTATGCTTTTGTGGGACAATGCTTTCGCATCGCGAAAAATTATGAAAGTTAATTAAAAAAACATTGCTGTAGAAAATCTGCTGTGTTCAATTTCCTTTATTGCTGTGATTTATGTCATATCTTACTCACTTTTTAAATGATTGAAATGCGCTTAGGGCTTTTTTACTATTGTGAAGGTTTTCATTTATAGTAAACGAAATCATTTAAAATTTCTAAACTGTTTAAATAAATAGAACGTAACATAGTGTTTATCTGTTGCGGGAGTCATTACTATAAAAAGCTTTTAGGATAATTTTTATACGAGATTGGTTGAGATATTTGAGGTCGGTTGGAGTTAAAGAGTGTCTTTGCCTCTATGTTCTAACCATTGAATGCAATCATAAAGAGCTCTAGAAGTTATAGCTTGTTTTTTTTCTAACTTTTTCTCTTTGTTTTGTAAGCGTTTTCCTGAGTTTTTAACAGAAGCAACAGGAGGAAAAAGCCCAAAATTGATATTCATTGGTTGAAAAGATTGTTTTTTTGTTTCTTGCGCTACGATGTGTCCACCTGTAATATGATTCAAAAGAGCTCCAAATGCTGTGGTTAGTGGTGGGAGACTAAGATGGTTATGATTATATTCAGCAATGGCAAAACGCCCAGCAAGAAGCCCTATTGCGGATGATTCTACATAACCTTCACATCCGGTGATCTGTCCAGCAAAGCGCAGTTGGGGCCTGTGTTTTAAACGAAGAGTTTGATCTAGAATGACTGGTGAGTTGAGATAAGTATTGCGGTGAAGTCCCCCAAGGCGGGCGAACTCTGCTTTTTCAAGACCGGGGATCATTCTAAAAATACGCACTTGTTCACTATATTTCAGTTTTGTTTGAAAGCCGACCATATTGTAAAGGGTTCCAAGCTTATTATCTTGGCGTAGTTGGACGACGGCGTAGGGTTTAGCTGTAGGATTATGGGCATTGGTTAATCCCATAGGTTTCATAGGGCCATGTCTGAGGGTTTCAAGTCCGCGTTCAGCCATAATTTCAATTGGGAGGCATCCATCAAAATAGAGCGTTTTTTCAAAATCACGAAATTCTATTTTTTCAGCATTTTTTAACGCTTGAACAAATGCTTCATATTGTTCTTTATTAAGGGGGCAATTAAGATAATCTTTTCCTGTCCCCTCAGGTCCGATTTTATCATAGCGAGACTGATACCAACAAATGTCCAAATTGATACTATCGGTATGGATAATAGGCGCAATAGCATCAAAAAAAGAAAGAGCTTCTGTCCCGGTTATTGCTTGTATTGCTTGAGCAAGTGCTGGTGAGGTAAGGGGACCTGTCGCAATGATAATATGATTCCAATCCTCAGGAAATTCTCGAATCTCTTCACGCTCTATCTTTATAAGAGGATGGTTTTCAAGTACTGTCGTAATGGTTTTTGAAAATTCATCGCGGTCAACGGCAAGAGCGCTCCCTGCTGGTACTTTGTTGGCATCTGCAGCCTTCATAATTAGGGATTTTGCTAGTCGCATTTCAGCATGTAAAAGCCCTACGGCATTTGTTGAAGAATCATCAGAACGAAATGAATTTGAACAGACGAGTTCTGCAAGTTTATCGGTTTTATGGGCATCAGATTTTTTTTGAGGCCGCATTTCATGTAAAATAACGGGGATTCCTGATTGAGCGATTTGCCAGCTTGCTTCACTACCTGCTAGACCGCCGCCGATGATATGGATTGGAGTATCGAATGTATTTAACATAACCTGCTTTTAGCGGAAGCTTTCTGGTATGAAAAGGGTAGATTTTATTTTTGCAATTTATCAAGAAGGACGTGTATTTAGATTTTTAAATATATTGGTTTGCTTTTTTTCTTTAATTAATGGTATAGAGACGCTGCTTATGTAAGGTTACTGGCTTGTAAGTTTAAGCGGATGTGGCGAAATTGGTAGACGCACCAGATTTAGGTTCTGGCGGGAGACCGTGGGGGTTCGAGTCCCTCCATCCGCACCACTTATGGTTTTTCTACAATATCACTTGATGCCGTTGTTTATCTTATTTTACTTATAAATCATTGTTTTTATTTAATTAATTGTCTTTTATGTACGACCTTGATATCAGATGAATCTGTCAAAAGCGCAATTCAAAAGGTGGTTCAAAAGGTGGTTCAAAAAGTGATTAGGAAAACAAGAACGCGTGATAGGTTATCCGTCTTATCTATAAAAAATTTGCCCAAAGGCAAATATGCTGATGGAGCTGGTTTATGGCTTATCAAAAC
>NZ_JACHIM010000006.1:74002-111005 GCF_014203215.1 Bartonella callosciuri | reverse complement strand
GTGACATATGTTTTTGTTGTCTGATCAATATGATTGAACAGTTGTGTGAACATTTTGAAGTCCATAGCATTCCTCTTTAACGAATTTTTGTTTTTTCATTCTTATTTGAACATCGATTTATCTTGATTTATATTGTACGTGTCATTTGCATTTATGTAATTTGGTACAGGTGCTTTTCATTGGAATTGTTTTAGGGTGTGCAAATTTATTAATTCCTTTAGGATTATTGGGATCACACTGAATGTTATACATCGGTTTTTCTTGCTACGACCAAAGAGGATTAATATAAGCAGAGTTATCATAAAGTTCTTTATCGTATAGATTGTATAATTGGCATTGCTGTATTTTTGCTGTTAAGAATCTTCATATTGCGTTTATACTTTTGTTGGCTGATAAGTTCTTGTTCAGCGTTGCGCATATGCGCAACCATTTGCAATTTTACAGCTTCATTTTGGATCATAACTAGTTTGGCTTTAATGCGTATTTGTAATTCGGCAATGTCTTTCAAATTGTTTGTTTTATCAATTTGATTTAACAGTTTTGAGATTGTATCAAAACGATTTTCTGCTTCCCGAAAAGTCCTCAAGCTTATAGCCTTATCGATAACTGCTGTGTCATGAATACGTTGATTGATAGAATCACGTGCATCACTGATAGAGTTGGAAAGTTTTTCTTCTTGTAGAATTTTTTTGAATGATGTCGATATATTTTCAGATTTATTTTCACTATAAAGCAATTCCGGATTTTTAAGGAAAAAACTAGTATAATTTGTTGGTGTGTCACTGATTTTTGTTTTCTCCATTATAAATCGATTTATCTCTGCAGCATGCTTGAGCTGTTCCCTGATTACTTTATTCTGTTCTTTAATTAAATCTATAATTGGCGTAGGACCATTCACGCCCCTTTCTGGCTTTGAATTTTGGGGCGGTTCTTTTTTGGGGTGAGGACTTTTCGAAGCAGGTTGATTAAAAGTTGGAAAAAGTAAGCTCAAGTCCGCTGCTCCGGCTCCTAACCAAGCCATTGCTGCATTTGGTGTTCCTAAAATTACTGCTATTGCTGCTATAATAATTATTCTCTTCATGTTGCTCTCCTAATCATACAGCAATGTTTTTATAAAAAACTTTACCGTATAGATTGTATAGTTGGCATTGCTGTATTCTTGCTGTTAAGGATTTTCATATTGCGTTTGCGCTTTTGTTGGTGGATAAGTGCTCGTTCAGCGTTGCGCATGTACGCAACCATTTGTAATTTTACAGCTTCATTTTGAATCATAGCCAGTTTAGCTTTAAGCCGCGCTTTTAATTCAGCAATGTCTTTCAAATTGTTTGTTTTATCAATTTGATTTAACAGTTTTGAGATTGTATCAAAACGGTTTTCTGCTTCCTGAAAAGTTTGTAAGCTTGTAGCTTTATCGACGGCTGCTACGTATTGGCTACGTTTATAGATAGAATCACGTGCATCACTGATAGAATTGGAAATGCTTTCCTCTTGTAGAATTTGTTCTAATGATGCCAATATATCTTGAGGTATATTTTCACTGTAAACTGATTGTGGATTTTTGAGAAAAAAACTGGTATAATTCGTTGATATAGCGCTAAATTTTCCTTTTCCTGTTATAGAGTTATATGTTTTTTCTGTCTCTGCGAGTTGTTTTTTCTTTAATTCAAGCTGTTCTTTCAGTACATCAAGAATAGCTCGTATATTTTTGTTTTTTGCAAGTAGTTTCTGTTCAGCTATGAGCAGGCTCTGTTGAGATGAATCCAAATTTTTAGATGAATTCGAAGATCTCCAGTTGCTAAATGCTAAACTTAGATCTTTTTCGTCTATTCCTAAAAAACTTACTGCTGTACTTGGAGTTGCAAAAATTACTGCTATTACTACTGAGATAATTATTCTTTTCATGTTGTTCTCCTGTCAGCTTTCACGTGCTTTAAAAAAACTGGCAACCATATTGTCGGATCATCGCCTACTTCAGCGATAATGCTTTCGGCCAATTCTGCATTATCAGGTGTACCCGATAACACCAAGAGCTCGTCACTAAAGTCATGCTCAATGGCTTTCCCATCAATGGTCACATGGAATTTACCGAGATTAAGTTCTGCAAGCGCGGATTGATCACCTTGCTTGATGAGGAATTGACGACTAAACTCTCCAAGTCCTTTGATGAGTTCAAATTCAGCATCTGTTAATTTAAATCCTTTTGTATAATCTTCATAATTTGCTTTAGGATTGGCTAGAAAAATATAGGTTGCACACTGCTGAATCAGCGTTTTGGCAATATTGCTTTCCAGGGCATCACTCGGCTCTTGTGTGGCGTAAACAAAAATACCATTTTGTTTACGAATAGTCTTTTGTTTGTTTTTTGCCAAATCTTCAAAATATGGGTCTTGTAAAGGTTTCCAAAACTCGTCAAAAATATACATGAAACGCTGTCCGCTAATCATGCCTTCTGTGCGATAAAGCAAATACATCATCACCGGAGTGCGCGTTTCTGGATTATCTAAAAATTCAGTAATATCAAAGCCGTAAATTTGATGTGTTGAGAGATCAAGGGCATCATTGGGATTATCAAACAACCATCCATAATCACCACCTTCACACCATTTTATTAAGCGAGCATGAACTGATGGGTGTACATTATAATCATTTAAATGTGGATTTGGTAAAAACTGCACCAGAAAAGATAACCGACGCAGTGATCTGTCAATGTTGCTGCTCATAACAGACATGACAGCTTGGTTAATTTCCTCTTCGTCATGGTGCGTAACTTCCCCACCAGCTTCCACTAATTTTTTAACAAATTGTTTGAGAAAAATGAGATTATCTTGTGTAGGGGGAAGTTGGAACGGGTTAAAGCCACTTGATCGACCAGGTTTGAATGTTAGATACTGTCCCCCCATCGCCCGAATAATAATTTCCATACCACGGTCTTTATCGAAAACGACAGTTGTTGGCCTGAATTTTTGTGCTTGTGCCAACAGGAATCCAAGCAATACCGTTTTACCAGAACCAGATTGTCCAATGAGAGCGGTATTACCCAGTAATCGCTTGTTCGTTGAGTCTTCTTCAATTTTAGAAGCATGAAAATTGAAATAAAGGGGTGTTTTACTTATTGTTTTAAGAATTGTGACTGCTGGTCCCCATGGATTTCCAGTTGGTTTGCCTGACATAAAATTATGAAAGGATGAGAATGACAAAAAGTTCAACGACGTAATTGGTGCTGGACGGGGTCGCCATTTCCAATTTGCTGGTAGTTGCGCCCAATAACCAGCTTCTATGGCTAAATCTACGTGTTTTGGCAAGACTGCAGCGTCTAGCAGCGCTGCACTTGCTTTTGCCATAGAGTCGCGAACTTGTTGAACGGTTTCACCATAGATGGTTAATGTGCAATGATGCTCACCCATGATAAAATGTCCACTTATAAGCTGGTTTAGTGCTTCATCAATTTGCTCAATTTGGCTTGTTGCCACATCGCGTGCATCGATAAGATTACGTTGATGTCGTTGCAAATAATCCTTGGCTGCATGTCGTGAGAGCACAGAGAAACTCTGTGTTAAAATAAATTCGAAATCACTTTCTAGTAAGACATTAAGTTGACCTGGTTTGGTTGTCGCATCGTATTCCTTAACTTCCAGCATTCCAAATCGACGTATCCCACTGATTGTACGCAGTTCACCAAGAGCCCCCCATTTTGAGAAAAAAGGCCGATTGATAGACATATAGTCGGCAAAACGATCGTGGCAGATCGGCATAGGTCGGTATTCGCCATTAACAAGCATTCCGAGAAATTCAAGCGCAGAAGAATAGGCATGTCCATCTTTTTCATAAGCACCAAGAAGTTCCGCACCGTAATGTTTTAACGATTGACCTAAGGTGCGGTTGATATCATTGAGAGCTTTGATACATGATTCTTGCCGCATTTTTTTTTGATCGAGCGTCTCGCGTTCATGCTGAGAGAAGAATGACATAACTTTATCTGCTATCGGTTGGAAAACAATAGTCAGATACAAGTCATTGACCATAAGATTATAACCGGTGAAGCTTTGCCGATATTTTTCATCAAGCTGATAGCAAAACATTTGATCAAATCTTGAATCAGGATATTCATAAACACGGCGTCGGACAATATGTGTCCACAGCGACAAATTAGCCGATGCAATACCACGTAAGGTGTTATTTAGTTCTTTAGTCCACTGAAAAATATCTTCTTGTGAAGCGCTTTGATGTGAACGGCCGTCAATTTTCCAGATCGATAAATATTCGGCGTTTCTGGTAGAAATAATCGTGTCTGTAATGTGGTGTGAATAGGGTATGAATAGGCTTACTGGCGTCTCTGATGCGAGGCGTTTGCTGTTTTCGACAGCCGTCATGCTTATCTCCTTTTGCGGTAATTAGAGGGACTGTAACTTGATGCACCCCAAAAGCTTTTATTGCGATTGCGAAATTTTGTATCGATCCACAACCACCAGATACGGAATGCTTTATCATCGTTTTTAGCAATCTGTGCCATAATGAACCACATTGGCAATGCAATAAACCACAAAAAGATGTTTATTGTCATAGCAAAAACAGCGACGCTTACAACCATAACGATAAGTGGCATCATCGGAACACCCCAAACTGTTGGAACGCGAGTTGCTCCTTTGAATAAAGGGAATGCTTCTTGCTTTTGTGATTTCATGAGTTACTCCGATTAGCTGATATGAAACAATATACTGCTAATATAAAATGCTGCACCAGCGATGATGACACTGAACGCCCATCTTGCAAACGTAGCCCTTGCTATGATGCGAAACACCCAAAGGATCAGTAGAAATAAAAGGATAATAGCACAAGCGATAGGAACAAGCATACTTAGTCCATATTGCATACTTACGAGGATATCTACGCTATTTGTTTTTTCTTGAGCATATGCAGACTGAATCTCTAAAAACGCAGTCAGAGCTGCAAAAATAGTACGAACCTTGCTGCTAACTTTTGTCTGAAGAATATTGAATGGCTTCATATTTTTATTCTCCTTACGGTTGAAGTTGTCATAAACAATATCGACTTAATTTCAGCACAAATAAAATCTAGCACTGCTACATCCACAACAAACAGATATAATATTTTTTGTATTAATTATCCATTATAATTAAATTCATTATGGTTATGTTATCCTAATAACATCTTAACAATTTCAGCTGCTGATCCAGCAATGACGACACCGATTGCCCAACGTACAAATGTATCCTTTTCGATGTAACGCCCTGCATAACCAATTGCTAAGCATAAAAGTATAACTGCGGCAGCAAGAGGGATAATGTTTGTAATAAGATCATCTTTTAGTTTTGTTAAAGCATCTTTGGCGTGCTTTAGTTCTGCATATGCAGGATGAGCTATAAAAAGTGCAGTTATAGTTGCCGAAATTGCAATGATTGGATTATTATTTTTTGATTGGAAATTATTTAATTGTTTCATCTTTTACTCTTAAATTAAATCCTCATAAATAAGATTTTCAATACTAAGCGACATCATTACTGGTCTATCTACATCTGCTAAAAATAGACGTTATATATTTATTTATATCACAGTTAGATTCATTATGGATTAAATAACATTGTGGCAAGTTGGGTTGCTGATCCAGCAATGACAACGCCGATTGCCCACCGTACAAATGTATCTTTTTCGATGTAGCGTCCCGCATACCCAATTGCTAAGCATAAAAGTATAACGGCAGCAGCAATAGGGATAATGTTCTCAATAAGATCCTTTTTCAGACTTTCTAAAGCCTTTTTAGCATTATTCAGTTGTGCATATGCAGGATGCGTTGCAAAAATGCAAGTCACAGTTGCCGAAATTGCAATGATCGGATTATTATTTTTTGATTGGAAATTATTTAATTGTTTCATCTTTTGCTCTATTAAGGTTCTCAATAAATAAGACTTTTCACTTTTAAATATTAAATGGCATTTTTACCGATCTATCTAAAGGTTATGAATAAAATACACTTTACATTATTTCTTTATAATTAGCTTCATTTAAATAGCATCGTGACAAGTTGGGTTGCTGATCCAGCAATGACGACACCGATTGCCCAGCGTACAAATGTATCCTTTTCGATGTAACGCCCTGCATAACCAATTGCTAAGCATAAAAGTATGATCGCAGCAGCAATAGGGATAATATTGTTAATAAGATCATCTCTCAGTTTTGTTAAAGCGTTTTTAGCATTCTCCAGTTGTGCATATGCAGGATGCGTTGCAAAAATGCAAGTTACAGTTGCAGAAATCGCAATGATCGGATTATTATTTTTTGATTGGAAATTATTTAATTTTTTCATTTTCTACTCTTATTAAGATTTTCACAAGTAACATTTTTTCATTATAAGTAAAATTATCATTGGTCTATCCACAACTGATAAATAAAATACACTTTAATATTATGTTTTCCTTTATAGTTATATCCATTATCAATTAAATAGCATTGTGGTAAGTTGGGTTGCTGATCCAGCAATGACAACACCGATTGCCCAACGCACAAATGTATCTTTTTCGATGTAGCGTCCCGCATAACCAATTGCTAAGCACAAAAGTATAACCGCAGCGGCAATGGGGATAATATTATTAATAAGATCTTTCTGCAGTTCTGTTAAAGCGTTTTTAGCATTATCCAGTTTTGCATATGCAGGATGAGCTATAAAAAGTGCAGTTACAGTTGCAGAAATTACAATGATTGGATTATTATTTTTTGATTGGAAAATATTTAATTGTTTCATCTTCTACTCTTAAATTAAAGTCCTCATAAATAAGATTTTTCAATTTTTAATATTAAGTGACATTATTACCAATTTACCTAAATATAATAAAAATACACTTTATATTATATTTTTTATAGTTATATTCATTATGGCTTAAATAGCATTGCGACGAGTTGGGTTGCTGATCCAGCAATAACGACACCGATCGCCCAGCGTACAAATGTATCCTTTTCTATGTAACGCCCTGCATAACCAATTGCTAAGCACAAAAGTATAACCGCAGCCGCAATGGGGATAATGTTTTTAATAAGATCATCCTGTAAATCTTCCAAAGCTTTTTTAGCATTATCCAGTTTTGCATATGCAGGATGAGCTATAAAAAGTGCAGTTACAGTTGCAGAAATTACAATGATTGGATTATTATTTTTTGATTGGAAAATATTTAATTGTTTCATCTTTTACTCTTAAATTAAATCCTCATAAATAAGATTTTTCAATACTAAGTGACATTATTATTGATCTATCTACAGCTGATATTTTGGATTGTATCCTGGTTTCAGTTTAATTCATTATGGTTTTATAAATAACATCGAAACAATCTCGGTTACTGATCCAGCAATGACAACACCGATTGCCCACCGCACAAATGTATCTTTTTCGATGTAGCGGCCTGCATAACCAATTGCTAAGCACAAAAGTATAACCGCAGCGGCGATAGGAATAATTACATCCAATTCAGTTTTGAATTTATTTAAAGCATCTTTTGCTTTGTTCAAATTTTGAGCTTGGACATACATAGGATAAATTATAAAAAATATGTTTATCATTGCAATAGTTGTTATAATTTTATTATTAACTGTTGCTCGAATATTTGATTTTTTCATGTTATTTATCCTAGTTTAGATTACAGTTGGCGTGAATGAACTTTTTATTTTTTGTATAAGTAGCATTACAATTGATATGCGCAAAATCACTGAAATTTAATTTTCTTTTTGAACAAAATAATATTTCAGACTGTGTATTGATGTTTCACTTTCATTATGCTTTTGTAAATAACATTGCAACAATCTCGGCTGCTGATCCAGCAATGACAACGCCGATTGCCCACCGCACAAATGTATCTTTTTCGATGTAGCGTCCTGCATAGCCAATTGCTAAGCACAAAAGTATAATGGCAGCGGCTATAGGAATAATTTTACCTAATTCTGTCTGGAGTGTTTCTAAAGCTGTTTTTGCTTTGCCCAAAGTCTGTGCTTGGGCATACACAGGATGGTTCATAAAAAACACAGTTATAGTTGCAATCGTTGCGATAATTTTACTATTATGAAATTTTGTTTGAAGAATATGTGATTGTTTCATGTCGTTCATCCTGATTAAGATTGAAGATTCCATAACTAACACCTCTTTCATGAAGAAATTTAAAGAGATATTTTGGATCAGCCCACGTTCTCAATTTCCCTCTTTGTGTAAGAAGCGTATACTTATTTGGTTTGCCAGTTATTGGATCATCTGCCACAAACGTAAAATACCATTCCCTTTCTGAGCGCATTATGATTGTAATTTCACGTGCTGCTTTTTGATTAAATGCTCTATCAACACTGTTTTGTTCTATCATTTTCATTATTTAGCTCCTCAATTAGAAAAGATTTTTTTTAATCTTACTAATTAGAGCTTTAATATTTCTTTAGCTACCTTTCATCTCCGTATCCTATCAAAATTGTAGTTTTAATCCGTAGATGGAGAATCATTACTCCTGCTGCCTTCCCAATGAAGAGCGCCTTCTGCTGTAAAAGCATCATGGACACCACCGGCCTTATGTGTAAATACATCTGCTAATTCTTCCGGAAAAATAAGAAGAGGCTCTGTGTTAGTCGTTCGTTCTGGTTCTCTTGCATGGAGTTGTACTGGTTTTTGCGACCTTTCATTTTCATGAGCAGAAGTTGTTGTTCCGACATGTGAAGCAATGTTCTGCACATAAGCATTGGTAAAATCATTCTTAAAATTTTCTGTGTTGTAAAAACTTAAGACGGTTCGCAATGCAGTTTGTTCAGAACTATATTTAGACGTTATTCGTTTATTGCATTGTTCTGAAAAAGTTTGTACAACCCCAAAATTTTTGTAAGGATCATTTTCACTAGAAAGAGAGAGAGAGAATAATTTTAAATTTTCGACACTAGTTTGCCCCAAATTTGTGTCAAAATTATAGCTACTCTGCTTCGGCTGTTTAGTTTTTGCGATTGTTTTTCCAAAGGTGGATGGTTGACATGATAATTTCTGATTATCATTAACACTTATTGCACCGATATTATCCCGTAGTTCTTGTATGATGGCAATGGGAAGTGTTGCAGGGTTTGTAACCGTTATATGTGCAACAGCGAGCATAATGAAATCTGAAATAGTCATAAGCAATATACCCACGGATAAATTTTATCGATATAAATACCGATTCTATGTGGCTTTTCTGAGTGTTGCCACATTGTATTTTCATAAATGCGCGAAGTGAGATTGTTTCGCTTAGGATATCCCTTGCGAGCACAGATTCGATTTCTTTCTAGGCCGCTTTTAATGTATGCTAGCATCTGATTGACTGTGTAAAGATATGGGGTAAAACTGAATATATTACGCCCTTCAATATCAGAGTTATTTTGTTTACAAAGAGAGAAATCATCATCAAGTAATGACTGTTTTTGGAGATCCATCGAAGTTGATTTTTTCGTATAATTATTTGATTCTAAAAATCCTTTGGGCGAGTACCAATATGAAGTAAAAACTCGTTCTCGATAAGAGTATTTCTTATTATAAGGATAATTCGTACTGCCATTATATATAGAGGGCTTGTTCTTTGTCACATATTGCCATAGTTTATAAAATGGCGATTTATAATCACTTTCGACCGCTGATTTATGAGAATCAGAAGAAGACGGTGCATTTTTCATGCTTCGATTACCAATTTCAGCGATTGAACTGAAAAAGGATACAGTTGTGACAATTGAGACACCAATAAAATTTTTTTCGTGATTCAAAGCACATCTCCGTCAAAGTGAAATATTTATCGTAATTTTAATTTTGATAACAAAGCAGGCAAAAGTCGTATATAATTGTGTTAAAAATATGGCAAGATACAATTCTTTTTTGCAAGGGGAGTAATGAAGGTGAATGATCTCAAAAATATGAACTTTGATGAGTTACAAGAGATGCGTGCCCAAATTGATGTGGAATTAAAAAAACGGCAAGCAAAAGAGAAGCAAAATGCGCGGCGAAAAATTCTTGAAATTGCTAGTGCGCACGGAATTGATATAGCTGATCTTGTGAATAAAGAGCGTCATTATAGAAATCCCAATAACCAATGGGAACTATGGAATGGGCGTGGACGTAGACCTAAATGGATTAAAGAATGGTTGGAGAATGGTTATACGCTTGAAGAATTAGAAGTAACATAACACATAGGCAATCTTTGCAAGATACGAAATTTCAAGAGAGGTGAACGCGAGCAGTCTGTTTTTTGATTCTTTTGGTGCATAAAAATGCCAGCTTATATATGTTAAAGTGCGGGGTGACTAGATAAAGCTGTAGGAAGCACAAATATATTCATTCAAATACAAAAAGTGTATTTCTGTGCATGTGCTCTTTTTTTCCAATACTGAACTGTAAACAGTTGCTGGATACTTTTATGACTTTTGCTCTGCTCTCTCTTTTGTAGGGGTTCATACTCAGGCTTTTATCTTTTTATCATTTTTTATCTTTTTATCATTCATGTGCTTAGATTAAGAGAGTATTTTTGGAGAATAGAATGCTTCTGTGTTTTGTGTTGATTTTCATATTTTGATAGAGTTCTATAATACATTCTCAATGTCTTTATTATCAAAATGTATTAGCTGTGTCTGTGCATAAAGAGGCACTGAAAATAAAAAGATTAAGGGAATCTTTTAACGTCTATCTGTTTTTTTGATGGGGTAGGAGGAGGCTTGCATGCGTAATGCATCAAAGATCGTGATGATAGGATTTGCGTGATTGCATTGTACATCTAGGAGCTTCTTTTAAAATCTAAAATAATAAAAGGGCTTATCTTGAGAGAAGAAAGTCTTAATCTTATAGATTGCGAAAAGTGAAATGGTATAATTTTTTCCTAAAGTGGGAGTCCGTTTAGCAGACGTGGGGCATTAGAGGTAAGCCCGGCAGCTTCCTGAATGAAATATTTTTTTATCTTGGGCGCTTGATTGACAATTCCAAGACCGGTATCGCGGAGCATTCGTAAGAGGAGGTTATCATTAGAAAAGAGCTTATTAAGCCAGTCATTGCTCAAAGCCATACGCATAATTTCAAAACGTCTCCAGCTTTGATAGCGTTCGAGAGCAGTGAGGGAGCCAATATCAAGACCCAATCGCGCTGTTTCAATAATAACTTCGGCCAGAGCGGCGCTATCGCGTAATCCTAAATTGAGTCCTTGTCCTGCAATGGGATGGATTGTGTGGGCAGAATCACCAACGAGGGCAAAACGAGGTTTAATACATTGACGTGTTAAAGAAAGCTTCAAAGGAAAAGCTTGACGTTCACCATTCCAGGAGAGTTTTCCAAGTCGATGACCGATGCGTTTTTCGAGTTCTGTTTCAAAAATAAGAGCATCAGCTTTAAGGTAGTATTGTGCAGTTTTATGGTTTTCATTCCATACAATGCTGCATCGATTGCCTTTGAGAGGGAGAAGCGCGAAAGGTCCAGCAGGTAAGAAATGTTGAATTGCTTGGCCATGATGGGGTTTTTCATGCTCAATCGTGCAAATAATTGCTGTTTGTTTATAGGGATGAGAAAAGTTTTTAAGATCTGCTTTTTCGCGTAATTTTGAATGTGCTCCATCGGCTGCAATAAGAAGCTTCATTTGCCAAACTTCTTCATTGTTTAAGGTGACGGTGATGTGTTGGTCTTCTTGGTGAAAATCAATGACGCACGTGTTTGCTATGACAGGAATATCAAGATCTTTTGCACGCTTTTTTAAAGCGTGGATGAGTTCTCTATGTTCCACCATAGCAGCAAAGGGCTCATTGGGGGTGACATCTCCTTCAAAGGTTAAAAGAGTTGGTTTGACAGGATCATTTGGGCATCCATCCGTGATGATCATTGAATGAATGGGTTGGGCAGAGGGTTTTATATGTTCCCAACATTGCAATTGTTTTAACATACGAATAGAAGCAGCGGCAAGGGCAATGGTTCGTATATTAGAAGCGGGAAGCGCCTCTTGAGAAGCAGCATCAACGATATTAATTTTCAGATCAGGGGCTGCTTGTTTGAGCGCTATTGCCAATGTTAAACCAACAGCGGCACCCCCTGCAATAAGAAGATCACATTGTTTTATATTTTTATTGGATCTTGTTTTTTTCTTGGGTCTTATATCTTTATTGGGATCAGAATACACAACGCTTCGTTCCATTGTTGGCAGTTTATTCGCTCTTAAACAGGATGTCTTTATTTAATATTATTTTTATCGAATATTTTAATTTCCTCTTTGCTTTAAAGGATGAGATTTTCTTCTCAGGCTGATTGATAAACAGGCCGGCTTCTCTTAGTGTGTTTTTCTTTCTGACCACTTATGTCGTTCACTTCATAACTGCATCGCGCAAATCCTGCCCTGAATGTTTTATTTAACTTTATACTTCTATATTTGGTTTATGCAAAAGAAAATTGAAATACGACAGAGACTATATGATGCTTTTAAGAATTCGATCCTTATTTTGAAGGAAAGTATTTTATGGTACGACAGGTAAAAATTTTTAAGATTATGATGGTTAAAACTGTATTAATACTTTGCGGTCATAATTTTATAGCTTTTTAATGTGAAGGTTTTGTATTTGGAATTGATGGATGCACAAAAATTCTTCTCTCTATGATTCATTGAAAGCGCAAAAATCTTATGGTTCACGGCTCATTGAAATGTTTTTACGTCAGATTGGTGTTTTCATTGGGCTTGGGCTTTTGGGTTTCATTATTTTTTGCGTCTTGGCTTTAGCAACTTGGAATGTTGCAGATCCATCATTAACGCATGCAAGTCCTAATAAGATTACAAACTTTATGGGATGGACGGGTGCAATTTTTTCAGATTTTGTCATGCAGTTTTTTGGTTTGGCAAGTCTTGGTGTTTTGTTGCCGCCATTATTCTGGTCGTTCCTTTTGTTAGCACAAAAGAATATCTACAATTTGATTTTTCGTCTTTTTTTGTGGGTCATCTCAATAATTTGTTTTTTAATTTCTTTTGCCCTTATGACACCTGTTGTCCCTTTTACCTATTGGCCATTGCCGATGGGCTTGGGAGGGGTTTTAGGGGATAAAATTTTAAGTGCTCTTTATTCAATTTTTCCTGTCTTTCTTTCTCCATTTCAGAATGTACTCTTAGGTATTGCTGTTATTTTTTTCAGTTTCTTTATGGCTGCTTTTGCAGGCAATGTGGTATGGCGGCGCCGAACAAATAAGAGAAAGGTAAAAAATATTCAAAAGAACGAAAATGTTAATCCACTTTTCGAAGTCTTAGAGGATACAGAAGATGCTGCAGAGGAAGAACAGCATGGTTTTTTTGCTACAACTTTTGGGGCTATTTTACATCTTTTCTATTTTTTACAAGCACATTTTTTTCGTTTTTTCTCTTTCAAAAGGCGCCATAAGAGGCAGGGAAAGCCCCTTGATCGGGTTGAACCAACTTTCTTGGATGAAAAAATGCCCTATCAGGAAAATCAAGATAAAGTACGTGTTTTTCCCGTGAAAAACCGCACTTTTAAGCCCTTAACTGCTTCTTCAAACGGTGGTTTTCTTCTTCCACTTTTAGATTATCTTTCGGTTCCACCACTGGCAGAAAGGGATATAAAACTTTCTCCTACTGCCTTAAAAGCTAATTCTCAGGAACTTGAGGGGATTTTATTAGATTTTGGCGTGAAAGGGAAAATTATTGATGCACGTCCTGGTCCGGTGGTCACTTTGTACGAGTTTGAACCGGCTGCTGGTATTAAGTCTTCCCGTATCATCGGCTTGGCAGATGATATTGCCCGTTCGATGCGCGCGATTTCAGCGCGTGTTGCTGTAATACCAGGACGTAATGTGGTTGGCATAGAATTGCCCAATGCAAAACGGGAGATGGTTTATCTACGAGAAATTTTACAGGCGAAAGAATTTACTGAGAGCAAAGCAAAACTAGGACTTGCTTTGGGCAAGACAATAGGAGGTGAAGCGGTTATCGCAGATTTGGCAAAAATGCCGCATCTTTTGGTTGCTGGGACAACAGGATCAGGAAAATCTGTTGCTATTAATACGATGATTTTATCGCTTCTTTATCGCATGACACCTGCACAATGTCGTCTCATTATGGTGGATCCAAAAATGCTTGAACTTTCGGTTTATGATGGCATTCCCCATCTATTAACACCCGTGGTGACAGATCCTAAAAAAGCGGTGATTGCGCTGAAATGGGCCGTTCGTGAAATGGAAGAGCGCTACAGTAAAATGTCAAAACTGAGTGTCCGCAATATTGATGGGTTTAATGCACGTCTCAAGGAAGCAGAAAGTCAGGGAGAGAAAATGGTGCGGACAATTCAAGTTGGATTCGATCATGAGACTGGCGAGCCTCTTTATGAGACGGAAACACTTGATTTTAGTCCTATGCCCTATATCGTTGTTATTATTGATGAAATGGCTGATTTGATGATGGTTGCTGGCAAAGACATTGAAGGTGCTGTTCAACGCTTAGCGCAAATGGCGCGTGCTGCTGGTATTCATGTGATTATGGCGACCCAGCGCCCTTCGGTGGATGTGATTACCGGGACCATTAAAGCTAATTTTCCCACACGTATTTCTTTTTCTGTGAGTTCAAAAATCGATAGCCGAACAATTCTTGGCGAACAGGGTGCTGAGCAATTGTTAGGACAAGGTGATATGCTCTTCATGATGGGAGGAGGGCGTATCCAACGGGTTCATGGGCCTTTTGTGGCTGATGATGAAGTGGAGCAGGTTGTGGCGCACCTCAAAGCGCAAGCATTGCCTGATTATTTAGAAACCGTTACGCAAGAAATTGCAGAAAATGACGCGGATGTTGCTACGGCTTCTCCTGCAGCAGATGATCCCTATAGTCAAGCTGTTGCTATTGTTCTTCGTGATCGTAAGGCTTCGACCTCTTACATTCAACGTCGTTTGGGCATCGGCTATAATCGTGCTGCTTCATTGATTGAGAGGATGGAGGAAGAAGGCATTATTAGTTCAGCAAATCATGCAGGTAAACGCGAAATTTTGGTGCCTGCAGAAGAAGAACGCTTTTAAATAAAATATTTGATCATTTTTTACACAACATTCTTTAACGAAATGTGTGGATTAATCATTTGCTGTTCCTCTTAAAAGGTAATATAGATTGGGAGCGTTTTTATAAAAACGTTTTTTATTACTGAAAAGAGCAGCTAGATTCGCTGGAATGACTGTTTCTTGGTTCTGTTTTTCCTATTTAAGCATGGTCTATAATTGTGTTGCTTTGCTGTTTTAGAGGAGAGAAGAAGAAGGTATCGTTTGTTCGATAAATCGTGCGGGCAAACAGAAAATTTGGGTGCTTAGGGCAGTTTAAGTATGAACCGATTACTTTGGAGACCATTACACACGAAATTGCAGAAAAAGGTGCTGATGTTGCTACGACTTCTTCTGTAACCGATGATTTCTATAGTTAAGCTGTTGCTTTTGTTCTTTGTGATCATAAGGCTTTAACCTCTTACATTCAATGTTGTCTGGGTATCGGCTATAATCATGCTACTTCATTGATTGAGCGGATGGAAAAAGAAGGCATCATGAGTTGAGCAGATTATGTCGGTCAATGCGATATTTTAAAGCCTTTTGGAGAAAAACGACTTTGAAAGAAAAATCTTTTGATAATCTTTTCAAACAATATATTTCTCTTTTAGAGAAGGGTATTTATTCATCATTTGCTGTTTAATTGGAAGATAAGTCTGTATTGCTTGGGAGCTTTTTATGAAAACGTCTTTTTTACCACAAAGAGGAGTCTTTGGGTTTGTTGGAATTATTGTTTTTGGGTATTTAACTTTTCCTGCTTTTTCCCAATCATCTAATACAGTGGTAAAGGCGCAGAAAATTGCTAATCACTTTGCAGCAATTAAAACAATGACAGGTGATTTTATTCAGTTTAGTCCAAAGGGAAAAATGTCTCAAGGGACATTTTATTTAGAGCGTCCAGGAAAAATTCGTTTTATTTACAAAAAGATACCTTTACAGATTATTGCAGATGGTCAATTCATAGGCGTTAATAATCGTGCTCTGAATACTTGGAGTTTCTCAAAGCTCTTTCAAACGCCGATGAAGTTTCTGTTGGACAATAAAATTGATGTATCATCAGGGCGTTTGTTGGCATTTCGTGAAGATCCAGGGGTGGTGACGATTGTTCTACGGGATAAAACTATTGGGGCAGGGAAAATAAGAATGGTTTTTGATTCTAAAAACACCACTTTACGGCAGTGGACAATTGTTGATCAACAAAATCTGGAAACCACTGTTCAAATTATGAATGTGCGGACAGGTGTTCGATTCGCTGATGGGATGTTCACACTTCCTTCGAAGAAATAATACAGTTTTACATCCTTGGATTTGAAAGAGATGTTCTTTCGTATTGCTACCTGGAATATTAACTCTATTCGTTTGCGTCTTGCGCAGGTTTTGCAGTATTTGGAGATATTTCCTGCAGATGTTTTGTGTTTACAGGAGACAAAATGTTCAGATGCTTTATTCCCAGTTGAGGACTTTGAAGCGGCTGGATATAAATATATCGCATTGAATGGACAAAAATCTTATAATGGTGTGGCAATTATTTCTCGTTTGCCGTTTAAGAGTGTTGAAAAGCGTTTCTTTTGTCAAAAGGAAGATTCTCGTTACATTTCGGTGACTGTTGAAGTCTATGGTAATGACATGCGAATTCATAATTTTTATGTTCCTGCTGGCGGTGATGTGCCTGATGCTAATGTGAATGAAAAATTTCGTCATAAACTTGATTTTCTAGAAGAAATCTCCTCCATCCGAGCGGATCAGAAAAATGGCTTTTCTTCTCTTTTGGTGGGTGATTTGAATATTGCTCCTTTGCCAGAGGATGTTTGGTCTCATAAGCAATTGCTTAAGGTTGTAAGTCATACACCCATTGAAACTGAGCGTTTACAAGCTTTATGTTGTAACGGTCAGTGGGTTGATCTTATGCGCATGTATGTTCCTGCTCCTACTAAACTTTATACTTGGTGGAGTTATCGTGCACGTGATTGGGCGCGGGCTAACCGTGGGCGCCGGCTTGATCATATTTGGTCTTCTCAAAATCTTGCACCTTTTGTTGCTGATCTCTCTATTTTTCGTGATGCACGAGGATGGAATCAGCCTTCAGATCATGTTCCAGTACAAACAGTATTTGATTTTTCACGACAAGTTTGAAATAAGGATAAAGTAAATGAAATATGGATGGATTGATTCTGACCACATGTGGGAGAATGGATGCAGATAAAAAATCTACAGCGGATTGCTTATAACATTTTGTTTTATAGTGTATTTTTATATTTTTTTGTGCTGTCTGGATGTATGGTTGGCCCTAATTATCATAAAACATCTTTTAAAGTTCCATCAGTTTGGGGACAAAAAACTGGTCAGACTTCTGAGCAGCCGATTGTGCTTGCTGGATGGTGGCGGAGTTTGAATGATCCTGTTTTGAATGCGTTAATGAATTATGCTATTTCTGAAAATAATAGCGTTGCTGTTGCCAAAGCACATGTTCGCGAAGCACGTGCTGGGTTAGGGCAAGCTGTGGGATCTCTTTTGCCAAGTGTATCTGGTTCAATTTCGGGGACTCGTAATAATTCCGGACAATCTGATGCGTTTTTAAGCCAGTATCTGAGCGGTTTTGATGCGAGCTGGGAGCTTGATTTCTTTGGTGGGCATAAGCGAGGCGTTGAAGCGGCACGTTATGGTCTTGAAGCAGCAGTGGAAGATCTGCGTGCTACCATGGTAACTCTGTTAGGAGATGTGGCAACAAATTATGTTCAAGTCCGTGGTTGGCAACAAAAGTTGTCGATTGTGCGGAAAATTGCTGTGTCTCAGCGTAAAACATATGAATTGATCCGTGCTAAATTAACGGCTGGTGATGCTTCGGAGATTGATGTCTCAAATGCGCAAGCGCAAGTGGCGAATACAGAAGCGGATATATCACAGATGGAAGCGAATTTAGCAATGAGCATTCATCGGCTTTCTGTTTTAACTGGTCAGGTGCCTACGGCTTTGAAGGATCTTTTACAAAAAAATGCAGGACAGGTGAAAATTCCACAACCACAATGGCCGATATCAGCAGGAATTCCAGCTGATGTTTTGTTAACACGTCCGGATTTACGACGGGCAGAGCGTCAATATGCGCAAGCAACAGCGCGGATTGGTCAACGTGAAGCCGATCTTTATCCATCACTCACTTTAACAGGGAATATTTCCACAGCAGCAACTGCGATTGAGCAATTGTGGAAAAATTCAACAATTGGCTGGTCTTTTGGACCCGGTCTTCGTTTTCCTTTTTTTAATAGGGGACAAGTCGTAGCTTCTGTTGCGGTAGCGCGTGCGCAGCGTGATCAAGCGTTTATTACTTATCGGGCTGCTGTGTTGGGAGCTTTAGAAGATGTAGAAAATGCGCTTGTAAGATTGACGAAAGAACATCAACGCCTAGAAAAGCTTATCGTTGCTAATAAAGCTTTTTTGCACTCTTTAAAACTTTCACAAAGGCTTTTTGAAAATGGAAATACAAGCTTTTTTGAGTTATTAAATGCTAATCGCTCTTATTATTCTGCGCAAATGGCGCTTAAAGATAGCCGTATTTCTTTGGTTACTCAATACATTGCGCTGATGAAGGCGTTAGGGGGTGGCTGGGATGGTGTTGTTAACGTATCACGTCCAGAAGTCGTCGATGCTACACCCCGTTCGCGTATAAAGGTAAAGCAATGAAAAAAAATTTCATCAAAAATTTCATGACAAAACGCAAAAAACTTGTCCTATTTTTAACAGCTGTATTCCTTATCATCTTTTTATTGTGGGTGCGTTCTGTTTTTTTTGGAGCATCAGTGCCCACTTATGTAACTGCGGTGGTGCAGCGTGGTGATATTGAAGAAAGTGTTTTGGCTTCTGGTCTTGTACGTCCTTACCGTTTGGTTGCTGTTGGCGCGCGTGCAACAGGGCGTGTAGTCTCTATGCGTGTTGCCCCTGGGAGTGTTGTTAAAGAAGGCGATCTTTTGGCAGAAATCGATCCTACAGATCAAGAAAACGATCTGAAAAGAAAAAAAGCAGCATTGTCCCACTATAATGCCAGTTTGTTGGAACAAGAAGCCTATCTTTCCCTTGCGCAGAAAAATTTAAATCGTCAGCAAGAAATGATTAAATCATACGCGATTTCAAGAGCAAACCTTGATGATGCTGCAACACAAGTGAAAATACGTGAGGCACAAATTGCACAGCTTCGCCAGCAGATTATACAAGCACAAATTGACGTAGAAAGTGCAGAGGTCAATCTAGGTTATACGCGGATAACCGCTCCTTCAGCCGGAACAGTTTTAGCAACTGTTGTAGAAGAAGGGCAAAATGTTAATGCAGTTCAATCGGCGCCGACAATTGTTATTTTGGGTGATTTGTCAAAGATGACAGTCAAAGCGCAAATCTCAGAAGCAGATGTTCTTAAAGTTCAAGCTGGACAGCCTCTTTATTTTACAGTTTTAGGTAATTCACAGCGTCGTTATGAGGGAACTTTAGAAAAGATAGAGCCAGCTCCTGAATCAATTCGCGCTGATGTGAGTCTTAATCCTGGTATGATAGGAGATTCTACTTCTTCCGCTATCTACTATAATGGGATTGTGCATGTTGATAATAAGGACAATTCTCTCCGGACTTATATGACTGCTCAGGTTCATATTATTTTGGGTCGTGCTCAGAATGTCTTGTTGATTCCAAGTGATGCTTTACGAGATGAGACAAAAGAGCGTAAAGCATGGGTCTCTGTTTTGGAGGCGAAAAATAAAGTTGTTGCTAAACAGGTGACAATCGGACTGAATAATAAGGTTGTCGCAGAGGTTGTTTCAGGGCTTAAGGAGGGCGATGTGGTTATTACTGGTTCACGAAATGGAGCGATCCCAGAGTCTTCTGCTGTGCGTAATGAAGATGAGATTTAAGCTATGAAAACAAAACAAGAAGATGCTGTTCTCGTTTTGGAAAATATTGTGCGCAAATTTCCTGCTGGAGAGACATTCGTTACTATTTTGAAAAACATTAACCTCACCATTAAGCGTGGTGAAATGGTTGCGATTGTGGGAGCTTCTGGTTCAGGGAAATCTACCTTGATGAATATTTTGGGCTGCCTTGATCAACCAAGTTCGGGTTGTTATTGGATTTCAGGAAAAAAAACAGCCCTTCTTTCTGCTGATGAATTGTCAGCTTTGCGGCGTAATCATTTTGGATTTATTTTTCAGCGCTATCATTTGTTGAGTGAATTAACAGCACTCGGCAATGTTGAAATTCCAGCTATTTATGCAGGGTTTGCACCGGAAGTGAGAAAAAAACGTGCACAAGATCTTTTAACACGCTTAGGTGTGGGAGATCGTATAAATCATCGTCCAAATCAGCTTTCAGGTGGTCAGCAACAACGTGTCTCTATTGCTCGTGCTCTCATGAATAATGCAGAAGTTATTCTTGCCGATGAGCCAACGGGTGCCTTAGATAAACAGAGTGGCCAAGAAGTTTTGCGTATTTTGGATGAGCTTCATCAAGAAGGGCGAACCATTATCATCGTAACGCATGATATGCAGGTGGCTGAAAGAGCAGAGCGTATTATCGAAATCAGTGATGGAGAAATTGTCGCTGATAATATCTCAAAGGTTGCAAAAAAAAGAAGTGATGACAAATTTTTGCATAAAAAACAAAATCTGAATGATTCAAAATCACTTGGTGTTTTTCGTTCTTTTGTGGAGCGTTTTCGTGAAGCTTTTGTCATGGCGTTGTTAGCAATGAATGCGCATCGGATGCGGACGTTTTTAACAATGCTTGGAGTGATTATCGGTATTGGCGCGATTATTGCGATGGTGGCTTTGGGGAATGGTACGCGGGAAAAGATATTGGAAAATTTTAAGAGTTTGGGTGCCAATACATTGACAATTTTTCCAGGAAAAAGCTTTTCTGATCCACTCGCAGAGAAAATAACTAGTTTAGTTGAAGCTGATGCAGAAGCTCTGTCAAAATTACCCTATGTTTCTGGTGTAACACCTGAACTTTCAGTGAACTCAACGGTGCGTTTTGATGCAGTTGAAGTCAATGCTGTAGTGATGGGGGTGGGAGAACAGTTTTTCCAAACACAGGGACTCACCGTTGTTGAGGGACAGTTGTTTGATCAAAAAAGTGTGCGTGATCGAGCGGTTGATCTCGTGATCGAAAAAGAAGCAATTCCTGTTCTGTTTCCTCATAGTCGTGAGAGCCCACTTGGAAAAGTGGTGCATGTGGGGAAAGTTCCTGTGCGTATTGTGGGTATTTTGGCTCCAAAAAATGGTGGAGGTGTATCAAATACGTTGCAAATTTATTTGCCCTATACAACAGTGCAAACTCGTTTCCTTGGCACAACACAGGTTCGTGCAATTATGGTTAGGATTGCCGATGATGTCGATTCACATTTAGCAGAAACTATGGTAAAGCGTTTTTTGATTATGCGGCATGGAGAAGAAGATTTTTTCATTAAAAATTCAGAGTTCTTTCGTGAGCGTATCATGGAAAGTACGCATATCTTAACACTTCTGGTTTCTTCAATTGCAGCCATTTCATTGATTGTGGGGGGGATCGGTGTGATGAATATTATGTTGGTTACTGTTTCAGAGCGGATCAATGAAATCGGGGTGCGTATGGCTGTGGGAGCACGCCAAAGTGATATTTTGCAGCAATTTTTAATTGAAGCGATTTTGGTTTGTGTCATTGGTGGGGGATTGGGTATTTTGTTTGGACTTTCTGTTGGTGGCTTGTTTCTCCTGTTTAAGGCTCCTATCCACCTAATTTATACGATTGATTCAATTATCATATCCCTTACTTTTGCGACCCTCATTGGAATATGTTTTGGCTTTTCACCAGCACGGCAAGCTTCACGGCTTGATCCTGTTATTGCCCTCTCACGCGATTAGGCATCAAACAATTTCTGGGGACATGGTTGTTTTTGCACGTTCATACTAGATGAAGCAATTGTGAAAAGAGGAAATGAGCTAAGAAGGCAATGGATACTGGTTAATGTTTTCCACGGTATGTTTATGAAAATGCTGAGGCCTTAGAAGATAAAGAGGAGAGCCAAGTCCATCTGTTTGCAAATCTTGCAGAGGAAAGCAAAAAAGCTGGCTTGCAGCGGTGTGATGCACTCACTGATGAAGGGTTGGGGTGGCCTATTTTGTGGCGGCATATCTCGGCGAAATGATTACAAAAGATGATTTGTTTTATTATGTTTACGGGAGTTTACATTCTGAAGATTATCGGATGTGTTATGCACATAATTTGTCCAAACAGTTACCGCGCATTCCAACAGTTAAAAAAGCAGAGGATTTTTGGGCTTTTGTGATAGCGGATCGAAGGCTTGGTGATTTGCATATGAATTATGAAGAGGTTGAGCTATACTTTATTACATATAAACATGGTGATCCAAGAACTTTGGGTGATTTCTGATGAGGTGCATTTTTACTGTGGTGAAGCAATGAAATTTGCTGGTAAGCGTGGTGCTATTAACAAAAGTACAGTGTTTATAATGCGAATATCACTACGCAGAATATTCCTCTTGAAGCTTATGATTATGTGGTCAATGGTAAGCCTCCTCTTGAATGAATTATGGAGCGGCAGGTTATTAAAACTGACAAAGCAAGCGGTCTGATCAATGATGCTAATCGCTATGCTTTTGAAACGGTTGGCAATCCGGCTTACCCTTTAGAATCGTTTCAACTAGTTATTACTGTAAGCTTAGAAACTATGAAAATTGTTCATAGTCTTCCAAAATTAGAAATCAGATATACTGAAAATGTTAAGGTATCCGTTGTGCTGTAAAACAGCGTCTTTTGAGGTCCAATAATAAAATACCATCGTTTAGAGCGGTAATTATATAAAGCTTTCCACACTAGGTGTTTTTAGAGTCTATGGTAAATATTTAGGGTAGGGACTGCTCGTCGAGCCTCATGGAGTGAACTGCGGTGCATAGTTACATAGTTAGCAGGTGAAATCTATTAGATTAGATAAAAAGTCGGGTTGTTTACAAAATGGAGGAAGTTAAAAATCTTTATCTTTTATGGTGATGGGGGGATGAAGTCAATTCCTTTTAGAATTAATCAAAACTGTTCCTTTGCATGTCATAAACGCGGTTGGCATTTGGATCTTGAAAAAAGACGTAAAAATGTCTTTTATGAACGCTATCAAGTACCATTTGGGTTGGCAAAGAGCGATGGTGCTGCTTGTGGCAAATTTTCAGAAAATCAGTGCCGCAAAGTTTAGAATGCAGTTTTTAGATATACTTGAATCGTTTTGATATATTGGAATGCCAGAATGCGTGTTTTATTGATTTGTTGTATCATGCTTTCATTGCCGTTTTTTTTAACAGGATAAGCAATAAAATGAATGTCAGGCATTAAATATTTAAGCTCACGCAAAGAGCGCCACATGTGATAATCATGGGTGACGATATAAAGTGTTTTATAGTGGTGTTTTTTGATCCAAGCAGCACTTTCTTTGGCGTTTCCTTTCGTGTTCATTGCTTTATATCCTATATCAACGCAACAAGTGAAAAGCTGTGGGGTAATATGGGTGCTGTGCATGAAATTTTTTAGGGTGGTTGTTGTGTTGACTCCACTGATCAAGAGTCGCGAACCAAGCCCCTGTTGTAAGAGTTTTAACCCTGTCTCTATTCGGTTTCCTCCTCCTGTAAGGACGATGATTGCATCTGCTTTCGGCAAAGGATTTGGTGGTTGAAGTCGTTCGGTTTTTTCAGAAAAAATAACAAAACCCACATAAAAAAGGAGAATGATTGTTAAAAGAGTTAATGCTGTCGGTGGAAAATAGTGAAACAAGCAGCAAAAATGCTTTAGATTACTTGTTCTCTGTGTTTTTAGGGATTGATCTCGATTTTCTTGCATCATTAATTTAGAATTATATAGGTTGTGAGGTATAGGATTAGAATAAGCCGTTTTCACATTGATCAATTTTTTTGAGTTGTATCAGAATAGTCATGCGGTTTGTAAGCATGGTAAGAAGAGAAACGAAAACAATAAGGCTAATGATTTTTCCATAAGGTATGGAGCTTATAGAAAAATGTCCAAACAAAGCGGTTACTTGGCTGGCTTTCACTCTTCCTAGATTATAGTTTGTCCAAAAGGTAAAGGCAGCAAATAAAAATGTGCTGGTTATACCACCGTATAAGGCACCGCGGAGTGCAGTTTTAAAGAAATGCCAGTCAAATTGTCGTGCAATGAAAAGGGTTTCAGTACCGAGGAAGTATAAGACATTGATAATTTGCGCATTCTCTGCCAGTGCATTGCGTGTGGCAAAGCTAATCGTAAGTATCAGTGAGCCTAGAACCAAGATTAAAATTGAAAAACCAATGAAAACAGTTGTATGTGCCATTGTTGCAAAACGATTTACCCAAACACGGTGATTATCAAACTGACCTCCCGGAATTTGTGTTTTGATTGCATGACTGATTGCGGGAAAGTTGATCTTTTCATTCTCTTTCAATGTTACGATGATAAGGCGGGGAAGAGGTAATTCGCTTAAGTTTAAACCCGTTCCAAGCCATGGTTCAAGTAATTTTTCAGTGGTTGTTTGGTCAACAATTGTGGCATCTTCCACACCATGAAATGTTTTAACTAATTTAACTGCATCATGAAGGTTTTTTTCGATATCAATATTTTCAATGGGGCGTATTTGAATGGTTGCTTCATAGCTAATTTGATTGCTCCAACTGTTAGCAGCACGCTGGACTAAATCAACACCAATCAATGTGAGGCTTGAGAGAAATGTCATAATGGCAATCACTGCAACCAGTGCTTGCCCGGAAATGTTGCTACTGGGAATAATAGCCGTTGCGTTTTTTTTATTGCGGGTAAAAATTGAGAAAAACTTATTCATGAATCGTCATCCGCCCGTTATGGAGAAGCATACGCCGTGCTGCGACTTGTTCCATCAGCGCGATATCATGGGTGGCAATGATGACAGCTGTTCCAAAACGATTTAGTTCAATAAACAAGCGAAGCAAGCGTTTTGCCAAAGGCGGATCGACATTTCCTGTCGGT
Source organism: Bartonella callosciuri (assembly GCF_014203215.1). Taxonomy (GTDB): domain Bacteria; phylum Pseudomonadota; class Alphaproteobacteria; order Rhizobiales; family Rhizobiaceae; genus Bartonella; species Bartonella callosciuri. Next base: position 85,949 of record NZ_JACHIM010000006.1, on the reverse strand, counting down.
TCATCAGCCAGAAGGATTTCAGGTTGATCAATGAGCGCGCGTGCAATCGCTACCCTTTGTTTTTCTCCACCTGAAAGAACGGGTGGTAAAACATGAATATGATCTCCAAGGCCTACCCAACAGAGCAGATCTTCTACTTCATTGCGATAAGTGGCTTCTTCTTGTCCTTTAATGCGTAAAGGTAAAGAGACATTTTCATATGTTGTCATGTGGTCAAGGAGACGAAAATCTTGAAAAACGACGCCAATACGTTGTCGTAGGGCGGGGAGCTCTTGCCGTTTGAGTAATGCTGTATCCACTCCAAAGAGATCAATATGACCGCGAGTTGGTTTAAGAGCCAAAAACATAAGACGCATCAAAGACGTTTTTCCTGCTCCAGAGGCACCAGTGAGAAATTGAAATGATCCGGGAGGAATATGAAAGCTAATATCACGAAGAACTTCAGGGCCCATTCCGTAGCGAAGACCAACATTTTCAAAATGAATCACTTTTCATTACCACTTCTGCTTTTATATTGCATCATCGCTAGAACTTTTGCTCTCATTGCTTTAAGCTCTTTGGTGGATGTATATTCCACCGATTGCAATATGCCTTTTTTACTGCTTCTCATTGGTTCTTGAGAAATATTATTTGTGATATATTATCAATTACTCCATTTGCTTATTTACTCTTTATTTATGATTTTAGCAGGAATTCCAAGGTAATTCTAGAAAAAAACATGAGAGCTGTGGTTCCTATCTTTGAGCTTAGTTGTGATCTTTCTCGTTTGGCAGTTGGAAAAGAATGCTCCACACTTTTTGCTCCAGGACTTGCTAAAATTTATGCTCCACAGCTTTGTATGTTGTGCCCTTAACCGTTTCTCTGTTGTTCTTGAAAAAGAGTACCTATTTTCACAGACATTAAAAGTCTCCTTAATTTTTCTGTTTCTTTTTTACTAATAAGATATTGTTCTATAATGATGATTTATCATTTTGCAATTTTAATAAGAGCCCTGAATACAGTACAATTTACTCGTTTCAAATGTGTTCATGATCAATAGATAAAAATTTCCTTGTACATTACAAGGGGAGTTAACATGTGGATAAAATCATTTAAAAAAGGGGTAAATATGCCTCTCATGAACCATCTCAATGCAGGAGTAGTTGCAATATTTTGAGCTGCCAAATGGAATGATCCTGTCGACTTGTACCTTCACCGATGACTTTAACGAAAATGCTGAGATAGCAGAAAAGTTAAAGCAACCAATGCTGTTTTGCTTTAAACTGTGGTCTCTCTATTTTGGCGATTGGCAATAAGATCATCAACGACTTGTGGTTCAGCAAGGGTTGAAATATCTCCCAGATTATCGAAATTGTTTTCGGCAATTTTCCGTAAAATACGTCTCATAATTTTTCCCGATCGCGTTTTTGGTAAATCAGGAGCAAACTGAACTTTATCCAATATGGCAATGGAACCGATTTCCTTTCTAACATGCTGAATAAGATCTTTTTGCAGCTCTTCACTTGAGCTTGTGCCTTCCATCAAGGTGACAAAACTGTAGATTCCTTGTCCTTTAATGGGATGCGGGTAACCAACAACAGCCGCTTCTGAAACAGCAGGATGAGAAACAAGTGCTGATTCAATTTCAGCTGTTCCTAGCCTATGTCCAGAGACATTGAGAGTGTCATCAACCCGCCCTGTAATCCAATAATAGCCATCGCTATCGCGTTTACAACCATCGCCTGAAAAATACTTTCCTTTGTATGTGGAAAAATAAGTTTCAATAAAGCGTGTATGATCATTATAGAGGGTACGCATTTGTCCAGGCCATGAGTCAATAATACAGAGATTGCCTTCTTTTTCGTCTTCTAGAACATTCCCTTGGTTATCTACGATTTGGGGTTGAATACCAAAAAAAGGACGTGTGGCTGATCCTGCTTTGAGCGCTGTCGCACCGGGTAAGGGGGTGATCATATGCCCTCCTGTTTCTGTTTGCCACCATGTATCGAGAATAGGACAGTGGTCATTTCCAACCGTATGATAAAGCCATTCCCATGCTTCTGGATTAATCGGTTCGCCCACAGTGCCTAAAAGGCGTAACGATGTTTTTTCAAAGTGTTTGACAAAGGAATCTCCTACACTCATTAACGTGCGAATAGCCGTTGGCGCGGTGTAGAGCGTATTCACTTTGTGTTTGTCAACAATTTCCCAGAATCTTCCTTTGTCGGGAAAGGTTGGTGTTCCTTCAAACATTAAAGTAGTGGCAGCATTGCATAAAGGGCCATAAATCAAGTAAGAATGACCGGTGATCCAACCAAGGTCGGCAGTGCACCAGTAAATTTCACCAGGATGATAATCAAAAACATATTGATGTGTCATCGATGCATAAACAAGATAACCTGCTGTTGTATGCAGAACACCTTTGGGCTTCCCTGTGGATCCTGAAGTGTAAAGAATAAAAAGCGGATCTTCAGCGTTCATTTTTTCTGTTGGGCAATCTATTTTGGCATGAGCTTTTTCCTCATGGTACCAAAAATCACGTTCCTTTACCCAATTAATTGTTGCACAGGTTCGTCGGATGACCATGACTTGATTCACATGCACATTCTGACGGGCTGCTATGTCAATAGCATGATCAATATTGTCTTTTAAGTTAATCCGTTTTCCGCCACGCAAGCCTTGATCGGCGGTAATAACAAAGGTTGATTCACAATCAACGAGGCGTCCTGCTATTGCTTCAGCAGAAAATCCGGCAAAAATAACCGAATGAATAGCACCAATGCGGGCACAAGCCAGCATAGCATAGGCCGCTTCAGGGATCATTGGTAAGTAAATGGTGACTCTGTCACCTTTTTTTATACCATGATTCTTTAAAATATTAGCAAAACGGCAAACATGTTCATAAAGTTCATGATAGGTTATTTTTTTGTCATGATAGGGGTTATCCCCTTCCCAAATCAGCGCGACTTGGTCACCATGGGTTTTTAAATGGCGATCAATGCAGTTATAGGTAACGTTTGTTATGCCATCTTCGTACCATTTAATTGAAACATCTCCGTTAAAGGAAGTATTTTTTGCTTTTGTATAAGGCTTAAACCATTCGATGCGTTGGCCATGTTTTGCCCAGAAGCTTTCTGGATTATTGATACTTTCCCGATACCATTGTTGGTAGGTATCTTCATCGATCAAAGCATTTTTTTTGATATTATCTGGTATTGGATAGATTTTTTCAGACATTGTTCCCTCCCTTATAATTTATTGTTTGAAAAAATTAGCCACTGTATTTCTGCATTTTTTTGGCAGAATTTTTCAAATTTTTTCTTAAATGAAAAGCTTTCATTTGAGATTAGAATAAATTAAAAATATTGGAATAGTCAATTTTTAAAATCTGATGCGATTGTCTTAAAGAGAGTACATTTCTCTATTGTTTTTACTTTTTTCTCTATTGTCTTTACTTTTTATGTTTAAATGCAGCCTCTCTTCTTTATTATGTTTTAAATATAATTAAGAAAAAATCATAAATTATATCTGATGATATTATAAAAATATTCTTGTAATCAGTTTTTACACTTTAATTTATGAGAAAGAGGTTTCGCTTTTGTTTGAAATATCTCATGATCTTCTGTGTAAAGGATTGTTGTAATAATTTCCCCTTCATATTTAAAAAAATTCTTAAATATCTTTATGAACATTCTTTTTAAACTATCGTTTTTATCTTCATGGATCGTGAAAATTTTAAACGATGGTGACTAAAATTGTTATTTCATTTGTTTGGTGAAAGGGGCTTAAACAGAGCGTTTTCCAAATAAAGCAGAGCCAATACGTAGAACATTAGAGCCAAATTGAAGAGCTGTTTTAAAGTCATTGGACATGCCCATTGAAAGTTTTGGAAGACCGGCTTTTTTTGCTAGTTTTGCTAAGAGTGCAAAATAGGGACCGGGGTTTTCTTGGTGTGGTGGGATTGCCATAAGGCCGATGATATCAAGCCCATAGTGATTTTTACATTGGGCAACAAAAGGGACCACTTCTTGTGGTGCAAGTCCACTTTTTTGAGGCTCTAAGCCAATATTAACCTGTACATAACAGGGGAGGGTTCTTTTTTGTTTTTGCATTTCTATGCTCAAACTTTTGGCTATTTTTTCGCGGTCAACAGTTTGAATAACATCAAAAATTTTGACAGCTTGGGCTGTTTTATTAGATTGTAGGGGGCCAATGAGGTGAAGTTCAATATTTTTAAACTGTTGACGCAGGTTTGACCATTTTTCAGCAGCTTCTTGTACACGGTTTTCAGCAAAAAGAGGCTGACCTGCTTGTAAAAGCGGGAGTATGTTCTCTACAGAAACAGTTTTTGAAACAGCAATAAGTTGAATTTCTTCCACAGAACGATCATAGTCTTTACATATTTCAGTAATGTCTTTTTGTAAATTGTTCCATGCTGTGACAGAAGAAACATAGGGGGGGGTGTGTGTATTCATATTTCGTGCTTTCTGTTTTTGTTCAGCGGTTGAACTGTTATTTGTAAAAACTTTGTAGAATATTTACTGAAAATGTTGACGATGGGGTTAATCCATGGTCAAGCATAAAACAAGTTTTTGGTTCAATTTTATTAAAGAGTATAATGGGAATGACAATTGAACATTATAATTTAGGCGAACGTTATAATCCACGTGCCTGTGAAAAAAAATGGCAAGCTATTTGGGATGAAAAGAAAATTTTTCAGACCGTGCAAGAAGACTGTCGTGAAAAATATTATGTTTTAGAAATGTTCCCTTATCCTTCTGGGCGCATTCACATGGGGCATGTGCGCAATTATGCCATGGGGGATGTTGTGGCACGCTATAAACGTGCAAAGGGATTTAATGTGCTTCATCCTATGGGGTGGGATGCCTTTGGTATGCCCGCTGAAAATGCGGCCATGCAAAATAAAGTGCATCCCAAAACTTGGACCTATCAAAATATTGCAGTGATGCGCGGGCAATTAAAACAGTTAGGGCTTTCATTGGATTGGTCACGTGAATTTGCAACCTGTGATGTGAGCTATTACCATCGGCAACAAATGCTGTTCCTTGATCTCTATCAAAAGGGGTTGGTGGCCCGCAAAGTGGCTAAAGTGAATTGGGACCCCGTTGACCAAACTGTTTTGGCGAATGAGCAGGTTGTTGATGGGCGGGGATGGCGTTCTGGTGCGCTAGTTGAACAGCGTGAATTAACGCAGTGGTTTTTCAAAATTAGTGATTTTAGTGAGGATTTACTGGCAGGGCTTGAAGAGCTTGAGCAGTGGCCGGAAAAAGTCCGTACAATGCAAAAAAATTGGATTGGTAAGTCACAAGGCCTCTTAATTCGTTGGGCTTTGAAGTCAACTGAGGGTGCTGATGAGGTTTGTGAGGCATTTCCTGAAGTTGTCTGTTATTCAACGCGGCCTGATACGCTCTTTGGTGCTTCTTTTTTGGCGTTGTCTGTCGATCATCCCATTGCGCAAGCCTTAGCGCAAAAGGATAAAGCGTTGGAGGCTTTTATCGAAAATTGCCGTTGTGGTGGAACGACAACCGTAGCACTTGAAACCGCTGAAAAGCAAGGTTTTCGCACCTCAATTTTGGCTATTCATCCTTTTGATCAGACAGTGTATATTCCCGTTTATATCGCTAATTTTGTGCTTATGGACTATGGAACGGGGGCTGTTTTTGGATGTCCTGCCCATGATCAAAGAGATTTGGACTTTGCGCGCAAATATGATCTTCCCGTGCGGCCGGTGGTGTTGCCAAAGGGGAGTGATAGAGAAAATTTCGTGATTGGTGAAACGGCTTATATCGGTGATGGTGTGATGATCAATTCCAATTTTTTGGATGGTCTTACGCCACAAGAGGCTTTTGAAGAAGCAGCCAAAAGGCTTGAGAGGCAAATGTTAGGTGGGCAACCTCAAGGGAAAAAAACGGTGCAGTTTCGTTTGCGTGATTGGGGTATTTCTCGTCAACGTTATTGGGGATGCCCAATTCCGATGATCCATTGCGTATCTTGCGGGGTGGTTCCAGTGCCGCGCAATGATTTACCCGTTGTATTGCCTGATGATGTGACTTTTGAGCAGCCGGGTAATCCACTCGTGCGTCATGAAACATGGCAAACCGTTGCTTGTCCTACCTGTGGTCAGCCTGCCAAACGCGAAACCGATACCATGGATACATTTGTTGACTCTTCTTGGTATTATGCACGTTTTACTGCACCTTTTGCACAAGAACCCGTCGACAAACAAACGACAACGGAATGGTTGCCTGTGCAACAATATATTGGTGGAATTGAGCATGCAATTTTACACCTTCTCTATGCACGTTTTTTTATGCGTGCTATGAAAATGGTGGGTTATGTGACTGTGGATGAACCATTTAAGGGGTTGTTTACCCAAGGGATGGTTGTCCATGAAACCTATCGGGATGATCAGGGCTGGGTTTCACCGGAAGAAATTTCAATTGTTGAAAAGGGTGGAAAGCGTCAGGCTTATAAATTAACAGATCAAAGTGAAGTGACGATTGGGTTGGTTGAAAAAATGTCAAAATCAAAAAAGAATGTCATTGATCCTGACGATATTATCGCTTCCTATGGAGCCGATACTGTACGCTGGTTTGTGTTGTCAGATTCTCCGCCTGAACGGGATGTCACTTGGACGGAATCTGGTGTTGAAGGAGCGCATCGTTTTGTGCAACGTGTTTGGCGCTGTGTGGCTTTAAGTACTCCAGTATTAAGGGAAGTGGTGCCCTGTGCTGGGCGTCAGGGTGCGGCTTTGGAACTCTCAAAAGTAGCACATCGAACGCTCCACGCCGTAGAAGATGATTTAGAAAAATTTGCTTTTAATCGGGCAATCGCACGTCTTTATGAATTTTTAAATACCATGGCGCCTTTGTTAAATAAGGTGGAAACTGTTGAGGATGAAATGAAAGCTGCTTTGCGTCAGGCAGTGGATTTTTTCCTCGCACTGATTTCGCCTATCATGCCTCATTTAGCAGAAGAATGCCACGCTGTTTTAGGGGGTAAAACTTTAATGTCTGAGCTTTCTTGGCCCCTTTATGACCCCGCATTAACCATTGAAGAATGCTATACTTTGCCGGTACAGATTAATGGTAAAAAACGTGGTGAGGTAACTGTGGCCGCAACAGCTACTGCAGCGATGATTGAAGAAGCTGTTTTGGCTCTTAATTTTGTACAGGCGCATCTGGGAGGGAAAACCGTTAAAAAAATGATTATTATTCCACAAAGGATTGTCAATGTCGTTTTCTAAAAGTAGTTTTATCCTTGTGGTTTTCGCTGGTTTGCTCGTACTCTTGTGTGGGTGCAAAGTTGAACCGCTCTATCGTCAGGGATCACAGATTTCGACAACGGTGGATTCTGTTTCTTATCGTCAGCCTTTAGGAAAAAAATCTTTGGGGCTTTCCGAAAAGCTTGCTTCCATTATCGTTGCAGAACCGTCAGATCGTTTTGGTCAAATGATGCGAAATCATTTGTTGTTTCTTCTTTATAGAAATGGAAGCAAACCTTCTGCTCCAGCTTACCAATTGGTATTGCAAACATCCATGTTTACAAGGAACTCTGTACAGATAGAGGTTGGCCAAGATAGGAAAAGAGAGGGCCGGTCTTCGGTTGGAACCGTAGTGGGGAGCGCTTCTTATATCTTGCAAGATATGAAAAATATTCCTGTTGGTAAGGGCATGGGAACTGTGCGTGCATCTTTTGAACGGCTTCGCCAAGAATATGCAACGATGCAAGCAGAAGAAGACGCGCAAAAACGTGTGGCAGAGGAATTGGCTGAACAGATTTTACTGTTGCTTGCAAGAGATCTTTCAAAACTTTAAGCAATATTTTGTCCGGTTTTTTTCCAGTCCTCAAGAAAAATTTGCAAACCTTTATCGGTTAAAGGGTGCCCCACCAGCGATTTTAAGATTGTTGGTGGAACTGTTGCAATATCTGCACCGCTGAGTGCTGCTTCTTTGACATGATTAACAGTGCGTATTGATGCTGCCAAAATTTGCGTTTCAAAATTGTAGTTGTCATAAATCGTGCGAATTTCATGAAGTAGTTCACTCCCCTTTGTTCCACAATCGTCAATTCTGCCAACAAACGGTGAAACAAATGTTGCACCTGCTTTGGCGGCTAATAAGGCTTGATTAGCAGAAAAACAAAGTGTGAGATTTGTTTTTAATCCTTGTGCTGTAAGAGCTTTACAAGCTTTCAATCCATCAAGTGTTAAGGGAAGCTTAATGCAAATATTGTCGGCAATTTTTGCTAAAACAGCTGCTTCTCTCATCATATCTTCAAATTCCGTTGCTGCAATTTCAGCAGAAACAGGTCCGCTAACAAGGCTACAAATTTCTTTTGTAACTTCAAAGATATTGCGTCCTGATTTTAAAATAAGTGAGGGATTGGTGGTAACACCATCAACAAGGCTTAAGTTTTGTAATTCTCGGATTTCTTCAATATTGGCGCTATCCACAAAAAACTTCATGTTTAATCTCCTTATTTTTTCGCTCTTTACGCAAAGCTTCTGATGTTTCACCCATTTTTGTTATGCGCTATTGTTTCTTGCAAAAGCAAGAGGAAGAATTGATATTTCATGGGGTAAGTGGAGATATAAATAAAAGGAGTCTAAAAAAATTCGCGTGTTAAAAAGAAGGCAACATGTGGGAAGGGTTTGTTTCTGGTGCTAGCGCTTACGGTGTTGGTAGTTAAGTGCTTGTCGTTAGGGAGATTCACCTTTTAATGATAGAGCTCCTCCTTATTATAGAGGGTGATATGTTGGCTCTTTTGTTTGTTTTCCAATAAGAGGGATGCATAAAAACGCTTATTGTGGAAAAGGTGTTTTCGATAAGGGTAGAATTATAAGTCACGCAAATGACTTTCCACGATAATATGGAAAAGGCAAGCAGCGATAATCCTAAATGCGAGAACATTCTTAGTATAGAGAACATTCTTAGTATAAAAGAACGCATATAAAGTTAATAGAGAAGATAACGGAACATGTAACAGAGGGAAAAATTGCTTTATTTTGATGCTTCTTTCATTTGTGCATGCTTACCATTATTGGGTTCTATCTCTGATAGGGGAAACATGGCTCTTTTTTATGGTTTAGGGATGGGGACATTGGTAAGGTTGCTGCTGAGAGAGGGCTGGAATAATAAGTCATGCGAAGGATTTTTCGTAAAGGTGTCAAAAGATAAACTTTAGAGATATTGTTTGTATAAAAGGTTCGTAAAAATTTGAGACAAAATATGAAGTCAAATATGACAGAAGGTGTGAAGGAGAAAAAGATTGTTTCGGTCTTGGTGCCTCTTCCTGTTTCTCAGGCTTATAGTTATGAGGTTCCGTCTTCTATGGAGACCGAGGTTGGCTCTTTTGTTCGTGTTTCGGTGATGGGACGCGAAGTTTGTGGTTTTGTGGTGGACATTGGAGAACAGAGAACAAAGGATGAGCCAAAGGCTACATCTGTAGCGGGTAAAAAATTACGTTCTCTGCTCCATGTTTTTGATTGTCCGCCATTAAAGGGGGAAATGATCACATTCTTACATTTTGTTAGTCGATATACCATGACTCCTTTTGGTCTTGTTGCACGATTGGTTTTATGTGTGCCGGCTGCTTTAGAGCCGGAAGCGCAGATGCCGGGCTTACAATATTGTGGTGGAGATGTAGGACGTTTAACACCAGCGCGATCACGGGTTTTGGAGTTGGCGCGCGATGGTGAGGTTTGGACACGTTCTGGTCTTGCGCATGCTGCAGGAGCTTCTATTTCTGTTGTTGAAGGATTAAAATCGCTTGGAGTTTTTAAAGAGGTTATGGTGCCGCCGCCGGCTCTTGTGGCGATGCCCAATCCTGATTTTTGTCCCCCTAAGCTGGAGAGGGCACAGAACGAAGCAGCGCGACTGTTGCGGGAAGGTGTTTTATCTTCGCGGTTTCAAGTTTTTCTGCTTGATGGTGTTACGGGTTCGGGAAAAACAGAGGTTTATTTCGAAGCGGTTGCCCAAGCACTCACAGGCGGCAAGCAGGTTTTAATTTTATTGCCCGAAATTGCTTTAACACAACAATTCTTGGATCGCTTTCATGCACGCTTTGGAGCAGAAGCGGCAGAATGGCATTCCGATTTGGCACCCCGTCGTCGAGAACGTGTGTGGCGGCAAGTTGCAGAAGGGCGGGTGCGGGTTGTGGCTGGAGCACGTTCGGCGCTTTTTCTCCCCTTTCAAGATCTTGGGTTGATTGTTGTCGATGAAGAACATGATGGTGCTTATAAACAAGAAGAGCGCATTTTTTATCATGCGCGTGATATGGCGGTTGCACGCGGCTCTTTCGAGCATTTTCCTGTTATTTTGTCCTCAGCAACACCATCGATTGAAAGTCAAACAAATGTCTTGTGGGAACGTTATCAGCGGATACATTTGCCATCACGCTTTAAAGCAGCTGCACTTCCGCAGTTGCGGGTGGTTGATATGCGTAAAGGAGGTGTGCAAAGGGGGCGTTTTATTTCCTCGGCTCTTGAAAAGGCTTTGACAAAAACCATCGAGAAAGGTGAACAGGCGCTCCTTTTTCTTAATCGACGTGGTTATGCGCCGTTAACTTTGTGCCGTATTTGTGGACATCGTTTTCATTGTCACGACTGTTCAAGTTGGTTGGTGGAGCATCGTTTACAAGGACAACTTAAGTGCCATCATTGCGGTTATCATCAGCCGCTTCCAGAAGCATGTCCTGAATGTGGAACGCTAGATCATCTCGTAGCTTGTGGACCTGGGGTGGAAAGAATTGCTGAAGAGGCACGGGGGCTTTTTCCACAAGCGCGGTTGTTGATTCTTTCAACTGATCTCAACGGTGGGATTGGTCAGTTGCGACGCGAATTGGAAACAGTTGCACATGGTGAAGTTGACATTATTATTGGAACACAGTTGGTTGCGAAAGGACACCATTTCCCTGGGCTTTCTCTGGTCGGGGTTATTGATGCTGATCTTGGCCTTGCGAATGGCGATTTACGTGCGGCTGAACGTACCTTTCAGCTTTTATCTCAGGTGACTGGGAGAGCAGGGCGTATGGGATTGGAAAGTTTAGGATTATTGCAAACTTATCAACCCAATCACCCCGTAATACAAGCTTTGCTTTCGCGACAACATGAGGATTTTTACACACATGAAATTGCTATGCGTCAGCATTATCATTTGCCTCCTTATGGGCGGCTTGCTTCTTTGATTGTATCTTCAGAAAGACGTCAAGCGGCAGAACATTATGCACGTATGTTGCGTCAAGTTGCACCGTGTGAGAAAAATATCTCAGTTATGGGACCGGCAGAAGCTCCACTTGCTCTTGTGCGGGGGCGTTATCGTTTTCGGCTTTTGTTACAAGGACAGCGTTCGTTTGATATACAAGGCTTTATTCGTGCAATGCTCGCAAGTGCACCTAAGATGCCTTCTTCGGTTCGGGTTCAAATTGATATCGATCCACAAAGTTTTCTCTAAAAATAAAACAGTCTAATGTGGAAATTTATTTGCTTAAATATATAACTAATGTTTTATCTCTTTGATTGTATCTTTAGAAAGATGTCAAGCGGCAGAACATTATGCACGTATGTTGCGTCAAGTTGCACCGTGTGAGAAAAATATCTCAGTTATGGGACCGGCAGAAATTCCACTTGCTCTTGTGCGGGGGCGTTATCGTTTTCGGCTTTTGTTACAAGGACAGCGTTCGTTTGATATACAAGGCTTTATTCGTATAATGTTTACAAGTGTGCCTAAGATGCTTTCTTCAGTTCGGGTTCAGATTGATATCGATCCACAAAGTTTTCTCCTTTTTAGTGGGAATATCCGCTATTATTGCTTGCTTATAAGATTGAAATAATACATTTTTTCGGTAGCGGTAGCGGTAGCGGTAGCGGTAGCGGTAGCGGTAGCGGTAGCGGTAGCGGTAGCGGTAGCGGTAGCGGTAGCGGTAGCGGTAGCGGTAGCGGTAGTGT
>NZ_JACHIM010000006.1:38613-73907 GCF_014203215.1 Bartonella callosciuri | reverse complement strand
AGTGGTAGTGGTAGCGGTAGCGGTAGTGGTAGCGGTAGCGGTAGCGGTAGTGGTAGCGGTAGCGGTAGTGGTAGCGGTAGCGGTAGCGAAGACTCTTTTGGTAAAAGGAAATTTAAGAAAAATGTCTCATTTTAATACTGAAGAAAATTATTTTACTTCTTTTTTGAGACGACTTATGATGACAAAAAAGAGACTTGAGAAATCTCTCAGAGAATGTCAAAAAGAAATACAGACAAACTATGGTGCTGGCTTACATATTCTGAAAAATCCTTTTTAAAAATATTTTGAATATTTTCGTTAAAATTTTCAGAAAGCATCAATTTGCAGTGTTGCGAGTCGGTTGTGTCTATGCTAGAAACCAAGAAGTTTTTTGTTCTAGGTTTTAAGAGAAGGTTCTTAAAATTTGGGATTCCTATTTCATTTCATCTGATAACTATCAGAGAGTTGCTCAAGGGAAAGAGGCGGTATTTCGTGTCGGATTCATTTTCTCTTATACCGCTGCCGTTGGTAGATCAACGTTATGCGCAAGCGTTTTTTGATTTGGTTCAAGAAGCGAAAGCTGTTGAAAAGGTTGACAAGGCAGTGCAATCTTTTTTGCTTGTTTTGGATCAGAATGAAGACTTAAAACGCTTTGTGCAGAGCCCATTCTTTTCAGTAAAAGAGCAGGTTAAAGTGATGCAGTCTGTTTGTAAGAACATAAAATTTGCTGATGAGAGCACTGGTAAAATTGTTGGTAATTTTTTGCGTGTTATTGCAGTAAACCGTCGGCTTTCTGCCTTATCTGGTATTTTACATGCTTTTCAGCGTTGTGTCGCTCTCTCTCGTAGAGAAGTTTTGGCGCAGATTATTTCTGCTCGCCCGCTGAGTTCTGATCAAGAACAAGAGTTGCGTGTAGCTTTGGAAGGTGTCGTGGGTGGAAAAGTTTTACTACATATTCTTGTTGATCCAACGATTCTTGGTGGATTGATCATTCGTGTGGGGTCGTCTCAGATTGATACGTCTCTTGTAACAAAATTATCTTCGCTTAAGCTTGCATTGAAAAAAGAGGTCGGCTGATGGATATTAGACCATCTGAAATTTCAAAAATTCTAAAAGAGCAAATCAGAAACTTTGACCAAAAGGCTGAAGTTTCAGAAATTGGCTGGGTTTTATCTGTGGGGGATGGTATCGCCCGGGTTTATGGTTTGGATAATGTCCAAGCAGGGGAAATGGTTTCCTTTTCAAATGGTATACGTGGTATGGCTTTGAATCTGGAAATTGATAATGTCGGGGTTGTGATTTTTGGATCGGATCGTGATATTCGTGAAGGTGATACCGTTAAACGGTTAGGCACTATTGTGGATGTTCCTGTGGGACCAGCTTTGCTTGGCCGTGTTGTCGATGCACTTGGAAACCCTATAGATGGCAAAGGGCCTGTTAAAGCAACAGAACGTCGTCGTGTTGATGTGAAGGCTCCAGGGATTATTCCGCGTCAATCTGTGCATGAACCTATGTCAACCGGATTGAAAGCTATTGATGCACTCATTCCCATTGGGCGTGGACAACGTGAGTTGGTGATCGGTGATCGTCAAACAGGGAAAACAGCAATTTTGCTCGATACATTTTTAAATCAAAAACCGTTCCACGAAAAAAATGCGGAGCGTGAACAAGACAAAGTATATTGTATTTATGTTGCTATTGGTCAAAAACGTTCAACGGTTGCACAATTCGTTAAAGTTTTGGAAGAACGTGGGGCCCTTGAATATTCCATTATTGTCGCTGCTACCGCTTCTGATCCTGCTCCATTACAATTTATTGCACCTCTTGCCGGGTGTGCAATGGGGGAATATTTCCGTGATAATGGTCAACATGCTTTGATCGGTTATGATGATCTTTCCAAACAGGCGGTTGCTTATCGACAAATGTCTCTTTTGCTTCGTCGTCCGCCTGGCCGTGAAGCTTATCCCGGGGATGTTTTCTATCTCCATTCACGTCTTCTAGAACGCGCTGCAAAGTTGAATGCTGAAAATGGTTCTGGGTCTTTGACGGCTTTGCCCGTCATTGAAACGCAGGCGAATGATGTTTCTGCTTATATCCCCACAAATGTGATTTCAATCACTGATGGGCAAATCTTTTTAGAAACAAACCTGTTCTATCAGGGAATTCGTCCTGCTGTGAATGTTGGTCTTTCTGTGTCGCGTGTTGGTTCTTCTGCACAAATTAAGGCGATGAAACAGGTTGCCGGTTCGATCAAAGGTGAATTAGCACAATATCGCGAAATGGCTGCTTTTGCGCAATTTGGTTCCGATTTGGATGCTTCAACCCAGCGTCTTTTAAATCGCGGGGCGCGTTTGACAGAGCTTTTGAAACAGCCACAATTTTCTCCGCTGAAAACAGAGGAACAAGTTGTTGTTATTTTTGCTGGTGTGAATGGCTATCTTGATTCTTTGGCTGTTTCTGATGTCACGCGATTCGAACAGGGGCTTTTGACTCTTCTGCGCGGTGACTACCAAGAGCTTTTGCAGGCAATTGCTGAAAAAAAACAGATAACCGATGAACTTAAGAACAAATTGGTTAATGTCCTTAATACTTACGCGAAAAATTTTTCGTGATGAATTGATGGAATGCTTAAATGGCGTCGTTAAAGGATCTTAGAGACCGTATCGCTTCGGTTAAGGCAACGCAGAAAATTACCAAAGCCATGCAAATGGTTGCTGCAGCAAGGTTGTATCGTGCGCAAGAGGCGGCTCAGTCAGCGCGCCCTTATGCCAAGCGGATGGCTAATATTTTGGCAAATCTTGCTGTTGATGTTGATGCTGTTGAGGCGCCTCTTCTTATGCGTGGGACGGATCGAGACGATGTGCATCTTTTGGTGGTCTGTACTGCGGAACGTGGTTTATGTGGTGCCTTCAATGTACAGATTGCGCGTCGTGCACGCCAACAGATTAAGGCACTGCTTTCGGATGGCAAGATCGTTAAAATTTTGACCGTAGGTAAAAAGGGAGCCGATATTTTATCGCGTGATTATAAAGCTTTTATGATTGATCATATTGATTTGCATTCTGTAAAGCGTGTTGGTTTTGCAGAGGCCGCGATAATTAGTCAGCGGATCATCGACTTATTTAATGACAGGGCCTTTGATGTTTGTACGCTGTTTTACTCTGAATTTGTGTCAGTGATTAATCAGTGTCCAACGGCTTTTAATTTAATCCCCATGATCTCTCCAAAAGAGGCTGTTGAAACAAGAGGGGTTTTTGAAAAGGAAGATAAAAGCAAAGGTCTACAACCAATTGTTTATGATTATGAGCCCGATGCCGCTACTCTTTTGGATGCGCTTGTGTCGCGCAATCTTTCGGTACAAATATTTCGAGCTTTGCTTGAAAATGTTGCCGGTGAGATGGGGGCAAAGATGACTGCTATGGACAATGCATCGCGCAATGCAGGTGAAATGATTAATAAATTGACGGTGGCTTATAATCGTCAGCGTCAGGCACAGATCACGACAGAATTGGTCGAAATTATTGCGGGCGCTGAAGCGCTTTAAATTGAAAAGGTAAAGATTGATGGTAAAAGCAGTGACGTCAAGCAAGGAAGCAGCAAAAGTTGAAAAAAAGAAATCAGCTGCTCGTCCAGTCGTGAAAAAAGCCGCCTCGAAATCTCAAAGTGGCATAAAGGATTCGCCTACGTCTGGGCGGTCTTCTCCTAAAAAGGATGTGCATCTAACTCTTAAAGATGCGCCTATAAAAGGCGCTGTTGGTGAGATAAAGCAGGTTATTGGTGCTGTTGTTGATGTCCAGTTTGAAGGTGCGTTGCCAAATATTCTCAATGCATTGGAAACAGATAATTTGGGCAATCGGTTGGTTTTGGAAGTTGCTCAGCATTTGGGTGAAAATACCGTGCGGACAATTGCCATGGATACTACCGATGGTCTTGTCCGTGGTCAAAAGGTTTTTGATACAGGAACACAAATCAGTGTTCCCGTTGGAGAAGCAACTCTTGGTCGTATTATGAATGTGATTGGAGAGCCAGTTGATAATGTGGGGCCAATTGCAGCGACAAAAACCCGTTCTATTCACCAAGACGCTCCACAATATGTTGAGCAGTCAACGGTGTCGGAAATTCTTGTCACGGGGATTAAAGTCGTTGATTTGTTAGCACCTTATTCCAAAGGTGGTAAGATTGGCTTGTTTGGTGGGGCTGGTGTTGGTAAAACCGTTCTTATTATGGAGCTTATCAATAATATTGCAAAAGCACATGGTGGGTATTCCGTATTTGCAGGTGTGGGAGAACGGACACGTGAGGGAAATGATCTTTATTATGAGATGATCGAAAGCCGTGTGAATGTGAATCCAAAAGAGAATAATGGTTCAACGCAAGGTTCGAAATGTGCGCTCGTTTATGGGCAAATGAATGAGCCACCAGGCGCGCGCGCGCGTGTGGCTCTTTCAGGATTGACTATTGCAGAAAGTTTCCGTGATGAGGGACAAGACGTTCTTTTCTTCGTCGATAATATTTTCCGTTTTACTCAAGCAGGGGCTGAAGTGTCAGCGCTTTTAGGGCGTATTCCTTCTGCTGTGGGCTATCAGCCAACTTTGGCAACAGATATGGGCGCTTTGCAAGAGCGTATTACCAGTACAAAAACAGGATCTATTACTTCTGTTCAGGCTATTTATGTTCCTGCAGATGACTTAACAGATCCAGCGCCCGCAACCTCTTTTGCCCATTTGGATGCAACAACGGTTCTTTCGCGTTCGATTGCTGAAAAGGGAATTTATCCTGCAGTGGATCCGCTTGATTCTTTCTCACGCATGCTTGATCCATTGGTCGTGGGAGAAGAGCATTATACTGTTGCTTGTCAAGTTCAAACGATTTTGCAACGCTATAGAGCGCTACAAGATATTATTGCGATTCTTGGAATGGATGAGCTGTCTGAAGATGATAAATTGCTAGTGGGCAGGGCACGTAAAATTGAACGTTTCCTTTCGCAACCTTTCCATGTGGCTGAAGCTTTTACTGGTTCACCTGGAAAACTCGTACCTTTAGAAGAAACAATCAAAGGCTTTAAAGGTCTGTGTGCTGGTGATTATGATGATTTACCAGAAGCAGCTTTTTATATGGTTGGTTCGATTGATGAAGCCATTGAAAAAGGAAAGCGTCTCATTGCAGAGGCTTCTTCATAAAGAGAAATCTATAAGGAATGCTTGTCGTAAAGAGAACAAAAAGTCCTTGTATCAAGCTTCATGGAGATTTTGGTGGAAAATAATAAAGAAGAG
The DNA here is from genome assembly GCF_014203215.1 of Bartonella callosciuri. Taxonomy (GTDB): domain Bacteria; phylum Pseudomonadota; class Alphaproteobacteria; order Rhizobiales; family Rhizobiaceae; genus Bartonella; species Bartonella callosciuri. The sequence goes on along the minus strand of NZ_JACHIM010000006.1, from coordinate 68,655 downwards.
CATTTTTTGTTTGAGCTTATCTCACCTGAGAGAATTGTGTTTTCAGAGCAGGTGGTGTCCGTTGTTCTTCCTTCAGCGTTTGGTGCGCTGACAGTTATGGCGCGTCATGCACCTGTCGTGGCAAGCATTGTGTTGGGGAGTGTTCGCGTTCTCACCTCTTCAGGGGAGAAGTTGTTTGCTGTTTGTGGGGGGGTGGCTAGTGTTACCTTTTCAGAATGTTCTCTTTTGGTGGAGCGCGTTGTTGCTGTTGAGAATCTTTCTTTTGATGTGTTGGAACAGCAGATCTTGCAAGTTCGAGCAATGATAGGACCGGATTCAAGTGATGAAACAAATCATAAGATAGATGAGTTTTTTCATCAACTGACAGATGGTGGTGCTCTATTGGTAGAGGCATAACGGATTACACAGGAAAAGGCGACATGGGCGGAAAAAAGAGTACGGTTATGTCTGCTAAAAGAAGAGGAAAACCTTTTCCTCACCCTGGTGTTATTTTCGCAGGGCCTTTGCCAAAATGCTTTGTGTATATTTTCGCCTCTTTTATTTTGCAATGGGCTTATGGTCTAGGGGCAAATGTTGTTCAATCTAATATTGTCCAGCTTACGGGAGATTTCCACGCAACTTTGATTGAAACAACATGGTTAGTTGCTGCTTATATGGCGCCAAATGTGAGCGTTGCGATCATGTTGATAAAAATTCGCTATCAATTTGGGCTTCGTGCTTTCGCTGAATTATCAATCCTTGGATTTGTTTTGGTTTGTATTTTGCAGCTCTTTGTAACGGATTTGCGTTCCGCACTGATCATACGCTTTTTTGCCGGTATTGCTGCGGCGCCATTGGCTTCACTCGCGCTTCTTTATATGATGGAGGCTTTTGCACCAGCAAAGAAGTTTACCATTGGTCTTAGTTTGAATTATATGAATGCAGCTTTAGCTGCACCTTTATCACGTTTGATTTCGCCTGATTTACTGGAAAGTGTTGGTTTTACAAGTCTTTCAGCGATGGAAATGGGGTTGGTTCTTATCAGTTTGGGATGTATCTATGCTCTTCCTCTGACTCCTGTTGTGCGTAGTAAGGTTATTCAGAAATTAGACTGGATAAGCTATAGTTTGATTGCACTTGGTCTGGGACTCAATGCAGTCATTATGTCCGTTGGTATATTATATTGGTGGTATGAAGCACCATGGATTGGTTGGGGACTTGCACTTGCTGTGTGCTCTTTGGTTATTGCTATTATTATTGAACTTAATAGAGAAAAACCATTGATTGATTTACGCTGGCTCTTCAGTAAAGAAATGGTACAATCTGTTCTCATTTTATTGGTCTTTCACGTGTTTTTGTTAGAACGATCAACTTTAGCGATAGGATTTTTTAATCTTTTCGGTTTGTTTAATCGTGAGATGGCACCTATGTACTTTGCCGTTATATTAGGAACTCTTTTAGGGGGAGCGATTTGTGTCTTTTTTTTACGTGTTGGGCGGGAGGATTATTTTTATCTTGTATCTTTGGGTTGTTTGGCACTAGGCGCTTATCTAGACAGCCATGTAAACCACTTAACGCGCCCCCAAGATATGATGTTGAGTCAAGGGTTGGTTAGTTTTAGTTACGCACTTTTTTTACCTCCTGCTCTTTGTAAGGGATTTGTAATAGCCGGTGCACGAGGACCGCGTTACGTTTTAAGTTTTATTGCTGTCTTTCTGCTGACGCAAGTGACGGGTGGATTGATGGGCTCGGCTCTTTTTAGCAGTTTGCAGTTTATTTTCGCCCATAAAAACTTTGAGGCTTTAACACAAAATATTGTTGCTACAGATCCTCTTATTTCAGGGAATGGACACACCTTATTTTCGCCTTTTTATGGTGCTTCTGTCCCCCATCTTTTGGGAAGTGAACAAGGAACATCTAAGCTGATTGAACAGTTTAAGTTAACAGCAAATATTTTTGCTTATGATGATGTTTTTCGGCTTTATTTTTATATTGCAACAGTTGTATTTGTTCTTTTTCTTATAAAAATATGTGTACAGTCATGCTCTTTGCGTTTCCTCGGAAAGCAAGATAATGTCAGTGAAGAGGGGTGCAAAAAATGATAAAAGCATTACGGTCAAAAGCGACGCTTATTGCATTCCTTTCAGGTGTTACTGGTGTTTTATTGATTTTATGGGCTTGGAGGCTTCCTCCTTTTGTCAGTGCGATTCAAATAACCGATAATGCTTCAATTAAGGGGAATATTACTCTGGTCAGTTCACAGATCTCTGGAGTGATTGCACGGATTTATGTGCAAGATTATCAAAGAGTTGAAAAAGGAATGCTTTTATTTGAACTCGATGATTCCCTCTTTCGCCAACAGTTTGCACGGGCACAAGCTATTCTGGATTCGAAAAATGCAAAACTTGCAAGTATTATGTTGCAAGCTCAGATTTTGCAGGCAGAAATTAATGCAGCAGAAGCAGAGTTAACGCGTTCGCGAGCATTTTCCAATGGTCTACCTGGAAACAAAAAGTTAGGCTTTAATGATGCTTCAAGTTTTGTTTCTCGTCCTCTTTCGCAATTGTTAGAAGCGCTTGAAACAAAACGCCAATTGCAAAAACAATTGGATCTTGAACGACAAAGTTTACAGTCAGAAGTGGCAGGAGCAAAGGTTGGCGTTGAATTGGCTAAGCTTAATCTTGATCATACTAAAATTTTATCTCCTAAAACAGGGCATATTGGGTTGGTTGGTGCCAGGGTTGGGCAATATGTTGTGCCTGGTACGCAGTTGGTGTCTGTCATTTCTGATGATATTTGGATTATTGCAAACTATAAAGAAACGCAGTTTTCTCAGATGCGGGTTGGACAACCGGTTATTTTTTCTGTTGATGCATTGAACAATAAGAAATTAACAGGACGTGTGGTCCGTTTTGCACCTGCGACAGGTTCAGAATTTTCACTTTTAAAAACGGATACTACAATTGGCAATTTTATTAAAATTGCGCAGCGCATTTCTGTGCGTATTGCGTTAGATCCTGGACAGGAGGGAGCTGAAAAGCTTATTCCTGGTATGTCTGTTATCACGTATGTGGATACTTCGCAGCGTGTTGCTTCTGGAGGATAAAATTTTGGGGCTTTTCCATTTGTTTTTTATGCCCTTTTCTTATAGCAATTGGGCATTCACTTTAGAGGATTTTATTTGGTTTGTTATGATGCATTTGTTTAAGCTTTTATCTATGCTGCTATAAAATATTATCTTTAGGGCTATGATAAGGTGCAGTCATGAAGAGGGAAAATAAGAGTGTTATCTTTGCCTGATTTCAGTGGCCTTTTGTATCAACCGAGTGTAGAAATATAAAGTTGAATGAAAGATTCAGGACGGAATTTGCTCGGTTAGACTATGAAGGAATTCTATCAGTATGAAGGAATTCTATCAGTCGTGAGCAGGTGGAATCTGCTTGAAAGAAACCACTCTGTAATCGGATTGGCACAGCAGGGAAGGGGATATTTGGGGGTCCGGAGAGGTGAATTTTTAACCGAGAGAATTATGATGTTCCGTAACATTTTTTTAACGTGATTTAGAAGAATGTCTCATTCAAACCGGCTCTTAAAAAAGGAGCTAGGCTTAGAAGGAAGCGAATATCAAAGGGAGGTTATTCAAAAGGCTGGTTCGTGTTTTAATTTTTGTGTATCAGAAAGAAGCTCGTTAAAACTAATCCTGCAGCCAATGCAAGAGTCGTTTTAGGATGTCCTTTTACTTTGTTTTTTAATTCTGTGATGCGGTCATTAAGATGATAAAGCGCGTGGCGCCTTTTTTGTTTCCATACGTTAAGCATTTCAGAGACGTTTTCAAAGCTTTTATTATGAGAATAGCAACGGTTTACAGGGGGAAGTTTACTTTTTAATTGTGCAATGCGTTTTTTAATTTTATCATTTTTTGCATGGGCTGAAAACAGATACATTTGTTGCCTCCTTCATGTGTTATACTGTTTTATAAAAATTGTAATTGTATTTGGGGTGTTGCTATAACGGCTTAAAAATTGAAAGGTTGCATTGAGAGTGTTGGCTTGGCGATAATGTGAAAAAAAATCAAGAGTTTTGGTCAAATGAAGTGGTGTCTTTCCTTCATTTTTCAATTATAGTTTGAAAAGCATTATCATAAATGATGAGTAGTAGCACAGCTTTTGAAAATTTGAGGATTTGATGAGTACAGCGTATTCTTTATCTAAACCTCTTGAGCGTCGTCGGTCGGTTGCCGTTGCGGTTGGCAATGTGATGGTTGGTGGGAATAACCCAATTGTTGTGCAGTCAATGACCAATACTGATACTGCCGATGTTGATGCAACGGTTGCACAAATTGCGGCTCTTTGGCGGGCGGGTTCCCAATTGGTTCGGATCACTGTTGATCGTGATGAAGCTGCTGCTGCTGTGCCAAAAATACAGGAGAGATTAGAGCGATTGGGCTTTTTTGTGCCATTGGTGGGGGATTTTCATTATATTGGTCACAAGCTTTTATCAGAACATCCTGCGTGTGCGCAGGCTCTTGCGAAATATCGAATCAATCCTGGAAATATAGGTTTTGGTGCAAAAAAGGATCGTCAGTTCGCGGAAATTATCGAGATTGCTTGTCGATACCGTAAAGCTATTCGCATTGGTGTGAATTGGGGATCTCTTGATAATGTATTGTTGACAAAGCTTATGAATGAAAATGCACAGCAGGAAAATCCTTTATCTGTTGCTGAAGTCATGCGAGAAACTGTTGTGCAGTCAGCTTTACGTTCAGCTGCTTTAGCTGAAGAGTTGGGATTGGGGCGTGATAAAATTATCCTTTCTGCTAAAGTGAGTGATGTCCAAGATCTTATTGCTGTTTACAGCAATTTGGCAGAGCGTTGTGATTATGCACTCCATTTGGGATTGACAGAAGCAGGGATGGGGACAAAGGGTGTTGTGGCTTCTTCCGTGGCTTTGGGAATTTTGTTGCAGCAAGGAATTGGAGATACAATCCGTATTTCATTAACCCCTAAACCAGGGGGAGATCGGACACGAGAAGTGAAGGTTGGGCAAGAACTTTTGCAGGTGATGGGGTTTCGGCAATTTTTGCCTGTTGTTGCGGCTTGTCCTGGATGTGGTCGCACAACTTCGACAGTGTTTCAGCAATTGGCGCAAAAAATTGAAGCGGATTTGTATAAAAATATGCCCATCTGGCGTGAAAAGTACCCTGGTGTTGAAAGTTTGAAGGTTGCGGTGATGGGGTGTATCGTTAATGGGCCAGGAGAATCAAAACATGCTGATATTGGAATTTCACTGCCTGGAATGGGTGAAAATCCGGCTGCACCTGTTTTTATTGAGGGGCAGAAAGTAAAGACTTTGCGTGGCAGCCATATTGCTGAAGAATTTGAAACTCTCTTAAGTGATTATATTCAGACGCGCTTTGGACAGGGATAAACTAAATTCTTGGAGTCCATTTTTTCGAAACATTGTCAATGATAGTTTTTGTATTTTTTCTTCATTCAAGGCCGTGCTTTTGCTGTTGTTTGTAAATCAATATTTAGGCCTCAGGTAGTTGCATGTTGAGACAAGATGATCGTTTATAAATTGAGGCGCTTCTTCATTGTCTTCGAGCATTTCTCCTTGATAACATTGTCTGCAAACAGATTCATCAGCAAACTAAATATAACATTATCTTCAGCATTTTTATGGGTTTCATTGTAAAGCTGGATAGTGCTGTTAGAAATTTTTCCAATTAATAGGGTAATTTGAATTCCTTGCAAAACGCCATTATTTAATTTTTTTAACCAAAGCTTGATTGCTTGCAGATCATGGGTTCCTATACTTGTTTTCTCAAATGCCTCACTATCTCAAAAAACGCTTTGTCTTGCCATAACAGCCTCCTATGCAAGTCCATACAAGTACAAAAAATCATAAACTGCGCAGATAGTTGGAGGTACTTATCGTTGAAAAACAAAAAAAACGCTTCGGATAAATATCACAGATTTGAGCTGCTATAAAAAAAGCATGTCTTGAGAAATTTTGTAATTGAGTAAGCTGCCAAAGGTATTCATTGACATGATTTGATCTAAATATCCAAATTACACTTGGGAGAGGTGTTTCTTCCAAATATTATTTTAAACGAAGAGATTAAAATGAAAGTAAAATCAAATAGTAAAGTGGTATTAGGAACAAAGATCAAGTCTTCTTCTTCTATATCTTCTAAAGTAAAATCTTTGATTTTTTCTTCTTTATTGTCATAACTAAAAATATTGGAAGGGGTCGTGTGATCCGTTCTATCTACAGTTTGAGGTAATAATGTATTTACAGAGTAGAGATGCAATGCTATTGGCTAGGGATATGAGGAAATGTGGAGTCTACTTTGGATGTCCTTGGTTTAGGAAGAAGATCTCCATATATCTGTCGTGAAGATGCAATAAGAATGGCCGATGGTTTCTTAATTTTGCGCTTATAAGAAAAGCATTGTTAGTTCTGGTTCTGCTGCATGTGGAAAGACTTCTTTTGTATTTTGTACGTGAGCTTTCTTTAGGGCTTAATTAATCTTAAGTCTATGGTGAATAGATCTATCATCTTAGAAGTTAATTTAGGAAGTATGATCTCTGAGACGGGATTGCGAGGGGAATTTGAACGAAAAATCGGAGTTTTAATAGAAACTGTTTTTCCATATGAAAATGTAGCTTTGTTTGTTGATGAAGGGTATTCAATTGTTCATACCAGAAGTGATGGGGTATTGGCGCTATGGATTTATTCAAACCTTTTATGCTGGAACAGAATTTAAAGCACATTATAGCCACCACTTCTGCTGACTTAGCACATATTCAAGGAGAGACAGCATTTACAGCATTTTTCGTAGATTTCGTCATATAAACTTGGACGAGTTAGATGAAAAAATGAATGCTATGAAGCTCCATATAAAATATTTTGAAGGGTACCATGGGCGTAAATTTTGTTTTGATAATTTTAATTTTGATAACATGAGAGATTTGCGCGATTTATTGAGTCATGTAGATCTTTAGCTTGCGAGGGAAAGATTTGAAAATGAATTCGCTCTATAAAAACAAGTATGTTTACTCGTCTACCATATCAGCGAGGCAAAAAGGGGATGAGGCCTTGATCTGTGCGGATATACATAACGTTATAGCCCTTGATATGAGTGATACATAACCAAATGTTATAAAAGCTTTAGCGTGTTTGACGCAGATAATACCTATAATATTAAAATGTAACCTAAATACTGCAGAAAGCGAAGATTTTTTATATTTAACAAAATATATGCTTGATAATAAAACCTCCCTCTTCTAAGGAGGATTCTATAAGAAAAGTTGGGTTTAGTGAGAGCGAATATAATAGATTTGATAGGCGAATTAACTTATTTAAGCATGTATCAGGTAATTTTGACAATATGCCCTTTTAGCTCACTCCAAATTAAAAGATGCTAAGGTCGCTATAGTTGGTTGGGTGGATGCGGAAGCTATGTTTTTTGTACATATCTGCAATGGGTGTAGGGCATATTAAAAACTATGATTTTTATCTTGTTGAAGAAACAAATTTGTCTAGGCAAATGCTCCATAATTATAATGACTTCGGTAAAAAAATGTTGATGTTGTTAGAGATAAAGCTCCCTATATTAGTCCTTCAACTCACTATGAGTTCTATGAGAAACAATAGATAATATAGAGAAGGCATGCTGTCGATTCGAAAGCACTGATCTTGTTATATCCGCGGCAGATAATCTAAGGCCCGATTTTTTTCATTTGATGAATGAGGCTGCTTTTAACATGAGCGGTGCGCTATTATATGCCGGTTCGGCTACGGTAAATGCTATTGTTGAGCAACTTATTATTTCCAGGTAAAACCAGATGTTATGCATGTGTGAATCAGAACCATGTGAAGGATGTTCATGATTTTGTTAAGAAGATCAAGCAAAACTATGTGAATCCTTTGATAGATCCGTATAATGCGGTTGCTGGTTCTTTGGCTGCTCTTGAAGCAGTAAAATATTTAACGGATTTTGACAAATGTCAAATTATAGAAAAAACATTATTCATTAATTTTTCCGGATATCAAGTTGATAGGACTGGAGATCCGTATAACGGTCATTGCCATATTTGTCATAAAATGTAAGCTCTTATATTTATGTATTTTATACAAAGTGATGGCCTGATTACTTTGAAGGTATTGATGTACTCATTTTTTATTGGTGTTGTTGGTGAATGAATGGCTAATGTATTAGCATTTGGATTTTTATTTAATGGTATAAGAATTTTAACAGGCACCTTTATTGTATTTTATATGCTAGAAAAAGGCTTAACTCTTATCGATATAGGCATCTTAAGTCATTTCAAGCTTTTGTTATGATGATTACGTATATTCCTCTTGGATATTTTGCCGATAGAAAAAGTTATAAAATGTCTATGATTTTAGCGGCGGCTTTTTCAGCTACATGGCTTTTTCTTATGGGAATTTCTACAAGCTTTAATGGTTTGCTTTTGGTAAAATTTTTTAATGCTTTGTCGCTTACCTTAATTGCCGGTGCCTATAATGCTTTACTTATTCAATATGCAAAAACGAAACTTACATCGACTAAAAAAGTGCTTGGTTCCAGCTCTCAATATAATTACATTGGCATGTTTGTATTTAGTTTGATAGGTGCTTATTTTGCAGATTATTCAAGTCAATATATATGGGATCTATCTGCATTTTTAATGACGATGACGACACTATTTGGTTTGTTTTTTGGATGACCTGAAAGGAGAGAAAGAACTCCAAAAACAACTTCTTTAATTTATGATGCAGAAGAGATGTTCTCTATTTTTGTTAAAATCCCTTATATCTCTATGTTTTTATCTTTCACTTATTTTTCAATATATTTTCGCAGTATTGGCAGTGGATATTCAAAGATTATAATATCAATATAACGTATTTTGATTTTGGTGTAGTATTTTTTCTTATATTGCTCTCCCAGCTATTAGCGAGTTTTCTCTTTACAAAACTGAGTGAAAGGGTGAATTTTGTTTTACTACTGTTTTTTTCAGCTTCTATGATTTTTACCGTTGCTTTCTTTGAGTCAAGAAAAGAAATTGCTGTTATTTTAGCCTGTATAATTCTTTATCTCATTAAGTATACATATCTTCGTGTAGAAGTTGTCCTGCATGATAATATTAGGGCTAATCTCATAGCCACATATGAATCTTTCTTGTCAGCCGTTGAGAGGTTCAGCCTATTGGTATTTTTTTACATGAGGGCGTATATGGTAAATATGTTTGGTTTCTTGTCACTAATTTCCACTTTTGGTCTATATTTATTGATTTATTTATCCTCAGTGTTTTTTTTAGAAGGAACGCTCAAAAAATTTCAGTGAAAATATTCACTTACTATTATCACCCACGTTTCATGGCTATTCATATTGTGGCAGCTGTTTGATTTATAAGGGTAATTTACTCTTATTCATACTGAATAAGAGTTTCAACCATCGTAAGCTTTTCTCATTTCAAAGCGATATATGTTGAAATACTTAAAATCATTTAAGAAAGAAGTAAAAGTGCTTTTCATAGACGCTCTCGATAGCTAAGGGCTATTGCAACATTGAGAACTGATAAATAGACTAGTCGTGTCGGTTTGTACTTTTATTAAGCAAAAATGGTAGTACAAAATAGAGAAGATAAAGTTTAATTTTTGCGTGTTGCACTAAAGCGTGCTGCTTGTTGGAGTGGTTTTGCTTTGGCGCCAAAAGGGACAAGAAGTGTTTCTGCTTGAGCGATGAGTTCATCTCGTTTTTTTTGTGTTTCTTCAATCCCATAAAGACGAACAAAAGTCGCTTTATGCGCTATTTCATCTTTACCGGCAGTTTTGCCTAGGATTTCGCTGCTGGCGGTCACATCAAGAAGATCATCCGTCAATTGAAAGGCTAAACCAAGATAAGCTCCAAAAGCAGCAAGTTTTTCTATAAATTCTTTTGGAGCGTTGCCGATGATCGCTCCTGCTTGGCAGGCAAAGCTTATAAGGGCACCCGTTTTCATGCGCTGTAGAGTGATAATGTTGGTGCTTTCTTGCGGTTTCTTTTCCGCTTCAATGTCAAGCATTTGACCGCCTAACATACCGCCAAGTCCTGCTGATTGTGCAAGAGCTGTGATCAGCTTGATTCTGGTGTCAAAAGGGAGTGTGTCGGCTTTGTGGGCAATGATTTCAAAGGCAAGTGTCAAGAGGGCATTCCCTGCTAGAATCGCTGTAGCTTCATCAAATGCTATATGAACCGTGGGTTTTCCTCGTCGTAGTGTGTCGTTATCCATGGCAGGAAGATCATCATGGATGAGCGAATAACAGTGAACACATTCTAAAGCACAGGCGATGTCGAGAGCTTGTTCAGGAGGGATATTAAAAAGTGCAGCACTTTGTATAACAAGAAAAGGACGCAGGCGTTTACCACCATTCAGCACACCATGACGCATGGCTTTGATTAAAATTTCAGGACGGGCAATTTCACCATTTTGAACTTGATCACTTAACAGTGTATCAAGCCGTTTTTCAACGCTGTGACCATGTTTGGCAAGAAGGGTGGTAAATTCATGCATTCTTGCTTCCTTATATTTTGCAAAGTGAAATCTTCAAATTTGTAAACGAGAGATTGTCGCTCTTTCTTGTTTTCCTCAATCTGTATAGGTTTCTTAATTTAAAAATCAATTTCTCTTTTAATACTTAGATCCACTGTATGCGGAAGTCTCTGTTAAAGCCAAACAAAAAATTAAATGAACGTCTAGCCAAAAGCTTTTAGTCAGTGTATAACGCTGTAAAATTTTATGGTGTTTTTGTGTGAAGCATTGTCATTTTTGACATTGCTTTTTCTGTTTTAATGGATTTGGAGTGTCTTTTTATGGCTGTACCTAAACGAAAAACTTCTCCCTCAAAACGGGGTATGCGCCGTTCGGCTGATGCCTTGAAGGCGCCGACTTATATCGAGGATAAAAATTCTGGTGAACTGCGTCGTCCTCATCATATTGATTTGAAAACAGGGATGTATCGCGGACGTTCCGTTTTACCTGCTAAAGATTAAGAGTTTTCCTCTCTACCTCTTGTAAGATTCATTTTCTTTCAGAGTAAAATGTATGCTCGGGTGATTTTCTTTTTGTTATTCTCTTCGATAAGGGTACTTGAGGCATAAAATTTTTCGTGGTGCAGGAGATTTAAAAATCTCTTCTCATCATTTATAGGTCACTTGAATTTTTGAAGGTGTGTTTTATGTGGCATGTGCTGTGAGGAAAGTCGACAAAAGAATTCTTTGTTAGTCTTGATAAAATAAACGCTTTTGATAGTGTAGAATTCTTTGTTTTAGTCATTTTCTCAAAAGTGCAGCCCCTTCAAAAAGGAGGTGCGGAAAAGACTCAAATACCAACTCTGTCATGAGATGGGAGACTATAACAGATGGAAAATTGTGATGTGGAAAATTAAGATGCTGCCTATATCATTTTAATTCCAGCAACACATCGTTAGATAAAGACATTTGGTGGATTTCCTAGCAAATGTCCTTTTGTCGTAGGTTTATTGATAAAAAAATGAAATCTACACACTGCCGATTTTATCTTATTATCGAAGGACTTTGTTATTTATTACGCAGCATAAACATTATGCAGCATAAACAGCTTCGTCGCCTGCGTTCGTTTTATTTTTCTCAGCTTTAAATTCACCCTTTGGTTTTCTCGAAAGATGCATCTCTATGAGATTAACAGCTTCTGTTTCAGAAAGGCTATTAATAACAGCAATTTCGCGGGCCATCCTGTCTAGTGCAGCGGTATAAAGTTGGCGTTCAGAGTAAGATTGTTCGGGTTGTAGGTTTGAGCGAAAAAGATCACGCACTACTTCAGCAATACAAAGGAGATCTCCTGAATTGATTTTAGCATCATACTCTTGAGCACGACGTGACCACATGGTTCGTTTAATCCGCGCTTTTCCATGCAAGATTTTTAATGCACGTTCAACAGAATCAACAGCAGATAACTTGCGCATTCCAACAGAAAGAGCCTTCGCAATTGGCACCTTGATATCCATTTTATCTTTTGCAAAATGAATGACAAAAAGTTTTAATTTATGCCCTGCAACTTCTTGATCTTCAATTGCTATAATTTGGCCCACTCCATGGGTAGGGTAGACGATATATTCAGAGGTTGCAAACCCTTTAGCATTGGAGGACGTTCCGTGTTGGGATGCCATATTTTAATTTACTCCCTTGATGATAAACAAACGTATCGGAAAACAGGTTAAAAACCTGAACGCTGAATGTTCTTTAACCAAGTATATCACACGAATTGAGCAAGCATAAAAGTTAAGTACTTTTAAATCCAACAAAAATACACTGCTTTACAATAAAAAACAAAGAAAAATACTTAGAAAGATGATCATGTTAAGATGACACTAACATCAAAATTGACAAGAATCAATCATTTTGCTTAAGAATTTTTACTTTTACAAGAGAACTTTCTTAACTTCTAAAGGAAGCTAATGTCATTGTATCATCATTATTCACCGCTTCCTGGCTTTTCTGAAAAATACTTTTCCAATTTATTTGGAACGCCATCCATTTCTTTTGCTTGAGGAAGGGGATCTTTTCGGGTGGTTAAGTTAGGCCATTTGTTTGCATAGTGAAGATTAAGTTCTAACCATTTCTCTAACCCCGGTTCTGTATCAGCTTGAATCGCTTCTGCAGGGCATTCTGGCTCGCAGACACCACAGTCGATACATTCATCAGGGTGAATGACAAGCATATTTTCACCTTCATAAAAGCAATCAACAGGGCAAACTTCAACGCAGTCAGTGTATTTACAGTGAATGCAGTTGTCTGTTACTACATAGGCCAAGATCGAACTCCATTTTTGATTTTAGTAATTTTTGGAAGAAAGGTTACGTGCTTCTTTATCATTTATGAGTTGATCGCGAAGTGCCGCTAATTTTGCAAAAGGTGAATCAGGATTAGAAGGTTTGTCTTTCTTAAATGATGCATTCTTCGCGCTTATGGTCTTGGAGCTGCTCTTGGGCTTAAAAGAATGTTTCGTGTGTGACGCCGCTCTAGAGGGGAGATTTTCATGCATGCTTACCCCTTTTTTAAAAGCCTTTTTTGGCTTATTTTGCCATATATTTCCCGCTTTATCACGCTTTTTTTGTGTGTGGTGGTGAAGTTGGTGATTATAACGCCATAATAGAATAATTTTATCTTCTGTTGTAACTTGTTTTTGCTTAAAAAAATCACCAACAAGTTCTGCGGCGGGTAAACAATCTGTGGTTTGGGGATGTGTTTCAACGCAACTGGACAAGGTATTTTTTGCTTCTTGTATTGTTGTTGAGGATCTCATTGTTTGCCATTGGTCACCAACGCATTCTGCTGCAGGAATATCTTGTGTTATCGTATGTCCATGAGAAGACGCTTTGTGGGTAAGAAGATGTTGTTCAAGAACAATACTACTCATGGCATGTGATTGATAGCCAAGCCCTTTTAGAATTTCTTCCATATCGGTTCCATTGGCTCCAAGAATCGACATCATTGTGGATGTGACAAAAAAGCTTTTGCCATCATAAGCTCCATCGGGTTTTGGTTCACTCCCTTGTTTCCAATGAAGGGCAGGGCGGATCAGGTTGGCAAGACGTTCTAAAATATCAACCCGTACAGCACGCTGTCCTAAAATGCGATAACCAGCTAACTGATAAAATTGACGGTTATACGTAGGATCAACAACCAACGAGGTTCGCCCAGAAGACAAAGCAGCAGAAATTTCACAAAAACCCGTTTGGTCATGATCCTTATTTTGAAGATTCCATAGCAGCATAATGGCTCGGACCGGAGCGGGTTTAAGCATCCCAGCAATATAGATATGGAAAGCGCCAAAACGAACACCTAGACGACGTAAAACAGCACGTGATTCTTGATCAAGATTTTTGACAAGTTCAGCGACTTCTCGACGCGGTAAAATTCCTAAAGAGCGAACAAGTTGTAAGGCAAGATTGCTCGTTGAATCCGTCAAACTATCGGCATTGCGCAAATCAAACAGGGGCTTTAAAGCGGTTTCAAAATGAAAAGTCACAAAACGCTCTAGCCGTTTTATTACGTTATCACGGGCTTCTCCTGTTAATTGTGCATCAGCTAAAACAATGAGTTTTGGTTTTAAAAAATCTTCTGTTGCAACAATTTGACCAACGGGTTGACCAATCCAGCGCACAATTCCATCAGAACTAAGTGTAAAATCTCCATTGCCACAAGCACAAAGGCGCATTGCGCGTTTGGAGAAGGCAAGAACCAAATTTTCATTATCTGCTAAATTTTGTGTATCACTTGTTTGAGAAGTATTGTTCTTGTTTCCATAAAAACGAAAACCTTCAAACTTGCCATTTCCGTGCTTTTCAATGAGAATATCGTCCTGAAAAATATCATTCTGTTTGGTAATCTTGTTATCCATGATCATTTTCTTTCTCGGTGCTACACTGGTAAAAAGCTTATTTCCGACAATTCTATCAACGTTCCTTTAACATGTTTGTAGCGTTTGCTTCAATCATTCTTGTCATTTTTTGATGCTTCTTTTGGCAAATTTAAATCGAAGGTTTTGTTTTATTCAGCTCTTATTCAGTTTTAACACTTTATACACCGCCACCACACGTAGTTAAGTGCAATAGATAAAACTATAAGCATAAAAATAAACGCTTTACTAAAAAGAAAAATAAGTTGGCGGTCAAGAAAAACCGATGCTGTTTCTATAGGAGCATTTTATTTTTGCTGTTCTATTACGAGGATGGAAAGAGAAAGCTTTCTTGTGCATTATCTTGAGGTAAGAAGTTTATTGTATGGTCTTTTCGTTAGTCGATCTGTGTTTTCAGGCAATAAGTTTTTCCATTACAATAAAAAAACCATTGCGATTATAAAAATACACGTTAAAGTAGTGAAAACGAAAATAAACAACTTTAAGTTCTTTCTCATGGAAAGAAGGATGATGACGTTGCCAAATCAATGTTGATAACTTTAATCGCAAGAGGTTATTATGGGTAATCTTTCAAATGCTGTTTATAAAAGCAGCAAAAATTATAGCGACGCAGATAAAAGCTTGGGACGTAATATGGTACGTTCTGCTATGCAAGCGCCTTATCTTGAACGACAAAAAGAGCATGATTTGGCTCTTCGATGGAAAGATAAACGCGATGATGATGCTATGCATCAAATTGCAGCGGCTCATATGCGTTTGGTGATTGCGATTGCTAACCGTTTTAAACGTTTCAAAATGCCATTGGGAGATCTGGTACAAGAAGGTTATGTGGGGCTCTTGGAAGCGGCTGCGCGATTCGAACCTGATCGGGAAGTGCGTTTTTCAACTTATGCAACATGGTGGATACGTGCTTCTATTCAAGATTATATTTTACGAAATTGGTCTATCGTTCGTGGAGGAACAAGCTCTTCGCAAAAAGCGCTTTTCTTTAATCTTCGGCGCTTGCGGGCAAAATTGGTGCAGGATGATGATGCTCTTTCAAAACAAGATATCTTTCGCACAATCGCTGAAAAGCTTGGCGTTTCAGTTCGTGATGTTGAAACGATGGATTTCCGTTTTTCTAGTTCTGATAACTCCTTGAGTGTTTCTGTTTCTGAGAACAGTGATAATCCTGTTGCTAAAATGGATGCTCTTGTGGATGATAGTCCTTTGCCTGATGCTTTAATTGAGCAAGTGATTGACAGTCAACGGCGCGCGCAATGGCTTTATGATGCGTTGCAAATTCTCAATGAACGGGAGCTTGAAATTATCCGTTTTCGTCGTTTGAATGAAGAGGGAGCAACTTTAGAGGTTTTAGGGGAAAAGTTGGGAATCTCAAAAGAGCGGGTACGCCAAATTGAAGCCCGTGCTTTGCAAAAGTTGCGTTCTGCTTTGCTTACAGTCCATTCAGCGGATGCTTATGAGATATAACCAGTAAAGCTTTCTCGAAAGATAAATTTGCAATGGGGAAGGTGACGTGTGAGAGCTCTGAAGGGTTTTAAACGTCTATAAGGTTGGTCTCAAAAATTCTTCAGAGGACAAGGCGTAAAAAAGCGACAAAAAAGAATCAAAAATGGAAGAGATGATGAAAAAAGCGGCCCTTACTCTGTGATAACTTTAACGTTTGTATCAGTGTGTAAAGTTTGGCTTGGAGAGAGTGCGTTGAGAACACGAAAAAGTTTTTCTTTATGTGTTGTATAGTGCATTTTATTTGCGACTTGTGCAATGCTTTCTCCTTTTTTAACCCGTACAATACGGATTCTCAAGGGTTTCAGTTTTTTTAACTGTGATGAGGAAAGAAAATCAAAACTTTGTACCGTGTTTTTGGCAATCTCTTCAAAATTTTTAGAATTATGCGGGGCAGCAGTCAGAAAACGAAAGACATGTTTGTTGAACAAAATAACAACCACATCAAATTGCCACTGCTCATTGGCTGCACGGGCGTGCGCTCCAGGCAGACCGTGAAGCGTGATGGGGCGGACAGATAATTTATCGAGTCCTACAAGCCATCCACTTTTTAAATAATCACTTGCAGACATTCCAGCAGGATGTGGTACAGAATCAAAACGAATAGCAATGTTACCTGGTCCGCTGGCCCAAAGCGTATGCATTGAATTTTCTATTGTGAAATTGGTTGGAACGGAAAAAGTTACCCGTAATTGCGGGTGAATAAATTGGTTTCCTCGTACAAAACCTGTCTGAAAATTCCCTCTAAAAATCATGCCGTCAATGCTCTTGAGGAAAGAATCACGTTCCGTGATTCCAATGTTTGATGGACTGATTTTACCCGCTTTTTCTATCGCAAGGCGAACACGTTGCGGAGTGGTTGGATGGCTAGCCAGAAAATCTAAGGGGGCATTTGGAATTCCTGAGATATTACGAAAAACGCTATAGGCCTCCATCGATTGGAGAAAGCGCGGAGAAGCAAAGGGATCATATCCAGCTTGTTGGAGCATGTCTAGTGCGAGTGAATCAGCTTCCAGTTCCTGATTGCGTGAAAACTGTGCCAGTTGTTGCTTGTCTTCAATGGGGTTCTGAATTTTTCTTCCCGTATGCGAGAGAAGATTGGATGACATGGGATTTTTCATCTTCAATTCAGCTTCTTTTTGTCGGCGTAAAATGCCGTGATGGGCAGTAATGTGCGCTATTTCATGGGCTAAAACTGACGCTACTTCTGCACAATCATTGGCCAATGCAAGCATGCCGCGGGTTATATAGATAGAACCATTGGGGAGCGCAAATGCATTGACGCTTTCCGAGTTTAAAATGGTGACAGAATAGCTTTGGTGAGAATTTGGTGACACGGCTCTGAGTTTGTGCACAATATTTGCTAAGAGGCGTTCAAGTTTTGCGTCATGATAGGCGCCACCATAGATTTGCAAAATATGCAGGTGTTGCATAGCATTTAATGTGACATAGATATTATCTTTGCTGGTCTGTTCGATTGTTCTAGAAGAATTGCAAGGAAGCATATCATTTTGGGAGAAACGGGTATGACAAGCAGAAAGGAGAAGTATTAAACTTATAAGAGTTGTTCTAGACATTCCGGTACGAAAAAGAAAGTTTCGCTGAAAAACTTGGTATTTTCGACGAATGTACCTCGTATTTTTGGGTTGTGTTTTGGCAGATTTCATTGGTATTTTGTCTGTATTTTTACAATAAATCTGTATTTTTACAATAAAGAAGCTTTTGGGAAAGGGGTCTGGGGTTATATTACGGTTACTGTTTATAAAAAACGGCTATTTTTTATAAACAGAGGCTAAAAAGGAAGCATTATAAGAGGCATAATATAGTATGACAACATTTACAATACTGTTAAATGGAGATGTTTGTATTACTGATCGTTTACTCAAGCAAATTCGTAACAGTCGAGTCATTGCTGCCGATGGGGGAATGCGTCATGCAGCAGCGTTGCATGTGATTCCTGAGTTGTGGTTAGGTGATTTCGATTCATCTGATCAAACTTTAATCGACAAATATAGTGATATTCCGCGTGAGATTTTTCCCTCTGATAAAGATATGACCGATAGTGCTCTGGCATGTGAGAGAGCTCTGCAAAATGGCGCTAAAAAGCTTATTTTATGTGGTGCTTTGGGAGGTAAAAGAACTGATCACAGTCTTTCTCATATGACACAAGCATTGATGATGGCCGAAAAAGGAATTTCAGTATTTTTGACAAGCGGTGTGGAGGAAGGATGGCCTATTTTGCCAATCCCTTGTTCATATGATTTACCTGATGGATGCTTGTTTAGTATTATCGGTTTTTCTGAGTTACAAGGATTAACGCTTTCAGGTGTAAAATGGCCTATTTGTGATAAAAATGTGTCATTTGGGTCTTCTTTAACACTTTCTAACCGTATTTGTGGAACTTTTTATTATCATTTAGGTTCTGGAAGAGCTATATTGTTGGCGTCTATACCTATTCCAGAAAACGCTTCGAGTCTATTTGGCTAAGGTAGAGGGAGAAAAGTGATTAAATGCCGGCATGAATTATATACTTTATCTTGATAAGGAGAGGTTTTTATATGTTAAAATCAGTTTTAAAAGTGGCAGTCATTTCAGCCATTGGATTCAGTACAGTGGCGTGTTCAGTTAGTGATCAAAGCGTGGCACGTTATGGTGTGGGAGGAGCAGCAATAGGGGCTTTGGCTGGAACAGCAATTGCTGGAAGCACGCCTGGAGCAGCGCTTACCGGTGCAGCATTTGGTGCAATTGCAGGGACTATAACAGGTGCTGCAGCAGATCAGAAAAGACAGCAAAAAGAAATGGCTCTTCAGCAGCCATTATTGTGCACGTATCGTACCCCTAAAGGTCGCGTTTACCAGGCACCTTGCGCTCAAAGAATGCAGATGCCAAGAATGCAGACGCCAAAATTATGTGCTTTCCGTGATGGAAAAGGTGTAATGTATCAGGCACCTTGTCCTCAACATGTCCGTTAATGGCAGTGCCGCTGCTGCGGCTTGACCGCATTTTCCTAACCTTTGGAACAACTCCCTTACTCAATCAGGCTTGCTTATCGGTTGAGCAAGGGGTGCGCATCGCGCTGGTGGGCCGTAATGGTTGTGGAAAATCAACATTGTTAAAAATTGCCGCTGGAATGAGCGAACCGAGTGGTGGGGAAATTTTTCGCCACCCTCGGGTCACGTTGCGTTATGTCTCGCAAAACCCTGATTGTTCAGGTTTTGAAGATATTCATGCTTTCGTCGAAGATGGTCTGGATGATATCCCTGATGTGCAGTGGATAAATACACTTCGCACAAGTCTTGGTTTTTCAGGAACGGAAAAGTTAGCAACCCTTTCTGGGGGTGAAAAGCGGCGCGCTTCGTTGTTACGCGCTCTTGCCGCAAAACCGGATATTCTTCTTTTAGATGAACCAACCAATCATCTTGATTTACCAACCATTGAATGGCTTGAAGGGATTTTATCTTCTTTGCCTTCAGCAATTGTCGTGATTTCCCATGATCGACGATTTTTGGAAAATGTTACGCATTCAACGGTATGGCTTGATCGCGGGATAACAAAAAGGCTAGAAAAACGTTTTTCCGAGTTTGAAAATTGGCGTGATAAGGCGCTGGAAGAGGAAGCTCTTGAACAGCATAAATTGGGAAGACAGATTGCTCGTGAAGAACAGTGGTTGCGCTATGGGGTAACCGCTCGGCGTAAACGTAATGTACGTCGTTTGGGGGAATTAAAAAAACTAAGACAGATGCATAAAATCTATAGAGGGCAACCGGGGACTGCTCTTTTGACAGCTTCTAAAACATCTCGTTCTGGTCAATTGGTGCTGGAAGCAAAGCGAATTTCAAAGTCTTATGGCGAGCGCGTGATTGTAAAAGACTTCTCTTTGCGTATTCAACGGGGTGATCGAATCGGGTTGGTTGGCCCTAATGGTATCGGAAAGACAACCTTGCTTTCTACTCTAATCGGCCAGGAAGCGGTTGATAGTGGAACGGTGAGGCATGGATATAACTTGTCCATGGCACTGCTTGATCAACAGCGCATTTTAAATGAGGAAGAAACGCTAGCGCATTATCTCACCGGTGGTCGGGGCGAGACTCTTTTAATTAATGGGCAAGAACGCCATGTCGTCTCTTATATGAAAGATTTTTTATTTTTACCCGAGCAAGCGCGTACACCACTCAAGGAATTTTCAGGTGGAGAAAGAGCTCGCCTCATGCTTGCTCGATTGCTTTCGCGTCCGGCAAACTTTTTGATTCTCGATGAACCGACCAATGATTTGGATATGGAAACATTGGATTTGTTGCAAGAATTTATTGCCGATTTTGCCGGAACAGTGTTGTTGGTTAGCCATGACAGGGACTTTTTAGACCGCACTGTAACCCATATGTTGGCGCCCCAAGGTGATGGTCATTGGATTTTGTATGCTGGTGGTTATAGTGATATGATGGCACAAAACAAGCAAGCTGCATTGTTAGTGCGTAAAGATAAAGAGTTATCACAGCGTAAAGGACTGTCAAATCCGCGTGCACAGGAAAATGCAAAACACCCTTCACCCGTAAATCGTGGATTTATGGGGCGGGAGAAAATAAAGCTGCGCAAAATGTCTTATAAGCAGGTTTATGCACTGGAAAAACTGCCTGAACAAATCACTGCTTTGCAGGATGAAATAAAAAAAATTGAACAAGAACTTTTGGATCCAGCACTGTATTGCAACGATAAAGAGCGTTTCATGCGTTTATCAACAGCACTGGAAGAGAAGAAAAGTATTTGTGCGCAAAAGGAAGAAGAATGGTTGGAACTTGCACTTTTGCGGGAAGAATATGAAAAAGAAATCCGTTCGCCTTAATGGCTGTTAGGGACATTTTAAGAGATTTGGAAGATCACGCTTTCTTTTTTGTCTTTAGTTTTTGCAGTACTTAACAATAATTTGTACCAGTGCTGACAGAGATTTGTACCAGCTCTGGAAAGAGAAAAAAGTTACTAGATGCAAAAAAAGAAGAGTTTGTCTTGCACTTTTGCGGGAAGAATATGAAAAAGAAATCCGTTCGCCTTAATGGCTGTTAGGAACATTTTAAGAGATTTGGAAGATCACGCCTTCTTTTTTGTCTTTAGTTTTTGCAGCACTTAACAATAATTTGTACCGGTGCTGACAGAGATTTGTACCAGCTCTGGAAAGAGAAAAAAGTTACTAGATGCAAAAAAAGAAGAGTTTGTCTTGCACTTTTGCGGGAAGAATATGAAAAAGAAATCCGTTCGCCTTAATGGCTGTTAGGGACATTTTAAGAGATTTGGAAGATCACGCCTTCTTTTTTGTCTTTAGTTTTTGCAGTACTTAACAATAATTTGTACCGGTGCTGACAGAGATTTGTACCAGCTCTGGAAAGAGAAAAAAGTTACTAGATGCAAAAAAAGAAGAGTTTGTCTTGCACTTTTGCGGGAAGAATATGAAAAAGAAATCCGTTCGCCTTAATGGCTGTTAGGGACATTTTAAGAGATTTGGAAGATCACGCCTTCTTTTTTGTCTTTAGTTTTTGCAGTACTTAACAATAATTTGTACCGGTGCTGACAGAGATTTGTACCAGCTCTGGAAAGAGAAAAAAGTTACTAGATGCAAAAAAAGAAGAGTTTGTCTCGCACTTTTGCGGGAAAAAAGTAAAAAAATTTTTTCCGACTTTCGTAAAGCTTAAAGAGTCTCACATTTTAATATCTGATAAAAACATCTTAAAACACTTTATTCTGATCGCTTAAGACATTCATATGAAGCATTTATTCGAGAGGTGAGAATATAATCTCTCTATTGGCAGGAAATCATCAGATAATCTTGGGTATAGCCTTCTTTCTCAAAACCAAGGTACTTCAACAAAATTCCACTTCTGATGTTTTCAGGTGTATAATTTGCCATCCACTTTATGCAAGTGATAAACATGAAAAACATGGAGGATCAGAGCAAATAAAATCTCGAACATGAGGCCTTTTCTTTGATGTTTTTTTCAAGAGAAAAACCAAGGTGGCAGGCTTGAAAAACACCATGCACAACATTTGTAAAGTTGACGATGGCGATGATTGTGTTCTCATTTTTCAATCGTACACCATAGCGGTATGCGCGTCCTTGTGCACTCTCACAAGTGAAGATATTTGCGCGTGGTTTCCAATCTGTTAAGGTGTTGTAATCATCAGATTGTACCGGTTCCCAAGGATGTAAATGATTCGCATTACGCAGGTAATAAGAAGATAGTTCATTGGCATCTTCTAAACCGACCAATGTAAAAATTGTTCGTTTTGTTCTGATTGCCATAACTTTCTCCTCCTAGAAATATACGAGTTCGCCTATTTCTCATTCAATTTTTCAAATGCCTTTTTCTTTGTTTGATGAAATCAACCTCAAAAAACGGAAAGTCAACGAGAGATTTCATAAAAAACGACAAGTTTTGCGCAAAAAGGGATAGAATGAGGGAAAAAGTTACAGATAATCGGATATAATTTTAATCATGTATCATTTTTTGATTGCATTTTACAATGGTTCTTCTCTTTTTAAATCCCTCCTTTTCATAAAAAACTTATGTGCTCACTTTAAACACAAAGCTTTTTGTTTATCGTTGATTTAATATTTTAATGCATAAGTTTTTTATATAACGATGTCTTTGTTGCTGCTTATAGATTTTTTGATTTATTCATTAACGGCAAATCATAGAGCACAACTATTGCCACTGTGGGCAAATTTGTAATGCGCAATATATTGGTCATTTAATTCACCATTGTGAATTTGTTCTCCTGTGAAAGTTCAGGGTCTTCTTGCCTTAAATGATTATGCCATCAGTTTAATTATCCCTCTGCTTTGTTATTATATTCTCAACTTGTTTGCGTTTCTGCAACCCTTTCTTAAAGAAGCTTGACACCCCATTTCAGAGTCAATTTTTTCACGGTGTGATATTTGGCAGTTCTCTTGCCATTTTATTTGTGCAAATAGCGCATGATATAGAACAATATCTTCATAGCCATTTGGTATTTTCCTCCACCTTTCTTCTCATCTTGTATGTTAACGACTAGATTGAAGTCTGAGAACAGCTCTTGGGGGTAAGAGATATTACGCTTTCTCATGGAATCTCTTCGCCAAGAAGTAATATGTTGTCGATATTCTCGTCGCAAGTTACACGAACTGTTCATTTCTGGCAGAAATTTATGTGCATTATTCATTTTTACATTTTCAACTTCTCTTTTCATTTTGAAAAAATATTCGTTGTTATCAATGGATTCAACTCATACCAAGCGCATTTTTATAAAGCTGGATGACTGCTTCTTCTTCCATGCGTTCATGTTCTTCTTTTTTGCGTAACCTTATAATGCTGCGAACAGCTTTACTGTCAAAACCAGAGCCTTTAAGTTCGGCATAAACCTCTTTAATGTCATCAGAAATGGTTTTTTTCTCTTCTTCTAGCCGTTCAATACGTTCGATAAAAGCACGTAATTGGTTTACGGATATAGCGTGTGTTTCATCGGTTACTGTGTTCATTGCATTTTTCTCCAGATTGTATACTTTAAAACTGTTTTTTGACGATAAATTTTTGTTAGGAAAGCCTGAAAAACAATAAAGTAAATCAAGCTGTACAGTTTTTTACAAATTGTCTTTAAATATTTTGTAAAAGTTTAAGAATATGCATTAATAAAAAGGCACTAAAAAGCAAAAAATAAAGAATAAAATGAGAGAAATTTGAAAGGTTTTTGAAAAAAGAAGAAAAGGGATATATGCTTTATTTTAAGGGTTTACGTGATAAATTAAGGGTT
The DNA here is from genome assembly GCF_014203215.1 of Bartonella callosciuri. Taxonomy (GTDB): domain Bacteria; phylum Pseudomonadota; class Alphaproteobacteria; order Rhizobiales; family Rhizobiaceae; genus Bartonella; species Bartonella callosciuri. Next base: position 44,947 of record NZ_JACHIM010000006.1, on the reverse strand, counting down.
TACGTGATAAAGGCGGTTTTATGGTTACCAAAAAACAGGAATGGGTGTTTCAGAAAGGGCTGAAGGTTTTTCTCTTGAGCATTCTGTTTTCATGCGCGTTTGTTGTTTTTGCAAAGGCTGATTTTAGGGTGTGTAATACGACTCAACAGTCTGTTGGTGTCGCTCTTGGTTATCCTACCTTTTCAGGCTGGGTGAGCGAAGGGTGGTGGATGGTTCCCATGACGGAGTGTAAAACCTTAATCGAGGGGCCGCTATCTTCACGGTTTTATTATTTTTATGCAGAGGGTGCACAGAAAAAAGGCAATTGGTCGGGTTCTATCACCATGTGTGTGCAAGATAGTCAATTTACCATTCAAGGGGTTCATGATTGTTTTCCTCGAGGGTATCAAAGGGCGAAGTTTAAGGAAATTGATACAGGGAATCAAACCAGTTGGATGGTGCAGTTGACCGATGAGTCTTTGTTTGCTGATTCGGTTGCGCGTTCTCCTTCCCTTTCAGGAGCTTCCTCACCGTGAAGCGTAAATGTAAAGTAAAAATTATTGCTACTCTGGGTCCTTCTTCTTTTTCTTCTGCGATGATTGAAAAGCTTTTTATAGCGGGAGCTGATGTTTTTTGTCTGAATATGAGCCACACTGACCATGAGACAATGTATGATTGGTCAAGCGCATACGGAAGGTTGAAAAAATCGTTCAACGGCCCATCGGTATTCTAGTGGATCTACAGGGACCAAAATTGCGTGTTGGCTGTTTTGTTAAAGGTCAAGAAGTTTGCGGGTGGGGCAAACGTTTACATTAGATGATCGTGATGTACTAGGCGATGCACAGCGTGTTTATTTTCCTCATAAGGATGTCTTAGCTGCTATAAAACAAGGGGATCGGTTGTTGATTGATGATGGAAAAGCTGGAACTGCAGGCATAAGTGTGTGATGGTATTCCGTTCAATGTCTTGTGGTGGCTGGAACGCATATTTCTGATCGAAAAGGGGTCAGTTTTCCTGCTACGATTTTGCCTTTTGGTTCGATGACGCCAAAGGATAAATATGATCTTCACGCAATGTTGGAATAGCCTGTTGATTGGGTTGCGCTTTCTTTTATCCAACGCCCAGAGGATATTATAGCGCTGCGCCAGTTGAAGAAAAATAAAGTGTCTTTGATGGCTAAGATCGAAAAGCCTCAAGCCTTGGAGTATATAGAAGAGATTATTAATGTTTCCGATGGCCGCATGATTGCACGGGGAGATCTCGGTATGGAAATGCCGTTGGAAAGGATTCCTGCACTTCAAATGGAACTGATAAAAGCTTGTCGTTTAGTGGGAAAGCCTGTCGTGGTGGCGACGCAAATGCTCGAATCAATGATTACATCCTCTGTTCCAACACGGGCAGAAGTTTCTGATGTGGCTACAGCAGTTTATGCGGGGAGTGATGCTGTTATGTTGTCTGCTGAATCAGCCTCTGGTCTTTATCCTGAAGAAGCAGTGCTTATGATGGAGCGAATTACTAGGCAAATTGAGAAAGATCCCACTTATGAGGCTCAGGTGGGTGCGCAGCATCCCGTGCCAGAGTCAACAGGGACGGATGCGATTTCTCTTGTAGCACGACAGATTGCCGAAATATTTCAATGAACAGCCATCGTTACTTACACCGTTTCCAAGTACAACGGGTATGCGTGCCTCTCGTGAGTGCCCAAATACACCCATTATTGCCTTATCAGCTATTTTGGAAACAGCACGGCGTTTGGCTTTGTTTGGGGGATTCATTGTGTTGTCGTGCAAGACGCGCGGAATTTGGAGGATATGGTTGATCGTGCCGCTGCCATTGCTTTTCAAGAAGGTTTTTGCCAAGGGGGAGATAGGTTTCTTGTGAAGGTAGGTATTCCCTTTGGCACGCCTGGTGCTTTGAGCTTATTACGTATCGCTGCTGTTTTTGAAAGCGGAACAAAGGCAATTTAATGGGGGCTTTATGTGCTCCGTTTTTCGCCGAAACATTTCAATGAACAGTCATCGTTACTTACACCGCTTCCAAGCACAACGGGTATGCGTGCCTCTCGTGAGTGCCCAAATACACCCATTATTGCCTTATCAGCTATTTTGGAAACAGCACGGCGTTTGGCTTTGTTTGGGGGATTCATTGTGTTGTCGTGCAAGATGCGCGGAATTTGGAGGATATGGTTGATCGTGCCGCTGCCATTGCTTTTCAAGAAGGTTTTTGCCAAGGGGGAGATAGGTTTCTTGTGAAAGTAGGTATTCCCTTTGGCACGCCTGGTGCTTTGAGCTTATTACGTATCGCTGCTGTTTTTGAAAGCGGAACAAAGGGTGCTTGAATCTTTGAGGGGCAATATTCTTTTGTATAGATCATACATGGGAGAGAGCTGTTTGATCTTGTTACAGCCGTTTATGCCAAGAGCAAAAGCGGTACTGTGAAGTTTTCTGCTGAATCCGCTTGTGGTCTTTATTCTGAAGAAGCCGTGCTTATGATGGATTGCTATATTTAACTGAGATGTTTATGGCACATTGTTCTTTGATTTATTTCTCATTGTCTTTTTAGACATTTTTATATAGTTTTTTCTCTCTACTATGCGCATAATATATTGTTTTATAATGATAATTTATAATTCTTCACCTTAAATAAGCGCATCGAATAGCAGCACATTTTTTCATTCCAAACCCTTCTCTTCAAAGCCTAAAAAACATTTACTTACGTGTTATAAGAGGAATGGGCGGGTGCATAAAAACTGTTTGAAAAATGTATCCTTTTTATAAACTGTCTCAACGCAAGAGCAGCCGCACCATTGAAAGAAGATAACTATGACGCGATGTTTTTGTGCATAGATTGGAACAAGGAACGAAAATGATGCTGTTACGTTTATTCATTGAAAAGTGGAGAAATGGCACTCTTTCAATGGATTTAGTATCATATCATTTATGGCGTGCCTGTTAATATGATGACAAGAGTTCGCAGAATATGAGCACAACTTTTTCTTGGAGGATACTTTTTTTGTTTATTGCTGTTGCAATGTGCACGATTCTTTTACAATTATGCTCATCTTTGAAAATTATGACTACTGGGAAAATTACGACTACTGGTTGGTTCAAGAATTGGTGTGTGTTTATGAATCTTCTTATTCTTGAAGTTTAAGACTGTTTTGCCCATCTTTAAGCAGTTGCTGGGTGATCTTCTCAATGCGCTCTGTCGTGTCTTGTACAATCCTCCCCATGGTGCGATCTCTTTCCTTGTGTTCTCGTAAAAGAGCTGTGTAGTCTTCTTGCAATTTTTTATTTTCTCGTTTTATTTCTTCCATTTCATCAATAATCATAATACCAGCCATAACGGATAAACGATGATCACCGATTTCACCGAAATTTGTCTTTAGATGTGTGATATATTGGTCTAATCGACCCGCAAGCTTAATGAGATGGTGCTCTTGCCCTTTATCGCAAGCCATACGATACACTTTACCATCAATAGTGACGGAAACAGTTTCCATGCATTCAAACCTTTATCTGTCAATAACGACACGAATCGTTTCCATCGCTTTTATCAAACGTTTAGAAACTTCTTTGTTTACTGTTTCTAACCGCTCAATTTGGGATTCCGCTTTGTCAAGCGTTTGCGCAAGATGGCTACGATCAGCGTTCATTCGTTGAATTTCTTCTTCCCATTCGTTGTTTTTATCAATAACGGCATTGCGATTTATAATGGTGATCTCTAAGGTTCTTAGTGCTTTTTCCAATTGCTCTAAAGCGTGTGGTAGAACCGTAGTTTCTTGGTTCATGATACTCCTATCCTTTGGGTAATTGTATCCTTTATTAGTTCTTTATGCAAAAACGAATCAATTATTTTCTTTTCTTGCGAGTCTTTTATTTTTAAGTATCTAGGATATTTTAGCAAGCAAAGCAGGGGATACATGTGAATTAAAAGCTAGATTTTTTGAGAGTATTGGCATAAATGATATGTATATAAGGAATGTATGAGGGGGATGTTATTAGTATCAATGAAGTGATAAAGAAATCTCACGTCGATAATTAAAAGAAACAGTATTTCTCAAAAAATTGAGAAAATGCAGAAAAAGCAACAAAATAACCTGTTTAACGAAATGGTCGATCATTTATGACAAATACTGAACAACAGAATCAGATGGCCAATGCTATCCGTTTTCTTGCTATTGATGCGATTGAAAAAGCAAATTCTGGTCATCCTGGCTTGCCAATGGGGGCAGCTGATGTTGCTACCGTCCTTTATACAAAATTCCTTGCCCATGATCCTAAAAATCCTCATTGGCCCAACCGTGACCGTTTTGTTTTGTCGGCTGGTCATGGGTCTATGTTGCTTTATGCTTTACTCTATCTTTCTGGTTATGAAGATATCTCTCTTCAGGATCTCAAAAATTTCCGCCAACTAGGGTCAAAGCTTGCTGGGCATCCAGAATATAGGCACGCTGCGGGAATCGAGACAACCACTGGCCCCCTCGGACAAGGGTTGGCGAATGCTGTGGGGATGGCGCTTGGGGAGCGCTTGCAAAATGCCCGTTTTGGTGATCTCATCAACCATTATACTTACGTGTTAGTTGGCGATGGGTGCCTCATGGAAGGGATTTCTCAAGAAGCTATTTCCCTTGCTGGGCATTTGAAACTCAATAAGCTTATCGTGTTATGGGACGATAATAATATTTCCATCGATGGAGCAATTTCCCTTGCTGATAGTACAGATCAGATAGCGCGTTTTAAAGCGTCTGGTTGGGAGACACACAAAGTCAATGGACATGATCAAGCAGCAATTGCAAAGGCTATCGAGTTGGCACAGGATTCCGATAAACCAACTTTGATCGCTTGTAAAACAACAATTGGTTTTGGAGCACCAAATAAAGCGGGAACCAATAAAGTTCATGGAGCGCCTTTAGGAGCGGGGGAAATTGCTGAAACCCGTATCGCTTTAGGGTGGGATTCTGAACCTTTCACTATTCCAGCTGATATTCTTGATAATTGGCGCTTGGCTGGTCTCAATGCTGCGAAAAAACGCCAAAAATGGGAAGAGAAATTGGCCAATTTGCCCGTGTCAGAACGGGTGGAGTTTGAAAGGTTGATACGGGGCGATCTCTTGGGTGGATTTTATGGCGCTATTGATGATTATAAACAGAAACTCATCAAAGAGCGTCCTTTTGTTGCCACGCGTAAAGCTTCTGAAATGGCGCTTGAAGTTATTAATGAAGTTGTTACTGAAACCATTGGTGGGTCTGCTGACTTAACCGGATCTAATAATACAAAAACGAGTCAGATGGAAAGTATTTCTGCTGAAAATTTTTCAGGGCGCTATCTGCATTATGGAATTCGCGAACATGCAATGGGAGCTGTGATGAATGGTCTTGCGCTTCATGGTGGGTTTATTCCTTATGGCGGAACCTTTTTATGCTTTTCTGACTATATGCGTCCGGCAATGCGGCTCTCTTCTTTGATGGGATTGCGCGTGATTTATGTTATGACCCATGATTCTATTGGTCTTGGTGAAGATGGACCAACGCATCAGCCTGTGGAGCATTTGGCTTCCTTGCGTGCAATGCCTAATCATCTCGTTTTCCGTCCTGCTGATGCTATGGAGACAGTTGAGTGTTGGCAATTGGCTTTGAATGCACGCAAAACACCTTCTACTTTGGCTTTAAGCCGACAAAATTTACCGCTTTTGCGTCAAGAATATGAAGAAGAAAATCTTTGTATGCTCGGTGCTTATGAATTATTAACGGCAAGTGATGATGCGCAAGTGACTCTCTTTTCTTCCGGTTCAGAATTACAAATTGCGGTAAAAGCCCATGCAATATTAGAAAGAAAAGGGATTCCAACGCGTGTGGTTTCTGTGCCTTGTTTTGAACTCTTTGCACAGCAATCTCTCTCCTATCAGCGTGCTCTTATTGGTAATGCACCGATCAAAATTGCCATTGAAGCGGCTGTTCGACAAGGATGGGATTGTTTTATTGGCGGTGATGGTGTTTTTATCGGTATGGAAGGGTTTGGTGCTAGTGGAACAATTGATGCGCTTTATGCGCATTTCGGTATCACTTGTGAGAATGTGGTTGCTACCGTTGAAAAAGAACTTGAAAAGATAAGTAGGAAAAATACGAAGTGACGTTTCGTTTTATAATGAGTGGTTTGGTCGTATGGGGTGCAATATTTTGTGCCCACATGTGAAAAATGATTGATCAAGATATTGAAGTTGTGGCTATTAATAATTTGGGACCGTTGGAAATCAATGTCCATTTGTCGCGCTATAAAGAGAAGTGAGGAAAATGTAAATGACGGTTCGCGTTGCAATTAATGGGTTTGGTCGTATTGGGCGCAATGTTTTGCGT
>NZ_JACHIM010000006.1:30611-38516 GCF_014203215.1 Bartonella callosciuri | reverse complement strand
TCGCGTTGCAATTAATGGGTTTGGTCGTATTGGGCGCAATGTTTTGCGTGCCATCGTGGAAAGTGGCGGACAAGATATTGAGGTTGTGGCAATTAATAATTTGGGATCAGTGGAAACCAATGCCCATTTGTCGCGCTATAAAGAGAAGTGAGGAAAATGTAAATGACGGTTCGCGTTGCAATTAATGGGTTTGGTCGTATTGGGCGCAATGTTTTGCGTGCCATCGTGGAAAGTGGCGGACAAGATATTGAGGTTGTGGCAATTAATGATTTGGGATCAGTGGAAACCAATGCCCATTTGTCGCGCTATAAAGAGAAGTGAGGAAAATGTAAATGACGGTTCGCGTTGCAATTAATGGGTTTGGTCGTATTGGGCGCAATGTTTTGCGTGCCATCGTGGAAAGTGGCCGACAAGATATTGAGGTTGTGGCAATTAATGATTTGGGATCAGTGGAAACCAATGCCCATTTGTTGCGCTATGATTCAGTCCATGGGCGTTTCCCAGGTGCTGTTAAGGTGGTTGGAGATGCACTTGATGTCGGGTGTGGTTTGATAAAAGTGTTGGCAGAGCGTGATCCAGCACAATTGCCTTGGAAAGCTTTGGATATCGATATTGCTTTAGAATGTACGGGCATTTTTACTGCACGTGATAAAGCAAGTGTTCACTTGGATGCAGGGGCAAAGCGCGTTCTCGTTTCTGCACCTTCAGAAGGTGCGGATCTAACTGTGGTTTATGGGGTTAATCATCAATCTTTAAATAAAGAGCATCGGGTTGTTTCAAATGCTTCTTGTACAACCAACTGTTTGGCGCCTGTTGCACAAGTTTTGCACAATACTGTTGGCATTGAAAAGGGCTTTATGACAACAATCCATTCTTATACGGGTGATCAACCTGTGTTGGATACAATGCATCGTGACCTTTATCGTGCACGAGCGGCGGCTCTTTCTATGATCCCTACCTCAACAGGGGCTGCAAAAGCTGTAGGGTTGGTCTTGCCAGAGTTAAAAGGATTGCTCGACGGTGTGTCGATACGCGTGCCGACTCCTAATGTTTCTGTTGTTGATTTGACATTTACTGCTAAGCGTTCCACAACGGTTGAAGAAATTAACACAGCTATTTGCACCGCTGCACAAGGTTCTCTCAAAGGAATTTTAGACACTACGGAGGAAAAGCTTGTGAGTTGTGATTTTAATCATAATCCACATTCAGCTATTTTCCATAATGATCAAACGAAGGTGATCGATGGTCAGCTCTGTCGTGTTTTAGTTTGGTACGATAATGAGTGGGGATTTTCAAATCGCATGAGCGATACAGCAGTAGCTTTCGCTAAAACAATATAAAAGAGGATCTTCGGATCCTCTTTTTATTAAAAAGTCAAATTTTTAGAGTAAGAAAAGTGCGTTCTTTTTGAAAAAATTCGTTAAGATTGTTATTGGTGCGCTAGAGAAAAGATGTTGCCTAAATGATTGACGGTAAAGTCTGTTTTTGTTCGGTCATGCTTAGTTTCTCAAAACCCATAAAAGAGAAAAATTTGAAAAACTGAGATTAAAGCAAGACGAAGCATGAAAAAATACAGATGCCAATCTTTTCGTCTGAAAGCGAAGAGCAGATTGTGTAGAAGAGAAAGTGAGCAGGTCCGTTGGTTTGAAACAATGGACAGTGAAAAGGAAACAGTGATGGGTTTTCGTACACTTGATGATGTTGATGTCGCTGGGAAACGCGTTCTTGTGCGGGTAGATTTTAATGTTCCAATGGCGCAAGGCAAGGTATGCGATGAGACGCGTCTTAAACGACATAAAGCGACACTTTTTGAATTGCAAAAGCGTGGTGCGAAGCTTATTCTGCTTTCCCATTGTGGACGCCCCAAGGGACAGGTGGAGCCAGAATTTTCACTACACCCCATTGTGCAAGTGTTGGAAAAAATAATCAATCAACCGGTAGCTTTTGCATCAGATTGTATCGGTGAAGCAGCGCAAATAGCCGTTGAGGCTCTGCAAGACGGTGGTGTTTTATTGCTTGAAAATGTTCGTTTTCATCCAGGTGAAGAAAAGAATGATTGCTCTTTTGCCGAGGCACTCGCCCATAATGGCGATCTCTATGTCAATGATGCTTTTTCCGTCTGTCATCGTGCCCATGCTTCGGTAGAGGGGATAACACATTTGTTGCCTTCTTATGCAGGGCGTTCTTTGCAGGATGAATTGCAGGCATTAGAAAAAGGACTAGGCAATCCAGCGCGTCCAGTTATTGCAATTGTTGGAGGAGCAAAGGTTTCTACTAAACTTTTTGTGCTCAATCATTTGGTTGAAAAGGTTGAGCATTTAGTCATTGGTGGGGGCATGGCCAATAGTTTTTTAGCGGCGCAAGGTCTGTCTGTTGGTAAGTCACTGTGTGAACAGGGGCTTATGGAAACCGTAAAAAAGATTATTGAAAAAGCAAAAGAATGCCAATGTACCCTTCTGCTTCCTGTCGATGCGATTGTTGGATTTCGCTTTGAAAAAGATGCACCCCATCGCCTCTATGATATTGGAGATATTCCTGAAGTTGGTATGATTCTGGATATTGGGACACGCTCTATCGCCCATATCAATGCTGTGATTGATAAGGCTGCCACCCTTGTGTGGAACGGTCCCCTTGGGGTTTTTGAGATGCCTCCTTTTGATCAAGGAACAATTGCAGTTGCCCGCCATGCAGCAGAACGCAGCTTGATGGGGAAATTGGTTTCAATTGCTGGAGGAGGGGATACGGTTTTTGCCCTTAACCATACTGGTGTGGCCAATGACTTTACTTATCTTTCAACTGCTGGGGGAGCTTTTTTAGAATGGATGGAAGGTAAGGTGCTTCCTGGTATTCTCGCTCTTATGCAGGCTTAAAGATTTTATTTGAAGGAAAGTTTAAAGAAAAGCTGTATGGTCATCGGTTAGAGTAGGTATGTTGGTTGTATTGTGCAGTTTTGGAAGTTAAGAGAGAACAAAGAGGAACTTTTTATGAATGAACATCTTGGAGATATTGCACTTGCTCTGGTGTGTGCGGGTAAAGGTATTTTAGCGGCAGATGAGAGTACTGCGACAATTGGAAAGCGTTTTGAAAGCATTGGTATTGAATCCAATGAGGATAATCGCCGCGCCTATCGTGAAATGCTTTTTACCGCAAAAGAAGCTATGGAAAGTGCTATTTCTGGTGTCATCTTATTTGATGAGACCATTCGTCAAAAAGCATCTAACGGGAAAATGTTGACCGATCTTATTCGCGATGCGGGTGCTTTGCCTGGGATTAAAGTTGATACTGGTGCTAAACCATTGGCGGCTTTCCCTCAGGAGACAATTACAGAAGGGTTAGACGGTCTTCGTGAACGTTTAAAAGACTATTATGCTTTGGGAGCACGTTTTGCGAAATGGCGTGCTGTGATTGCGATTGATGCACATGCGCTCCCAACAAGAGGCGCAATAAACCAAAATGCACAAGCTCTCGCGCGTTATGCTGCTTTGTGTCAGGAGGCCGGTATGGTGCCGATTGTGGAGCCGGAAGTGCTGATGGATGGGAAAACGTGCCAGCATTCAATTGCGCGCTGTTTTGAGGTCACAAAAGCTGTTTTGAACGCAGTGTTTAAAGAACTCTTTGAAGCATGTGTTCTTTTTGAGGGTATGATTTTAAAACCTAATATGGTGATTGATGGAAAAGATGCACGGATTGCCAGTGTTGAAGAAGTTGCTGAGAAAACAGTTCGCGTTCTGAAACAGACTGTTCCTGCTGCTGTCCCAGGAATTGCTTTTCTTTCTGGTGGGCAATCTGATGAAGAAGCAACAGCGCATCTGTCTGCTATGAATGTTTTGGGAGCGTTGCCTTGGAAATTGACCTTTTCTTATGGGCGTGCGTTGCAAGCGGCTGCCTTGAAGGCGTGGGCAGGGCGCCACGAAAATGTTTCTGTTGCACAAAAAGCTTTTTGTCATCGTGCAAAAATGAATCATCTTGCTGCTTTGGGACAATGGACAAAAGACCAGGAAAAATCTTACGCTTAAAAAACAACAAATTTTGTGCTTATAGACACTGCTTTTTTTTCGAGGAGAAATCTTTTGCTTTTATCTCTTCTCCTTTTTCTTTGTATAATCACAATTTATACTTATAAAAGTGTCAGCAGGTTTTATTTTTCTTGCAATAGGCAAACCCCGCTTTGAAGCGGGGCATCTCATTGGAAACTTTGGAAGTTGTTTCTCTAAAAATTTTCTCTGTGGAAGAGACAAACAGTGATATTCTCACGGAATCAAAGTAGTTCCTTTGTCTTCAATATACAACAAATTCAGCGGATGTTTTTTCGCTCTTCACAATGAGAAAGAGGATTTTACATACCGAGGTTACCAAAACGGTTTTTGAATTTAGAAACACGACCACCACGATCGACAATTGTTTGAGACGCTCCTGTCCACGCTGGATGAGTTTTGGGATCGATATCCAAGTTAAGGACATCCCCTTCTTTTCCCCAAGTGGAGCGTGTTGTGTATTGGGTACCATCCGTCATAACAACGGTAATCCTGTGGTAATTAGGATGAATATTCGCTTTCATGCGTCAAACCTTTTGTGTCTATAGAATGAAATGGCACTTTCTCCCTTTTTAAAGTGCGTTTTCTTTGTCTTTTTGTTAAGTTGATTAAAGTACTATTTCTATAACTGAGCCTACATCAAAAAACAAGTGTTCAAAATATATCTTATATCAAGTGTTATAAACAACCTAATAGAGTGAGCAAAATTTTATGAATCCCTCCAATTATTTTAAAAAATCTGCAAGATCTTTCACAAAAAAATCTTCATTCTCTTCGTTTGCAACTTTTGGTCCTTATATGGTGCGCTATCGCTGGTTGTTTATCTTTGCTTTTCTCGCTTTATCGGTTGCTGCCCTTGTTACGCTGGCTTTGCCTATTGCTATTCGGCAAATGTTTGATCATGGTTTTTCTACTTCAAGTCATGGCCATATCAATTTTTATTTCTTTATTTTGTTTGTTTTAGCCTTTCTTCTCGCACTTGCTTCCGCTTGCCGTTATTATTGTGTCATCACCTTGGGAGAACGGATTGTTGCTGATTTGCGGCGTGATGTGTTCGTCCATCTTCTGAAACTTTCGCCTGCTTTTTTTGATAAGTCTCATTCTGGTGAAATTGTTTCACGGCTTTTAACTGATACAACCCAAATAAAATTAGCTGTTGGTTCAACTGCCTCTACAGCTTTGCGTCATCTGATTGTGGTGACCGGAGCCATCGTGATGATGGTTATCACAAATACCAAATTGTCCTTACTTGTTCTAACCGCTATTCCCTTTGTCGCTATTCCGTTAGTGGTCTTTGGGCGCAAGGTTCGTAAACGTACGCGCGCTGCACAAGATCGTCTGGCAGAAGCAAATGCCTTAGCAACGGAACAGGTAAGCGCTATTCGTACTGTGCAAGCTTTTACAGCTGAAAAACTTGTTTCTACACGTTTTTCACAGTTTATAGAGCGTGTTTTTCAAACAGCACGTGCTTCTGTTACCTTGCGTTCTTTTTTTACAGGCTTTGCAATTTTTTTGGTGTTTAGCAGTGTGGTTGCTGTTTTATGGATTGGCTCCCGCGATGTTTTGAATGGTACAATGACGGGGGGAACGTTAGGTCAATTTGTTCTCTATGCTGTTTTTGGAGCCTCAACCTTTGCACAATTGTCGGAACTAGGGGCAGAATTAATACAAGCTGCAGGTGCAGCTGAACGGTTGGCGGAGTTGTTGCAAAAACAGCCTACTATTTTAGCTCCAAAAGTTCCTGCACCATTGACAAAACCTGTCCAAGGGGAAATTGTTTTTGACAAGGTTGATTTTATTTATCCTTCTAGACCACAAGAAAAGGTTTTGCATTCTCTTTCTTTTTCTATCAAAGCAGGGGAAACCGTTGCTTTTGTTGGCGCGTCAGGGGCAGGAAAAAGCACTCTTTTTTCTTTGATCCTTCGTTTTTATGATCCAACAAGTGGGCAAATTCGGTTTGATGGTGTGGAGATCAATCGCCTTTCTCTCCAAGATTTACGCGGTTCAATCTCTTATGTTCCCCAAGAGGTTGCCATTTTTGATGGAACGTTACGCGATAATATTACTTTTGGTACAGAAAATATCCGTGAAGAGCAAGTCATTGCCGCAGCTAAAGCAGCTAACGCACTTGAGTTTATTGAAGCCTTACCAAATGGTTTTGAGACTGAAGTGGGAGAGCGCGGTACTATGCTTTCTGGTGGCCAGAGACAGCGCATCGGTATTGCACGCGCGATTTTAAGAAATGCTCCTCTGTTACTGCTTGATGAAGCAACATCCGCTTTAGATGCAAACAGTGAAAAATTGGTGCAAGAAGCCTTAGAAGGATTGATGCAAAATCGAACAACATTGGTGATTGCCCACCGTTTAGCAACAATCTTAAAAGCAGATCGTATTCTCGTGATGGATAAAGGCGCTCTTGTTGAAGAAGGAACACATGCAGAACTTGTCGCACAAAACGGCGTTTATGCCTATTTAGCAAAATTGCAATTCTCACCTGAATAGATGCATCATCATAAAGAGAGAAGCATGTGTTATAACATCGGGAGGTATTCTTATGGAATTATTGGCGCAGTTCCTTTATGCTGACTAATATATCCAATAAGTTACTGTGTTTTTATTCTCTCCGCAGTTTCGTAAAGCATTGTGCTTCATGAGGATAAGAAAAGACACTGCCATCGATTAAAAAGGCACTGTCATCTCTGTCTGATTTTCGTTTTCTTTTGCATCAACTAAGTGTAGAAGTCTAAATTCAAACGAAGGAGTGAGGACGGGGCGTGTTTGTCGAGCTTGGGAAGTAAATCGCACAAATGGTCAGCAGTTCAGGCCTTACCCAAAGGAAAATCTTTAATCAGATTGGTGCGGGGCAGAATCTTTATTCCCGCATAAATCGTCCAAGAATTTAGCACTATAAATTTCTAGCCATGCTTTAAATGTTTTTCTTAAACAACCTTTTGCAACAACACATCAGCATCTTTTGCTTTCACCAATTCACACACATATGCACTCACATGCATCTTTTGATTTCCGGTTCAAAATTGTCTAAATCTGAATTTGGAGAAATGTTATCATCAATGATACGAGACAAATTCCTTCTGAATGTCTTTTTTGAGATTTAGCTGCTTTTTCTAACTAGATGCAAATGCGTTTAAAGTCAGTAATAACATTTTTTGCAAAAGAGATGCATCATCGTCCATTGATCGTTGTGCGCTTTTAAAAGGGTCGGTGAAAGGAGTAGAATACTGCTTTTTAAACATTTTTTAGGTCTAAATGCCTTTTTTAAGAGCTTTTTCTAATTTGATGCGAATGTATTCATTGCCTGCGATGATATTTTTTTTGTGAAATATAGCGTCGCCTCCATCTTTATCGGTTACAAAACCACCGGCCTCACGAACCATCAATATTCCAGCTGCCATATCCCAAATTTGCAGATTATCTTCCCAAAATCCATCGATTCTTCCAGCAGCGACGTAAGCCAAATCAAGAGCAGCAGCTCCAAAACGGCGAAGTCCAGAAACTTCTGCCATCACATTGTGCAATTCAAAGAGATGCATCATCGCCCATTGATCGTTGTGCGCTTCTAAAAGGGTCGGTGAAAGGAGTAGAATACTGCTTTTTTAAACATTTTTTAGGTCTAAATGCCTTTTTTAAGAGCTTTTTCTAATTTGATGCGAATGTATTCATTGCCTGCAATGATATTTTTTTTGTGAAATATAGCGTCGCCTCCATCTTTATCGGTTACAAAACCACCGGCCTCACGAACCATCAATATTCCAGCTGCCATATCCCAAATTTGCAGATTATCTTCCCAAAATCCATCGATTCTTCCAGCAGCGACGTAAGCCAAATCAAGAGCAGCAGCTCCAAAACGGCG
>NZ_JACHIM010000006.1:17366-30512 GCF_014203215.1 Bartonella callosciuri | reverse complement strand
GAAGTCCAGAAACTTCTGCCATCACATTGTGCAATTCAATAAGATATGCTCCATGATGGGGGCGACCAAGATGGGGCATCCCCGTTGCAATGACACAATCTTCTAATCTTCGCCGTGCAGAAACGCGACAGCGTCGGTCATTAAAGAAAGCACCACCACCACGTTCAGCGCTAAACAGTTCATCACTCACGGGATTATAAATGACACTAGCAACAATTTTTCCTTGACTTTCTAAGGCAATAGAAACAGCAAAAAAAGGAATGCCATGGAGAAAATTTGTTGTTCCATCCAAAGGATCGACAATAAAACGATGTTGTGAATCTTCTCCGATAATTTCCTCAGACTCTTCCATCAGAAAACCAAATTTTGGTCGTGCCTTGCTTAATTCATTGAAAATAATTTTTTCAGCTTTGCGGTCTGCTTGGCTCACGTAATCGGCTGGTCCTTTTAAAGACACTTGTAAATTTTGCACTTCACCGTAATCACGCACCAATGAGCGTCCAGCTTTCATTGCAGCTTGCACCATGACATTCATGATTGCAGAATGGGCCATGTTTTATTCCTTTATTTATCCTTTTCATTTGCACGGCGCAAATAAATTAACTCGTTGGTGTCTACAATGACACGTTCACCGGCATTAATAAAAGGTGGAACAAGAATGCGAATACCGTTTTCAAGAATGGCAGGTTTATAAGAGGCTGTCACCGTTTGTCCTTTGATGGCAGGATCAGCCTCAGCAATTGTGACAGTAACCTGGTCAGGAAGCGATATGCCGATTGGTTTTTCTTGATAAAGTTCAACTGTGACCGTCATCCCATCTTGAAGAAAAGCAGCGCGTTCACCAACAAAATCTTTTTGCAATTCAAGTTGTTCATAGGATTGCGAATCCATAAAGACTAAAGCATCACCTTGTTGATAAAGAAACGTAAAATCTTTTTGTTCAAGACGCACGCGTTCAACCGTTTCAGCCGCACGAAATCGTTCATTGAGTTTTGTACCATCAATCAAATTTTTCATTTCGACTTGGTTAAATGCACCACCTTTTCCTGGTTTTACGGCATTGCATTTAACGGCTACCCATAAACTTCCTTGATGCTCAATTACATTACCAGGGCGAATTTCATTGCCATTAATTTTCATCGTTTCTATCCAGTTCCATTCTTGCAAAAAGAGCTCTCTTTTTGTTCTTAGGGTTTTTCCCATCATTGTCTTTGTGGCAAGCTCTTTTGTTATTTTATCATGAACCCCCTTGTTGTTTTTGAGGTCGGTTCCTTTGAGCTTCTTGTTCAGTTTGCTCTTTCGTTGTCTTTGCGGTGGGCTTTCCCCATGCTCTTTGCAGAGAAAAAAGCCTAAAAAGTATCTTCAAAGAAGACGTTTTATATGTTCTTACTTTTCTGCTCTTTGCAAGACCACAAAAAGTGCTAAGACGCAAGCCCTTTAAAAATTTGCACAAAGATTTTTTAGGGATTTTAGGAGGATTTTTTAGCGATTCTTGTGCAGGTTTTTATGCGGATGACTTTCTTGGAATGAGAGGATCTCATTTTTTCAAGTATTTCTTAAAAAACAGGAAGAAGCTTTATTGCTTCTTTGCGTGCTTTTTCTAATTGGGTATTGTCCATACCGTCAAGCATTGTTTCAAGATCAGGTGCTTGTAGTTTTGCATGTCTTGCAAGCATATACCATGCCGCTGCCATTATCATATCGCCTTTAGTTCCTATTCCATCGCGGTAAAGTCTTGCAAGAGAGATCTGTGCTGGTGGGATCATGTTGATGGCGTTGCTATGAAGCAAATGAAAAGCACGTTGAAAATCGGTTTCTCCCCCACGACCTTGTACAAGCCATTGCGCCAAAAGAATTTGGGCTAGCGAGTGGTTATTTTGAGCAGCAACTTCTATGAGTTTACGTGCATTACGATCATCCTTTGGTCGCGTTAAAGTTCCTGAGGCAAGAATTTTCGCTGCAGCAAAAGCAGCTTCAGAATCACCAAGAGCAGCACCTTTTAAGAACCATTTGAGTGCCTGTTCTGTTGCCTCATTTTCACGACTTTGTGAAGTAACCCCTGGAAGAGCCTGTTCTTCTTGCGAAGCTTTATAAAGAAGCAATCGTCCATAATAGAAATAGGCTTCTTTTACACCAGCCTCTAAAGCCTTTCGAATAAACTGTTCACCTCGTTCTTGATTTTGCGCAATAAAATGACCGTCAAACAATATAAGGCCATAGCGCAGTTGCGCTTGTGGTTCACCTTGTTTTGCCGCACGTCCAAACCACAAAGCGGCACGCGCGCCGTCAGTAGGAACAGCGCACCCTTCTATATAAAGTCGGCCAACGAGAGTTTGTGCGAAGGGATCATTTTGTTCAGCGCGCCTGAGTGCTTCACGAAAGGCTTTCAAATAATAGCCTTGGATGTAATAGTCATAAGCTTGATCATATTGTCCAGCTTGTAAAGGCTGGAAAGGTTCTTTCATGTTTGAAGTTTTTTGAATCGTATTGAGAGAGCCTTCAAGATTTGAGAATTCTTTGGCATTGGCAGCACAACTCGCAACAGCAATTGCAAGCCAAATCGCCACCAGCATAAGCAGTTTAAAGCTTTTGATCATGGATGTTTTCTCCGCATCACAAAGGAGAATTTTCACATTTTTCTTTCATCATTTCAAGTATCATCAAGGAATTCTCATGGGCAAAAATGACTTCTTCGACGGCTATAAATTCACATACGGTTTTTAATACCTCAGCAAAAATCGCAAAATCGCTTCTTACTTGAACAAGTGTAGGTAGGGTATAATCTCTGTCGGCTATTATGCCAATTGGATAACGCGGACGGTGAGTTTGTGTTTTTTCTTAATCCCTTATCATGGATGTTTTTGCCATAAATTCCCGTTGTAAAATTTATTCAAAAAGAGGATTTGCTTTCAGGGTTGAAAAAGAAATATTTTCAACAGGGTAAAGGAGCGTTCTTTCCATACTATCCTTTACGACTAACATGCGATGAGAAAACAACGATTTTTCCATTGGAAACAAAATTTGAATTGATCAAATACTCCCCGTTGCGGATGTATTTTGCAATGATCTTGGATCTTAGTTTCTTCTTGTTCTACCAAACTATGCGAAAATGCTGACGGTGATATTGTTGAGTCTTTGATTATTGAGAAAATTATGCAAAACAAAATTCTCCAAAGAGGCTAGATTTTTATCAATCCCTTTATGTTTAAATTTAAAAACCGTAACGTCATTTTGCATCGTTATAAGAGATAAAAATTATTCATTTTGGATAAAAACAAGAGTTTTTGTTGCGGTGTAAATCGCTTTTCTTTCACAAGGGCTTTTAAGTCTTTACGTTTAAAATAGAGAGAATGTTCATATTAAATGGGGGATTCATCTATTCTCATAAATACGTAATATAATAATTTGGTCCGCCAGCCCAAGGATACTGAAGAACAGAAATTATACGTTCATCCTCCTTTGGTGTGAGTCTGTAAATTAAGTTTACACCTATATTTTGCTGTTTTTTTATTGTGTTGTTTTTTGGGTTGATCTGTATAGATCACGTGATATCCTTTTCGTCGCAACAGATTGACAAATAAAGGAGTAAAGTTGCCTTCTGTACTATTTTTCTTTATAATTAAGTATGGTTGTGGTGGGTGGTAAAGGTCTTTTGATCTTGCTGATATAATCATGAGCGATGAATTTTGCAGCATTCTTCTTAATGCCTTGACCAACATAACTTGATGAATAATTATTCACAGATGCAGAACCGGCCGCCAGCACAAGCGGTGGCAACAATAAATATTTCAACATCTTCAATTATTCCCCCCTAATTGTTATGCTCTCTTGGGAAAAGCCTACATCGAAATAAGAGCAACTTTACTCCTTTATTTGTCAATCTGTTGCGACGAAAGGGATATCACGTGATCTATACAGATCAACCCAAAAAACAACACAATAAAAAAACAGCAAAATATAGGTGTAAACTTAATTTACAGACTCACACCAAAGGAGGATGAACGTATAATTTCTGTTCTTCAGTATCCTTGGGCTGATTTTCTCATAACTATACTAACAACATGTCGATTTCCAATCACGCGGTATTTTTTTCATTCGTTTCTTTAAAAAACTATGATCATCCCTAAGTGTGCTTAAAGCTTATAATTAACATACAAAATATAGATGTTAAAAGTACCAAAAATAGGTAAAAATATACTATAGGTACAATTCTTTTCGTGATGTGCGGTAGTTATATAGTACTTTTAGATGGACTTATCAGGAGGGAAGTGCGGCCATTGGATGACCTTGCCAAGGGGTAAAATGATATCTTTCGTCTCCATAACGTTGAAATTATAACCGAGACGAAGAGTAATTGTTGGTTGAGTGTTTAGATTTTTACGGTCATTTTAATCCCGACTGCGCCCCATAGGAATTAAAACATTTTGACTTGTGGCTGAATCGTAAACACTTTCTCTTAACTAGACTATGATTTATCTGAGCAAATCACCCTTCATAGGATTGCTCATAACACTAGGAATAATGGTTCCAGCTCTCATATTTAAAGGCTTTTTTGAAGTGCTTCTTGCAGCGTATATTTTAAATAAATTTCTGCTTTTGGTAATTGCGATAAAAAAGCAATCTTTTGCGCTTTCATGTTAAGATTACGTCCTCCATCACCATTATAAAATAAATGATGTGTTAGGCACTCCTCCAGATCGACCAGATAAATTTTCAAGCGTTTCTTTTTGAGAGCGGCCCTTTTGAAAAATACGCATGAGTGCTTCTCCTGTTGTGCTGTAAATACCATGGATTTGATTAATATTATACTATCTTTACCATCAATACTTTACTCAATAAACGTTAAAAAGTTAAATATTTTCAATTGCTCGATATTGAATCCATAATCAATAGTAACTCTTATTTTTAGCGATAACTATAAAGGAAATACCGCTATGAAGACTGCTCTTTCTTCATTAGTTTCAGAGTTTGAGACAGCTGAATGGGAATTGAGTTATACTGACTGGTTGCATAACAAGGTAGCAAGTAATTTTGCTAATCCGCGTTCTGTTATTCCGCATGATGAGGTTATGGCTGAAATGGAAGCGGTAATCGACAAACTTGTTGCTGAACAGAAAAATTTATAGTGTTACCGGTTGTCTGGTTAGATTCAGCTCGTAGCGATTTACGTCAAATTTTAACTTATATTGCTCGTGAAATATTGCTCGTGAAAACCCCTCTGCTGCGCGATAAATGAAGAAACTGCTGGAAGTGTCTGTGCTACCGTTATCTGAACATCCAATACTTGTATTAAAAGAGGGTATTAGGGTTAAGAGAAATTGTAGCTCATCCAAATTATCTTATACCGTACCGAGTATAGCCATAAACCAAATCGAAATTGTTACTGTGGTACATGCTCGGCGTGAGTTTCCTATCTTCCTTTGATTTTTTATCTCCTTAAAGGACACAATTTTAAAACATATCTGTTCTTATAATAATATTCTATATCAGAAAAAACGATCGTTTGAGGTGTGGTGATGTAAGGCATAAAACTTACCCGTGTGGTGTTTTTTAGATGGTGTGGTGAATCTTCAAGGCAAGGTTTGTCCGTAGAGCTTATGAAATGAACCACATGCAGTGAGAAGCCAAGAGGAACCCATTCAGCTGGATTATTTACAGATCGGCGTTGGGAGGAAGCTCCGTCCTTTGAGGTGTGTGAGGCAAGCCAAGAACAGAGAGGCTAGCACCCTATACTGATGATTTTAAAAATTTTCATTCTGATCAGAGAGTAACTGTAAAATTGCTTTTTGTTTTACAGAGGTCAGAACTCTAAATCTTTTTAAAAGCAGATATTCCTCTCTGCTTGATATTATCTCATCATGATGGGATGGGATTTCTTTTTTTGTTAATAGATCAGGGTAAAAAAAGGAAAGTGGAACATTTAGTATATCGGCAATCTCCTTCAAACGCCCCGCACTTACACGATTCAATCCTTTTTCATACTTTTGGATTTGTTGAAAGGTTATACCTAAGGATTGACCTAATTGTTTTTGAGACATTTTCAGCATTTTTCGCCTATAACGAATTTTTTTGCCTATAAAAATGTCGTTAAGAAGATTTTTGGCTTGCATTTCCCCCACCGGGTGCGAGCGCCCTCGCATTGGTATTCCGGGAGTCTAAAACACTGACCTCGAATCAGCATTTTGCTTTTAGTGCTAAGAGCACCTGGACATAGCAAAATCTCCCGGAATTCCGGGACACCCACAAAGCGGGGTAAATTTTATGTATCGAGGTTTCGGGTTTTTAGATCCCTATTAGTCGTTGCGTATACGACCAAAATCACCTTTTGAGGTATAAAGTAATTTCAGGGGATTTACAATAAAAATGAAAAGGTTTTTGTAACATCTCATTTTTAATGAGAGGCTTTAATGAGAGGCTTTAATGAGAGGCTTTAATGGGAGGCTTTAATGAGAGGCTTTAATGGGAGGCTTTAATGGGAGGCTTTAATGGGAGGCTTTAATGGGAGGCTTTAATGGGAGGCTTTAATGGGAGGCTTTAATGAGAGGCTTTAATGAGAGGCTTTAATGAGAGGCTTTAATGAGAGGCTTTAACGGGAGGCTTTAATGAGAGGCTTTAATGAGAGGCTTTAATGAGAGGCTTTAATGAGAGGCTTTAATGAGAGGCTTTAATGAGAGGCTTTAATGAGAGGCTTTAATGGAAGGCTTTAATGGGAGGCTTTAATGAGAGGCACTCCAACTCTTCTCAAATCAAAAATAACCAAAAAAGCGGTAGCACTTTTGCGCATTGATCTTGTCTGTTCAACATTTTTCTTTTGAAGCGAATTTTTTGCCTATAAAAAAATGTCATTAAAAAGATTGCATTTCCCCCACCAGGTGCGAGCACCCTCGCATTGGTATTCCGGGAGTCTAAAACACTGACCTCGAATCAGCATTTTGCTTTTAGTATTGAGAGCACCTGGACAAAACAAAAACTCCTGGAATCCCGGGATGTTCACAGAATAGGCTCATTTTTACGCTCGGATTATAGGTTTTTTAGATCCCTTATTGGTGGTTGCGTAGATGATCAAAACACGTGCTTAATAGTAAAGTAATTTGAGAAGATCGCAATAAAAATAGTTTTTATTAAAAAATTATTTTTTAATGAGAGGCTACCGCTTCTCAAATTCTCCGTCCGCTCACCAAAATAATGACATTAGACCCGCATTTAATGAGAGGACTAACAAGCCTTAGGTTTTAGGGGCAAGGAAACCCTTACAAGGTGCCTGACGCGGCGTGCGGCTTGTTTTATTCCCTCTCACGCGGCTCCGAAATCATGATCAAAGAGGAGAGCTTATAGGGGGTGCCTAAACCACCTGCTCGCAATTCTTCATATTCAGTATCGGTCATGTAATTCTTAGGGATTCTTTTTTTGATCAAAAACTCCTTAACCATGGTAGATGTTAACATACTAATCGAATGATCGAATCTGAGCGACAAAAAACTTTCATTTATTTGTTGACAGTTATAACCAAAATGTATATCTATATTGTGATCAAAATGTGTTATTGTCATAATTTGTACTACATTATTTCATAGCAAGATCATTTGTAAATTTAATTTTATAGAAGGGTTTATTTCATGAAACGTGTTGTTTTAGCTGTGGCTTTGTTTTCCGTTTTTTCAGTATTATCCCCGGTAACAGCTAGTGCATTGCCGGTGGGGACTGGCTGGGGGAGTAAGAGAGATGCGATAGTGGAAAAAATTATAACACAAAATGGTTTAGGAACCAGAGAGAAACAGATTCTTAATAAAATTGTTGTTCCTGAGAGAAACAACCTCTTTTCTTATAAAGCTGACAGATTTCAAATTCAAGAAAAGTATCGTTCAATTCTTTTGGCTCTAGGATTGCATAATGCTTGTAGAAATCTTGACCCGAGAGAGTATAGTGGCCAACAATGGATGTCATGCTCCATTAATTAATTGAGTAAATAAAGAGAGAGGCTCTTGATAAAGAAGGCATCTCGTGGAACACGAGATGCGCAGCTTCCAAGAGAGACATTCTTGCTTTTGGTGGTTTAGGTCTTGGGAAAACAAATTGAGGTGTGTTTTCTGGATATGTTGGCTGTGATAACAGGCAATATGTCGACTAAAGTTGCCAAGCGATAGCTCTTCTTTTTTGTAAAAAAGTCAGAAGAAATTTTTTCATTTTTAGTTCTTTTGTTAGGAAGTTTTATTCTAGGCATTGTAAAACTTCATCCTTTCCTATTATTTTCAATAAAACAAGTGCTTCTTCCTTCCCTACAGAATGGGAAGGAGAGCTGGAGCGTTGCGAAACATTTAAAAACCTCCGCTTAAATCATCAAAAAATGGCTTACGTTCTTCTTTTGAAACGAATTTTTTTGCCAACAAAATATCGTTAGGAATATTTTTCTTGCATTTTAAAGCTCTTCCATCGGGCATTGGGGGGCGAGTGCCCTCGCGTTGGACTTCCGGGAGTTAAAAGTACTGAGCTCTAGTCAGCTTTTTGCTTTTAGTGCTCATGGCACCTGGACAGAGCAAAATCTCCGGATTTCCTATGATATTCATAGCATGAGCTCATTTTATGTATCGGGACTTCAGGCTTTTAATCCCTTGTTGATCGTCATGTAGACGACCAAAAAACGTGCTTGATAGTAAAGTGATTTTAGGAGGAGGTGCAATAAAATTAAAACAGTTTTTGTAATGTATAATTTTTTAAAGAGGCACTCTGTTTCTCATCAAATCAAAAATGACAAGAAAAGCAGTGGCACTTTTACATATTGATCTTGTTTACTAAAGTGAATTACAAGCGTACAAAGTGCGTTCAGAAACTAAAGATGGGGACGTTATTCAAGTTTAATTTAATGCATAAGCAGCTTTCTTTGCATCTATAGTGAATCCAGAGTCTATTAATCGATCGATAATTTTTGGAATTGTTTCTCCTACGTGGTTTTTAAAAGGAATGTATAAAATTCCTTCGACATTTGAAAGTATTTCAATGTTTTGTTTTCTTAGAATAGCAACATTTTTGCGAGAAAGTGCGGACCTTAATATACCCATTTCGAGAATAACATTTTGTCGTGCACGAGGTTTTGCTTGTTCTTGACCGTCAATTTTGGAACAGCCTATGTCATCGGGAGTAAGCAGGACAATAATAAATTTTATAAAACAGGTTGGTTTACAGATTTCCTTTTCCAAAGCTTCAATTATGGTTGAACCATTACTGCTCGTATTTTGTAAGATGTAAGGTTCGAACCCAAGCCTGCGAAGAGTAAGTTCAAGTTACTCTAGGGCAGCAGAATCATGCCCGTGGACGATAAAGATTTTTGGAGAAGAAGATTTTAATACATGGGAAGAAGTTTGTGTAGAAGAAGTCTTTGATTTTTCTTCTATATGCTTAGCCAAATCTTTATATGCTTAGCCAAATTCTTGTTTTAGCTTCAGCTTCGCAATTTCTTTACCTTGAAATTGAAGAGTTCCTTTTTCAAACCGGTTAAGTATTGCTCCATTAAAGAATTTGAGCTGATGTCCCTGTTTTAATGGATTGAGAGTATAAGATTTTCTCTTCTGTGATTTCATATCCAGTTGTGTGAACTATGTCTTAAGGCTTCAAACATCCCTCTGTATTCCATTTTTACCCCTCTTTTGTATTCCCTTTTCTGTAATTGTGTGTGTTATTTAGACAGTACAGAGGCGAGCATGTGGTTTTTTATCAATACTTTATTTTTTTATCAATACTTGATCATGGATGTTTCCCCCATCATGGATGTTTCCCCCGCATCACAAGGGGGATTTTTTGCATTTTTCTTTCATCATTTCAAGTATCATCAAGGGATTCTCATGGGCGAAAATGGCTTGTTCAACGGCAATAAATTCACAGGTGGTTTTTAATACCTCATCAAAAGTCGCAAAGTCACTTCCTGCTTGAACAACGGCAGGGATTTCCATAAGCTCTGCCCACCACCCTGCTAATTGGAGATTGCGGGGGTGAGCCTGCGGTTTTTTATCCGCACCCAGTTTCCCAAATAACAGATAATCGACACCTGCTTCTCCCGCTATCATGGCACAATGGCGATTACGCAGATTGCCAAAGCCGATTATTTTTTGTTCCTTTTTCTGATTTTCAAAGTGCTCGAGGGCGTTAAGATCGCCCTCTATGTGCAAACCATCTGCTTTTATGCGTCCAGCAATTCGGCTGTCTCCAGCTATGAGAAGGGCGGCGTCGTTATTTTGGATATCCTCTGCGTAGATTTGCGCTTGTTTTTGTAAAAAAGCTTCATCTTTCTCAGAATCATAGAGAATAACGCATGTAAAAGCCTTTGTTTGCAAGATTTGACGTAAAAAAGTGGACTGTAAGATACGTCGAACATCTAATGTCAAAACCAATTGAGGAAAAAGAGGAGGATCAATCGGTTTATTCTTTTCTTTTGGCATACAACATCCTTAATTCCTTAAATAGAGAGAAATTTAACCCTTTAAAATTAAGCCTTTATCTTGTAGAATTTCTTTGCTAAAATGAACTTCTGCTTTTGTGACTTGTGGGGGCCCACTTTATGGGATACCAGGGTGTTTTAAATCATAATATGCATCCTTTTCCGCGAGATACACGCATCGATGTTTTTTGTTCTTTAGCCTTGTTGACGATTTTCATCAACCACATTCCCGGGACTTTATACGAATATATAACACATAAAAAATTCGGTTTTTCTGATTCAGCAGAAATTTTTGTTTTGCTTTCAGGAATTTCTCTAGAGCTAAGCTTTCATGTCCGGTTATATCAGGAGTCTTTTAATTTCATTAGACGCAAACTTTGGCGTAGAGCTCTTCAGCTTTATAGGGCATATCTGTTTACGACTTCTGCAACTTTAAGCCTTTTTATAGGTACCTTTTTATTGTGGCATACAGAAAAGATTTTAGCGATAAACAATGTCGGATTCTTTTTTACAAAGCCTTTCATAGCATTTTTTAGCACCTTAAGCTTTTGGCATCAATTAGGGTATAATAATATTCTTCCGCTTTATATTGTGTTGATGCTTTTTGCACCTTTTGCGCTTTATTTGAGTGGTAAACACAAAGGACTGTTGCTTTGGGGACTGTTGCTTTGGGGACTGTTGCTTTGGGGACTGTTGCTTTGGGGACTGTTGCTTTGGGGCTTGTTCATACTCTATCTCATTTGCGGATTTTATAAAATTGCCTCACCTTCTTACCCCTTACAGGGAAAGTGGTTTTTGAACTCTTGGTCATGGCAATTCTTGTTTGTCCTAGGGTTGATCGCTGCTTTACCTCTAAAACAAGGGAAAACAATCATCTTTCAGCTTTTCCTGGTTGTTCTTTCAGCCATATACCTTTTGTTCTCATTGTTATGGGTTCGCTTAAATTGGTGGGGCGTTTTGGGATGGCTTGGTTGGTCTTCCCCATTGATTAATTTTAATAAAACTTTTTTAAGTTTGCCCCGTTTACTCCATGTTGTGGCATTATCATCGCTGACCCTTTGTTGGCCTCGTTTACATAAGTGGTTTTCTGTCTCAGAAAAACATCCCTTAGCAATTTTAGGCAAACAAAGTCTACCAGTCTTTGTAATAGGAATGCTGTTTGCAATGTTTGGAAAAGTTTTAAAGACGGTGATGACAGGAACGTTTTTTTCCGATAGCTGCTTGATTATAAGTGGGATTACTATGCAGTTTGGAGATACCTGTTATTGTGAAAAACGTCGATTTCTTCAACGGTCCTTTTTAAGGAAACCAGTCAGCCTGTAACGCTGTCCTATGACGCGTTAACCTTAGATTAAGAAGTGCATTGCGTAAAAGTTTGAAAAAAGGTACTCAAAAAAAGCATTTTACACGGCAACAAAAGAAACTTTTTCATTCTCAATTTCGTTATGTATCATAATTTTTTTGATGATATTTGGAGTATAGAAACGTGAGTGCACATAAACGTCCTTATGATGAGCCCATTATCATGATTGAGCATAGTGCTTTCGAAAATGCTTTCAATCGCCTCTATGAAGAGACGATGACGTTGATTGAAGAAACAGCAACTTATATTGATACAGAAGGGAAATTAGCAACGCGTTCTCTCTCAGCAGAAGTTTCTGCAATTTATGCAAAAGAAGCCATGTATTTAAGTACACGGCTTATGCAAATCGCTTCGCAACTCCTTCTGCTTCGTGCAGAACGTGAAGGAGAAATGTCATCAGAACAAATACAAAAAGAAATCGCAAAGGTATCGCTTCATACACCGACGTTGAAACTCGAAACGACGCATTGGAAAGAGTTGCCAGAAGTTTTCCGCGATTTTGTCGCACGTTCACTTCGTCTAGAAGCGCGCATGCAATATATGCGATCTGGTAAAGAAGAGAGATCTTCCCACATATTGGAAGAGAAAAATCCCGTGGGAAAACAGATCGAATTGCTTAAGACAGCATTTAGACGGTCTTAGAAAATTTTGTCCTTCGCTTTTTTTCCATGTGGTTGTATGCTTTCTCTGTTAAAATAACCTTTGATCTCTTTCCTTGTTTAATTGTTCTGTTGTTCTCTCTTTTGTCCCACCCCTGTTCAAGCCTGGAAAAAATGGATAAGCTTGCTTTATGGCAGAGACGATTCGTATTATAGGTATTGATCCCGGTCTACGGCGTACAGGATGGGGCGTTATCGATCTCTCTGGTAATCGCTTGCAATTCATTGCGGCAGGAACGATTTCTTCTGATGGTGGGTGTGACCTTGCTTCTAGACTCTGTCAGCTTTACAAAGGGCTCTCAGAAATTGTACATCAATTTATGCCTCATGAAGCCGCTGTGGAACATGTATTTGTCAACAAGGATGCTACGGCAACTTTGAAACTTGGTCAAGCGCGTGCTATCGCACTCCTTGTTCCGGCGCAAGCAAATCTCCCAGTTTTTGAATATGCTCCAAATAAGGTAAAAAAATCAGTTATTGGTGTTGGTCATGGTGCTAAAGAACAAATTCATATGATGGTAAAAGTTCTGCTGCCGCGTGCTGAATTTAACAGCAGTGATGCAGCTGATGCTCTCGCACTTGCTCTTTGCCATAGCATGCACCGCACCAGTCTCTCTCATCGTTCAAGGGTTATGGTATGATGGGCAAATTAACGAGTATTTTTCGACGTATTTTTGATGCTTCTCTTCTGATGG
>NZ_JACHIM010000006.1:13888-17274 GCF_014203215.1 Bartonella callosciuri | reverse complement strand
ATCGTTTCAAGGGTTATGGTATGATGGGCAAATTAACGAGTATTTTTCGACGTATTTTTGATGCTTCTCTTCTGATGGTAAAAGTTCTGCTGCCGCGTGCTGCATTTAACAGCAGTGAGAAGGCTGATGCTCTTGCACTTGCTCTTTGCCTGAAGCCTCACCGCACCAGTCTCTCTCATCGTTCAAGGGTTATGGTATGATGGGCAAATTAACGAGTATTTTTCGACGTATTTTTGATGCTTCTCTTCTGATGGTAAAAGTTCTGCTGCCGCGTGCTGAATTTAACAGCAGTGAGAAGGCTGATGCTCTCGCACTTGCTCTTTGCCTGAAGCCTCACCGCACCAGTCTCTCTCATCGTTCAAGGGTTATGGTATGATGGGCAAATTAACGAGTATTTTTCGACATATTTTTGATGCTTCTCTTCTGATGGTAAAAGTTCTGCTGCCGCGTGCTGCATTTAACAGCAGTGAGAAGGCTGATGCTCTCGCACTTGCTCTTTGCCTGAAGCCTTACCGCACCAGTCTCTCTCATCGTTCAAGGGTTATGGTATGATAGGCAAATTAAAGGGTATCCTTGAAAATATTTTTGATGATCATATCCTTTTGGATGTCCATGGTGTGGGTTATGTTGTTTTTGTCTCAAACCGGTTGCGTCCTTCTTTACCAGCTCTTGGTGAAACTATAAGCCTCTTTATTGAAACACATGTTCGTGAAGATGCTATTCGCCTTTTTGGTTTTGCTACAAGAGCTGAACAAGAGTGGTTTTGTCTGCTGCAAAATGTTCCTGGTGTGGGGGCAAAGGTTGCCTTGGCAATTTTGGGCACTTTGTCTTCAGATCAACTCGCGCAAGCGATTGCATTAAACGATGTGGCAATGATGAGCCGCGCTCCAGGTGTTGGTAAAAAAGTCAGTGAGAGAATTGTCCGCGAACTTAAAAGCAAAGCACTCCCATTTCATGAGAATGCTATCCATAGTGTTCCGATTTCACATCTGGAAGTGACCAATCAACCAACAAATGAGGCGCTTTCTGCTTTGATCAATCTCGGTTTTGAACGTGATCAAGCAGCGCGCGCTCTTGCTGCAGCGATGAATGCTCTTGAAGGGGAAACTGTTTCTTCTGCATTGCTTATTCGCCATAGTCTCAAATTGCTTTCGTCGCCTACTTAGTAAAGGGTAAAAATGCATAAAAATGAAGATCAACGCCTTCTCGGGGCTGTTCCCCTTCCCAACGATCCGGATCGTTCCTTAAGGCCCAAAGTGCTCGATGACTTTATTGGTCAAGAAGCGGCACGGGCGAATTTAAAAATATTTATCGAAGCGGCAAAAGCACGTCAAGAAGCACTAGACCATGTTTTGTTTGTAGGACCACCTGGTTTGGGAAAAACGACGCTTTCACAGATTATGGCGAAAGAATTAGGGGTTAATTTTCGCTCTACCTCCGGTCCTGTTGTTGCTAAAGCAGGAGATTTGGCTGCTCTCTTAACCAATCTAGAAGAACGTGATGTCCTTTTTATTGATGAAATTCACCGTTTAAGTCCAGCAATTGAAGAAATTCTTTATCCGGCTATGGAAGATTATCAGCTTGACCTGATCATTGGTGAAGGGCCTGCTGCACGCTCGGTTAAAATTGATCTTGCTAAATTTACCTTGGTTGCAGCAACTACGCGTTTGGGGTTATTGACCACACCGTTACGCGACCGTTTTGGTATTCCAATTCGTCTCAATTTTTATACCATAGAGGAATTGGAATATATTGTTCAGCGTAATGCCCGCCTTTTTTCTGTACAGATTAGTGATGATGGTGCCCATGAAATTGCCCGCCGAGCACGTGGGACTCCTCGGATTGCTGGAAGGCTTTTAAGGCGGGTTTATGACTTTGCTCTGGTCAAAGGGGCGGGAAAAATTGATCGTAAAATTGCGGATGAAGCACTTTCTCGTCTTGAAGTAGATCATCTTGGTCTTGATCCGCTTGACCATCGCTATTTACTGCTGATTGCGGAAACTTTTTTAGGAGGACCGGTGGGTATTGAAACAATTGCGGCTGCTCTCTCAGAGCCGCGCGATGCCATTGAGGATATTGTTGAACCCTATCTTCTTCAACAAGGTTTTATCCAGCGTACCGCACGTGGGAGAACGCTTACCCCAAAAGCTTGGAGCCATTTAGGACTTTCTGCTCCACCTGCTATGACTTCAGCGCCAAGGCGCACACAATTGCCTGACATCCAAGACAACTCACCTCTTCAGACAACGTTATGGGAGAAAGAAGATGACTAAAACATTTTTTAAGAGCAACCCTATAAACATTCTTTAGGGACAAACGCTGCAGCGTTTATAGGTGAACGTTTACCCCAAAAGCTTGGAGCCATTTAGGACTTTCTGCTCCACCTGCTATGACTTCAGCGCCAAGGCGCACACAATTGCCTGACATCCAAGACAACTCACCTCTTCAGACAACATTATGGGAGAAAGAAGATGACTAAAACATTTTTTAAGAGCAACCCTATAAACATTCTTTAGGGACAAACGCTGCAGCGTTTATAGGTGAACGTTTACCCCAAAAGCTTGGAGCCATTGAGAATTTTGTGCTCCATCTGCTATGACTTCAGCGCCAAGGCGCACACAATTGCCTGGCATCCAAGACAACTCACCTCTTCAGACAACGTTATGGGAGAGAGAAGATGACTAAAACATTTTTTAAGAGCAACCCTATAAACATTCTTTAGGGACAAACGCTGCAGCGTTTATAGGTGAACGCTTACCCCAAAAGCTTGGAGCCATTTAGGACTTTCTGCTCCATCTGCTATGACTTCAGCGCCAAGGCGCACACAATTACCTGGCATCCAAGACAACTCACCTCTTCAGACAACGTTATGGGAGAAAGAAGATGACTAAAACATTTTTTAAGAGCAACCCTATAAACATTCTTTAGGGACAAACGCTGCAGCGTTTATAGGTGAACGTTTACCCCAAAAGCTTGGAGCCATTGAGAATTTTGTGCTCCATCTGCTATGACTTCAGCGCCAAGGCGCACACAATTGCCTGACATCCAAGACAACTCACCTCTTCAGACAACATTATGGGAGAAAGAAGATGACTAAAACATTTTTTAAGAGCAACCCTATAAACATTCTTTAGGGACAAACGCTGCAGCGTTTATAGGTGAACGTTTACCCCAAAAGCTTGGAGCCATTGAGAATTTTGTGCTCCATCTGCTATGACTTCAGCGCCAAGGCGCACACAATTGCCTGGCATCCAAGACAACTCACCTCTTCAGACAACGTTATGGGAGAGAGAAGATGACTAAAACATTTTTTAAGAGCAACCCTATAAACATTCTTTAGGGACAAACGCTGCAGCGTTTATAGGTGAACGTTTACCCCAAAAGCT
>NZ_JACHIM010000006.1:11280-13790 GCF_014203215.1 Bartonella callosciuri | reverse complement strand
GAGCAACCCTATAAACATTCTTTAGGGACAAACGCTGCAGCGTTTATAGGTGAACGTTTACCCCAAAAGCTTGGAGCCATTGAGAATTTTGTGCTCTAGCCTTCACGATTTCAACACAAAAATGCGCTCAATTGCTTGACACCCAAGACAATTCACCCCTACAAAAGACTTTATGGGACAGAGAAAATGATGGAAACCTCCTCTTTTAAGAGTAATCATAAAAATAATTTTCATGATTTTCAGGTGCGTGTTTATGTTGCTGATACCGATTTTTCTGGTGTGGTTTACCATGCGCGATATCTAGAATTTTTTGAACGGGGCCGTTCAGAGTTCCTAAGGGATACTGGTTTTAATAACAAAATGTTAGCTTCAGGGGTTGGGGGTGAAAAACTTTTTTTTGTTGTACGTCATATGGAAATCAATTTTTCACGACCAGCACAAATCGATAATCTTTTAACCATCAAAACACGGGTTAATCGTATACAAGGTGCACGCTTCTTTATGGATCAATATATTATACAGAATGACACCACAATGTTGGTAACAGCCAAAGTTGAAA
The DNA here is from genome assembly GCF_014203215.1 of Bartonella callosciuri. Classification (GTDB taxonomy): domain Bacteria; phylum Pseudomonadota; class Alphaproteobacteria; order Rhizobiales; family Rhizobiaceae; genus Bartonella; species Bartonella callosciuri. The sequence continues at coordinate 13,231 of NZ_JACHIM010000006.1, read as the reverse complement.
TTGCTCTTATTAACGAAACAGGAAAACCACGACGTTTACCCAAAGAGCTTTTTTCGACAATTCTTGTTTAAAAGTGTACTCCATAAAAAGCGGTATTGGATATTTTTTTAAGAAAGAGACAGGAGTTTTTTCTTAAATTTAGAAACTATAAAATAATCTGTTTTATTAAATAATAAATAAATCTTTCTTTGAGAGGGACAAAAATAATGCCGCATCTAGAACTGACAAGTCCAGAAACAGTTGGAATGTTACACTTATTTATGCAAGCTGGTTTCGTCGTTAAAGCTGTTATGATTGGGTTGTTGCTGGCTTCCGTGTGGAGCTGGGCAATTATTTTTGATAAAATCTTGACCTATCGGAGAATTCGGCGTGAAATAAAACAATTTGAACATACATTTTGGTCGGGACAACCTTTGGAAGACCTTTATGCAGCATGTAAAAGTCAGACCACCAACAGCATATCTGCAGTTTTTATGGCAGCAATGGTGGAATGGAAAAAGTCTCTCGAAAAAGGAATTCACACATCCATAAGCTTGCAGAGTAGAATTGATAAGGCCATGGATCTTACTTTAGGACGTGAACGTGCAAAAATAGAATCAAAATTAGGGTTTCTCGCGACACTTGGATCAGCAGGACCTTTTATCGGCCTTTTTGGAACAGTTATTGGTATTATGGGTTCGTTTCTTTCTATTTCAGCGTCTCAAAACACTTCGCTTGCAATTGTCGCACCAGGCATTGCAGAAGCTCTTTTGGCTACCGCCATTGGTTTGTTTGCGGCAATCCCAGCGGTTATTGCCTATAACAAATTGGTCAATGAAAGTGCGCAAATTGTCGCACAAATAGAAAATTTTGCCGATGAATTTTCGACAATTGTATCACGGCGTATTGATGAAACACTCAAAGTGAATTCATCATTATAAGAGGGATTGTTTATGGGTATTTCTGTTGATTCTTCTAAAAAAAACACACGGAGGCAGCATCATTCACACAGACAACTGATGAGTGAGATCAATATAACACCGTTTGTTGATGTCATGCTGGTGTTGTTGATTATTTTTATGGTCTCTGCTCCACTTTTGGTCAATGGCGTTCCTCTTGATTTACCCAAGAGTCAAGCGGGACCTGTACAAACGAAAAGTACTCCACTCACGGTTTCACTTGATGCGCAAGGGCGCTTTGCCATTAATCAAGATTACTATGATACGTCTGAAGCTCTGATTGCGCAACTCAAACTCCAATTGGAAACGGATTCTGCACAAAAAAACCAACGTATTTTTGTGCGTGCTGCTAAAACTGTTGAATATCAACAAGTGTTAAAACTACTCGCAGAACTTCAAAAAGCAGGCTTTTCGCAAGTTGCTTTAGCAAGCCTGGCACAATAAGATTATTACAAATTGGCACATGTTGTAGGAAAAATAATACTTGTAGGAAAAATAATACAAAGTGATTAAAAGTACAAAATGCAAGGTATGGAGATGAACAAAGACTCTTATCATAGTATGAAACGAGGCTTGGCTTTATCCCTTACAGCCCATGTCATTCTTTTTAGCTGGGGGGCTCTTCACTTTATCTATCCCGGCTCTTTGCCACAACAACTGGAAGCAATTCCGATCACTCTTGCTCCTTTGACTGAAGAACTTTCCTCTCAACAAGGGGCGTTGAATGCCCCTGTGCGTGCAATTCCGGCAGTAAAACCAACGATAAAACCCCAAGAAAAAGAAGAGGCACACTATGTTGGAGAGGGACAGATAGATAATTCTGTGTCTTTTAAACCAAAAGAAAAAACGCGGCTCATTGATATGTCACCTCCGCCATCAGGAGAAGAAAAGACGTCAGAGGAGACCCCAAAGGCCTTGCCAGAGGTGCCTTTAGAAAAGACATCAGAGGAGATCTCAAAGGCCTTGCCAGAGATGCCATTAGAGAAGACGTCAGAGGAAACCCCAAAGGCCTT
>NZ_JACHIM010000006.1:0-11183 GCF_014203215.1 Bartonella callosciuri | reverse complement strand
TCAAAGGCCTTGCCAGAGATGCCATTAGAGAAGACGTCAGAGGAAACCCCAAAGGCCTTGCCAGAGATGCCATTAGAGAAGACGTCAGAGGAGACCCCAAAGGCCCTGCCAGAGGTGCCATTAGAGAAGACGTCAGAGGAAACCCCAAAGGCCTTGCCAGAGGTGCCTTTAGAAAAGACGTCAGAGGAAACCCCAAAGGCCTTGCCAGAGATGCCATTAGAGAAGACGTCAGAGGAGATCTCAAAGGCCTTGCCAGAGGTGCCTTTAGAAAAGACATCAGAGGAGATCTCAAAGGCCTTGCCAGAGATGCCATTAGAGAAGACGTCAGAGGAGACCCCAAAGGCCTTGCCAGAGGTGCCTTTAGAAAAGACATCAGAGGAGATCTCAAAGGCCTTGCCAGAGGTGCCTTTAGAAAAGACATCAGAGGAGATCTCAAAGGCCTTGCCAGAGGTGCCTTTAGAAAAGACGTCAGAGGAGACCTCAAAGGCCCTGCCAGAGGTGCCTTTAGAAAAGACATCAGAGGAGATCTCAAAGGCCTTGCCAGAGATGCCATTAGAGAAGACGTCAGAGGAAACCCCAAAGGCCTTGCCAGAGATGCCATTAGAGAAGACGTCAGAGGAGACCCCAAAGGCCCTGCCAAAGGTGCCTTTAAAAGTAAATCAATCAGATCCTCAAATTGTGTTGCCAGAAAAATCTCCTTTTCCACAGTTTAAACCAAAACTTGCCAAACAATCTTCCTCCCAGAATGTGCAGCCTGAGAAAGAGCAAAATCATCAAACGATTGACCAGAAAATTCAAGATATTTTGGCAATGGAAGAAAACAATCTGCTTAATCGTGCACGTACCCAAGGAGGGGGGGCAAAGCGTTCCAGTAAACCAGAAGCTTTGGGGGCAAGAAAAAATCTTAATGATACCACAAAAATGGCACAAACATTGGTAAGTATCGTGGGGGGGTGTATTCAAAGAAAGCTTAAACTTGTTGCTCTTGGCGGAGATTTAAAAGACCGGCCAGTGGTGCGTTTGCGATTTTACCTAGACCGTGAAGGAATGGTGGTAGGAGATCCAATCATTGATCCCTTAAGTGGTGCTAAGAGTCAACAAGATATTATGATAAGGCAGGTGTATGCATCTGTTTTTTCATGCCAACCTTACACAGATCTCCCACGTGATCAATATGATTTGTGGGGGCAGGGGTTCGATTTTAATGTTGATCCCCTTCAAGAAGTTATACGATGAGATAGAGGTCTATTTGTTTCGCGCGATGAAAGGGTGCAGATCCATGATAGTTATGACGAGATACAGATTTTTTTCTTGGTTTATTTTTACTTGTGGGTTGTGGCTTTCGGGTTTTTCGTCGGTTCATGCACAACTGAAAGGTACTATTTCTCGTGCTGACTTTAATCCTATTCCCATTGCAATTACCGATTTTATTTCTAATGATTCGCTTGGATTGAAAATGGCAGCTGTGGTGACAGCTGATCTTGAACGATCGGGACTTTTTTATCCCCTTGATAAGGCGTCTTTTCCTGAACAAATCTTCAATTCTAACAGGCAGCCCCATTTTTCTCATTGGCAAAAAATAAAAGTGCAAGGTTTGGTTACTGGGCAAGTGATAAGAGAAACCGATGGGCGGTTGAGAGTCGATTTTCGTTTATGGGATGTCTTTGGACATCGACAGCTCAAAGGACGGCGTTTTTATACGGCCACAGAACGTTGGCGGCGGGTTGCGCATATGATCGCAGATGAAATCTATAGTGAAATGACAGGAGAAAGTGGTTATTTTGATACACGGATTGTTTTTATAGATGAAACAGGTCCGCAAAATGCACGTGTCAAACGTTTAGCGATTATGGATCAAGATGGAGCAAATTTGATCTATCTTTCTGATGGCAGTGAATTGGCGCTGACCCCCCGTTTTTCCCCTAAGCGACAAGAAATTACCTATATGGCCTATGAACATAATCAACCACCTCATGTTTATCTTCAACAAATTGAAATGGGGCAAAGGGAGTTAATTGGTACCTTTAACAATATGACAATTGCTCCGCGTTTTTCTTCTGATGGACAAAAAGTGATCATGAGTTTGTTGCAAAATGATGGGAGTGCAAACCTGTACACTATGGATTTACGGACCCGTACGATGACAAGGCTCACAACAACTTCAGCCATTGATACATCAGCTTCTTATTCGCCAGACGGGACACAAATTGTTTTTTCATCGGACCGTAGCGGAAAGCCGCAAATCTATACCATGAATGCGGATGGTAGCAATATTCAGCGTATTTCTTCAAACGAGGGAAGTTATTCTACCCCTATTTGGTCACCGCGGGGTGATTATATCGCCTTTACAAAACAATCGGAGGGACAATTTTCTATCGGTGTTATGCATCCGGATGGAAAAGGTGAACGGATTTTAACGACAGGCTTTCATAATGAAGGACCTACATGGGCCCCTAATGGCCGTGTGTTGATGTTCTTTCGCAAAAATCCCGGCATGGGGCCCAAACTCTATACGATTGATATTACGGGACGCAATGAACGACAATTGCCCACACCCAATGATGCTTCTGATCCTGCATGGTCACCATTGCTCAATATACAATAAAAATGATAGGTTCAATAAAAGTAAACAGAATAAAAATCTATGCGATTTACGCAACGATAGCCATAGCTCCAGTTTAAGGGTGTGGTTTATTAGCTTTTACAATCAATGTCTTTGAAGTTGTTGTAAAGCTTTACATTCTCTCTGCTATTGTCTGCAGGGGATGAGATTCCTTGAGGGAAATTGCTTTCGAAAATAATCCTTTGAAAAAATTAGCAGAAAACTTTCACATTTTTGTTGAAAGTGTTTTCATTATATGACGAGAGACCCCGCTATTGAAGTGGGGTTTTGTCTCTGTTGTGGCAAATGAAGAATCGATTATGTTTAGTGTAGACAGTGATAAGGCTCTCAATCAAAAAGAGCGGGCAAGAGAAGCGATGATTGGATGGGGGTTATCCAGACAATTTTGCCAAAATCTCATCGCTGACATCAAAATTAGCATAAACATTTTGCACGTCATCATCTTCTTCTAATGTCGAAATAAGCCGTAAAACGGAGAAAGCTTTTTCTTCATCCACTGGCGCAAGGGTGGTGGCTTTCCAAATAGTTTTGATTGATTCTGCTTCACCAAGTTTTGCTTCAAGCACTTTAGAAACTTCACCGATATTTTCAAATGCGCAGGTAATATGATGCTCGGTCTCTTCTGATTGCACATCTTCGGCACCAGCTTCAATTGCTGCGTCCATGATGGTATCAGCTGTTCCTGCCTCTGCTTTATAGATTATTTCACCAATCCGATTAAACATGAAGCTCACGGAACCTGTTTCTCCTAGGGCTCCACCTGATTTGGTAAAAGCAGCCCGCACGTTTGAAGCAGTGCGGTTGCGGTTATCTGTTAAAGCTTCGACAATGACTGCAACACCCCCTGGACCATATCCTTCATAGCGCACTTCATCATAATGTTCGACATCACCCCCGGAAGCTTTTTTAATTGCGCGCTCAATGTTGTCTTTTGGCATCGACTGTGCTTTAGCATTCTGAACAGCGAGCCTTAAACGTGGATTCATGGCCGGATCAGGGGCACCTTGTTTGGCTGCAACTGTAATTTCGCGTGCAAGCTTAGAAAATATTTTCGAGCGCATTGCGTCCTGACGCCCTTTACGGTGCATAATATTTTTAAATTGTGAATGGCCTGCCATAGTTTTCCTTCCAGTTTGAGGACTTTCTTTCCAGTTGGATTGTTCCCGAATTTAAAGTGGTGAAATAGGTATCCCACCAGAATAAATGTGCTGCAGTATAAAGATGAAATGGTCGAATAAGCCCTTTATAAGAAAATTCGTCTTAAAGGTAAAGATATTCTGTAAAGGTAAAGATATTCTGTTAAGTATCATTATAAGACAGATGTCTTGTCGTTCATTAAAAATCAGAGTATAATAAAATATAATTCATGGCAAAAGGGGTTTATTCCATGTCTCACTTTAGAAGAGTGGGAGATAAGAGAGACTTATAAATAAAAGATCCAGTGCTCCTAAAGTGGGCAATAACCGGCCTTTAAAAAAGGCGAAATGAGAGGATACTATAGAGATGGCAACGCAACTTTTGATGCCCAAAGCCACAGCTGTTTGGTTGGTTGATAATACTGCCCTTTCGTTTGATCAGATTGCGGAATTTTGTAAATTACACGTGTTGGAAGTAAAAGCTATTGCCGATGGCGAGGCCGCTCATGGTATTAAAGGTCTCGATCCTATTAGTTCTGGCCAGTTGACACGCAGTGAAATTGCTCGGGTGGAGGCGGATCAAAATGCCCGCTTAAAAATTTCCGAGTCTAAGGTGCACATCCCAGAAAAAAAACGGAAAGGTGCACGCTATATTCCCCTTTCTCGACGTCAAGATCGTCCCAATGGTATCTTATGGTTAGTGACAAATCATCCCGAATTAAAAGATGCACAGATCGCACGGTTGATTGGCACAACAAAAGCAACAATTGAACAAATTCGTCTTAGAACCCATTGGAATAGTGCTAATTTAGTTCCTCTCGATCCTGTAGGGCTTGGGTTGTGTTCACAAATTGATTTAGATTTCGAACTCCAGCGTGCTGCAAAAAACCGCTCTATCTCTGTAGAAGGAGATAAGTCTTTACTTCCAGCATCGGTGACAGAAAATGCTGATCTTAATGAAGATATGGGTGAAGACAATCCTCATAAAAGTTTTGATGCCGATAAAGTTTTTGCAAAACTAAACGCGCTGCAGAAAAGCCGTCAGGATGAGGTTGATGAAGCATAAGTAGGGCGTACATGGTCAGTCTAAATGCTTTTCTCGTTTGATGCTGAAAAACGGTGGAGACCTAAAGCGGATGAGAGGAAATTTTTTTCATAAGGAATGAGCAACACTTCTTGATGCTCTCTTGAAAGGCTATATCCTTTCAATTTTCATGGTTATTAACTGAGGAGAATCAATATATGCGCTCTACCAAAAACATTATCCTTCATCCCTTCGCTGTGGTTCTTTTTTTCTCACTGTCTCTGATTGGTTGTAGCAAAAAACATATTAGTGCACTCAACGGTATGAATAGCGCTTATTTGAATGATGCTGGCTTTAGTCAAACAGGGCCAGGTTCGAGACAAGAATTTACCGTTAGTGTTGGAGATCGCGTTTTCTTTAGTCTTGATTCTTCTTCAATCGAGCCTGATGCTGAACGTATTTTAATGCGCCAAGCAGAATGGTTACTTCATTATCCTTATTATTCTATCGTGATTGAAGGTCATGCCGATGAGCGGGGTACGCGTGAATATAATTTAGCACTTGGACAGCGCCGTGCTGTTGCTGTGCGGAATTATCTGATTTCTCTTGGTGTTTCTGCGCAACGAATTCAAACAATTTCTTATGGAAAAGAAAGACCTGTAGCAGTGTGTGATGATATTTCCTGTTGGAACCAAAATCGTCGTGCTGTAACAACAATTAATCATATGAACAGCAATTAAAACTTGAGTGAAGAAAAACATGTGGATGTGTCGTAAAAAAAATTGGAGAACTGTCTTGTGTATGGCTGTCCTCATAGTTTGTGATGCTTCATCTGTTCAAAGTGCAGCCCGATGGGCTTCCCAATATTCTGCCCATGATTCGGATTCCGATGCAGTGGAAAAGACTGCAGATAAGGTAGAGAAAGCTGCTTCCGATGCAGTGGAAAAGACTGCAGATGAGGTAGAGAAAGCTGCTTCCGATGCAGTGGGAAAGACTGCAGATAAGGTGGAGAAAGCTGCTTCCGATGCAGCGGGAAGAACTGCGGATGAGGTGGAGAAAGCTGCTTCCGATGCAGCGGGAAGAACTGCGGATGAGGTGGAGAAAGCTGCTTCCGATGCAGTGGGAAAGACTGCAGATAAGGTGGAGAAAGCTGCTTCCGATGCAGCGGGAAGAACTGCGGATGAGGTGGAGAAAGCTGCTTCCGATGCAGCGGGAAGAACTGCGGATGAGGTGGAGAAAGCTGCTTCCGATGCAGTGGAAAAGACTGCAGATGAGGTAGAGAAAGCTGCTTCCGATGCAGCGGGAAAGACTGCAGATGAGGTGGAGAAAGCTGCTTCCGATGCAGCGGGAAAGACTGCAGATAAGGTAGAGAAAGCTGCTTCCGATGCAGATGACTCTGTTCACGGGATAATTCAAGATCGAGAGTCTATTTTAGAGAAGCAGGAAGTTTTGTTTAAAGACTATGATTTAGATAAGCTCTTACAGAGTATACAAAGGGTACTTGAGCATAATAGTCTGAAAAATGTCCAAGAACAATTCCACAAGCTTTTTGAGACAAAAGATTCTTCTATTTATTCTTGTGCTCTTGAGAGTGCTGCTTTGGATAAAAATTTGCAGACTGTAAAGGAAGGAATGGCTCAGGAGCTTAGCACGGAAGATAATCAAAACAGTGTTGCTAATGTGAAGAGTCTTGATGGTCAAGTGAAGAGCCACGATTATGAAAGCTATTTGCAGGAAATACATAATCGCTTGCAAAAAGCGAATAAAAATCTGCAGGAAACGCATAAAGATGCTGAGAAAGCACAAGACCTTTTGAAAGAAGCGCCTAACCGTTTAGAGAAAACACATGAAGAAAGAGATCCTGTTGAATTGCATCAGGGTAAAGATCGTTTTCTTCTTTCTTCCAAAGCACTGTATAAAAAAGGCTATGATTTTATTCTTTCTGCCAACTATGTTGAAGCTGAGAAAACCTTTTGTACTTTTCAACAACATTATAAAAAAGATCCTTTGAATAATGACGCTTTGTTTTGGTTGGCAGAGGCATTGTTTGGACAAAAGCGCTATTATGAAGCAGCACAAGTTTATCTTAACGCATGGTATGCAGACAAAAAAAAGCTCTACACCTCTGAGATTTTGCTGAAATTAGCAAGAAGTATGATTACTCTTGAGAAGAATAAAAAGGTTTGTGAAACTTTTGCAAAAAGATCAAAATACTCTAAAACATTAGAGTCCGTCTTTTGTAAACCTCTAAAGGAGAGTGGAGCCGTTCGCGGTGTGCGTTAGACTAGCAGAGAATCTTTTTAAAACATCGGATTTTATTCAGTGTCAAAAGTTGATTCTTGCTGTTTCAGGGGGAAGTGATTCCCTCGCTTTGCTTTTTTTAGTCAAAGACCATTTAGAAACGCTCTCCATTCCTCCGGAAATGATTGCTGTTACCATTGATCATCAATTGCGTAAAGAATCAGCCCGTGAAGCAGAAAATGTTGCAGAAATTTGTCGTGCCCATCGCATTAAACATATCATTGTGCGGTGGGAAGGCAAAAAACCAAACACGCATATTGCTTCAAGTGCTCGTATTGCACGTTATAATCTCTTATTTCAAGAAGCACAAAAACAAAATGCAACGCTTATTATGACAGGGCATACGCTCAATGATCAGGTTGAAACTTATCAGATGCGATACCAACGCCTTCAGAAAGGGTTAAGGGGGAAGGAGAAACGAACCTTTGAGGGTCTGCATGATGGGGTTTATACGAAAAGTCCGGCGGATATTTTACAACATGAGGTCTTTGAGGCTCTATGTGATGGGGAGTGTTCTGGAGAAGCTGGAGAAAATATTGCGCAAAAAAGCTATGGGTTAATGTATGCGCGTGGTTTATCTTGTATCCCGCGTGAAGCTTTGTTGTGTAGAAAAATACGCTTGATTCGTCCGCTCCTTGGTGTAGAGCGCAAAACATTGCGTGCTTATTTGCGCTTAAAGGGCAAAACATGGATTGATGATCCAACCAATGAAGATCGCAATTTTGAACGCGTGCGTGTTCGCCAATCTCTTTACCAAAAAAAACTTTCTGTTATTGCTCAAAGGGTTCATAAAGCTGCGCTAAAGCGTCGTCAACAGGCACAAATTATTGCCGAGTTGATTTTGGCTCTGGATATCATGGTTGAATATGGACGTTGTTTTATTGCAAAACCTGCACCATTTTTACAGCAGAACCCAGCTTTTCCTTTTGTTTTTGGGCTTTTTGCGGTGTTGATGGGTGGGGGCTTTTATTTGCTTTCTGCTTCAAAGTTAATCATTCTTTTTCAAAAGCTCTCGCTTTGCTCATCAGAAAAGCAGCGCTTTACTTATGCTGGATCTGTCATTGAATGTAACAAAGACGGGGTTGCTCTTTGGCGCGAATCTCGCAACATGAAAGAGGCGATTGTTGCACCAGGGGAAACGCATTTATGGGATGGGCGCTATCAAATTACCAACCATGGCGCTGATGCCATAAAGGTTGGAGCAGCAGGGATGAAACAGTTGAAATTTTTATTTCAAAACAGCAATATTGATCTTGAAAATCCCCATTTTCCTTCTTTACAATCCTTACTGATGATCTCAACTGACAAAGAATGGGTTATTCCAGAGTTAACTTATCATGCTGTTTCTTATCAAAATGTGACCATAAAGCGAATTATGGCCCCTTTCGATTGGCTTTTATCACGCGAAGATTTTGCTTTTTTTAATGTGGTGGAACCTTTTTTTAATCTTGAGGTGAAAAGATAAAGAAAAATGACTCTAAAAGACAATAAACCTCCTCTCATCCCTTGGCAAGGAAGAGACAAGGTTATATGTTAAAGGGAACTGTTTAAAACCTCTATTTGATTAAGTGGACTGAATATGAATTCCAATTACCGCTCTCTCCTCATCTGGGGGGTTATTGCTTTAATTTTGATTGTGTCGTTTTCTCTCTTTAATGGAGACAGCCAGCGCTCCGGAGGTGGAGAGATCTCCTATTCTGAATTTTTGCAAAAAGTCGAGAATAATGAGTTGAAATCGGTGACTATTCAAGGTCAAAAATTAACAGGACAAACCGCTGAACACAGAGTTATTTCAACCTATGCTCCACGAGATCCAGGTTTGATACAAAAATTGGAAAACAAAAATGTAAATGTCAAAGCTATTCCGGAAAGCTCTGGCAATAGTATCTTCCTTAATCTCCTTTTTTCCTTGCTCCCTGTTATTATTATTGTTGGGGCGTGGGTCTTCTTTATGCGTCAGATGCAAAATGGATCACGCGGGGCTATGGGATTTGGAAAATCAAAAGCAAAATTGCTCAACGAAGCGCAGGGGCGCGTTACCTTTCAAGATGTTGCTGGTGTCGAGGAAGCAAAGCAGGATCTCCAAGAAATTGTCGAATTTTTACGTGAACCACAAAAATTTCAACGCCTAGGGGGGCGTATTCCACGGGGTGTTTTGCTTGTTGGTCCTCCAGGAACCGGTAAGACCTTGCTTGCCCGCTCTGTGGCAGGTGAAGCAAATGTGCCCTTCTTTACCATCTCAGGATCCGATTTTGTTGAAATGTTTGTTGGTGTTGGTGCAAGCCGCGTACGCGATATGTTTGAACAGGCTAAAAAAAATGCACCCTGTATTATCTTTATTGATGAAATCGATGCTGTTGGACGTCATCGTGGTGCTGGACTGGGAGGTGGAAATGACGAACGTGAGCAAACTTTAAACCAGCTGCTCGTCGAAATGGACGGATTCGAACCCAATGAAAGCATTATTCTTATTGCTGCAACAAACCGTCCCGATGTGCTTGACCCTGCTTTGTTAAGACCAGGTCGGTTTGATCGGCAAGTTGTTGTGCCAAACCCGGATGTATCTGGGCGTGAACAAATTTTGAAGGTGCATGTGCGCAATGTGCCTTTAGCTCCTAATGTTGATCTGAAGGTTTTGGCAAGGGGAACGCCAGGGTTTTCTGGTGCTGATCTGATGAATCTTGTGAATGAAGCCGCTCTCATGGCTGCTAGCCGCAATAAGAGAGTTGTGACTATGCAAGAGTTTGAAGATGCAAAAGATAAGGTGATGATGGGAGCTGAACGTCGGTCAACCGCCATGACACAAGAAGAAAAAGAACTCACTGCATATCACGAAGCAGGACATGCTATCGTGGCTCTTAATGTGCCTGTTGCTGATCCCGTCCATAAAGCAACAATCGTGCCAAGGGGAAGAGCTTTGGGGATGGTTATGCAATTGCCTGAGGGGGATCGCTATTCTATGAGTTATCGCTGGATGATTTCTCGTCTGGCTATTATGATGGGTGGACGCGTGGCTGAAGAATTAAAATTTGGAAAGGAAAATATTACCTCCGGTGCTTCTTCCGATATTGAACAAGCGACCAAACTAGCACGTGCGATGATCACACGATGGGGATTCTCTGATCTTTTGGGGAATGTTGCTTATGGTGATAATCAGGATGAAGTCTTTTTAGGACATTCTGTTGCACGAACACAAAATATTTCTGAGGAAACAGCTCGCATGATTGATGCTGAAGTGCGTAAGCTCATTGAGGATGCTTATACAAGTGCTACAAAAATTTTAAAAACAAAGAAGAAAGAATGGTTCGCTCTTGCGCAAGGTTTGTTGGAATATGAAACTTTAACCGGGGCTGAAATTAACGAGGTTATTTCAGGAAAGCCTCCTTCACGAACACAGAAAGACGAGAGTGTTTCTCCGCGCTCTTCTTCTGTGCCTAAAACTGGAGCAATGAAGGCAGAGGCTGATACAACAACAGCAAAGAAAACAGACGTTGGTAAAACAGATGTCAATATAGAAGAAGCTGATGAAACCAATCCCGATGAAGCGAAGGCTGGAAAAGCGGAGCTAAAAGTTGGAAAGGGAACAACAAAATCCCGTGATGTTAAATCCAATGAGGATGCGCTTAAAGAAGTGCAATCTCGTGGGGTTGAGAAAAAAACGCAAAGTACAAAAAATGCTGCAAAAAATACAACCAAAGCAGTAGGTCTTTCTGAAAGTAACGTCAGAACGCAAAAAAAGTTAAATGCTGGAGAGCGTAATAAAGAAAAACAGAAGTCTTCTAACGATACTTAAGTGTCTCTTATGTTGGGAAAAATTCTAAAAAAAGTTTTTTGAAAAAGGCGCAAGCCCTGCTTGCGCCTTCGAAATAACATGGGAAAAAACATGTGAATCGAGTGGATGTGTTTGCAGGGTATGTGAACTGAGGTACTTTGTGGATGTGTTTGCAGGGTATGTGAACTGAGGTGCTTTGTGGATGTGTTTGCAGGGTATGTGAACCGAGGTACTTTGTGGATGTGTTTGCAGGGTATGTGAACCGAGGTACTTTGTGGATGTGTTTGCAGGGTATGTGAACCGAGGTACTTTGTGGATGTGTTTGCA
>NZ_JACHIM010000005.1 GCF_014203215.1 Bartonella callosciuri | reverse complement strand
GTTTTGATAAGCCATAAACCAGCTCCATCAGCATATTTGCCTTTGGGCAAATTTTTTATAGATAAGACGGATAACCTATCACGCGTTCTTGTTTTTCTCACCATCTATAAAACCACCTTTTGAACCACCTTTTGAATTGCGCTTTTGACAGATTCATCTGATATCAAAATCGCATATAAAAAGACAATTAAAAAGTAAAAAGCAATAAAAACAATGTTTTATGGAATAAAAAAGATAAACAACGCTATCACGTGATATTGTAGAAAATCGAGAAGTGGTGCACGCCGTCCGCACCAGCATATGCTAATTCTTTCTTATTTTTCAGCATAAGTATAAACAAACAGAACACCCTCTTGAACCACCGTATAATGAAGCATTTATAGCGCTCTTAGGTCGCACCATTAGCGATGACTTCAATTGCGAATCATATCTTTTTTAAACAAATATTTTAGCCGTACTTTATAAGCTAAAGAGGCTTTATTCTAAGCAACTCTTTCTCACTTCATCATAATCATTCGAAACCAAAGAGATCTACTCGACCATAAAATCGTATTTACAATGCATAAAATAAAAAAATGAAGGTTCTATCAAAGATAGAACCTTTTAAGCCACTTTAGTTTCGCGAGAATTAAAATTTGTAAGCTATCCCAGCACGGAAGTCATTCGTTTTATACTTAATTTCAATCTCGTCCTTAAATTTCTTTTTACCAAAATCTGAGTAACGATATTCCCCACGTACAATGACATTATCTGTGATAGCAAAATCAACACCACCACCAAGAGTATAACCAAACATCATTTTTGTAGCATCTGATGTTGCATTAAAGCTCTCGTTCCCCGTAATTGATATCGACAAAATATCCTGAAACTGCCCATAAGCGACACCCCCAGAGATATAAGGCATCATACGACCAGCGGACAAACCAACACGCACTCGCGTGGAACCTGTCCATTTCTGCTTTAAAGTATGACTAAAGGTCATACGATCTTCTTCTGCCTCTCTTTGGTTTTTTATAACCGACGGAAGAACTCCATTTCTCACATCTCTTATTGATTTTTCAATAACTTTTTTTGCTAAATCATCAATTTTCTCTTCCGAGTCCTCTGGAGATTTATTTTTAACAAATACATCGGAACCGACCTCAGTTTTTTCATCGGAAATAATAATAGTTTTTGTCTTTTTTCGTTCAGGCAAAATTATATCGGTATCAACACCTAAGATAAAACTATTGCCGAGATCAAAATTGGCACCGGCATAAAGACCACCTACAAAACCAGACAATTTAGGCAAATATTTTTTCTCAACCGGAACCCATTTTTTATGCTTACTATCCTCATCAGGATAGAGAGGAATATCAACATCACGCGTTATTGCAGAAAGCTTACTTGAAAAACCACCGATCTGACCACCGAAATAAAAACCTGTCCAAGAAAAAGCAGGAACATCAACTGATGAAAAAACTTGTTCTGATTGTTGAGGAATGATAACATCTGCTGCTTGTACTACAGAACCTGAAATGAAAGCAAAAGCAGATATTGTTATTAAATATTTTGTATTCATAAAATTATATCCCCTTATTGTTTAAAAATAATCAGATTTAAAAAAACAAAGTGCTATAATATGCTTCAAAATTTCGTATACTTTTCTATAATTACATCAAAACTTAATTTTATAAAATAAAATATTAATCAATTTTAATATTTTATCAATAATAAACATTTTAAAAGATTAATATATATTAAATAAGCAAACAGTTTATACGTATATTTTTCAAAAAATTTCACAAAACGAAAAAACTAATACACTTTTATTTATATATTTCGGCGTCTATAGGCATAAAAAAATCATCTACCTAATATACTTAACACTAAATCTCACACCGAGATCATATATTTTTATAAAAAACTCTTAAATATGACATTATTAACGAGCACAAAATTGATTTTCAAACTTTACTAAGAACAAAAAATCTTAAAGTATTTTATTTAAAAATCGCTCTGCCTTCACTGATTTCTATATTATCTTCTGCATTTATTGCAAAATGGTCCCCATTAGGAAAAGTGATAAAACACCCCTTCATACAAACTGTAACTGTTTGATGCGCCTTTAGTGAGATATTTGAAGGATTACTCCCTTCAACAATAATAAAAGATTGTACCTTTAAATCAGTATTCTTCACTGTTGCGGCAAAAGCAGTCATATTTAAAATATCCAACAGCATGACCGCAAAAAAAACACGAGCATATTTTAGCATTCCAGGATTCCTTCTTCAACAAAACGTTTATATAATATAAAGCGAAGAGCATTGGTCACCTTAGAAGGTGAAGTAATGTTAGGCACATAAACAGCCAAAGTGAATGAAAATTTTTTACTATCAAACGCAGTAAAGCTGACCTGTGGTGCAGGGTGTTTTAAAATACCCTCTGTCGCAGAAGCAACCTCTAGCAGAAGTTCAACAACACGCTCTGGAGCAATGTTGGAAGAAACAGCAATAGGGATATCAACTCGCCCCATTTTACTACGTCGAGTCCAATTACTGACATTGTTATTGATGAGGCTTGAATTAGGAATAATAATCGTCTTACGCTGAAGTGTTTCAAGTTCCGTTGCACGCACACTGATACGTTTGACAATACCACCTACTGATCCAGCTTCCACATAATCTCCAAGTTTAAACGGTCTTCCAATCAAGATAATAAGCCCAGATACAAAGTTTTGAACAAGATTTTGCAAACCAAACCCTATGCCCAGCGAAAGCCCACCAGCAATAAGCGCAAAATTTTTAAGTTCAAACCCTGCCATTGACATCCCTATCAAAGCCGATACAATAATACCACAATAACTTATGACCGTTTTGATAGAATTACGGACCCCAGAATCAAATTCTCCATACTCCAAAACCGTTTCATCGAGCCAACTGATAAGTCGCCGGTTGAGAAACAAGAAAGTAAAGAAAGCAATAATTCCAGTTACAATAGAAATTAAAGAAATGAACACATTTCCAATTTGAAAACCAGTCATTAGCTGCCACAACACGGCTCTCAACTCAGAATACGAAAATCCAAACTGCACGGCAATCGGCATTGCGCAAAATACAATCACAACTAAATTAAGAAAAATACTCAGAATACCCCCCAATTGATTCATTGTTTTTTCTTCTAAATGCAACCACTGCATCAAAGTATGTCCAACACTTGTTTTCATAAATTGACCTTTATTTCCAAGTGCTTGAGCGCTTTTCATCCCCAAATACATGAGAACCAAAAATGCACCCCCAATTACAATTTGTTGCATAATAAAACGCGCTAAACCAACATAGCCTAAAAAATCCATCACAATAAGCGATAATCCCAATACAATAAGGGGAATGCGTATATAAAGCGGCCAAAACAGCGGTTCTCCCTTTTCATCTTGAGAACGTGCACGTCTAAATTGCAAAGGTACAAATGAAATTATAAACAGCAAAATCGCTACAAGAAAAACAGCAATGAAACTCTTTGCAATTGTCAAAGAAAGAGAGGCTGAAACTACTTGATAAATACTATCAAGAACAGCATCAAATGCCAAAATTATACCTAAAAAAGTCAACAAACTCATCAATTGATATGCCGCCGACGGTACAATATTTAAAAGACGCACATGTGGCATATTTGATGATAAAAGAACAACAGCCAAACGATTTATAAAAAAGACCAAACTAATTTGACACCCAACCGTATAAAATACCGTTGTGATTTTCCCTGAATCCAAACCAAAGCTATGAAACAAAAAAAACACCAGATAAATACAAACACCACAGACAAGCGAAGGGAGAAGAATTGCAACAAAAGCGATCAACAAGCGCTGTAAATAAGATACTTCCTCATTGCACTTGGCAACACGGTAACGTACATGTGCAAGAGCCTTACGAGAAAAATAAGAAAGGCCAACAGCAACAAAAAGCGGAATCAAAAAGGAAAGAAACAGTTGTAACAACTTGAAATAAAATACAAATTGCCACCAAGAATTGAACAAAAAAATAAAATTAGATGAAGCTTCTTCGGTTTTCTTAATAACGTGTTTAACCATTGGTATTGAAAAATCAAACCTGTAGGTAAGCTTGCGTTTAAAAAGTTCTCGAGATTGAGAAAGTGTAAGCTCAACTATTCTATTCGTAGCCAAAAATATCTCCTCAAGCCGGCGAACTGTATCATTAATCTTAGCCCTTTGCTCTATAAGGCTAAAGCGCTCCTTATTTTGACTTTTCAAGTTTTTTTGATCATCACGAATCTCTGTCAACTGATCAAGAAGTACATTAATATCATTAAGAGGAGCCCGCAAAGCAAATGCTGCTTCGAAAGCTCGTTTACTGGTATCTCGCGCCCGTAACCGCAGCTCTGCCAAAGAATTCTCATCTTCTGATTCGCTTTCACAGTCTTTTTCTAAAGCTTCTGTTTCTTGTTCAAGAATTCTAATAATTGACTGTTTTTTCTGAATAATTCTATCAATTGAGCGTGTGGTTATCGATTTTTTACTTATTTCAGTTTGTGTGATAAACTCCTCCCCCACACAAGAGTTAAACACGACAATAGTCCCAAGAATGAAGAAAAGAATGCGTAATTTTTTTAAAAAAAATGAATACATATCTGCCTTAGATGTAAACACAAAATCTCGCCTTCTAAAAATATGACAGGAGACAACTATTTTCAACTTTTGTAGAATAATTTTATAAAAGCTTCCCCTTATTCTATAATACTGGTAAGAGAAACAGAATAGAATAATTTGAAATTAAATTAAGACAAAGAGGGTAGCCTGGTATGTTTTTTTTGCACCTTTTTTGCAAAAAAGAAAATTTTTTCCCTTTTGCGACCTGGCTTCTGCTGTCCAGCTTTGGCATGCTTTTAATCAGTCACCTGGAAGTGTATGTTCATTTGATTGCACGATCAAATGCCAAGAATATAATTACAACTAATGCATTTGATTTAAAAGACAAGCGTGATAAATTAAATGTTACAACAACTGAAAACAAAAAACTTGTAACACTCCCTATAGATTCTGTTCTGTCTGCTAATATTTTTCAAAATATTATAGCATTGAATCTCTTTTTAATAATGACCATAGCTCTTTGCATACGGGTTGGAAACTTGCAAACGCAATATTTTTCGAATAAACGCGCTCCTCCTCTTTCTTGAATTATGAAACTATCATCTTATCTTACATCTACCTTTAATAACTATTAGATCACCTTTTAGCGGACTATATCATGCGTACACCCGGTTGGTTGACTACCCTTTATTGTTTTATCCTTTTAAGCAGCATTTACATTACCTTACCCAATTTATTTTCGCAAGAACAGGTTAAAAACTCACAATTCTTAACCAACACCCGTGTGACACTTGGGCTTGACCTTCAAGGAGGTTCTTCTCTCCTACTCGAAGTCGATGCCAAAACACTAAAACGTGATCAACTACACATAGTTTTGGGAAATGTGCGTAATAAACTCCGCGAAAAACAAATCCGTACATCGAGCGTTCGTATTATCGAAGATAGCGTCGTTGCACTTATTTCTGATCCATTACAAACTGAAAAAGCACTTTCTGCTTTGAAGACATTGATAACCCCCATACACAGCAGCTTTGGAGCTACAGCCAATGATATCACTATCAGTGCTCAAAATGAAACTCTCCGTGTAACATTAACTGAAGCTGGTATTAAGGATCGTCTTAGCAATGCTATTGAACAAAGTTTAGAAATCATTCGTCGCCGTATAGATCAAGTTGGTGTTACTGAGCCTGCCATCCAAAAGGTAGGGACCGATCGTATTATGGTTCAATTGCCAGGCTTACAAGACCCAAAGCAGTTACGTGATCTTTTAGGAACAACGGCTAAGATGACCTTTCATCTTGTGCCCTCTAATGTAGATATCAATAACCCACCTGCAGGTGTTTCAATCCTTCCCGGATATACAAATGAGACACAACGCTACGCGATTTATAACCAAATTGCCTTAGATGGAAATGTTCTGAAAGACGCCCGCGCAGGTTTCGATCCACAAATGCCGGGACGTTCTATTATTTCATTTACCCTGAATTCTGCTGGTGCAAAAATATTTGCAGAAATAACACGACAAAATATTAATCGTCCTTTTGCAATCGTTCTTGATAACAAAGTTTTGACCGCTCCTACCATTAATAGTGTCATTCCCAACGGACAAGGTCAAATTACAGGAAACTTTGATCCTAAAGAAGCCTCAACACTAGCGGCTTTGCTGCGCGCTGGTTCCTTGCCTGCACCACTCACCGTGATTGAAGAGAGAACCGTAGGTCCAAATCTTGGTGCTGATGCCATTCAAATGGGACTTTATACAGGCATTATCGGCTTTGTTCTTGTTACAGTTTTTATTTTTCTTCTATACAGAAGTTGGGGAATCATTACGAATATAGCCCTAGCTCTCCATACTATTTTAACATTTGCTGCACTAAGTCTCCTCGGAGCAACACTCACACTACCGGGTATTGCTGGTATTATTTTAGGAATTGGTATTGCCGTTGATGCCAATATTCTGATCAATGAGCGTATCCGCGAAGAAAGCCGAAAAGGTATCAGCGCCTTTGCTGCCTTAGACCGTGGTTTTAAACACGCTTTTGCAACCATTGTTGATGCCAATGTAACTGCAATCATTGCAACTATTTTACTTTTTTGGTTTGGCACCGGTCCTGTTCGCGGTTTCGCTGTAACAATGTTGCTTGGTATTATCATCTCCATGTTCACGAATATCACCATTGTGCGCATTATGATGATTTGGATCGTCCGTAAGTGGAAAATTAAAACATTACATCTTCACTCTATTTTCAAAATCACCACACAAAATACAACTTTCCGCTTTATGAAAGCGCGCTTCATTGGTATTGGCGTCTCAATTGTTTTATCAATCGTTTCAGTTTTTCTATTTTTTAAACCTGGCTTAAATTTCGGAATTGATTTCATTGGTGGTAGCCAAATGAGTATTACCACAAAAGCACCAGCAAACTTAGCAACCTTACGTTCTAAGCTTTCTGCCCTTAACATTGGCGAAATTACGCTGCAAAACATTGATAATGAACACACCGTGCTAATTCGTATGCAAAAACAAAGTGGCAGTGAAGCAGAGCAAACTATTGCTATTGATAAGGTTAAAACAGCTGTACAAAAGATCTATCCGAATGCCACATTTAATCAAATAGAGGTTGTTGGCCCCAAAATTTCAAGTGAGCTTGCTACAGCTGCTTTTACCGCTGTTATTCTCGCTGCAATTGCTATGTCCCTTTATATATGGTTGCGCTTCGAATGGTTCTTCGCAGTTGGAGCAATTGTTACACTCATCTTGGATACCACAAAAATGATTGGTTTTTTTGTTTTATTTCAATTTGATTTCAATTTAACAGCCATCGCGGCCCTCTTAACAATTGTTGGTTATTCTATAAATGATAAAGTTGTTGTTTATGATAGAATGCGTGAAAATATGCGTCTTTATAAAAAAATGCCGTTGCGTGAATTGATTGATCTCTCAATTAACCAAGTTCTTATACGTTGTCTCTTTACATCCGCAACCACAATTCTCGCTATGCTGCCTATGGCGATATGGGGCGGGAGTGCTGTCCATAATTTTGCATTGCCTATGGTTTTCGGAATTATTATTGCAACATCATCCTCTATCTTTATAGCTGCTCCTATTTTACTAATACTAGGAAATTGGTGGCGTGAACGAAACAATCGTACAAGCCCTAAACTAAGTAAAAACACCATGTAAATTCATAATGATGGACTACTCCTTTCTTCTCATAAAAATTACAGCCGTTTCAACGCATTCATTTTTTGATAAAGAGTCATAAATAATTCATGCTTCATGATACACCACTGATTACAACTATTGTTGCAGGCTTATGTTTAGCATTTCTTTTGGGAATGATTGCGAGTCGTTTACGTATCTCACCACTCGTGGGATACTTGTTAGCTGGTGTTATTGTAGGACCTAATACAGGCGGATTTAAAATAGATTCCGTTATTATTAATCAGCTCGCTGAAATTGGTATTATTTTGCTGATGTTTGGAGTTGGACTGCATTTTTCATTAAAAGATCTCTTATCTGTCAAAGCAATTGCGATCCCTGCTGCCATTGCACAGATGGCATTTTCTACTTTTCTAGGCTTCTGTCTTGGCTTGATCATGGGATGGAGGATCAGTGGTAGTGTAGTCTTCGGTTTAGCTTTATCAATAGCAAGTACTGTTATCTTGTTGCGTGCTCTGCAAGAACGCCATCTCATTGAAACAGAAAAAGGGCGTATTGCTGTTGGATGGCTGATTATTGAAGATTTAGCGATGGTTCTTATCCTTGTGCTCATACCATCCCTGGCAAACGTCCTTAGCAATACAAAAAAAGAAGCGCTTGATCCTCTTGTTCAATGGTTAGATTTAAGTATTTGGGGAATTTTTGGTCTTACCATCCTGAAAGTTATTCTATTTATCACACTTATGCTCGTTATTGGGCGACGCGTTATCCCATGGTTGCTAAAAATGAGCGCACAATCGGGATCACGTGAATTATTTCGTCTTAGCGTCTTTGCTATTGCTCTAGGAGTCGCTTTCGGAGCAGCACATTTATTTGGCGTTTCTCTTTCTCTTGGTGCCTTTTTTGCAGGCATGGTTATGAGTGAATCAGAGCTAAGCCATCGTGCAGCAGAAGAATCTTTACCACTACGAGACGCGTTTTCTGTTCTCTTTTTTGTTTCTGTGGGCATGTTATTTGACCCAGGAAAACTATTGACACATTTTTTTCCTCTCCTAGCAACTTTAGTTATTATTGTATTAGGAAAATCTGCTGTTGCCTTTTTCATCGTTAAAGCCTTTCGCTATTCTAATGCAACAGCTTTGATCATTGCTGCCAGCCTTGCCCAAATTGGAGAATTTTCTTTTATCCTTGCAGGTTTAAGTTTGAGCTTGGGACTTTTAAACAACGATGCGCATGATTTAATTCTTGGGGGAGCACTTCTTTCTATTTTGCTCAACCCCCTTGTTTTCATTGCCTGTAAAAAAATTAAAAAATGTCTAGAAAATTTTCCTGAAAATTTACAAGATACACAAACGATCATTGACATTAATCCGCAATACCCTGACCAGGAATTTTTACCAATAACCTCTAAAACCAACCACATCGTAATTATTGGTTACGGTCGTATTGGTAAATGCGTCGCATTATCTTTAATAGACAGAGATGAACTCGTAGTGATAGTAGAAGAATCAAAACGCCTCGCTGATCAAGCAATTGCAGATGGCTTTGAGGTAATTTGCGGTAACATCATTCAACAGGAAGTAATAAATGCAGCAAATATAAGCGATGCACACAAAGTTGTTATTACAATGCGAAGTACCATTGAAGTGGGAGAATGTATAGTGAATATACGTGATATGAAGAAGGATATCGAGATAATCACGCATGCATTATCCGATGTAGAAACAACTTATCTCATTGATTTAGGTGCAGATGTCGTAGTAACTGACGATGAAGAAATTGCCAACGGTGTTATTGAGCATATAATAGGACAGAGGTCCGTAAAGAATATGCACAATCATGAATTAAATTTACAGAAAACATAAAATGGATAAAGAAGCGTGAAAATAAAGCAGTTTATATGGCCCTTTATTGGTATTTTAGCAATGCTGATCTCTATCCGCATTCTTTATATAAAGCTCTCTGCCATTTCTTTCGGTGATGTATTGGAACGCTTAAGCAATTTAAGTGTACAACACTGGCTACTAGCCTGTTCATGCTCTTTCTTAGCTTATGCTGCTCTTGCTGGGTATGACCGAATTGCCTTACAGCATCTTGGCCATAAAATTTCTTGGGTTTTTATCGCTATATGTTCGTTTACCACCTATGCGCTTTCACACAATATTGGTGCTTCAGTTTTTTCTGGTGCAGTTGTACGTTATCGCGCCTATAAAATGAAAGGATTAAATGGAACAGAAATTGCGATCTTGGTCGGTTTTTGCTCTTTTACCTTTGTGATAGGCACAACCTTACTTTTTGGAATCGTTTTGATTTTGAAGCCTGAAATTATCACTCTCATTCATGATGAGCTTCCTGAATGGCTTGGAATAACCGTTGGTATAGTTCTGCTCGGCTGTATAGCACTCTATACTTTTGGCAGTTGGCTTCAATTAAAACCCTTACGCTTGAGCAAAAAAATTCAACTTTCCTATCCACGGCTAAAAATTGTCATTCAACAGCTTCTCATTAGCCCCTTAGAACTTTTAGGAGCAGCAGGAATTATATACGCTGTGCTCCCACACAACACAGATATTCATTTTATTTTTGTGCTTGGTGTTTTCCTCGCATCTTTCACTATAACACTTCTCTCCAACGCTCCAGCAGGAGGAATTGGTGTTCTAGAAGCTTTATTCATAACAGGCATGCCTAATGTAAACCCAACTGATGTTATTGCAGCACTTATTGTCTTTAGAATGCTTTATTTGATTATACCACTCATCATATCATTATTTGTTGTAGCAATTTTTGAAGCTCAACAATATTGGAAACGGGTTCCTAAAATACCACCCGAATAAATAAAAAAAATAATGCCCTCTCCTTTGTTCTTACATATAAAGAACGGTAACTGTACTGAATTGAGCTTTCTATATGTAACATATTTATTATATTTGTGATTCATCTTTTTTCATACTGCGTGAGAATCCCAAGATATCGTAAAGTTTTCTTATTTTAGTCCTATTCATAGTGAATCAATAAAAACTATTTTCTTTCCCATCAGAAACGGGTTCAATATATGAATCAAAAACTGTTTTTAAAAAATAAAATACCTCTTATAAGCCGCCTAAATGTAGACGCTGTAGCAATATTTTGAACTTGAAAATAAATAATGGCGCCGACTTACCCTTTCATAACATAAACGTAAAGAGAATAGCACCCTATAGACTTTGAGTTATAACTTTCACGAATAGCACTGTGAAAAGGGCGTAGGAGCGATGAAAAATTTTTCTAAAGCAAATTTGAGAATTAACCGCATAATGGTGTACTGTACATACTGAGGAGTATGATCCTATTAAAGAACGAGAAAAACAAAAGTGTAAGACAATACGCAATTTCTATTATTGAAAAGATGATTATAACAAATGACCTACATCATCGAATAGTTTATGCTATTTTAAAACTCTTAAGAGGGTAAAAAACAGCAATCTTGGAAGGTTATAAATTTCTTTAAAAATCGTGGAGCTGAATTAAAATGAATTAAAAGATGACAGTAAAGCTATGAATCCCCGAAACTGTTATCTTTATTTATTGTTTTTATATTGGGCTAAACAACGCTTCTCTTTCCACACTAAAGCCACGCCTATCAAAAAACATGGAAATATTTGATATCTTAGTTTTCTTTAAGAAACCCGCTTCATGAGCCTACCGAATGGTTTCTGTATAGAAAAATAACCATTTTTGTAAGCTTCAATCGACTTTCAATATTTAAAGATTGATATCGCTATTTTGTAATACCATTCACTCTATAACACTTTTTATGAAAGAAAAGAAACAAAGAGGCTTCTGTAAACTACCATAGTAAAATACAAGAAAAAACTTTACAAAATTTTTGTCTTAAAAAAGCAAAAATAACGTAGATGCAAACGACATTTTTGAGATTAGTAACCATTACCAATAACTTTGCATTTCTTTCTCTCAAATCCTCTCACGGATCATAAATAAAAAACCTCTAACATGAAGTGCATTAACAATTCAAACTTCGCATATCCATTATCTTACGTTAAAAACCTATAAAAATAATTAAAACACAATCGAACCACCAATCTCTATATCCTTTCATTCACTAAAATTAAGACAGAGCATTCCTATCACCTTAGTTACGAAAATAATTAGCTTTTTTCTGATAAAACAAGCGGAGAAATAAGAATTTTAGATATATTTCTGCGATCCATTTCGATAACTTTAAAGCGTAAACCGTCAGTTTCAAAGCTTTCTCCCTCATTCGGCAAATGACCAAATCGCCAAAGCATAAATCCTGCCAGAGTAGTATAACGATCTGCCTCATCAACAAGATTACGCTCAAGATAACCACTTAAACGGCGAATATCGGCATATCCTTCAACAAGAAGGCTTCCATTTTCCAGTTGTTCTGCTATTACCGGTTCTTCATCATCATCAAGAAAATCACCAGCAATAGCTTCAAGAATATCGGTTGGTGTTGCAATCCCTTCAAAAGAACCGTGCTCATCAACAATAATCGCAAGCTGAACCGAAGAACGGCGGAATTGCTCCATTAATCTTAAAACGCTTGTATTTTCATGAACGACGAGCGGTTCTCGCATAGCTTTTTTCCAATTGATCTTTTTGCCTTCAGCTAAATTTAAAAGAAGATCTTTTGTTAAAGCAACCCCAACAAATTCATCGACTTTTTCACGAGCAAGAATTAAACGGCTATGTTTAACCTTTTGTAATTCTTCACGCATTTCATTCTCATCACCATTTAAATCCAACCATTCAATCTCGTTACGTGGTGACATAATAGAGCGAACAGGACGATCAGCCAAATCGAGAACACCACGAATCATTTCTTTTTCTTCCGGCCGAAACAGCTCAGCAGTTGCAGCTTGTTCAGCAATGACATCTACAGTCTTACCAAGATTACCGTCTTTGTTTCTTCCTCCTAAGAGTCTTAAAACAGCATCGGCTGTCCGACCACGTAAATCATTTGTTGTAATCATCTTTGCACGATTACGACGTCCAATTTGATTAAAAGCTTCAATGAGAACAGAAAAACCAATAGCAGCATACAAATACCCTTTTGGAATATGAAAGCCAAATCCCTCAACAATAAGAGTAAAGCCAATCATCATCAAAAAGCCAAGACAAAGTATTACAATAGTGGAATGACGATTAATAAAACGCATAAGAACGCTAGATCCACACATCATCACCCCCATAGCAGCAATGACTGCTATATACATAACCACTGCCTGCTCTTTTGCAATCATACCTGTTGCAGTAATAATACTATCTAGGGAAAAAACAGCATCTAGTACCACAATTTGAACAATGACCTGCCAAAAAACAGCATAAGCAACGCCTGTTTTTCTTTCATGTGTTATCCCCTCTAATCTTTCATGTAATTCTAGCGTTGTCTTTGCCAGCAAAAAAGCACCACTGCCAATTAAAATAAGGCTATGCCAACTAAATACAAAAGGTGAGAATGAAAAAATTATCGTATCAAGATTCATCACCCATCCAATAACTGTAAGAAGAAAAAGCCGCATAACCAATGCTAAAGTAAGACCTATCAAGCGTGCGCGATCACGCAAATGCAGTGGCAACTTTTCAGCTAAAATTGCAATAAAAACAAGGTTGTCTATTCCTAAAACAATTTCGAGAAAAATCAACGTGACCAAGCCAACCCACGCATGGGGATCAGCGATCCACTCCATCATGTTTCATCCTTTAAAAACTGAAAAGTGCGCAATTGAAAAAACACATTCATGAGCTTTCATTCTCATAACGGATCAAGAACACTAAACGCGAATAGTTTGCATTCAAAACAAAAAACCGCAAAACATTGCATAAACGCACATAGTTATTGATAAAATTTATAGAAAAGAATAGCACCCCACACCACCTGTAACCACAAGAAGGCTCCTCTGAATTTTTCTTGGGCATTACGTGCGACGATCCTCCAATTCACAGCTCTTTTTTTATAAAACAGTCAAAATATATATTTTACAGAGATTCTTAATAATGGTTCTATTTTTGTATAAGATCAAGAGGCAATACTATATTTTTAACTGTAGAGCCAATTTAGCTATAGACTTTACCGGTTTCCTATAAAAAACAACAAAACTTATCTAGACATCATCCTTCAGGAGCGTTATAGAACCGTTCATTCTCATTTTTTGGAGAACAATGGGTGATTAGCTCAGTCGGTAGAGCAGCTGACTCTTAATCAGCGGGTCGTGGGTTCGATTCCCTCATCACCCACCATTTAGCTTTATATTGTCAATAACCTGTTGATTTTTATATATTTTTTAAGGTGCGGGATAAGTGTAGTTTGACAGTAGGTTTTGCATAATTTGACAGCAGGTTTTGCATCAATTTATTTTTTTTCAAAGAGTTTTAAAGGGGGTCTCAAAGGGTCTTCAAAGATCTTTCAAAGGGGTCTTTAAAACCCCTTTAATGCATCTTTTTCTCTTCCTCTAAAAACGCAATTTGAGATGAGGAGCTCTCCAGCCGGAGTCGGTTTCTTGCAACCACATGTATAAGATGTATTTACCTCTTTTATCTTAAAGTGGCTAAAGGTGTTTCGGATTTCTGCTACATCATTGAGAGACAGAAGAAACTTCCCCTTTAATTGTGCAAGCAGTGTGGACATCCTCTGGTAATCCTCCCGCTTAAACAAATCTTTTCCATAATAATCTTCAACGCCAAAATAAGGCAGATCAAGATAAAACAAAGTGGTTGGCCCGGTCATAGCGCCTGACAAAGTCAAACCAGTCTAAATGTTCAATGGTCACACCTGCGAAGCGCCGGTAAATAAGCTTTAATAAGGCTTCCAGTTTGAAAGAGTTAAACCGTGCACCACGGTGTGGATCAACTCCAAATGTCCGCTTTGCCACCTTGCCCCGCAAAACTCAACCGCTGCAGATATAAAAACCGCAAAGCACGCTCTAAATCCGTAAGCGTCTTTGGATCTTGGAGAGTAAAATACTGAAACGCCTCACGACTGCTTATCTGGAACTCCAACAGATCCATAAAAGGGTGATAATGGCGTTGCAACACACGAAAAAAATTTACCACATCACCTGAACGATCATTGATGACTTCATATAAGGGGATCAATTTGCGCCTTGAAGAATATTCCCCCCATTCCAATAAAAGGCTCAGCATAAGTGCGATGAGGAATGCCTTCGATGATTTTAATAAGGGTCTTCGCCAACTTGATTTTGCCACCAACATAAGCAGCAGCCGGTTCTAGAGGATCAACAGATTTTAATGTTTCTTTACAAAGTGTGTCCATCATTTTTTAACACTCTTTCATCTATATTCGCCATCTTCTCATTGCTTTAAGTGATAAGAAGTGGCTGCGATGTTAAGTTCTGTTACATCGGACGGGGTGTTCGCAAAACTTGTCCCGTTGGCTGGGCAACCAGCCCAGCCTCTATTCTTTGTTGCTTTCCTTTCCCTTGTCTGGTGCTTCCAGGATGATTTCTGTGATGTATCCGCTTTGTTTGTCATAGCGGTGGGTGACGGTGGCGGCTTTCCATGGACCATTGATTTCACCACGAAAGCCTTGCAGCAAAAGAGGCTGGTCTGCCATGATCTCGGGGCGCCCCTCTAAGGTTAAGGAGCCACTGCTCACAGCACGGCACAGCCTGTCTGATTCTGATGCCGCGGCTGCTTGTGCTTCTTCCTTGCTGGTGTAACAAGTGCGCAGACGGCGCACAGGACCACAAAACCCTATCTGCTGCGTGACTTGGCATTGTTGCCCTTGTGAGCGATCAAAATAAGCAGCTGCAATGGTGCCATATTGCGTGCGTGGCTCTAACGTGAATTCCCAGCTCGAACAGTCATGTTTATAGATGGTCAGTGAAGGTAAATTGTCCCCGCTTAAAAATAAAAACTTCTCGTCTTTGATCAAAAAACGTGCCTGCATGCGGTCAGCAAGGCGGGTTAAAAAATCAACAGCCGACTGATTTGTGCGAATCACATAAGGCAAAGTTTGTTTGCTAAACTGAGGGCTGACCTTTGCTTGATAGCCATGGCGTTTGGCCAGTGTCTCGACAATCTCGCCAATGGTTTTGTTGTCAAAATGTTCACTCGCCTGTTCTTTGAGTTCTTTACGCATCGAAGCGCTTTTGCCACAAAGGCGCAAAATCTCTCCCTCACTGCCCCCGATACTCACAACCGACTCAACAACAAAACGCCCCATAAAAGCACGGATGCCGTTCTCATAGCCAAAGATCACCTGTAGCGCGCTGCCCGTTTGTGGAAAGCCTTCATCGCGATAACTGTCATCCAGAAAGGGGTCGGCAAACATACCTTTTTTGGCAACAGGTTCTTTGGAGTCGACATTGCTTTTAATGCGCTCTAACTGCATCAACCGGTCAAGCGAGAGCACCCGTTGAAAATAGCGCCACATCTCATCATAGGAGGCAACCCGTGTGCCATCATTGACCACAAGGGGCGTATCAAGCCAACTGTTGGTGAGGGTTGCAAGAGAGAGCACATCATCAGGGACACTGGGCGCCGTGGGTTGGTCTGAGGAAACCCCTTTGATATAGACGACATTGCCTTTTGTGTTGAGACCAATACGGTCAATGCGGGGCAATTTGTAGGTGTAACTCACAATGATATCACCCCCTATTGCTCCACCGAATACCGTAATTTCCTGCGTTGTTACTTTATCAGCCGTGATTTTTGCACGGTAACGGTAAGTTACCGTATAGCTGCTTCCTGGTAAAGGTTCATCTCCCACCGGGGCCCAGTCAATGGTGTCTCCGGTTTTTTTGAAATCTGTGCCTTCTTTAAATTCCTTGGTTCCTTGAACAATTTTGATAAATGCGGTGATGCTTTTATCGGGAACACCATCACGCCCAGCGGCAACCGCACCACGGGTGACGTTAACGGTCTTTTCTTTTGTCAACAAAAGAGACTGAACAGCGGCGATGGGGGTATAGTAGGGTTTAAAGATAAAGCTTGTTTTTCCCCTTGGGGGCACAAAAATATGGGTTTCACTAGGAACGGCACTTGTCGAAAAGTCTTCCTCCTCTTCATAGCGCAAAGCAGCCAAGCGTTTGCGTTTGAAACCACTGATATTGGCTTCTCCCTCTTGAATACTGAACACTTGCTTTTGTCCCTCTTTTCCAAGGGCTGTGACACGGCATCCTCGCACGATATAATGTCCATGGGCGCGGTCGTACGTCGCAATAGCTTGCATGGCCGGTTCAAGCAGAGAGGGGGATTTTTGATCAATGAGAACACCATCTTGCAAGATATAGACCGGAAAGAAAGCCCCTTGCTGGTCATCCTCTTTGAGAGCCCACACAAGCTTTGCGATCTCACGTGCCGCTCCGGGCTCTCCTTCTGCCAAGGATCCTGGCACTTGTCCCAACAGTTCTGGATCATCCTCATGAGTAACCCATTTCTTTTGCAACTTTACACCGATTTCAATGCGCCCCATCATGGAAATATTCTCCAAGACAGCATTTGAGACGGGAAAGATATCGCCTGCGATATAAATCTTGCCCTCCGTTAAGGTGATGCTTTGATTGTCTTTGTTGACGAAAGCATCAGCCCGTTCAACGCGGTCTCCTTCTTGTGCCACAAGGCGCCCCAAACGGTCATGACGCCCCCTGATAATGGTTTGAACTTCATTGAGTTCACCACCTTGAAGAAAAGGGCGTCTGCCATAAAACACCACGCTTTGTTGTTCATCTTTGCCTACCGATCTGTCAATTGCAAAGGGTAAACCACTTTCATGCTTCATGTTAAAACCTCAATAAAATTTTGAATTGTTCGCGAACATCGGCACGCAAAGGAATGTTGATAGGTGTTTTGAGGATCTCGACCCCGCCCTTCAGTTCATCAGCCCCTAACCAAAGCTTGCCAGGAGGTGTCTGTTGTGTGCATGTGGCATGAACGAGGAGGGAAACAGAGGCGGTTTGTTTGTCCTCAACATTGTGACAATCTGTGCGGGCAGCAAGAAACAACAAAGTGCCTGCTGGGGAAGGACTAAATCTGTTGCCGCAATGGCTGTAAACACCCTCTAAAGCTTGTTCGACAGGCGCGACAGCATAGCATCTGCGAAACCCAATCACGGCATTTTGGCTGTCTCTTAACACCAGATAAAGC
This sequence comes from Bartonella callosciuri, assembly GCF_014203215.1. Taxonomy (GTDB): domain Bacteria; phylum Pseudomonadota; class Alphaproteobacteria; order Rhizobiales; family Rhizobiaceae; genus Bartonella; species Bartonella callosciuri. Next base: position 114,043 of record NZ_JACHIM010000005.1, on the reverse strand, counting down.
GTGCGGTTGCCAAACCACTCTGCCATGAGGATATCGCGTTGATGTTTTTTGACCGAACACCAGGGAAAATTTGCCATGTCCCAAGGATAATCAATTTGGTTCCAGCTTAATTCCTCATCCCCATCATCTATCCAATTGCCAATAAGCCTGCCTTCTTCTTCTCCCAGCGTGTGGTTGATCTCTGTTGTGCGCCCAAAGGAAAACAGAGTGCCTCCCGTTGTCACCCACACACCGCTTTCATACTCCAACAGGCTGTCATCAAGCCGTGACAGATTGCCTTCTAGGGCTTGCACATCATAACCATAAACACCCCGGCGAAAATCAGAGCGCAAACTTTTGGAAAGGTCGGTGATTGCTTCAATGGCTTCAAGGCTGTTTTGCTCAGGCAAGTGATCAAAGTAGAGTTGAAAGGAATTCCACCATACCCGCCCTGACCATGCTGGTACAAAGCGTGCCGAAATCTCCAACCATGCAAACCCTCTCTCAATGGCGCCAAGAGAGCCGCGAATATTTTGCCATTGCAGCTCTTGGTCAATAAGATCGTAAGGATTAGTAAAATAAGGACTTAATTCTTGTAAGCCATATTCATCAATTAAGGAGGGCAACCAAGAAGGCGGACGCGTGATCAATTTTGCACGGGAAATATCTTCGAGCGTACTTTTAACGTGAGGATCAAAAGCCATCGCTTCTGCCAAGCAGCGTTCAAATAAGTTCGAATTTGGGGGCAAAAGTGAGGAAAGCATCAATAAGCACGCCCCCGTTCAGACAAGACAATCTCCCCTAGTGCAACCGCTTCATCCGGTGCGACCAAAAGATCCTCACAAGGGTGCGTTATGTTCACATGGTGAACGCCCTCAACCATCAAGCGGCTTAGGATCCAACTTAAAGACAGATCACGCCCAAGCCTTTGCGCACGCGCCCATTCTGCTCTTAAATTCTGCTCTGCTCTTTCCAAGACAAAGGAGCCTTCATCCGGTAACAACCAAAAATCAGCAGAAACATTGATCATCCGCTGTACCGCGCTTTTCACAAGGATGTGGTCATTGGTCATTTTAACATGAGGGTCATCAAGAGCTGCTTGCACCTTGGCAATTAAAGCCTCATCAGCCACCCCTGAGGGGCTGTCACTAAAAAGCGCCACATGAATAAGCGGGCTTTTGCCTAAACGATAAACAAAAGCATCTTTGACATGGATATCACTGGAGAGGGCAAAATATTGATAATGTGGCACTGTGCCACCTGTGGAATGTCCTTGTCTCTTCAAGCGAATGCGGCGGCGAAAACGGGCATCATCTTCATCCAAAAGGCGCGTGACCCCATGAAAATCCCCTAAATGATCCAAACTTGTTCCACGAGCAAACGCAAGCAAATTATCCCGTGCACCTCATTGATCCGCTGGCGCAAGAGCAACTCTTCATAAGCCGCCGCTTGCAATTGAATGACCACCGGATCATAAGCGGTCTTTTCCACATTATAAGGAATATGATGCACCGCAAAAAGTTCAGTCAAACGCGTGATTTTTTGCTGTAAAATTGCTTCAACAGAAAGCTCTTCAATAATTTGTGGCAGAGGGAGTTGTGGATGAGGTAAATGTTCAAACTCTGTCATCACCAACCTCTAAATTGATGTGCATTGGCTCTTTGTGTGACCAATCTCCCAAATGTCCATCGGGATAAAAAACACCGGTTAAAACAAAATGGAATGTGCCTTCACGCGTTGCTTTTGTCAGATCAATCCTCTGCAACGAAAAGCCAGGCTCTCCACACTCTGGATCATCGAGTGCTTGCACAATGGCTTGATAAAGCTGCATCATCGTTGCAGGATCAGCATTAGCATCTTGGAATGCTCCAACATCACACCTATAATGACGACGCAAAACCCGTGTCCCAATCCTTGTCGTCAAACATTTACGGATAGACTGTTGGCAATGGTCCCAACCATATAAGAGAGAGCCATCCTTTTCGCTCATCCCGCACCGCATGCTTTAAGCCCCTTTCCTTGTCTTTACCGAAGACACGCTTGGAGCCGCAGAAACAACAGGGGCTGGTTTTTCAGCAATCTGACCAAGCAGCAACGGATATTTAGCCGCTTCCTCACTTAAACAAATTTCCTCACCTTTGCCCGGTGAACGCTTGCCTGCAACAAAATCGGCATTGGTTAAAATAACATAACTGTTCTCATGCATGATAAACTCCTTTAAAGGGGGTGAGAGGTTGTGGAGGGACCTATTTTGACCCCACCGTGAACATGGCTTGCGCCAACAGATTTTTGATTGTGCTGTAAATCTTCTGCTTGAATGTGCACACTGCTCGTTAATGCCACACGGGTTGATTGGTGGCAAAGCACCAGACCTTTTTCACTCAAATGGATTTGGTTTTCCCCATGGGAGAGAATGAGTTCATCTTTTGTGATACGCAAAGCACCACCAGCATAACACAGCGCCAACTCTTGGCAAGAGCGTGCGGGATTAGGTGCATCCGCACTATAACTGTCGCGCACCACTAAAGAGGCAGAGCCAATTTCGCCATGGGGGTTTAACAACCGCACCGGATCACCAATGTTTAAAGGCATATTGCTTGAGAGAGCACCAGAAGCTTCTTGTGCTTGCAACCAAGGCGATAAAACTGCTTGTCCATTGGAACTCTGTTCGGAAAGTTTCACCCGCACCCTATGGCCATCAACTTCTGCAACCCGCCCGATCATGTGCTGGTTAGCAAGACAGCGTTCAAGCGCATCAAGACGCTTCATGATTTGCCGCAAGGTGTCACTCAACAAATGCGCATCATTCATGGACACACCTCGTTGTCCCATGATTCATTGTCACATGAGAGCAAACCAGTTTTGAGTTGTCCCTCATCACAAAAAATATCCTGTCCCAAATGATGCAAATCTTGGTGCCATTCCACCACACTGATCGACACACCACGCTGCTTAATCGCCGCCGAAATAATCGGTTCGATCTGGACATCACGCGGGGCACTTAAATGCGTTAACCCCCACAATTGCCCGCTATGACAAAGCACTGCAATGGCTTCTGCCAAAAGCCAACTTTGAACATCACGCTCTTTGCCCGTGGTGATAATAAAAGCCCCTAAATGAAGATCGGCACTCTGCTGCCCAGAAGCCACAGAATTTAAGCGACTTTCTAACACCGCAACCCGTATGGCTGGTGCCACTAGCATTTGTGTTTCCAGTTCTTCTAAATTAAAACGCCCAAATTGACAGCTGCAATCACGTACATCCGGCAAAGCCCTTTTAAGGTTCTTTATCACCGCCTCACGAAACTGATTAATGCGCCCTGCATTTTTGACCGTTTGACTCATGAAAAGACCCTTCCCAACCAATCTTCTGCCGCTTTGACAATTTCCACTTTATTGCGCTCTGAAAGCCCCAAATAAGGCCGTGCCGGCATACTCACTTGAGGTACACACACGAAGCGATGCGCATTGCCGCTTTTTAAAAAAAAGCGCAGTGTCTTGCCACTTTTCGGGCGAATGACCCCACCCAATTGATGAATCCGCGCATAAACCAATCCAGAGCCCACAATCACCTGTTCTGGTGATGCCACCATATCAATGGAGCGTGAAAGCGCTCCACTGGCAAAAAGAATGGAGGTACGGGCATGATTGTTTTGCCATTTCTCTCCTTGAGGAGAAGTTTTTTCGCTTTGTATCCGCCGCCTTGTGCTCTCTTGGATGAGACGCCCCACCCCTTGTGCCAAAGTTCCCATCGAGCTCTCAGCGCCTTTTTGTAAAAAAGATAAAGCCGCTTCAAGCCCTGTCTCTTTAATCTCAATATGGGTTGAAACAGACATGTTATCTTCCTATCAAACGCGGCTTGGCATGGAAAAAAGCGCCATCCTTCACCGGACCATCTTCACTCATAATCTTAGGTTCATCCACACCCAAACCCGCCTTGCCTTCCGCAATGCGTTTCAATACATCAACCGCCTGTTTGTAACGATCTTCAATGGCCGTGGTCAGTGCCGTATGGCGTATGGCTAAATTATAAACGGCAATATTGACACAGATCATCGCCAAAGCCGCTGGCTGTCCAGCAATGGGGACAGAGTAGCGATGAGACAAATGCACATCAATCTCACCGCTTGCTTGCTCTAGAGCGCGGGCAATGGCTTGCTCTAAAAGAACGGGATCAAAATTCTCGTCAACCCCGCATAAATCGTCTAAGAAGTCATCACCCCAGAGCTCTTCAATCAATCTTTTGCTTGCATACGCTATGTTTAAAAGATTCCCTTAGACAACCTCTTGCAGCAACACACCGGCATCTTTTGCTGCCACCAATTCGCACACACGTTCCCCCACACGCACCCGTTTACCGCCTGACAAGCCGATATCTGGATCATTAATCACCCCAGACAAACGCTCGCCCAACTGAGCACTAAAGCCCCAACTAATGACCGAGCCATCCGCCTGTTGTTTGGTCGGATCAATATAAAGCAGAGCAATCTTATTGCCCCAAACGCGTGCCAATTGTGCTGTGCGTCCTTTGCGGGCTAAATTCACTTGCGATTCACCAATGAGTAAACGTTCAGGGTGTATTTCCATTAGATCCGCAAATTGCGCCTTGGTCACAAAACCATCAGCAGTGCCACCGCCTTTAACGGCTTTGATAATTTTGGGATAGCGTTTAAGCTTTGACCAAACAACTTTGCTCATCACAAGGGTATTGGGCGTATAGACGAGACTTTTATCCATCGCCTCATCTAAGACAGCGTAAGGATCAGATTTCTCATAATCACTAAACTTATTCTCACCTTTAAGCGTTATCACGCGCTCTGGTGCATAATTTTCACTCTTTTGTACAAGGGCCGCTACACGCACTTCACGCCCCAATTCCAACAAATTGGCAAGTCCTTCCACAGCTGTCTTTTCGGGGTTATAACGAGAGCGTTTTTCCGCCCGTGCCCGTGCCACCGCCTCAATATCTGAATTGGGAATCAAATCATCAAGCCCGTAATCTTTGACACTGGCTTCCCGTTCAAAGGCGGAAAATTCCACCACATTCGGGCGCCCTTTTCGCCCAACCTCAAGTTCAGGCACGGTAAAATTTTCCGCTAAGTGAAATTCACTATATTTAAACACCTCACTTAAAACACAAACGCGTGGCAAAATTTTATCGCCAATAAGAGAACCTGCTGGATTGCGATAACCAATAGCAATGGCGGTAAGTGTTGGATCAATGGGAAATGGTCTGTTCATTTTAAGCCTCGATTAATTTATTTTAAAAGAAATAACATCACCAGCAGAGCCATCACTCATGGCAATACCAATGGTGCGATCTGCAGCTTCAGCCCTTATGGCGTGCCCCTTTGGGTCAGAGGTCAAAAAATCGCCAAAGGAAACATTGCCCCCACAAACCACTTCGCCCCAACCACATTGGCCAACATCAAGCATCTCACCAGCCTTTGCACGCAAAGAGCCAGCTGTTCCTAATAATTTATCACCCTTACCAGTCGCCGTTGCCACCATTCCGTCGGTGCGCGCTGCAACAATGCAATAAGGCGAAATCTCTGCAGCAGCGCAAAAAGATTTAATCAAAATCATCGTACTCATCATTGGTACTCCTTTTGCTCGCAAATATGCTCAACCGCTTGGCTAATAGTGATGTCCCAGCCTTTTTTCTTCTGCTCTTCCTGATAATGGCGTGCTGCAAGAGCAATCTCTTCTGGCGCAAGCTTTGGTTCTTGCACCAAGGCACACACTTCTAAAGAGCTTGTGGAGGCAAGCGCTGGCAATTTTTCGACCAAACTTTTAAAATGCTCCATCCCTCCTTCAAGGCTACAGAGCGCACGGTATTCTTCGCGGACAGCAGGCAAAATCTTGCCCTCTTCAATGGCCTTGTCTAAAAGACTCTCAATAGCGGCATTTTTCTGCTCTTCCCGCAAAAGCGCTAAATCTTCTCGCGCTTGTGTTAATTGCGCACAAAGCTCCACGCGTTCCTTTTCGCGCGCTTTAAGCGTTGCTAAAACCTCATCCGCTTTAGCATCTTCTGCCAGCGAGAGTGCACTGGCAATGGCTGTCAAATCCATCATTTTCTCCGTCAAGGTTATAATAGGGGAAGGTTGTTCACGGCTTAAAGCCGTCATGACAAGAGCTGGACGGTTCACCAAACCAGCACCAGCTAAATTCAAAATTTCACCTTTCTTCGAATGCCTAAATTCCGGCGAAAGATAGCGATATTCTTGGGCGATAATTTTTTTGCTTGCCATATCGGTCCATTTAACCCGCCCCCAAATCGCACCATCCCGCTCTGCTAACTCTTCAATCCAACCACTGGCAGGCGCTTCTAAACCATTTCTCGCACGGTGATGTTGCCCATGCTCATAATCAATTACAAGCGGTCCTTTATTGGCTGCAAAAGCTTTTAAAATGGTTTGTGAGTTATAATGCCATTGCCTGCCATCACGTGCCTTCACATGCGGCCCTTTGGGCAAAAGCTCTACCCACTCAGGTGCTTGGCTAACGGTGATATCTTGGCAGAAAATGTCTTTGCATAAAACACCTGGGCAAAGGTCAATCAATTTGCCATAAAATGTCCCGTCATGACATATCTCAGCATACCCATCTTCGCCATTTTCGTGAAATTCTTGCTCCATACATTGCCTATTGCTTTACAATTGTCATTGGCAATACAATGCATGAAACTTACGCATCTCATAAGTCTAACACTGTCAGTCAAAAGAACATTTCTCAAAAAAGCACTTTAAAAAGCACTCTTTTTCCTATTCTTCTTCTCTTCTTGTGAGAGAAAACCTCCTGCCAGACCATCCCATAAAATCGTTTTCAAAGGCACTTCAAAGGCGATAGAGCGCCGTTGTGAAGTGAAAGGTACAAATATCACTCCACATAACAACGCTGCTCCTAGAGCGTTTTTTTTAAATTTGCTTTTGAACTTTTAAACTGCTACATTATCCACGAGGCGTGAGCCAGTTATACCAGGACGGTTTTACCGGATCTGCGAGGAGTTGACCGCCCTCCACGCCTTCTCATTTTCCCTTGCACCTTTTCCGCTAAGATCACATGGCTTTACGTGGTTTTATCCTATTGTAGCACCGTAAAAGAGTGCCTTTTGAGAATGGTATGAAACGTCAAAATAATCTCTCACCCTTTTTTTCAGCCGCATCCAATAAGCGTCCAATTTCTCTGAAGCTTTTTTTATGCATGGAGGTCAGCCACCATTCTTGTTTTCTTACCACAAATTTAACTGCTAAGCGCCACCATGCCCCATCATTTTCACCCAAAAACACAACGCTCGGCACACCTTTTCGCCTCATAATGCCATGGGGTTTTATGAGTGTTTGAATGGCGCCACGAAAATCATCCAAATGAAGAGCACGCGCTTGATGCTCTAACAAAATATGTTTTACACTGTCTGAAGATAAGCGAATAAGAGAACTTTCCGCTGCAAAAACATCACGCACCTTTTGTATCATTGGGGCAATGGGAATAAACCCGTGCGGCATACGTCCTTCAAACATCGCTTCCAAAGGCGGCGAACCCACAATATCTTCAATGGCAATGCGCTTGCGATTGTCCCCCATCACAGAGACTTTATCACTCAAAAAACGGCTTAAATTTTGCGCCCGATGCTTCCCAGGGTTCAAATGCCAACCAGGATCAATGCCTGCTGGTATCTTCTCAACTTTCCCCGTCCGCTTATTGTGCCAAAGTTTCTGTTCCACATGAAGGGGCTCTGCCCCCTCTTCATAGCCTAAATTGTCTGCTTCATAACGGCTTACCTGTCGCACACTGCATTTACACCGCCAACCATTGGGCGGATAAAGCCAATCCCAAACCGGATCATCAACAGGTGCGGTAAACCCCACCCAACTTTCATGTTCTAAACGCTTATGTTCTGAACTGGACAAAGCATAGGTGAGATAGGGCAAAAACGCTTTATTATTTTGTGTACGCTCCCACTCACCTGCCGCATGGGCACTCATGGTATTGGCCCAATAGACCGTCTCTAAGCGTCTCGGACTCCCTAATTGCACCACGCTCTTTTCACCACTCACAGGATCAATTGCTAATTTTTTCCCCCACCAGCCCTTTTCCTGTAAAAGCGGCATCAGATTTTTTTGAAACTCTTGCAGAGGGCGTTGATACTTTATTGCCTCTTCAACGGCTGCTTTAAAATCAATCCAAAATGTCATAGCCCACCGATTTTGCCACCGTAAAGGAAAATGCATGCTCTTCTGGTGCCACATCACGCCAATCAAAGCTTGGAACAAGAGCCTTGGCTTCAAAATAACGGGTGACCTCTTTAGGGGCGGTTTTAAAAAGTTCCTCATCCATGATACCCAAGCCCACGTGCAATCATTTGCACCTTTGCCAAGCGCGCTGCTAATGCGTGATGATCCATTTCACCAAGCAATTCATCCAAGTCTTTGAGGATATCCTCATAACTGGTTGCTTCTCTCACAAGCTTTTTAAAAGGCTCTAAAAGAGGTTCTAAATCCTCTTCCCAGTCACTTAAAGCTTCTTCAGAAAGCCGGTCCAATTCGTCATGATGTTTCCCACCCTGCTCTCCTTCACCCTGCTTTCTTGTCACAGAAACATCAAAAGCACCCCCACGATCAGCACAAACATGAGCCTTTTGTCCCCTCTCATCATCAGGCGCATTATCAGGAGCCTTTAAAACATCTTCCTCTTTTGTTGGTTGCGAAAAGCCAATCTTATTGCGCACTTCTTGCGCCCCAACACGCAACCCCAAGGGAACAAGTTTTTGCAGCGCATCACTTATGGCTTTAATATCTTCATTCTCAGAAATCGGCCAATAGACAAGGGGAGGGCGTTCTTGGCGTCCAAAATTAATCTCAACAAAGGGCACAATCAAATCACGATTAGCCGTTAACGCCAATTGCCGTGCATCAGCTCTGGCAATATCATGACGCACATTTTCATGTATACGCGCTTGTGAAAAGGACGAACCATCATCCGTCGTCATCGTTTGTCCCAACACACCTTTTGAGATCTGCCGATCTAAATATTCAGCCTTCGCAGCAAAAACCGCATTGCCACTGCCCCCCGCTGCTTCAATAAATTCAATCTCCATCTCCTTGGGAATGATCGCTGCCGCATCACTGGATAAATCACGCACCGCTTGAATGAGAACCCGCCGCTCCTCATGAGAAGAGCTCGCACCATATTTGCCAACACGCAAAGGCATGCCGTAAACTTCTAAGAAGGCCATCCAATCTTTCAGTGTATAAGACTTAAACAAAAATGCCCAAGCCGCAAGCCGTGCAAGCCCCGTACGGATAGGCAAACCACTTTTTAACTTTGGTCTGTGAATGGAAAATTTATAAGCAGGCAGTTCACTTACATGAAGAGATCCCTCTTCTTTTAAACGCAAATGAAAGCCATCCCGTCGATCCAATTGAAAAAACCGCTGGTCACGCCATTTCCAAGCAACCGGCCCCCATTCCTTGGCACTCTTATCCCACAAGGTTTCAACAACCGCATAGCCTTTTCCCAAAGCATCTAATAAATCCGTCACATAATCATCAACAAAGGTCGGCGCACTTATCACTTCTCGAACAGCATCCGCTATCTTTTTGTCCTGTGCACTGTTGCTTGCCGCCATGACCCCAGGTTCTACCCCTGTGAGTGCATTTTTACGCATGCCAAGCACAGCACGATAATGCAAATCACGCTCTTCCATATCATCGGCAAGTTGAAAAAACTGCTCTGGAGCACCCCGTGCTGCCTGTTGCAAAATATCAGCAAGTTGCGCAGAGGTCAGACCACTGACAATGGTTTGCGACCACACATCACGAACACCGCCAATGCTAGGCGCTGCCACCTCCCGCTCTAGCCCTTTGATATGGAGTGCCCTGCCCCATTGATCAACCAGTTTTACCATCTCATTATCCCATCAATAAATCTTTGAGCGCATTGTTGAAAAAAAAGGAGTTGAAAAAAGCGGGCTTTCCTCAAAACCATAAGCCTCTCTCACAGGCGTATACTCATAAATTTCAGGCGTTTGCCGGCTAGCAAAATAAGCCAAAGCACAAGCAATCGCACTATCCCCATGGCGCATAAAGCCATCACTGCCTTTAAAACGATGATTGTCAGGAATTTTCACAATGCCATTGACATAAGCAAGTGCTTGATGATCGGCAACAATGTCACTATCGCGCGGCAAAACAATGGACCCATCCCCAAAAGCTTCTAAATAAGCCGGCATCTCCTTGCCATACCAACTTTGCGACAATTGTACTTCCTTTACAAGCCCCCCATAACGCTGCACCGTCTTTTCCGCTAAATAAGCCCCATTGCCCCGCGCATCCAAAGCGCCCCCCAACAAACGTGGCAAGCCATTCACCACATAAAATAAAATCTCTCTTTGTTGATCAAACGGCGTATTGCGCAATTCCACCATAAACCGCACACGGCGCACCAGATCTTGTCCCACTTCCATCACCACAATCGATGTCGCATCCCCACTGCGGGCAAAATCAACACCAAAAACATGTTGACGCCGCCGGTCAAGCCCAGCATGAAAAGGTTTTACATGCTTCTCACACCAAGCAAAAGCAGCAACACTTCGTTGATGTTCCGATTGGTTTTTAAACTCATCCACACAAGCAAAACGCAACACCGCAATATCTGGCGCACAACAATTTTCAATCTGCAAACGCGTTAAAGCCGCCCCTTCTTGATCAGCCGGTATGGCATCTAATTCTTGCCGCATCGCACTCAAACGCACCCCATAAGAAGCACGAATCTGCTGTTCCCATCGTTGTTCAGAGGCTAAACTCCACACCTCCCCCTTTATAGCACAAACCCGTTTAAACAAGCCATTTTTAACCGCTATACCAAAGGAGTAACAATGCACCGAAAAAGGCACTTTGCCCGCTCGCGCTTCACGGATTAATTCATTGAAAGGGTTTAACACACCGTTATGGGTGGAGATCACACGGATCTTGCCTCCCCAAATCAACAAAGCATTGACCGCATCCAAAACAGCGCGCATATCTTGATGAAACGCCGCCTCGTTAATCACCACAATGCCCTGCAACCCCCGAATGTTTTCAGGGCGGCTAGAAAGCGCCTCAATCCGAAAACCTGAAGCAAAACGCACCCGATAAGCTGAGATATATTTTGTTGACCCATCCGCCCTTTGATCCGAGAATAAAAACTCCTCCACATCCCCACTATTGCTGGTAATAGCCCTGGAAAAATTGCTCACATAACCAATAAATTCGCGTCCCTTTTCTTTGGTGTCTCCAATGTAAAAAACATTATTGCCACCAGCCTCAAGCGTCGCTGCAGCAATCAAAGTATCATCCAAAGCTTCCGCAAAAGTAATGCCGGTGCGTCGCCCCTTTTCAACCAATTTTAACGGGGACTTATCTTCAATCCATGTGCGTTGATGCGCCATCAAAACACCTTCCGCTAAAGGATCTTGCTCTTGGGGAAAAGCACTCGTCTGCCAAATATCAAAACCACTTTGATGCGCAAAGGCATGATTTTCTAGAGGGGGCTGTTCAGCCATTTTTCACTCCCAACACTTGTGCACGGATAGCACGTGCCGTCTCTTTTGAGAGCCCCGCTGCTGCTACATCAACCGCTTTGCTTGCTTTGGTGGTAAAATCTTTTTCCAACTTTTGCCGTCTGGTGGTCGACAAATGTTCAGCCGCCAAAACCCCTTTGAGCGCATTAGCCAATTCTTGTGCCGCCTTTGGTGAAAGACTTTTCCACTGCTTAACGTCGAAAATATCAGTTCTTTAATCGCCGCTGCCGTCAACAGAGTAATATTGTCAGAAGCTTTGGCATCAAAGCGCTGGGAGAGGCTTGCTGCAATTTCACGGGTTTGTTCTAAACGCCGCGATATCATCGCTAAACGCAAAGAATAACGATTAAAACTGGAAAAGGAGGGAATAGAAAAGCTTAAACCCGTTTCTTTTTGTAAAGCCTTCAAAGCCGCTTTAAACTCATCATAAATAGCCATTTGTGTCTTCTCACGCCCATTTAAAGCCTCAGCAGCCGCAGCAATAATCTGATCACAAGCTTGTGGCAATAAATCAATCGCCGTTAAACATCCACGCCCGACCTTGCGCATCCTTCACCTCGTCTTTTATTGATGAACGTTTAGGCCGCTTAATCTCCTCAATGGAAAAGCTCCGGTCTAAATGACGTGCTCCACGTTCTGTTAACGCCGCAAGAAAAACCGAACCCACCTGTTTTAATGTGACAGCGCCTTGATCTTCCATCCAAATGAGCTCATTATGCACAAAATTGCGATCACGCCGGATGCCATAACTGTATAAAAGCCGCTCAATCATCGCACTCGATAAAGTTTCGCTACGCTCACAAGCAAGCCCTTTTAAAATAATCAATCGGGCTTCTTCACGGATGATTTTATCCATATCTGCTTTCATTTCTTGGCATTCTCCAGTAAAAACTCTTGCAAGCGCTCACCTATCGCCGCCACCGGTTGCAATTGCGCAGAAAGCGTGTTGAGGCGACCATTCAATTTTTCCATATTCACTTCCAATCTTTGCAACGCATCGCGATCAGGCAAAAAATCTATCTCCGTTTCTAACTTCTGCACACGCTCTTTAAGCACCACGAGATCTTTCAGCATTTCCCGCGCGCCAGAAGAAAAACAAGCTCTCAAAACCCCACAAATCGCAACAATCGATAACAATAAAGACAACCAGCCATTCGCAACACTGATATCCAAATTCACTTGAAAGTCCCCTCTCTTTTGCCTAGAATTGCTTTAACCGCAGCTCCTCTACGCTGTTCGCAAATCAATAAAGCAGCGCGATCACGGCTCCAATAACGCACCACTTCACGCGCATTCAAAGCACGCTCTGGCAGTAAAGAAGGGCGGGAACACGCCATGCGAACAACAGGTGGCAATTCAACCGATAAAAACCGATCAAAAAAGCTATTCACGGGCTTGGTTGTTGAGCAAGCGCACACGCTCAAGCCCAATGCCACCACCAGGAATAGTTGGCAAGACTGCATTGATCTCCTCCATTTTCACAAGCTTTTGTTCCAAAGCCAAAATCACCCCTTGCGCTTGATGCTCTGCTTCCCACGCTGCTTGCCTCTGCCGCTCCTGCGCAAGCTGTACACGAGAAGAAACCTTGGCAATCTCCAACTGCCAATACAAATCACGTGCCCTTTCCGCCTTTAAAATTTCAGCTTTCATAAAGCCAAAAGCCGCTAACAACACACTTGCCAAAAACAACAATCCCAAAGACAGTTTCAAAACAGGGCTAAACATTGCGCTTATTCTCCCACCCCACTATCTCCCCGCCATCATAGGAGCTGGTATGCCGCTTATGGGAATGCTTCCTATTGGAGAAATCCAAAGAGCCAAAACCGCGGTGCACACCCAAATTGCCAACAAGGATCGCCACCATCGAAGGAATAGAAATGCCTGCCATATCAACAATGCCAGGCACGCCCCACAAACCACCAGAAACAAGCAAAAAAATACCCCCCCAAGCAAACCAAAAGGACCACCACAAATAGAGCCTAGAACCACGATAAGACGGTTTCATACCTTCGCCTCGCCTCCAATCCCCAAAAGCTTTTTGGCGTGGTTCAAATAGGTCAAACGTTGCACAAGTCCATTCTTGTCACCATTAATCGCCTTGGTAATCCTCACGACATCATCTTGATCTGCTAACCTATTCAAGCCTTTCATCTGCCAAAACCAAAGGGCAGACCAAAGCGCTACCGGAAATTTTTCCACCACTTCTGGAAAAGCTTCACAATCAACCGCTTGTTCATCGATTGAGCGCCAAAACTGTGTAAAGCGTTGATAATTCTTGCGCCCCGTTAATTGGATTAAGCCACGCCCCTTAAAGCGCACGCCATCCCCAGGCTTAACATTGCCTAAATCTTTGCGTCCTTCATAAGCACGCCCAGAGGCATATTCACAAACGGTAAAAAACCCGTCACTCTCATGCGCACATTGGCTTAAAAAATGTGCAACACGTAAACACGTCGTGATCGCACCATAAGACAAAGCTTCAGGAAGCACACGTGCCATTTCAACAATAATATGATCTTGCCGCGTGTGATGAACCAATTTAGGAGCAAGCTTATGAAGAAAAGATGTATCTATTGAAACCATAACAAACCACTGAATGCATAATAAAAATCCATTCGCAGTTTATCGGATCTCCACCCCCCAATATAAGTCTGACACTGTCAGTCATTGATGTCCTCACCAGTCTCATGACGCTATTTTACGGCATGACAAAACAACCTAAACACTATGGTATGGTGAAGCTTAAAATCATTCAAACTCTGGAGTCATAAAGCTCTGGAAATAACGAACCTTGTGGTTCTTGCAAAGATATTTTCTTCTTCAAGCGATAAGCCGTGCGCACATGCATACCAGAAACAGCAGCTGCAGTATCCACCGACCAGCCTTTTTGCAACGCTTTTAGCATTTTTTGCCGCCGTTCCGCATCTCTGCCAAGGGGGACAAGAAGGCGCACACCCGAACCATTCAAACAAAAATACTTGATCAATCGCTCGGCTTCTTCAAACCCAACAATTTCAATCAACCAATCCGCATTTTCAAGACGTCCGGGAAGATAAACTTGTCGTCCGCCAAAAGCCCGCATCATATTCCATGCCGCATCCATGCCTGCAACATCAGCTATTTCACGCAACAATGCAGGAAAATCGCTATAGGCTTCCTCGCGCATGCATGCTTACCCCTCGGCTTTTAACAGCTTTACGGATTGTCCACCCCCAAATATTCATCACTTCTCTAAAATCATCCCCATCCATCTTGGACAATGCTTTACCACTTAACGCCATAACACTTTGATGAAAAGTCTCAAGGTCAAACACAGCATCGGGATTTAAACACTTCCATTGGGCACGCAAAATCAAATATCCTGGCATTTTCTGCCAAGAATCTTGAATCTTTTTCCCTTTCCAGTCAACCCCACCCTCACGCTGCAACCAACCTTTCAACGCCTCAATAGCTTTGCCCGCATCATCGCTATCGCGTAAAAAACGAATATGATCAATCCCCGTTTGCCGCTTTACAAAGGCAAGCAATGCCTTATCTGAACGATCACGAATAATGCCAAGATTCCACCCAGCAATCCACAGCGCCTGGAGCTTCTTGGCATATTTACCCTCTAAACGCTTCACATTCGGCTCAAAACCACACGCTTTCATTTCATCAATGACTAAACGCTCTTCTAAAACACTCAAATCTTTCGTCGAGTGTTTCCCCGTCAGGCGATAAAGCAATGCGCGATAGGTCTCATCATCAAGACCTAACGCGCGTTTGCCCATATGAAGGACAGCTAAAGACATGTTGCCCCTCATGTCTTCGCAAGATCAATGGTCACAGCCCGCCAAGGGCTTTCCAATGTATCACGCTCATAAAAACGCACATATTCCTTAGAGGTCGTCACACGAATGGCTTCGCGAATAGCACGCATCGCCTCATTCCAGCGGGGATCATCAATATCCAAACGCAACAGCATAAAGATTTCGCCGCGATTCACCTTTCCCTCTTTATCCGTATTAAAAGCGCGCGTAATAATCGCACGGATTTCAGGGCGTGCATCCGCAGACCATTCATTCAAGCATTCATCAAGAAGGCTTTTGGCAATTTGCAATTGTGGTCCAAAATCAAAGCTCTCTTGCACCTGCACCTTAATACGCTGTAAACCATCAAAGCTCGTATACGTGCAATTGCCCTTTTTACCACGCCGCTCCACACCATATTCTTGCGCAAGCAAGCTATCAAAACCACTCAAATCCGCAAGCGTATGGCTGTTAAAACGCGCAATCCTTGCCGATAATTCTTTGGCAAAACCCATAATTTTGCGCACCGTTTCATCCTCAAGCAAATCCACAGGGCGGATCAGGCTGACAGGCACCAAAGCCCCTTTCGCATCCTTCATATAGTGCGTGCCTTCAAGTTCAATTTGTCGATTCATCACCAACTTCCTCCTGTGTTTTTTGAAAACGGCGAAACGGCACAACAGCCCCTGAATGAGGCGTGTACCCCGCCTTTATTTGCCAACGACACCGCAAAAGCTCATGACCTAAAACGTGGTTATAGCCCGCGAGACGACGCAAATAATCATTCAATTCTCGAACATCTTTTGCACTCAGAAAAATGTCCTCCATTTCATGCTTGAGTAAAGCAGAACGCAAAGCAACCAAGCAATCTCTCACCATATAAGGGTTCCGTTCCATCATTTTCCTCCTCCAAAATCCATATGAATAACCGTTCCTTTCTCACCCTCATCACTCTTGGCATGAAGCGCTTGGCTACAACGTAAAACTTCCACGACTTGCCCCTCTAAAACTGCATCGGCTTCGCTTAAGCGGTGAATACTCAGTTCCAATTCAAGCGATAACGCCAAATCAACACACAATTTAAGCGGCTCTCCAATATCCAAACCCCGTTGATAATCATCATAAAGACCAACAAGCGTATTCGATAATTCTCTATTGCTTATCGAGATCATGCCAATTCCTCCACATCGCGGTTTCTCCATGCCGCTTTGACATGTTTCAGCGTCACCTCACTCCCATCCCCAAGCGCTGCCATGCGTGCTAACATCATCGTCTTGTCAATCTGCCGCAAAGCACCAGATTTCAAGCCAATCCCTGTCAAAAACTTTATCGCACCAGCATCTTCAATTCCCCAATCATGAATGCGCGCAGCAATATCTTCGCTATAGGGCTTGCTACGTTTTAGATGCATCGCCAATCGGCTTTTAATTTGCGCATAAGAAGGACCATTTTGACGATGAACCAAACGCCCTGAAATCTCATCATTCCCCACCAAAGCTAACCCTTTGCCATTGATATCAACAAAATGACGTAACTGATTAATGGCTTCATCCGTTAAATTTTGCGCTTCATCCACAATCAATAATGTCCCACCACCAACACGCTCTAATCTCTTGCCAATCGCACGCGTTAAGCGGGTGGGGTTATATTCCACCACTTCCAATTCCGCTGCCATATCATTCAAAATACCGTGAACACTGCGCGTATGCGGACTTGCTGTCACAAGGTAAACATGCGGGCGGGTCGCGCGGTAATGGCGGCAAGTTTCCGTCTTGCCACTGCCCGCATCAAGCGTAATCATCACCATATCCCCCGTACTTTGTGCCAGTGTTAAAGTGTCAATAATCTCACCCGCTATACGATTCCTCTGAAAGGCTGGCTTTTCAGGGATCTTCTCCAAAAACCCCGCCGTTTCTTTTAAAACCTCAACCCATTGTTGAACCTTTGCATTTTGCTTGCCCAATTGCCCCGCATAACTGCCCGCATACCATTGCGAAAACGTCCCATCTGGCATACCAATGCGTCGCGCTACCTCTGCTTTCGACCAATCATTCATTTGCCCCAAAGCTCTCACCGCATCCACAAGCTCATTCCATAAAGCAATGTCATCACTGTTGCGGTTTGGGGCTGTTACACTGGGCTGAATTTTAGGTCGCGCCCAAGGATTTTTATCGACCGTTGCATTTATCGCGTACTTCATGTATATTCCCCTCTGTATTGATTTTAGACTTCGAAAGGGGAACGGCTTAAACCCGCCTCTTTCTTTTGTCTTCAATAACGCTTCAAGCCGTACGCGATACAAAACCGGCTCCTTTGAAAAATCCCCCTTGGTTCTTTCACACATCGGGGAATTTACGAACTTCACGCTCCTCACCTGATCAGGCAAAGGCACCTGAAATTTTGATCCTATTGATTTAAACTTTGAAAGGATTAAGATTCCTCCCCCCCCTTTCTTTGTTAAATCTTCAAGCTGGCACGCGATACTTAACCAGCCCCCCCTTGTAGGCACTCTTGTAAGCACCCTTGTAAATCCCCCCTCTCTTTTTCTAGTTCCTAGGAAACTTGATCACTTCACGCCCCTCATCAGAGGCCGAAAGCCGCCTCAAAGCTTTGTGCAAGTGCGTGCTAAACTCTTGGGCTTCCAAAGCCTCATCATCGTCTGCTGTCAAAGCTAAATTCCCCACATGGTTTGGAACCAAGCGGCTCACCTTTGGCTTGATCGGAAGCGTTGCTTTTAAAGCCTCACCCTTTTTCTCAAGGCGCCCATAAACATCGGCCAAGTGATCAGGTGCAAGCCTTGCCGCTAGCTGTTTTTCTGCTTTAACTGCCTTCACATATTCTTTACGCAAACGCCCATTGAGACGCGCCGCCTGCTGGTCATAAAAGCCAACATCCGCAAGACATGCTGCCATGCAAAGCAACCGATTGTTCAAATCATAAACCCGCAAATCCTGATGCAAATTATCCGGATCAAAGCGTACAATCACCTTTTTTCCAGCATACTGATTAAGTTCACGCGCCCAATAACGATTGCCATAAAAATGAATCTCGCCCGTCCCCTTTTGTGTACGCAATGCCTCTGAGGTCAAAAGCCATAAAGCACGCTGCGCCGCTGTTGCTTGCCGGATAATCGTCCCCTCTGCTGTCAAACTTTCTACAAAAGTCTCATCAAAACTGCGCCCCGCACATGTCAGCGCCTTGCGCCCTGCTTGTGCATTATGCGCCACAATCTGCGCGCCAACATGGGCTTTGAATTCTTCAAATCCTATCGCACGCCGCCCATAATCTTCAGGCTTAGCATCCGGTTTATTGCCCGTATAAGCCCCCGACAAAAGGGGTGTTTGGAAATCGCTTCTGCCAGATCACGCCATGCCCGCTCAATCGGTTTCGACTGTCCGCTATAGGGTGTGGTCCATTGCAATTGCACACCCAAACTCGTCAAAAGCCCTTGCGGATCATCCGGTTTAATCTTAAAACGAAAACGGTTTTGCACACCTCCAGAAATCCACTTGCTGGTAAAAGCACGCCCATTATCCAAAGTCATGCGCTCCGGTATGCCATAAGCCTCCACCATATCGCCAATCACCAAACGCACAATCTCCCAACTCTCCGCATCCGACAAGCGCCACGATAAAATCTTGCCTGAATAAAGATCTTGTATCGCTATCAAATAAAGCCGCACGGGCTTTGAGCTCCACGGAACGCTCACAAAAACATCCAGCTTATGCCCGTCCATATTCACCGCTTGCAGTGCATGCAGGCTCGAGCGATCACGCCGCTGTGCCGGATAAAGCTTTTTTGCCTTTTCCTCACCCTCACGCGCCAAAACAACAACCGCTTTGGAAATTTGCCTTTCAAAACGACGACGCAAAGCCCGCTCTGAAGGCACAGGCTCCCACCCCCGTTCCTTCGCCACCATCACCATACGCCGATAACATGCCGAAAAAGCAGGGCGAGACGGGCGCAAATAATCCCAACATAAAACCTCCCATGCCCCCTTCATGACACTCAGCCCATTGGGACAAACGCTCCTCACCATAACAAGGCGCTAAAGCCGCCAACCAATCAGTGCGCTCATACCCTTCCACCATCTGCCGCCAATGAAAAAGTGATCTGTAACTCACACCAAATTGCACCGCACACAAGCTTGCCGCATCATGCACCCCCATACCCGCTTGAAGCAAATCATCCATAGAACAAAGTGCCTTCAAACGCTCTTCACAACGTCTTTTATGCGCCTTTGAAAGCCCCTCATAACGCACCCAAATGCTTGCCTTTTGATCGCTTTTCTCTGTCTTTTCTTCTACACAAACCCCACCAGAGCGCACCAACAATGCCGCCCGCGCAGCTTCCGGTAATAAAGACACATGATACTCCCAAACCGGCTTGATTTTGCCTCCCACTTTCCTCGAAAGTTCAGCGTTTTTTCTCCAATATACCCGCCCATGGTTTTCAAGACTTTTATAGGTCGATGGCAACCCCTGGCAAAGCCGCCTCTGCCAATTCAGCAATAGTAAACCATTCCTTCATGGCTGCCCCCTTTTAATGCGCACCGGCGTTGCACGCATGGCTTTCAAGCGCGCTGCAATCTCCCGCTGTTCCTGCTGGAGGCGCGCAATCTCCGCTAAACGCGCCTCATCCCCTTGCAAAAGCAACAATCCATCTTCACTCACCACCTCATCCCAAAGCCAATAGGCTTCTGTTGCCCGCACAAAGGCTTTAAAACGCGGCAAAGAAATATCCACCTGCTTACTTTCTGCCACATAAGCATCCAAACTCGCCTTACTTAAACAAGCAATCCCTAAATAATGCGTCATGCGCTGTGCAATCTCACTACGCTCATGCCGGCATTCTCTCAACGCCCGTGCCATGGCACGCTTAATGCGTGAGCGAAACCGCCCCAAATCAATCTGCGCAACCGGCTCACGGCAAGGAAAAACAGGCTTTTGAAAAAAATCAAGCTGTTGAAAACCATGCGTCTTCATGCCTGCTCCTCCCCCCGTTCTCTTGCAAGATAAGCACAAAATCGCGCCCGTGTCTGCGCATCTGCTCTCTGCCACACCCCCAACAATTGAGCAAAAATCCGTTCCTGTTCATTGATTTGCGGTGGCGTATTAACGCCATTGACCAAATCAACAGCCCGCCGCAAATCTCCCTCAACCTGTTGCAAAGCAATCGCCACCCGCCGTTGCAAAACCGGCTCCATCTTGGCTAATTTTAACAACTGCGCTTGATTATCTGCCAATGCCGTGCCACGCAAAACCGCCCGCAACTCCGGCTGTAAATACTTGGAAATGCGATTGAGGAGTTTTATCGACTCCTTCGATAAACCAATGCGGTCCGCCACATGTTTAGCAAAAGATAAAACTGTCCCTTTGCCATTTAAGTCACCATCCTTTGGCAAAGGGTAAACTTTACCCTTTGCCACTTTGTCCCCTTCACACCCGATTTTGTTGTGATCTGAAGCTGCATTGCTGTCCCTTTGAGCAATAGGGTCAACTTTACCCAATTGCTTAAAATCTGCATCACCACCGATCAAAGGGTAAACTTTACCCTTTGATTTTCTGTCGCCACCAACCTTAATTTCCCCATACTTCTTTTCCCACAATTCGCGGTAGGTCTGGACAAACAAGGCACGGTCAATAACAGACAATTCATTGCGAAAAAGGTTCTCCGCCACTTCTAAAAGCGCAGCATTATCCTTATCGGCTTGCACCACAACCGCATCAATTTCGCTATAGCCTAAAAGCTCCGCAGCCCTCAGCCGATGCGCACCAGCAATAAGTGTGTAATTGCCCTCTTTAGCATTGGGGGTATGGCGCACAGTAATCGGATTCATCAATCCCTCCCGCGCCATCGATTGTGCAAATGCCTTGGCATGCTCATCATCCACAGGGCGTATACGCTCCGGCACCACAATCAAATCTAAAGCAATCTCTTGAAACTGTGCCATCACGCCGCCGCCTTTCTAATCTCTTTAAAGAACAAATCCATCGCACGCCCCGCCCATCTTCGATAGGCTTTCGCAAAAACGGGTTCTTCTAAACGCCGGTTAATCACTTGCATAGAAAGAGAAATAGAAGTCCGCTGCCGTGCCTGTATCGCAACAATACGCCGCCGTGGCACCTCAAACTGATAATGCAAGATATGAATAACAATCTGTCGTGCTAACGCCGCATCAAATAAGCCATGCGGAGGGTCAATAATATATCGGATCGGCAGATGCTTAAATCCACTACTCACAGCTTTTAAAGAACAGGAAAGCATAGCTTCTAACCGTTCAATCTCGGAATAAGGATTGAGAATTTCTCTTTTTGCCTCGGAGGTCCATAAATTATAAGCAGCAACCATAACCACCCCCGATAAAAACAATGTGACCACCAGCTAATCGCCAAAACCAACCCATCCAAACGGCTGCCTGACGACGCAATTCTCTGCAATTTATCTTGCCCATTTCGTATTGATCTTTAGACATTGATAAACCTTTTTATCTTATGGTATTTAAATTCATGGCAAGTGCGTTTAACGCACAAAGCCGTGTAACGAAGTTTAAGCAGCGTTACCGCGCAATGTGGAATGCTTTATCGAATCCGTATTGGCATGTTTTGCTGCTTTAAAAATGCGACGGCGACTTTTGGGGTAGCGGTCGTAGAAAACTTGCTCAACGGGCAAGCCGATAAAATCGGCAATAGCGCGTTCAGCTTTCTCGTTGGGTCGTGTCCAGATGTGTTGAACACTGGATAACGGGAGTTGATAAGCTTTCGCGAGCTCCGCCAAGGTCATATTACGGCGGCGTAGCTCGGCTAAAATACTATGGCGATCCCATTTTTGGGTGGTTGTCATAATTTTCGCTCCTGCTTTAAACGGATGCTCAAACCATCCGTTTTTTGTGGGGTTATTTGTAGACTATATGCCCTCTATAACGGGCGGTAATATGAGTTAAATCCATTTTACGGGTTTTGTCAACCCATAAGATGGTCTTAATGGGTATTTTTTTGGCACGTTTAGAAACAGAACCTAAAACACCATTGGCAAAACGCTTACGTGACATAAGACGAATCCTCGGAAACGAAGAACGAGGTGCTTTTGCAAAAACTCTTGATTTGGCGAAAAATACGCTCGCAAATTATGAACTCGGTATAAATGAGCCACCAGCATCTATCGTAATTGCCTATCACAAAATTTATGGCGTAGACTTTCATTGGCTTCTTACTGGTGAAGGTGAAATGTTTAGTGACATGGCAAAAGCGAAAGCAGCTGGTTTTAAAGCGCCCACCATTCCTACTGGTCTCATGAAAAAGCTTGGTCGCGTGGCTTATACAACCTATCGCGACGCAAAAATAAAACTCCCCCCTGAAGATATAGCGGAACTCGCGGCGGAACTTTATAAAAAACTGCAAGAGCTTGTTCAAAACATCAACGACACAGAAGAAGTCGAACTTACTTTGCCTCTTCTAAAATTGCATTTAAAGCGTCAAATCGAAGCTGAAAGTGCACATCTAGAAACCACACAAGATACGGCTTAATGCCCCTCTAAAATCAAAAATGAAAGTGGAAATCTTTTTACTTTAAAGAAATTATACAACATATTGATAAACAATATTTTTTAATCAATTTTTAGAGATTTCCACGCATATATGGAAATCTTTTTTGCTTTTTGGGTCATTTGGGGTTGATTTTGGAGTCGATTGAACTTTTGGATTGATTTTTTTCAAAGGGTCTTTAAAGGCGGTTTTCTAGGCTTTCACGGACTTTTTTAAAATCTTCAAAGGATTTTCAAAGACCTTTCAAAGCCTTCTCTCATTTTTACCATGAAAACGCACTTTTTTCTGATTTTCACTCTTTTTCGCAATTTTAGGTGTCAAAATCCAATTTTACAAAACGCGCTTTTAATGCTAAATTTTATGCATAAAAACAACAAATTATCACCTATTCCTAACTAATCCCACCTCTTCCCACTTACTGCAAAACCTACTGTCAAACTACATTCTTTTTTACTAATTTTCTCTAGTAATTTTTTGAATGCTTCTAAATCTTCTTGTGAACAACCTCTCTCACTCTCATTTTGCACCTTATAAATCAACGTCCCCTGCCCTTGCCGTTGTATCTTTCTGTTAACCTCACCTATCAACGGTTCACAACTCAATACGCTTCTTGGCAAATCACCCCGATAAATCCAAGCTTTCACTTGCGCCTTGGTACTGAAATCCGTATTCTCAGGCATGTCATAGTCTTGATCACCATAAAATTCTTCGTTCTCTCTCCTACCATCAGGATATTCGTAAAGGTTATAAAAATGCTCTGCCACTCCCAGTCCCCATGGTGCATGACCAACCGTTGTTGCAATAAGTTTTTTGTGTATTATGTACATTTGCTGTTTACGTTTTTTAAAGAATCGTTGTTTTAATATTTGCATACTTAATCCATAATTTTACCAATGGGTTATTTACCTCAAATTTGGCCGTACAGTGCGTTTTATATTCTGTATGTGATTTCATAAAATCTTTAAATCGCTCTGTACGGTGCCTTTTTATCGATTTAAACGCATATCTAATCACAAAATCATCACCATTTTTCACTATTTTGCTATTTATTCTTCGATCCCTTTTAACAACCTCTTCAAGTCCTTTTTGAAGCTTCTCAATGCGGTCTGAGGTTAACTGTAAATCTTATGATTTTCACTTTATCTTAGGCTTTTGCAGATTCTTAAGAATACGATTTGCTTGGTAACGAATATCGCTTTTAAATTTTTCACAATAACGATAAAGGTCTGCTGTTGAGGACAATAAATCTTGAGTTTAAATCCTCTCTGCTTTGCCTTTCAAAGCGTTCTTTGTTGCTGTCTGCAATACCCATCTGCTTATACCTTCAAGAGCGTAAAGATACGCAAGCGCTGTTGTTTTCTCATCTGATCCCATTGGGCTCTTAAGTCTATTTGAAAGGACAAGATACGCCATTTGGATTTCTTCTTCGGTTGCTTTTCTTTCAAGCTTTTGCAACACATCATGGACTAATGAGGTAATTCTCTGAGCTTCTGCAATCAATGGTTTTTGCCCCGTTTTCCAAAGGGATGACGGTTCGGTCGCCATCCTCGAATAAAAATTTGTATACACTATCTGAATTTTCGATATCGAACATGTGCTGTGCAACTCGATAACTCCACCCGCGCTGTTCTTCTGTTTGAGACTTGGTTTGTTTTCCATAGTTTTTTCCTTGTCTGTAATCCTTTGAATTTCCTACCCAGTTACGCCACGTAGCTTGCCAATCGATTTTGCTAGCACCCCTTCCGGATTTGGCAGTCTAGTAATCTCGAAACTTTGAAATCTCGACTTTCACACGCTCCAGAGGCAAGCCCTCTGCAATGGCAAAATCGTAATCGGGTTCAAAATCCTTAGGCAAGCAACAGCCGCGATTAGCTCGTGAAGGGATGGTTGGTTATCTGATGCTGTTTCGATTTGATCTGATTGGCTCTCAACAGCATCAACCTTTGTTGACTCGTCAACCTGATCTTGGATTTCTGAATTTTCAGAATCCATTTCTTTTTTTGCTAACACGACAGTGTTAGTTTTTTTATTATCACTGTTAATGTTAGTGTTGTTGTTTATGTTATATATATAGGCATCATTAAGCATGGTAAGCATCATGCTTAGCATCCTTAAAATCATGCTTAATGTCACATTTAGCATTTTTAGCATCGTTTTTAGCATAGTTTTCAGTATTTTCAGGGGCTTTAGCATCATCACAAGCATTATTTGTATGTTTTGCCCATCTTGCCTGCGCTGCTTTCTGTGCCCTTTCCGATAATATCTTTGACCGTGCTGCTTTAGAGACCTTATCTAAATTCTCATGACAGTTAGTGAGTTCTTCTTCGACTTTTAAATTCCACAAACGACCATCCTCTAAACGGATGATCTTTTCATCACGTAATAAGGAATTTAATGCATTTTTGAGAACCCGTACCGAACAACCAGCCCACCTTGCTAATTTAGGGGCATCTTCAACAATCGGTCGGCGCTCTTCACACATGTATAAAACAAGGGTCATATAAAGACCTTTTTCTACTACACTCATGCCACTAACATCTACAATCCATTGAGATGAAAAAAGCCTCGTCCAAGCCAACTTAGTTGACATGCCTTGCCTCCTCTTTTCTTTTGTTCCACCTCACAAGGGCTGCTTTCGAAGCACGCTCTGAAAATTTATTAATAGCATCATGATCAAAGGCAAATGACCTATGCCATAAGCTGCCATCCTCTAAACGTGTGGCCCGTGTTTATTAAAGTTTCTAACGTTTTTTGAAACGTTCTGACTGAACAACCACACCAACCTGATAAATAAGAGGCATTATTTAAAAGAGGCGTTCTTTTGTCACTCATCAGCAACACGAGTGTTGTGTAAACAGCCTTCTCGACCGCTTTCAAACCTGTAAGCTCTTTTAAAAATTGATCAGGATAAAGTTTTATCCAAGGTGATTTCGTCAACATGCCCAATCTCCCTCTCTAATTTATTAAATATAAAATTGCTAAAGCATCTGCTTCGTTATCATCACAAGGTGCATGCCCTTTTGCACGCACCGCCTCTATCATCTCTTCTTTTGATGCGTTCCCCTTACCCGTCGTCGCTTTCTTTATCGTACTAACAGGAATGCCTTCATACGGTATTTTGTAATACTCACACCAAACTTTTAAGGTTGCTAAAAAACCACCATAAACATGGGCAGAATCGGTCCCAATGTGACGCCTCACCCCTTAAAATACACCGCGTCAATGCCACCAACTGTCTGCTTTATTTCTGAAAGCCATTGTAAAGCGCAAGTAACGCATCCCACCATCCTCAAAACGGTGGGGTTCAGAATTGACGGTATCACTGAATATGTCACCATCTGCACCACGTATCGCTCAGCCCGTTTTGGTTCCTAGATCTAAACAAAGAATCGTGTTAATCACCGCACCACTCCATCCAAAATGCTTGGCATTGGATCAATAACAGTACTGTCATATCTACTATTATTGCGACACTTTTTCTCAGTATTGGAGGTTTTTTATTTAAGTATTTCAAACTCTGTAAAAGGAGGAAAATTTCAGAACAAAAGCTAATCGGGACAAATAATCCGATAATGTTTTTACCAAGATTAGAGTGTAAAGAACCATATAAAAGACCCTTAATCTTTATACCCTTAATCATCAAAAATCCTACAAAAAAGATATTAGAATCAATCAGATACGTCTTATTGAAGAAAAACCTTTTGAACTTATTGCTCCTATGATACTTGATCCTATTTCTATTGGATTTTCTAGAACAGATCCTAAATGTGTCAGTTTCGAAAAACAATTATCAAAACTTGTATCAGTCATAACTTTTCTGATGAAGAATTTGCCGCCTTTATTTCTGTTGCCAATACTTATGGACTAAACCCTCTCACAAAGGAAATCTATGCACTCCCTAAAAGAGGTGGTGGTATCATACCCGTTGTCTCTATTGATGGGTGGATTAAGATCATTAAAGCAAATGCCAAATTTGATGGCATGACCTTTCAAGATCAACTCGATAAAGACGGGAAGCTCATTGCTATCAAATGTGCCATTCGTCTCAAAGGCATTAAAGACCCTATCGAGGTCACAGAATATCTCAAAGAATGTCAACAAGCAAAAAGTGAAGCATGGCAAAAATATCCAGCACGCATGCTCCGTCACAAAGCTACAATACAATGTGCACGTTATGCTTTTGGATTTTCCGGCATTTATGAAGAAGATGAAGCCGCACGGATCAATGATGGAAACCACACCATACAAAATGAGTTCGTTTCTCATGATGTGCTTACAAAAATCAGACAGTTAATACATCAAACCCAAACAGAAGAAGAAAAGATACTTGCTTATGTAAAAGTCGAAAAGCTTGAAGATATGCCTGATAAACAAGCACAAACGGTGTTGCATCTTTTGGAAGATAAACAAAACAAGCAAATGGCTAAAATACAACAAGAGCAAACAGACGCTCCTATACAAGACGTTGAATATGCTCACATTCAAGATATCGAATATGTACCAACCCAACAAGAACAGGGAATGGCGGTGTGAAATGGAACAAAGGACTGCAGAGTGGTTTCAAGCAAGATTAGGAAAAATCACCGCATCAAACATTTACAATATTATCAGTAAAACAACTAAAGGAACACCTACAAGCAAATATGAAGAGTACAAAATCAAACTCATTACTGAACGTTTAACGGGTGAAATAAGCCCCTCTTATGAAACAGAAGATATGAGATGGGGGATCGAGCATGAAAAGGATGCCTTGCAAGAATATAGCTTCATTTATAATGCCGATATAATAAAATGCGGCTTTATCCAACATCCCACAATGGAAATGGCGGGGGCTAGCCCTGATGGGCTTATTGGTGAGGATGGGTTAATCGAAGTCAAATGCCCAAGATCAGTAAATCATATGCGCTTCTTTTTAGACGATAAGATAAAACCTGAATATCTCGCACAAATGCAATTCCAAATGGCGTGTACAGGGCGCAAATGGTGTGATTTCGTAAGCTATGACCCACGGTTCACCGATCAATCATTTCACTTGCGCATGAAAGTCAAACGTGTGCACCGTGATGAAAAACAAATTACATGTATCAACGAAGCTGTTGAAACCTTCTTAGAAAAGATAGAACGAGAGATAAAACAACTCTCGATAAAAGCTGCTTAACCCTATGGGGGTGCACTTACAGCCTCCCAGCACCCCCATCCTTTCATAACAACTTTCAAAACAAGCGTGATTCACGCCACAAGTGAATTGCATCTAAATGTAAGGACGAAGAGATATAGCACCTCACCTTGCTACCATAACACAACCAGCTATCGCACGCGCTCTACGAGAAGCGAAAAAACAAGGATGCGAATTAATAGAAATAAAACCTACGGGTGAATTATTCATTCATCTCAATAAAAATAGCATCAACAACAACGAGGAATGTTTATAGCGTCAACGATTTTCCTCCACTTGAAAATGAATAAAAAGAATGCAGTACAAGCCCATCCTGCCTTCCTGTTTATGATGACATAAAGTTTTAACTATGCCCAAACGTCGTCCACCACATCTTGTTCGTGAAGGTACACGCCATGGTAAAATCATATGGTATGTACGTATTGGTCATGGACCACGATTTCGGGTTGAAGGAACCTATGGAACGCAAGAGTTTGTTGACAATTGTACGCTGGCTATTAAACAAACGCAAAATGGCACCTCCAAGAAAACAAACCAGATTTACAGAAGGGTCTTTCGATTGGTTGTTGCATCAGTATTTACAAAGTATGCAGTGGCATAATCAATCAGAATCCACGAAAAAAGTTAAGTACAGAATTCTGAACAATGTTTCTAAGTATATTGGTGATCGCTCTTATAAAAACATAGAAAAGCACCATATTATTGATGCCGTAGATAGAAGACGAGATACTCCCGCGGCAGCAAAACATTTTTTAACGTCTTTAAATGGTCTTTTCAATTGGGCTGTTGATAATGCCCTTTTACACAGAAATCCTGCTTTTAATATTAAAGCACCAAGGTCTCTGAATACCAAAGGATTGCTGCCATGGTTAGAAGAGGACATCTATAAATATTATCATCGCTGAGCACATGGTACCCATGAACGCGTCTGGATTGATGTTCTTTTCTATACGGGCTTGCATCGTGGTGACGCTGTTCGCATTGGTTGGAAAGATGTCAAAGATGATATTATCCATCTTAAAACAGAAAAAAGCCAATTTAAAACAGATGTTTTTCTACTGATTTTGCCTGAGTTAGCAGAAACTCTTAAAATTGGTCCTATTGGAGGTGAGAATTCATTTGTGGTAAAGGCGGAAATAAACTCGTTAAAGAAAGTTTTGGCAATCTATTTCGTGAGGCATGTAATACAGCGGGTATTAAAAAATCAGCATACGGCTTGCGAAAATTAGCAGCAACACGTGCCGCCAATGCTGGTGCTACAGTTTCACAAATAAAAGCACTTTTTGGCTGGTCAGAAGATAAAACGGTATCCCTTTATACAAAAACAGTCGATAGAAAACGCCTCGCAATAGAAGCTATCAAAAAACTTCAAAAAAGTTAGAGCAATGGGCGGCAGCTCAAAACAAACCAAAGCCCCGTCAAAATTATGAACAAAATCAAAGCGGCGTTTGAGGTACATCAGAAACCAGAGGAGAAATAGGTGGTTGTGCCTGTTGCATTGTTTGCCATAAATTATAGTTTGTTTGCATATCCAACCAAAATTTTGCTTTACTAAAACCAGCTAATTCTAATTTAATTGCAAACTCAGTACTTATAGAAGCATGACCGTTAATAACTCTTGATAGAGAAGCTCTTGTCATATGGAGATGATCAGCTAATTTTTGTATTGTTATCCCCATTTCTTCTAAGAAAGCTACTTTTAAAACTTTCCCTGGGTGTGCAGGATTATGCATCATTTGTTTTCGTTCCTTTCATCAATGGTAATCCTGATAATCAACGGGTTCAACGTTTGTTCCGATAAAGCGAAAAGTAACACGCCAATTACCGTTTTTAAGAGGGTGCATTTTAAAGGCGGGTGCTTTTAACATTTCAGGACATATAGCACTTGTTAAAGCCGTTAAGATAACACGTAATTTTTTTACATGATCTGGCCGAATAGCTTTTGTGGAACCTGTTGTATAAAACAACTTTAAGCCTTTATGTTTAAAGCTCACAATTGCCATTAGTGTCCCTTATTGTATACCATTACTATACGGTCAATAAAAATAAGAATCAAGCACCCTACTAGCAAATCTGATTTCAGATCTAGATAAAATGCTAGATAAAATGATTGAGAATAAGCTATAAAAAAGTTCGGGATAGACATAAAAATAAGTTAAAAGAATCAACGGACTCGAAATCCCCTTACCTTTATATAAGTTATTGATTTTATATAAATATAACGCTCCTACCCCCTCCGCCATAGCACTTTTATCATGCTATAAATTATTGATTTTATATGTATTTTTTAAAGGTGTGGTGTAGCTTGCCAGCAGGTTTTGTACCAATCTATTTTTTCTCAAAGGGTTTTAAAGGCCTTCTTAGTACAAAAGCTACCGTCAAACTACGCCAAAAACACGCGCGATACATCATCTAGCTGCTTCTTGGTACTTTCCATGAAGAATCTTAAATACTCACGCGCCTCCTCATCAAAGTGCTCAAACCGCATTTGATGAGCCTCGGTGGATTTTTCTTGAGTAAGTGCTTCCAATTCCACTTGCGGTTTAAAAGATAGTTGCTCGATCTCCTCTGGTTTTGGTAGGTTAATAATCCGTGAATTTCTCATGCATCACTTGCTCTAACCCGTAGAAACCAGCAGAAGCAATCATAGAGGTAAAATTATCTTGCATATATAGAAATAGAAAGAGTTCACTTCGATAAAAAAACTCCAAACTTCCCTGCACTTCAATATTACTTTATCAATACAATCAATTGCTGCAAATATTCTTCTCCGTAGCGAGCAATGGCCCGTTACGCTTGAGTTGAGGAGCCGCTCATTCCAATAAAAGCCTCGTATGGAATCGTCATCGCCCAATTGTGCGTATGCAAAGCAACCTTTTTTGGATTTACCCCAAAATCATCGCTCATTTTCTGTAAAAAATCAAAATTACGATAACAACGGGAATAGTTAAGGCTCATTTTCTCTAACAATATCTCATAACCAGCGAGAAATTCACTATTCTTAAAATCACGATTGTTTTGAATGACCGCCATGATACCATTGGTTCGAAGTTGTTCTGAAACAGCCCAAAGTAACTTAGGACGATCCATCCACTGAAACGCCTGTGCCGCAACGACAAGATCGACCTCGCGATTTGGGACAAGAGGCTTTCGACTCGGCCTTGATACCACTGCACAGTAGGAAATTTTCTTCGTCCCTGCTTAATCATATCTGTCGATACATTGATAGCATGATATTGGTGTTCATTCCCCAGAAGTTCGACAATCTCCTCTAATGCGATACCTGTCCCAGCCCCCACATTCACGATAAACAAATGCTTTTTGTCCTTAAAAGGAAGCAGCATGGTTTTAAATAAGATGAGGGGGTAGCGCGGACGATAACGATCATAATCATCACAGCCAATCCGTAAAATTTTTCACTTTGCGGTTGAACACTTTGTATCATAGAATGTTATCTTCCTTATAATTGCTGACATACATAATTGAGAAGCCCTACTTTGACCAGTATCTTAAGCATAAATTCCAAAGGAGGGTTAAATAGGAATTGCCCTTTAATGCTTTCTATCTTTTCTTCTATAAAATTAATGCTTACATTTTTCGCTTCTTAAAATAATGTGTTTTGGAGCTCAATCGTAATTAGGTCGAGATTCCATGCATTTCGGTAAAAAATCCGTCCAAGTTCTGGTGTGATTACAGTTTTGATGCCCTTAGCCAGTATTAAACTTACAGCCTACTTGCAGGAACTGTCAAACCCAAACACTCGATTGCAAAAGAATGAGATCACCTATTTGTACCGTATCAGCAGAACGAGCTTGAAAACTTTTAAAAATGTGAGACGTTAAATATGCTAAGTTTGTGTATCTTTACACGTGTGTTTATACCTAGCAGGGATTATATAATCTGTAGAAATATCCCCAACAAGATTGCGGACTCTGAGGTTTTGTAAAGCCATTAAGCTAATTCCATCAAAGTCAGAATTTATCCTAGTAAGGCGCTTTTTACAGAGATGAAAGATAAAAAAGTTGAAATAAATATATGGCGACATCAGTATTGCCCATATGCCCTTTAAAGTTGTGGTTCATCTAGTACCTTTGTTTCTCCTACAGAAAAAAACCTTTGAGTCTCTCCCAACACTCCATATCCAAGTTGCAAGATTAAGAGCTCCGGATTCTACGAAGGATTGAATATAACCTTTCCTGCGTATTTTCAAATAAACTCCTTGTAACCCTCGTATTGTGATATAGTAAATGCTTTTATGAACCTGGTCTGCCTGTAATATTTGTGCTACGTTGACTAAATCTTCTCATTCACTCTGATCTTATACAGCCACGACTAAAGCTCTTTTTCAAGTATGTAAACTGTGCAAATGCCATGTTAAACCTTGTAATTAACCTAGTGCTGTTATTGTTTAGTGTGATTAAAATAATAGGACTCAAGAGTGCCATATTGAATCCGCAGCTCAAGTGTGAATTTCCAAATGACAGTAATAATATTTATGAATGTAGAGCATCGGTAAACTTTTTTTTCTTCAAAACAATCAACAATCTATCTATAACCTTTGATTCAGATCATCTAAATACATCTCACCATAGCAACGAGTTGGCATAAAAAATCATAAGACAGATTTTTTCTCATGCGAATACATGATCAGAATTTTACTGTTTTTCCGAGACAAGTCACTCCTATACAAACTTTAATTAATTCATTGTTTTGTATAAATAAAAATACTTGCTCTTTACAATTTTTATCTCTATAGTCTTCCCAAATTTTCTAAAAATTTTTCTCTAATTGTTTTCTCTAAAAGTAAGCGAAGTCTGAAAAAAGCGGAAAAGAACATGAAGTATAATATGTATAAATATTAATTAACATTAATATTTTATAAATTTGCATTAAAATAGCATTATTATTTTGATATATTTGATATAAATGAATCAAAATAAATAAGTTAAAAATCATACAGATATAACTTTCTTCATAAAATGTCTGTTTATAAAATTCAAAATACTTTTCGCAGAAAAAATGCATCCTATATAATACGCAAAACAGCTGTGGAGAATTTTATGTTAAATGGACGAACTGGTTCAATTGTACTTAATGATCCTATGGTAAAAATGTTGAAACATTTATCAATTGCTACCTTCTTGGCATTTTTAATACCATTTTTAAGTGGCTGTGGATTTAATACGATACCAACAAATGAAGAAAAAGCACATGCTGCATGGAGTGAAGTGCTGAACCAATATCAACGCCGTGCAGATCTTATTCCTAATCTTGTGGAAACTGTCAAAGCCTACGCAGCCCATGAACAAGCTGTTTTTACAAACGTCATTGAAGCACGTGCCAAAGCAACGCAAGTCAACATTAATGCTGATATGTTGAATAACCCGCAAATAATGGAGAAGTATCTCAACAATCAAACCAATTTATCAAGTGCGCTTTCGCGTCTTATGGCTGTTGTTGAAAACTATCCTGATCTTAAAGCAAATCAGAATTTCCTTGCTCTACAATCGCAATTAGAAGGAACTGAAAATCGTATCTCTGTTGCACGCCGTGATTATATCGAAACAGTACGTCTCTACAATACTGCTCTCAAAACAATGCCAACAATAATTTGGGCAAAATTATGGTTTCGCAATGCTAAGCCTATGCCAACTTTTACGATCGATACTAATAGCCAACCAACACCAAAAGTTAATTTCAATTAATGAAACAATTCCAATACTCTATACAATGCATTGTTTTTCCATATTTACTTGCTTTTTTTAGCATACTATATTGGGTCATTGCACTAGGGAGTATCGCTCATTCGCAGCCCCAATTTCCTCCCTTAACTGGTTATGTTAACGATGTGGCTCATTTGCTCGATACCGAAACCATAGAAAGTTTAACAGAAAAACTGTCTGCACTAGAGGAAAAAACGGGAGATCAAATTGTTATTGCCACTCTCCCTACCCTTTCAGGAAATGATATAGAAACATACAGCAATTCTCTTTTCCGTGCATGGAGACTAGGTCAAAAAAAGATGAATAATGGTGTATTACTTGTTATTGCACCAAATGAGCGCGAAGTACGAATTGAAGTGGGATATGGTTTGGAAGGAGAGCTAACAGACGCTATTTCCGCAGTCATCATTAATAACTTTGTTCTTCCCAATTTTCGTGAAGGAAATTATCGAAAAGGCATTATTGAAGCAGTTCATGCAATTATAAAAGTCATTACAGAGAGCAATTCAGACTTTTCTTTTCGAATCAAGGAGAAAGCTAAAGCTATTGAAGAACAACATAAAAAAGCGGAAAAAGAAGAAATGGTAATCAATACAATTGTGTTTTTAATCCTTTGTACAGTGGTTGGTTTGCCTATGCTTGCGATGATTTTTGGCAAAAAAGTAGGTCCACAAAAGTATCTCTGGATGGGTATCGTCTTCACACCTTGGTTTTTAAACTTAAATGCCGGTGGCAAACGTTTTGGTGGAGGCTTCGGTGGGTATTCAGGAAGGGGAGGATTCAGAGGTGGTGGTGGATCATCAGGTGGTGGTGGTGCAACAGGAAGATGGTAAAATAAGTGCAGCTTTTTTGAGCATAGAAAATTTTTAAATAAAATTCATGAGCATATTATCTCAATTTTAATAAACCACTCCATATCTTACTCTGCAATACTTTCAATGATTACAACTGAAAACCCAAACACTAACATAAATATTGCTCATGACATTTGAATTGAAACATACTGATCGTAATCACTTCCAACCCCATTTTAAAACAACTTCTGGTAACCCGCCAGTTGAATGGAAAATAAGTGATAACTTGGTCGAATATCCTGAAGCACTAAGTTATATGCAAAAGCATGTAGAAAAAATTCTTGCAAAAAATGCACATGAGCAAGTTTGGCTTCTTGAACATCCTTCTCTTTATACAGCTGGTACAAGTGCGAATAAAAAAGATCTTTTGGCACCTCATTTATTCCCTGTTTATGAGGCAGGCCGTGGCGGTCAATTTACTTATCATGGTCCGGGCCAACGTATTGCTTATATTATGCTTGATCTTAAACGCAGAAAGCAGGACATCCGTGCTTTTATTAGTGTGTTAGAAGAATGGATCATACAAATGCTTGCAAAATTTAATATTAAAGGTGAACGCCGTGAAGATCGCGTTGGTGTCTGGGTTAGACGATCCAATGGCGCATCAATACAAAACAACATTTCTTCGGAAGATAAAATTGCAGCTATTGGCATTCGAGTACGCAAATGGGTAAGCTTTCATGGCATTTCCATTAATGTTAACCCTAATTTAGCCCATTATTCAGGAATTGTTCCCTGTGGAATCACAAATTACGGTGTAACCAGCTTTTTTGATTTAGGTTTCCCTGTAACAATGCACGATATTGATATTGCTCTCAAACAAGCATTTGAAAAAATTTTCGGTCCAACAATTGATGTTTCCTAAGCACATTGATTTTTAAATAAAAAACAGGCATAAAATTTATTTTTATTTTAAGAGTTTGTTTTAATGAGGTGGACAATCAAACGTCATGAGCGATAACAGCAAAGATCTTTTTAGTATTTTAAATAATGCTCAGTCTCGGATAAGTACAAAAGAGAACAATCTGCAATCTCCAGTGAACTCAGAAGCGACGACTTTGAAAAAAAATACGAAAGATATGCAAAAAGATAACTATAATGCCCTCTCTATTCGCGTTCTTGAAGGCTTAGAGCCTGTGCGTTTACGCCCTGGAATGTATATTGGTGGGACAGATAGTAAAGCACTTCATCATTTGTTTGCCGAAATTATTGACAATGCCATGGATGAAGCCGTCGCTGGTCACGCCGATTTAATTGATGTATCATTAGAGAGAAGTGGTTATTTAACCGTTACAGATAATGGACGCGGTATTCCTGTTGAGAATCATCCTCAAATGCCTGATAAATCTACTCTTGAAGTCATTATGACTCAACTTCATTCAGGTGGAAAATTTGATGGAAAAGCTTATCAAACTGCTGGTGGATTACATGGAGTAGGAATTTCTGTCGTTAATGCTCTTTCCGATGATATGGAAGTTGAAGTAGCACGAGAACGAAAACTTTACCGACAACGCTTTTCACGCGGTGTTCCTCAATCTGGATTGGAAGATTTAGGCGATGTTTATAATCGTCGTGGCACACGCGTTCGTTTCCATCCCGATAGTAAAATTTTTGGCGAAAAAGCAGCTTTTGATCCAGAAAAAATTTATAGGATGGCACGCTCTAAAGCCTATCTTTTTGGCGGCGTAAAAATTCGTTGGAATTGCGATCCTTCCATACTTGAAGGTACTAAAAATATTCCTGAAAAGGCTGTTTTCTACTTCCCCGATGGGCTTAAAGATTATTTACTTTCATCACTGAAAGATGAATATCGGGTAACGTCGGAAATTTTTGCTGGTAAAACAAAATATTATGATGGCCATGGCTCTGTTGAATGGGCTATCGCTTGGCATGGTGGCGATGCTTGTGTACAATCTTACTGTAATACTATTCCCACCGGAGAAGGGGGAACACACGAAACAGGACTCCGTCAAGCTCTTTTGCGCGGATTAAAATCCTACGCTGAATTAATAGGAAATAAACGCGCTGCTATTATTACGTCCGATGATGTTATGATTTCAACGGCGGCAATACTTTCGGTCTTCATCAGAAATCCGGAATTTGTTGGACAAACAAAAGATCGACTAGCAACAATCGAAGCGCAGCGTATCGTTGAAAATGCAATACGTGATCCTTTCGATCATTGGCTGACAAATTCTCCACAAGAATCAACAAAACTTCTTGATTGGGTTATTGAACGTGCTGAAGAACGCGTTAAACGGCGTCAAGATAGAGAAATAAATCGACAAACAGCTGTACGAAAATTACGTCTGCCCGGAAAACTCGCAGATTGTAGTCAAAACTACGCTGCTGGAGCTGAATTATTCATTGTGGAAGGTGATTCTGCTGGTGGTTCGGCTAAACAAGCGCGGAATAGGGCAAACCAAGCAATTTTACCGCTTCGTGGAAAAATCTTAAATGTAGCAAGTGCTGCACACGAAAAAATGAACTCAAGCCAAACAATTAGTGACCTTATACTTGCGCTTGGTTGTGGAACACGCTCTAAATATCGTGAAAAAGATCTCAGATATGAACGCATTATCATCATGACGGATGCAGATGTTGATGGTGCTCATATTGCCTCACTCCTTATTACCTTCTTCTTTCAAGAGATGCCCGATCTTATTCGTCAAGGACACTTATACCTTGCCGTGCCTCCTCTTTATAGAATATCACAAGGAGGTAAAATCGCTTATGCACGTGACGATGCCCATAAAGATGAATTGCTTAAGACTGAGTTTACTGGAAAAACTAAAATTGAAGTTGGTCGTTTTAAAGGGCTTGGAGAAATGCGTGCTGAACAACTTAAAGAAACGACTATGCATCCTCAAAAACGTACATTGCTCCGTGTTTCTATTGATGCAATGGAAATGCAAGAAACTAGAAATACAGTAGAAAATTTAATGGGAACAAAACCAGAAGCGCGCTTTCGTTTCATACAAGAAAATTCTACTTTTGCTTCCAATCTAGACATTTAATTTTCAAAAAATATCTCTCTTATAACACCGCTGCTGCGTCAATCACACGCAACTGTGGAGTAATTGTTCCATTCCAATAATTCAAAGTAAGATTACCAGCCAAATGGATCATTTCACCAACATTTCTAGACAGAAAATCACCAAGCGCTGTACCCACAGCACGGAAAGCTATTCCTTGCAGTTTTTTTTCTTCAATATTCGACATTATAAGACGAAGATGTCCCTTACCAACCTCACACAGATTCACTAACCGGTGAGAAGGAAGAACAAAAACAGGTGTCATATTCCCTGAACCAAATGGCCCTGCTTTTTCGATCATATCAAAAAGCGCTTTATTAGCGCCAGAAGCAGAAAGGCAACCATCTATGCTAAGAGACTTTTTAGCACGTAACTGTGAGACCATGGAAGAGACTTTCTCTTCCAACCATTTTCGAAAAGTTTCAATTTTTTCCGACTGAATTGTAATCCCTGCTGCCATACTATGGCCTCCACCCTTTTCTAATAAATTTAATGCAACAGCTTCACGAACAAGTGCTCCTAAATCTATGCCGCTGATTGAACGGCCCGATCCTACACCACTTCCATCTTCTTTCAAAGCAATTGCAAAAACAGGGCAAAAAAACCGCTCTTTTAAACGAGATGCAAGAATACCAATGATTCCCGGATGCCATTCTTGATGAGCAATCACAAGAGATAGCGGTGTTTTTTGATCTTGATAAAGAGAATCGATATAAGATTCTGCTTGTACTAATTGAATGCCCTCCATTTCTTGGCGTTCTCGATTAAGCCGATCCAATTGTTCTGCTATTCTTTCAGCTTCCTCTTTATCCTCACAGCTGAGCAAACGTGCCCCCAAAGCCTGGTCTCCAATACGCCCTCCCGCATTAATTCTAGGACCTAACAAAAAGCCTAAATGAAAACTATTAAGCGGCTCACCTATACGTGCAACCTTTGTTAAAGCCACCATCCCGTGATTATGCATAGAACGAGCAACTTGAAGCCCTTTAACCACAAAAGCACGATTAACACCTTTTAATGGCACAACGTCGCATATAGTTGCCAATGCAACAAGATCAAGCATACTTAGAAGGTCAGGAAGTTCTCCCAAAAATTTCTTCTTACGCAATAAATGATTAACCCATGCTAACGTAACAAAGACAACGCCAGCAGCGCATAAATGTCCTTGTCCAGAAAAATCATCAGGACGATTAGGATTAACAAGAGCAACAGCTTCTTGGTGAACATCTGACATTTGATGGTGATCTAAAACTACAACATCAGCACCTGCAAGCCTTACTGCTTTTACTGCATCTGGGCTGTTTGCACCACAATCAACTGTGATAATTAAGCGAGCACCTTCTTGTACTAACATCCTCATTGCTTGTTCATTTGGACCATATCCCTCAACAATACGATCAGGAATATAAATTTTTACTTCAATACCAAAATAACGGAAAAAACGTGCTATAAGAGCTGATGAACAAGCGCCATCAACATCATAATCACCAAAAACTGCAACCTTCTCTTGATTCAAGATAGCCCTCACAATGCGTTCTGCTGCGCATTGCATATCGGTAAAACTTTCTGGATTAGGCATTAGCGTGCGCAAAGTTGGATTGATGAAAGCAACAGCTTCAGATTCATCCACATCTCTTGCCGAAAGAACACGGGCTAACTCATCTGGAAAACCAAATTTTTGAGAAATAGCGCGCGCGTTATTTATCCCTTGAATATCAAGGGCATCTAACCAAGCCTGACCGCAAACAGACGATTCAACATTAAGAAAGTAACGGGACCGCTGCATCACTATGTATTCTACAATGAAAACCAAAAAAAACACAATCGAGAGTTAAAAATAAAGTACTCTTTACACAGCACCTACTCTTTTTCTAAAATATGCACAAGTACTTTCATTGAGGTATTATAATACCTCAATCATAAAGCACTGTTTTATAAGTTTTTATTTTCTCTTGACGCAAGTCAAAAGACATTATATCAGGGTAAACGATACGCGTTAAATATTTCGCTGTAATAACAATTTTCAACGCAAAACAATGAAAATGTCCCTATGTTAACAAGGGCTTAATAAAGGATACTTCTATGGCAACTTTTTCACAAAAGCCAACTGAAGTGGTGAAAAAATGGGTTATTATTGACGCAGAGAACCTCGTTTTAGGTCGTCTTGCCACCTTCGTTGCTAACCGCTTACGTGGCAAACATAAAGCTACATTTACTCCACATGTCGATGACGGTGACAATGTTATTGTGATCAACGCAAACAAAATATCTCTCACCGGTAAGAAATATACAGATAAAAAATATTATTGGCATACCGGCTATATTGGTGGAATTAAGGAACGTACAGCGCGTCAGATTCTTGAAGGACGTTTTCCTGAACGTATTGTTGAAAAAGCTATAGAACGCATGATTCCTCGCGGACCACTTGGTCGTCGTCAATTGAAGAACCTACGTGTTTATGCTGGAAGCCAACACCCGCATGAGGCACAACAGCCAGAAGTTCTCGACGTTGGTGCTTTAAATCGCAAAAACAAAAGGATTGCTTAATTATGGCTGAAATTAATTCTCTTTCTGAGCTTAGCACAGTAACAAATATTGTCGAAGCTAATGAAAATGTCGCTCCTGTTCATGTTCAAAAACTTGATTCACAAGGACGTGCTTATGCAACAGGAAAACGTAAAGATGCTGTTGCTCGTGTGTGGATCAAACCAGGCTCGGGAAAAATTACAATTAATAATAAAGAATTCGACAAATATTTTGCGCGTCCTGTTCTGAGAATGATTCTTCGCCAGCCAATTGTTGCAACAAACAGAGATACTCAATTTGATATCACTGCAACCGTTGCAGGTGGGGGTCTTTCCGGACAAGCTGGTGCAGTACGTCATGGCATTTCCAAAGCTCTAACCTATTACGAACCAGAACTTCGTACAATCTTGAAAAAGGGGGGCTTTCTTACGCGTGATAGCCGTGTTGTTGAACGTAAAAAATACGGCAAAGCGAAAGCACGCCGTTCTTTCCAATTCTCAAAGCGTTAATTTCGCTTTTTGTGCAACATATAGGTCCCGTTTCGGCGGGGCTTTAATGTTTTCTGAAATAATTTTTAGGAAGAGAAGTGTAATAACCAGTTCTTACTGTATAAGAAAAAAATTGGTTATTTTACTCTCTTAAACTTTTCTTCTTATAGAGAAAAGAACTAAGACAAGATCGATTGGGAAAATTTTAAAATCCTAAATATAATTTCCAGGATCTGCACTTTAGTAGTTTAGTCCGATCTGCATGCTAATTCAAAAGAAAATTTGCGATATAACTGCGATTACCTCATTAGTTTTTTTATCGTTACTTAGCAAAGATTTAGTCCACAAAATGCTTTACCATTGTAATAAAATGAGGAACGGAGATAGGTTTTGACATGTATTCTTCGCATCCACTTGCACGAATTCGCTCTTCATCCCCTTTCATAGCAAAGGCTGTTACAGCAACAACGGGAATAGATCTAAGCTCCTCATCCTCTTTTAATTGTTTAATAACATCGATTCCTGATACCTCTGGCAACTGTATATCCACAAGGATAAGAGAAGGCATTGATGAACGAGCTAGATCTAATGCAAGAAGACCATTACGTGTTTCAACTGTTTCATAACCACTTGCCTCTACAAGATCACGGAATAACTTCATATTAAGTTCGTTATCTTCCACGATCATGACTTTTTTTGACATTAATATAACTCCACCCTTTTGAGATAAAATAGATTAAGTAGAAATTAACACACACTCTCCCTTTGCTAAGGTAAAATGATAAAAAAAATTGTAAACTGCGAAGAAATGAAATAACACCCGATAAAAGCATTTTTTCAAAAACATTTGTAAGGTTAATCGTTATGCTCCTTTAGTTTATAAGAGTGAAATCTACAATAACCATAATTGTATATTTTTTGAGTTGCTATGCAAAATTTATAGATATCCAAATCAGCTCGCACACCTTTTCATCATAGAAAAGATATAACATATGAGAATTAGCTTAAATATGAATTTCGAAGAGAAAAAAAATAATTAAGTGACTTTTATCTGTTATATTTTTATCTGTTATATACAGACGTTTTATTATTCAGCCATTATTGTTTTGTATATCAGAGTATTTACTCTTTTGATATTTTGTTGTCTCAGATACTTTGATTATACATCAGTACAGCTCTCAATAACAGATAAAATAGAGGTTATCTATGAATTTTAAACGGAATTTTGAAATGAATCATACACGCGATTAAGATATTGTTAAATGCAAAAGCAGTAACAACATTGGAAAGTGAGAAATCTCATCACAAATGCTAATATCTCCTTACCATTCAATTGTTCTCCTTATTATTATTTTAAAAAAGCTCTTTTAAGAAGGTGTGAATGGAAAGAAAAAATTTCTTCGTCTTTTTAATTTCGCTATCATCAGTTACTTTGTTTATGACTAATAATCAATAATATCCGTATGTTTATCAGCCTATTTTGCAACATCAAATGAAAACGCTGTTTTTTCTTATTGAAAGAGGACCTATACAGATTCATTTTAAGCTTTACTTCTTTTTAAAAACTGCAAAAAATCAAATCATTAAATTATAGAAATACTTAAAATCAATAACTTCTTAATCTTAATTAAAAGATCAAAAAATAATAAATAAAAATATATTGTTTAATATTATTAATTAATAAATATATTAGATAAATAATATATACTTATTAATAAAATTACTTATCTATTATACGTTTTTAAAATATTTATTCCTATGTTTTATTCTATTTTTATAAAAATTTGCACACATTAATACTTTGTATAAAAAGGTTTTTTGTAAAAATGATAATTAAAGTATATATTAAAAGTGTCTTTAAAATAAGTATTTAAAAAATAATACAAAATTTATTGATTATATTTATTTTTGTATAGAAATTTAATATACAACTCTCATATAATTGCAAGAACTCTTAAAAACGATAGCGCAATCCACCAGAAAACTGAATGCCGGAAAAACCAGCCTTAGTAAGCTTATGCTGATAGTTTAAATCACCGTAAAGTGTAATTTTGGGAGATAATTGCGAATTGACACCCAAGGCAGCTTCTACAGAAGATCCAAAAGAACCTAACCGGAAAGTATCTTTAAAATGTATAAACTGTTCTTCTCCAAAATGATGAGAAAGATGAATCTTACCATAAAAGGAAATGACACGATCGTTTTCAGATGCTGTAAATGTCTTGGTTAAACGTCCACCAATACGCATTATCCATTGATTAAATTTCCCCATATCAATATCAAATCCATCAATATCATGGGACTTATGAAACTGAAGATTTTGATAAATAAGCTGAATTTGCGGATTAAAAACAAAATCCTCATATCCCATCATAAATGCTTTACCAGCAGCCAACGAAACGTTCAGAGGATTTCCTTTTAATGTTGCTGCCTTACCCCGTGCAAAGGTAAAAACATGACCTTTAAAAAGACCATAGGATAAAAGAGCATCCATATAAAAACCACCATCATGTTTTATACTACCATATGTGGTAACTAACCATTTATGAAATACACTTTTTTGACTTTGTTTAACATCCCGAGGACGCAAAGAAACTTTTCCATAAGAGCCTATGAATCCAAAAGACGTTTTACTATATGTGCTCTCTACTGTTTTGAGCAAAATAGATGCCTCTATGGCATTGTAATCAAGATCGCCTCCATACCCATATTCAATTGCGGAAAGATCTGAGATATAATGATAATTTCCTCCATAACCTTGCATAGATAAAGCAAGACTTTTATCAGCCTTTAATAATTCACTAGAAACATTTTGTATTTTGTTCAAATGCTTGTTGTGATTTCTGATCTCCACTAACCCAGTATGGAATAAGGTATTTGGCAAAAGAAGATAAGTTGGAACTTGTGGAACAACCTCTCTTACCTTTAACTCAGAATGAGGTACAATGGGTATATCATGAGTAGGCTTAATGTATTTACTCTCAAGACGGAAATCCCAAAAGCCCCCATCACCTTTAACTAATCTTTGAGCGGTTTGGGCCTTCCCAAGGGTAGAATCTGGACCATATGCATGAAGATAATATTGGTAAGGCAAACCTTCCAACGCAATATAAGGACTACTCAGCTGAAAAGAATCTTCCGCCGCTTTTCCAGAAACTTGAATAAGCGAAACACTTTGAACATTTTCATCATCTCCTGCTCCCCCCTTATTTCCTATAATAAGTTGCACATGGACTGTTGTTTTTCCAGAAACATTACCATGTATCAAAAGTCGATCTGTTTTTTTATTATCAAGTAAACCATCACTATTGAGATGTGTATTGAGATAAAGATATGCACTCTCCTGTGCATTGTAAACTTCTTCCTCTCCCTTCCCGATATAAAGTGTCTGATATTCTTGGAACATTGGGGCTTCGAAGGCAATAGAACTCTCAGAAAGTTTTACAAAGGAAATGGATGAAGCCCCATGATTCAAATCCCGCAAATTTTCCCTTTTTCTTCTTGTTAAAACCCATTGTGAACCTCCCGTCAAATAAATTTCCGCAATAGAATCATCGGAAACGCGGGTTCCCCCTGTAAGTAAAGAAGAATCCGCCAAAATCGCTACAGAAGCCCCCTTCTCAGCTGCTAATAATAAATCACCGGAAATCTCTGTTCCGGCTGTTACAGCAAGATAAGCACTGCTCTTACTGCTATGAATAACTGTACCATCTGGAACATCAAAAACTGCCTTTTTTAAAAACACAATTCCTTGTTTATACTCCTTGTCTTTTTTGTCTATATCAAAGTGCATACCATGCTTGTTCCCTGTTACTGTAATTTTTGAATCTTCAATATTAACCCGTGAAACCAAAAAACTCCCTTCTTGTTCCTCACTCAATTGTGCATTAGAATCTAATCCAATCTGCAAACCACGAACATCGGTAGCAAGAACATTGGTATTCTTTAAATAAAGAATACCCTGATGACTCACATTCAAAGCTGCATGAACAGTATTATCTTCTTCATCTGCATTTTCTCTTTCTACCGCTTTTTGACTTTCAGAAGTAATCGTAACACTATCTAAAATTGCACTCCCCCTTGTTCTCACACGAAGTGCGGCTGCATTTGTCACTTCAATTGATCCACGCGTCATCTTAATATTCGCATCGGCGCCACTGAAAAGAGCTGCGTTTTGGCCAATATCTTGACCACTTACCTGAATTTTTGCATCCGTTAAAATAACAGATGTTCCTGACTTCTCTGCATAAACACCTACTTGAGTAGCCTCAACTACTCCACGATTG
Organism: Bartonella callosciuri; assembly: GCF_014203215.1. Lineage (GTDB taxonomy): Bacteria > Pseudomonadota > Alphaproteobacteria > Rhizobiales > Rhizobiaceae > Bartonella > Bartonella callosciuri. The sequence continues at coordinate 69,085 of NZ_JACHIM010000005.1, read as the reverse complement.
GCCTCAATCGTTCCACTATCAGCCAAGAGACCAATTGATACATTTTTAAAAATTGAATCGCTTAAGATAACTTTTCCACCTTGCAAAGCAATAACACCATAAGCCCCTTCCACACCATCAAAATTGTTAATTGTTACATGACTTGCTTGGATAACTGTACCTGGCTCCTGTGCTACTATGACAGCAGATGATATGAGAAAATCGCCATGCCCATTCTCTTCTTTAGAGGACTTGATAAACTGATATATTTTATCAGTAATTTTATGTTTTGCTCCATCACTGCATCTATAAGGTAATTTCCCTTCATCGCACAAAAATGATATGGATGGATGATAATGTGCCTCAACACCTCTATCTGATAAAAAAGAGAAAATAATTGCTATAAAAACACACGAATAGAAGCCGCTTTTAGACACTCTTTTGATCATCATTCCTCTTAAAATTTTCTTTTCTTAATAAAAAAATGAGTTGTGATTTAAAATACAATAAGTACAAATAAATTAAGAAGGCTTTACCAATTATCTGAATAATCATTGTTTTTATAATACGATTTGTATTTTATGTAAAGCGACAATAAAAATAATAAATCATAATTTACACTTACGACCTTTAAAAAGAATCGGTCCCAAATGCAGCTAAAAATAAACGACAACACAGTCTACAAAAAACAAATTTCGGAAGCTTATGCTGATCAAGAAAACGTTATGAAATAAAAACTCTGAAGGTCGTTGAATATTAAAACTTAATATCACTTATGTAAAAGAAAAATTACAAAAATAAAAATAGTCTTGAAAGTATAAAACATTATTTACGTTTATAAAAATACGAAAAATGGAAACCGTATAGAAAATAAAACAACACGCATCTCTCCAATAACAGAAAAATTTTAGAGAAATACGCACCAATATACAACGGCATATATATACAACAATTTGATAACAAAATTGGTCATGCCTAAAATAAAGATTGGATTATACAAACAGATTTTTTGACCAAAGCAGTTTTTTATACCCTATCCTCAATGTTTTACTATGACTCAATAAAGCCTCCCCCCAATTCCCTAACATTGCAATCTTTGCTTCATAGAAAGATAAAAACATTACCTCTAACAGCCATAAGATAAAAGTTAAGTTAAAACAAAGATATACAATGAGGCATTCATCATCCTAAAACTGATAGGAATTAAACCAAATATTTCACTAAAGTCAGCTCTATTAACTATAGCCTCTATGGTCATATCGGAGTAAATATTTTAGCAAAACTTTTTTATATCGAGTAAGTTTCCAGTAGATAATAACTAATAAGAATACCCATACAGTTTAGACCGACAATAATATTACCGTTCTGAACTCTCATGAACTTTATCTATATTGTGGTTAAGAGAACCATTGTTTTTTGGCTCTCTGTCCGTTCGTGTTTTTTATCCCATTACTTTTTTAAGGGTGTGGGTAAGACTGATGGTCACTTTTGTAAAGATTTTTTGTTTTCTGATGTTTTTTTCATTTTCAAAATGCTTTATCAAAAGGCGTTCCTGTTCCGTTGCATTGGTCACGCCAAAAGTGTTATTGTCCATAAACTTCTGGTATCCGGACATCATTAGATTCTCTAAAAACAAGTTACTTCATGATAGAGCTTGTGAAAAATAAACTCCCTTTGAATCTTGCAGTTTGTACAGATAACCTGCTTTAGTCATGCATTCATGGACTGATACAAATTCACTCATACGGGAATCCATATCTTCAGGAGAAGAATAAACTGATTTCCAGTCACATTTTAACAGTGCTTGTTGTATCGTAGTTTAATCAACACCCGGCTTTTTCCATAATGCCAATGTCGATGGAGGAATTTGGTTAATACACCCAGCCCTACTTAAAAGAACTATTCTAGTCAATAATTTCAAGATTTTTTCATTTTCCCTCTTCTTCAATGGGTTTATTTACAATGAGAGACTCGTAAGTCCTTTGATATTTTTATCTCCACTTTTCAAGAAAGCTATGGAAATTTTGGGATGGTGGATTGAGAAAACAATCCTGCACAGACAATCAAAAGCAAGAATGTGAAAATTTTAATCATCACCAACAATAAGACTTAAGGCTGGCATTCACATTGTTGTGGATGCTTTTTACAAAAAGAGTTATTCAAACGCTTTTTAACACTTCCTTGAGGGATGACTAAACCAGGACAGCAAATGAGCAGATTCCCAACTTTATGATTCTTACACCAAGTGCTTTTTTTATCACGGCCCCTGGACCAGGCAAACATCAATGATTGCATTCTTAAATTATCTTTTTCTTCCTCGACATCATAAGGCGTTGGCATTTCACATTTTAAACAGTGCTTTTTCTATCTCAGTAAAGTCTGCACCAGAGTTTTCCCGACACCCCTTATAAAGGAATTTAGGCCTTGTACCTAAGTTATGTCCAACAATACCTAACAGTGTTAGATCGCTTAATAATCTTAAAGTTTGTTTCATTTTTTCCTGCTTGAAGGAATTTATTTACTATAAGACGGAGCATAAAACCTTCTCTAAACCTATCATCCTCATTTCTAAAGCAAGTACGGGTATTATTGGGGATTGTCAGCATGTTGACTGCTTCTTTACCAGTTAACTACCAGCAGGCACTGTCTCGTAGGTAAAATCATTACCGCCGATCACTCTGCTCACAAATTCATATCTATGTCCATCAAAGCCGACATGCGTTTGTTTGTCATCGCTTAGCTTCTCTAACTGACCTTTTGCCATCACAAGATTAGATGCCGGTGCATAGAAATTGACTTTTATTTGACATGCTATACCCTGTATGCCCATTGTTCTAAAAAATTCAACGCATTATAGACTGTCATGCCGTCACGACTATGGGCATAAAATTCCAACCGCGTGTACCATAAGCTTTTTACAAGATCCTTTATTTCTTGTGCCAAGTTGGTTAGGTCAAAGAAGCTATTTTCTATAAACTTCTGATATCCTGCTACCCTGAATTCTGATAGATCCGAGTTGGCTTGGGGAAGAGGATAAAATAAAATGTTTCATTATTATATTATTGGCATGTTGAACCACATAGCCAACTGCCTCATCTGCTAAAGTTAAAGATACCATTGAAAAAGACATGGGACTTGCCATAAAAACCGGCTTGGCATTGGTGCCTTCACTGTTATGCTGCTACTTATCAGTAAGGCCTACGCATTTGCCAACATAAAGACCGTAACTGCTGCTATGGTATGCTTTTTTATATGGTGGACGTCATCAACAACAATATGATGAATTGCAAAGCAGTATTCTCCCCCCTGACTTCCTTCCGAAAAGTTTTGAATTCTTTTGGTGTTAAAGCGCCTCAATTCTCTGGTCTCTGCTTCTCAGAGTGCCTGTGAGCAAAATTATCTATCGGCGAGCATGAATATAAAATAGCTGAAAATCGCGCATAAACTGTACAATATTCAACAAGCCAAATAACAAAGGATGGTTAGAAAAAAACTGAATAAGCACTCCTGGCGTAAAATATAAATAATATTACAAACTTCTCCCGCATTTTCTCATTCATTTAGCGTTGCTAAAAAATCGCTTCATGAACGTTTGACAGTAAGAGAATGCCCACTAACAATGGTCATTATCATCTTAAACTTTTTAAAAAGAGCACATTTTTTTTCATCTCCCTACAGTTGTAAAAAGCATCTTACTTTCTTCCACTTGTTATATACCTTGCTCATCATATCCAAGTCAGAAATACTATAACAAAGATTGTCAAACTAAAATCCATTCAATGAAACAAAAAACTTGTTCAAAAAATAGGGTTGTTCCCTGCACCTCGACAATAATAAAAATGATAACTATGGAAAAATTCAAAACTCCCTTCATTCGCGTAAACAAGAACCTCAATCGCTTCTTAAAAAAGTATAAAATATCCGTTCTTCACTTTGACTTACAAAAAAATATTCCCTGATGTTTAAGGTATAAAGCCACTAAACGAATAAATTTACAAATTCAAAAAACTTATGAGGATAATTTATTCTGTTCAATGTAGTGCGGATAAGAGAAAAATGTATAATAACACTCATGTTGTATGTATTCATTTTTTTAAATTATTAAACAAAGGAATACATTTTTATGATATAAAATATATCTTTAAAACTTAATTCCTATTATAAATATAAATCATAATTCTATTTGAAATGCTTAGAAATATAAATTTCTACATCTTTGTATACTACAAAATCTACTTAATTCGCATCCTTATTACTTGTATTATGGCTGTTATATTTAGGACATTATCAATCACAATGATCTATCAATTTTGGTACTATCCCCGCTCTAGGTGATTTATCTACCGTGGTTAACAATAGAGTTCGCATAGCTCAAAACAGTATAATAATTGGAATATATTATTCCTCTCTCTGGAGAATAATTATCAAAGAACTTTCTGTCCTGAAATCATCTGCCATTTTTCTTATTTTAGCCTTTATTCATATTCTAAAACACTTTGTTTTTTCTTCAAGTTATAAAATTTAAGTGCATAAAAACAAATAACAAGCCAAACAATCCAACTAAAACCGACGATCAAAACTGGCCGCGTCTCATCGAAAAACCATAGGAGAATAAAAATAAAAACCATAAAAAAAATGGACAAAACTGATCCTATCGGCCAAAATGGAATTGGAAATTTTAAATCATATTGTACTTCTTTAGACATTTTAAGACGCATAAAAATTTGCGAAAGTAAAATCATCATCCAAACAAAAACCGTTGCAAATGTTGCCATTGCTGCAATAAGAAAAAAAAGTCCCTCATGATAAAAATAATTAAGAACAACACCAAGAAGGAAGATAATAAAGATCAGTAAAATAACAAAAATTGGTATACCATTTTTTGATAGATATTGAAACTTTTTCAAGGCATAACCTTCTTGTGATAACCCATGGATCATACGACAAGCACCATACATTCCACCATTCATCGCCGAAATAGCCGCTGTAACAACAACAATATTCAGAATGTTCGCTGCATATGAAATCCCAAGGTTTTCAAAAATTGAAACAAAAGGACTGTCCATAAGTCCAATTTTATTCCAAGGATAAAGGGACATTAAAATAGCTAATGTCATGACATAAAAGAGCAAAATACGAACTGGAGTAGAATTAATTGCCTTTGAAATCGTTTTATGAGGATTTTGTACTTCCATCACTGCCATCCCTATGATTTCTATGCCACCAAAAGCAAAGACAACAACACTAAAACAAGCCAAAAAACCAAACCAACCATTGGGAAAAATACCTCCATTTTTCCACAAGTTGTGAATACTAATAGGAGAGGAATTTATCCTTGCATCCCAACCAAACACAATAATTGCGATTCCTAAAATAATCATAGCAACGATAGCAATAATTTTAATAGAAGACAGCCAAAATTCTAATTCACCATACACTTCAACGGCTGCTAAATTAATCCCTGTAATGATCAACGTAATACTAAATGCCCATATCCACGGCGCAATATTAGGGTACCAAAATCCCATATAAGTCGCAAAAGCTGTGATATCAGCCAAACCAACAAGAATCATTCCAAATACATATGTCCATCCCGTTAAAAAACCAGCCAACGGTGATATATAATTTGCAGCATAACGGGCAAAAGAACCGGGCAGCGGATTATAAATAATCATCTCACCAAGAGCGCGCATAACCATAAAAATAGCTAAACCAGCAATACAATAGGCAATGAGAACACTTGGACCAGCAAGTTTGATCGCTTGTGCAGATCCGTAAAAAAGACCTGTACCAATAGCAGAGCCAAGAGCTAAAAAAACAACCTGGCGCTTATTCATGCCACGTTTCAGTTCATTTCCTACCATTTCTTTCCTTCTTCATTGAAATATTGATAAATATCCGTCCTACAAAACCAGCCGTATAATAAAGTAGGGCTTCATGTTTCTCTTATGAACAGATTAAAAAATATTGAACAACAGCCACTCAGATACTCCATCCTAGGCAATGAAAAAATACTTTTATTACGAATTATTCAGCTTTTTTATAACCTAAAATTTTGTATCATTTTATTTAGATCAAAGAGTAATAAAATTTTAATTATCGTTGAATTCATTTTTCTATTTTTTGCAGAAAAATATTGGATAAATGCAACATAAATCCCGATCCCTTCTTTTCAGTTTACGAAATAGAAGTTTTAAAATCTGTACTAGGCTATTTGAGAATGAGCGCGTTAATTTTTTTACTTTAAGCAAACTCTCTCTTACTTTTTTAGTTCATAACAATAAAAAATTATACACGATAGCGTATAAACCAATTTATCACACCAAATAGATAGTGTAATCAAGTATAAAGTGAAGATTTCCAATCTTCAACACCTTGATAATATGCATTCCCAGCCCATTTCTTAAGCATATTAAACGCATATCTTCCAAGAAAAAAAACGACTGCGAAAAAAATAACCTTTTTAATATTCCGTTGAATAATAGATTTACTATTCTCTCTAGTGCTTTTATCTGAAATAGCAACGATAGCTGTATTTGTCGCCTGACAAAGAGTATCTTTTTCTTGTGCCACCATAGCAAGGAAAATACCCTCTTGAGATTTTGCTCTCAAAATATTCGCATTAACCTCTATAATTTGTGAAAAACAAAAAACAACTGCCATAAAAATTATGAATATGCTTCTTGTAAACATTTCTTTCCCTTTTTTTGATTTAGAAATACAACAGAGTAAATATAAAACTCATAAAATATCTGAAAATAAGAAGAATAGATAATAAAAATGTTATATTTACTATATAGAATACAAAAAATAACCTTTTAAAAGGATAAAATATATAAATATACAATCTATATTTTTTAGCTTTAGCTAGAATAGGATAAAGGTGTTATTGAAAACTATTTGAAAAATCAGTTTCTTAGGTATGAGCCTTTATAAGCTTATTCTAATAAAAGATATCACCATGAAACACAATATTAAGAGGATAATTTGGCATTAGGAGAATAATTTGGCACGAACAACCGATACATATCGGTAAATAAATGAGCACACATCCATTTAATTATAAAAATATACCACCAGCTCCCTCCAATCTAGCATGAGGAAGTCCAAGAATTAAGTGTCCTTCCTTCCTCATTGATCTCAAAATAAATATTATTTTGATCCTAGTTTAGGAAAAATTGTTTTCGGTAAAATGGATAATAAATGCCCTTCACGCACAAGCATATGCACCTTATGAAGATCTGGAGCCATGTAGCGATCTTCTTTAAGGGTATCAATATTTTTGCGTAGATGCTCCATAACAGACTGTAAGAAAGAGCTTGTTTTTAAAGGAGAACGGTATTCAATTCCTTGCGCCGCAACAAGCGTTTCAATGCCAATAATAGTAAAAAGGTTTTCACTCATTGCTAATAACCGGCGAGCACCATGGCAAGCCATTGAAACATGATCTTCCTGATTTGCTGAAGTTGGTGTTGAATCGACTGAAGCAGGATGTGCCATCTGTTTATTCTCAGACATTAAAGCAGCTGCAGTTACTTCAGCAATCATAAAACCTGAATTAAGCCCCGCATTTTCTGCTAAAAAAGCTGGAAGTCCATAAGAAACTGCTGGATCAACCATAAGGGCAATACGTCTTTGAGAAATCGAGCCTATTTCACACAAAGCAAGAGCAATCTGATCAGCAGCAAATGCTACAGGTTCAGCATGAAAATTTCCACCTGATACAACATTATCATTACTTAAAATCAATGGATTATCTGTAACCGCATTTGCTTCAATAATGAGTGTTTTTGCTGCTGCGATCAGAATATCAAAACATGCTCCCATAACCTGCGGTTGGCAACGTATACAGTAAGGATCCTGCACACGATTATCATCACGCAAATGTGCAACCCGAATTTTTGAATCCTCTAAAAGCTTTTCTAATGTTTTTGATACAGCAATCTGCCCATAATGGCCTCTTAAAATATGGATATCAGGATGAAATGGTGCCGTTGACCCCATGATAGCATCTGTTGTCAATGCCCCTGCGAGAAGTCCACCACACAATGCACGATACCCTCGAAAAAGCCCCGCAAGAGCAAGCGCTGTTGATGTTTGGGTACCATTGATAAGAGCGAGACCTTCTTTTGCTTTTAAAATAATAGGAGACAATCCTGCTTTCTCTAAAGCTGCCGCTCCATTCATGCGAATGTTTTGAAAGAATGCTTCTCCCTCTCCCATCATAACAGCAGCCATATGAGCAAGGGGCGCAAGATCACCTGAGGCACCAACAGATCCCTTTTCAGGAATGACAGGAATAACCCCTTTTGCAAGCATATTTTCTAGCAAATGGACCAACTCTAAACTAACACCAGAAGCTCCTCGCCCTAAAGAAAGAAGCTTTAAGGTCATTATCAAACGCACAATATTTTCTGCTAAAGGTTTTCCTACACCACAACAATGTGATAAAATAAGGTTCTTTTGTAAAAGAGCTACATCGTTTGCATCAATTTTAATCGAAGCCAATTTGCCAAAACCAGTATTGATGCCATAAACTGGCTCAGTCCCAGCAGCAATTTCAGCGATGCGCTCTGCCCCCTTTCTGATAGAGAGATGCGTATCACTGTGAAGTTTGCTTACTTCACCATTGAAATAAATAATCTCAAGTTCGTTTAGAGTTACCTCACCCGGTTTTAGCATAATAGTCATAGTTTTCTTTCTTATTTATTTTTAAATATAATAATTTTAGAGTGGTTGATTTTCCTATAAAACAAAAAAGGTATAACCACTCTCTAGAAGAAATTGAAACCGATCAGGTAAAGAAATTCTCATCCTTCTTCAATTTATAATAGTAAAATCGACTATTTGCTTCTATTTAAACATCATTTTATTAGAGAAGTTATTTATACATCTTTTCCCAGCTCGAACTGGAATTCGCTCTTTTGTTATTTGAAGAATTTGTTTGTATTTTTTGCGTCATTCCCCCCTTCAAGACAATAAAAAATCTAGTAAATTTACATCTTTTAAAATAAAAATATAAACATTTTAATAAATTTATGTAGCATAGAAATGCTCAATTAAATTTATGATTAAATATATTAAAATACTGTAAAAATTTAAAAATATGTATATTATATTAATATAAAATATTACCTTAGATAAATCATATAATAATTTATTGATATATTTAATTAATATTTTAAAAATTCGATATTTTATAGTATAGTACGTAGTGTATTATAGAGTCATTGCTGATTTTTTCAAAGTATTGAATTTATAATGATAATTCATCTTTTTATATGTTGAGTGAGAAACCTGAATATAATAAAGATTCTCTCATTTCAACCCTGTTCATGATACATCGATCGAAACCATTCCTTACACATCATAATGGGAGTTATCGTGTGAATAAAAATCGTTTAAAAAGGACTAAAAATACCTCTTATGAACCGTCTAAAGACAAAAGCTGTCAGCAAACATTGGAAGCTTGCCAATATAATGATGGTGCCTAGCTTATTGCAAAGTAATAAAAATGCCAAAACTCGTGTTTAATGACTTTTAAAATAGACCTGAGGCTTTGAAAGCTCATACAATGAAAGAGGGTAATTATAAACTACAATAGAGAGCACCTTTTTTTCATAGAAAAATTTGGAACAAACTTTAATGATCTAATATTCGAGTATACAAAGAAGCTTCTGTATGCTCCAAAGAGCTTCACCAAAAGGAAAATTCATATAGAAGAGACTATAATATGCAATGAGATCTCTCGTTTTAGCAATACAGCCAGAATACGGTCTTTTCCTATAGAAGTAGTGCATACAATAATGCCTAAGGAAAACATAAGACCACCAGTAAAATAGTTATCATGAAATTAAAGGGAATATTTAAAAGCGCGATACAGTGTCTTTACGAACGAAATAAAGTTTTTACTACGCTGTTATACAAAGTCTATATATGGTGTTTTTATTTCTTCTTACCGAGTATCAAAAAAGACTTTTAACTTCAATAATTATAGGCTTGTTTAAAAAGCTCTAGAAAGCATTAATAACAATCCGTAGAAAAATGACGAAATATGGTATGATCTTTTATAATACAAGTGCTGTAAGCCGTAAACGATTGTAATATTTATAGAGGCACTATGCTTTTTTTACGATTTTTTGCATAACTTTATGGTAATCGATTATTTTTTGAATCTACTGTTCAAAATGTTTAAATCTGTATTTGCAAAACACCATCATAAAGAATTCTTAGAAAGCCTTTTACGCAAAAGTATTGATTCTTAACCTGTAATTACTGTTTACACAGAATTATGTTGCTCATGAATGTGATCACTCTGGAAACAGAATTATCCAGTATAGACTTCAACAAGCGTTTTTTGCCGCCTACATGGCTAAACGAAAATGCTTGACAGGCCATTCTGATTGCAAACTTTTTAATAGATCTCTCACGAAAAATAATAATATGATGAGTATAGATCGATACCTCTTTACGTATAATTACAAATAAATTTTATAAAATATTTTCTTAAGAGAATAATAAAGAACGTCTTTACTCTGTTTACAGAAAGAAAAAAGATATTGCAAATACAGTTCTTAGATGATTTTGATCTCTTACTGAAAAAACAAGATAAAGTAGTTTTACATGATAAATTCTTCCATGTCGTATTTCTCTCCTTTATCTCGATATTCAAAATACTTTACAAAAAAGATTATACAAACAGTAAAAAAGCTTACTTTTCTAAAATCATTATCTCTTCCAAGACAATTTGGTTATAAAAATAATATGATATAAAATCAGAAAATTTTGGTGCACCCGACAGAATTCGAATCTGTGACCTCTGCCTTCGGAGGGCAGCGCTCTATCCAGCTGAGCTACGGGTGCTTACAACTGAACAGTGATCTTTTAACTGATCATACTCTCAGCTTCAATGGTGAATTATCATTCTTTTAAAAAACACTCGTTTATACTTTATGTCACTATGCAATCTTTTTATCCTATCCTGCTATGATACACTACCTTAAACAGATTACTTTTCATACATTATCCTTTTTCTTACAAAAACGGTTTTTATATACAGCTTCAAAATTCTCCCAAAATACGCTAGAAAATAAGTTGTGAATATCAGGATAATTCTTAATGATTACATTACCAAACCGCTTTCATTTTATTTCTGCCGAAACTGAGGAAGCTATCAAAGCTACTCATAAATTAATTTCTGTTTACGGTCATTCTTCTCTAAAAGAAGCAGACGTTGTTATTGCAATCGGTGGCGATGGAACAATGTTACAAACAGTACGGGACGTTATGAACACTGGAAAACCCATTTACGGCATGAATCAAGGCTCTGTAGGATTTCTTATGAATGAGTTTCATGAACAAAAATTGCCAAATCGTATTGCTGCCGCGCATAAAAAGGAAATTCATCCCCTACGCATGATTGCAAATGCTGAATGTCAAGGGACTATTGAAGCACTCGCAATTAATGAAGTCTCCCTCTTTCGTCAATCCTATCAAGCAGCAAAAATTCGTATCAGCATTGATGACAAGGTACGTATGGAACAATTAATTTGCGATGGTATTCTCGTTGCCACACCAGCAGGATCTACTGCCTATAATTTATCAGCACAAGGACCAATTTTGCCTCTCATGGCTCCACTTATGGCTCTTACTCCCGTTAGTCCCTTTCGCCCTCGACGCTGGCATGGAGCATTGCTTCCCAATACAGCAACAGTACGCTTTGATATGCTTGAATCTGAAAAACGCCCCGTAAATGCAGCAGCCGACAATGTTGAAGTTAAATCTGTCTATTCAGTTACGATTTCAACAGCAACAGAAGTAACAGCCTCAATCCTTTTTGACTCTAACCATTCATGGGATGAACGCATTTTATCAGAACAATTTCGCTATTAATTATTGTATTATACTTTCTATGTGTATATGGCTGTTATAGTTGACTTTTTTGTGAAGGCGCCTTAACCCTACAAAATAGTATAGAATATTTAACTTCATAAATAGTTCGTATAGCGAAGTTAAAATCGCAGAGTACTTGATAAAAAAATGATACCACCTTTAAAAAGTTTTGATGATTTAGGTCTTTCCGCAAAGGTTATTAAAGCCGTAAAATCAGCGGGATATACAGTTCCAACACCTATTCAAAGTGGGACAATTCCCCATGTACTTCAAAAAAAAGATGTTTTAGGAATCGCTCAAACAGGAACAGGGAAAACAGCCTCTTTCGTTTTGCCTATGCTCACACTCCTTGAAAAAGGTCGTGCAAGAGCACGAATGCCCCGTACTCTCATATTAGAACCAACACGGGAACTTGCAGCCCAAGTTGAAGAAAATTTCGATAAATATGGAATAAATCATAGTTTAAATGTTGCACTTTTAATTGGTGGTGTTTCTTTTGAACACCAAGATCGTAAACTTGAACGGGGTGTTGATGTTCTTATAGCTACACCAGGACGCCTTCTTGATCATTTCGAACGCGGTAAATTGCTCCTGATGGGTGTTGAAATTCTTGTTATTGATGAAGCCGATCGCATGCTGGATATGGGTTTTATTCCTGATATTGAACGCATTTGTAAATTAACTCCCTTTACCCGTCAAACTTTGTTTTTTTCTGCAACAATGGCACCAGAAATTACCAAACTAACAAAGCAATTTTTGCATTCTCCCATATCTGTTGAAGTTACAAAGGCCTCCTCAACAGCGACCACAATTACACAACGGCTTGTCAAAGCTGGGAATAAATCATGGGATAAAAGAGCTGTTTTACGAGAACTTATTCACAATGAAGGCGATGAGCTTAAAAATGCTATTATTTTTTGTAATCGAAAGAGAGATATCTCAGAACTTTTTAGATCCCTTGTCAGACATAATTTTAGTGTAGGTGCACTCCATGGAGATATGGACCAATATTCGCGCACGAACACACTAACCGATTTTAAAAATAATAAACTTAAACTTCTTGTTGCTTCCGATGTTGCTGCTCGTGGACTTGATATCCCAGCTGTAAGTCATGTTTTTAACTATGATGTTCCTACACATGCTGAAGATTACATTCATCGAATTGGTCGGACAGGACGTGCAAATCGTAGTGGAAAAGCTTTTACAATCGTTACAAAAGCTGACCAAAAATATATCAGCGCCATTGAGGAAATGAGCAACGAAAAAATTGAATGGCTCAATGGTGATCTCTCTGCTTTAACGACCGATGATAAAGATGACGAGATTGTTTTAAAGAAAAAATCTCCAAAATCATTAAAGAAAACGCCTCAAAAAAAGCCTATTGTTCAAACTAAAAAGTCCTTAAAATTAAAAGATGATAAAGTAGATTGCACTCAAGCAGAAAATAATAAAGCAAAATCACCCGGACAACATCGCCCTCAAAAAAATAAGGCTTCCTCTCCCCCTGGATTTGGCAATGATATCCCGGCATTTATGCTCATCAAAACCCGCAACTAAACCGAAATTTACTACCTTTGTTTGGTAGTAAAAAACAAACGAACTCTTAAATACTAATCTTATTTACTTTGAATAACCAGTCTTTCTATTACCTTCTCACGTCCTAAAAGCCGCAAAAGTTTCCCCATTTCAGGTCCATGATCCATTCCTGTAAGTGCCTGACGTAATGGCATAAACAAAGCTTTCCCATTACGACCTGTTTTTTCTTTTAAAATCGTCGTCCAAATTTTCCAACTTTCATCATTCAATACGCCTTCAGGCAAAAAATTGAGTGATTGACGAATGAATGCACGATCCTCAAATGCCACTGTATCAAAGTACTTATCATCATGAATAATTTTCCACCACAAAGCAGCATCATTCACTTTATCAATATTGCCTCTTATCGCATTCCAAAAACACTCCGCCTTTTCTCCATCAATAGAAAGACTTTTAAGTCGCGTTTTAACCTCCGCATAAGTTAACTCATGAACAAGATGGCTATTCAAAGAAAAAAGGTCAGCAATATCAAATTTTGCAACCGATCTTGAGATATCCTGGAGATTAAAATGTTCTAAAAGCACTGCTTGATTAGGATAGGGATGCACATTTTGCGAAGTTCCAATCAAAACAGCAAAACATTGAACAGCTATAGATTCAAATCCTTCTGCGCGTAGAGAACGAATAGAAAGATCATTATTGCGTTTTGAAAGTCCTTTTCCCAAAACTGTAGCCAATAAATTAATATGGCCCAAAATTGGCAACTCTGCATTAAGAGCTTTAAAAAGAGCAATTTGAACGCCTGTATTTGTAATGTGATCATCCCCACGAATAATATGTGTAATGGCCATATCTATATCATCAACCACAGAAGGTAACGTGTAAAGGTAGCTTCCATCTTCACGAATTAAAACAGGATCTGAAAGAGAGGCCAAATCAATCGTCTGCTTTCCCTTTACCGCATCATTCCAATAAACTTCGGTTCGCTTTTTTTGCAAAGGATCATTTTCAAAATTAGGGAGAAGAAAACGCCAATGAGGTTTACGACCTTGCAATTCAAATGCTTTTTTATCTTCTTGTGTCAATTTTAATGCAGCACGATCATAAATAGGAGGTAATTTGCGAGAAAGCTGGATTTTACGGCGCCGGTCTAATTCTTCCCCAGTCTCATAACAGGGATAAAGAAGTCCACGTTGCTTGAGAATTTCCGCAACTTCATCATACCGGCTAAACCGTTTAGATTGGTAATAAATCTCATCGGGTTGAATCCCAAGCCATTCAAGGTCAACAGTAATAGCATCGATATACTCTTGTTTAGAGCGTTCAACGTCTGTATCATCATAGCGCAAGATAAATGCTCCATTATGTTTTTGCGCATAAAGCCAGTTAAACAGTGCAATACGGATATTACCAATGTGAATATAGCCTGTTGGAGATGGTGCAAAACGAACTTTTATCATAAAAAATGCTCAATTTTTATCGCGAAAACGGTTGACAATGGGATAACGACGATCACGTCCAAAGTTCTTGTAACTTATTTTTACGCCTGGTGCAGATTGTCGCCTTTTATATTCAGCACCATAAAGAAGCTGTTCAATTTTCTCAACCGTTTCCCGTGAATACCCACGTTGAACAATATCACAAATACTCATGTCATTTTCTACAAGAAATTGCAAAATATCATCCAAAACAGGATAAGGCGGCAAAGAATCTTCGTCTCTTTGATTTTCCCAAAGCTCTGCGGAAGGTGGTTTTTCTATAATATTGCATGGAATGACAATTCCTTCTGGTCCCTTAAAATTTTGCAAATGGTTTTTATTGCGCCACTGTGCTAATGCATAGACCTGCATTTTATAAATATCTTTAATAGGATTAAACCCTCCATTCATATCACCATAAAGTGTTGCATACCCCACAGCCATTTCCGACTTATTGCCTGTTGTCACCACCATTGAACCAAACTTATTCGAAAGAGCCATTAAAACTGTCCCGCGTACACGACTTTGCAGATTTTCTTCTGTAACATCAGAGGGAAGATCTAAAAAAACAGGTTCCATTATGTCCAAAAAAGCCTCAACAGGTTGCATAATGGGTATGATTTCATAATGACATCCTAAAAGACATGCACATTCTTTAGCATCCTTCAATGATTCTTGCGAAGTGTAATGATAAGGCATCATTACCGTACGAACCCTCTCAGCGCCAAGAGCATCCACCGCCATTGCCGCACAAAGAGCTGAATCAATGCCTCCTGAAAGACCAAGAATAACATCTTTAAAGCGATTTTTATTGACGTAATCTTTCAAACCCAAAATACAGGCTTGATAATCAGCAGCTACCCCATTAAGAAGATTTTCACTTGGACCAGAAATACATTGCCATCCATTCGTTTTTCGTTGCCAATGACTTAAAGCAATATGACTTTCAAAATGTTTCATTTGGAACATTATTTCGCCGTGTTCATTTAACGCAAAAGATCCCCCATCAAAAACGAGCTCATCCTGACCACCAACTTGATTGGCATAAATAATCGGCAGACTAGATTGAAGCGCTTGCGCCCGAACAACTTCTACACGTTTTAGTGTTTTATTACGATAATAGGGGGATCCATTAAGGACAAGAATGATCTCTGCTCCTTTATTGCCAAGCTCTGCACACACAGAAGAATCATTCCAAATATCTTCACAAATCACTATTCCTAATTTGATCCCACGATAAACAAATGGCTCAGGACGTGGACCGGAAGAAAACAATCGCTTTTCGTCAAATTCAGCATAATTGGGTAAGTCAAATTTCAAGCTTTCAGCGATTATACGCCCTTCATCAAGCAGCATGGCACCATTGTAAAGGTTATTATTACGCTTTAGCGGAAGACCAATTACAATTCCTGGTCCCCCCGCTGTTATCTTTGCTAATTTCTTAACAGCATCTTCACATGCTTTTGTAAAAGCAGCTTTAAGAACAAGATCTTCCGGCGGATATGCGCTGATAAAAAGCTCAGTGAATAAAACAAGGTCTGCTCCCTCTTCTTTAGCCTTCTGATACGCCATTATAGCAAGAGAAAAATTCCCTTCAATATCACCGATAACGGGATTTAATTGTGCAACAGCTACCCCAAAATCATTTTTCATAAGCTTTTGTATCATCTTATCAGTTTAACAATCACAACTCTGTTTTAATCACTAAAAATATTCCTTTTTTCAAAAGTCCCTTCCCCCCATAAACACCTGAAATAATAGATGTTATGCAACTTTCTATCTAACCATTCGCGGCAAGAGCTAATGAAACAGGATGACGATTTTTTTTAAGAAGTTCAGCAACAAGAAAAGCTAACTCCAACGCTTGATCTGCATTTAATCGTGGATCACACTGCGTATGATAGCGATCAGATAAATCGTCTACAGAAATAGCATGTGCACCACCTGTACATTCGGTTACATCACGACCCGTCATTTCAATATGAATGCCCCCTGGGTATGTTCCCTCCTCACGATGCACTGAAAAGAAACTTTCTACTTCCTGTAAAACGCAATCAAAGGGGCGCGTTTTATAGCCATTTACAGTAACCGTATTGCCATGCATTGGATCACATGACCATATAACCTTACGCTTCTCTCGCTCAACTGCACGGATCAGTTGAGGAAGATAATTCTCAACCTTATCATAACCAAAACGTGTAATGAGAGTTAGTCGACCCGGCTCATTTTCAGGATTTAGAATATCAATTAACCTCAAAAGCTCATCAGACTCAATGGAAGGACCGCACTTCAGCCCAAGTGGATTTTTAATACCACGGCAATATTCAACGTGTGCATGATCAATCTGACGTGTACGATCACCAATCCATAACATATGGCCAGATGTTGCATACCAATCTCCAGAAGTCGAATCAATTCGCGTCAAAGCCTCTTCGTAGCCAAGTAAAAGTGCTTCGTGACTGGTATAAAAAGATGTTTCACGTAATGAAGAATTCGTTCTGGACGTAATTCCTATAGAACGCATAAAGTCAATCGCTTCAGAAATACGCTCTGCTAACAGCTCATAACGCTCCCCCTGTGGACTGTTAGAAACGAAACTCAACATCCATGCATGAACATTTTCTAAATTGGCATACCCTCCTTGTGAAAAAGCACGTAAAAGATTAAGCGTTGCCGCAGATTGACGATAAGCCATAGACATTCGTTGTGGATCAGGTGTACGGGAATCCACTCCAAACTCAATACCATTAATAATATCCCCCCGATAAGCAGGAAGCTCCACCCCTTCTTTGCTTTCCATATCAGAAGAGCGTGGCTTTGCAAACTGTCCAGCAATACGACCGACTTTAACAACTGGTTTAGAACTACCAAAAGTTAAAACAATTGCCATTTGCAAAAATACACGAAAAAAATCACGAATATTATCAGCTTCATGTTCTGCAAAGCTTTCTGCACAATCCCCACCTTGTAATAAAAAAGCCTGACCTTGTGCAACAGCTGCTAATTCATTTTTCAAATCCCGTGCTTCACCGGCAAAAACGAGAGGAGGATAGCTGCGTAGCTTTTGTTCAACACCCTCTAAAACAGATTTATCCGGATAAGTTGGAAATTGTTTAATTGGCCTTGCTCTCCAAGAAGCAGGCGTCCATTCTTTTATCATTGCACTCTCTCCAGAGCTTAAGCAGATAGTCTGTCGTACCAAAAACTTTGCCGCTTACCATAACACATGCTGGTTAATTTTCTACTTTTTTGCCATTTTCATAGACGTAACTTGGTTTATACATTGTTACCAGCTCTTCTGCCATCGTTGGATGCACTGCCATAGTTTCATCAAAGATATCCTTTGTCAGCTTTCCCTTGAGAGATATGCCAATAAGCTGTGCCATCTCACCAGCGTTCTCCCCTAAAATATGAGCCCCCACAACAATACGACTTTCACCATCAACAATAAGCTTCATAAACATTTTCTCCGAACTCCCGGAAAGAACATTACGCATAGGACGAAAAACTGTACGATAAATCTCAATACGCCTATAACGATGAATAGCATCTTCTTCTGACAAACCAACCGTTCCAATCTCTGGCTGAGAAAAAACCGCTGTCGTGATTAAATCATAATCAGGTGTCGTGGATATATTCTCAAACACAGTCTTAACAAAACACATTGCATCATGGATCGCAACAGGTGTCAATTGAACATGGCCCGTTACATCACCAATAGCCCAAATGTGAGGGACATTTGTAGCCATCCTTTCATCAACAACAACTGCACCAAATTCATTTACTTGAACACCTGCCCGCTCGAGCCCTAAGCCTGTTGTATTTGGTACACGCCCCGTAGCCAACATAACGCGATCAGCACTAATCGTTTGTCCATTTGATAAAACAATATCATACCCCTCCTCCATAGCTTGAGCTTGTACTTGAGAAACTGTCGTTCCATAGATAATAGAAATCCCTTTTTCAATCATTGCAGTATGAAGCAACTGCCGCAAATCATAATCAAAGTGACGAAGAATCAAATCACCACGATGAAGTAGCGTGGTTTTCACACCTAATTCATGAAAAATATTAGCAAACTCCACACCAATATACCCCCCACCAACAATGGCTATTGATTTTGGAAGTTGTTCAAGATCAAAAATTTCATTGGAAGTAAGACACAAATCACCGCCTCTTATTGCAGTGTTTGGCACAACTTTAGCTCCCGTTGCAATCAAAATTTTTTCTGCGCTTATCCTCTCACCTGTTACCGAGAGTTCTACTGTATGATCATCCACAAAAACAGCACGACTTTCATAAATACGAACATTATTGTTCTGCAACCCCTGGCGATATAGTCCTTCTAATCTTGATATTTCCTTATTTTTAGCTGCAACCAACGTTTCCCAGCTAAAAGTTAGATTAGAATATTTCCAGCCAAAACCAACGCTCTTACTAAACTCTTTTGCATATTGTGACGCATAAACATACAATTTCTTAGGAACACAACCGCGAATAACGCAAGTTCCCCCTATACGATATTCTTCTGCTATAGCAACGCGCTTACCAAGTCCTCCCGCAAGGCGTGCAGCGCGCACTCCACCTGAACCGCTTCCAATAACGAATAAATCAAAGTCAAAAGATCCCACAAACTATTCCTTTTTATATGTCTACAATAATAGGCAATCGCTATTTACTATCAAATGAACGTCTTTTTGTTTCAAGCACCATGTTTTCTATAAAGACCGACTTTCTTTAATTAAAAATGGCGGGAATACCGCCACTTTTAAAAATAAACGAGGAAACGTGTACTATTTTAATAATATTAATCAAACTCTCATTTTTTATCTGCTGCAGTGCTCGGCTTTGTAGGCGCAATGGCGTTATTCAAATGAAGTATTCCAGACATTTCCTTTTTTACATTTTTTATAAGATCCTGCATAAGAACAGAACGCCATGAATCAAATGCAGAATAAGAATCGCGCGCAAGATTTGGAACTTCTGTTAAAAACTTTTTACCAGTATCGGAATTATAAAATGCCGTAATTGTGTCAAGTTCCTTTTGAGTAAAATACTTTGCATACACATGAGCAATTTCTTTTTCTAAATCAGACCGCCGCTTAGCCAAAGCAAGTGCCTGTTTATCAACAATATCAGAAATAGCAGTTGCCAAATTTGGATCATCCCTGATCAGTTCATCTTTGAGATCGCGTGCAGAATTTGGTAAAAAACTATCAAATTGATCCGTTGCACGAATGGCACTAATAGCCTTCCTCGCTGAATCTAAATGTTGATCGCTCACACCTTGTGCATGAGCTGTTCCAATATTTATAACCAAAACAGCAACTGCACCAAAATATACGACAAAACGTTGAAAAGAAAATATTGTTTTCATTTAATGATTATCCCGATATTAATTATAATTTAAATTCGTCATTTTATCCAAAATCTGCAACATCTATTTTATTATGCTAATATATCGTCATGTACACGGTCTTTTCTAAAAATCAAATGGTTCTAAAACTTTTATTTGACCATCAGCCATAGCGACAATTGCACGCGAAGCCAATCCTAAAAAAAGACCATGCTCGACAACTCCTGGAATTGCAAGGAGTGCATCCGATAATCGTTTTGGCTGCAAAATGCATCCCCAAGATGCATCAAAAATGAAGTGACCACCATCCGTTTCAAAAGGATTTTCTCCATTCATTCGTAATGCAATCTCTCCAGAAAGTCCTAAATCCTCAGCTGCTTTTTCTATAGCTCTACGTGTAGCATGCATACCAAATGGATTAACTTCAATCGCCAATGCAAAAGCACCAAGTGTTTTTACCATCTTTGTTTCATCAGCAATAACAAACATTGCACGAGATGCCGCTGCTACAATTTTTTCATGCAACAACGCCCCACCTCCCCCTTTAACGAGAATCATCTCTGGACCAATTTCATCCGCCCCATCAATAGTAAGATCTAATTCAGGCATTTGTTCTAAAGTAGCGATAGGCACCCCAAATTTACGACAGAGTTGTTCAGAATACCGTGAAGTAGCAACACCAGTCACACGTAGCCCCTGTGCAACACGTTCACCAAGAAGGTGAATAAATTCATTTACTGTCGAGCCTGAGCCAATACCAAGCCGCATATCATCCTCAACAAACTCAAGCGCTTTAACAGCCGCCATTTTTTTTAACTGCTGAATATTCATCAATTACTTTACCTTCACCAGACAGCAAAATTTATTACAGATTGATACTAAAAATAGCCTATTGCCACAATCTGCCATAGATTTGTTCGTCATCTTTTGGTTAAAAATGTTCTCATTATTATAAATAAATAGAATAATTAACAACTTTATCTCTTTATAAAATTTATTGACAGCTCTCTTATCCAATAAGTATTGTTTAGCATCTCTCTGTTGATCAAAGTACACTGATAAAATGCTCCTTTAAAAGTATAAATTGTCTAGACATCGAAAAATTGTCTGTTTTTTGAAAGATTGTGAACAATAAGTAAGTTTTTCTGAAATTGATAACTCTCCGAACACTATACACAAGATACCAAAGCATAATCAGAAAAATATGCCTGTCATTTTCTGTTCTGTTTCTGCTCTTCTATATAGAGATGTCGAGAATACGATAAATTATGCAATTTTTGTGCATACTGCCTGTGCATGTTCCATGGTCTATAAAACCCCATAGAAGACCAAATGATTTTCCCACTTTTCGTCATCATCACACTCCCTCTTGATAACAATTGCTCAGGAGTAAATATTATTTTTGTTTTCTTGTTGCATGTTGGATTGTTTATTGCAAATGGCTTAACCATAATGTCTGCCTCTATACATTGACTTATTTCTCTACGCAAAACAACCACTTTTAGCCCATTCTCTAATAAAGACGTACACACATGATTATCACATACGAATTGTTCATGAAATGCAGGACCATATTTCGTTAATTTGATCATTTCATTTATGCGAAATGATTTTTCCCATAGGGATGTTGTAAATTTAGACACATGGTAACGGTCAATATATAATTTTCTTTCATTGATAACACCCACAAGCTTCATATTCTCTGCTATAATGAGTTGTATAGGTGAATGCACCCAATAAACATAAATACCAAGAAAAATAAAAAGACTAAAAAAGAATCTGATAGATGTCTTGCAAAAAGACAACCCAACCAAAGCGACACTCAATAATACCAACGCAGATGGCGGCACAAATCCAGGATTCAAAGCAGGAGAAATGTCTCTTATAGAGTGAGCAATTTTTATCACAAGGTCAACACCAAAACCCATAACTTGGAGTGGTAACCATTCAAGCCCCCAAAACATTGCAAGGACTGCGATTAATCCAAAAGGTATGATGATGATTGATACTACTGGCAAAGCTAAAACATTGCTGATGACGCTAAAAAATGCAAAATTGGAAAAATGATAAGCAGCGTAAATTCCACTGGTAGTCCCTGCCACAAAAGAAGATACACATATTGAAATAAACGATAAGAATACAAAATCGATCACTCCAGCTCCAACATAAGATGGGGTGGTTTTTCTTTTACGAAAATGTGACTTTCCATTCCACCAATCGAAAGATGCAATCAAAGCTGCGGTTGCGGAAAAAGACATTTGAAAGCTGGGACCTAATATTTCATGTGGCGTAACAGCCAAAGTGATCAAACCCGCGATAGAAAAATTGCGCATTGTTAGAGCAGAACGATTACACAATACAGCAACCAACATAACAGCAATCATCACAAAACTTCTCTGTGCCGATACAGCGATCCCAGATAATAGCAAATAAAAAGCTGTCATCATTAATGCAGCAATAGCAGCGAATTTTTTAGCGGAATAATAGGATGAGAAAACTGGGAAAAGCGCTAGAAAACTACGGATACTCACAAGAATTAGGCCACTCAACAGAGCCATATGCAAACCTGATATTGATAAAATATGCGCTAATCCAGCCGTACGCAATGCTTCATTTGTGTCATCTGAAATACCGCCCCGCTGTCCCGTTATAAGGGCAGCCGCAACGCTACCTTTTTCCCTATCAATCGCTATACGGATTCTTTGTGTCATATTCGTCCGTAAATTTTCAATTTTTGTTAAGACTCTATCTAATATTCTATCGGACTGTGAAACTGGTACTTTAATTGGTTTTCCTAGATAAAATCCTTGAGCACCAATTCCTTTAAAATAGTTATGGAAACTAAAATCGTAACCTCCTGGACGGACCGGCCCAGATAGTGCACGGATCTTGACTTTCCCATAGAGCCCATCACCAATTGCCAAGCCATATGGTAAATACCTTGCTGACAAACGAACACGATTAGGACCATGGTGTAATATTGGCTTTTCCGTGCTCAAAACATCTATAACTAAACGAAATCCTCCTCTTTGTCTTGTCTCAATAGAAATAACTCTCCCCGTTAATGTGCTGACAATATCACCGCTTAACATTGGTGTAGAGAGACGCCACGTTTCTATTTTGGCAGCCAAAGCGCCCAATACAATACAAAACAGAAATCCCACTGTAAGCCATACTCTCCGGTGAAAACGTAAAACATACAATATTCCTCCGAAGATACTCACCAAAGCACACAATTGCCCCCAGCTTGGCTCTCGCTCTAAACTAAAATAAAAAATGATGCCTATGGAAAAAAAGACTAAAACTAAAGAAAAAAGAATTCCAAAAGAGATTTCTTTGTTTATGCAATCTACTAACCACTTCCCCCAAGAAGCCATAGCTTCTTTTAAAGGTGTAAACAAAAAAAATTTTTGTTTGTTACAACTGTTGTTATTTGCATTATTATAAAGTGCAGAAAAAATATCATGCCATATCAGAATCGATTTTTTTCTTTCTGACTCACTGCTTATGGATAAACCCCTCTTCACTTTATTTTGATTAAACATCCGCAAATCCCCACTTTACTTGCAATGCGGCTATTGCCCCCCCTATTATCTATTGCTAACATAACCTTTTCATAAAATTCTACAAATAACATTTTAATTTTAAAGGAAGAGATCCGTGTCTGCTATTACCCGCTTTGCTCCCTCACCAACAGGATTCCTTCATATCGGAGGTGCTCGTACGGCCCTCTTTAATTGGCTTTATGCCAAACATACTGGAGGTAAAATGCTGCTACGAATTGAAGATACAGATCGGGAGCGTTCAACAGAAGCAGCTGTAAAAGCCATTATAGATGGCTTGCACTGGATGGGGCTTAGCTATGACGGAACCCCTATTTCACAATTCGAACAAGCAGAACGCCATCGCCAAATTGCTAAGCAATTGGTCAAAGATGGAAAAGCTTATTATTGCTATGCTTCTCCTGAAGAGTTGGCTGAAATGCGTGAAAGTGCCCGCGCAAAAGGTCACCCACCACGTTATGATGGACGTTGGCGCGATCGTGATATTTCTAAAGCCCCTAAAGATATCAAACCTGTTATCCGCATCAAAGCACCACAAGATGGAGAAACAATTGTGCACGACCGCGTTCAAGGTGATGTTCGCTTCCCTAATAAAGATTTAGATGACTTTATTATTTTGCGTTCTGATGGCTCACCTACTTATATGCATGCCGTTGTCGTTGACGATCATGATATGGGAGTAACACATATCATACGTGGTGATGATCACCTCACAAATGCAGCACGTCAAACAATCATCTTTAATGCAATGGGATGGGATATTCCTGTTATGGCACATATTCCACTTATCCATGATGAAAATGGCGCCAAATTATCAAAGCGGCATGGTGCACTAGGTGTCGACACTTACCGGGCAATGGGATACCTTCCTGCTGCTTTGCGAAATTACTTAGTCCGTTTAGGTTGGAGTCATGGTGATGATGAACTTATGTCAATCGAAGATATGATTTCCTGGTTTGATATTGATGATATTAATAAAAGTGCGGCGCGCTTTGATTTCAAAAAGCTCGATGCCATCAATGGACATTATATACGCATGAGCAATGATCAAAATCTTTTTGATGCTGCTCTTACTATTTTACCAGAAATTGAAGGTGGATTGAAAATAATGGAAAGGCTTGATGAACAACGCCGTACCCAATTTCTAGCAGCCATACCACATTTGAAAGAACGTTCAAAAACATTGAGAGAACTCATTGACAATGCCGCCTTCATTTTTACGCAACGACCACTACGACTTGACGAAAAAGCACAAATATTCTTAGACAAAAATGGTCTATCCATCTTAGAAGGTATCTTTCTTGCCTTGAAAGCATGTCCAAATTGGAATACAAAAACCTTGGATGAAACTCTTCGATCTTATGCACAAGCACAAAACCTAAAGTTTGGAGCTATTGCCCAACCACTTCGCGCGGCTCTTACAGGACGTACAACATCGCCAGGAGTTTTCGACGTTCTTGTTTTATTGGGAAGGGATGAATCTCTTAATCGCATCAATGACCAACTTGTCACGGCTACGCTAACAACAGATACATAAATCTATCTAGCTAAATAAATATTCAAATACAAATATCTTAACACAAACTAAAGACTCTACTTCATCTTAAATATTTGAAAAATATAACTTATTTCCGAAAGTTGTAAATAAAAAATATTTTTTAGATTGCATGAGAAAACTTTTAGGGTAAATCTACCCTTTAATATCGGAAGAAAGGCTTCAATCATATGTCTTCCTACCTGATAAATCAACATCTTGATTTTAGGAGTAAAGGATCTGAAAGGAATATCTAATGTCTGAGAATAATGCACACATTACAGTGAATAATAAAAAAATAGAACTCCCAGTAGGTAAAGGTACTCTTGGTCCTGACGTTATTGAAATTTCTTCTCTCTATAAAGAAACAGATACCTTTACTTATGATCCTGGTTTTACCTCAACTGCTTCTTGCGAATCAAAAATTACTTATATCGATGGTGATAAAGGGATATTGCTTTATCGCGGTTATCCTATCGATCAACTAGCTGAAAAAGGAGACTTTCTCGAAAGCTGCTACCTTTTACTTTACGGTGAACTCCCAACAAAACAAGAAAAAAATGACTTTGACCGTTGTATTACGCAGCACACAATGGTGCATGCGCAATTCGCGCGATTTTTTCATGGATTTCGTCGCGACTCACATCCTATGGCTGTCATGCTTGCGTGCCTTGGAGCGATGTCTGCATTCTATCACGACTCTATTGATATTACAGACCCTCAACAAAGAATGATTGCTTCTGTTCGCCTCATATCAAAAGTTCCAACTCTTGCTGCTATGGCCTATAAATATAGTATCGGACAACCATTTGTTTATCCACGTAATGATCTTAGCTACTCTGCAAATTTCCTTCGTATGTGCTTTTCTGTTCCTTGTGAAGAATACCAAATAAATCCTATACTTGCTCGAGCAATGGATCGAATCTTTATTCTCCATGCTGATCATGAACAAAATGCCTCTACATCCACTGTACGCCTTGCAGGATCATCAGGGGCTAATCCATTCGCATGTATTGCAGCAGGCGTTGCATGCCTTTGGGGGCCAGCACATGGTGGAGCCAATGAAGCATGCCTAAAGATGCTCCAAGAAATAGGTTCTGTTAAGAGAATTCCTGAATTCATTGCACGTGCAAAAGATAAAAATGACCCGTTCCGCCTTATGGGATTTGGTCATCGAGTCTATAAAAATTATGATCCACGTGCAAAAATCATGCAACAAACCTGCCATGAAGTTTTAAAAGAACTCAACATTCAAGATGATCCACTTCTTGATATCGCTATAGAACTTGAAAAAATTGCCTTGAATGATGAATATTTTATTGAAAAAAAGCTCTACCCTAATGTCGATTTTTATTCTGGCATTACATTAAAAGCTCTAGGCTTCCCAACGGAAATGTTTACTGTTCTTTTTGCATTAGCACGCAGCGTCGGCTGGGTTGCACAGTGGAAAGAAATGATTGAGGATCCTGCACAAAAAATTGGGCGACCACGTCAACTCTATACAGGTTATGCTCTACGTGAATATATTCCTATAGAAAAACGTATAAACTAAAAAATAAAATACCCCTTCAATAAAGCTTCAATTTATTGGAGCTTTATTACAATGACTAAATATCTCAACGTAAAAGTGTGTTTTACAAACCTTGATTTTAAAACCCTTTCTACAGTTATAATACCACCATAGAAGTTGCAAAAAATTGATGATTTTCTTTTAATAAATCAATAAAATCCAAAATGATCTCTTTTATATCAGAAAGATCTTTATCAAAAAGAGAGAAAATTTAAACTTATGATCCTCATCCTACGAAATTAAACATCTTCCCTATCATTCCCTACGCAGGTTTAGAATCATTATCACGGAATGTACAAAAACTCAGTAAAATTAAGAATTTTTCCTCTCCCCCTACAGCATCACAAAAAATTATCAAAGTTTTCTTTATAATTATACAAAAAATAATTCTTATTCCCCTTCAGCCGATTAAGAAAAAAGAGGAAATACAAACTTAAAAATTTCTCTATACAAAATGATACTTTACCAATGAAGTGCTTAAGAAAGAAATATTCTAGACTCCCCCTATCAAGTCTTCTTTTTAAAATTAATCGTTCGCAAGACGCTTTCTTACAATAAAAAGATTCATATTTATCATAAAACCCGTTGATCTTTAGATTCCTAGATATCTAAGAAGTCTTAGACTCCTAATGAGGATAACGATCATTTACTTTTGTTTTTTTTATAATTAAATTTAATAGGATTTTTTTCAAAGAAAAATTCTGTATTTTTTGAATAAAAAGATCGTCCTGTGATAAATAATCCTGCAACATAATCAATGAGATATTTATTTCTTCTCCATATATATTATATTGCGTACTTGTTAAAATAAATACTTTTTTGATAACAATATCCATTACAATAATAGCAAAATGGACACTCATAAATTTTTTGCATTGCTCCAGAAGAACTTACAGATTATAAAAATATATGATAACCTTATATTTTCTCGCTTATCTAATAGGAGAACATAATGAAATTATTAGCAGTAGCTCTTATAATAAGCGCAACATTGTTCACCGAATTGGTCAGCGCTCAAACGTTAAAAATTGCGAGTGACGCTTCCTATCCCCCATTTAGTTACATCGACTCAAATAACGAACTCCAGGGATTTGATATTGATATATCTTATGCACTTTGTAAAAAAATGAATGTCGAGTGCACTATCATCACCCAAGACTTCGAGGGAATGATCCCCGGCCTTATTGCAAAAAAATATGATGCTATCATTTCTTCCCTCGCTCCTACACAAGAGCGCTTACAAAAAATTGACTTCACAGATCCTTATTATAACACAGCGCTCGCTGTAATTGTGACAAAAAGTTCAGAAATTAAAGAGATCTCGGCAGATGCCTTTAAAGGTAAAAATCTTGGTGTGCAATCAAATACAACACAAGCTGCCTACGCAGAAGATCATTATGCTAATGAAGGTGTGAATATTAAGCTTTATCCTACAGTAATAGAAGTTAATCGTGATCTTTTAAGCCATCGACTTGATATGATTATCGTTGATAAACTGCAGGCACTAAATTGGCTTGAAAATGAAGGAAAAGATTGCTGTAAACTTCTGGGAACTCTGGAAGAAACAAAACTTCCTATTGCAATTGCAATACGCAAAAATAATAATGATCTTAAAACTAAATTCAATAAAGCACTAAAGAAAATACGCTCGGATGGGACTTATGATAAGATTATGAGGAAATATTTTAAATCTGATATTTATTAAAATTAAATACATTATTAATTTATAAAGAGTATTTATATTTATAAAATATGACATATTTTTATATATTTCTTAATATGTAATATTTTTATGATACTAATTAAAATATTTTATTTTCTTCCTAAATTTTGAGTTTATACTTGAGATTTATAACTTTTTTCAAAGTAAGAATTTATATTTTTTTAAATAAAACAATAAAGACAAATCATCTCATAAAAAAGCCGTATTATAATCAATGAGATACTTATTTCCTTTACAAGTTTATCATATAATATTAATAAAATAGATAATTTTTTATGATAATGCCCATCATAATGATAGCAAAATAGAAATAAATTTTTTGCATTGCTCCAGAAGAACTTACAGATTATAAAAATATATGATAACCTTATATTTTCTCGCTTATCCAATAGGAGAACATAATGAAATTATTAGCAGTAGCTCTTATAATAAGCGCAACACTGTTCATCCAATTAGCCGATGCAAAAACGCTGAAAATTGCGAGTGAAGGCTCCTATCCCCCATTTAGTTACATTGACTCAAATAATAAACTTCAAGGGTTTGATATTGATATATCTTATGCACTTTGTAAAAAAATGAACGTTGAATGTACTATTAACACTCAAGATTTTGAGGGAATGATTCCCAGTCTTCTTGCAAAAAAATACGATGCTCTCATCGCTTCTCTCGCTCTCACACAAGAGCGCTTACAAAAAATTGACTTCACAGACCCTTATTATAACACAGCGCTCGCTGTAATTGTGACAAAAAGTTCAGAAATTAAAGAGATCTCGGCAGATGCCTTTAAAGGTAAAAATCTTGGCGTGCAATCAAATACAACACAAGCTGCCTACGCAGAAGATCATTATGCTAATGAAGAGATAAATATCAAACTCTATCCTACCACAATAGAAGTCAATCGTGACCTTTTAAGCCATAGACTTGATATGATTATCGTTGATAAACTGCAAGCATTAAATTGGCTCGAAAATGAAGGAAAAGATTGTTGTAGACTTCTAGGAATTCTGGAAGAAACAAAATTTCCTATTGCAATTGCAATACGCAAAAATAATAATGGCCTTAAAAATAAGTTTAATCAAGCGCTAAAGGAAATCCGTTTGGATGGAACTTATGATAAAATTATGAAAAAATATTTTACATCTGATATTTATTAAATATCAATCTGAACTAAAATTGAGCAAACTGTTTATTTCTAAAAAACATTATCTAACTCTTTTTGAGGAGCGCAAGAATGATGGAAAATTTAGCATTGCTATCATTTAGCAATGGGGGGTGGGGTGTTGTTATACTTTCTAGTGCAGGAATGACATTATCGTTGGCTTTGTGCTGTGGGCTCTTAGGACTTCCTTTAGGACTTCTAACTGCTGTAATGATTCGATCCAATATTAAAATAGCTAAAGCTATAGCAATTCTTTTTTCATCAGTGTTCCGTGGTCTACCCGAGCTTTTAACTTTATTTTTAGTTTACTATGGCTTGCAAAATATTATTCAAACTGTTCTTGATTATCTTAATATTGAAATAATGTTCAGTATCAATGCGTTTGTTGCTGGTGTTCTTGCACTCAGTATGGTTCTTGCAGCTTTTTCTTGTGAAGTTTGGCTTGGAGCATTCAACGCATTTGATAAAGGTCAATATGAAGCGGCTAAAGCCTTAGGGCTTTCATACTCAACTACATTTTTTCGTATTGTTTTTCCCCAGCTCATTCAAACTTCTTTACCGGGACTCTCTAATAATTGGCTTACTTTACTCAAAGACACATCCCTCGTATCAACTATTTCACTTGTTGACCTTATGCGACAAACAAATTTAGCAGTTGCAGCTACCAATAAACCTATGCTGTTTTATCTTGTAGCATGCTTACTCTATTTGTTATTTTCAGCGTTCTTTTCTGCAACCCTGCGCTATCTGGAAACATACATACAAGGAAGATATCGAAAGGTATTGAACTCATGATTCCTGAGTGGCTCTATTTTCTTTTTAATCCTGCTCTTTTAAACCGTTATGGTCACAAATTTATTGAGGGCTTTATTGTTACTGTTGAGCTTGTTTTTATTGCTTGCTCTCTTGGTTTTGCTCTTGGTATGGTTATCACATTTGCGCGCTTATCAAATAATAAGTTTTTAAAATATTTTGCACGCGCTTATGTTTATTTTTTTCGCGGATCTCCTTTATTAGCTCAGCTTTTTCTTTTCTACTATGGTCTTGGTTCAATGAACGACTTCTGGCAACAAATCGGTCTATGGTGGTTCTTTCAAAATGCATGGTATTGCTGTCTTTTCATCTTTACACTCAATTCTGCTGCCTATCAGTCTGAAATCTTTAAAGGAAGCTTTCTTTCAGTAAAGACTGGGCAACGTGAAGCAGCAAAAGTATTGGGGTTGAAAAGTTCTGTAACATTTTTTAGAGTTATTCTTCCCCAAGCAATGATTATCGCATTACGTCCTTTAGGAAATGAACTGGTCTTAATGATTAAATCCAGTGCTATTGCTTCACTTATCACTGTTTATGATTTAATGGGAATTGCTAAACTGACTTATTCACGCACATTCGATTTTCAAGTTTATGTTTGGGCTGCTCTTATCTATCTTTTTATCGTCGGGCTCATTCATTGCTTTATCGTTCTTATCGAATGTCGGTTCACCCGACATTTACGGTAAACAAAAATGATCACAAAAACATTTATAAAAAATATTAAACTTATCAACAAGAGAACATAAAAAGATGAATGTGGAAAGTAATACGTTGGTCTATACCACTAAAGCCCCTGTGATTTCTATTCGAAATCTCAATAAATGGTATGAAGATTTTCAGGTACTCTATGACATTAATTTAGATGTTAACCCTGGCGAACGCATCGTTATCTGTGGACCCTCCGGCTCAGGAAAATCAACTTTGATTCGTTGTATTAATCAATTAGAAAAAGCACAAAACGGTTCAATTTGCATTCACAATATTGATATTCATGCTGCACCTCTACACCAGCAAAAAAATGTTCTACGTAAAATAGGGATGGTCTTTCAGAATTTTAATTTATTTCCCCATATGAGCGTTATGCAAAATTGCATTTTAGCACCTATGACAGTTCAAGGTCTTTCTAAACAACAAGCAAAAGAACGAGCAATTCGTTATCTTACAGATGTTGGAATTGATAAACATTGTAACAAATATCCTTCACAACTCTCTGGTGGACAACAACAGCGTGTTGCAATTGCTCGTGCACTTTGTATGGAACCTGAAGTGATGCTTTTTGATGAGCCAACGTCAGCTCTTGATCCAGAAAGTGTTGGGGAAGTTCTAGAAGTTATGGTTCAATTAGCAAACACAGGCATAACGATGCTCTGCGTTACTCATGAAATGGGGTTCGCACGTATAGTTTCAGAAAGAATTATCTTTCTAGAAAACGGAAAAATTATTGAAGATACAACATCTGATAAATTTTTTACCAACCCTAAAAGCCAACGCGCTCGTGATTTTCTTGCTAAGATAAAACATTAATCATCAGTGTTGTTTTATCTGCACAGTTTTAAGTGTCCCAATTTTTCTTTGAGAAGAGTGATAACTGTTTGAGCAGCAATAATTCCCGATGGGATTTCAGTCTTCATTTTTTGTTCGACCATCTCAAAAGCATTGAGTTGTGCTTGTCTCAATAAAGGATTCTGCAAAAGTTGTTCTATTTGCCTTGCCAACATGTCGGGTCGTAGAAACTCATTAAAATATTCCGGCACAATAGGCTTATCAGAAATAATATTAGGAAGAGCGGCAGTCCATAACATTATTTTGGGAAAAATGAATAATTTAGAAAAAACATCAAGTTTATAACAAAGAACCATGGGAATTTTTGCTAATGCCAGTTCAAGTGAAACCGTCCCCAATGCTGCAAGTGCTACATCTGCTTGTGAAAAAGCACGCCATTTTTCCGCTTCACCAACAACAATCTCTACGTTGCTTTTCCAGTCCTGTACAAAATTACGAACTTCATTCACCAAATGCGGCAAAGTTGGTAAAATAATACATAAATGAGGCATTCGTTTTGCAAGAATTTCTACTGTTTCTCTAAAAATGGGCATTAAAGAGCGAATCTCTGAATTGCGAGACCCTGGCAAAATAACTAATGTGGGCAACAACGCTTGTTTACCCCCTAAATGTTTCTTTTCCGATTGGCGTTTTTTTTCTGATTGAACAGTCAAGAGGGGAGGATAAGTCAAAAGACGATGTCCAACATAAGTGGTCGCTGGACCTCCTAAATCCTTCATAATCTTTTCTTCAAAAGGAAAAACCGCTAAAACATGATCAACAAATTCGCACATAGCTTTAGCGCGTTCTGGCCGCCATACCCAAACGGTTGGTGCAACATATTTAATGATAGGAATAGAAGGTGCTAAAATACGCACCTTTTTTGCAACACGATGAGTAAAGTCAGGACTATCAATAATAATTAAACAATCCGGTTGTTCTTGTACGATAAATTTGGATAAATTGCGAATACGCAGCAGCAATGATGGCAGTTTTTTTAACACTGCACCTAAACCTATTAAAGCAATATCATGAGAATCAAAAAGGCTTTTTAAGCCTAATGTCTTTAAATGCCTTCCACCAACACCAATCAAACGAATATTGCGTCCCGTCTGTTCTGATAAACAAGAAATCAAATCCGCTCCAAGAAAATCACCAGATTCTTCACCTGCAACAACAGCAATTTTTAAGGAAAAGTCACTCATAATCAAACTTTTCAAATGTTTCTATAAACAGAGAATATTGATTGGCTTTTTCTACTGTCGTTTTTACTGATAAGATGAGACTTTTATTTGCCTCCACCGCAATGCCAGATAATCCACTTTTTGCAATATTCATTATTGTCGTAGGCCCAATTGATGGTAAATCGACGCGATGATCTTGTTGTGGTTTCACACATTTAACAAGAACACCACCTTTAGGCGAAACTTGCCCTCTTTCTCGCATTTCACAAACCCGCCACAGCATATTATCAGTTCCCTCTGCTCCTTCAACTGCAACCACCCTTCCATTGATAGCTACTGCTGCTTGCCCAATATCTAATCGACCTAAAAGCTTTGCTGCCTCTGCGGCTAAGAAAATATCTTTTTTCTCTTTTCGCGTAGCGCGTCGCACTGTTAAATCAAATTTTATTGGAGCTAAAAGGTCTGATACTATCTCATGAGCACCAATAACACAAAAACCATACGCTTCAATAACCTGTATAAAAGCTTTTAATAACGCATCATCCCCTCCCCTCAAAGCCCCTATTAACTTAGGTAGGGCTAAAAATGTTGTCCAATCAAATTGTAATTGTGTAAGAAGTGGCCGTTTTTTTACACCACCTGCCAAAACAATATTACAAACTCCTGCTGTTTTTAAGATTTTAACGAGCCGCGCTAACTCCACAATTGATAACTCGCAATGCTCATAACGATAAAGTACAGCGTCTGCCTCATCACGCAAAAGTACAAGAAAAGGACTCTGTCCATTCCTTTCAAGAGCCTGAGCGACAGTGACAGGTAGAATACCATTTCCTGCTATAACGGCAGTACGGCCGGAAAGAAAATTTCTGGCACGAAACAAAGGCATTTTTAATCCTTATTTTCTTTTATTCTATCACCTTCAAATTTTGGTGTACAATAAAACCGTTTTCCTTCTTCTTTAATAAAATTAATAACGTCAACAACAGACTGAAAAGTAGAATAAAAAGAAGAAACATCGTTGACACGCTCTTTAAATGGTTTGCTATGATCAAAAAGCATGGCAACTGCATGACGTAATGCATGAATATCCTTACGCTCAAGACCTGCACGCTTCATACCAATGATATTTAACCCAGCAAGTTTTGCTTGTACACCAACAGCTGTCCCGTAGGGAATTAAATCACCAACCAGTGCAGATACACCACCAATAAATGCATGATGCCCAATACGAACAAATTGGTGAACAGCAGCACCACCACCAATAATAACATAATCACCAATAGTAACATGACCAGCAATCATTGCATTATTTGCAAAGGTTACATGGTTTCCTACATAGCAATCGTGAGCGATATGCGCATAACAAAAAAATTGGCAATTATTACCAACAATCGTCATCCCCGTACTCGAATCAGAGCCTCTATGCATTGTTACGCCTTCACGAATCGTACAATTCTCACCAATAGAAAGTGTCGTATGCCCTCCCTTATGTTTATTATTTTGCGGTTCTGCCCCCAAAACTGCATGTGAAAACACTTTACTATTGGCTCCTAAGGTTGTCCGCCCCATTATCACAACATGACTCATCAAACTGCATCCATCGCCAATAGCAGCCTCTGAACTAATATGACAAAATGGCCCAACTTGTACATTCTCACCAAGCTGTGCTCCTTTCTCCACAAGAGCAGTTGGATGGATTTTCGTACCGGACATTTTTAAATTCCCATTAATATTGTCTACTCTTCTTCGATAATCATCGCAGCAATTTCGGCTTCAGCAACGCGGACATCCTCTACTTTTGCAATACATGAAAAACGCCTCATGCCAGACCTCTTTTTTAAAAGTTGAACATGAATCTTTAGCTGATCACCAGGTACAACAGGTTTACGAAATTTCGCATTATCAACAGTCATAAGATAAACTAAATTTGTCTGCTTATTCCCTAATCTTAAAAGTGAGATTGCTCCGGCTGTTTGCGCCATCGCCTCTAGAATCAAGACCCCAGGCATAACCGGCTTTGCAGGAAAATGCCCCGTAAAATGTGGTTCATTAATCGTTATATTTTTAATACCAATAGCTTCTTGCTCACCATTAATTTCAACTATACGATCAATTAATAAAAATGGATAACGATGCGGTAATATTGATAGCAATTTTTCAATATCTACAGCCTCTAAGTTTTTACTTTCTTCGGTGTTGATCATATTAGCGTTTCTCCTTTTTAACTCTGCCAATATTACGCAACGCCGCTACTTCCCGGAACCACTGCTTAAATGGTCGTGCTGGACTTCCCCCCCATTTTTCTCCATCCGGAATGTCATTCATAACACCACTCCCAGCAGCAATCTGAACACACTTCCCTATAACGATATGGTCAGCGACCCCAACGCTTCCACCAAGTTGAGACATATCACCTATGGATGTACTTCCAGCAACTCCACATTGCGCCGCAATAAGACAATAGCGACCAATCTTCACATTGTGGGCAATCTGTACTAAATTATCAATCTTGCTCCCTTCACCGATGATAGTATCTTCAAATGTTCCACGATCAATTGTTGTATTTGCACCAATTTCTACACCATCCTCAATGATAACACGACCAAGCTGTGGAATTTTTTCAACTCCAGAAATACCCCCGACATAACCAAAACCATCTTGCCCAATAGAAACACCCGGATAAAGCTGAACCCTATCACCTATTAAAGAATACTGGATGGTTACCTTGGGAGCAATATAGCAATCACGCCCAATACGACAGTTTTCACCAATAACAGCAGTGGATGAAATAAGAGTTCCTGCACCAATCTCAACATTTCTGCCAATGACAGCTCCCGCTTCAATACACACATCACGTTCAAACTTAGCACTTGGATGAATATGCGCATGCGGCGAAACTTCTCTCTCTCCAAACCAAGGCATTGGCTTGACGGAATCAGGAAATAAAATACGACCAATCTGGGCAAAATCACGCTGTGGTGTGGATGTTACCAAAATTGCCATAGATTCAGGAACTTTAAAAACAATTTCATTCGTACAAAAAACGGCAACAGCAGAACTTCCTAAGAGAGCATCAGAAAACTTCCGATGCTCTACAAAAACAAGAGAACCTTCCACAGCATTCTCAAGTGAAGAAAGATTATTTATAACTGTGCTAGAAAACTCTGGATTAAGAAGTTTCGCACCTGTCAGTTCTGCAACATTCGCAACCGTTAATCGCCGGGACGGCGTAAAAAAAAATGTATCCGCCATCAAAACACTTTCTCTCCCAGCCTAATCCATTCCCTTCAATCTTTTCCTCTAAAGAAAAGCTAAATCAGAACTTCGTAGAAATACCAAAGTTTAATTTCTGCAAATGATCACCTTCCTGCTTTTGTATTGGCCAAGCATAATCAAAACGCAGTGGACCAAATGGCGAATCCCACAGCAAACTCACTCCTGCAGACGAACGCCAAGCACTTTTGGTATGCGTAACAGGCGCTTCCCCCTCAAAAACAGGACGATAATTATTGCCATAGAGCGTTGCAACATCCGCAAATAAAGCACCGCGCATTCCTAAGCCCTCAGGAAAAACAGATATAGGAAATTGTACTTCAGCAGTCGCATTCATATACGTCGTCCCCCCTAAGAAATAAACTTCACCTTTATTGGAAATCTGAAATGGACCTATTCCATTATATTTGAATCCCCGGATCATATCAGAACTTGCTTTAAACATATCGAAGATACGAACACCATCTCGACCTATTTCGTGGATATAACCACCTCCAAAGGAAAATAAACCAACAAGATCCATCTGCTCAGAAAGCGTCTTGTACATCATCGCTTTACCAGTTGTCTTCAAGAACTTTGCACTCCCACCAAGCCCTGCATATTCCTGAAGAACACGCACATACCACCCATCATGTGGATTCTTCATATCGTCAATAGTATTATAGGTTAGACCATAACTAATAGATGAACGCTTCCAAGGACTTTGCTTTGCCGCCTGAACGATTGCTCCAGAATATTTCCCATATAATTCCTTAATGTCAGCCTCTTTGTTTAAGTCATACTCTTTACCAAAATCATATTCTTCCTGAACATAAGAATAAGCAACATTTGCAGATAATGTATCACTGATAGGCATCGCAAACCGCAGTATCCCCCCTGTCTGTCTTACATCATATGCTTTATCAGCACGGTAAGTACTGCGAAAAATATCAATACCAGAAGATAAACGGTAACCTAAAAAATAAGGATCAACAAATGAAAAATTGTAATTGCGGGATTTTTCTTGTCCAGCGCCTAACCCTAAACGAACATACTGACCACGTCCTCCAAGATTACGTTCTGCAACAGACACTTCAAGTGACATACCAGGGCTTGTACCACCCGTTGTATATCCTCCAGACAAAGAAAGATCTCCTGTTGGAGCTTCAACGACATCTATAACTAAGGTAACCTGATCAGACTGATCTGTAGGAACCATTGAAATATTAACAGCTTTGAAAAAGCCTAAACTTTCTAGACGACGCTTTGCCCGCTGTAGGAGAGTTTGATTGTAAGCATCCCCTTCATTTAAATCAATCTCACGGCGAATAACATAATCACGTGTCTTTTCATTGCCACGTATTTCAATACGCTGAATATAAGCGCGTGGACCTTGTTCAATGTTATATAAAATCGAAATTGTATGATTTACTAAATCACGATTTCCCCGTGGTTCAACTTTAGCAAAAGCATACCCTGAATCAGTAACCTTATTATTGATAATTGCAATAGATTGTTCAATGTTCTCTGCGCTATAAATGTCACCCGGCTGAGTTTTAAGAATCTTTTTCACAGATTGAACATCAACCCCATCAATGCTGCTTTCAACCTGAATATCACTAATTTTATAGCGTGGGCCCTCATCAAGAACAAAATAAATTTTATATGTATTACTTGCTTCATCAAAAGTCGCTTTAGAGGAAATAATACGAAAATCTGCATAGCCACGATTATAATAAAAGCGACGTAGAGCTTCTTCATCTGCAGCTAAACGCTCCTCAGTATAAACATCGCCTCCCAACAACAATGAGAATATTCCCGAAGGCTTTGTTGAAATTACATCACGCAAACGGCGACTTCCAAAAGCATGATTTCCCTTAAAAACGACATCACGAATCTTTGTCTTTCGACCTTCAACAACATTAAACACTACATTTACGCGTCCTTTCCCCAGGTTAATGGTTTGAACTGTAACAGCAACGTTATTACGACCAAGAGTTTTATAAGCTTCACGAATCATCCTAATATCCGCCGAGAGCTTAGCAGAGTTGAAAGGCTCATTCGGTTTTAAAGAAATAAACCTTTTAAGATCAGGATCTTTAATAGATTTATTTCCCTGAAATAAAACCTGATTGACTACCTCATATTCCTTGACAAGCACAACTAACTTATCGTTAACCTGATTTATTTTCACATCATAAAATAAGCCTAATCCAAAAAGACGCTTCACCGCAGTATCAACATCACCAATGGAAAAACTCTGTCCAGCTTTAATATTTATATTGTCTCGAACTGCCTGGGCACTTACAAATTTATTCCCCCGAACCTCAATAGAACGAACCACAGATGCTTGTACTTCTCCAACCATTGCAATTGACATAAAGGCTGTTGTTGGAGTAATTATTCCTATTCCCAACGCCAACAAAGATGCTGCATTAAAAAAATTTGAATTCGTAGTCATTGGCTTTTTTTACCTTATTTTATTTTCTAGAAATGATGCTTCAAAAAGCTAACCGCCATAACAACTCTTTTTCAGCGAGACTTTTTACCCCTTAATTACCTATTATAGCAACCGATGCCACAATATTTTGTGGACATGGTAAACGACTTCAATTTATTTTCTTCCATTATTACCCAATTTGTAAAATTTTTTCCATGACTTAATTAGCGAAACCAACAAAAATAATCATTAGAAAACGCAAAAAATATAAATAGAAGAACAACGAAGAAACCTAAGCGAAAAATAATTCCCCGAATTTTAGCTGATATGGGTCTCCTAGTAATGACCTCAACGACATGAAACAATAAATGCCCACCATCAAGCGGCGGAATTGGAAAAAGATTAATAAGTCCAACACAAATTGAAAGAAAAGCTGTAAAATTCAACAAAGAGATAAAACCTGTTTCGCTAATTTGCCAGGCAATCTTAATCGTCTTAGAAGGACCACTGAGCCGACAATGATCTTCTTTTCCTCTTATTAAACGACTCATAAAAAAAATTGTTTGAGTGGCAATAAACGTGGCACGTTCTGACGCTTCTCTTACAGCTCTAACAAAACCATAGCGAATATGTTTTACATAAGCCGGATCTAAACGCATAGGATTATCTCGATCAACAGGGACGCCTACACCTATCACTCCACTCAAAACCCGATTACCAAATCCATCATCTCGCTCAATCACCTTTGGTGTAATCACCGTCGTAAAAACCCGCCCCATACGTTCCATTTTAAATTCTATAGGATCTCCACCATGAAAAGTCACATAATTCATTAAATCTTCAAAACTTTCAACCCGACGACCATCCATTTCAACAAAACGATCACCTAACCCCAAACCAGCCTGAACAGCAGGAGAATCTTTTACCAAAGAACCAACAATTGGTTCAATGGCGATACGACCATAAATAAAGAAAAAAAATGTTAAAATAACAATGGTAAAAAGGACATTGAATAAAGGACCAGCAAAAACAGTTACTGCTTTTTTCCAAGTATGTGCATTGGCAAATGAACCTTCAACAATCGGAAATGATTGAGATGATGGTACAACCGTATCTTCTTCATCGCCAATAAACTTTACATACCCTCCCAAAGGAATAAGCGCTAAACGCCACTGTGTGCCATGCTTATCTATATAACTCACTACTTGTGGTCCAAACCCAAGCGAAAAAACTGCCGCCTTAATACCACACCAACGCCCAATGAGATAATGCCCAGCTTCATGCACAAAAATGATAATCATAACGACGAAAAGAACGCTCAAACTTCTTAAAAGCAAGTCGCCCACAACGATTATATGATTCAAAAAATCCAAGATATCCTCTCCCAATTAAATCATACAAAAAAGATTAAAAGGTGTATCCATACCAGACATAAATGAACCAATTAAATAAAGCAGAAAAGCAGCCCCTACCAACCCATCCATACGATCCATAAATCCGCCGTGTCCAGGCAATAAAGAACTAGAATCTTTAACAGAAAACTGTCTTTTTAACCATGATTGCCCCAAATCACTCAATTGCGAAATAATTGATAAAATAAGAGCAAGCAATAGCACAAAAAAACTGGTTAAATTTATGTCAAAAACCCAAAGAGCGATCAATATACCACCTAAAACTCCAATAATCGTACCACCAATTGCCCCTGCCCAAGTTTTATTAGGAGAAAACTGTGGTGCCAATTTAGGACCACCCAATGCACGTCCGCTAAAATATCCAGCAATATCTGTTCCCCACACTATCGTAAATAAGAAGATAACACCCTGGAATCCTATCGTCTCATGGCCCCGTAAAAAGGATAAAGCCACAACTGGGAAAGATGTATATAAAAAACCCAAAAAAACCCAACCATTCTTTTTTACAGACCCAAGAATAACCAACAATGCTGCCAAAGCTACTAAAATACAAAAGATTAATAAAGCAGATACATTCGATATCAACAAAGAGCCAAAAACCAAATAAAAAATACCCGCTAATATTTTTTGTGAAAAACGCCATTTCTCTTTAGTGATACTAATCCATTCGTAAAGAATAAACCCACCAATAACCCAGACAAACAAAAAAAAGAAAGTTCCCCCAACCCATGTGAAACACAAAGCAATAATGCCAAAAACAAAAGCTGTCAGAATACGATAAATAAGATTAGACAAAACAACATCCCAAATAATAAAAACAGAAAATACAAGCTTAGGAATTCGTGCGAACAAAGAACTTTGCTACACAGTATTTTTTTATATTCATACTTTTGCATATTTTTTACAATTTATCACAAATGACACAATCCACAAAGACTGTGCTTATAAGATCAATAATCAATAAAAATGGATCAAAAGTCTACGTATCAAGATCAATTTTTAAATATACTTCCAAACATTAATCTTAACCTTAAAAATGAGAAAGCTGCTGCTCACTACCCATGTGAACTTAAAGTCTAGGTCTGATATTCGTTTCACATAAAAACATTGTTCTATCAAAATATCAGTCACCCGCAAAAAACTAAAAAAACATTGAAAACCAAAAACACAAAATAACAACCGTGTGTTGGACCTATTCCACTGTATCTCTCTAAATATTAAGGTATCAGTTTTTTCTCAATATCCCTTTTTCAGTATCTCCCGTGGAATACTTTAAATAATGCGCAATAATAAAAGGATTTTTATCATGTAACCTTACAAAGCTACGTTGAAAAAATCTTTCATTATTCTGCAAAATAGTTTGTTCCAGCAAACAAGCTTATACAAGGGCAATAATAAAGACTCAAAAGGCTCTATCTTTTTAAATTAATCCTTTCTTTAAATAGAAAGCCGCGGTAAAATACATCTCTTTTTCCCTCGTATTCTGTTATCAACAGCAAACATCTCTTCCGATTTTTACCCATAAAAAGATGTTATACGACGCCGATATCATGTTCTTTTTGTAGCAATAAAATCGCCTTAAACATGCATAATTTCGGATTCTTTCACAACTAAAATTTTATCAATATCAGCAATGGCTTCATCCGTGAGTTTTTGGACTTTCTCAGATAAACTATGTGCTTCGTCTTGGCCAATCTCACCTTCTTTTTCTAATTTTTTCAAATTATCCATACCATCCCGGCGAACATGGCGAGTAGCAACTCGGGCTTGCTCTGCATATTGATGTGCAATTTTTACTAATTCTTTACGGCGCTCTTCATTTAATTCAGGTAAAGGAATACGTAAATTCGTACCATCAGTAATAGGATTCAAACCAAGACCAGAATCACGAATAGCACGCTCTACAGCCCCTACCATTGTTTTATCCCATACCGAGACTGAAAGCATCCGTGGTTCTGGAACAGAAATATTCGCAACCTGATTTATATGTACAACAGAACCATAAGCCTCCACTGTTAACGGCTCTAATAAACTGATAGAGGCTCGTCCCGTCCGCAAACCACCTAATTCACATTTAAAAGCGGAAATAGCGCCATCCATGCGACGTTTCAGATCATCCATAATCGATGTAACACTCATATCTCTACCTCCTTCAATTATGCCGTAAAGCTTATCCCTATTCGGATACTATTGTAAACCGTCCCGTTCCATTTAATACCTTAGCTAAACCACCTTTTTCATGAATAGAATACACAATAATTGGTACCTTGTTCTCGCGCGCTAAAGTAACCGCTGTCGTATCCATAACAGACAACCCCCATTGTAATATCTCGACATGTGTCAATTGATCAAACCGCTTAGCCATAGGGTCTATCTTTGGATCTGCAGAATAAATACCATCAACTTGTGTTCCTTTAAGAAGAACATCTGCACCAATTTCTGCTGCACGTAAAGTAGCGGCAGAGTCTGTGGTAAAAAATGGATTTCCCGTACCGCCCGCAAAAATAACGACTTTTCCTTGATTCATATAACCTATCGCTTTACGTTGTGAAAAGCTTTCACAAATTTGTGGCATAGCAATCGCAGATAATACAACCGTTTCAACCCCTAATTTTGTCAATGATGTTCGCAATGCTAAAGAATTAATAGCTGTTGCAAGCATTCCCATATGATCACCTGTCACACGATCTCCACCACGGGAAGCAACAGCAACTCCACGAAAAATATTGCCTCCACCTATAACAATAGCGACTTCTACGCCCATCTCTCGCA
This sequence comes from Bartonella callosciuri, assembly GCF_014203215.1. GTDB lineage: Bacteria > Pseudomonadota > Alphaproteobacteria > Rhizobiales > Rhizobiaceae > Bartonella > Bartonella callosciuri. The sequence continues at coordinate 25,880 of NZ_JACHIM010000005.1, read as the reverse complement.
CTTCAGCAATATCAGCAGCAATACGATCTGCAACAGAAACATCAATTCCAAAGCTCTGCCCCCCCATAAGAGCTTCGCCTGAAACCTTTAAAAGAATACGTTTATACTGAAGTGCTAATGTCATCGATAATCTCCCAAAAGCACATTTGCTTTTTGCTTTCGACACCACTGAGGGCACCACTTTATCACGTGACGCCCTCTTAATAATACTCTTTCCTACCAGTAATTTTATATTCAATGGTAAGATTTCAAATTTCTAACAATAACTTATAAACAACTACCCTTTGGTAGCCGCAGCAACCTCTGCAGCAAAATCAGACTCTTCTTTTTCCACACCTTCTCCTAATGCAAAACGAATAAAACCTGTGATTTTTGCCGGTGCACCAATCGATTTTTCAGCATCCTTTAAAGCTGCTTCAACTGTTATATCAGGATTCATCACAAAAGCCTGAGAGAGCAAAACAACTTCTTCATAAAATTTACGCATGCGCCCCTCTACCATTTTTTCGATGATATTTTCAGGCTTTCCAGACTGACGTGCCTGATCTGAAAAAATTTCTTTTTCACGCTCAACGGCGCTAGCATCAACATCTTCTACTGTTAGCGCCAACGGGTTGGTTGCAGCAATATGCATTGCAACCTGCCGACCAAAAGAGGCTGCTGCCTCCTTATTTCCTGTAGTTTCAATAGCAACTAAAACTCCAAGTTTACCAAGACCATCAGCTACACTATTGTGTATATAAGTTGCAACCACACCATTCTCAACAGAGAGTTTGGCAGAACGCCGAAATGCCATATTTTCACCAATGGTACCAATTGCATCTTTAATTGTAGCTTCTACGGTCTTCTCAGAACCAGGATATAGAGACGCAGAAACAGCGTCAACAGACCCTTGCGTACCCAAAGCAGCGGTCGCTACATTGCGTACAATATCTTGGAATACATCGTTACGCGCTACAAAATCTGTTTCAGAGTTAACCTCAACCAAAACTGCACTTGAACTTTTTGATACAATTCCGATTAATCCCTCTGCCGCCGTACGACCCGCTTTTTTATCTGCTTTGGCTATTCCCTTTTTACGAAGCCAATCAACAGCAGCTTCCATATCGCCACCAGTCTCTGCCAAAGCTGCCTTACAATCCATCATACCAGCGCCTGACAATTCCCGAAGTTCTTTCACTTGTGCAGCAGTAATGCTCATATTTGCCTCTTTGTTCTGTAACGGTAAAAGCGTACAAAAAGAAAATCCCGTGACGCCTATAACCTCTTCTTTAGAAAATAAGTACCCTAACAGGCATTGTTAATACTACTCAGAAACTGAAACCGCATTTTCCAAAACGGGTTCTACAGGCGCATCAGCTTGCGCTCCTAAATCCACACCCATCGCACCTTGTTGACGAGCAATACCATCAAGAGCTGCACGAGCAAAAAGATCACAATAAAGCGAAATTGCGCGTGACGCATCATCATTACCTGGAATCGGGTAAGTAACGTGATCAGGATCGCAGTTACTATCAATAATAGCAATAACCGGAATTCCTAAACGTTTTGCTTCTTGGAGTGCAATATTCTCTTTATTTGTATCAATAACAAATATAAGATCTGGAACAGATCCCATATCTTTAATGCCACCGAGTGCACGATTAAGTTTTTCACGATCACGCTCAAGATTTAAACGTTCTTTTTTGGTAAAACCCTGTGCTTCAGCAGCAAGAATTTTGTCCAGCTTACGCAACCGATGTATCGAATGGGAAATTGTTTTCCAGTTTGTAAGCATACCGCCAAGCCAACGCGCATTAACATAATATTGTGCCGAACGATTCGCTGCTTCAGCTATAATGTCAGATGCCTGCCGCTTCGTACCAACAAAGAGAATACGGCCACCACGCGCAACTGTATCTGAAACAAGTTTAAGCGCTTGGTGTAAAAGAGGAACAGTCTGAGCAAGATCAATAATATGAATATTATTACGCTGACCATAAATATAGGGAGTCATTTTGGGATTCCAGCGATGAGTCTGGTGACCAAAGTGCACACCTGCTTCTAAAAGCTGGTGCATAGTAAAATCTGGTAGTGCCATAGTTTATCCTTTCCGGTTCGACCTCCGCGGAAAAAGTAGGTAGACCTACTACCGGCGGACGCTTGCTAGACTTTCCTTGCAAACACCCAAACTCCGCGTGTGGAATAGCGTAAACATACTAATATTTGATTCTTTTTCAAGTTATTTTCTGCAATGCTTTAATGTTTACATTGATTAAGGTTATTCTTCTCTTCGAGAAATTCAAGACTGTTTAGTTCGGCACGTACAGAAAAAGTTCCATAATCTATATGAAGATCACGCATAACACCATTTTCGTATAAAAGAAAACTGCTACGATAGACTGGCAAACCATCTTTTTTTTCTACATCATCAAAATAAGAAATCGTAACGGGCCAATATTTTTTCTCCTCCAATTTTTCCATTTTTTTCGTTTTAGTATCAGAGAACTGTATTTTCTCTTCTCCAATGACGACACTTTCTTTTATAATTTTATCTGCTTTATCTGTTCCATCAAATACAGCAACATAGTAAAAATGATCGCCCGCTTTTGCATGGCGGATGATATTTTTCAGTTGCATAATTGGAAACTCAGCCAATGGAAGCTTGTATTCTTTTTCCTTTGGCTTATTGAGTTTAACGATAATCCCATCTTTAACACGCTCCGCTATCCCTTGGGCACGATGTGTAATCTCTTGTCCAGCTTGATCTGTAACACTGAAGTGAAATGTCCGACTATCACCCGTTTCATAACTCGTCGTATGTTGATCAGTGAAACGCACCGGCATATCCTCCATGTGAATACGGCTGATGAAACGAAAACGTGTACTATACCCCTGACACGTTGAACCAGTCAACTCGTAAACCATTCGCCCTGACATCCCCGAAATTGTCACTTCATGAGAAACACTATCGAGCTGAAAATCATAAATTGCTCGATGAGGTACAATAAAAATGGGTTCTTCTGCTCTCGCAATATATAAGAAAGCAACATATAAAATTATTACAAATAATGGTCTGATCATTCTAAAATTCCAATTCTCTCCCCGTTGCATAACATCATAAAATAAGGCAAAAAAGGCTCGTTTCTTAATTAACCACACATTTCATTCAATCTAAAAATAGTTTATGCAATAGAAAAATAACTATGGAGTGTAAATTATGACCAACGCGATTGAAAGCCATCTTCAAAAAATTGGAATTGTTCTTCCTGAAGCAACACAGCCAATTGCTAATTACGTAACAACTTTACAAAGCGGTAACCAACTCTTTATTTCGGGACAGCTCCCTCTTTTTAATGGAGAGCCAATAGCAATCGGTAAAGTCGGTGCAACCGTTAGTGTTGAACAAGGGAAAAAGGCAGCCGAAATCTGTGCACTCAACATTCTTGCACAAATCAAGGCAGCTCTCGGTGATTTAAATAGAATAAAACGCGTGGTAAAAATCACCGTTTTTGTCGCTGTAGATCCTCAATTTACTGATATTCCTCTTATCGCCAATGGAACTTCTGATTTACTCGTCAATATTCTTGGTGAAGCTGGAAAACATGCCCGTTCTGCCATTGGTGTTGCCTCTCTTCCTATGGATGTTCCAGTAGAAGTTGAAGCTATCATAGAAGTTTAAATTTTCATCAATGATAATGCATAATAAATTAAAGTGATAACCGACTGCGAAACTCTTTTTTTTCTAATACTTTTTCACTTTTCGCATTCTTTAGTTTTGAAATTAAAGTTCTGAATAAAAAGGAAATATTGATATGAAAAAAGCTTATGACAATAACAATGTTTTTGCTAAATTGATTCGTAATGAAATTCCTTCCGTTCGTGTCTATGAAGATGATGATGTCATTGCATTTATGGATATCATGCCACAAGCACCAGGTCATACGCTGGTTATTCCTCGAAAAGGCTCTAGAAACCTACTGGATGCGGATACTGAAACATTGTTTCCACTTATTAAAGCTGTTCAAAAAATCGCTAAAGCTATCAAAAAAGCTTTTCAAGCAGACGGTATAACAATCATGCAATTTAATGAAGCAGCGAGTCAACAAACCGTTTATCATCTTCATTTCCATATTATACCCCGTATGGAAGGAATAGAACTGTCTCCCCATAATGATGTTATAACGCCTACAGAAACACTTGAAGAGAACGCGAAAAAAATCCGTGCAGCCCTTTCAAAACATTCTTAAGTCATAGGGTCTTTTTTCTTTACATGTTTTTTTGTAAGATGTGTTGCTTTATTAATTTTTGAACGAAAAGACATATCGGAAGACCAAATTTTTAACTGCAACCTCTCTTTTTCTGTGTTTGATTTTTGTGTCAAGACGCGAACCATGCCACCATTGCGCAACTTTCCAAATAAAATTTCGTCAGCTAATGGCTTTTTAATATGCTCTTGTATAACACGGCTTAATGGGCGTGCGCCCATTTGAGAATCATATCCTTTATTGGCAAGCCAACCCATCGCAGAAGAGTTTAATTCAAAACAAATATCCCGTTCAGCTAATTGGGCTTCAAGCTGAAAAATAAATTTTTGCACAATCTGATTGATAATCAACTGAGATAAAGGTGCAAAGGGAATGATCGCATCTAACCGGTTACGAAATTCCGGCGAAAAGAGTCGATTAATTGCTTCAATATCATCACCATCGCGATGCACTTTGCCAAATCCGATAGCTGATTTTGCCATATCTGAAGCACCAGCATTGGTTGTCATAATTAAAATGATATTGCGAAAATCAATTTTTTTGCCATTATGGTCTGTTAATTTACCATAATCCATAACCTGCAATAAAATATTAAATAATTCTGGATGTGCTTTTTCAATCTCATCCAGCAATAAAACAGCGTGAGGCTTCTGATCAACAGCATCTGTAAGAAGACCTCCTTGATCAAATCCTATGTAACCAGGAGGGGCTCCAATTAAGCGTGCCACTGTATGCCGTTCCATATATTCTGACATATCAAAACGTAACAATTCAATGCCTAAAGAAGATGCAAGTTGTTTTGCCACTTCCGTTTTTCCTACACCTGTTGGACCTGAAAATAAATAACTTCCTATTGGTTTATCTGTTTCACGCAATCCTGCCCGCGCTAATTTAATTGATGAAACTAAGGCGGAAATTGCCTGATCTTGTCCATAAACAACCTGTTTAAGTTCTCTTTCAAGCTTGCTAAGCGTCTTCTGATCATTACCAGAAACTGTTTTGGGTGGAATCCTTGCCATAGTGGCAACAGTTACTTCAATTTCTTTAACACCTATACTCTTTTTCCGTTGTTTTTTTGGCAAAAGTTTTTGCGCTGCACCACTTTCATCAATAACATCAATTGCTTTATCAGGTAGTCGGCGATCAATCATATAACGCGAAGATAACTCTACAGATGCCTTCATCGCCTCATCACTATATTTGATTTGATGAAAATCTTCAAAATAAGGCTTCAATCCTTGCACAATCTTAATTGCATCAGCAATAGAAGGCTCGTTAACATCAATCTTCTGAAAACGGCGCTCTAAAGCACGATCTTGTTCAAAAATTTTGCGATATTCTTTATAAGTCGTCGAACCAATACAGCGAATAGTTCCAGAAGATAATGCAGGTTTTAAAAGATTTGCCGCATCCATATTCCCTCCTAATGTAGCCCCTGCTCCAATTAAGGTATGAATTTCATCAATAAATAAAACAGCATCTGGATATTCCTCAAATTCCTTAATAACTTGCTTTAACCGTTCTTCAAAATCACCACGATAACGTGTACCAGCAACAAGTCCTCCCATGTCAAGGGAAAATATAGTTGCATTTGATAAAACTTCAGGAACTTCCCCATCAACAATGTGCTTTGCTAACCCCTCAATTATAGCAGTTTTTCCAACTCCAGGATCACCAACCAAAAGCGGATTATTTTTTGATCTCCGACATAAAACCTGAATCATGCGTGAAATTTCCACTTCACGACCAATTAATAAATCAATTTTTCCACTACGTGCTTTACAATTGAGATCAACACAATAACTGGTGAGTGCACTTGTTAGCTTTTCACCACTATCTGAAATTTGCTGATCTAATTGCTCTTCAAGCCCCTCAATCAACATAGATAATCCTTCATCCCGTATGATACCATGGGAGATGAAACGCACGGCATCATAGCGTGTCATTCCCATCTCTTGAAGGAAATATGCCGCATGACTCTCACGTTCAGAAAAAATTGCAACAAGAACGTTCGCTCCTGATACTTCGTCTTTTCCAGATGATTGCGCATGAATCACTGCACGTTGGATTACACGCCGAAAAAATGTTGTCGGTTTTGTATCCTCGTCAGCTCTAATTTGTACATCCAATTCTGACTGGATATAGTGGGTTAAACGCTCCCGCAATTCTTCCACGTCTACCTGACACGCCTGAATAACTGAATTTGCATCAACATCATCTAACAGAGCAAGCAAAAGATGTTCTAATGTCGCATATTCATGCCGTGCTTGAGCAGCAATTGTTAATGCACGATGCAAAACTTCTTCAAGACTAGATGTAAAAGATGGCATACGCCCTCACTTTCATTCCATTACACATTGTAATAGATATCCATTTTGATGTGCGCACTTCTTAACTCGTACCACTCTCATCTCGGCTGCTTCATAACTGTAAGTTCCACATTCATCCACACCATTCTGATGAACATATTACATAATATGCGCTGCTTCTTCTATTTTTAAAAAGGGTTTCAAAACAAAAATAATAAAATTCCGTAGGAGAGTGTAACCATTGTTCAGAAAAAACACACGATATAGCCCAGTCTTTTGGAATTTTAGTCTAATCTTTGCTATTATAACAGCATCGTGCCAGTTTTTATCCAAATTATCGCCCTTTTCATTGTGCATAATAAGCTCTATAGAATTGCTATCAGCTTTTGTGGAGCGTATTTTTGTTAATCTTAAGTTTTTTCACAACTATTGCAATAGTTGTTTGTGTCAAGAAGAAAACTTTCCTTTATGGTTAGATTTAAATTAAATAGGGGAACTTACAAAATAATTTCTGTAAACAAATTAGTAATACCATTTGTCTAAATTGCATCAACAAGCTGCAGAAAAGGGGGAGCTTTGCAGAATCTTCAAAATAAATGGAGAAATAGGATATCGCAAGTGTATATTAACTGCCGAAAAATCATACGTTGCTACAAAAAGGTAGCGATTGTTTTTGTTATTTTAGCTCTTTCTTACTCTTGGGCATCAGCTACTCCTCCCGGAGCCTATCCTGATAAGTACGCTGCTATTATTATAGACGCAAACACAGGAAAAATTTTGTTTCAAGCCAATTCAACGCTAAAGCGTTACCCTGCTTCTTTAACAAAAATGATGACACTCTATATGCTCTTTGAGGCTATGCATATGGGGCGCGTTACACCAAATACACCGATCCCCGTTTCGCATTATGCAACAACACGCCCACCAACAAAAATCGGTTTTAAAGCAGGCCAAACAATTTCTGCAGAAGTAGCGGCTAAAGCACTCATTACAAGATCAGCAAATGATGTTGCTACTGCTATTGCTGAATATCTCGGTGGTAGCGAAAAAAAATTCGCTCGAATGATGACTGCTAAAGCACGCAAACTCGGTATGATGCATACGCATTTCGCAAATGCTTCAGGTCTTCCAGATACGCGAAACTATTCTACGGCACAGGATATGGCTACTTTATCATTAGCCTTACGCAAAAATTTTCCACAGCAGTATAAATTGTTCAAAACAAAAAGTTTTATTTTTCGTGGACATACGATTAACAGCCACAATAAACTCGTCAAAGTAATGAAGGGGGTTGATGGAATTAAAACAGGCTACACACAAATGTCAGGTTTTAATTTAGCGACTTCAATGCGTTCTGAGGGACGCTCGATCGTTGCTGTTGTTATGGGAGGTAAATCGTCTACCGCACGGGATGAGCATATGGCCAACTTATTAAACCAATATTTACCAAAAGCAAGCCAGATAACACGTGATGGACATTTAATGGCTTCTGCACATTATAAATTACCCACTGGTGCAAATACCCCTATACCAACTGTTAAAGCTGAACCAAACAGCTTCAATGATGAAATTTCTACTATATTGACTGCATTTGCAGAACAACATAAAAATTCTAATGCAGCAATAGTTGCTGTGAACCAAGCAATTATACCAATCCCTAACCCTCAAAAAACTATACCTGTTGAGACAAATAAAATTGTTACGGCTTCTTTATCTACAAACGCCGGATGGGCTATTCAAATTGGCTCTCTTCCTGGTAAAGAACAAGCAAGAACTCTGCTTTTAAAAGCAAAAAACACAGCTTATTCTGCTTTAAAGAATGTATCTTCACATATGCAACTGTTTGAAAAAAGCGGACATCGCTATTATCGTGCACGATTTGTAGGATTTCAATCAAAAAAAGCCGCATTCCACGCCTGTTCTACGTTAAAGAAAGCAAATTTTAACTGCTATACTATAGCTTACTAAAAGTTTTTAGATTCTGCGTTAAGGATAGTATCATGACACATAATGCTCTTGCTTCACCCTCTGAAAAAGGGAAATTATTGAAGCAATCATTTCTGCTCTCATTGCGTGCTCTTCACGATGCTGCGATAAAACTTGCTGGCTTAAGATATACGCCCTATATATTAGATACACAGTCTCTTGTTAACCTTCTTATTTGCCAAACAACACGAAATCGTCGTCTTGCAATGCCTCCTGTACGCATCCATTTACGTGTTGCAAGCCAAACCGGTAATGTCCCTATTAAAATCCATCTAGGTAAAACAAATATCTAATTTATCGATAACTTCGGCAAGAATTATTTTGTCAATTAAATATCTTCATAAATTGCAGACTATCTTTAAAGATTGTTCAGTAAATGCACTCCTTTTTTAAGTAAATGCACTCCTTTTTTAAGTTTAATAAAAATTGCACGGTAAATTTTTATCCAATTCTCAGATCAGATTGTCAATAAAACTATCCCCTAAAGCACACAGAAAATACCAAATGTTGGTTTACTTTTAGATTTAATATCAAAGTCACCATTGATATATTTTCATAAGAAAGAAGTGGGGCATCGTTGAAGTCAAACTCTTCCTATTGGATACTATTACGAAAAAATCCTCTTCAATAATGCACAAATCCCCCCACGCAACATAAATATTATGTAAAATTACCTAAGTCATTTTTTAAACTCATGCTCTTTTCAAAACACAAAACAACTTTTAAATACATCTCTTTTATTAACTAACACATTCTTCTAAAGATTATTAATCATTTTCCAACTTGAATGAAAACTATGAATACAGCAATATTAGCAATATTCTCTCATCTCCAACTCTCTTACGATAAATCAATAAAAACCGTTCGCTTACATATCACCACAACGGGATTATCCTGTGGATAAAAACCGCTTAAAATAAGGGTGAAATACACCTTTTCATCAGCCATCTTACTACAAAAGCGGTTAGCAAATATTGAAATCTGCAAAATCCAATTATGATGCCTGTTTATACCTTCATATGCAATAAACAAAACATAAAAAATTTACCATATTAAATATCTGTTGCACACTTTAACAGGATATTGCATTGACTGCTAGACCAGCTTTACTTGTTTCTTTATAGCGTTCACTCATATCATGTCCGGTCTGACGCATTGTTTCTATACAAGCATCTAGAGAAACAAAATGATCTCCATTACCATGTAACGCAAGGGAAGAAGCTGTCACTGCCTTAATAGCTCCCATCGCATTGCGCTCAATACAAGGAACCTGCACAAGACCTGCAACCGGATCACAGGTCATCCCCAAATGATGTTCAAGCGCAATTTCTGCTGCATGTTCAATTTGAGCAGGTGTACCACCTAACGCAGCAGTCAACCCTGCAGCAGCCATTGAAGATGCTGTCCCAACTTCACCTTGACACCCCACTTCTGCACCAGAAATAGAAGCATTATGTTTGGTAACACCACCAATAGCTGCTGCTGTCAACAAAAAGTTATATATCCCTTCTTGATCTGAATTGTCATTAAACTCAAGATAATAACGCAAAACTGCAGGCACAACACCAGCTGCTCCATTCGTCGGTGCTGTAACAACACGACCACCAGCGGCGTTTTCCTCATTTACTGCTATAGCATATACCGAAAGCCAATCATTTGCTAAAAGTGGATAATTATGATTTTTTTCTCGATTTTTCAAAAGCGTTTCGTGTAGCTTTTTGGCACGCCTTAAAACACGCAATCCACCGGGCAACTCACCTTCTTGTGAAAGACCTCTATCAATACAATTTGTCATAGCTGAAAAAATTTCATCAAGCCCTGTATTAAGAGCAGAACGGTTGATCTTCGTCTCTTCGTTTATACGCTTCATTTCAGCAATTGAAAGTCCCGATTTTTTCGCCATTGACAACATTTTACATGCAGTATCAAAAGGATATGGAACCTCACACGTTTCTTGTTGTATATTACCATTTATATAGCTTAATTCATCCTCAGTTACCACAAAACCACCGCCGATAGAGTAATAAACCTGCCGCAAAAGAACATTCCCATCAGCGTCAACCCCTTCAAACGCAAGTCCATTAGTATGACCGGGGAGAACTTTCTTTCGCTCAAAAATAAGATCACTTTGCACATCAAACTGATAAGCAGCATGGCCTTCTGGTTGTACTTTTTTTTCACGTGCAACCTTTTCTAGCAGAAGTGCCATACAATCAGGATCAACAGTTGAAGCCTTTTCTCCCAAAAGACCTAATATAATAGCTCTATCTGTTGCATGACCAATCCCTGTAAAAGCCAAAGAACCATAAAGATAAACACGTATACGGGAGACTTTAGTATCAGATCGTTGGGAAAGATTTCGCTCAAAAATCTCTTGCAAAAACATATTAGCCGCTGTCATCGGTCCCATTGTATGTGAGCTGGAAGGACCAATACCAATTTTAAAAATTTCAAAAACAGATAAAAACACGCATTACCTCAAAACTAAATACGATTTGAGTATACACCTTATCACGCTTATCCCTTTTAAAATCAAATTGTGAGATAAGCTAAAAAAATGACAGCAACAAATACGAGGGTCGCTCGTCTTGCTACTACCCAACACCTTTTCTCTAGAGCGCTTTCCATGGATAACCTTCAAAAATGAAAAGATTCTTAATTAATCACTCTCTGAATCTCTTAATTTTCCAAGCCTAGTAAAATAAGTATTAATATGCAATATGAAAGTTCAACAAGGATGAGAGGTTTCCCACTGAAATATTTATGCTCTAAATCCTTTAAAATTTGTGCCCGCTTACATATAAATATTTTTCTGGATATCATTAAATAAAACGGACAAAATTTTCAATTGGTTCGCGTTCAGTCTCAAAATTATTTTCTGGAGCACTTATATCACGATAACCAAGTGCCATACCACAGATAATCTGCCGATCAGAAGGTACAGATAAAAGTATACGAATTTGTTTATGATAATCCGCAAAAGCAGCTTGAGGACAGGTATCCAAGCCAAATCCACGTGCGGCTAACATAATAGTTTGCATAAACATACCCAAATCAAGCCAGCTCCCGATTTCCATGTCGTGGTCCATTGTAAACAAAAGTCCTACAGGTGCACCAAAAAATGAAAAATTCCGCGCCTTCTGACGAAGCATTTTTTCCTGCTCATCTTTTTGAATTCCAAGGCTCTTATAAAGATCCAAGCCAATTTTTCGACGTCTTGAAAGATAAGGCTCACGCCACTTACGTGGATAATAATGATATGGACGCTCTCCTTCTATACCTGAAAGCACAAGTTGTGAAAGTTCCTCCCCTACTTCTTGCAACACTTTTCCCGTTAGAACAATCACTTGCCACGGCTGGATATTTGTTCCAGAGGGTGCACGGGCAGCAAGTTTTAAGATTTCTTTGATCGTTTCCTGTGGAACAGGCTGATTAGTAAAAGCACGAATTGACTTTCGTGACAGAATAGATTGAAAAATATTGAGAGAAGAAACTGCCATTGTTTTTACTTTCTTTTTGAAAAATTAATTTGAATAGCTTTATTTGCTTAGACAAAGGCAAATGTTGCAGAAGTATTTTCTCAACACTTTTTATTCAATCTACTCCCTCAAATGGCTTACAGCTTCGACACCAAGTCAATACCTATCAATATATGGTAAATTCAGCCTCTTTCTTTTAAGGAAAAGAGAATGACTGAAGGAAAAGAAAGTAAACTTTAAACTCAATGATTAACTCCTAATTCGGCTAAACTCTCAAAAAAAGTTTCTTCGATGCGTCCTAAATCATGTAAAAGATCCTCAATATCACGTTGCCTCTGCTGTAAATCAGCCCGTTTTTTTATGAATCCCTGAAATTAATTCCTTAAGCTTTTTCTCATCATCAGGTGTTTTTCCAACCATAGTCAACATATCAGATATTTCAGATAAAGAAAATTTAACTCTTTTAGCGCGCGGTATTTGTTTTAATTTATGACGATCCATTTGCGTATAAAACCGTGAGGCCCCCACGTCGAAAAGGTACAAGAAGCCCTTCTTCTTCATAATAACGTAAAGTCCGAGCGGTTATTGAAAATTCTCGTGTCAATTCACTAATTGAATAATATTCGTACATTTCATGATTCTGTTTTTATAGACCACACTGTTATAAAAACTATAGTTGTTTTTTATAAAATTTTAGTTAGTATTCTATCTTCTGCTTTCCGAAACTTTAAAAAGAAAATATAAAGTTTTCTCCTGATGCAAAATATTGTAAGCAGGGAATTGATTATTACTCGGATTATAAGAAAGATTTTTGATGGATCGTATAATATCTTTTCACTCTTTCATAAAAGATATCAATCAAAAAAACTTCTAAAAGTATTCAAAACCAGCAGTTCATCACTTTCGGATAATCTCCCCACTTTTCCTTAAAACGTAATAGCTTATTATCCTATGCACTTTTCAACTTAAATATATTGGAAATAAACTTTCTCTCTAAAATTACATAAATAAAGAGCCTTACAAATTAAGCAATAGAAAAGATAAATCTCATTATAACAAAGGACAATAAGCCACCAAGGAGGCTTAAAACCGCAGCGACTTTATAGCCTTTACAGTCCTCTTTGTTGTTAGAAAAACACGCAAATGCTCTATTTTGAGATTTTTAAAAGCGTCCAAATTCACGATTCGGGCGCTCTCATACCATTTTTACATACCATTTTTAGCACGCATTTAAATTATTCAGCAACTGCTCCAGTTGTCATATTGGTCAACATAGCCTTAGTCATCTGATTATCGCTAGACTTACGCTGCTCGTCAACAATCAAATCATCACGAACTGCAGCAATACGGCGGATTTGAGCAATTGTACCACCTGTCCCTGCAGGAATAAGACGACCGACAATAACGTTCTCCTTAAGACCTTGCAAAGTATCAATTTTGCCGGAAACCGCGGCCTCCGTGAGCACCCTTGTTGTTTCCTGAAATGATGCTGCCGAAATAAAGGATGGTGTTTGAAGAGATGCTTTTGTAATTCCAAGAAGAATGGGAGTACCAGACGCAGGCCTCTTCCCTTCTGCAATCAAATTATCATTGATCTCATCAAGTTCAATACGATCAACATTGTCGCCTGGAATATAACCAGAATCTCCAGATTCAGTAATTTCAACTTTTTGCAACATTTGGCGAACAATCACTTCAATATGCTTGTCATTAATTAAAACACCTTGCAAACGATAAACTTCTTGAATTTCATTAACAAGATAAGATGCCAAAGCTTCAACACCCTTAATCGCCAAGATATCATGAGGAGCCGGATTACCATCAAGGATATAATCTCCTTTTTCAATTTGGTCACCTTCTTGAAAGTGAAACAACTTACCCTTTGGAATTAAATATTCTACTGGCTCAAGAGTTTCATCATTTGGTTCAATAATAATACGACGCTTATTCTTATAACCACGACCAAATCGAATTGTACCACTGACTTCAGCAATGATGGCGTGATCCTTTGGACGCCGCGCTTCAAAAAGCTCAGCCACACGCGGCAGACCACCGGTAATATCTTTTGTCTTGGCACTTTCCATTGGCAAGCGCGCAATAACATCACCGGCCTTAACGTGAGCACCAGGCTCAACAGAAAGAATAGTTTCCACTGACATCATGTAACGGACTTCACTACCCTTATACAATTTAGCAATGGTTTCACCTTTTTTGTCCGCATGGATGATAATGGCTGGTTTTAGATCTGCACCACGTGGATTAGCACGCCAATCAATCACCAAACGCTTCGTAATACCCGTAGATTCATCAGCTGTTTCAGTAACGGATAAACCATCAATCATATCTTCAAAGCCTACATAACCCTCAACTTCCGTTAGAATCGGACGAGTGTAGGGATCCCATTCTGCTATACGTTGGCCACGTTTAACCACATCACCATCATCAACAAAAATATGTGCACCATAGCTAACACGATGAACAACACGCTCTTTTCCAGACTCATCCTTGATAAGGATAGCCATATTACGTCCCATAACCACCAAATGACCTTCAGAATTGCGGACCACATTGCGATTGCGAATCTCTACCCTACCTTCATAAGAGGCTTCTAAATGAGAAGAATCAACAACCTGCGCTGTTCCTCCTAAGTGGAAAGTCCGCATAGTAAGCTGAGTTCCCGGTTCACCAATAGATTGAGCAGCAATAACACCAACAGCCTCACCCTGATTAACTGGTGTCCCACGTGCCAAATCACGACCATAGCATTTTGCACAAACACCAAGGCGTGTTTCACATGTCAAAGCAGAGCGGATTTGAACAGACTGAACTCCAGCTTCTTCAATTTTAGCAACATCGGCCTCCTCAATCATCGCTCCACCTTCAAGGATAACCTCTCCAGAGACTGGATGCAAAATATCAACAAGCGCTGTACGACCAAGAATTCTTTGCCCAAGAGACGCAACAATTTGTCCTGCATCAACAATCGGCTGCATCGTTAGACCTTTTGCAGTACCACAATCAACTGCTGAAATAATAGCATCCTGTGCAACATCAACAAGACGCCGAGTTAGATAACCAGAGTTTGCTGTTTTTAATGCAGTATCAGCCAGTCCTTTACGTGCACCATGGGTTGAATTGAAGTATTCGTTAACGTTTAGTCCTTCCTTAAAATTTGAAATAATTGGTGTTTCAATAATTTCACCCGATGGCTTTGCCATTAATCCACGCATACCAGCCAACTGTTTCATCTGATTAGACGAACCACGCGCACCAGAATGCGACATCATATAGATCGAGTTCATTGGCCGCTGACGTCCTGTTTTAGGATCAAATTCAACAGCCTGAATACGTTTCATCATTTCATCCGCAACGCGATCTGTACATTTACCCCAAGCATCTATGACTTTGTTATATTTTTCACCTTGCGTAATCAGACCATCATTATATTGCTGTTCATATTCTTTAGCCAAAGCTTCTGTTTCTGCAACTAAACGCGACTTACTATCAGGAATAACCATATCATCCTTGCCGAATGAAATTCCTGCACGACAAGCATAAGAAAAGCCAAGTTGCATAATACGGTCACAGAAAATAACTGTCTCTTTTTGCCCACAGTGCCTATAAACCTGATCAATCATTTTAGAAATATTCTTTTTAGTCATTTCTTGATTGATGATATCAAATGAGATATTGGGATTTTTGGGCAAAAGCTCTCCAATAATCAAACGACCAGGTGTTGTATCATAAATTTTTGCAACTTCTTTTCCATCCCTTCCCATATTTTTAACACGACCCTTGATCTTCGTGTGAAGAGTTACAACCTTATTTTCCAAGGCGTGATGAAGTTCACCTATATCGGAAAAAGCCATCCCTTCACCTGGTTCTTTTTCAGAGACAATCGAAAGATAATAAAGACCAAGAACCATATCCTGTGATGGAACAATAATTGGAGCACCATTGGCTGGATGAAGAATATTATTGGTCGACATCATCAAAACACGAGCTTCAAGCTGTGCTTCAAGAGAAAGCGGAATATGAACCGCCATTTGATCACCGTCAAAATCCGCATTAAAAGCAGTACACACTAAGGGGTGAAGTTGGATAGCCTTGCCTTCAATCAAAATAGGTTCAAAAGCCTGAATTCCCAAACGGTGCAATGTCGGAGCACGATTTAGCAAAACAGGATGCTCACGGATAACTTCATCCAAGATATCCCAAACCTCCGGATGCTCTTTTTTAACTAGCTTTTTTGCTTGTTTTACAGTTGATGAATATCCTTTTGCATCAAGCCGTGCATAAATAAATGGTTTAAATAATTCCAGAGCCATTTTTTTGGGAAGACCACATTGATGCAATTTCAATTCAGGACCTGTCACAATAACAGAACGCCCCGAGTAATCAACACGCTTTCCAAGTAAGTTTTGACGAAAACGCCCTTGCTTACCTTTTAGCATATCTGAAAGAGACTTTAATGGACGCTTATTTGCTCCAGTAATGACACGCCCACGCCGACCATTATCAAATAATGCATCAACAGCTTCTTGTACCATACGTTTCTCATTACGCACAATAATTCCAGGAGCACGCAATTCAACTAATCGCTTCAAACGGTTATTACGATTTATAACACGTCGATAAAGATCATTTAAATCCGACGTCGCAAAACGTCCACCATCAAGCGGAACCAATGGACGCAAATCTGGTGGAATAACTGGGATCGTCTTCATAATCATCCATTCTGGTTTATTGCCAGATTCAAGGAAACTTTCAACGATCTTAAGCCGCTTAATCAGCTTTTTCTGCTTTAACTCCGAAGTTGTCTCAGACAATTCGATACGCAAATCATTTGCGATTTTCTCTAATTCCAGGCCCGCTAGAAGCTCGTAAATAGCCTCAGCACCAATCATAGCTGTAAACTGGTCTTCCCCAAACTCATCAACAGCCAGCATATATTCTTCTTCAGAAAGAAGTTGATGGAGTTTAAGAGAGGTCAATCCTGGTTCTGTTACAATATAATTTTCAAAATAAAGAACCCGCTCAATATCTTTCAAAGTTAAATCTAAAAGTGTAGAAATGCGCCCTGGTAATGATTTAAGGAACCAAATATGCGCAACAGGTGCCGCAAGCTCAATATGCCCCATACGCTCACGGCGCACACGGGAAAGAGTAACCTCTACACCACATTTTTCACAGATAATTCCTTTATATTTCATGCGCTTATATTTACCGCATAGACACTCATAGTCCTTAATCGGACCAAATATACGTGCACAAAAAAGACCATCACGCTCTGGCTTAAAAGTCCTATAATTAATAGTCTCAGGCTTCTTGATCTCACCGTATGACCAGGACAAAATCTTCTCAGGACTCGCAATGGAAATACGAATAGAGTCAAATGTCTGCGCTGGCGCCTGAGGATTGAAAAGATTCATGACCTCGTGGTTCATGCCGTTCTCCTTCAAAGATTCTTAGAACCTCTTGTAACATCTTATTTTTATTACAGATCTTATTTAAAACTTACTTCTATTTTTAAAATTTTCTGTACTATCTTAATAGAAATTTCCTTCTTCAGCCCTTTAAGCCAATTAGAACGCACTTTTTCAAATGCGTTCTCTGGATTGTTAATCTGCTGTATCAGATAATGCCCGCCGTGCAATAAGGTCACGCGCATCATCAAGTTCTACATTAAGAGCAAGTGAACGCATTTCTTTTACCAACACATTAAAGCTCTCCGGTATACCCGCCTCAAATGTATCATCGCCACGCACGATTGCCTCATAAACTTTTGTTCGACCAGCCACATCATCCGATTTTACAGTCAACATCTCTTGTAAAGTATATGCAGCACCGTAGGCTTCAAGTGCCCAGACCTCCATTTCACCAAAACGTTGACCACCAAATTGTGCCTTACCACCTAATGGCTGCTGCGTAACTAGAGAATATGGTCCAATCGAACGTGCATGAATTTTATCATCAACAAGGTGATGTAATTTCAACATGTAAATATAACCCACTGTCACTGGACGATCAAAAGGCTCTCCAGTACGACCATCATAAAGCGTAACCTGCCCTGAACTATCTAAGCCCGCATCTTCCAGCATCATGTTGATATCAGCTTCGTGTGCTCCATCAAAAACAGGGGTCGCAATTGAAACACCTTTCCTCATCTGCAGCGCTAATTTGTAAAGACTTTCATTATCATATTTACGGACTGGTTCATTATGATCATTATCAGGTATAAAATTCTCTATACGCTGACGCAAAGGAAGTATATCGCCAGTCTCTTGATATAACTCTACCAAATCACCAATCTTCTTGCCCATACCAGCACAGGCCCAACCAAGATGGGTTTCAAGAATTTGTCCAACATTCATACGACTAGGCACACCAAGCGGATTCAAGACGATATCAGCATGGGTTCCATCTTCAAGAAACGGCATATCTTCTACTGGAAGAATACGTGACACAACCCCCTTATTACCATGACGTCCCGCCATCTTGTCACCTGGTTGAATTTTACGCTTCACCGCCACAAAAACCTTTACCATTTTCATGACACCAGGGGGCATCTCATCGCCTCTTTGGACCTTCTCAACTTTATCCATAAAGCGACGTTGCAACGCTTCTTTTGATTCATCATATTGCTTGCGTAAAGCCTCAATTTCACTTTGAAGCTTTTCATCCTCAACAGCAAATTGCCACCATTGTGAACGCGGGTAATTACCCATTATCATATTATCAAGTTCTTTACTGCTTGAAAAGCCTTTGGGTCCTTCTACAGCAACTTTACCTGTCAACATATCTGCAAGACGCGCATAAACATTGCGATCAAGAATCGACTGTTCATCATCGCGATCTTTAGCTAAACGTTCAATTTCCTCACGTTCAATTGCCATCGCACGTTCATCTTTTTCCACACCGTGACGGTTAAAAACACGAACTTCAACAACAGTCCCAAAAGTTCCAGGAGGCATGCGCATAGAAGTATCACGAACATCTGAAGCCTTTTCTCCAAAAATTGCACGCAAAAGCTTTTCTTCCGGTGTCATAGGACTTTCACCTTTTGGCGTAATCTTGCCAACTAAAATATCACCAGGCTGAACTTCCGCACCAATATAGATAATACCTGCTTCATCAAGATTCCTTAACGCTTCTTCTGCAACATTAGGAATATCACGCGTAATTTCTTCAGGCCCAAGCTTTGTATCACGTGCTGCAACTTCAAATTCCTCAATATGAATTGAAGTAAAAACATCATCGGCAACAATGCGCTCAGATAACAAAATGGAATCTTCGTAATTATATCCATTCCAAGGCATAAAAGCTACAAGAACATTCCGCCCAAGAGCTAAATCTCCAAGATCCGTAGACGGACCATCCGCGATAATATCCCCTTTCTCTATCCGATCACCAACATACACGAGAGGACGCTGATTAATACAAGTAGACTGATTAGAACGCTGAAACTTTTGTAAACGATAAATATCTACACCAGATTTTGAAGGATCTAAATCTTCTGTAGCACGAATAACAATACGCGTTGCATCGACTTGATCAACAATACCCCCACGCTTTGCACTAACGGCTGCACCTGAATCACGAGCAACAACTGATTCCATTCCCGTACCAACAAATGGCGCTTCAGCACGTACAAGCGGAACTGCCTGACGCTGCATGTTCGATCCCATCAACGCACGATTCGCATCATCATTTTCCAAAAATGGAATAAGAGCTGCTGCTACTGAAACCAACTGTTTTGGGGAAACATCCATCAAATCCACATGATCGCGCGGCGCCATCAAAACTTCGCCTGCATGACGACAAACGACAAATTCTTCTGTAAAGCGTCCCTCGGAATCCAGTGGAGAGTTGGCTTGAGCTACATAATGCTTTGATTCTTCCATAGCAGACAGATAAATAACTTCTGTTGTCACTTTACCATCAACAATTTTGCGACATGGACTTTCAATAAATCCATATTTATTAACTCGCGCAAATGTTGCTAAGGAATTAATCAAACCGATATTAGGACCTTCTGGTGTTTCAATTGGACAAATACGTCCATAATGTGTCGGATGTACGTCACGAACTTCAAAACCGGCGCGTTCACGAGTCAAACCACCCGGACCAAGAGCAGAAAGACGGCGTTTATGAGTAATTTCTGACAATGGATTGGTTTGGTCCATAAACTGTGATAACTGCGAAGACCCAAAAAACTCGCGAACTGCTGCTGCAGCAGGTTTTGCATTGATTAAATCCTGGGGCATGACTGTGTCAATTTCAACCGATGACATACGCTCTTTTATCGCACGCTCCATACGAAGTAAACCAATGCGGTATTGGTTTTCCATCAACTCCCCAACTGAGCGAACACGACGATTGCCAAGATTGTCGATATCATCAATTTCACCACGACCATCGCGCAATTCAACCAACATTTTAACAACAGCCAGAATATCTTCCTGACGCAAAATACGAACTGTGTCTGGACAATCAAGATCCATACGTAAATTCATCTTAACACGCCCAACAGCTGAAAGATCATAACGCTCTGGATCAAAAAATAACGAATGAAACATAGCTTCCGCTGTGTCCATTGTTGGTGGTTCACCTGGACGCATTACCCGATAAATGTCAAATAATGCATCCTGCCGACTTTCGTTTTTATCCACTTTTAGAGTATTACGGATATATGCCCCAACATTCATGTGATCAATATCAAGAATATTGATTTGATCAGCATTAACATCAAGTAAAATCTTCAATATTTTCTCATCAATTTCATCACCAGCTTCAAGGTAAATCTCACCTGTCTGATAATTGACGATATCTTCTGCTAAATAACACCCTAATAAATCATCCTCACTGACTTTAACCGCCTTGAGACCTTTCTCGGCTAAAGATTTTGCAATACGAACAGTTAGCTTTTTACCAGACTCGGCAACAACTTCACCACTATCTGCATCTATAAGATCAGAAACAAGCTTCATGCCTTTAAAGCGATCAACAGAATAAGGAGTACACCACCCATCTCCATCTCGCTCATAAGTAACTTTATTATAAAACGTTGACAAAATATCTGATGCATCCATGCCCAATGCCATCAAGAGACTCGTAACAGGAATCTTGCGTCGCCGATCAATACGGGCATAAATGATATCCTTAGCATCGAACTCAATATCAAGCCATGAACCGCGATAAGGAATAACACGAGCAGCAAAAAGAAACTTTCCCGATGAATGTGACTTTCCTTTATCATGGTCAAAAAAGACACCAGGAGAACGATGCATCTGTGAAACGATAACACGTTCTGTACCATTAACAATAAAGGTACCATTCGTTGTCATTAAAGGCATATCGCCCATATAAACGCCCTGCTCTTTAATATCTTTGATATCCTTCGAGCCAGTATCCTCATCAACATCAAAAACAATTAAACGTAAGATCACCTTTAATGGTGCAGCATAAGTCAAATCACGCTGACGACATTCTTCAACATCAAATTTTGGTAAATCAAACTCATAACCAACAAATTCGAGCATAGCTGTACCGGAAAAGTCCGAAATAGGAAATACCGATTTAAAAACAGCCTGCAAACCTTCATCTGGTCGTCCACCTTTTGGTTCCTCAACCATGAGAAACTGATCATATGACGCTTTTTGAACCTCAATAAGATTCGGCATCTCTGCAACTTCAGGAATCTTACCAAAAAATTTGCGTACACGCTTACGACCATTGAATTGAGACATCATCGCTAGGGTCTGAGCCATCGTTGCTCCTTGATCTTTACTCTTCAAGGTAGACTAAACCTTGAAAGCTTTATGTCATTAACCTGCACACGCAGACCAGTTTCACTTGATACCCTAAATTGGGTACCACCAACTTGTTCCACTAACACAAGCCACCCATTTACGTGACTCAAAGAGGAGGGAACTAGGAGTAAAACCTATACCCATCACAGCTACTAGTCTGCTAGGAAAAGGCTCTTACTGATCATCTCCCTTCTTTTCAAAAGAAAGGAAATTGGCGAACATAAATGCTCGCCAATAAAACAAAATTTACTTAAGTTCAACTTTAGCACCAGCAGCTTCAAGTTGAGATTTAATTTTTTCTGCTTCATCTTTAGAAGCACCTTCTTTGATAGGTTTAGGCGCCCCCTCAACCAAATCTTTAGCTTCTTTAAGACCAAGTCCTGTAAGAGCGCGAACTTCCTTGATAACATTAATTTTTTGCGCACCACCTTCAACAAGAATAACATCAAACTCTGTTTTTTCTTCAGCAGCTGGAGCAGCAACACCAGCAACAGCAGCTACAGCCACAGGAGCAGCAGCCGAAACCCCCCATTTTTCTTCCAACAACTTAGAGAGCTCCGCAGCTTCCAAAAGGGTTAAGTTAGAAAGGTCCTCTACGATCTTCACTAGATCAGCCATTTTAAAATTCCTTCAATTAAAAGATTTGAACCATTATTTAAAATTATTCAAAAAAACAAAAAAGCACCAAAGCTCTTTCATAAGCATGAATACAAAACAGTCTTAAGCCGCCTTATCCTCCCGGGCATATGCTCCAATGACACGTGCAATCTGACCACCAGGTGCATTAACAACCTGTGCGATACGGGCTGCAGGGGTAGAAATCATACCTACAAGTTTTGCCCGCAACTCGTTTAGTGAAGGTAATGAAGCCAATGACTTCACAGCATCTACACTCAAACTTGTCGCACCCATTGAACCACCCAGGATAACAAATTTGTCATTGCTTTTCGCAAAATCAACAACAACTTTCGGTGCTGTAATTGGATCTTCCGAATAAGCAATAAGTGTTTGCCCAGTAAACAAATTTACTATCGATTCAGATTCTGTGCCCTGAAGAGCGATTTTAGCAAGACGGTTTTTGGCGACTTTAACAGCACCGCCAGCTTCACTCATTTTCGAACGAAGATCGTTCATCTGCGAAACTGTCAGACCGGAATAATGTGCAACAATAACAGAACCAGACTTTCGAAAAGCCTCGTTAAGCCATGTAACAAATTCGCGTTTTTCCGCTTTATTCACTGTCTCTCTCCATTTAATAGATTTGTTTAAAACAAATCTATTGGTTACCTTTGATAACATAAAATACCTTATGCTACCGATGAGGATCCTGTCCCCTTTTCACGCACAGCGATCAAAGGCAACCCTGGTTCAAACCCTTTAAGTCTTTAACTCTCAGTTTTTTCCAGTCTCATGCGGGTCTTTTTCGATTAAGGTACCCAAATAGCACCACCCACAATCTCGGACAGGATATTCCGGAATTTCTTCCGGTATAACCTAAGCTCGATAGAACTTAGATAACTCAATGTCGATAAAAATCGACACTCTAAATACAATTTTGATATTTGCACACCCTAAAACAAAATTATAAAACTACTCAGACCTACTCTGAACGAACCGTTGCAGGATCTACTTTAACCCCAATCCCCATAGTTGAGGAAACTGCAACACGCTTAATATATTCACCCTTTGCACCTTGTGGTTTAGCTTTAATAACAGCACCAGCAAAAGCTTTAATATTCTCCACTATCTTCTCAACTCCAAAAGAAGCTTTACCGATACCAGCATGTACAATACCAGCTTTTTCAACACGAAACTCAACAGCACCACCTTTAGAAGCTTTGACAGCACTAGAAACATCAAGGGTCACAGTACCAACTTTTGGATTTGGCATCAAACTCCGTGGACCAAGAATCTTACCAAGACGACCAACAAGAGGCATCATATCCGGCGTTGCAATACAACGATCAAAATTAATCATACCACCATTAATGCTTTCAAATAAATCTTCAGCTCCCACAACATCAGCACCAGCAGCTTTAGCTTCTTCAGCCTTATCCCCACGTGCAAAAACGGCAACACGAATATTCCGCCCTGTTCCATTAGGCAAATGAGCAACACCGCGAACCATTTGGTCTGCGTGACGAGGATCAACACCTAAATTCATTGAAATTTCAATCGTTTCATCAAATTTAGCAACTGCACGCTCTTTAACCATCGAAACTGCATCTTTTAAAGCGTAAAGCTCATGAAAATTAATATCTTTGCGAATATTTTTTATTCTCTTTGCTGTTTTTGCCATAATGTTAGCCCACCACTTCCAAGCCCATAGAGCGAGCAGAACCTTCAACCATGCGCATCGCCGACTCAATGTCATTTGCATTAAGATCCTTCATCTTTGCTTCTGCAATTGAACGAACTTTATCACGAGAGATGCTTCCCACAGAGACTTTACCAGGCTCCTTTGAACCAGATTTCAAATTCGCTTCCTTCTTCAAGAAAAACGACACAGGAGGCGTCTTTAAAGAAAAGGTGAAAGACTTATCTTGGTAATAAGTAATAACCACTGGAATCGGTGCACCCTTCTCCATTTCCTGCGTAGCTGCATTAAACGCTTTACAGAATTCCATAATATTAATACCACGCTGACCGAGAGCCGGACCAATCGGTGGAGACGGGGTAGCAGCTCCGGCAGGAACCTGCAATTTAAGCTGACCTATACTTTTTTTTGCCATAACAATCTGCCTTCAATTTCACTGGTATGCTGACAAATCATTTTGCCTGCAACCCGCTGCAGTCGAGTGGTTCGGATTATCAAGCCGACAAAAGCCTATAAACCCTCCCACCAGTTACTTAAAGTGATTAAAATCACCTTAAGTTTAATCAGAGTTTTTCAACCTGACCAAACTCCAAATCAACAGGCGTAGGACGCCCAAAAATTAGCACCTCTACCTTAAGGCGAGAACGCTCTTCTTCAACCTCTTGAACAACCCCATTAAACGAAACAAAAGGACCATCAGCAACGCGAACTTGCTCTCCAACTTCAAACAACACAGAAGATTTTGGAGTCTCAACCCCCTCTTGGACTTGTTTAAGAATTTGCTCCACTTCCCAATCCGAAATGGGAATAGGATGCGAATCTGACCCCAAAAAACCTGTCACTTTAGGAGTATTCTTAATGAGATGATAAACCTCATCCGTTAACTCAGCACGAACAAGAACATAACCAGGAAAAAACTTCCTCTCAGTATCAACCTTACGTCCACGACGAACTTCAATAACACGTTCAGTCGGAACAAAAATCTTTTCAAAAAGATGATCAAGCCCTTTTTGCTTGGACTCTTTCTCAATAGCTTCCGCCACCTTTTTTTCAAAATTTGAGTATGCTTGAACAATATACCAACGAGCAGCCACAGTCACACTTCCTTGCACTATCAACTAAAAAGATATTTCAGAAGATCAATACCCCGCCAAACACTAAAATGCATAACCTGATCCACAACAAAAAAGAAAGCTGAAGCCAACACTGTTATTAATAATACCATAACTGTAGAAATCACCGTTTCACGGCGTGTAGGCCACTTCACCTTAACTGTTTCTGCATAAACCTGCTTTAAAAAGGTAATTGGATTGGTTTTAGATGCCATTAGTCACACTCTACCTTTCTTATCTTATTGTGGGTTATACAACAAAATAAATACAAAAAAAACACGAAAAAATAACCTTCAGCCTTATGCAGCTTCCTCATTCTCTCTTTCAATACCGATTCATATACAAAAAAACAAGCCCCACACAAAAAAGCGAAAAAGTGAGTTAAAAAACACCTCCTCACAACTAAAAACATACCCTTTTGGCAGGGGCAGCAGGACTTGAACCCGCGACCTGCGGTTTTGGAGACCGCCGCTCTACCAACTGAGCTATACCCCTAACTCTCAAATTATATCCTTAATATCCCTCAACAACCATTATTTACTCAATAATCTTAGAAACGATACCGGCACCAACAGTACGACCACCTTCACGAATAGCAAAACGAAGCTTCTCTTCCAT
>NZ_JACHIM010000004.1:105122-135344 GCF_014203215.1 Bartonella callosciuri | reverse complement strand
ATGAAAGCAGAACAAAATGGAGAAGCACGTGAACGCACTTAGAGATAGCCTCTGAGAATGCTGGTATGGCTCGCAAAGACTTCTTCCGTAAAAGAAACGCAATGGGGGCTAAATGGGGGGCATGCCAATCAAAATCATTCCTGCTGAAACAAGTAGGGAAGGGGAAGAGCGTACAAGCTACGTTATGCCCCACATAAAGAGGTCTCAGGGAATAAGTCTAAAGTCAGATCCTCTCTTTTTATGATATCCCTCGTCTTATCGGCATCCTACATGTACACTGCATATCCCTATCATTGGCATAATGTATCACCTTTTGGCAAAACGATGCCTTTGCACCATCCCAAACCATTTGTACTCTTCCTAGTCGTCTGTCCCAGGGCCGATTGTGGCGTTTGCAGTAATTGATACTGACCTTAGAAGGGGAGAATGGCAGCGAGAAAGGGGGCGAAAGGCAGTGAGCTTTCTTTATTAAGTAAACATGGGGTGTTTACGTAGAAAGGTACTTCATTGAAAATATATTCGAGAGAAATATTTGTTGTTTCCAAACTCTTTAGTTCTTCAGTTGATAATCCTATACTTTTTGCCCAATTCCCAACCGCTTTGATTGGCATTCTTGCGCATAATTCATTGAATTTCGAGTTTGTTTGTACAAATCTACAGCTTTTGATTGTAATATTTTGTAACTTTCATTTTGCTTGTATTGAGAGAAGTCAAGAAGGCGAAAGAGCTTTTCTAAATTATGACAATTATCAATATTGTATCATAGGCGTCTTATACGATTTAGATTTAGATCTCTTTTTGTTTTGCTTGTTGACTTAACTTTAGTTGATCAAGATGCCAATATAAGAAGCCTTGCCAGATTCTATATCTGGGAGCAATACGTCAATATTTTTGAATTTTTTTGCAGCCCAACATATGAGCTCAGTGATATATTTTTCTGAAAATCTTCAGTTGAACAGAATTATACCCATTATAAAATGCTGCTTCAAGATGCTGCTTCATCGCGATGAAATTTGTCCCGCTGAAGCGCTATGGGAAGCAGGAGAAAATGCAGGAGTGTGTAGAGCTATGTTCTGAAGGGGCTGGTGGAGTTCGCAAGTCTTCTCGCGTAAAAGAATGAGACGTAATAGGGGGCAGGCCAATCAAAATCATGCCTTCTGAAACAAGTAGGGAAGGGCAAGAGTGTACAAGCTACGTCATGCCCCACATAAAGAGGGGGCTCAAGGGCTAAACCTAAGGCATTAGAGCTATTCTTCTTTGCTACATTAGAAACATAGTTTCTTGTCCTGGCCAGTGATATAGAAATTGATGAGAGGACAATGCTTTTGTATGCCAATAGGAGAAAGGGTATTGCGTATAATCTGGTTGGGTAATTCCTAAAACGGGGAAACAGCTTAATTTGGCAAGGATAGAAAGGCGTAAAGGTGAAAACAAATTCCCAGCTTTGCAAGCTCTTTTTGATTCGGTACAGATAAAAAACTCTATTCTCAAACCGTCGATCATTTTGCAGCCAAAAAACCTGTAAAAAAGGAGAGATGGCGCAGTGCTTTGCGTTTTTTATAACAAATAAAGTGCCTCATAAATACAATTTTGGTGAGTTGGTCTGTTAAGTTATCATAAGATACACGGGGGTTTTTGCACCACCTTAGCCTTGAACATGAGTGAGCTTCCAAACCTGACGGCTTTGAGTCTTGCTCCGGGTAACCGATCACGTCAAGTCGGTATTTTATTGATTATTTGAAGCACTTTTTTAACGGAAAACAGAATGCCATTGTGTTGCACATTCTATGCTCTTTTTAAAAGAGACAGTTCTCAATGCTCCCACACCTATTTCATGATATCGTCTCTGAAAAAAATAACCCCAATACGGATATGATCCACACAACCAACCGGTATTGTCCAAAAAATCGTCCGTAAAACTATACAATTCCTCATATCAAATCTTAGCACACGACCACAGTATTCCTTCGCACCACACTCCCACTCCCCTCATGAAAGCGTTATAGAAGCGCTATGGGAAGCAGGAGAAAACGCAAAAGCGTGTAAAACGCCTAGTGCGATTGTGACACGCCGTTCTAACAAACGCTATCGGGGGGGTATTTTTTAAAATCAGAGCTTAGCAAAACATTACTTCTTCAGCACCTAACTCCAGAAAAAACAACATTCTACTCATAACAACAAAAAATAATCAAATCCATCCCAAAAACTCTCCGATAGCTGCAAAACACGACACTCTAACAAATATTATGAGCGAAGTTTTTGTTTTTTTTAAACAGACAGAACACTCTTTCAGTAAGACCTGTAATAAATTACGTAAACATGGGGTGTTTACGTAGAAAGGTACTTCATTGAAAGTATATTCGAGAGAAATATTTGTTGTTTCCAAACTCTTTATTTTTTCAGTTGATAATCCTATACTTTTTGCCCAATTCCCAACCGCTTTGATTGGCATTCTTGCGCATAATTCATTGAATTTCGAGTTTGTTTTGTACAAATCTATAGCTTTTGATTTTAATATTTTGTAATTTTCACTTTTCTTGTATTGAGAGAAGTCAGGAATGCGAAAGAGTTTTTCTAAATTATGAGAATTATGAATATTGTATCATATGCGCCTTATACGATTTAGCTCTCTTTTTGTTTTTCTTGCTGCCTTAGCTTTAGTTGATCAAGATGCCAATATAAGAAACCTTCTAGATTCTATATCTGGGAGCAATACGTCAATATTTTTGAATTTTTTTGCAGCCCAACATATGAGCTCAGTGATATATTTTTCTGAAAATCTTGAATTGAACAGACTTATACCAATTATACGATGCTGCTTCATCGCGATTAAACAAGAGCAATTTTTCAATTATCATCTTATAGAAAACGAAAAACGGTTGTTGATATCTATTTCTTTTTGTAAATCTACATTTATCCTTTATAATCGCATTCTATCATAGTGATTGTGGGAAGATAATTTATTTAAAAATAATGATCAGTCATCAAATCATGTCCTGTTTTATAACAAATAAAATGCCTCATAAATGCAATTTTGGTGAGTTGATCTGTTAAGTTATCATAAGATACACGGGGGTTTTTGCACCACCTTAGCCTTGAACATGGGTAAGCTCCCAAACCTGACGGCTTTGAGTCTTGCTCCGGGTAACCGATCACGTCAAGTCGGTATTTTATTGATTATTTGAAGCACTTTTTTATGGAACACTTAGGCGTCTCTAACGACCGTTGATAGTTTGAATATTGGTATGATTGGGGGGGCAAAAAAGGCGGGGGGAGCCAGAAGACTCAAGGGGTAGAAACTGTTTACTAAAAAATAAGGCTTTGCGAAGCCACAAGAGGATGTATAGGGCTGGATACTTGTTCGGTGCTGAGTCCAATCTTGTTTACTACCAAACTTATGGCGAGTAAATATTTGCTCTGTGGGCTCTGCGCACTAAAAGCAAAATGCTGATCTAAACTGAGTATTTTTAACGCCCGGAATACCAATGCGAAGGTGTTCACATTCGGTGGGGGGAGTTGAGAGTGCAAGCCAAAAATCTGCATTTGACGATATTTTTGTAGGCAAAAATTCGATTTACTAAGAATGTATCCAATATTATAATCTTTGAGAGATCAGAAAGATTGTTTTAATTTTGGTTGCCAATCTCTTTAAAGTGACTTATTAATGAGCCCTGTGATTTTGGTCGTATACGCGACGACCAATAGGGATTAAAAGCCCTAAGCTCTAGCGTGAAATGAACCTACTGTGTGGGTATCCCGGAATTCCGGGAGTTTTTGCTATGTCCAGGTGCTCTGCGCACTAAAAGCAAAAAAACTGACTAGAGCTCAGTACTTTTAACTCCCGGAATACCAATGCGAGGGCGCTCGCACCCGGTGGGGGGAGTTGAGAGTGACAGCCAAAAAACCACATTTTAACGACATTTCTGTTGGCAAAAAAATCCGCTTTAAAAGAACAAGGCTAGGAATGTCACAAAAACAATTAGGCAGCCAGTTAGGGATAACTTTCCAACAAATTCAAAAATACGAAAAAGGATTGAATCGTGTTGGAGCCGGACGTTTAAAGGAAATTGCCGATATCCTAGATGTTCCAATTTCCTTTTTTTATACTGATCTCTCAGTAAAAGAAAATGCCCTATCTCATGGTGATGAAGGGATATCAGGCAAAGAAGAATACATCCTTTTGAAAAGTTTCAGAATGCTTAAACCTAAAAAACAAAAAGCAATTTTGTGTTTGATTTAGGAGAGATAAAAAACACTGTTTTAATTTTGGTTGCCAATCTCTTTAAAGTGGCTTATTAATGAGCCTTGTGATTTTGGTCGTATACGCGACGACCAATAGGGATTAAAAGCCCGAAGCCTCGATACATAAAAATGAACTCACTCCATGGGTATCCCGGAATTCCGGGAGATTTTGCTATGTCCAGGTGCTCTAAGCACTAAAAGCAAAATGCTGATTCGAGGTCAGTACTTTTAACTCCCGGAATACCAATGCGAGGGCGCTCGCACCCGGTGGGGGGAGTTGAGAGTGACAGCCAAAAAACCACATTTTAACGACATTTCTGTTAGCAAAAAAATCCGCTTTAAAAGAACAAGGCTAGGAATGTCACAAAAACAATTAGGCAGCCAGTTAGGGATAACTTTCCAACAAATTCAAAAATACGAAAAAGGATTGAATCGTGTTGGAGCCGGACGTTTAAAGGAAATTGCCGATATCCTAGATGTTCCAATTTCCTTTTTTTATACTGATCTCTCAGTAAAAGAAAATGCCCTATCATCATGGTGATGAAGGGATATCAGGCAAAGAAGAATACATCCTTTTGAAAAGTTTCAGAATGCTTAAACCTAAAAAACAAAAAGCAATTTTGTGTTTGATTTAGGAGAGATAAAAAACACTGCTTTAATTTTGGTTGCCAATCTCTTTAAAGTGGCTTATTAATGAGCCCTGTGATTTTGGTCGTATACGCAACGACCAAGAGGGATTCAAAAACCCTAAGCTCTAGCGTGAAATGAACCTACTGTGTGGGTATCCCGGAATTCCGGGAGTTTTTGCCATGTCCAGGTGCTCTAAGCACTAAAAGCAAAAAAACTGACTAGAGCTCAGTATTTTGACTCCCGGAATACCAATGCGAGGGCGCTCGCACCCGGTGGGGGGAATTGAGAGTGACAGCCAAAAAACCACATTTTAACGACATTTCTGTTGGCAAAAAAATCCGCTTTAAAAGAACAAGGCTAGGAATGTCACAAAAACAATTAGGCAGCCAGTTAGGGATAACTTTCCAACAAATTCAAAAATACGAAAAAGGATTGAATCGTGTTGGAGCCGGACGTTTAAAGGAAATTGCCGATATCCTAGATGTTCCAATTTCCTTTTTTTATACTGATCTCTCAGTAAAAGAAAATGCCCTATCTCATGGTGATGAAGGGATATCGGGCAAAGAAGAATACATCCTTTTGAAAAGTTTCAGAATGCTTAAACCTAAAAAACAAAAAGCAATTTTGTGTTTGATTTCTGATAAGAATTAAAATTTTTGAATATTCTCTCGATTTTTGAGCTTCCTGTGGAGAGTTTCTGCCTTGCAACGCTTTTTGCAATGCTTCTGTAAAGAGGAGGTTGCGCTTGGTGATATATCTTCTGCTTTGATACTTTAATCCATTTTTCTAAGTTTTCTAAAATTTTACATTGATCTTTTTCTAACTGTCGGACTTGATCGTCTAATTGTGTATTAAATCCGTTTTAGCTATAATATTCTTTGTCCATAAAGTTCCTAAGCAGATTACCAAGGGTTTCAGGCGGTGCATCGTACTTCCTATTAATTGCACGTAACCATATTTCAACTTTGGTGGTTTTGAACCCTCTCAAATCTCCTGAAAAACCGATAGTGAAAGAAATAAGTTGGCTCAGTTATCATGAGTAAATGCTCCAGTAATATTTGAAAAAGCAGTCCAATTATTTATTGCAGGGGAAATTTGTGTTTTCATGGATAGTTTTTTCGATGGGCATTCTTGCGTCTTTATCCTCTATTCCTATCATAGGAGGATATCTATGCTCATATGATTTTTCTTTTCAGCTTATATAGAGGGGTGCACAAGAGCTCTGTTTTTAGCATTTCATGTATTCCTCTTTGATGGTGTTTCTAAAGAGTCTGTTGTTATTTTTGTCTTCTCCTCTCTTCAGTAATTTTTGTTCCCAACTAAAATACCATAACTAATTTTGTCTCAAGAATGGATAAGCATGCGTCAGAAAGAGATTGATCAGACTGAGAACAGAGGGGATTATTGAGAACTTTTTGTGGAACTCTTGTTGGGATCCAGTTTCTTAAGGGTGTGCGTTCTAGGAGAGATAAATGCTCTATGGGGAATAAATAAAGAAGTGGAATAAATGTTTTTGCGCTTTTGATGCTGCAAAAACGTTTTCTGTTGCATAAGTTAAGAGATTGCCTGTCATTTTATAACTTAAGTTTTCTTAAGAGTCGTTTTTGCTAACGTTAAGAGACGCGCTTTTACCAATATAAGGGAAGCACCAGTGAGCTATTGATTGGGCTGCTGATTTTTGAACTTCTCTTTCCTTGTTCTTGGGTCTTATCTTTTTTGTTATTATTTTTCTTACTGTATGTTAAAGCTCTCACCCATCAATTGTATCGAGAACTTGAAAGAAAGATTATTTTAGGGTGTGGAATGTTTCATTCAACTTTTTTAAAAAATCGGGAAATCTATGGACCGCTTTGTATCGGCTTTGACCCTAGTCATAAAGTTTTGCAATCATGGAATTTAAGCTGTGATTATAAAGGCTTAAAGGACTTTTGTGATATCCTTCTCACAGCAGCTGTGGGAAATGTTGGTATTATAAAGCCGCAAGCCGCATTTTTTGAGTTGTATGGTGTGGAAGGTCTTCAAGTTCTCAAAGAACTTATTGAAAATGCACATGAACAAGGTTTATTGGTGCTTGTAGATGTAAAAAGGGGCGATATTGGTTCTACGGTTGAAGCCTATGGTAAAGCTTGGCTTGGTTCAAGCAGTGCGTTTAAAGCGGATGCCATAACAGTTAATCCTTTCTTGGGGTTTGATGCTCTCCTTCCGCTGATAAAAATTGCAGAAGAAACAGGAACAGGTGTTTTTGTGGTTGTTCAATCCTCCAATCCAGAGGGGAAGTCCATTCGAAATGCGCTTATTGGTGATCAAACACTTTCTGTTTATTTAGCACAGCGTATTTGTGATTATAATCGCCAGTTTTTAAGTAAGCATCATCTTGTTGGACCCATCGGTGCGGTTATTGGAGCAACAGTGGGCAGTGAATCAAGAGACACCATCGAACAGTTAAAAAAGTGCTTGTTTCTTGTTCCGGGGATTGGTGCTCAAGGAGGAACAATAACACAACTGACAAACCAGTTTCCTCAAAGTGTGTGGCAGAATATCATTCCTTCTATTTCAAGGTCGATTACAGATGCTGGTTCCAATATTGTTGATTTAAAAACGCTTATCAATAACTTTGCACAGCAAGCAAAAAGCACTCTCATGTCTTGAGATTTTTTCTGTAGGCAATAAATTTAAGAAGCTCTTATAAAGAAGGAGCTTCTTTCCAGGAGATGACCGCCGGCTAAGCTAAAGTTAACAGTTGCTCTTACCTTTAAAAACTGTGCATGGATCGCTCATCTTATGTTGGGAGAGGGATCTGAAATGCGCAAGAAATTTTTTGAAGGGAAGGATGAAGAAGAATGCAGAGTTCGTGGAAAATGTGCTTAAGGAAAGATTGCTTAAAAGAAAGTGTGTCAAGGTGAGAGCTGCAAAGAAAACGTACCAAAAGGAAAGTTCCGGACGGGAGGTAAGATATGAAGAATGTTTGGGAGCGTTCTGGGGTTGAGGGAGCCCATCATCTTCATCAATAAATGGAAGAATACGAAGGGGGCTTACTCCTGATGTGAAGAGTGCACGTGTTTCTAAAGCGGATAGCTTCCAAGGAACGGAGGGGTTCTCTTTCTTTGTAAAGAAAAAGTTCAGTGTCTGTTGTGTGAATGCCTATTGCATGGATGCTTGTTGCTAAAACGCTCAGGTTGATAAAGTCATTGCAGCGTTTGTTTCTATAAGATAAGACACATATTATCTGTGAATCAAATTGTTGCTAGAGAATCATATGTCATCGAAACAAGAAAAAACCAGAGCACGTTTACCTCGTGGTTTTGTTGATCGCACAAGCGTGCAATTGTATGCAACTGAGACCATGATTGCTCAGATTCGTGAAGTTTATGAACTTTACGGTTTTGAAGCGCTTGAAACACCGATTTTTGAATATACAGATGTATTAGGTAAGTTTTTACCCGATTCAGATCGCCCCAATGCGGGGGTTTTTTCGTTCCAAGATGATGATGAGCAATGGATGTCTTTGCGCTATGATCTCACCACTCCTCTTGCTCGTTATTTTGCAGAGAATTTTGAAACTTTGCCAAAGCCTTATCGGAGTTATCGTCTTGGCTTTGTCTTCCGCAATGAAAAACCCGGACCGGGCCGGTTTCGGCAATTTATGCAGTTTGATGCTGATATTGTTGGAACACCAACAGTGGCGGCGGATGCTGAAATTTGCATGATGGCAGCCGATAGTTTGGAAAAATTAGGAATTGGGCATCATGATTATACCATTCGTCTGAATAACCGAAAAATTCTCGAGAGTGTTTTAGAGTTGATTGGTTTGGGTGGAAATGAACAAGCTGAAAAGCGTTTAACTGTTCTAAGAGCAATTGATAAACTTGATAAATTTGGTCCTGAAGGTGTGCGTTTTCTCTTAGGCAAAGGGCGTTTGGATGAAAGTGGTGATTTTACAAAAGGCGCAGAGCTTAAGGACAAAGAGATTGATTGTATTCTTTCCTTGCTTACAGCAGAGGCTGAAACAGCAGAGGAAACGCTTGACACTCTTAGAAAAGTCGTTAACCAGAGTATTCAAGGACTTGAAGGGGTTCGTGAACTTGAGGAGATGCAGAAAATCTTTGCTGCAAATGGTTACCAGAACCGCATCAAAATTGATCCGTCGGTGGTACGGGGATTGGAATATTATACAGGACCTGTTTTTGAAGCAGCATTGCGTTTTGATGTTTTTAATGAGGATGGACAAAAAGTTGTCTTTGGCTCTGTTGGTGGGGGTGGGCGCTATGATGGGTTGGTTGCATGCTTTCGTGGTGAAAATATTCCCGCAACAGGTTTTTCCATTGGTGTCTCACGCTTGATAGCCGCTTTGCAAAGCCTTGGAAAATTACCTATAAAACAAATGCCAGGACCGGTTTTGGTGCTGATGATGGATAAAGAGCCGGAAATTGTCGCGCGCTATCAAAAAATGGTGATGCAGTTGCGCAGTGCGGGAATTCGTGCTGAACTCTATTTAGGGGCATCGGGGATGAAAGCGCAGATGAAATATGCCGATCGTCGTCAGGCTCCTTGTGTGGTGATCCAAGGTTCACAAGAACGTGAGAGCGGAAAAATACAGATAAAAGATTTATTTGAAGGGGCACGTTTGTCGAGTGAAATTAAGGATAATCAAACATGGCGTGAAAGCCGACCGGGGCAAATAACAGTGGATGAAGAACAGTTGGTCAAAACAGTGCAAGATATTTTGGCAGCCCAAAAGTGGTAAGAGTAAAATTTTTCACGGAAAAGACTGTTTGGCAGATCCCGAAAATTCTCGTTTCAATTTTCAGAATCTGTATTTTGCTCGTCTCGATGTTTTTATGCGCAAGCTCAAAAACGCGTTGTTTTTTGAACTCGTGTGGCATAAAGTGGAAATTCTTTTATAAAGAAAAAGAGCTTTCCTTGTTCTAAACGCGTCCTTCTTGGAGAGGTCATGAAAGCACCTTAGTGAACCAAACCGCGAAAGAAATTCAAGCTATGTACGCAACTGCGTTGAGAAAAGTTCCTGGTCAGCAGTTTATAAAAATGTTGACAGTTCATATGGACTTGACCTTTTAATTCTTCTCTGTTGGCATCAAACTTTTTGATATTTTCTTACGCACAGCCCAAAATCGAACATGAGCAAAAGATTGAGAGAGATCTTAAGGTATTTTATCTCAGAAGTTTTTAAAGAAAAATAAGGAAATAACTTAAATTAGACAATTTTTCATAGAAACATATTTAGGGTAAATCGTAAGCTATTATGATGATAAGCGATTTGACCGCATTTATTTTTATCATAATAAATCAACTCCTTAAGGGAGAGGTACAATGGTTCAATATGATTTTACCTTATTATATGAAAGAAATCCTTTTATTCTTGAAAAACCTGAGAATATTGGAAAATCATTTGAGCTTCCTCCTTCAGATATCGGATTTGCAGATCTTCCAAAAATTGTGTTTTCAGGAGCGCCCGATAGTCGACGTATGATTCTTCGGCTTTCTTTTATTGGTATGAAAACTTTTTTTGTTATGTTGTGGCAGATCGGTAAAATGTCAGATGAGGATGATGTAAATTTATGGTTTGATCAGGTAACATTAGATCATGATATTCTCAATGAATTTTTGTCCTGCGACCTTTCTAAAGAGTCACAATATCTTGATCTTGAAACTTTTAAAGAAGGTATAAACGAATTAGAAAGTCACAAAATTATAGCGAAGGGGACAAAAAAAGATTGTTATTTTATAAATCCAGATATTTTTGGACTTCCTGAGCGTGATGAATATTTTGCGTTCGATGAAGAAGATGAATAAATGAATGCAGTATTCATGGTAGAATATTCGAATGAACGATTGCTCTAGCAGTCATTTTGAAAAGGAATTGAACTGTTTGAAAAGGAATTGAACTGTTAGAGTAAATAGTCTTTAAAAAAAATAAGAGTTTAAGACAAACGGTACTCAAAATCTCATCAAAATTGGCGCATTGGTAGGGCGACGATTGATATCTTATGCGGGGCGCGTTTTTGAGGGAGAATTGCTTTTTGGTATTTTTAATGATGATGGACAAAAAGTTGTCTTCGGCTCTTTTTGTGGGGGCGGTTGCTATGATAAGTTGGTTGCATGCTTTTGTGTTGAAAATGTTTTGGCGACAGTTTTTTTCATTTAAGATTTGATAAAACACAAACGGCACAAATTTCTCTTTACAAAGCGACTTATGCCGTGAAGTTTGTGTTATTTTTAAACAGGTGAATTTGGCCTGGAATTAGCCTTGCAGGGCTTTTAAAACATTTTGTGGGGAAGAAACTTCATAAGGATCTGTTGTGCAATTGTCAGAAAAACCTTCTTCTGCAAACCATTTTTCAATGACACCATCATGAATAACAGCAGCATAGCGCCATGAACGCATGCCAAAACCAACATTGTCTTTGGCAACCAACATTCCCATTTTGCGTGTGAATTCACCGGAACCATCAGGGATTAACTTCACGTTTTTAATGCCTTGTGCTTTCCCCCAAGCATTCATAACAAAAGCATCATTGACGGAAAGGCAATAAATTTCATCAATGCCAACCTTTTTAAATTCGTCATAGAGTTTTTCAAAATCAGGAAGCTGAAAGGTTGAACATGTGGGTGTGAAGGCTCCAGGAAGAGAAAAGAGAATAACCCGTTTTCCTTTAAAATAAGCATCGCTGTTGATTTCTTGCCACCGATAAGGATTTTCTCCACCGATTGATTCATCGCGTACACGTGTGTGGAAGGTGACGTTGGGAACTGTTTTTCTTATCATCATTATGCTCCTGTATTTTTATGAAAATTATATTTTAAAGCAACCTTCATATTGAAAGGCATATTTAAGAAGGTGTCTTAAAAAATCTTTTTTCTCCTCTCAGTGTGCAAGTATTTGCTTGTTTCGTCAAGTAGAATTAAGGGTCGACTTTGGACGGTATTCACTCTAAAATTGAACAGAATCCTATGAAGGCGTTTCTACAATGATAACGACGGTTTTCACCACGGCTTTTGATGACCAAAAACCGGGAACATCTGGCTTGCGCAAAAAAGTATCGGTTTTTCAACAGCCTCATTATGTTGAAAATTTTATACAGTCTCTTTTTAACAGCATTGGCTCTGTTGAGGGAAAAATGCTGATTCTTGGAGGGGATGGACGCTATTTTAATCGCACTCTTCTTCAAACTGTATTGAAAATGGCGGCGGCTCATGGTGTTGCTTGTGTAAAAGTAGGAAAAGGGGGTATTCTTTCTACACCGGCTGTTTCGCATCTTATTCGTAAAACGCGTGCCTATGGTGGAATTATTCTCTCAGCCAGTCATAATCCTGGTGGTCCGAATGGGGACTGTGGCATTAAATATAATATTTCTAATGGTGGACCTGCTCCCGATTCTCTGTGTGAAGCCATTTTTACAACCTCTCAGCGTCTTTCTTTTTATAAAATTTTTGAGGCTCCGGATATTGATTTAGAGAGGGAAGGTACAAACTTTATAGGGTCAATGCAGGTTGATATCATTGATCCTGTTGCAGATTATGTTGCTTTGATGCAGGAGATTTTTGACTTTGATCGCATTGCTAAGGCTATTTCAGAAGGGTTAACGTTGCGATTTGATGCAATGCATGCGGTAACAGGGCCTTATGCGCGCGAAATTTTTGAAAAATGTTTAGGATTTTCTGAAGGAACGGTGGTTAATGCTCTTCCCCTATCAGATTTTGGGGGAGGGCATCCAGATCCTAATTTGCTTTATGCTAAGGCTCTTTATGATCTGTTGATGACTGATCAAGGACCTGATCTTGGGGCGGCGTCTGATGGGGATGGGGATCGTAACCTTATTATTGGTCGTGGACAATTTATCTCGCCTTCTGATTCCTTGGCTATTATGGCTGACCATGCCCATCTTATTAAAGGTTATCGCCAAGGTATTGTGGGGGTTGCTCGTTCGATGCCAACAGCGCGTGCTGTTGATCTTGTCGCTGAAAAAAAAGGATTGAATTGTTTTGAAACGCCAACGGGGTGGAAGTTTTTTGGGACGCTTTTGGATGCTGGAAAAGTGGCCTTTTGTGGTGAAGAAAGCTTTGGAACAGGCTCTAATCATATCCGCGAAAAGGATGGTTTATGGGCTGTGTTGTTTTGGTTAAATCTTTTAGCAGTGACTGGTAAAACGGTCGTGGAAATTGCTCAGCAGCATTGGCGCACTTATGGGCGCTTTTATACCTTACGTTATGATTATGAAGAAGTGGAGGTCTCAAAAGCCTGTGCAATCATAGAGCAATTGCGTGCCCATTTACCACAGGCGGGAACGGAAATTTCTGGACTCCGAGTCGAAAAAGCAGATGATTTTACCTATCATGATCCCGTTGATCAGAGCATGAGCACAAGACAAGGTATCCGTATTTTTTTCGAAAATGGAGCACGGCTCGTGGTGCGCTTATCGGGGACAGGGACAGTGGGAGCAACTTTGCGGCTTTATTTTGAGCAGTATGAAGGTGATCCACGCAAACACAATCAGGCGCCGCAAAAAATTCTCCAACCTTTGCAACAGGCGGCACTGAAATTGTTGAATATCCAACAACAATTAGATCGCGAGCACCCCGATGTTATCACATGAAAGGACTGTCTTATCGTGCTTTTTGGAGAGAGCCTATGTTCTTTTATTCGAGGTTTCTTTCTTGGGGGGATATTTTATTGGCTATGATGAAAGAGCCTGACTTCATTTTTAAGAAGACTTTGTGCATTCAAGTACGAAAACGAAACTGATTTTAAAAACAAAATGCTCTTGGCAAAAAAATGAAGATATGGATGCGTACATGTCTTTAGAGAAGGTTTTATATCTCAGGAAGGTTTGTATCTTGTTTGCTGACTTATCTTTTGGGGGATCAGTTAGCGGGGCTAATTTTTTCCAGAAATGCGGGTTGTTTGTCCTGTTGTGCGACAAATTGTCTCAATTTTATACAAAAAGTTCTCCAATTTTGGCAAGAGCATCCGGTAAAGGATAGGTCCTTTTTCAAAAATAAATACTGATACATGCCCTGATGAGGAACTGGATTAGAGAGTTCCCTTATGGCTTTGTTTGTGCACACTAGGAAAGTTATCTGTGCAGATCTGTCTAAGATTTAGAAGTTCTTTAACCTTTGCAAGAGGTTGCATTTCCTGAAATTTTGCAAGAGATGTGCGTAAATTGCTCAAGACACAATGACAATCGGACCGTTCATGGTCCGATTTTACAGAAAAGTTTGTCTTAAAGGAAATATGCACCGCGTTGTTTATTGCGGGTGGATCATCTTTTTTGGATCAACCAGCCGGTCATAATCTTCTCCAGAAACGCCTGCTTTTAATGCTTCAGTACGCAAAGTTGTATCATTTTTATGCGCTGCTTTGGCAATTTCAGCAGCTTTTTCATAGCCAATTTCCGGGGCAAGTGCTGTTACGAGCATCAAAGAGCGCTCCATGAGAGAGTGAATATGGACTCGATTAGCGCGTAATCCCTGAACACAATGGAGATCAAACGAGCGCATGCAATCACCAAGAAGTGTAATTGATTGCAAAACATTATAGCCAATAACAGGCTTATAAACATTGAGTTCAAAATGCCCCTGGCTTGCGGCAAATGTTACACTGGTATGATTGCCAAAGACTTGGCAGGCAACCATCGTCATGGCTTCACACTGTGTGGGGTTAACCTTACCTGGCATGATAGAAGAGCCTGGTTCATTTTCAGGCAAACTTAGTTCGCCCAAGCCTGAGCGTGGACCTGATCCCAAAAACCGGATATCGTTGGCAATTTTGAACAGATCAGCAGCTAATGCATTCAGACTTCCGTGGAAATGTGCAAGTGCTCCATGATGGGCGAGTGCTTCAAATTTGTTGCTGGCAGTTTTAAAGGTTATTCCTGTCAGCGTGCTGATTGTTTGTGCAAAGGCAACATCAAAACCTTGCGGTGCGTTTAGCCCTGTTCCAACTGCTGTTCCTCCTTGGGCAAGCATCTGGACATCAGCAAGTGCCGTTTCAATCCGTTGACGATTGGCTTCGAGTGCGGCGCGATAGCCTGAAAATTCTTGTGCTAAAGTTAAGGGTGTTGCATCTTGGGTGTGGGTCCGCCCGATTTTAATGATATCAGCAAATTCTTCTTCTTTTTTTCTTAAAGTGGTTATAAGGGCTTCAAGGATAGGAAAGAGATGTTGGCGTGTTTGCAGGGTGGTGGCAATGTGAAGCGCGGTGGGAAAGGAATCGTTTGAAGATTGACTCATATTGACGTGGTCGTTGGGATGAACAGGGGTTTTGCTCCCTAGTTTTCCTCCTAAAAGCATGTTGGCATGGTTGGCGATGACTTCATTCACGTTCATATTGCTTTGTGTGCCAGAACCCGTTTGCCAAACAGAAAGGGGAAAATGGGTATCAAATACACCGGCGAGCACCTCGTCAGCAGCAATAATGATTGCTTTCCCAATGTTTTGCGCGAGTTTCCCCTTTTCCATATTCACAACAGCTGCGGCCTTTTTGATGAGGCTTAAGGCATAAATGATAGTGAGGGGTTGTTTTTCACTACCAATATTAAAATTATGCAGTGAACGTTCAGTTTGTGCACCCCAATAACGGTCTTGACGTACTGAAATTGTTCCAAAGCTATCCGTTTCCTGACGTGTTTCAACCATGATAAAATCCTTTTATGTTCACGGGTTAATAAAAGCTAGATAACGCAAAATAAAAAAAAGAGGCAAGACTCTGAAGTCTTTTGCAGAAAAATATTTTATCCAGAATCCTTGACATTGAGAAGGGGCAATTTTATATCTTGAGTGTTGCTAGCACTCACACTACAAGAGTGCTAGCAAGAACTTAAGATTAATTCAATTATAGTAAGTTTTAAGGATTTAAAACATGGCTAATATCCAATTCCGCCCACTTCACGATCGTGTCGTTGTCCGTCGGGTTGAATCTGAAAATAAGACTGCTGGTGGGATCATCATCCCTGATACAGCAAAGGAAAAACCTCAAGAAGGTGAAGTTATTGCCATTGGCAATGGTGCTCTCGATGATAACGGAAAGCGTGTACCTTTAGAAGTGAAAACAGGAGACCGTATCCTCTTTGGGAAATGGTCCGGAACTGAAGTAAAGATTAATGGGGAAGACCTCTTAATCATGAAAGAATCTGATATTATGGGAATTTTGGGCTAATTTAAGTCTCTTAATTCTTTCATTTTATAACATTTGAGATAACTCCAAGGAGAAATTAAATGGCTGCTAAAGAAGTCAAGTTTGGCCGTGAAGCGCGTGAGCGTTTGTTGCGCGGTGTTGATATCCTTGCTAACGCTGTGAAGGTAACGCTCGGCCCTAAAGGTCGTAATGTGGTGATCGATAAATCATTTGGTGCACCTCGCATCACAAAAGATGGTGTGTCCGTTGCAAAGGAAATCGAACTGGAAGATAAGTTCGAAAATATGGGCGCACAAATGTTGCGCGAAGTTGCTTCCAAAACCAATGATATTGCTGGTGATGGAACGACAACGGCAACCGTTTTAGGGCATGCTATCGTACAAGAAGGCATAAAAGCTGTTGCTGCGGGCATGAACCCAATGGATCTTAAACGTGGGATCGATGCTGCTGTTGATGAAGTGGTGGCAAACCTTTTCAAAAAAGCAAAAAAAATCCAAACTTCAGCAGAAATTGCACAAGTGGGAACAATTTCCGCGAATGGTGCTGCTGAAGTCGGTAAAATGATCGCTGATGCTATGGAAAAAGTCGGTAATGAAGGTGTTATTACCGTGGAAGAAGCAAAAACTGCTGAAACGGAATTGGAAGTCGTTGAAGGAATGCAGTTTGATCGTGGATATCTTTCTCCTTACTTTGTTACCAATGCTGAGAAAATGGTCGCTGATCTCGATGATCCTTACATCCTTATTCACGAAAAGAAATTGTCTAATCTGCAATCCTTGCTTCCAGTGCTTGAAGCGGTTGTTCAGTCTGGTAAACCACTTCTTATTATCGCTGAAGATGTGGAAGGTGAAGCTTTGGCAACCCTCGTTGTTAACAAGCTGCGTGGTGGTTTGAAAATTGCTGCTGTGAAGGCTCCAGGATTTGGTGATCGTCGTAAAGCAATGCTCGAGGATATTGCAATCTTGACATCAGGTCAGGTCATTTCTGAAGATGTGGGTATTAAACTCGAAAATGTCACTTTGGATATGCTTGGTCGAGCAAAGAAAGTCAATATTTCTAAAGAGAATACCACGATTATTGATGGTGCTGGACAAAAGAACGAAATTAATGCACGCGTTAATCAAATCAAGGCGCAGATTGAAGAAACCACTTCTGATTATGACCGTGAGAAATTGCAAGAAAGACTTGCTAAACTCGCTGGTGGTGTAGCTGTGATCCGTGTTGGTGGTGCTACAGAAGTTGAAGTGAAAGAAAAGAAAGATCGTGTTGATGATGCCTTGAACGCTACACGTGCTGCTGTGGAAGAAGGTATTGTTGCTGGTGGTGGAACTGCCTTGTTGCGTGCTGCAAATGCTTTGACCGTTAAAGGAAGCAATCCTGACCAAGAAGCTGGTATCAATATCGTTCGCCGTGCTCTCCAAGCACCAGCACGTCAAATTGCAACAAATGCTGGTGAAGAAGCAGCGATTATCGTTGGCAAGGTGCTGGAAAATAATGCTGATACATTTGGTTACAACACCGCAACCGGTGAATTTGGTGATTTGATCGCTTTGGGAATTGTTGATCCCGTGAAGGTGGTACGTTCTGCTCTTCAGAATGCAGCTTCAATTGCAAGCCTTCTTATCACTACGGAAGCGATGGTTGCTGAAGTTCCAAAGAAAGATACGCCAATGCCTCCAATGCCTGGTGGCGGAATGGGTGGAATGGGCGGAATGGATTTCTAACACTCTTTCTAAAGTTAAAAAAACGGGCCTATCAGGCCCGTTTTTTTATGTGTTTATCTATTTTTTATGTGTTTGTCTATTTTATAACCACGGTGAATTTGGTGATTTGATTGCTCTCAAGAATTGTTAATCTTGTGAAGGTGGTGTGTTTTGCTTTCCAGAATGTTAATAAACAGATGTATAGTACTCTCGCGCATGACGTTAAAAGCTTTCATTTGGATCAGAAATTAATTGTAAAATTGCTCTGCGTTTTACCGTGGTGAGAATGCTAAATCTTTTTAGCAGCAGATATTCTCTATCTGCTCGATATGATTTCATC
Organism: Bartonella callosciuri; assembly: GCF_014203215.1. Lineage (GTDB taxonomy): Bacteria > Pseudomonadota > Alphaproteobacteria > Rhizobiales > Rhizobiaceae > Bartonella > Bartonella callosciuri. The sequence continues at coordinate 117,274 of NZ_JACHIM010000004.1, read as the reverse complement.
ATTTAGAAAGAGTGTTAGAAATCCATGATGGTAGGGGACTCTTGTTTTGTTCAGATATCCGCATAAAAAAGGCAATAGGAACATTCAGGATATCGGCAATTTCCTTTAAACATCCTGCTCCTATACGATCTAGTCTTGTTTCATATTTTTGAACTTGTTGGAAGCTTACACTTAAAGCATGGCATAATTGTTTTTGAGACATTTTCAACATTTTTCGTTTGAAGCGAATTCTTTTGCCCACGAAAATGTCGTTATGAGGATTTTTTGTTTGCATCTTAAAGTCCCCCGCCGGGTGCAACCGCCCTTGCCTTGGTCTTCCGGGAGTTTGAAAATACTGAACTCGAATCAGCTTTTTTGCTTTTAGTGCTTAGAGCACCTGGACAGAGCAAAAACTCCTGGAATTCCAGGATACCCACAAAGTGGGTTCATTTATGTATCGAGTTTTCGGGCTTTTAAGACCCTCTTGGTCGTTGTGTATGCGACCAAAACACCCTTTAATACATAAAGTAATTTCAGGAAATTTACAATAAAAATTAAAACAGTTTTGCTTTTATGAGAGGTGGCATGCCTTTCAAACTGTTTATCCGCTTAACCAAAATCATGATTATAGGGGAGAGGCTCTTATGGCACTAAAACGTCTTAAAAAATATATATCCCATAGAAAAATGATGATGCATTGGGTGTGGATAGAATAATAAAAATTAAAAAATCTTTTGTCATTTTTCTCTTCTCCATGATTGCCGGTTGAATTTCCTTCCCCATATCTTAAGGATTCTCTCATTTCAAACTCTTTTAGAGTGAAGCAATTAATAGCCATTTCCCTTATGCATTCTAAGCAGGAGTGGTGTGTTGGTAAAAACTCTTTACGATAAGCTATAAAATGCTTGTTATGAACACGCTCAAATGCCAAAGTTTGTTATCCAGCAGTTATGGTCTTGAAACTCCATTCTTTAGGGTGGTGATATGAAGTTACAGGAGAGGAGATAACATTGAAAAAAATAAAGATGTTTTTCGTGAGACAACAGACAATGCATACGTATTGCTCTATGACCGCTTAAAGGAATGATTTTGTTGAATAAAAGAGAGGGAATATATGCCAATATCTTCAATGCCCTCACTGTGGTGGTCTTTATACTTACGAAGAGGGTGAAAATTTTGTGTGTCCTGAATGCGCACATGAGTGGCCAAAAAAGTGAAGAAGCTTATTTCTGATGACATCGTTTATGATGCCCATGGTCAGGTTTTGACAAAGGGGGGATAGTGTTAGGGTGATAAAAGATCTTAAAGTAAAAGGTGCTGTATCGATTCTCAAGAGTGGTACGAAGGTGAAAAATATTCGTCTCGTGGATGGGGATCATAATATTGATTGTAAGATTCCTGGAATTGGTCAGATTGGCTTAAAGTCAGAATTCATTAAAAAAATTTTGTGATGGATAGTTTGTAGAGTCGTTTCTGTTTGTGAAAGCGTCTTTGCCTGAATCAGTGATTTATTTTAGAGTAAGAATTACTCCAATTCCTTTAAAAAATATACCCTTGGGATGGTTTTAGGTAATTGAGTGTGTTGAATTGCTCCTAATTCCATTTCACGATGTCGCTCGTGAATGGTATAGTGATAAATCTACCCATGCTACCACCATCTTTACGCTTGTGAAGTAACAAGCCAGCACCAGCATACTATTTGCCAGCTACTGATGTTGCTCCAGCTCTTGCATTTGAGAGCATTCATAAGAGGCACTTTTACTCTTTTCTTTAAGTGTTTTTATCCACACACTCATCCCGCTTATGACGTGCAAGGGCATAATTTTGATTGATTCAACATAAACAGGTTTGAAATGAGAGAATCTTACGGATATTCGGGACTCTTATTTAATATGTAAAACAATGAATTATCATTATAAATCAATATGTTGAATACAGTCTGCTGGACATGGCTCTATGAAGGGCTTGTTCTAACCTCTATGACGCTTCTCATGGTTTGTACCAGACGGAGAGTGAGAGGATTGATGGGAGTGCGTTGGTTTTTGTGAGAGCGTTTAAGGGCGTAATATTCTCGTTATGACTTTTGTTTTTGTTGGTCTTTGATAAGATCTCATGTTCTATTGCGGCATGGCTTCAACACCTAAAACATCTGGAATAAAATGCCGTAAAAGATTTTCAATACCATGTTTTAATGTTGCAGTTGAAGAGGGGCATCCGGCGCAAGCTCCCCGCATATTGAGGTAAACAATACCGTTTTCAAATCCGCGAAAAGTAATGTCTCCACCATCATTGGCAACAGCTGGACGGATACGCGTTTCAAGAAGTTCCTTAATTGTTAAGACGATATCTGCGTCTTTTTCGTCATAAAACTCTTCGTTAAGGGCGTGGTTTTGTGCTTGTGTCGTGGCGTTGGTGCTGATAACTGGGTCACCGGACAAAAAATGTTCCATAATTTTGCCTAAAATGACGGGCTTAAGATGTTGCCATTCACCCTCTTGTTTGCTCACGGTGATGAAGTCATAACCAAAAAAAACACCATTGACATTTGGAATATCAAACAGTTTTGCAGCTAAAGGTGAGTTTTTAGCCGCTTCTTCACGATTACGAAATTCTAACACGCCTTCGGAAAGTACCACACGGCCTGGCAGAAATTTGAGTGTTGCAGGGTTTGGTGTTGCTTCAGTTTGAATAAACATATCTGCTCCTTTTATCTTCAAGAATAAAGAAGGTGATTGTGTCCAAAGAGTGTTTAAGCAATCGATTCAATATCTTCATCTGCAAGATTGCTGGGAATAATGGTTACAGGGATTGAAAAAGCTGTTTCCCGATTTCCAATTAATTGAATAAGTGGTCCTGGTCCATCTGTGTGTCCACTGGCTGCTAAAACAATGAGCGCGATTTCTTTATCTTCATCGATTAGTTTAGAAATTTCGTCAATTTTTTTACCCTCACGCACAATCATTTCTGTTTCAAGAGCATGGGTGGCGCGCACAGCACCTGCAATTTTCCCCAACACTTGATGGGCACTTTGTGTGGATTCTGTTCGCATCACATCATTTACGCCCAGAAAGTGTTGAAATTCTATACTATCAACAACAGAGAATAAAACTAATGTTCTGTTGGTATTTTGGGCATATTTTGCGGCAAAAGCAACGGCACGCCGGCACTCTGGTGTTTCATCAATAATGACCAAAATTTTTTTCTTGTGATTTTGTTGCTTAGAAGCCATGTGCTCTCTCTCTCTCCATTTTCAGTTTTATTGTTTCATGTATTGTGCAAAAATCCAACGATGTCACGGATTTTTTTCATATTTTTTTCTGCCAGTGCACCGGCACGCTGTGCGCCATCATGCAAAACAGAATCAATATAAGCACTTTCTTTATGCAGTCGACGCATTTCCCGTGTTATTGGGGCAAGCTTATCGACAGCAAGGTCAGCTAAGGCCGTTTTGAAAAGAGAAAATTGTTGTCCTGAAAATTCTAAAAGGGCTTTTTCTTTACTCACTTGTGCAAAGGCTGCATAAATACCAAGAAGATTGTCGATCTCTGGTCGTCCTGCTAGGGCTTCCAATGTGTCGGGAAGAGGGGCGGAATCCGTTTTCGCTTTGCGTATTTTTTTTGCAATAAGATCAGCATCATCAGTCAAATTAATACGCGAAAAATCTGAAGAATCCGATTTTGACATTTTTTTTGTACCATCGCGCAAGGACATAACGCGCATGGCTGTTTCTCCTATCAATGCTTTAGGCATTGGGAAAAAGCCTTGTCTCTTTTCATCCCCCATTTGTATTGGAACACCAAAATTTAAATCCGCAATGCGGTTAGCATAGTCGTTATTGAATTTTTGCGCAATATCACGCGTGAGTTCAACATGCTGTTTTTGATCTTCTCCTACCGGAACATGTGTAGCACGATAGAGTAAAATATCAGCAGCCATCAAGCTTGGATAAGCAAAAAGCCCAAGAGAAGCTTTTTCCCGATCTTTTCCTGCTTTATCTTTAAATTGCGTCATGCGCTGGAGCCAACCAATACGGGCAATACAATTGAAAATCCATGCAAGCTCAGCATGTTGAAAAACACGAGATTGGTTGAAAATAATGTGTTTTTGAGGATCAATCCCGGCAGCTAAAAAGGCTGCTGTGACTGCTCTGGTTGATTCAATCAAAGTGTGTGGATTGGGGTTCACTGTGAGTGCATGCAGATCGACAACACAATACAGGCAATTATAAGATTTTTGCAGTTCAACCCAATGTTTTATCGCTCCAAGATAATTGCCAAGATGTAGGTTACCACTCGGTTGTACGCCGGAAAAGACAAGCGGTGTGAAGCTGTTCATAGGAAAGTTCTTTCTTCAGTAAAGTCATTCGTTTTGTGTTTTGTGACAAAGCGTTTTTCTGAAAGCAAGATAAAATATTATAAGTGCTTTTTGAAATTTTTAAGTGTGAGAAAAAAGGAACGGGTATCAAGTAAAAAATAGGCAGTTAAATATACCAAGAAGATGACAAACATTATTCCTGCTAAGATGCTAGCGCGCAAGAAAAATGATGCTTTTGAGGATAAAGGGAAAGACAAAAAGCCAAGCACGTTAAGAAGATAATGAAGAGCCATGGCACTCAATATAGTGATGATCATCAGACATACAATGCGTTTTATCAGTTGCGCATCGTATTTCCAGTAACCGCGCTTAAGGAGGACACCACAAAGCAATAATGTGTTGACCCATCCAGAGGTAATTTCAGCAATAACAATGCCTCGTGTGGATAAAAAAGGGAATAACGTTAAAGCAAGACCGATATTAAGGAAAACGCAAATGCAAGTAAAAATCATCGGTGTTTTGGTATCTTCATGGGCAAAAAAATTAGGAATAAACACTTTGATGAGTACAAAAGCTGGAAGTCCTAATCCATAAAGTTTAAGCAACTGTGCGACATGGTGGGTTGATTCACTGGTAAATTGTCCACGCTCAAAAAGCAAACTGATAATGGGGGATGAGAGCAGTAAAAAGGCAACGCATGCGGGGAGCGTTAACAACAGGGTTAATTCAATAGAGCGGTTTTGCAAATCGTGCGTTTCTTTGTGTTTTTTGCTATGTAGCGCCCTTGTTAATTCTGGTAAAAGAACAGTGGCAACGGCAATTGCTATCACGCCTAGGGGCAATTGATAAAGACGGTCAGCATACATTAAAGAGGAGACCGCACCTGATTGGCTGGAAGCAATATTGGTATTGATGAGCAAATTGATTTGTGTAATGCCTCCCGTGATGGCAGCAGGGAATGCTAAAGTTAAAAGTTTACGAACATTCGGACTGAAATGGGGACGGCGGAGGGAAATTTTCATTCCACTTTGACGCAAAGCAACCGCGATGAGGGTGAGTTGGAGAATGCCTGCCGCTAAGACACCCCAGGAAAGATTTAAGCCGATATGCCAAGCATCAAGCTGATATATCCAAGCATAGGCGAGTATCCCAATCAAAAGAATATTCAAAAAGAGGGGGGCGATGGCAGCAACAAAATAGCGCCGCAAGGCATTTAACATGCCGCCCATCATTGCTGCTAAAGACATGCAAGTTAAATAGGGAAACATAATTGCCGTGAAATGAATTGTGGCGTTAAATTTTGTAGCATCTTCGGCAAAACCTGGAGCAATGATCGTTCGCACTAAAAAAGGCATACTTAACTCCATGGCAATGGTTAAAAGTAACAGCAATGAAAAAAGAACGCCAAAGACCTCTTCTGCGAATTTGCATGCAGTTTCTTGACCATCTTCAGTAATTTTTTTTGCAAAAAGAGGCACAAAAGCTGTATTAAAGGCACCTTCAGCAAAAAAACGGCGGAATGTATTGGGAAAACGAAAAGCCGCGTTGAACGCATCGGAAACAGGACCAGTTCCAAGAGCTGCCGCCATTAGCATTTCACGTATAAAGCCAAAAATACGGCTTATAAGAGTTCCAGAAGCGACAGTTGCAAATTTTTTAATTAGGGTCATAAAGATATATCGGGTTCGTCATGAAGAAGAAGTCATTAATCCTTTTAAATCATAAAAATCTAATTAGTAGGTTAATAAAATGCTATTTTATATAGAGTGTTTTACTATGTTACTTATCTTTCTTTTAACAAGAGTGCATTGCCACTGTTGGAGCTATGTTTGGTTGCTGTCTTATTGTTTTTATTATTTACATAAAAAAGTACTCTTTTACGCAATTTGAAAATATGGAGCAATATAACAAAGAGAAAAGAATATAAGAGAAGAGGCGAACCGGTGGAATTTTTACTTGTGCACTGTTTTGTTTTTTCTAGATCTTATATGCAGGGCATCTCTTTGTTTCTTTATAGTATATCGCTTTATACTCTTGTTTTGTAGATCAAATTTCTGATTCTTCAATGCCTTTAGCAGCTTTTCCCTTTAAAACCCTAGAAAATGCTCTTTATTATATAATAATTATGTAATCCGTTTTATAAAAGAGAAACTCAGATTCATAGATGTATTTATAATGATCAAGTAGTCTATCTAAATTCTTATAATGATTTAAAATGCTTAAAGCTCTAGAGGCCCCCCCCTATGAGCATGAACATACTGCCTCTGTTTGGGTAAATAAACTTTCAGACCTCCTTTAAACAGATATTTTCAATATTTCTATTAGCCCATCTTTATACATTCTCTCCTTTGAGGAGAAATAACCGATGGAAGAGAGGCATCAAAACGTGATGATTTCATCTGCCAAAAAGCAAAAAAAGTCAAAACCTATGCACACCTAGATGGTTATTACTTTTGCGCATTGGGATTTACGTTGTTGAACGTTCTGCTCTATCGCTTTTTCTTGTATGAAGGCTTGGCTTACTCTATTTGCTTTTTCTTGTATGACCACTGGGTTTGCTTTATTTACTTTAATTGCTGATGGAGCAAGACTTTCAGAGACTTCCGTGCTCATGTTTTCCTTTTTAACGTGATGGGGGCTTGAGGTTAAGTGTTCATTAAATACACGGAACTTAAAGTATAGCTGATTTAGGCTCGGTTCTAATTCTTTTCCTTGTTTGACAATTTTTATAATTTCTGAGGCTTGATTTACCGATGTGCCAATACTTTTAGCAAGTCTCTCGGGGTTTTTTTCCTTTATTGCTTGATGCTCGCTTTCTGATAAGCGGTGATTGATTTCACGCATATAAACCTTTATCTCTCCTCTTAGTTCAGGAGATCTCGATATGACATCTTGTTGCTGTTCTATTGGTAGAGAAAATAGATTTTTTATCTGTTCACTAGGCATTTCTATCGACTTTTCACAGCGTTCTTGTTCGATTTTATGGCTTTCAAGAACATCCTTTTCTGCCAGTCTAACAGCATGCGCATAATCAACAAGAGCATGGCTTAAGGGTAAAATATTTTCTTCAGCATGTTGGCGTGCACCACTCTTCAAGCCACATATATTGATACCACGAAGCCGATGAATAGATTGAGGAAATTCCCAAACCTGCCGCGCAAACTTTTCTGCCTCAGAGAGGCTTTCATTTGTTACGGGAATTTCAATTTTGGGGATTTTATTTTGCAAAATATGCGAGTTGCCATAAACAATCTTACACAAAGTTTCAATTTTTTTTATGCTCTCTTGGACGGATGGACTGTTATAAACTCTTTCAGAGAGTTCGCTCTCGGTGAGGGGAGCTACTTTTTCTCCTGGGATCAGTGTTTGTTGCTGGTCTTGAATGAGAGGGACTGTAAAGGTGAGGGGATCACCAATTTTCAAAGTTTTCACTTGCTCTGGTGTGAGATGTTTTTTATTTCCTACGATGAAAGTACCATTAACATCCATCATGAAGCCATTTTCTCCACTGCCTCTATAGGTGCCATGATAGGTTTGACCTTCCCTTGCTACGACAGTAAGACGATAATTTGTTTCATCAAGCCCAAGCTTTCTCATAGAGTTGGTGAATTCATGTAAAATAAGTAATTTTTCTGGATTGGAGATATCATCGAGAAGATGCTTCATTGGTTCTGGATTACCATTGTCCATTGCTGCAACATAGGTAAATTCCTTGCGTTTTTTTGTCACAAGAGAAAAATCTAGCTTATGACCTGCTCCTTCAGCAAGCTTTTCAAAAAATATGCGTTGTGTGCGTCTGTTGCCTTCTCTGAAAGGATGCAGATAGTGCAAATTTATCATCAGTCCTGCCGCATGTTCAACGAATTCTTCGCGAGATAAGCCTTTCAAGTAATTCTTCTCGGCGAGTGCTTGATCTAAATTTCTTAAGCCTTCCTCTACTTGGTTGCTGGGGGAAAAAGGCGTCTTAAATTCCTTTTTTTTTATAATAGACGTAAAGGCAACATTTCCATCTGCGAACTTAAAAGATTTTTCGCGAGTCTGTCCCGCCCATTCAAATGTTTCTTTAAAGAGACATTTGTGAAGATATTTTAGATAGGTGGAATCAAACCGTTCTGGTAGAGGTTCTTGGCGCAGTTTTATCATTGCTTTTTCTACATCAAGGGCACATTGTTCTTTCAATATTTCTGCCTCTTTGATGCGATATTTATTTTTAAGCACATTGCTGTTAGGGTAAAAGAAATTCTGCGATGCTTGTTGTAGTCTGTCACGGATTTCTTTCTCATTTGCTTGGTGGTCTTTTTGCGACTCTTCCAGAGTGAGATGTGCAGAAGGGTTTGTTTGGTTGTTTTTCATTGATGTTTCCTTTCACACTGTCATAAGATCAATCGTCGTTTGAATAATTCTTTTGTGTCATTTTCCCCCCCCCCTTTATTTCATAGCTGTTTCTTCAAAAGAGAATTTTTTTTGCCTTAAAAAGTTTTCGTTACTTGTATGGAATTAGCGCAGTTTTATCAGCTATTTAGGTAAAATGATGGGAGATATTCTGAGGAAGTTTTGCCCTCATATTCCACACCACTGTCTTAGCGCAACTCAATGTTAAAATGATTTGCGCTAAGGGATCAAATTAAAGGGAGTAAAATTTATGCATGCTTAGCCCGTTAAAGCCATTGCTTTTAATGCTGCCACTTTCTTTGGTTGGACATCTACTGGTTGTCTCTCTGCTTGTCTGGAGGTTTCAGAAGAAGTCTGGTGATGGACAGTTTCTGCTAAGCGCTCAGCGGGTTTAGGAGACTGCGATAAGCGTTGCTGTTGTTGCAAGTTTTTATCCAACTCCCCAGGCTGTTGTGCCTGGCGTCTTTGATTTTCCTGATGGGTTTGTACGATGTTTTCTTCTGCCTGTTTTACAGCCTCCGCATAACCTTCAATCGCTTCACCAAGACGCGTAAGAGCACTTTCAGCCTCTTTGCGTGCCTTATTTTTAAAGCCATGGATATTGTAACCAGCAAGCTTACCAAATAAACGAGGGTGTGTTGTCACTTGCCATGCAAGTTCTTCTCCCATCTCAGGAGATTTTTGAATTTCTTCGAGTCTATACTGCAAAATTCGCGGGTCGTTATAAGCTATTGTGCACCAATATATAATTTCTGCTTGACAATATTGGACTGCTGTATTGCTTTTAACTCTACGGGCAATTTCCTTCTGCGAAAGGGGGGCCCTTTCTTGTTCAGGTTGACGCGGCTTTTGCAGACTTTCAGCCATTTGCGTTAGGTCCATTGACTCTCTATGGCGTGTTTGTTTTGCACGGTGGCCATGCAAAATGCTTTCTTTTGCTTGTTTTACAGTCTCAGCATAATTTTCAAGGGCGAGACAGAGGGGGGAAACGTTCTCTTCAGCCTGTTTGCGGGCTTGACTTTTTATACCAAGAACTTTTTTTCCAACAAGTGGAGCGATAAATTTAGGATTTGCTGCAACTTGCAATGAAAGGCTTTCTCCAAGAAAAGGATTTTTTTCAATCTCCTCAAGTTTTTTCTGAAAAATATCTGGCTTGCCATAAACAGCTTGAGACAAACTTTCAATTTCGTCTTTACAGGCTTGGACAAACATATTGTTTCTAACTCTGAGGATTATTTCCTCTTTTGAGAGAGAGCTGCTTACCCTTTGTGGAACAACCGTTGCATATATGGTCTTATCCTCCTGAGCAGCTCTATCACTTTGCTGCCTGTCTTTTGGCTGCTGTGGCGTCTGTATCACAACTTCTGCGTAGACGACCCCACTTTCTTGTGTGGTTGGGCTACTTGGCGCCTTGGTTTGTGTGTGCGGTGGTTCTGGTGGCACAACCTTTATGCTTGGTGTTTGACTTTCTTGTATCGCTTGGCTGCTTAGTTCCTTGTCTCGTGCGCGAGGCGGCCTTTGTGGAGCAACCCTCATGCTTTGTGGCTGGCTTTCTTGTGTGGTTTGGCTACTTGGCGCTTTGGCTTTTGTGCGCGGTGGTTTTGGTGGCGCAACCTTTACGCTTGGTGTTTGACTTTCTTGTGCCGTTATATTGCTTAGTTCCTCGTCACTTACGTGAGGTGTCTGTTGTAACGGGGCTCTTTCCTCTACAAATTTTTCTGCGCCTTGGGGGAGAGGCGGTGCTTGCGTCTTTGGGGCAGATCTTGGGTTAATGGGTGTTGTCGTAGATTCCTCATGGCTTCTTTCAAATTTTTCCATCATCTGTGCTATAAAAGGGGAGGGTTGTCTTTTTTTCATGCTTGTTTCCTTTCAAGAATTATTAGAAAACCTCTTTGATGTATTTTCCACCTTTCACACCTTGAAAATCTCTCTCCAAAGAAAGAGATCAGTTTGAATGGCCTTCAAAGATTCTACGCTATCGGGCTTCGTCGTAATCGATGTTTATGTCTTTTATACAGCTTTTTTATGAAATTTTATCAATAATTTAAATGAAATTATAAAGGTTCTTTTGATGAAGATTTTTCACGATCCTTCACAAAAAAACTTAGCGCAATTCACATAAAATAATTTGCGCTAAAAAATTAGAGGAAAAGCCAAGTTATAACATGTTTACAGAGCGAAAGCTCTCCCTTCTGAGGGAGCTTGTTTGCTTGGTTGTCTATTCTGCTCTGGAGCAGTTTGTTGCTGCTCTCTTGTGGGATGAGAATGTCTTTGTTGCTTTTGTTCTAGACTTTTTTCTTTCTTATGCTTTTTGTCTCTTTCATGGTGGCGTGTAAGATCTTTGTGTAGCTTTTTTACAGTTCCTACATGTCTTTCAAGAGCTGCACAAAGGGGGCCAAAACCTTCTTCAGCCTCTTTGCGTTTTGGGCTTTTTACGCCAAGTACTTTTCTTCCCGCAAGTTGACCACCGCTTTCAGGATTTTCAGCAAGGTCCCACAAGATCGTTTCTCCTTGCTGAGGATTTTCAAGAATCTTAGAAAATTGCTCTTCTAGGGCACTTCTGTTGCCATAAACAATTCCACACCAATATCGGACTTCTTCTCGACCGTATTGGATGTCTACGTTTCGTAAAAGATTTTGGGCTATATTATGTGTCTCGGGAGATGGTGTCCTCCTTCCTAGGTTAACCTCTTTGTGGACGCTTTCTTGTGGTTCGGGGTTCAGTCCTGTGTTTCTCTGTGTGTCCAAACTTTCGTAGAGGGGATTTTCTAGGTGGTGAGCGTCTGGCCCCATATGTGGCTTCAGCAGATCAGTTACTTTATAGGGGTCTACTAATTTTTGGGGATTTTTCCCACCACGCGGTCTCATATAGGCATTTTCTGGAGGGTTTTTGGATGCGTAGACAGTTTCTGGTGGTTCGGGGTTCCGTTCTTCGTTTCTTCCTGTGTTCAAACCTGCGTAGAGGGGATTTTCTAGGCGGTAAGCGTCTGGCCCCATATGTGGCGTCAGTAGATCAGTTACTGTATAGGGGTCTACTAGTTTTTGGGGATTTTCCCCTTCACGCGGTCTCATATAGGCATTTCCTGGTGGGTTTTGGGGTGCGTAGACAGTTTCTGGTAGCTCAGGATTCCGTTCTTCGTTTCTTCCTGTGTCCAAACTTTCGTAGAGGGGATTTTCTAGGCGGTAAGCGTCTGGCCCCATATGTGGCGTCAGTAGATCAGTTACTGTATAGGGGTCTACTAGTTTTTGGGGATTTTCCCCTTCACGCGGTCTCATATAGGCATTTCCTGGTGGGTTTTGGGGTGCGTAGACAGTTTCTGGTAGCTCAGGATTCCGTTCTTCGTTTCTTCCTGTGTCCAAACTTTCGTAGAGGGGATTTTCTAGGCGGTAAGCGTCTGGCCCCATATGTGGCGTCAGTAGATCAGTTACTGTATAGGGGTCTACTAGTTTTTGGGGATTTTCCCCAT
>NZ_JACHIM010000004.1:0-105026 GCF_014203215.1 Bartonella callosciuri | reverse complement strand
TAAGCGTCTGGCCCCATATGTGGCGTCAGTAGATCAGTTACTGTATAGGGGTCTACTAGTTTTTGGGGATTTTCCCCACCACGCGGTCTCATATAGGCATTTTCTGGTGGTTTTTGGGGTGCGTAGACAGGTTCGACTGTTTCTGGACTGTGCTGTTTTTTGTGTAGTTTATTAACCTTTGCATAGAGATCTTCTGGGTTCGGTTGTGGATGATTTTTTTTCATGCACGTTTCCTTTCAAAAAATATTGGAAACCCTCTTTGGTGCCTTCTCCATCGTTTAGGCTTTGATAGCTTTTGTGCAAAGGAAAAGATGAATTTAAATGGCCTTCAAAGATTCTGCGCTATTCTCACTCATAGTAATCGACATTTATGTCTTTTATACAGTTTTTTTATGAAATTTTATTAAGTTGTTAGAAGGAAACGATGGGGGCTCTTTTGATGAAGATTTTTCACGATCCTTCACAAAAAAACTTAGCGCAATTCACCTCACGTGATTTGCGCCAAGAGATCAGAGGAAAAGTCAAAACTTATGCCTACTTACATGGCAAAAGCCATTCCTTTTTGAGGAGTCTGTTTGCGTGGTTGTCTGTGCTGTTCTGGAGCAGTTTGTTGTCTCTCTCTTGCTTGCTGAACATGTTGTGTCACTTCCTGTGTTAAACCACGGCGTTTTTGTTCTGCGCGAGGGGTGTGCATAAGTGTCTCTCTTGCCCCTTGTACAGCATTGGTATAATTGTCAATAGCACTACACAGATGTTGCAGACTCTCTTCAGCCTGTCTGCGTGCGCTTGTTTTTAAGCCACATATGTTATAACCAGCAAGCTTATGGACAGACCTAGGATTTGCTGCAACGTCCCATGAGAGCTGTTCTCCCATAGCAGGATTTTTTAAAACACTATCCATTTTTTCCTGCAAAATATTTTTGTTGCCATAAACCTTTTTGCACCAATATTGGATTTCTTCTCTATAGGCTTTGACCAGAGGAGAACCTGCAGTTTTCTCTAGAATTTCCTCGTTCGAGAGAGAATGTTGCCTTGCTTGTTGTGGGCGGACTTGTGCGTAGACGATGTCTTCTGAACGCGGTCCCCTTTGTCCTCTGTGTCCTCCTGGGCTGACTTGTGCGTAGACGACGTCTTCCGGGCTCGGTCCCCTTTGTCCTCTGTGTCCTCCTGTGTTGACTTGTGCGTAGACGATGTCTTCTGGTCGCGGTTCTCTTTGTCCTCTGTTTCCTCCTGTGTTGACTTGTGCGTAGACGACGTCTTCCGGGCTCGGTCCCCTTTGTCCTCTGTTTCCTCCTGTGTTGACTTGTGCGTAGACGATGTCTTCTGGTCGCGGTTCTCTTTGTCCTCTGTGTCCTCCTGTGTTGACTTGTGCATAGACGATGTCTTCTGGTCGCGGTTCTCTTTGTCCTCTGTGTCCTCCTGTGTTGACTTGTGCATAGACGATGTCTTCTGGTCGCGGTTCTCTTTGTCCTCTGTGTCCTCCTGTGTTGACTTGTGCATAGACGACGTCTTCTGGTCGCGGTCCTCGTCTTCCTGTATTGACATTTTCGTCTAAGGATTCTGTTTGTTGTGGAGAGGGCTGCCTTCTGCCCGGTTTCTTAACCTGTGCGTAGAGGGCTTCTGGGTTCTGTTGTGGATGATTTTTTTTCATGCATGTTTCCTTTCAATATTTTTAGAAAACCTCTTTGGTGCACTCTCCACCTTTCACGCTTTAATAGCGTACAAACGAAGATATCAATTTGATTGGCCTCCAAAGATTCTACGCTATTCACACCCCTCGTAATCGATATTTATGTCTTTTATACAGCTTTTTTGTGAAATTTTATCAAGTATTTAGATAAATTATCGGATCTTTTTTGATAAAATTTTTCTGTAATATTTTATAATAATTTTGGGCGCAACCTGGATAAAATGATTTGCGCCAAAAGATCAGGTAAAAGGTCAGAAATCTCTCTTTGTTTAGCCGGTAAGAGCTATCGATGCAGAGCGACTAACTTTGAGAGTGCGCAGCTGACATTGTGCTTCTTTCGTAAGCTTCACGGTTTGAGCAATCTCTTTTGCTTTGCTTTTCGATAGACCAAGCATGCAAGAAAGTCTTGTATGATCATTGTCTTGTATGGCTTTACGATCTTCTGATGATAAACGACTTTGCAATTGGCGTGCAAAAGCATGCAGTTGTTGTTGCAATGGAAGAGATTGAGACAAAGCATCTCTTTGTTGTTCTGGTGGTAAGGAAAAAAGATTTTGCAAATCTCTCCCTGGCTTTTCGACAGCTTGGCTCAAGCGTTTTTGTTCTCTTTGGTGTTGCTCTAGGACTTCCTCCTTTTTTAGTCTGACTGTTAGCGCATAATTTTTAAACGCTTCTCCCAGTTGTGGAATATGGTTTTCAGCACGTCTGCGATCCGGACTTTTTATGCTTAGAATTTTTAGACCTGCAAGCTTATGAATCGATTTAGGATTTTGAGTAATTTGAGCGGAAAATTCTTCGCTTAAAGCTGGATCTGCAGTTATCAAGTTCATTTTTGTGTCTAGGACTTTCCGGTTACCATAAACAATCTTTGACAAGTCCTCGATTTTTTTTCGGCACGCTTCGACAAAGGGATCACTTTCAACCCTTGCGGACAATTCTTCCAGCGTGAGAGGTTCTAATGTCTCTTTTGGAATGAGTGTTTCTTTAAAGCTTTTAACATTTGATTTTTCAAAGCAGATGCGTGTACCGTTCTTTAATGTTTTCACTTGTTCTGGTAAAAGATCATCTTTATGGCCGACGACAAAAAAACCATCGACTTCTATAACAAAACCTTCTGATGAACAACCTTTATAAATACCATCATAGGTCTCACCTTCTTTTGCTGCAACAACGATACGATTATTGATTTCATCAAGTCCAGCATTTCTCATCTGGGAGATGAATTCTTTTAACACAAGTGTTTTTTGGGGATGTGTAATATCCTCAAAGAGATGTTGCATCGGTTCTGGATTGTTATGTTGCATTGCTTCAACACAGGCGTAGATCATACGTTCCTTTGTCACAGAAGAGAAGTCAATTTTATGGCCGGCAGCTTGTCCAAGTTTTTCCATAAACATGCGTTGCGTGCGCCCATTGCCTTTTCTAAAAGGATGTGCGTGGTCGAGAAGCATAAAGACTTCAGCTGCACTTTCAGCAAATTTTTGGCGCGATAAGCCGCATAGATTATTCTTCATATGAAGCATTCGCTCTAATGCTCTCAGCTCTCTTTGCAGCTGTGGGCCGACGGCAAAAGGAACAGCATGACCTTTGGGGCGCATAGCCGGCATACGTGCTTTGGTGCCATCTTTAAAGGTAAAGATCTGATCACGGGTTTGTCCGGCCCATTCAAAGGCGTTATGAAAGAGGCTCCAGTGAATTAATTTCAGATAGGCGGCATCAAATTTTTGTGGTGGTGGTTCATCGCGAAAGTTTATCGCTTCTTTGGCTGCATCATGGGCACAGCGCTCATAGAACCTTTGCGGGTTTTTGATGCCATATCTATTTTTCAGTGTTTGGCTATTTTTATACAGATAATTGTGCTCTAACATAAATTATCTCCTTAGAGGGGTGGATGGATGAGAGTGTGTTAAACTCTTGGTGTACAAACTCCCCCTTCGCGTATTTTTAAAGAGTTTGAGCATTTGTGAGGGAGTATCTTTCC
The DNA here is from genome assembly GCF_014203215.1 of Bartonella callosciuri. Taxonomy (GTDB): domain Bacteria; phylum Pseudomonadota; class Alphaproteobacteria; order Rhizobiales; family Rhizobiaceae; genus Bartonella; species Bartonella callosciuri. Next base: position 101,355 of record NZ_JACHIM010000004.1, on the reverse strand, counting down.
CCCTCGGATAGGAGGTTTGCTGATTAACTCAACCATCTCACAGCGCTTTTGTAACTCTTTTGGTGTGAAAAATACAGAATGTCCGTTTTCATTGTTTCCGTGTACATTTCCTTTTTAATGTGCTTGTGGAAAGTTTTTTTGATGCGCTTTCCACCCTTGTTGATGATTTTCAAAAGTGACAGGGTGTTTCTAGAGGCTTTCCCTTCAAAAACTCTTTGAGGGATGTTTAAAGTACAGATAGAGTTGCTATGAATTATTTGATTATTTGCAGCTTGTTCATAAGGAGTGTTGAGGTTGGTCAGCACACACATAAAAGCAAGAGTTAAGAATTTCTCTCCACCATATTCTTTTTGTTGGATCATGCGGAAATTCCTTTTTAATGGGCTTTTATGAAATAGAATTTATGCTTTTACCTTTTATGCTGTTATTCTTATTTTGGTGTCCAATCCGTATAAAAGGGTATTTTTCAGTTTTTCTTTGCTTGAGGGGCAAAGCGGTTTTTTTCAGCAGCGGCTAACATTTCTTTCCTTCTAAAATAGATCGCACGACCACATCGTAAAGGGGGTTGCCCTTGCATAAGAATAATTTGTTCATCTTGACGCATCTCTTGGATAATTTCATGCGGTAAAATTAGTGCTCTTTGTTGATAATTGATGTTGTAAGAGCTCTTTCCCAGAGACAAACCTCTCGATTTGGTTGTTCCGGCGACTTCAACTGTCATTTGACCACAGCGCTCTGAAATATCCTTGGCGGTTTGGAGATCTTTAATGGCGGCATAACTGACAAAGGAGCAGCTTTCAAACCATGATCGTGCTCCCGCTTCACCAAAGTGATTGACCAACTGACCAGAAGATTGATAAAAGAGCATTAAAGAAGTGCCATATTTACGACCACGATCGCGTGCTTCTTCTAAAATATTCATATAACCAAGAAGATCAACTTCATCCAACACAAACAAAACACGCTTTTTGTAGTTTCCATCAGCGGTAATCATTGCATTGAGAAAAGCACCGATAATGACACGTCCAATTGCTGGATAACTATTCAAAATGCTTGCAGGAAGATTAAGAAAAACATCTGTATTCCCGTTTGTGATATCCGATGATGCAAAATCATTACCACAGACAAGATCGGCATAATTAGACAAAGAAAGCCACTGAGTGTCTTTTGAGGCGGTTGTATAGACCCCTGAAAAAGTTTGGTCTGCCATTTCCGTGAAAATGCCAACCATTTCACGAATAAAAGGGGAAGGTGTTGTTTCTTGAATCATGCGCAGTTGATTGACAACAGCCGTTTCTGATTGAGACAAAATCCCGCGCAATGTTTTTAAATTGCGTTCACTATCTTCATATTCATCAGAGAAGATGACATGTGCAAGAAGAGCCGTTAAAAGATTATGTGCTTGTGTTGAAAAATATTCGGCCGAAGAATTATCTGATTTTTTATCCGTGAGAAGCAATTTGGCAAAACCCACAATATTGGCTTCACGCCTTGCGCGTGGTACGCTGTCATCTAAAAGCCAATCGAGTACATTAAAATTTTTTGTTAAGATTGAATTGGGGTCGAGAACAATAACATTTCTGTTGCCCATCTTTTTGCGCGCAAATCTGACCATGGGTGCAACTTCTGTTGAGGGATCAAGACAGACAACGGATCCTGGATATGTTAAACATGTCGGAACCACTGTACTTGTTGTTTTATATCCACCAGAACCGGCAAAAAAGATCATATGAGTTGAACCAAAATCAAGATTAAAAGTGAGCAAAGGCGCTGTCCCACCCTTTCCCCATGTTGTTTTATCGCCAGGTGCAAAGGGAATATTGCACACGCTATCTTGATCAACACGGTATCTTTCGCCCACAACAATCTGACCATTTGCCGGAAAGATGTTGGCAGCTTCTCTTAAATTCATCCATTCGGCGTCACCGAAAATTCCCTTTTTTGCACGTTTGACTTTGTTTGCACGTGGAGAGGAGAGTATAAGTTGAACTGCTAAAAGAAAAACACCCGTGATGATGCCAAAGATAATCATGGGATCCATGAACTTTAAAGCATACCCCCAAGTTATCCCTTGTTGACCAACATAGGGACTTAAGCGTTTTATTTCACCGATAGTATAGTAAAAGGCAGTGGCCCCAAAAAAGACAGCTGAGACAAGCGTGATTGCTTTGCGTAAATGCAATTTTTGCGAGAGGGTATAAAACAATGACACAGTAGCGACCAACACCAGCACCAATAAAGGTTCTGAACGAAGATACCAATAGACGTGATTAGGTTTTAGATCATTTGTAATGAATAACAACAAATGAGGAACGAAGAATATCGTTAGAGCACCTAAAGCGATGGGTATTAAAATAAACGCAAGCTGCGTCTTTGTATATTTCATTTTGTCTTTTACTTTCGGTTTTAGCGGGGTATACTGTCAATGATATTTTCAAAATTGGTGTTAGGACGTTAAACACCTTCCTTTTTCATGGGAAAGAGAGTGTCAAAACAGTTTCAGCCATAAGAAAACAAAGGAAGATGAAAGGACGTACATTTTTGAGCGAAGCATTTTTTATTTTTAACTAGCCATGGCGAGCACTTTTGAGCGACTGACTGTAAGTGCTTGCGCTTGTTGATGTGCTTCTCTGGCGTGCTTGGTGATTTCTGTAATTTCTTTTGCTTTGTGTTCTGAGATCCCAAGACTTTTTGCCAGTGTTTCATGATCACTGTTCTTGAGTGCCCTCTGTTCGCTTGAGGAGAGACGGCTATTGACTTCCTGTACAAAATTACAGAGTTCTTTTTGAAGCAAAGGAGAGTTTGCTAAGGCTTCTCTTTTTTGCTCTGGTGATAAGGAGAAGAGATCTTGTAAGCCTTTGCTCGGCATTTTTACCGCTTTTCCACGGCGTGCTTGTTCGGCTTGATGCTCTTGTGTAATTTCCTTTTTAGCATATCTTACAGCATGCGCATAATTTGCAACGGCGCACCCGAGTTGCAAAACATGCTCTTCAGCATTCGCACGTGCTTGGCTTTTAAAGCAAATGAAGTCAACACCTGCGAGACTAGAAATAGAGTAAGGTGCTTGTTCAATCTGTTTGGCGATTTGGTCACCCACGCTTGGGTTTTTAAGAATCTCTACCATCTTTTCATTTAATATTCCTGAGCTGCCGTAAACAGTTTTTGCATATTTCTTGACTTGTTTGAAGCTTGTATGGACACAGGCATCTTCTGCAATCATTTCCGCCATTTCACTTTTTGTCAAAGGCGCTAATTCTTCCTTTGGGATGAATATTTTTTCGAGATCTCTGGCGCCTGTAATTTGCTTTGCTTTCTGTTCTGCTTGAAGCTCTTGAGCAATTTCTTGCCTAGCCTGTCTTACCGCATCGGTAAAATTTTCAACGGCGCACCCGAGAAGCATAACATGCTCTTCAGCCTTCGCACGTGCTTGGCTTTTAAAACAAATGAGGTCAACACCTGCAAGATTAGCAATAGCATAAGGATTCTTTCTAATCTCTTCGGCAAGTTGGTCGCCCACGTTTGGGTGTTTAAGAATCTCTACCATCTTGGCATTTAATGTTCCCGAACTGCCATAAACAATTTTTGATAATTTCTTTATTTGATTTCGACATGTGTGCACAGTGGCGGCTTCCGCAACCATTTCGGCTATTTCAATTTTTGACAAAGATACATCTGTTTCTTTTGACTGTGATTTTGGCATAGCGATCTCCTTATAATGTGGTCTTATCCATAAGAGTGTTAAATTCCTCTAGTGAAGTCTTTCCTCTGGCATATCCTTCTAAAATTTCGAGCGTTTTAGGATGAAGAGTTATACCTTCAATCGCATGAGTCCCAATGGTTGCATCAACTGTTTCGTGACGTTTTTTCAATTTTTCTGGGGTGATTGATGAAAGATTATCCGCCACCTTTATTTGCAATTTATTTTTCCTTTTCCACTTTTCAAGAGTTGCCTTTAAAAAGCCTTTTTGTGCAGGCGTTATTTTTCTTTAGTTTTCCCCAAAGATGCTGCCCCGTTTGAACGGGTCATAATAAATTTCTGTAATCTTAAATTTTCCTTCAACCTGTTTGCCTTGGATGATGAAGTCAATCATTGAAATCAACAGATCTCAGATATCATTACGCTTTCAATTACCTCCGCCCTCACTTTCTTTGACTAAAAGGATTATTTGCTCAAAGGCAAAAAGTGGTGTTGAAGCATGATCCGTTGTAATCGAAACTGGATGAACTGAATTGACATTGCGGATATAATAAAAGGCTATACCATCATGAAGCTCTTGTAAAAGAATACGGTCAAGACGTATACGTAAAGCAGATTCAAGCAATTCTTTGGGACCAACAAAAGGTAAACCTTGACCATCTTTTAAAGACATGCATGAAGCATCACCAAAAACTCCTTTTTGCAAATTTGACCTTGCTTGTGCACAGAGAGGTTGTTATGAACTGAATTGCTAAAAGAGTAACGCTGATAATGCTCCTAAAGACAACCATCGGATCCATGAACTTTAGAGTATAGCCCCACGTTATCCCTTGCTGGCCAACATAGGATCTTAAGCGTTTTATTTTACCACCAATATGTAGAGAGTAGTGATCCCAAAAAAGATAACTGATTAAGCGTAATCCCTTTGTAGATGCACTTTTTGTGAGAGGGTATAAAATAGGGATACGGTAGCAATCATTACCAGGATCAATAAGGGCTTTGAGCGAAGATAGCAATAAATTTGCCTAATTTGCAGTTCATTCGTGACAAACAACAATAAATGAGGAACGAGGAACATCGTTAAACTGCCTAAAGCGATTGGTGCTAAAATGAGCGCCAGCTGCGTTTTGGTATATTTCGTTTTTGTTTTACTTTCGATTTTATCAGGGAACGATGTAAAATGATGTCTTTAAAATAGGTGATATGATGTTAAAATTCCTTTTTCCATGTGAGCAATGGAGTATCAAATATGCCCGCCTATGAACGTTTAAATGAAGGCAAAATCTCATATTTTAGCTGGCCATAGCGAGCGCATTTGAGCGATTTATTGTGCGTGTGTAGGCTTGCTGATGTGCGTCTGTAGCCTTTTGAACAGTTTTGACAATTTCTTGTGCTTTCTGTGCTGATACACCAATACTTTTCGCGAGTGTTTCATAATCATTGTGTTTGATCGCATTATATTCTTTTGATGAGAGACGATGCTCTAAATTGCGCACAAAAACGCGGAGTTCTTGGTATAACTGAGGAGATTGAGACAAGACTTCTCTTTGTTGTTCTGGTGATAAGCAAAGGAGATTTTGCAAGTTTTGGCTTGGCTTCTCTACCGCTTTTCCGCGGCGGTTTTGCTCGATTTGATGTTCTTGAGTGATTGCATGACGCGTATATTTTACAGCATCCGTATAATTTATAATTGCGGTACAGAGCAGATGAACATGCTCTTCAGCATTTTTGCGCGCCCAGTTCTTTAATCCAAATACACTGGTACCTAAAAGAGGACAAATAGAGCTAGGAGAGTGTTCAATCTGGTCAGAAAGCCGTTGGCCTAAGTCTGGATTTTTAATAATCCCTATCATCTGTTTGTGTAATGCTTTTGAGTTGCCATAAATAATTTTTGACAAATGTTGAATTTGGTCTCGAGCTGTCTGGATACGGGCACTTTCCGCAAGTATTTTGTCAAATTCACTTTTTGTTAGAGGCGCTAGTGTTTCTTTGGGGATGAGTATATTTTTAAGCTCTTCGGCTTTTGGGGCTGTAAAGGTAATTGTATCACCAGGTTTTAACGTTTTTATTTGTTCTGGAGGGAGATGTTCTTGATTGCCGATGATATAAGTACCTTGTGCATTGAGAACAAAGCCATCAAAACTAGCGCCTTGATAGATCCCTGTGTAAGTTTCACCTTCTTTTGCAGCTATAACAACATGATCATTCATATCGCGTCCAAGTTCTTTCATGTTGTTCATGAATTCTTGTAAAACGTGTATTTTTTCTTGATTGGAGATATCCTCAAAAATATCTTTCATCGGTTGTTTATTGCCATATTGTGCTGCTTGGGTGTAGGCAGTCATCATGCGTTCTTTTGTTACAAGCGAAAAGTTGAGTTGATGTCCTGCTGCTTTGGCGAGACGTTCAAAAAAGAATTGTTCTGTGTGTTCATTGCCATCTATGAATGGATGTATATTTTTGAGAGAAATAAACATTTCTACTGATTCAAAGATAAATTCTTCGCGTGTTAAGCCTTGTAAATTGTCTTTTTCGGCAAGCGTTTTCTCTAATCTTTGTAAATTTTCGAGGATTTCTTTATCGGTTACGAAAGCATTGTCCCATTCCGTTCTTTTCATTTCTGGCATGGCAGCAACGCTGCCGTCTGTAAATGTAAAGGGAACCGTGCGAATATTTCCAGCCCATTCAAACGTATTCTTGAACAACTGATAATGGATATCGCATAGATAAGCAGAATCAAAATACTCTGGCAATGGTTCGTTACGCAGAACCTCTAATGCCTTTTCTGTATCATGCGAACATTTTTCCAAAAAGAGTTTTAAATTTGTTTCTCCATATTTATTTTTGAGTATTTTGGTACCAGGATAGATATAATGATGGGGTGAGGGGATTCCTTTTGTTTTTGACTTTGCTTTTGGCATAGCGACCTCCTTATAATGTGGCGTTGTCCATAAGAGTGTTGAATTCCTCTAGTGAAGTCTCTCCCCTTGCATATCCTTCTAAAATTTTGAGCGTTGTAGGATGAAGGGTTATATCCTCAAGCATGTAGGTGCTGATGACTGCATCAACCGCTTCTCTGCGTTTTTTCAATTCTTTCGGCGTGTTGGATAAAAGATTATCCGTCACCTTTGTCTGCATTTATTTTTCCTTTTCCACTTTTTAAGAGTCGCCTTTAAAAAGCCTTTTGATGCAGGTGCGTTCTCCCTTAGTTGCCGCCAAAGATGCTGCGTTGTTTGAACGGGTCATAATAAATTTCTGTGATCTTAAATTTTCCTTCAACCCGTTTGCATTGGATGATTATGTCAATCATTGAAATCAATAATCCCCGAATATCCTCACGCTCTAAATCACCGCCTCCTTCACTTTCTTTGACCAAAAGAGTCATTTGCTCAAAAGCAGAAAGCGCTGTTGAGGCATGAACTGTTGTAATCGAACCTGGATGGCCTGAATTGACATTGCGAATATAATAAAAGGCTGTACCATCTCGAAGCTCTTGTAAAAGAATGCGATCAGGACGCATGCGTAAAGCAGATTCAAGCAATTCTTTTGGACCGACAGAGGCTAAGCCTTGTCCATCTTTTGAATAGATCATGGAAACATGATTAGGCTGTGGCACCACCAATTCTGCTGTATCTTCAATGGTGATAATACGCTCATCATCGGGAATTTTGGCGATTAATGCTTTAGACAATGTTGTTTTACCAGAGCCGGTTTTTCCTGAAATCAAAATATTTTTTTGACATTTTACAGCCTGGTTTAAAAAAGAAACAAAGTCTTTCTTATAGTAGGTGGTTACTAAATTATGCTCAATGCTTTTCAGTTCGTTCAAATGTGATTGATAATCATTTAAGGGTGTGAACGACACCTGTTCACAAAGCGAGAAGAGACCTCTCTTTGCGAGATCTTCGAGAGAAAAGCTTTGCGATGATGGTTTGCGAATTGTCATACTGACCGTGTCTTTTTCTACCGCCGGAGGAATGACAATTTGAATACGCTCATTTCCTGGCAGGGTAGCCGATAATATTGGATTTTTGTCTGATATACTTTGTTTAGAATAGGAAGCGACAACTTTAGCAATGCCCATAAGTTCATTAAACGAAAGGGAGGGTACTTCTATTGTTTTCCATCCCTCAAACCCTTCCGTCATCACTTGATAGGGACGGTTGATGACAATTTCAAAGAGGCTGTCATCTTTCAAAAAAACACTGATTGGTTTAAGTTTTGTTAAAACAATTGCGATGGTTTCATCGTTTAACTTGTGCAGGTTTTCATTCATTTCAAAGTTACCGCAGAATTTTTATAAAAGTTTCTTGAAAGGGCGCGATTGACAATCTGCTTTCTGTTTTCGACGACTTTCAATTTATAAACACTGGAAAAGTCTAAGTCGCGGGCAACAAAAACATTGACCATTTCTCCTTGGTTTTTGGTTAGTGTTGGAGGAATATTGGTGTAATTTTCTGCAAGAATATTTGCAATATTTTGTCCAGAAGAGATTGTTTCAGTATCGTTTTTGTCGGTACTTTTTGATAAACGGCCTTTCGCATAGCTTGTTACATCTTTGACAATCGAGACAAGAAGCGCAGATCCAATTCGCTCAAACCAATGGTTATCAACATCTCCGTCCATACCAGAACGTCCTAGAGCATCTGTTGCTGGTGAGGCTAATGTTATAATGACCCCACTTGGTGTTTTGGCTCTATTCCATAGCACAAAGAGACGATTTTGCCCTTTTTTTAATCCGGCACGGTATTCGCCAACAATTTGTGTGCCTTTATCAAGCAGAACAACTCGACCATTATCTGACAAAATATCTCTAGAGACAATGCAACTGGTAAATCCTTGTTGGTCACTGCTGATCGCTGTTTCTAAGATACAGGGAATAGAGGCGCCCATCGCAATGATGTAGTTTCGGTTACCAAGTGTTGAAGCTTGAATACCTTCAAGGGTTGTTGGTTTGAGAAGATGATTAAAGCGCTGTGCTGTTTCATCAGGTTTTTTTTCGGACGGGTGAAGTAAAACACCATTATTTGTTGCTGTATTTGCTTTGTTTTGATGCGTGTTTGCATAGGCTAATACAGGAGCACGTTGTGCTGCTTCCAAGAGTGAATCATCGGAATGAAGTTGCTTTATTTTTGGCGTTGGCAGTTCCACTTTGGGTAATAGAGCGTTATTTTGTTCAATCGGATCAAGAGAGACAGGTTTGGGTTGTGCAGGGTGGAACAGTTCTGTTTGTTTAATGACGCCTTCTTTTGGAATTTCAACAGATTGTTTTTTGTCTGTGGAAAGCGTTGAATAAGCTAAATAAATACAGACACCGAAAAGAATAATAAGAGCAACTGCTTTGCTTATATTAGAATTTTGTTTTTTTCCTTGACCATCTTTTATCGTATCACGATCATTGATGTTTTTTTCATCCATTTCCTCATTCATAGCTGTTTCCTACGTTTACTTTACGTTGCACAGAGGGTGATGTCGTACCGGTTTCGGGATTAATTCCTTCTGGTACAAACCTTCGATTGAAAATACACAACACGTCATTGCCACGGCGCAAAGTAAATTGGGCAGCTGTAGCATGAACAATGACTTTGTTGCCTTTAATCGATTTTGGAACGAGAGATTCTTGCCCATCAAGGGAAACAAGATAAATAGCTGGAATTTCGGTATTGCCCAAAAATGTAAAGGTTGTTGTTTTGCCATTGTCATAGACAGAAGTAGGTTCAATTAAGGCTGAACCTTGGGCTTCATAAGCCCAATTCCGTGGTCCAAAATCTTCATGGGTATTTAAAATATCATTGACAAAGTTTTCTTCGCGCTGTGCCGCTTTTGCTGCTTCGGCTAATTTTTTCCGCAAGGCTTCATCTTCTGGATAACGAAACTTTACAAGGAAATAGGTTTCATTGCCGGCTGAAACATCGCCTTCACGCACTTGGAGTTCAAACTGATAAGATCTTTTTGTCCCGTCTTGGCGGCTTGTTACAATTTGTAAATTGGTAACGGGTTGAACTTCGCGTGGTTTTAGAAAAACAAAATGGCCGGCTGGTGCAACTTGCCAAGCAACGGAATTGCCAATTCCCACATAGGTAACTTCTTCATCATCGGCAAATTCAAGCTGTACCGAAGAACGAATAGAGCCAATGACTTGTGTGACATTGTAGGGGTCATAATTGACAAATCTAATGCGGTTGTCTTTGCGTGCACTCACAGGAGCTGTTTCTGCAAATATTGGGCTTGTATGACAGCTTATTGCAACAATAAAAGCGAAAAAGACTGTTTTTGAGAATCTAATCATTTTATCACCTCTGGGTCAGATCGATATTCCGATACTTGAAAGCCAAGCGGGTTGATTAATCGGTCTTCTGTTGAAATGCGTGCATTAATGTAGGAAAAATTTAAAATCGAAACCCAATGGGAAATACTTTCTTTTCCATTCAATTCTCTAACAGTTTTATAGTAACGCACTTGAATGAGATCTTTGTTTAAAAAAGAGATTGATTTAATTGTTACCGTAACAGTCATATTTTGATAGATGTTTTGCGGGCTTTCTGGATTACCTCCCGAATACCATTTTGCAAAACGGTTTTGTTCTTCTGGTGAGGATAAAAGAGAGATCAAACGAAAATTGTTTTCCGCCTCTGATGCTTGAAAACCTTCGCGTGCACGAACATATTTGCTCGCAAAATAGCGTGTTATCGCTTCATCATAGTCGCTTGGCGATTCTTTGAGTGCACTCACCGTATCAACAATGCCTGTTGAATTATCAACGCGGATTACAAAGGGCTCTACAGTTTTTAAGGGGGTTAATGCTGCCACAGCCAAAGCTAAGGCGATTGTCATTAATCCAAAAAGGACTGTCAAGGCCATAGAAATTTTCATCCGCACGCGCATGCCATGCATGCGATTAATATCGAATGAGCGTGCTTCTTTTATATATTCATCAAATTCATCACTTTTCACGTGCGACCTCCACAGTTTTGTCAGAGAGCGTTTCATGCTTTATGGAATTCAATGAGGCTGCTTTAAGCGTCACGTTCGCTGTTGCGTTTTCGCTTTCTAATGTATTGAGAATGATGGGGGTTGTACTAGGTCTTACGATTTTTTCTGGTGAGATGATGCCTGTATTGTTCCAATCCCATTTATCTCTATTTAAAGCCCTGGTATGTTTGCCGTTGCATCGTGGTGGTTTTTTGGGACCATGAAGAGAGGCACAGCCGGTAAGGGCGATGGTTAAGATCACAAAAAAGGTTATTTTTCGTTTCATTTTTTAAACTCACAAATAGTGTGGAATACAACGTATGAGAATTCTTGCTTTGAACAATCTCACAAAAGCGTGCTGTAAAAGATTTTTATTGGTTTTGTATAACCAAGGATATTAAGTGTTTTACGCAATATGCGTATGGCGCGTGCGCTAAGGCACGCACGCAACAAAAAAACAGGAGCAGTTCTTTTTAAAAGGGATCTGATATTAAAATCGACCACGACTACGACCTCCAATTTTTGCGGCTTTGGCTGCAACACCTGCAGCGCCAGAAAGTCTTGAAGCTGCACTTTTTGCTGCATTGCCACCCATTTTAGCGCCACCAGAGAGCATCGTGAAAATCTGTCCTCCTGAAGAGATACCAGCGTTAAAATATGGTCCACCAGAGGAAAGGGCAGAGGCAATGCCAGGAAGTGCACGGAAGAGAATGGCTCCGACTATCGAGATGACGACGACAGGAGGGAAAAGGAAATAGATTGAATCATATGTACCCTGCAGAACGTGTAGAATAATTTTGCACATAATCGTGCCAAGCATGATTACCAAAACTTGCAAAATCGTAAAATTGACCAATGTTGTAATCCAGGCATCGGTGAATTTTCTGGTTGCATTAAATAAATAGAAACTAATGAAGAGAGGTCCAAGCCCTATAATCATGACAAGAGCAACTTGTGCAAACATTTGAACAATAAAACCACCTATACAAAAGACGATAACTGCCATAATCATTAAAGAGCCAAGAAGACCAACCATGATTTTTTCAAGAAACCAAGCTTTAGATAAGACTTCTTGATAGCGAGAACTCGCCTGTAATAAAATATAATCAAAGACATTAGAGCCTGTGGGATTGCTGTTAAGGGCATTTCCAATGGCGTTTACTAAATCATTGAAGAAAATGTCTTTGACATAGATATTAAATGTATCCGCATTCGTTGCCATTGTCGTTACAACAACAATTTTAACAACATTGTTGAGAAGACTATGCATGGAAAGAGCAACGCGACCCGTCATAACATTATAGCCATACAGAAAGATGAAAATGATTGAGGCAAGATTGAGCGGTGCTGAAAGTGCCGAAGACAACCCACTCACGGTTGTGTTCATTGCACTATCAAGTGGTTGTAAAATATATCCAGAAATGCTCTCAAATGGGGCGAAACTAAAGTCGGACATCAGAACTCTCAAGTTTTTCTTTTAATTTTTGTTCCAACTCTTTATGCTGTTTTTGTGTTTCTTCTTCACGGAGTTCTTCTTTTGTTTTCGTATCTTTTGCTTGTATCATAGCAAGAGACTGAAGTTTTAAAGAACTCGCTTGGAGACTGGCTTGAAGAAGGGAGAGTTGTGTTTGAAGAGCTTGCAGTTCTTCGGATTTTCCTTCTGTGGATTTCCCTTCTGTTTTTGATTGAACATTGTTAATTTTTTGACTTATGTCCTCAATTTTTTTTGCTGTTTCCATTGCAGATTCATAAACGGATTGGGCCGTATCTGATTTTGCAGCGTTTAATTTTTGTGTACTTTCTAAGGCATTTTTATAATATTCATCGGCAATTGGTGCAGTTTGTGCTATTGCATGAGGGGTGAAAGACAAGAATAACAGGGTGACTAAGCGATATTTTTTCATTGATTTTCTCTCCTTTCATGAAATATGGGCAGCCATTTGTTGGGGTCTGTGCCATATTCGCTGATAATCTGGTTGACGAGTTCGATATTTTTTGTTGTACCGCTTAAGACGGCAATCTCATCGTTCATTCCCCGTAAATTCAGTTCTGCAACGACGGAACTTTGTCCCTGTTTGATGAGAAAACGACGAGATTCTCTACTCAATTCTGACTGTATCAGTTCAAATTCACGTTCAGTTAGTTTGAAATTTTCAATATAATCGTTGTAATTTGCTTTTTGATTTGGAAAAAATATTTGGGTTGGACATTGCTCAATAATTGTGTGTGCTATGGTTGAGTTCAAAGCATCTTTGGGACTTTGCGTTGCAAAGAGCATCATGCCATTTTGTTTACGAATTGTCTTGAGGCGGTCTTGCGCAAAAGCTTTGAAGGAATCATCTTCAAGTGCTTTCCAGAACTCATCAATTACAATAATGATGCGTCGTCCATCAATAAGTTCGAGAATACGGTTAAACAGATACATCATCAAGGGGCGCCGAATTTCTTCATTGTCTAAGAAATCGGTCATGTCATAACCAATAAATTGTGCGTCTAAATTAAGATCATCTTGATCGTTATCAAAAACCCAACCTAAAGCATTGCCTTTGATCCACGGTTGTAATCTTATGGCAATCCCTTCTTTTGATGTGTTGTCAAAAAATAGTTGAAGAGCTCCCAGAGAGCGTTGTGCATGGGGCAAACTTTCTAAAGCATCGATGGCTCTAGCAATATCTTGTCGCTCTTGTTCCGTTACTATTTGCCCTTCAGTTGTGACCAGCTTCAAGATCCAATTACGAAGAAAGATTTTGTTTTTTTCCGTGTATTCCATGCCCTTTAATGGTGCGATGCCGGTGGGCTGCCCATTTTTTAAAGGTTTATATTTTCCACCTCCAGCACGCACAAAAATTTCCGCTCCTTGATCTTTGTCAAAAAAGACCATTGTCGGATTGTGTTTTTGCAATTGTGCAAGAAGAAAATTAACAATCACCGTTTTACCCGATCCCGATGGACCACAAATAAAGGTGTTGCCAAGGTCACCATAATGAAAATTAAAATAATAGGGTGAACCAGCTTGTGTTTTCAACAATGCTACAGCAGAGCCCCAAATATTTCCTTCCAATTTGCCAATGGGGAAAGAATGAAAGGGCGATAGAGCTGCAAAATTTCTACTGGTAATGGCTCCAGAACGGGCACGATAGCTAAAATTTCCAGGTAACTGCGCCCACCATGCAGCTTCCAATCCTAGGTCTTCTCTGGAGATAACCGCACCCCCATTGGTTAAATGAGAACGTGCTTTTGAGAGATGTTCAGCCAAAGCCTTTGGATGGTCAGCAAAAACAGCTAAAGAGAGATGATGTTCGCCCAAAACAAAACGATTTGACTCTAATTCATCTAAGGCTTCATCAAGCGCTTCAATTTGTGAGCTGGCACGATCGGCTGCATTAATCATTTGGTTCTGTTTGCGCCCCATAATGGCACTGGCAACTGCTTTACTCTTAAAGACAAAGGATTGTGTTAAGATAAATTCAAACGGTGCTGTAAGCAAACCATCGGTCATCCCTGGGCGTGTTTTCGAAGGGTATTCTTTCCATCCAAACATGCCAACAAAACGTTCATTGCTTTCATGACGAATTTCAATTGTTTCTTTGCCAAAAATAACACGATCTGAATAAATCGTTGAGGCAATGGTGCCAAAGGTGAGAGGAATACGTTCACGTCTTCCTCCCACTAATTGATGGAGAAATTCACTTTGCTGGGAAAACAAAATGCCCTCATGTTCATAAATTGACAAAAGACGCGGTTCATAGCTCTCTAACCCTTGGATAAAATCCTCGCTTAACTCTTCGAGTTTCCGAATTGCTTCCTTATCTGGTTCAGATTGTGTTTTCTTTGCTTTTGTTAAGCGTTGAAAAAATGTAGAAAGTTGCTCAGTCTTATCCGCTGCTGGATTCCACAGGAGTGAAACGAAAAGGTCATTTCTATAGAGTTCCTGCGAAACCATTTTCTTTTTGTATTTTTCATCTAGTGTTGCTGCAAAAGATGAAGAAAACTGACTCTCTGGATAGACTGTTTCGCGACGACGAATAATATGAGAATATAAAGCAACACGTTCATCTGCAATATTTTTCAAGAGCGTATTTAATTGATTATGTAAGGAATTGAGTTGATCGATATCTGCAGTGTCAAAATTTACACCCTCAACAGCTATCACCGTCATTAAGCAGCGTGAACTCAATGCAATAACGTGTTGGTTAACGTGGCGTATGTAGGGAATATAGTCTTCAGGCAAAGATTCCCGTTTCATAATTGACACTTTCTTTTTCACCTGCGCAGTTCCTTATAAGTACGGATAAGGCGGAGTGGGGAAGTAGATCCTCCTCCCCATCGTTGAAGATTTTTTTGCTTGCCTCGCGTGTTGAGCCAAGCAAATAAGACGCGAAATTGATTGTGGTCATGTTTTGTCACTTCACGCAAAACAAAGTGCATTCCAACGCCAAACCCAATCATGGTAAAACCACTTGTCAGAATAAAGAGAATGGATGTCGCCATGACATTCAGTGCCATGGCTTCCATTGTGACACCTGCAAACATAGCAGGTCTTGTACAGGCAAGGAAAAGGGGATCTTCATTCATTTATGTCGTGTCCCTTAAGGTACTGCTACTGTCGAGCCCACTAATTTAGTAACGAGGGTGGGAGCTCCAAAGACAATACCAATGCCGATAATACAGTAAGCTGCTTTGCGTAAATCAATAAAGCCGTACATCCAGCCAATGCCCACGGCAGCAACACATATAATTGCAATGAGCTTTGCTGTTGAACCTGTCATCATACTAACAATATTATCTAAAACACTATCAATATTCCCCAGCCCACCCGTATTGGGAGCGGCATAAGAAATATTTGATAAGGCGAACACTGCCAACAGTGCTATGATAACGATAAAAATGAGGTTCCTGGATATATTATCTGTCATTTTACCTCTCTCTAGAAAGAACTTTATTACTTATTAACCATGCTCTTGTCTCTAAACACCGAACAGTTCTGTTGTCTTTGACTTACACTCTACATCACTCATCGGTTGTTTTTGTTTTATGAAAGCCTTGATAGTGGTTCTTGCTCACTCTCAAATTTTCTTCCAAAGAAACAGAAGATTTTTACAATACGGTTGTGCTACACAAAAATGGCAATTTTAAGTTGTATCTTTTTCAGGGTGGCAATACCTATCTTACTGTAAGAAAGAGCCTTTTTCTTTACAGAATGTAGTTAACTCAACCTATCCTGCTGAGAGTTTTCTCCTTAAGAGGAGCAGGAAGATTGTTGATGAAAATGTGAAAGGACAGAGAAAAAATGAACTTTTTAAGCGAATGTATTAAACGTGTGCGATTTAAACTGATTGTCATTATTTACATTATGGGTTCTATATTATGGGGAATCATCCAGTATAAAGATAAAATAGATCTGAGTGGTTTCAAGACATTTACGATGCAAGATATACAAAATATCCAAAATATTGTTGATATGCCTTCGAAAGATAAAAAGCCAGTGGAACCCATCACTAAACGACGATTAGCAAAAAATGAACCAGCTTTTGATTTGCAAAAGAGTGCTTCATCAAGCAATGTGGCTGTTTTTCAGGGTATGGCATCTGTTAGTAGTGGTGTGACATTTAAATTGTTTACTCCTGTTGCGCAATCTTGGCGTACGCATATTACGCGCAATATTCATCTTTATGGTGTAGATACTTGTGCTCCACGCCAAAAAGCAAAATTAAACGATCAAGAATG
Organism: Bartonella callosciuri; assembly: GCF_014203215.1. Taxonomy (GTDB): domain Bacteria; phylum Pseudomonadota; class Alphaproteobacteria; order Rhizobiales; family Rhizobiaceae; genus Bartonella; species Bartonella callosciuri. The sequence continues at coordinate 84,959 of NZ_JACHIM010000004.1, read as the reverse complement.
GCCTTGTGGTGCGGTGACAACGGCTTGGCTCGTCACGAAAACCCTGGGTCAGAATTTATCCTGTAAGCAGGTTCTGATGCATAATGGTGTTTCGTATGCGCAATGTTTTGTGAATGGGGTTGATTTAGCTGAAGCAGGTCTTGCAGAAGGTATGTTGGTGCTTTCAAAAGAGAATAAAAATCCTATTCCGGCACAATATCGGAGTGCTGAAGATACAGCACACAAAAACAAAGTTGGTCTTTGGTCAAGTGATTTCATCGAACCTTTAAAATGGAGACAGGATAATGGATCTTACAATCCCTTTGCCAGCTTTTGATTGATTTCAATAACATATTCATTTGATGTTTATGTCACTATGGATTGATTTTAGGATCCACCATAGTATTCATCGGAATGAACTTTTAAAATATTTTTATGAGAGAAAAAATTTATTGTTTTATTCTTTAATTTTTATGGGTGAGATCTATGCGTCATTCACAACGTCTTTTAATTTCAAAATAACAATAACGTTGTAGCTGATTTCCTTTTTAGGCATATCCATTCGATAATTGATGTAGAAATCTGGTATTTAAATTGTTTAAGGTGCAAATAATATGATATCTATTTACCTTGTTTTTTAAACCAATTTTTAAATTTTTTAAGTTCTGTTTTTTAAAAAAACACTAAAGGAGTTAGATGGTAATTGGTATTTAATTCTTTCGATAGAGCTCCAATAAAAAAGTTATTTCTATCCTCTACAACTACATATTCATTCTATGAATTTGTTATGGATGAAAAATGAACTTTCACCATGTGCTCTAAAATATCAATTTTTGAAAGAGGGCTGATTTTTTTATGGAGTATTGTCTTTTAACATATCTTTGACTTATGAGATTAGTTTTTATAGAAATTTTTGTGAAGTATAGCTTTTCTGCTTTCTTTATCTGTTGATACATAACGTTTTAGCGTTGTCATGTCTTTATTAAATTGCGTTTCATTTTTTGGGTATGCATTAAAGAAATGAAATGGGTTTGGTGGAGATTCGTTCTATTTATCGGCTCTCATGAGAAAATTTTCTTTTTGATCAAATTTTTTCTTTTGCTGTTTAACCAATTCTTTTCTGTATTTTTTCAGTGAATAATTCAGAGGATATCAATGGGTTGGCAATTTCGACTCCTCAATCTTATACTAAGATGATTGTTAGCAGATTTTACACATCTGTTGAGATTTTCGGGTTTGATGTTCATTTCTCCGTTTTTGCGTGTTGGATTTAAAAATTTCGAAAGTTATTGATAATAAGTTTTCCGCATTGATCTACCGGAGGGCTAAATTCAGGGGTTTTTATATACCCTTTTGAAATTAGTTCTACAATGTAAGATTTTTTTCTATTCATTCAGGTTTGAAAGGAACAGTATATCTCTTATTTTCTGATGGTGGTTCATACATTCTCAGCATTTCTAACAATGTTTTTACAGCTGTAACTGGTTGGGTAGAGAGAACATCCTGATTTTCAAGCTATAAGGACATAACGTTTATGAAATCTATGATTTTTTCTTTCGTTTTCTCATTTTTATAATTTAATTTTGTTTGGTCAATTTGATAACCTAGAATTTTAACAATATAATCTGTTATTATTGCTTATAGCGTTCCAAAGCTTTGTGGCTGCGCAGTGTATGATTAATATTTTGCACCCATCTCTCTTGTTTTCTCTTGTTGAGCTAGGAAATGCTTTCATTTATCTTGCAATTTTTCGCATGTCGTATGAGTCCTATAGCTTTTTGGTCGTTCTTATTACGTAGGGTCATCCTTCTTATAACAGATATTTATAGACTTATTAAAAAAATGAATTTGAGCAATGGGGAAAGCCTCTTTGATTATGTCAAAAACGGTATCCTCAACTTTTCTAATAGCTGTTTGGTTTGTTGTTTTTTCACTCAGTTGCAAGGTATGATTTTGCATGCTGATTAGCTGATTAACAGTAGTGGCTAAATTAATTGTCGTCAGATATTTGGAGGGTTATTCATTCTTTGGGGTTTTCCTTAACTGTGTAACGGGAACACCGCTGATGCTCCAATTGTCCGTTTCTACTTCATCAATCACTATGACAGTTGTTTTCGGATTTTTATTCAAAACATCGACCAAAAGTTGCGTTACCCCTTCAATCAGTTGGCGTTTTTGCTAAGAGGTAACAGCTTCATTGGTAATTTTAATGTTTACGTAAGGCATAAAGTCTTCACGGTTTAAAAATTTTGAACAAAACAGGTCAGATAAATAAACGTGAAAAGATTAAAGATCAATACATAACAGGCATGTCTTTTAAAGTTGGTCTCTATAGAGGTGAAATCTGCAGGCTACTGGCAGAAAAAGCGGCATTTATTGATACAGAAGAAAAGCGTTGAGTGGTGATAAATAAGCAAATTCAGATCAAGTCGCCCATGGACTCCATGAACCATCGAAAGCCCCTATAGGAGAAAGATCAAATTAAAGAATAACATAAGTTAAGTTCCTGCTACACTGAAGATTGGCAATAGGAAAAGAATACAGGCATAGCGCTGCCAAACGAAATCGATGTCAGTAAGTGACTGAATATCATCGGCAACAGAGGAAGAAGCAAAACAGTGGGAGACACAAGCAAACGACAACTTAGCAACAGTATAATTTCACTTGATAGAGCGCGTATCATTATTACTAGAGGCGTGAATAATCCATCAATACGGTGTGAACTTTCATATGCGACGCTATGCATAGAATGCCTGCAATTAGTGTGATGCTTTGTCACGCATTAAGTCTACTAATAACTGCTAACGCAACAATATACTAATAACTGCTAACGCAACAATAAATGTCAGCCAAAAGAGTGTCAAAAAAATCCAAATTATTGTTCTCGGTTTCTCTTTAGTCGCTTCCCCCTTATCGCAGCCAGGATTATGTAGCGGTAAACCGGAGAAATGTACAACAACAATAGACTGAAGAGAAAAATAGCCCCCCCAACGTGGGGATATATCAAAATATCGCTGTTCTAGACATAGCGGAAAAAACTGTTGCTGCACACAGGATGGCAGGCACTAGTCCCATCGTGATGCTGGTCATTCATATAGCAAGAGCAGCCAAAAAGAGGGGAAAACATTTTACTTCGAGGGCGTCAATCATGAGAGGGATGGTATCCCAATGCATTGGCCAAGTTAGGGGCGCAGTCAGTCGTGATGGACAGAATAAGCAAAGCTGTTCCAGGGTGCATAAATTGCTGAGATAAAAGTTTTAAATGCTATTATCTACGTCACAGAGCGCAAGCAGCTCTAGGACTCCTGATAGCGAGAACTATCGGCAAAGCGCACAAGTAAGGTGTTGAGATCAGGTAAGCCTCATATTCGTATTATAAGGGACAGGCAAACGGAATGGCTACACCACTGCGATTACTCTCCGACTGCCAGTGTTGTCTTACTCGAGAGTAAATGGTCAATAACATTTGCTTCTCTGAATGGAAAGAAGAGTGGGGGAGAAAGAAGCGTGAGGAGAACGAAAAGTGTGGTTCTTGTCGAAGGAAAGGTGGAAAAAATGAAGAGTATCCGTATTTTGCTATAGCAGATGTTGACAACATGCGTACCTGGAGGCTCTTCACAGCATTAATACGCATTAATCGTCGAATCTTTGACGGGTTGACTAAGGATCTACTCGTACATGTCAATGACACAGTGTGCCTTGCATCCTGCAGTGCACGTGCGTTGATCAGCGGCCTAGGCAAAATATATGTATAAAAGTTCTGCTCCTCCACTGGTTACGCAACGTCCATAATGTATTTTCGCCTGTGTTTTTGTGTTTATGGGGTACTGCCGACAGTTGATATCAATACCGTCGGGGTGATATCGTTAGCTGATAAATGATCGGATGATGCTCTGAGCGAAGAGCTTGTGCATAGAGGCTTTCTCCATCAAACAAGAATTGCCAAAGAGCTATATGAACTCAATACTGCAAGATTATTAAATACAGTAAAGCAGCTTGTAGAGCAATAATGATATGTAACACATTGGTCGTAAAAAATTTCATGATGTGCGAAAAGGTTTGTGCAACTCTCTTCGTAGTATGGGTAAAGTGGTGGTTTGTCATTGCTTCTTAAGAGTAAGTGCTACTTTTTGGAAAAGGATTTTCTTCGCTATGGCAACAGTAAAGCAATGATCAAAACTTTTAAAGGGTCTTTCGCTAAGCTAGCACTTGCGCTATGGATGTGTGCCGCTTCTGCTGCGTTTATCGGAGTAGGGGCGTTTTATTGAGCACTGTTGATGTTCTTGAAAATCATGTGAAGTTTGTGGCGAATTATGCTCAATATCATTGATGAACAAGGCGTATAGCTTATCCAAAAAACGAAAAGGTGGCTTTTTTTATGATGCGTGTGAAAGGTAATTTTATTGCACTCTGCGTTGTGGAACGATACGGGAGTGTATTTTTCAAGATCAGTTGAACTGTTGATCAACCAAGCACGAAAAGATAGTATAAAAGTGGAGCAAGAACTCTACAGCTAAATACAAACTAAAGCTCTAGCCTGAATACAGTAATCTTCTTGTCATTTAGGATAAGAAAATTTAAATCCCTAGCTTCTATCTTGGGTAGAATTAAGTATTGAAGAGAGCTAAAATGAAAAAAATCATTTTATTATACATGATTATGTTAACCATAGGATTAAGTATTACTGGTTGATGTAAAAGTAAAGAATAAAAACGTCAAGCACAACAAGAAAAAAATACTAAGAAGTTCTTTGATAAAGAATTAACCTCTACAGATCGTGGCCATGGATTTTGACAAATATTAGGAATAGAGGTCGCAATTATTTCTTGTAAGAAAGAAGTTCCAGCCTCTTTCTGTAAAGGAGCCTTTAATTTATTCTCTTTATTTTGTATACCTAAAATTATGTTATCTTCTTACATTGATTAAAGTGGCTTTTGGGTATTAAATTTGCTGTTGAAAAACTTAAAGATCAGTTACTTATTTTGAATGTACAAAGGCATTTAAAAAAGAAATTATTTCATTGGTTGGTATCTACGGTATGAATATTATATTTGTTTTCATGTTTTGTGGAATGGAGAGGAGGTTATATTTAAGTTTGTAGAGCATCAAAAAAATGAAAAAAGCAGCTTTAAAGTATAGAGGAAAATTTTTGTTAAAAAAATTAAAAATTCCTCATTGAACGATCTTTATCAATCATACCAATCTATAAGAGTGCTTGAAGCCATGAAATGCTTCAGGAGAAGGTATTTTGTGCAATATTTGGAATGCTTTTTTTAGCTTAAAACCAATATAGTGCATAAGCCATGACTCATATTTTACGTGCTATGTGTTCAGTTTTTGCTTCAAAAAGAAGGATTCTTTATGGTCGTTTTTTTCTTTAAATGTTTCTTCGTTTGTTTTTAAAATAAAGACTTGAATATTTCAGGTAAGAAACGGTATTAATCCAGTAATTGTTAGAATTGAAGTGTTTATTCGTAGAAATACAGTGGAGAAATATACGCTTTTAAAATGAGGCGTTTTGAGAATTTTGCACCACTTAAGAATAACTTAATTTATTTTATTCTTTCTCATGATCTCTCTATGCGATGCAAATTGTGATGCGGGGAAATACAGTGTTGAAAAAGCAGATGACAGAAGAGTTATCTTTCGATAAGTAATTTTAAAGCAAAAAACAGTTTGATAAATGGCAAAGAGATAAAGAGGTGCAATATGAATGAACTTACCCATATTGATACTGTTATAGCGCATTATGATGCTGTTTTTTGCGATGTTTGGGGTGTTGTGCACAATGGTGTTCACGTATTTGAACCGGCATTGAAAGTATTGCTCAAAATTCGACAGATGGGAAAAACTGTTATTTTCTTGACCAATTCACCTCGACCACGAGAGGATGTCATTGCTCAGTTACAAAGCATGAACGTTCATAGTGATTATTATGATGCCATTATCACTTCAGGGGATGTAACCCGTGATCTTATTCGTGCTGCACCGCGTAAAGTTTTTTTCATTGGTCAGCAACGTGATTTGATGTTGTTTGAAGGGTTAGATTGTGAACTGGTTGAAGAATGGGAAGCCTCTGTCGTGGTTTGTAGTGGCTTTCTTGAAGGTCTTGATGAAAAACCGTCTTCTTATGAGGACATGTTTCAGCGTATGCGAGCGCGAAACTTGCCTTTTATTTGTGCTAATCCCGATGTCATTGTCCATTATGGAAAGAAGGAATTTTGGTGTGCTGGTGCACTGGCGCGTCTTTACCAACAATTAGGGGGAGAGGTGCGTATTGCTGGAAAACCCCATGCGCCTATCTATGAGGGTGCCTTTGAAAAACTTCAAAAAATTCGTGGAACAGTGGAAAAAAGCCAGATTTTAGCTGTTGGTGATGGTCTTTTAACCGATGTTAAAGGCGCAATCCATTTTGGTCTCGATGTTCTTTATATCATGGGTGGCATTCATCGTTATGATTATATGCAAAACGGTGTGGTGGATAAAAAAGCGTTGAATTCTTTTCTTAAACGTCATGGCTATAAGCCACAAGCGATAATGTGGGCACTTCAATAATGTCTGATTTTTTGCGTCTTCAGGGGATTCATATGCTTCCTTTGGCTTGGCGGGGAGCGGTGTTAGCACTTGGAAATTTTGATGGTGTTCATCGTGGACATCAGGTGGTACTCCAAAAAGCGCTTGATTTAGCACGCATAAAAAATAAGCCAGCTGTTGTTTTAACTTTTGAACCACATCCAAGGAGTTTTTTTCAACCCCTGGCCCCTGTTGATCGCTTGACAGAAGCTACTGAAAAAGCTGAAATTTTTAAAATCCTCGGGTTTAATGGAGTGATTGAACAGCCATTTGATGCAAATTTCGCGGCTCTTTCAGCAGATGAATTTATCAATGTGGTTTTAAAAGAAGCCTTTGATGTTTCGGGGGTGGTAACAGGTGAAAATTTTCAATTTGGTCATCAGAAAAGTGGGAATGCACACCTTCTTTCTAAAAGGGGAAAAGAGTGTGGGTTTGAGGTTGTTCAAATTCCTTGCGTCTCTCGTACACAAGATTTACAATCATTAATCATTTCCTCTAGTTCTATTCGGAAGCTTCTTTTACAAGGTCAGGTAAAAACAGCAGCCCATTTGTTAGGCTATCGTTATCGGGTGCGTTCAAGTGTTATTCAAGGCGAAAAACTTGGCCGCCTTTTAGGGTTTCCTACTGCTAATCAGATGCTCGCTCCTCAAGTCAGTTTGGCGCAGGGTGTTTATGCAGTAAGATTGCGTCGTGCTAATGGTGTTTTACATGATGGGGCCGCAAGTTTTGGGTGTCGTCCGACGGTTGTGAAAGATGGTGCACCGCTTCTGGAAACTTATTTGTTTAACTTTAACGATGATCTTTATGGAGAAAGTTGCACTGTTTCTTTCTTTCAGTTTTTGCGTGGGCAAGAAAAATTCGATGGGCTTGAACCCTTGATTGCACAAATGCAACGTGATGAAAAAGCAGCAAAAGAAATTTTGGCTGCAGTACAACCATTATCGCAGTTAGATCAGCTGCTTACTTTTAAAAATAGGTCTTAAGTTGATCTGAAAAGGAGATAAGAGCAGAAAAAATAGCACTTAAACTGATAATGATCAGGAAAATATATTCTAAAATATCGTAGAATATATGGGTTTTTCGTTGTTGCGAAGGAGAATCGAATGTCTGGAGATCTGATTTCAGCATTATTTTTATCTTTTTCATAAGTTTATGAAAGTTTGAGGCTTTTGTTGTCGCTCAATAGTTTATTACTTATTTCTTTCTAATCCTTTAAAATAAGTATTAAAGACAGGTTAACCGGTAAGATTCATTGAGCGTGTTCCGTGGTGGCAATAGGTGAGAAGGAGCTTAGAGGCTGTTTTATAATAGTTTTCATGGCTTCAATGTCGGATTGTTTTATGGTCGGTGGCACAATAAGAATATTATCTGCTTTTATATCATATTCGTATGCGGCTACTTTAATGATGGAAAAATCAGGTTGATGGGGATCTTCGTGATCAGGATGGTTGCAGATAATCGTTTTAAAGCCTGTTTGTGCTAATGTTTTGATGTCTTCAATACTGATTTTGGCACTGATAAAAATATCAGGGTCAATTTGTTGTAAATGCATGGTTGTTTCTTCCCAATAACACCACTTTATGATGCTCTTTGGTACGCTAACAGAACATGATAAGGATAAGATTTTGGTGATATCTTAACAAAAATATCTCCTTTGTCGAGAAAAAGAGAACGGGTTGGAAAATGAACTGTGATGGGGCAGGTTATCTTGTCCGCAATCTGTTCATTATTCTCTCTTTTATACTTATACTCTTTAATAGATATTGCATCGTTTATTCTTAAAAGAAGATAATCAAATAGTCATTGACTTTCACGTTACAAGAGAGATGAGAAGGTGATAAAAACCGTTGAGAAAAGATCCCGTATGCTCCTTGTGATTTATTTTAGTACAGGAGCAGAGATGTAACACGGAATGGCCTAATCTTAAATAAAATGTGAGATCTTATCTGATTATGATGGGACCATTTGCACTGTAGTGTGATTATTTTTTTGCGGGAGTTTTTTTACAGAAAGATTGGTTTTCTGATGATGATGCTAAAATAAAAGGGATGCTTCAATTCTAAATAATTTTCCCAAATTTGGGAAAGTGTCGTGTGTCAGCAGTTTTTTAACAAAAGTGTTTCGCCTGGTATGCGGAATTGTCGGCTTAAATTGATCGATCCGGTAGAGGACTCCGTGTTTCAAGAGATATCATTTATTGTCTTTGCGTGGGTTATATCGTGGGTTATATCGACTGTTTGTATAAGGATAAAAGGACTTAAAGCATTCAATAGTGGCTGTAGATGGTCTATTGTCGATAGCTTTTATCGTAAAAGAGGGGAAATCATTGTTTTGCCTATGTCAGATGCTTGTTCTGTGTTGTTGTTTTCTGTATAATCGTAAAAACGATAAAGCTGAAAGGCGTAATCCATGATCATTGGACTCTTAAATCAAAAAGGGGGAGTAGGAAAAACCACGTTGAGCGTGAACCTTGCTGCTAGCTTTGCACGTACCGGAGCACGTGTGTTGCTTATTGATGTTGATCCGCAAGGGAGTGCATTGGATTGGGCTGCGGCGCGTGAGGGTGCTCCCTTGTTTTCAGTTGTCGGTTTACCGCGCGCAACCGTTCACAAAGAGATTACACAGGTTGGTCATGATTACGATCATATTGTGATTGATGGTCCTCCACGCGTGACTGAACTTGCACGCAGTGCTCTCATGGCTTCGGATTTCGTGCTTATTCCAGTGCAGCCTAGTCCATATGATATTTGGGCGGCTGATGGAATCGTCAAGCTTATTGATGAAGCACGCGTCTATAAAGAAGATCTAAAATCTGCTTTTGTTATTAATCGTAAAATAGTCAATACAGCGATAGGGCGTGATGTTGGTGAGGCCCTTGGAGGGTATCCTATGCATGTCCTTTCTGCTAGCGTTGCCCAGCGTGTAATTTTTGCGGAAGCTGCAGCACAAGGGAGAGCTGTCTATGAAGTTGATAAGCAAGGACCAGCAGCAGCAGAGATTGAAGCTGTTGCAACGGAAATCAAGGAGTTCGCACGATGAACAAAAAAATTAAGATTGGTACAAAGCCAACCAATAAATCAATTCCTTTAACGGCGGATGCATGGGTAGAAAGCCGCAAAGGTAAAGTGGATGAAGCTATGAAGCGTCTCACAATTGATGTGCCGGAAAGTTTGCATCGTTTGATTAAGATGAGCTGCGCAAGTCGTGGCAAAAAAATAGCAGATGAAGTGCGCGAATTGCTTTCACAAAAATACGGAAAAGTGTAAAAAATGATATACGATAATATGTTTTCATTGACTTGATTTTTTTCTAAGAAGTAGGTTTTATGGATGTAAAATTTATTGGGGATATATTATAGTTGTCTATTGTGCTGGATTTACTTTGTTCATTATGTGATCTGCAAGGTGCGCCTAGAAATAAATTATATAAGTGGTTAGCAGAGACAACGTATTTCGAGAGAAAGCAATCGGTTTACAGATTGCTGGGGGTTAGGAAGCTTGGTTATTGAAGGCGAGGAGGGAACGAACATTGCTTATTCTCTTTGGTGATGGAAAGAGGTGGTGATTTTTTGCCAAAATCATCTTACTTTTTGCAAAGTTCAAGGTCGTAAAATTATTTTCATCAACAAAATACTGTGCATAATGAATTTGTTGAATAATACGTATTTTTCTAAAAGTGATGTCGATTCTTTTTAATGAAAATCACACTGTAACAAAAACTTTTTCTTTTTTCACTATGGTCACTTAATTCCACTTGTGTGTTGTAAAATGCCATGTTTCACAGAACTTAACAGCTGATAATTGGATATTACGAATACTTCTTCATCTTTTATCTACAGGTGTGATCATTATATAAAGTAACCTTGATATAAAGTAACCTTGTTACCTGTATAGACTGGTCAGATTTTTTTATAAAACTGTTTTGATAATAATTCTGAAGAAAAAGTTATTTTTTGTTTACTTAATTATAAAAAAGCAAATATACTACTTTAAAAGTAGCGCTGATTATTTTTTCATGTATACGCTGTTCCATTTTATTAAGTTATATTAATATTTAGAGGGTGGGACTAAAAATAAAAATTACTTCACTAATGGTAGCCCTTTGTAATATTAGCTTTCTTCAAATATACAAAAGAAATCATTTGCCATTCTCTAGGTATTATTTTAAATATATGGAAAATTATATCAAAGCTTTCTTTACTTTTTCGGCGATTTAAGGATGATGATAATGCGATCAGGGAATTGAAGATATGTTGTTTTGTTTACTGAAGAATTGCAAGGATTACAAGCGTTACGGACGTTTATAATTAAGATTTCGTATTTCTCAGATCTCATTACGAAGTGGTTTATGAAGGAGAAGAAGCGATTAAAAAGCTTCTGAAAAGCGCTAAGATATCAAATTTTCTGAACTTCAAACATTGAATAGTGGTGTGGGCAATGTTACAAACACAAGTCTTACAAATGCAAGCTTCTATCATCATGCAACATGTTCAAATTGAGGTTATCAATACTCGTCAAAAGGAAGTGTTTCAAGCATGATATAGAAATTATGTAAACAACTACATTATTATTAAATGAAAGGCTAAAGGGGAATTAAATTATGAACAAAATTCTTATAACAACACTGCTTCTTTGCACTGGGCTGCTCGTTGTTGGTTGTCAAGAAAAAACTTATAGCGTAGAAGATTTTAAGAAAGATCAGAAATTACTCGATGAATGGCGAAAGAAATGCGAATCTTCAGATGCATCTGTATCGTCATCTCAGAATTGTCAGAACGCACAAACAGCTGCTCATGAGCTTACATTAGAGGATTCCAATAAAAAATTAAATGAATCGGATGAAAAAGCTCCTGAGTTTAAAGAATAGTCGGAGAGCAGTGAAGTTATAAATAAAAATAAAGATGATAATAGTATTTCTTTTCTCTTCAAGTGAGAGATAATTTTGGCTTCAAAATTAAAAATATAGATTTCAATAAATGAGAAACCTCCTCCCTGTTGTGGAGGTTTTTCTCTTTTGGATGCGCGCATTTAGCAATCTTTATGAAAAAACAGACTTTACCTAAAACAATATAGGCAAAAGCTATGATAGACTTGTACATCCCATAAAAAAACAATGAAGTCTGGAGTTTGTTGTTTTCTGTTTTTCAAGAGAGAAAAGATGAAAAAATTATTCAAAAATGAATAAGATTCAAGGGACAATGAAACATTCAGCCTATTTGTTAACAATCTGTACAAAAAGCGAAAATTATAACACGAAAAATGGTTGGAATTAGTAGATGATTTATCTTCTGCCTTAAAATTTTTTTATTTAGAGAATTTGAGATGCTCATTTGCGCAGATCATGAAAAAGCTCAGAGAGTTTCATGCATCTCGCTTACGAAAGCCAAGACGACAAGAGAGTCCATGGTGATAATCGAGGATAAATAAAGCATAGCAGTTGTTATCAGCCAGAAGAACCTCTTTCTTTTTTTACCACACCAATTTTATAAATAACAATTACAGTCTGTAATGTATGCTGATCTAACGTACGCGTAAAACTTAAAATTCTTCTTTTTTCGTATGAGGATTTGAGGCGCTTTAGCACTGTGAGGCTTGAAAAAAGTAAAAACTTATTATGTTTCTTTGCTTTTTATATGCAAGTGCTGTGTGGCAAAAAACTCTTTTCATATAAGTTTTCTGCTCGATTTTATTCCATGGTAACATTGACTAAATAAAGCTGCTTGAGAATAAATATCAAATATGATCATTGAAGGAAAACAGTAATAATCTAACCACTCATCCTGAATGTTGGGAATAAAAGAGAATTCGTAACAGAAATATTGTTTTTGCAGAGGAAGTTATTGTTTCTAGTTTTTTTATGGATTGGGTGAGTACAAAGAAGCAGTATTAACAGCAAACTCTGTATTATTTTTAGTTCAATGATATGCGATACAATTATATCGCAAATAAAATACTAAAAATCCAGTATGGAATAGTTTTAAGAAAATTTATGTGGTTAAAAAATTATAGGACAGTACGTTTTTTAGAAACTCTTGAAGTGATTAAAAAAATTCTATATAGTCGCTCCTTGCAAAGAAAAGCGAATGATAATTGAAAAAGGGAGATTTATAGCATTAGCTATTGTGAGATGTCTTTTTTGACCTTGCCATGTGGCTGGTCTGTTCAAAGGAGTGCTCTTTTTGTTTTGTGCGAAATGTTGCGCATGTGCGCAAATGAGCCTGTCAGAGGGAGATGTCTTTTTGAATGGGTATAAGCTGCGTCTTGTAGCGGCTAGATGTATGCAGCCATTGGGCGCATGGAAAGCCAAATCCTATGAAGGGTGAGATGCTGAAATCTTTAAAGGGTTTAGGTCTTTATATGCTGCAAATTTTTGTTGGCAAATGTATGTGTCAACGGATTGTCGTTTTGTAGCCAATAAAGGCAAAATAGATTTGGAGATTTCCACTATCTGCTGTGTAGTGATGTGAGGATTTGTAGTGTTTTGGTGAACGGGTATCGCATCAACGGTAATTTGGAAGCAAAAAAATATTTCGTAGATGGGTTAAAAGTCAGACAGGTATACGCTTTAGGATTATCGTGCTGTTGTCGTTGGAGGAGCAATATTCGCACAATGTAGTCGTTGAGTGTATCAGCATTGAAGAGAAGCTATTTAATCTCCCTTTATTTGAAGAGCAAGATTGAATAATACTGTGAAGGGGAAGTAAAAATGTCTGTAGTGCAATATGATGATGATAGTTTTTCATCAAAAGCAAAAGTCCTTGATAATAATCTTATTGATCGTGATTGGGCTATGACAAAGTTTGTCGCTTCTGTTAGAGGGTTGGCACAAGTGGTCGATTATGAAAGCAATATGCTAGAGAGCAGTGGTATTCCAGATTATAAAGAAATAAATTTATGTAAAATACGTGGCTTACGTGACCTCAATAAATCGATCAGTGATGTGAAACGTTATATGAATGCAGATATTGAGAATGAGGTTGAAAGCTTGTTGTCAGATTTACAGGAAAAATTACACCGTAATAGTGAATTGCTTAAAACGCATTTGGATGCAATAAATGATTTTTCACAAGCTATGCAAATGACAACGCGTATAAAAGAAACCGATGAAATCGATGTATCCATCGAGCGTTCTAAGTAATTTTACGGAGAATGTGGGTTTATTTTAGGAGAGTGTGGGTTTATTTTAGCGGTTGTAAGTGTTTTTAATCTCTTTTTGTGTGTTTTAATACTGAGTGCTATAATTTACGAAACTTTTATTTTCATATTACAAAAAAGAGCTGCTCCTTATATATAAAGAGATTGATTTTGGATAGGGAAGAGTGTGTGTATTCTCATTCTTGTAGGTGAGAAGGGTTTTTTCCTTATTTAGAGAGCAGTCATTATTCCAAATTATGAAAAAATAACTTTATGTAAAATATGTGGCTTCCGCGATCTCCATAAATCGATCAGCGATGTGAAATGCTGTATGAATGCAGATATTGAGAATGAGGTTGAAAGTTTATTATCGGATTTACAGGAAAATTACACCTGAATTACTTCGAAGAGAGGGATTCTCGCTTTGTTTTTGAATAGGGGATGGTTTTTTCTGTTGTATGTAAGGTTCATTTTTGTATACGATATTCTACTAAAATGTTGTTTTTATGGAGAGAGCGTTTTTTGTCTCTGTACATTAGAGAGAAAATTTACAAGTGAACGGTAGGAAGCGTGGGCAGTCAATATTATAATATTGGTGATGATGTTGTTCTGATAAGAGGCATCCTTAAAAGTTTTGATGATCTTCAGTCATGTAGAGAAGAAGACAATATTGTTTTTTTCCATGATGGTTATAATCCATGATGGTTATAATTTGTGTCGGTGTTTGCCAACATGTACCAACTGTTGATGGGGGATACTTCGTGTTAACTTTGAAGCTATCGACATTGAAGAGCAAGCATGAGACGCTGATAAAAAAGTGGTGCTTTTTTATTTAAACATCAATGCTTCAACTTTTCAATAGCAATAGGGTCTTATTATAAAGTACGTGATGCACAATCACCGTTCTGAAGCAATTATATAACATTGTGTTGCATATTGTTTTACTAAATTGGATAGTGGGATCTCTTATTTACAAACTTCATGGGAGGAACTCCTGGCGGGAGAAGGCTGTATGGTTGTTGCTTAAATGATTTTTAGAATTTTTGTATCAAAAATTTTTTGAATAATAGGTGATCTTAAACAAGAGAGATTTAATAAATAAAAAGCAGCACAAAGTGCTGCTTTTTCATGGAATTTAGATGATGTCTTGTTTAAAAACGATACCGTATCCCACCAGAAAAACTGGTTCCGGATACACCTCCTTTTTGAAGTTTCTGCCGATAATTAAGATCACCATGGAGTGCGATACTTTGAGAAAGGTGTGCATTCACACCAATTCCACCCTCAAGGAAGGAGCCGGTAGGATCACGATGAAATATGTCAGCGATTTTTATTGTTTCACCATCACCAAAAGTTCTTATCATGTTCAGTTTACCATAAAAGGAAACAGCATTGCCTTCTTCTGCGGTAGTTAGAGTTTGTGTCAATTGTCCCCCGATACGGAACAACCATTGATGAGGATTGTTCATATTCACTTCAAAACCATCGGCATCTGAGAGAACATCGAACATGAGCTTTTGGTAAACAAATTGCGCTTGTGGTTCAAATATCAGCCCGTTAACACCGGTTGTTAATTTTTGACCAATGGTCGCAGATGCACTGAATGTTTCAGTGCCATCCAATTTTGCGGCACTTCCGATGAGAGCTGTGGTAAGAGTTCCTTTCAGGGATCCGTAAGAGAGGAGTGTGTTTACGTGTAGACCATTTCTATGTTGAATGCCACTATAAGCCGTAAGCGACCATTTATCCAGTAGCGTCTTTTCAGAATCTTCTATATCCTTTGGTGTAAAAGCAAGTTTTCCGTATGTTCCTAGAAGACCAAAATGCGTGCTGATCTCTTTACCTTCTCGTGCAACCAAGACGACACCTAGTTGTAAAGCACCATAGTTCACATCAGCATCGTAGCCATAATGTAGCGGATCACGGTTGGAAGAGAAGGTGACTTTTTCGCCGTAGGAAGACAAGAAGATACTTTTCTTTTTATTATCTTCTGTGCCAAACACTGTTGCCTGTATATTGTCTAACAATGTGTTTTGGTTGTTTACATCAGTAAATCCAGCAGAAAACACAGCACTGGGCATAACCAAATAGTTTGCGACCTGTGGCAAAAGAGCCCTAATCTTTTTATCCTTATCAAGGTAGGCATTCTGTAATCGGAAATCCCAGAAATTGTCGTCATTCTTCCCAAACAGATTTTGGCTCGCATGGGATGCTCCTGGTGCATAGGCAGTGAGTTCATATTTGTAAGGAGAACCACCCATGGTCATATAGCCTTTTGCTAACTTGAAGGCATTTTTATCTGCTTTCCCCGAAACCTGAATAATTGAAATACCCTGGGTTGTTGAAGGAAGAGAAGCCATATGTTCTTTCCAAACAGAACTGCTATTGGTCACTTCTTTATTCTTTTCTGCGAGATTAATGTAAACGATAGAGGTTCCTGAGACATCACCATTAATCACAATGCGATCGGTTTCCTGCTCAGTCACTGGGGAATGGCTACTCCATTGAGAGTTTAAATGAATCTCTGCAGTCCCCTTTGCACTATAAACCACTGTCGCACTGGGCATTTTCCCTTCTTGCTGTAGGGGAAATCCTACGAACAAAGTCTGATAATTTCCCTCCGTTGGCTTGTCAAACACTATAGCACTTTCTGTGAGGTTTAGTGCAGAAAGGTTAGAATGTGACTTTTCATCCACACCAAACAATGCTGGCTCAGATGAATTTTCATCATTCATCATAATATTTTTATTGGCTTTTAAGAACCATTTTGCATTATTTTCTAGATTAAAAACTGTTTTATTCTCTTGTAATGTTATAACTCGGCCTTCTAAAAAAGAACTGTCTGCAGTTACTATAAGCGTGTGTGGCAAAGTTCCTGCCTCTTTTTCATTTTTTGCTAAAATACCGGCATGAATTTGTGAATTTTTAAGGTTGATTTCACCACTCGCGTGTGTCCCATAAACACCAATACCAATACCACTTGGAGCCAAAATTTTTGTATTGGTAAGTGTCACTTTATTGGAAGCAATTTTTTCTAGGGCAGGATTCTCTCTTTCATCATCATCATCGGGCGCATATGGCTTCATGAGAATATCTTGTGTGCCTCGAAAAACAATACCATGGGTTTTAGAAGCACCGGTAACATTTACGGTTGAATTCTTAAGATCAATTGTACCATTTGTGGTTAACAAACCAACCGATTTTGCTTTCACAGTAATATCTGTTGCATTAAGAGTTGCTCCATCTGATGCACTCAATGCAATAAACTCTGCTGAAACTTCTCCTCCCATAATCTTTATTGTCGAATTGTTTCCCTGTGCAGCTGCAGCAACAAATTTATCGTGAATTTTGACATTTTGTCGTACTAGAGTCTTGCCCCCTTGAACTTCAATTCTGGAGTCCATATTTTCACCTGGTACGGGGTTTTCAACCGTTAACGATATCCCTGTTTCTGGTTTTTCAGCATTAAACTCTGGTTTTTCAGCATTAAACTTTGTAGGATTGGATTGTGTAGGCCTTAAGAGTACTGATGTTGATTTTTCAGGAGCAGGTTTTTCAGTTGTTGGTGAGAGTAGTGGCGTGAGGTCTGCAGGTGCTGATTGTGTAGAGGCAGAAGGATGAAGTGAAGTTTCTTCTGTGGAAGGGGGAGTAGAAGGAAGGGAAACACCTTGACGTCTTCTAGATTTAGCAACTTCTGATGTCGCCATAGATCTTGTAACACCACTTTGTGTGGAGATGGGCTCAGGAGGTGGAGCTTGTAAACTTTCGGTAGATTGAGATTCTGTTATTGACAGTTCTGTATCGGTTCGGGCAAGGTCACGCTGCGCTCTAGGGGGAGCAACCGTATTTTCCATTGTAGGATTTTCAGATTTGAAGGATACAGTAGGAAGGTTCGTAGGCGTATTTTGTATTGTAGATGCATCCTCAGTACGTTTAGTTCTTGAGCTCTTGGATGGAAGTTGCGCAGATGAGAGATTTACAGACATAGATGATGAGAGGGGTGTTGCATTAAGGGCATAAGACAGGCTGGAATAAGAGCAAAACAGAATTCCAGAAACTGTGTAGAGTAAGAAGTCTTTCTTCATATAGATATATTCCTAAATGTTTACTTTCCCCTCTCTCAAAAAACAAAATTTTTAATCCACTATGTTTCTTTTTATATTGCAAATTGAAACATATGAGGCACTCTTTATATTTCAAGACATGAAGCAAAGTATTTTTAAAAGCGATCGTACATTTCATTAGAAATGTTTATCTCCGATACACTGGCTTTTTTAAGTTTATGCTGATAACTTGGCCTTACCAGGGTGCGTGATATTTTGTAACAATGCAGATTAACACCAAAACCACTTTTGACGAGAAGCAATCTGAAGACTCTTATCACTTTGCATGGGACTCTTTTCACTAAAAATCTTGAGAGCATTCGTTGACCTTTAGAAGGAAGCGGTATGGCTTTTTTTGCGTTAAACGCCTACCAATTCATAGCAATCCTAGGGATTACTCCTGTTAATTTTAAAATTCTCAGAATCTTAAGAGAGGGCCAAGTGAAGAGACTGATGAAGAAGTTGTGCTTTTGGTTCAAGCATACTTCCTTCAATATTGGGGAGCAGTCTTTGACCAAGGATGGTGGCTCCTAATGTTTTTGGGTCTTTATTTTGGCGTTTTTGATGAGAGTGGTGGTAATATTTCCCTTGAAAGTTGTGTAAGAGAGCAATGTATTTGCTTCTATGTCACTGCTACACTGAATGTTCTCTTATGTGGTACGTGGCCATTTATCAAGCATATTTTTTGAGAACCTTCTCTGTTTTTTAGGATGAAAATTCATTTGTCCTCTATCTCCAAAAGACAAAAATCTGTGTTGATATTTTTATCTTCTAGCACTCCTCATGTAAGATCTGCTTGCAATGTAGCGTAGCGAAGATCTGCATCAGTGCTATCTTGTGATGGATGAAAATTGAGGAAGATAATGTGATCCTATGGTCATAAGGAGATAAGAAAATTCCTCTCTTTGGATTATCTTTTGGCTCAAACATGGTTCTTTACATATTGTCTTCGAATATATTTTGATTGTTTATATTAGCAAATCCAATAGAGAATAGAGCGTGAGGTGTTGCTAAATAATTTACCATTTGGAGCATTTGTTTTTTAAAGGATTAACAAAGGCATGAGATAAGACTGCGGTTTCTTGATTATCTTCAAGTTTCGATAACTTCTCAGTATCAGCGGCAGTTTGGTTGGCAGCATCACTCTTTAGGGAAAAATTTATATGCGCTTCTGGTGATGAGGTAAGAGATATTTTCGATGATGAGGAAGAGGTGTGGGTTCTTGGTCCAACGATAACATTCGCTTGCAAATCTTTATTGACTTTAGGCTATAGAATAACTTTACGATCTGTTACCGGGAAGGATTTATCCTTACGTTTTGGAAAAGTGTATGAGCAGGTAGGAATTTATAGGGAGCACCTTCTTCTTTTGTAATGCAGTAAATAAGAGGTGGTTTATTTATTTAGAGGGGAAAGGGGGAGACTGGAGATACTTCTTTTCTCTTTCCGTTTTCTTATCGCGTCCGTTCTAAATTGTCTATGAATGCTTTCTGTAAGATATCGGAAAGCTCCTTATTTTGCCCTTGTAAGGCATTATCCAATGTTGCTACTTTATCCACTTCCACTGTTTTGTGCAAGAATATTTGCCTTATTTTATAGCGCATTCCAATGGCGGTTGTCTTGCCTCATTCATTGTTCCCGCTTAGCATAAACATGCTGTTGTTTATCGGTATCAAATATTGCTGCTGCCTGTGCAGCTCTGGAAAGCACATCGCTCTAACCTTGTCATAAATTTTCTTTTTTTTCAACCAATTCTGACGTAATCGTTTAAGGTGTGCTCTGACTTGCATCATGTGCTGCATATCAGAACCATAGAGACCGATATTTGAGAATTTTTTGTTAATGTTGTCCTTCATCTTTTCTAAATTCTCTTTTTTTACTGAAAGGTGAACTCTCTTTCATCATGTCACCAGAAGCTATTATCTCAAGATTTTTTTCTGCCGGCGTTGGCGTGTTATTAAATTTGACATCGGTGCTCTTGATCAGGCAATTTGATAAAGTTTTCAATTGTACTCCGCGTTTGAGGACTGAGATCAGGGATGCTATTTGTATAAGTTACGTTAAAATAAGAAAAAACAAAATAAAACTATTTGTATATAAGAATAAACACTTTTTATGGAGAGAGATGCCTCTGATATATTTTTCTCTTTTTGATAAAATAATGATTTTTGATTGATTACGTTTTTTATAAGATACAAAAGAAAACAGCGCTGTTTATATTTCAGCGCTGTTTACATTTGAAAGATAAAAATCACAGACTTTTAAAAACGGTAGCGCATCCCACCGGAAAAATTAACTCCAGATATACCGGCTTTTTGAAGTTTTTGTTGATAATTAACATCCATATAAAGCACGAAATTTTGAGAGAGTTGTGCATTAATACCAAGACCACTTTCAAGTGAAGATCCCATAGAATCAAGGTGGAAAGTATCACCAATCTGTATTGTGCTCTTTTCACCAAAAGTTTTCACCATGTTGAGTTTGCCATAGAAAGAAAGAATACTGTCGTTTTCAGCAGGAAGCATAGTCTGCGTTAAACGTCCACCAACACGCACCAACCATTGATGAGGATTATTCATATTAACTTTAAAGCCATCGACATCGACAAGAGTACTCAGCATGAGACGTTGATAAACAAGCTGTGCTCGTGGTTCAAAAACCAATCCTTTCGTACTCGTTTTTAATTTTTGTCCCAAGGTAGCCGATGCATTCAATGTATCAGCTTTATTCAATTCTGCAGTATTGCCGATAAGGGCCGTGGTGATATTCCCTTTAAGAATTCCGTAAGAGAAAAGTGCATTGAAATATAAACCATTGTTATGGCGGATATTACCGTACGTAGCGAATGACCATTTATCTAATATACTCTTTTCAGATCCTTCTATCTCTTTTGGGGTGAAAGCCAATTTTCCATAGGTACCCAAAATACCAAAATTCGTTGTAACATTTTCATCTTCTAGTACTGCTAACACAACGCCTGCTTGCAAGGCTGCATAGCGAATATCAGCACCATAGCCATATTGCAATGGACTACGCAGAGAAGATAATGTGGCCTTATTGCCATAGGAGGATACAATAACCCCACTTTTTTTATTATTCTTTGTTTCAAAGGCTGCTGTCCACATATTGTCTATCAGTGTATTTTGATTGTTCACATCAGAAAACCCAGAGGAAAATACAGCATTTGGCAGTACCAAATAGCTTGCCACTTGAGGTACAAGGGCTCTGATTTTTGCCTCATGGTCAAGAGTGACACTTTGCAGACGGAAATCCCAAAAATCTTCACCTTCTCCCAAGAAGCTTTGTTCCGCATTCGCTTTTCCAAGTTTTGATGTTGGTCCATAAGCATGCAACGTATATTTATACGGCAATTTATTGACCGTGGTGTAGCCATTCGCCAGTTTGAAGGCGTTTTCATTGGTTTTTCCAGAAATTTGAACGAGCGATATTCCACGCATATTCAAGGGAATAGAATTTTCTGCTTTTGATACTTCATTCTTTGAAAGACTTTTGAAATAAATCGTTGTGGTTCCTGATACATCGCCGTGAATAAGAACACGATCAGTTTTTTGTTGTTCTTTTGGGAGACCATCACTCCATTTGGTATTTAGATAAATCTTTGCATTGCCTGTCGCATTGTAAACGGTCGTCTGATTGGGCCCTATATTTTCTTGTGGTTTAGAAACTTCAGCTTTTGGTTTTTGTCCTACATTCAAGGTTTTATAATGATCTTCTGCCGGCGTATTAAACACGATAGAGCTGTTATTGAGATTAAGGATTGAAACGCTAGACTGCGTCCTTTCACTAATGTCGAGTAGTGAATAGTCTAAGAGCTTCGCTATATTATCATTATCTGTTTCATTTTTACTAACTTTTAAGAACCATTGACTGTTATTGTTAAGGGTAAAAACCGTTGTATTGTTTTGTAATATTTTTGCTCTACCTTCTAAAATCGAATTGTCAGCAGTTAATATAAGAGTGACAGGGTCAGTTCCTGGCATGTTTTTGTTTTGCAACAAGACATCGGCACGAATCTCTGAATTTTTAAGTTTTATTTCCCCACTTGAGAACGGCCCTATAATACCAATACCATCTTTTACAAGAAGTTTTGTATTGTTTAAAATTGCCTGATTGACAATTTCTTCCCCCTCATTTTTAACGTAATCTGTAATGAAACCAAAAGAGATACCGTAGCTCTCATGATTTCCTTTGACGGTTAAGACTGAATCTTCAATATTAATGATACCGTTTGTAGCTTCTAACCCTTTTATCAGTGTCTTTGCGTTAACTTTTTCAGCATTAATACGCGCACCCTTTGTGGCATTAAATAAAACCATTTCAGAGGTCATTTCCGCTTTTTTTACTGTGGCCACTACCTTTGACCCTTTTGCATTCACAGTACTCACTCTGTCGCGGATAATAACGTTTTCAAAATTTTTTTCTCCCTCAGTAACATCAACTTTGGAAATTTCACGAGTGGGGGTATTTGCGTAAGCCGAATTAAAATGAGAAAAAATCAAAGTTCCAGCAATTGTATATAATAAAAAGTTTTTCTTATACATAAATATGTCCCTAATATTGATATGCCTTTGATGCTTACTTTACCCCCCTTAATAGCGCAAATTCTGGGCAGGCTTTTATAGCATTATGTTCTTATTGTAAAGAACAAAACAAATTATTATGTGGGACTCTTTACGCTTTGAAAATTGGCATCAGAAAATCTTTTAAAATGATAATGTGAACGAATAAACATGGATTGCAGAAAAACGAGCTGGATAAATCTATATTGAAAAAACGCTATAAATCTAAGACAATTTTGAAAATTGTCTCTTGATCTAAAGCTTGTTGTTATGAAAATGCTATAGACTTGAGATGGAGGGTATTGTTTTATGCAGTTGCCAAAAGTTTTCAGTAGATTTTTATATATCAAAAATACATAATATATTATTATGTATTTTAAATGTTGAATAAAAATTCAAAATAGTTCTTATTTCTTTGTCAAGATAAGTTTGATAAGATAGGATGTTCTTATAACAAGAAAAGGCAGCCTAGTGTGCTGCCTTTTCGTTAAAATGAACAGATTTTTTAAAACGTACAAAATAGCAATACGCTTGTTTTTAAAGTTTTGTCTTAAAACTGATAGCGCATTCCACTAGAAAAACTAGTTCCTTTTATACCGGTTTTTTGAGCTTTTTGTTGGTAATTAATATCACCATGCAGCGAGACGCTTTGAGACAACTGTGCACTGATACCAACTCCATCTTCAAGTAAAGACCCCATAGGATCAAGTTGATAATTCTTATCAACATGTATTGCCTCATCATCACAAAAAGTTTTGATTGCGTTTACTTTTCCATAGAAGGAAAGGGAACGCCCATTTTCAGCGGTGATAATAATTTTGCTTAAACGTCCACCAATATGGATTAACCATTGGGAAAGATTGTTCATCTCAATGGTAAAATTATCAGCATTTGCAAGAGTATCAAACATCAAATTTTGGTAAGCAAGTTGTGCTTGAGGTTCAAATTCTATCCCTGCCATATTTGTAGCAAATTTTTTGCCAATAGTGACAGAAGCATTCAATGTTTTGGTATCTTTTAATTTTGCGGTGCGTTTAATGAGAGCAGTGGTATATTCCTGTTTGGCATGCCATCTTGAATAATGTGTCTTGCCTTAATAAAACATCAGCGTGGATTTCTGAATTTTCATATAACTTATTGATTTCATTAAATACTGGCTGGGAAACCTGGATTCGAACCAAGATTGACGGAGTCAGAGTCTGCTATTCCACCATTAAAGTATTCCACAGCATACAGATGCCGCCATTCTTAGCAGATTTTACACTGTACGCAAAGCGCAAAAAGGATCTTTATGATTATTGATTAGGTAAGAGAAATTTATTGATAATAAAGGGCGATAGGCACGCCGTTGATTGTTTTGATTTGAATATCCATATCATAAATGTCTTTAAGAATTTCTGGCTGCATGATTTCTTGAGGTGTTCCGCAATAAGCCGCTTTTCCCTTTTTGAGTGCAACAATCATATCTGAATAAGATGATGCGAAATTAATGTCATGCATAACAATGAGAATCGTTTTTTTTAGTTCATCGGCTGTACGGCGTAATTGTTTCATCATGGAAACGGCATGTCTCATATCCAGATTGTTCAATGGTTCATCTAACAGGAGATAATCGGTATCTTGACAGATGACCATTGCGATAAAAGCACGTTGACGCTGTCCGCCAGAAAGTTCATCCAAAAAGCGGTCTTTTAGATCTTGTAAATTGAGATATCGTAGTGCACTGTCAATAAATTGTTTATCTTTATTATTATACCAGCCTTTTGAATAAGGATAGCGTCCGAAACTTACTAAATCGTACACAGTTAAACGAAAAGACAAAGGATTATCTTGACGCAGGATTGAGAGTTTTTGAGCCAAAATATCATGGGGCATTTTATCAATATCCAAGCCATCGATATGAATTGATCCTTTATGGCGCGGTAAAAGACGCCTTATCAGCATTAAAAGTGTTGATTTGCCGGAACCATTGGGGCCGATGAGAGAAATAATCCCCCCTTTAGGGAGATGAAGGCATAAATTATCGATAATCAATCGAGCTCCATAAGCCTTGGAAAGATGATTGATTTCAATCATTTTAGTTTTCCCTTCATCAGGAGCATTAAGAAAACGATACCGCCACAAAATTCAACGATAAAACTTAAGCGTCCTGCCATATTGAAAATTTGCTCTAAAATAAACTGTCCACCGACCAAACAAATTATAGCCAATAATATTGCAATCGGCACAACAACACTATGTTTTGCTTGAGGAGAAAGCTCATAAGCAAGATTGGCAACTAACAGTCCTAAAAAGGTGACTGGTCCTACCAGAGCTGTGGAAATTGATACGAGAATAGAAACAAAAATAAGAATAGCTGTCGCACTTTTGTGATAATCGACTCCAAGATTGAGCGCATTCTCGCGCCCCAGAGCAAGAATATCAAGTAAATGACGTGAACGCCAGCCAATCACACTCACAATGAAGACGATGATTGTGGCAAAGCTTGTTAATGATGTATTGAATTTATTAAAATTTGCAAACATGATATCCGTTAAATTCATCATTTGATCTGGATTTAGTTGCAATTGCATGAACATGCGTAAACTGAAAAAAAAGCCGCCCAAAATGATTCCAATTAAGAGCGTCAAATGAAGTCCTTTTAGACTCCCCGAAAATAAAAAGCGAAAAAGGCTTATTGAAAAGAAAGTGAGAATAAGAGCTTCAAGGGCTAACTGTCCTTCTTCATTCAAAAAGGGCAAAGAAAGAGAGCCTAAAAAATACATTGTGATAGTTTTGATTAAAATGTAAAGCTGATCAAATCCTATAATAGAAGGCGTAATAAGGCGATTGTTAACAATTGTTTGAAATAAAACAGTAGAGATGGTAATTGTGTATGCAATAAGAAGAAGAGAAATAAGTTTTGTGAGACGAAATGTCCACGTATATATGTTGACGTTCCATGTCATGTAAAGACTGATTACGGTGCATGCCATTACAATAAGCGTTGTCAGTAAAAGTGTTATCGCTTTCTTTTTATCCAAGACGCTTTCTCCAGCGTAAAAGCAGTATAATAAGAATAAAACTACCAATAACCCCCATCATAGTACTGATGGGAATTTCAAGCGAGGAATGAATTATTCGCCCTAAAAGATCGCAGATCAAGACCAGCCCGGCGCCACTGATTGCTACCCAAGGAGTAGTATAGCGCATATTATCGCCCATGAAGTTT
Organism: Bartonella callosciuri; assembly: GCF_014203215.1. Classification (GTDB taxonomy): domain Bacteria; phylum Pseudomonadota; class Alphaproteobacteria; order Rhizobiales; family Rhizobiaceae; genus Bartonella; species Bartonella callosciuri. The sequence continues at coordinate 59,381 of NZ_JACHIM010000004.1, read as the reverse complement.
GAAACAAGGTTCGGAATAATGAGTCCAACAAAAGGGACTCTGCCAACTGTACAGACAACAACGGCGGTGATTGACGCCACAATAAAAAGACCAAAGAGCATGACGGTACGATAATTAAGTCCAAGATTATTGGCTAAATCTTCGCCCAGACCAGCTACTGTAAAGCGGTCAGCGGTGAAATAGGCCAATATGCAAAGGGGAAGAGAGAGCCATAAAAGTTCATATTTTCCCTCAAGAATCATCGCAAAACTGCCAAATAAATAGGCTTGAAGAGAGGGAAGCAACATTTCATGATCTGCAATGGCGTTGGTTAAGGATCCAATAACGTAGCCTAGCATAATTCCTATAAGTGGTACAATGAAGGCAGATTTTAGACGAACTCGGTGCAATAAAAATATAAAAAGTAGCGTGCCAGTCATGGCAAAAATTGTAGCAACGATCATTTTTCCTAAAACAGGAATATTGGGGAAGAAAATCATGATAAAAAGAATGCCAAGGGAAGCCGATTCAACGGTTCCAACAGTTGATGGCTCGACAAAACGATTGCGTGCAAGCAGTTGCATAATCATACCTGAGAGTGCTAATGCTGCACCTACCAAAAGTGTTGCAATTGTACGGGGAAGACGTGTTTGCCAGAAAATAAGCCACGCATGTGGATTACCTGATAATAGATCAGAAGGTGTTACATCAGAATAACCAACAAAAATGCTGAGAAGAGATAGAAGAGCAAGAATTATTATGGCTATCCAGTAATTTTTCACGTTAAATCATCTTCTAATAAAAAAGCAAAGACTGCTTATAAACAGTCTTTGCTCTTAAATTTTATTTCTATAGCAAGCAAGTTATTTGTATGCTTATTCACTTTTTGTAAAGGCTTCATTGATTTGTTGTACTGCTTCGCTAAGTCCAGTTAGACCACCACTCGCAAGGTACCAACTCCAAGAGTCCAAATAAACAATTTGATTTTTTTTGCCAGCTGTTGTGCGTTGAACAAGTTCATTATTAAGCAGTTGTTCTGCAGATTGTCCTTCCCGTCCAATTGCTGCATCCCGGTCAATAACCAAGAGCCAGTCAGGATTGGTTTCAAGAATAAATTCAGGGGAAATAAGTTGCCCATGTTTTTCCACAGTAAGTTTATCAGTTGCAGGGGCGATTCCAAATGAGGAATGAAGAATATCAAAACGCGATTTTGGACCAAAAGCACTGATCTTTCCGCCAGAGGTCATGAGCACAAGCCCCATGCCTTTTCCTTTGGTGTTCTCACGGACTTTTGCTAAACTTTCATTGAGTTTTGCAATTTCCTCTTCTGCTTCCTTTTCTTTATCAAAAACTTTTCCAAGAATAGACACATTCCGTTCAATATCTGCAAGAGAGTTTTCATTTCCTACTGTTAGATCAATTGTTGGAGCTATTTTGGATAAATCTTTATATTTAGCTTGAGTTCGAGATGATATAATAATTAAATCAGGTTGAAGAGCGGCAATTTTTTCATAATCAGGTTCAAAAAGGGTACCAATTTTTTCATATTGTGCATCATCAAATTGTTGCAAATACGTCGGTTTTTTCCCTTCAGGAACACCGGCAACTGCTTTGATACCGAGGCGATTCATATTATCCAGCGAGGCAAGATCAAACACAACAACCTTTTGAGGAGAGGCGGGAACAGAAGTGGTTCCTGAAGCGTGATGAATCGTTATGTTTGTATTATCTGTATTAACAGACACATCTGCCCATGAAAATGTTGCAAAGCTGATTGCAACCATCAAGATGGAAGCTACCCATTTTAGATATTTTGTTATCATTATTTCATCCTTTCTCTAAATATAAAAGAATTTACCTACTTAAAAAAACTTAACTTAGGCATTTTTATGTGCAAAATGATACTTTAGTAAGGAACACTATGTTGTAAAATAGACTAACGTATGTTATATGCGCACACTTACCTCATTTTCACTTAATTCTAGTGCTTTTGCAAGATAAATTTAGAAAGTTTGACATATGATCAATGTATTTAAAAATCGTACACGTTTGTGTGCGTTGACAACGAGTGCTCTCTTCTTTTTACAAAGTGTGGATCCTTCTGTGGCGTGGATAAGCTTCCTTCCCAGCTTGCCTTCAATCAGAATACCAAGCATATTGAACTTTGGATCCAGTTCTCCTAAAGAATCAGGAGAAAGAGGGGATGAAACAGAAGAAAGGGGTGAGAGTCTTCCTCAAGCAGAGAAGGTCGTGGGCGTTCCTTCGCAGGATAATCCCTCTATGGATATTGTTTCTAATCCTTTTTCATTATCTGGTGGATTAGTGTTTTCTAATCAGTGTAATATTGAGGGAGGTAGTGGAATTACGGGAGATCATGAGCCGATTTCATGTGAAGATGGTGAAAGACATGAAGTAAAAAATGGCAGCATTCGTATAAAACAATTTGGCCAGAACGCTGTGTATGCAATGGGAAATCTCATGAAGGGTATTGAGGTCATAACGAATGGCCAAGTGGCTGGGGGGCATTCTACTGCTGACACTGTAGCTACGCAAGGTGGTAGCTATACTATTGGAAATGTTCCGGTGCCTGGAGGAGGGCTTCAGACGGATATTTCTAATCAGACGGATATTTCTAAATTAAATCCTATTATAGCTAAAGAGACAGTTATTGAAATGGAGGGGATGAATATTATTGGTTTAAGTCCTTCTGTTGAGGATCTTAAAGGTCTGCAAGTTGATAGTGAGGATTATAGTGAAGATGGGGATTTTGATGAATTTGATGCCATAAGTTTCGGAAGTGCTATATTTTCGGCAGTAGACGCACGGGTTGCTTTGAAAAATTCAAATATTCAGGATTTCATTACTGGGCTTGATGCCCAAGACAACGGGACCATTTTGATGGAGGGGGGAAGCATAACAAAATCTTATATAGGTGCTACGGCTGATTCCGGATCAGCTGTTTTGTTAGAAGGGGTGAACATTAATGTGGAAAGGACTAGTGAGAGCATACCTTTCAATGTAAATGGTCTGAGAAGTTTTGGCGATTCTGTTATATTAATGCAATCCGGATCAATTACCTTTCCAGTAGGTGGGGTAGGGATTATAGCGGAAAAAGATGGGTTTGTTGCACTAAAAGGTGTTAAAATTAACATTGCTGCAAAAGAAAGAGAAGAAAGGGTAACTAGAAACGCTGAAGAGATTTTAGCAATAGAAGAAGATGCTAGTATTCTTTTCTTGTTGCAAGGAGGTACTATTTCCCTTAGTGATGAAGAATTTGAAGGTTCCAATGCCGTTGTCTTTTGGGTTGAGGGTAGCCCCGTTGTTGATCAAGGTATTTTGAATATCATCGATATTTATTCTGATAGCTTTGATGGAGCCTCTGATAGTTTTAGGAAAATTGGAGTCTCTAATAGTCTTGGGGAAGTTGTTGATGGCATTTTGGCTGACACATACGCAAAAGTTAGCATTAGTCTTACATCTTCAAAGATTAAAGTAGAGGGAGAGGGGGCTTATGGCTTCTATTTTAATGGGGAAGATAGAGGTTTAGAAGAATTAGGAGAACAATCGGATTCTTTAGGTAAAACATCTTTGCAAGTTGATAGAGATGCAGTTGGGAGGCATATAGCTGTTTTGAAAAAAGCTTCTCTCAAGGTTCCGAGTGGTGTGGCCATTTATGGTGATAGTGCGGTTGCTTCTATTGTTTTAGGAGAGGATTCAGCTCTCTCTAGTGACGTATTATTGGAAGCTAAATCTTCTTCTGATTTTTCGATTTTTGTTCATGACTCTAGAATCGCAGGTGCTGCTCGCATTGACAAAAGTTCTAACGCAAGGCTTTTTTTATCCCATGGATCAGAGTGGCATGTAATAAAAAGCAAAGATGAAAATCGGGAAAGGGGGGATTGTACAGATTCATGTATTTCATTGATCAGTCTTGAAGATAGTAACATTAGATTCTTTTCTCCTTTAAGAAATGGAACTTCTGGTCAATATCAAACGCTTCGCATTGGAAATGGAAAGGGTACAGTTTACACTGCTTCTCAAGACTCTGCTATTTACTTTAATGTGCATTTAATGCCTGAAGATGAAAATCGTAGCAGTCAAATATCTGATAGGCTTTTAATTCACGGTGATGTTTCTGGAAAAACGACGGTGTATGTGGAAGATACTTCAGATGGTACGTTAACTGTATCACAAGCTGAAAATATGCCTTACAGTGTTTCTCTTATTCAGGTTTTTGGAAAAGCAGAAAAAGATTCTTTTAAGCTGAAAACTGATTATATTACACGAGAAGGGTTGCCTTATAAGTATGTTCTTCGTGCTTATGGTCCAACTATTCCTCCAAGAATGCAGTATTTTGATAAGGACCTTGTTAAAGATAGTACTGAGGTTTGGGATTTTCGTATAGAAAACCAATATGTTGTACCTTCTGTTTCTTCTGCATACACTGCTGCCACTGATTTTCAAGTTACTTATCCTTATCCTAGACGTCAGCGTGTTTTAATTGTTCCCAGTGTTGAAAATAGTGTTGATCTTGGTGAAGGTGAAGTAAATGCTGAATCCATAATTCTTCCTGTTCCTAATTCTTCTGAGGGTTCTACTCCTGTAACTCCTCCTCGAGGTGATTCATTTGCAAGATCTGAATCATCTGAAGATTTATATGATGTTTATTATGATAATGATTATGAAGAAGATGATTATGAAAGTTTTGAGGAATTAGATTCTTTTCCGACTCTATCTGAGAATGGAGATGGTCGGACATTAACATTGATTGATGGGACTGTTGTACCGTATTCAGAGGATATCCCTGTACTTGTTGGTTTTTATGAACCTGGTAATCCTTCATCTACACTTGGAAGATCTGAAACAGATGATGCTCCTTTAGTTGCTATTTCTCCTAATAGAGATTCTACAGAATCTCCTACTGTTCCTGCTACATCTCAGTCTACAGGTGGAGAATCTGCTACATCTTCTAATGTTTCTGGTGAATCTGAAGTTTCTGAACCTAGAGGACGTGTTCTCCTTACTACGCCTGTACGCTCTGGAACATCTGGAACTGTAGCATCCACTGTTTCCTCCCTTGCCCCTTCTGCTTCTCCTACTGTATCTAAGGGAGTTGCAATTATAGAACGTGTTCTCTCTGCTGCATCCACTGAATCCATGGAATCTTCTGTTTCATCTGTTGATGGACGAGCTGTTTCTTCTAACTGTGATGATACGAATAAAAATGGTACGATAGGATCGTCTACTCCTTATTCATGCAGTGATGGTAAATCCCACACTATAAAAGGTAGTACACTCAATGCAGATGGTAGCAATCAGTATTCTATACGGGCAAATAAACCCAATACACTTATTAATGTAGAGGGTACGGCTATCATTGGTAAAGTTTCTTCTGATGGTGTTGGTCTTAATCAGAAGCCTGTAAGTGCTGTGCTTGCAGAAGAAAATGCAGAGATTGTTTTAAGCAAGCAATCAACTGTTCAGTCTACCCTAATCGGGCTCGAAGCTCAAAGGGGTGGAAAGGTCAAAATGACCGATGGGACGATTAATGCTCATTATGCGGGGGTTCTGGTGGGGCGTGGATCCTCTGTTGATTTAGGTGATACGAAAATTAGTGTGAGTGGATCTTCGGCTGTAGCTGGTCTGGTTAGTAACGGTGGTCAGATAGCAATGAACTCTGGATCGATTACTCTTACAAATGGAGCAGCAGTCAGGTCTGAATTGCAGGGGTATATTAAACTAGACAAAGTTGACATTATTGTGAAAAAAGAACAAACAGGATCGAACACTGAAGAGGTATCTGGGCGGGCGGCTTTTCTGTTGAGTGATAATAGCTCTGTTGATTTTACTAATGGGAATGTTGTTACTGATGCCAATGCTGTGTGGGTTAGGGGAGATGATGATGGTGCCGTTGGGACGGGTGCTTCCAGGAGGAAGAGGTCCTCTGACGACGTTCGCTCTTCTATGAATCGTGCTAATATAGAGTTTTCTAAGATTCTAGTGGAAGGTGATAGATCTTATGGTATATATTTTGATAGAGTAGTACGGCAAGAAGGTGATACACAAAATCCGAATCAAGAAGTAATTTCAGGATCTTCAGTAAATCATCTTGGAGTAGGAACTTCTGTTGAAAAGGGAACGGTTGTTAAACGACATGCTGTGCTTCCACAGGAGAAAACACCTATAGGCATAATGGGAGCGGTTTCATTGAAAAGAACTGCTTTCGAAGTTCCAGAGAGTGTCGCTATTTATGGTAATAATTCTCATGGTCGCGTTTCTCTAGAAAGTAACACAACTCTTTCTGGTGATACGCTGTTGAGCGCTGAGAATAATTCTAATATATCGGTTTCGGTTGATAGCTCTATGATTGTAGGTGGTGCACGCGTTGACAAAAGTTCTTATGCTAAATTAGATTTTTTGAATGGATCAGGTTGGATTCTGAAAAGAAGTGTGCATAAGAATTCGAGTTCTCTAGAGGCGACGTGCATGGATTCGTGTGTTTCCTCTGTAAGTCTTGTGGATAGTATGATTGAGTTTGTATCTGAGGGATCTGGGTATCAAACTCTTCATATTGGAAGCGGGAAAGGTAGGGTTTATGAGGCGAGAGGCTTTGCTTCAATTCATCTCAATGCACGTTTGAATCCGCATGATCCGAGTGATTCTCAAGTGACCGATAGGCTTTTAATTCATGGTGATGTTTCTGGAAAAACTATAGTGCATGTGAATGCCGTTTCAGGAAGTGCTGAAGAAAATAAGAATAATGCTCGGGATGCTCATAGTGTCTCAATTATTCAAGTTTATGGAAAAGCAGAGCGGGATTCTTTCCGACTGAATGGTAATTATGTTGCACTGCAGAATTCGCCTTATAAATATACTCTTCGTTCTTATAGTCCAGAAATGACTTCGAAACAGGAGCATATCAATCAGAAATTTATGAAGGATGGTGGAAAGTTTTGGAATTTCCGTCTAGAAAATCAGTATGTTAAATCTGGTGGTTTTTCTGCCAATATTGTTCCTGATGAACGAGTTGTAAGGTCTGTCGTTCCGCAAGTTCCAACTTATCTCATTTTGCCCAATACCCTATTCCATGCTGGGTTAATGGATATCAATAATCAAAGCAAGCAGTTGGAAATACAGAGAAGCACTTCTAGTGGAATGTTAGAAGTTCGTGAAAACCCTGCTTTATATTTGCGTGGCTATGGTGGAAGTTACCGTTATGATTCAGATTTATCTGCGCTTGAATATGGTTACGGGGGCGAACTTGATTATAAGGGTGTAGAGGCAGGTGTTTTGCTGCAAACAATTGAGAATGCTGACATTGCAATGTCCTTTGGTGTTATGGGGTCTTATGGAAAGCTTTCTTTGCAGCCTTTAGAGGTTGAACAAAGCCTGAAAAGTGCATTTGATAAATGGACTGCTACAGCCTATGGTAGCGTGCAGCATGAGCTGGGCTTTTATGTAGATGGTCTTTTCTCCTACGGTTTGTTGAAAGGCGATGTTCTTACCCTTGCACGGGGCAAGACAGCGACATTGAAGGGTAATCCTCTAAGTGTTTCCTTGGCTGGTGGTCAGACATTTGCAATGGGGTATGAGGGTTTTGTCCTCGATCCGCAGGTTCAGGTTGTTTATCAATATCTCCAGTTTGATAAAGCTAGTGATATTGACAAATTTGATATTGAAATGGGTAAACTTGATCAGTGGGTTGCACGTGTTGGTGGGCGTTTGACAAAGAATCCTGCTGGATCTGAAGGGGTAAATGCTGTTGCTTTTTATGGTAAGCTTTATCTTGTCCATGGTTTTGGAGGAAAACAATCTGTACACTTTAAAGATGCGTTTCAGTTGGGTGCTTTTGGCTCTGCCTTAGAAGCTGGGTTAGGCTTTAATGCTAAACTGTTGCCAAAGTTTTCTCTTCATGGCGATATTGTCTATCAACATAAGCTCAATAAGGTTGGTTTTTCTGGAGCCAGTTTTTCTGGTGGAGTACGCTATCAGTTTTAGGATAAGGTATAGTCTATACCTTTAGATAAAAGGCAGCACAGTGTGCTGCCTTTTTTCCTTATAACAATCTGTATTTCTTTTAGATCTTTGTTCTTTTTGTAGAAGTGAAAAGAGTCACAATATTTTTCTTTTATTTTGCGCGTGAAAGTACCTGATGGTTATATCCATTTTCTTTTCGACTAGAGTGAATTTTTTTAAAGTTTTTGGTGATAAGCTACAATACAGTGAGTGATTTTTAAGGCTCTTTAATATTAATGGCCTGGGAGCTCATTTTTAGTGAACATATCCTGCTTTATGTAGATCTGATTTATCTGCCATAGTGTTCAATGCTTCCTAAATCTTGTTTTGAGAATTCGTTTTTTACTGATTTTGGCAACTTTTTTCATTCATATCTCTGGTTATCTGTTGAAAGATAACAACAATAAAGTGTGTATTTAACAAATTACACGGGATGATTTTATTTTCCCTTTACACGAAATACAGAATGCATTATACACCTATAGAGTGTATTAAAGTTATTCACCTATAACGGGGTGTTATGTTGCGTGTAAATTTTCCGCCGAGTTTATTTGAATAACGCATCACACTAGTCAAATGAGCCGTAGAGGCATCCTTTTAATTACACCTTTCTCATATGTTTGGTGTTCAGGGCAGTGTTTTTACGAATGCTTTTGTTTTCAACGAGAGGGGAAGGAAAGTTTCGAGGGAACTATGATTAAAGTTTTTAGAAATCATGTATGTTTATGTGCTTTCACAACGGCACTTCTTTCTTTGCTACAAAATGGAGTAGGGGGTTGTGCAACTGCTCAGGAGGGGGCAAACTCTTATGGCATCAGTGGTAGCTCTGTGCACAATAATGGGTTGCCTTATAGTATTACTGTTACCTCTATGTCTCCTAATGGGCCTTCACCTAGTATACCGTCTATATCCTCTATTAGAGTCAGCAGGCAAAGCGGAGATGGTGATTATAATAGTTTTGAAATAGTCAGTCCTTATAATTCTTCTGGACGGAGCGGAATTAGTGATTCCAGTTATGGTAGCAATATTCCCGAGATTGTGGTTACTCCACTCGTTTCCACTATTCCAATTAACGGGAATGGGTATGGGAGTATAGGCGGGTATCCTATCCCTGATGTCGACGGGTATCCTATTAACTATACTAATAGCTTTATTAGTGGAGGTGCTAGGGAAAGTGGAAGTGCATATGCCCATGAAGTATATGAATATAATAAGCTTATTTTACATGATGGATTATATTATATGTGCGACGGTTGCACAATAGGGCATGTAATTGATAACCGGTCTTATGAGATTAAGGATAAGAATATTCCTCTTAATCCTGTTGCTATAACGGTGAAGGGAGCAGGTACGAAAGTTAGCGGGAAGAATGTAACTGTTGGAAGCAAAGTTTATGGTGAAACTTTTCTATTTGGTGTATCTGTATCAGAGAACGGTAAAGTCGTTTTGGAAGACCTGGTTCTCAAGAATGCAGATATAGCCCTTCATGCTAGTTATGGAACAATTGAATTAAAGAAGGGGATTGTTGAGGAAAGTCAGAGGGGGGTTGACGCAATAGGGGATTCGTTGGTTATTTTAGAAGATACAAATGTCAAAACGAGGAATGGGAAGGCCAGTCTTTTGAGCTATGACGGTGCAGAGGTCAGGATGAAAGGTGGATCAATTGACTTCATGAACAGTCATGCGGTTTCTTCGACACTAGATGGAAAAGTAAATCTCGACTATGTTAGAATTACTGGAAAGAGTAGCAAAAACAAGGATCATGCAGTTTTTCTTATGGATGTAGGAGGTTCGGTTGACTTTAAGGGGACTATAGATGTCACTGATGTTCATGGCATCTTGTCAGAAAATACAGTTGATACTTTTAACTCTATTCCGTTGTCTAAGAAGTTGTCAAAGCGTGATCGTGTGACTGAGGTTAATATTGAATCCTCTTCTGTTACAGTGAAGGGTGATGGATCTTACGGTATATATTTTAGGGGAGAGAAGCCTTTAACAGAATACAGGCATAAAGAAGGCGCTTTAGGAGAAGAAAAAACTCCACTCAGAACAGAAGCTGTTAACATAAGAAAGACTATGTTTTCTGTTCCAGATAGCGTAGCTATTTATAGTACAGGCACTACTTTGGGGGTTGTTAATTTAATGCAGACCAATCTTTCAGGCAGTTCATTGTTAAGAGCTGAAAAGGGTGCTTTGGTGAAAGTTTTAGCAAGCACTTCTACCCTTGAAGGAGATGCCTATGTTGATGATGCATCTACTGCTGAAATTTATTTAGGGGCCGGTTCAACGTGGATTGTAAAACAAAATCAACAAAGAGAGCTCCATGAATCTGGTTTGATAGATAATTCATCTATTTCATTAGTATACCTAGCGGATGATAGTTCTATTAATTTTAAAAAACGAAAATCTGCTTCGACTTACGATTATCAAACACTCCGCATTGGAAAAGGAACGGGTGAAGTTTACAAGGCACAAAATGGTGCGCATATTTACCTTAATACATATCTGAATGAGGGTGGGGAGCTTAAAAATCAAAAGACGGATCGTGTTTTGATACATGGTGATGTTTCTGGAGAAACGACAGTCCATGTGCATGGCACTTCAGGAAGTCCAGGAGGAACCACAGGGAGTGGTGGAAATAATCAAGGTATCTCAATTATTCAGATTTCTGGGGAAGCGGATGTAAATTCGTTTCAGTTAGAAGGCGGTTATACCACATTGGAGCATTCACCTTATCAGTATAAGCTCTATGCTTATGGTCCAAAATCTGATTTAGGGAAAGCGGATTCATCTCAAAGATTAGTTGCAGGCAATGGTGAGTTTTGGGATTTTCGCCTGGAGAATAGATATATGAAGCCTAAGCCTGAACCCAAACCTGATGAACCTGGTCCTCAGCCTGATCCGGAGATTAAGGCTGTTGTTCCGCAGGTTCCCACTTATCTGCTTTTACCAAATGCTTTGTTCCATACGGATTTGATGAATATTACCAATCAAAGTAAGCGGTTAGAAATTTTGCGAATTGCTTCTGGAGAGGGAGAGATGCGTGAAAGTCCTGCACTTTTTATACATGGTTATGGTGGAAGTCATCGTTATCTCTCAAATCTATCGGCAGCTCAATATGGCTATGGAGGTGAGCTTGATTATAATACATTCGAGGTAGGTGTTTTGCTGCAAACAATCGAAAATGCATATGGTACTGCTTCTTTTGGGGTTACAGGAACTTATCAGAGACTTTCTTTGCAGCCTTTAGATGTTGAACAAAGCCAAAAAAGTGCGTTTGATAAATGGACGGCTACAGCCTATGGTACTATACAGCATGATGAGGGTTTTTATGTTGATGGTCTTTTCTCCTATGGTTTGTTTAACGGTGATGTTTCTACTCTTGCTCGGGGCAAGACGGCAACATTAAAGGGAAATCCTCTCAGTGCTTCATTGGCTTCTGGTAAGGTGTTTGTCTTAGGAGAGACGGGGCTTATTTTAGATCCACAGGTTCAGGTTGTGTATCAGCGTCTCCAGTTTAATAAAGCCAGTGATGTTGACGATTTTAATATTGAGATGGGTAAACTTGACCAGTGGATAGCACGTGTTGGTGGACGCTTAACAAAAACGTTTACTGCCACCGATGAGGCACGTGTTGTTTCCTTCTATGGTAAACTTCATCTTAATCATGGCTTTGGAAAAAAACAATTTGTGCATTTCAAAGATGCTTTTCAGTTGGGTGATTTTGGTTCTTCCTTAGAAACGGGATTAGGTTTTAATGCTCAATTGTCTCAAAAGTTTGCACTTTACGGTGATCTGGTTTATCAGCATAAGCTTACAAAGGCGGGTTTTTCTGGTGCTAGTTTTTCTGGTGGACTGCGTTATCATTTCTAGTTTCATCATGTTTTGATCATCCTTTAAAAAGCCACAAATATAATTTGTGGCTTTTTTCTTTTCTTGCATTCAGTTTTCTCTGGGTAGAATTTCTAAAGATGTAGATATCTTGTCTCTTTCAGATATGTTTTTTAGTTAGATTTTAAATTCTTTTTGAGAGGTTTGTTCAGATTTGTGCGTAACAGTTTCCAAATTCTGGGTTTCGTAGTGATTTTCCATTTTAGTATATAATGCATTCATTTATAATGATAATTTATTGTTTTACATATTGAATAAGAATCGCGAATATAGCAAAATTCTTTTATTTTAAATCCTCTTATCTTGAATCAATAAAATCGTTTTCTTGTCTATCATACAATAGATTGGTGGATGAGTAAAAAAACATTTAAGAAAGGGGTAAGTATATTTTTTTATGAACCCCATTTAAATATAAAATTAGACGCAACATTGGAAGTTGATAAATAGAATGCTGGTACCATCTATCTACATCTTTTAAGCGTAAAGATAGGAGTGTTCAATGGATTTTGGGTTATACTTTTCACGAGAGTCGCTTGGAAATATGGTCGGGGCAAGGTAAGATGTTGCTTTAAGATAAGGACATGAATGAACAATGCAATAGTGTGCTGTTCTTCGTGAGGAGTGTGATCTCATTAAAGAACGCAAAAAACAAAAGTTTTAGTATCTTAATAACTTCTATTATTTAAAAATATGGTTTGAGATGCTTTTGAAAGTTATAAGGCGGAATGAAAGGGAAAAGATGGCTGATGACTTTCACCTTTACACCTTCATATTCTGCTAAAGTGGGCTTGACTTTTTATTTCAGAACTTACTCAAATAAATGTTCACAATATTCTTTCTTATTGAGTAGATAAAAGCTGATACAGCTCGTAGGGTACTTAAGTATTGGGACTGTGTTAGGGCTGAATGTTTATTTACAGGAAACAGCTAAAGCACGCATTTTAATTATTGCAAATTTACAAGAACTGTTTTGGATTATAAATAATACAAAATATATTATTTAATATAAGATATTTTTAACATTGTGTGTTAAATTTATTTTACGTGTTCAAGGTAGTTTGCCAGAACATATATTCTTTGTAAGACGAGATAAAAATTACGGCGGAATCATGGTCAAAATATTTAAAAATTATTTCTCTTTATGTGCTTTTACTACAGCTATTCTTCTTTTTACACACAATGCAGATGCAAAGGTACAAGCTGAAAGTTCTACAGTTCAAACTAATAGGGTTAGTGGTGATGCGAAAAATAGTAAGGATTTCTGTAATGAAGATACCACATTTTATCGGTGTAATGATGGTAAGACATATGAAATATTAAATAAAACTTACCAGAAAACTCATGGGGAAAGTGCTGAAGAGGTAGCCATAGAAGTATCTGGAGAAGGGACAGGGTTTAAAGGGGAAAATATAATTATTAGAGATGCTTCGAGTGCTGATAAGTTGGAAAAAAGCTTTTGGAAATACAGTATAATTGCAAATAATTCTGGAAGAGTTGAAATAGAAAAAGGAGCGATTGATCTTACAAATGGTAGCGGCGTTCAAACAGGAAAGGAGGGAATGGTCTATTTAACGGGTGTTTCCATTACCGAAAAGGGGAGTCACAAAACTGATGTAGACAGGCATAATAAAAATTCAGTTTTTCATATGTTCGAAAATGGTGGTTATATTAAGTTTAAGGAAGGTAAAGTTAAGGTTGCAAATGCTCATGGCGTTTCATTTCATGGAGATGCTAGCTATATTGATATTTTAGACTCCACTGTTATGGTGGAGGGTAATGCATCTTATGGCTTCCGTTTTGTTGAGGAGCAAAAGAGCGAAAATAAGAAAAAGGCAAATTCTTATGTCAAAGAGCGGCTCTATACTTTTTGGGGGGAAAGCACGCTATTTGAAGGTTTGCCAAGAGAAAACTTACCTAAAAGAGGAAGTGTTAATTTGTACAACACTGTGTTGATGGTTCCAAATAGTACGGCTATCTATAGCAGAAAATCCGGTAGCCTTATTAAACTTTTAGAGAATTCTAAAATTTCTGGAGATTTATTGCTGAAGGCTGATGATGGCTCTTATATGAAAGTTTCAGCTGATTCCTCGATATTTGTAGGGGGAGCTCGTGTTGATGAAAGTTCTACTGTTGAACTTCGGTTAAGGGATGGTTCAAAATGGACTTTATCGCGACCGAAAAATGAAAATTTGCGAAATTCTGGCTCTATAGGTGATTCATCGATTTCATTGATACATATTACGGATAGTTCTCTTCTTTTTGAAAAACCGCAGTTCAGTGCAGCTGGTAATTATCAAATACTCCGTATTGGAAAAGGAATAGGTGAAGTTTATAAGGCCCAAGGTAAGGTGCATCTTTATCTCAACACATATTTGAATCAGGGTGGTGCTCTTCAGGATCAAAAAACCGATCGACTTTTAATCTATGGTGATATTGAGGGAAAAACAACAGTACATGTGCAAAGCGTTCCTGGAAGTCCAGGGGGATCTACAGGACAAGGCGGAAATAGAGAGGGAATCTCCATTATTCAGGTTTCTGGAGAAGCAAGCGAAGATTCTTTTCAGCTGGAAGGTGGTTACGTTGCATTGGAAAGTTTGCCTTATCAATATAGGCTTTATGCTTATGGACCAGGATCTCACCTAGGGAAAGCGGATTCATCTCAAAGATTAGTTGCAGGAAATGGTGATTTTTGGGATTTTCGTTTAGAGAATAGATATATGAAGCCTAGTCTTCAGCCTGCAATTAAGCCTAGTTCTGATCAAAGATTAGTTCCAGGTAATAGTGATTTTGGGGATTTTCGTTTAGAGAATAAATATATTAAGGCTAATTTTGAGGAGAGGGTTAAGGATGTTGTTCCACAAGTTCCGATTTATCTACTTTTGCCAAATGCCTTGTTCCATGCTCGTTTGATGGATATCAGTAATCAAAACAAGCAATTGGAGATACAGCGAACCATTTCTACTGGAATGTTAGAAGTTCATGAAAATCATGCTTTATTTTTACGTGGTTATGGTGGGAATTACCACTATACTTCAGATTTATCCGCATTGGAATATGGCTATGGAGGCAATCTTACTTATAATGCTGTAGAGGCAAGTGCTTTGCTGCATACAATTGAAAATCCCGGCATTACTGTGTCCTTTGGGGTTATGGGGTCTTATGGAAAATTTTCTCTACAACCTCTAGATGTTGAACAAAGCAAGAAAAGTGCGTTTGATAAATGGTCTATCACAGCCTATGGCAGTATGCAGCATGGTGCGGGTTTCTATGTGGATGGTCTTGTATCCTATGGTCTGTTTAAAGGTGATGTTCTCACTCTTCTACGGGGCAAGACAGCAACATTGAAGGGTAATCCTTTTAGTGTTTCGTTGGCTGCTGGTAAAGCGTTTGTGATAGGGCATAAAGACCTTGTTTTTGATCCGCAGGTTCAGGTTATTTATCAAAATCTGCAATTTGATAAAGCGTTTGATATTGATGGTTTTGATATTGATATGGGTAAACTTGATCAGTTGCTCATGTGTGTTGGTGGGCGTTTGATTAAGACACTGACTACATCTCAAACGGAGGGTGTTATTTCTTTCAATGGAAGGCTTCATTTTACCCATGGTTTAAAGGAGGCACAATCTGTGCATTTTAAAGATACTTTCAAATTGGGTGCTTTTGGTTCTTCTCTAGAAGCTGGCTTTGGTTTTAATGCTCGACTTTCTTCAAAGTTTTCCCTTAAGGGTGATCTTGTTTATCAACATAAGCTTAGCAAGGCTGGTTTTTCTGGAATCAGTTTTTCTGGCGGAATGCGCTACCGTTTCTAATTTGATTGTGTTTTTGATAAATTCTTTTAAAAGCCACAAGCTACGTTTGTGGCTTTTTTCTCTTTCAGTTTTGTTAGCAATTTTGAGAACAAGTCTTTTAATATGTCTAAAATGTGTTTTTAGTAGTACTTATTTTCTTCTTTCTTAAAAAAACTAAGTTAAGCTTTTTTATGCATAAGGGTTTTTAAATCCCACTTTTCTAGCGATTTTTACGACCTGTGTAAACTGATAAATTGTTTTAAATAACTGCTTTTCTTGTGAATTCAACATTGTTTTTCAGCTGTATTATGGCGAATTTTTTATGAAAGTTACAAATTTATATTGTGTCTTTTTTAGTATTTTTAAATTTCAACTTTACACATAATCCAAATCAGATTATTTCAATGAAACATAATGGATTTATTTATAGATTTGCCTCTTCAGTTTTTAATGAGGATCAGAAAAGAAAGTTTAAAGTTAATTATGATTAAAGTATTAAAAAGTCATGTATGTTTATGCGTTCTTACAACGTCTGTTTTTTTTTTCATGCAAAATATAAATGCTAAGGCGCAAGATAAACCTTTTTGTGGTCCTCTTCTTAAGGTGTATTCATGTGATGATCTTAGTAGTGATGGTGTATTGTATCAAAATAATTTTGATATAGGTTCTCTTGATGCTATGATCATAAAAAAGTCTGAAGTTATTAGGGCAGAAAAAAAGACGAATTCACACACTGGGGAGATTTTGCAATTTAAAAACTCTGAAACGATTACCTCAGAGGTGTTTGCACCCAAAAAGACAATAACTGTTTTGGAGAATGTGTTTGTTATCACAGAAAATAAAGAAGCAAATAGCAGTGATGATAGTGTATCTCACACAGTTTTTGGGGTGCAGCAAGGTGGTTCTCTTTTTATTAAGAACAGTAACGTTAATGTTACCGATGTCCATGGGATAGCAGGTGAAAGTTTACCATGGACTTCCAGTCTTGACCAGACTCCACAGTTCGATTTACGCAAGTTAGATATGTCGAGGGTTGTTGCTGAAAACTTAAAGGTCAAGGTTAAAGGAACTAAATCCTATGGTCTCTATTTTCGGGGGAGTTCTTCACAAGATGAATATGAAGAAGGAGAATTAAGGGTTCAGTTAGGAGATCTGCAGTTTAAGAAGAGCATCTTAAATGTCCCAGACAGTGCAGCTGTTTATATTGATGATGCTAGAAGATATCTTATTCTTTCTTTATTAGATGGTTCCAGTATCTCTGGTGATCTTTTGTTAGAGGCTAAAAATCACTCATTTATAAGAGTTGAAGCTAATGCTTCTTCTCTTGTAGGGGGGGCACGCGTTGATAGCGGTTCTTATACTGAATTTGAATTATCTAATAATTCACGATGGACTTTGAGGCCAAGCAAAAAGAGTAATTTACGAGATGGGCAATTTGGAGATTCGTCTGTTTCATTTATAAAGCTCATTGGTAGTTCTATTTTTTTTACGACACCAACAGCTGGTACTTATCAAACACTTCATATCGGAACAGGATTAGCTACGGATTCTTTAGATTATGTTTACATTGCGGAAGCTGGTGCACGTCTTTATGTAAATACATATTTCACTGCAGATAATCAAAAAGAGAGGAACAAGACGGATCGGGTTTTGATTTATGGGAATGTTTCTGGAACAACGACAGTGCATGTACGAGGTGTCTCAGCAGTTTCAGGAGAAAAAAAGAACTATAGCGAAAATAATCAGAGTATTTCAATTATTCAGGTTTATGGAAAAGCAGAGGAAAGTTCCTTTAAATTGCCAGGTGGTTATGCAGTGCTGAAGGGCTCACCTTATAAATATATTCTTCATGCTTATGGTCCGAAAGAGGCAAAAAATGAGAACAGATTGATTAAAGGGAATGGGGATTTTTGGGATTTCCGTCTTGAACGTCAATATATCACGCGAAATTCCCCTACATTTTCTTCTAAGTTAAAAAAGAGTGTTTCTCTTCGCCGTAAACCTCGTTCTGTTGAAGCTAGCACTGGTTATAATTCCATAGTATTTGATTCTGATTCTTCAGTTTTTGATCCTGAGGTGGGCATTAGTGCAGTTGTTCCGCAAGTTCCGACCTATCTACTCTTACCAAATGCTTTGTTTCATGCTGGCTTGATGGATGTTAGCAATCAAAACAAGCAGCTGGAAAAACTGTGGGCTGGGTCTGAAGATCTTTTGAAAAACGGTGAAAAACCTGCCTTTTTTGTGCGTGGTTATGGCGGAAGTCACCGTTATGTCTCAGATTTATCCGCATTGGAATATGGCTATGGAGGCAATCTTGATTATAGTGCTGTAGAAGCGAGTGTTTTGCTAAAGGTGATTGAGGGTGCACGTCATTCTACATCCTTTGGAGTTATGGGAACTTATGGAAAACTTTCTCTACACCCCCAAGATGTTGAACAAAGCCAAAAGAGTACGTTTGATAAATGGTCGGTTACAGCCTATGGCAGCATGCGGCATGACGCGGGCTTTTATGTGGATGGTCTTTTTTCTTATGGTTTGTTTAAAGGTGATGTTCTCACTCTTGCAAGGGGCAAGACAGCAACATTAAAAAGCAATCCTCTGAATGCTTCATTGACTGTTGGTAAAGCGTTTATGACAGGACATGAAGGTCTTGTTTTTGATCCGCAAATTCAGGTTATTTATCAAAATTTACAATTTGATAAGGCATCTGATATCGATAGTTTTGATATTGAGATGGAAAAACCGGACCAGTGGGTGATGCGTGTTGGTGGACGTTTAACAAAAACACTTGCTGCCTCTGAAGAGGGGTGTGTTGTTTCTTTCAATGGCAAGTTTCATCTTACTCGTAGCTTTGGGGAAAAACAATTTGTGCATTTGGGAGATGCTTTCCAGTTAGGTGCTTTTGGTTCTTCTCTAGAATCTGGGTTGGGTTTTAATGCCCAATTGTCCTCAAATTTTGCATTTCATGTAGACATGACTTATCAGCAGCGGCTTGGCAAATCTGGTTTTTCGGGAGTGAGTGTTTCCGGAGGTCTACGATACCGCTTTTAGTTACAGATTTAAATTATTATTGTAGTTATTATTCACTTTTAAAAAGTAAGAGGGGTTTTATACAATAGAGCTATGATAAAAATATTTAAAAATTATTTGTTTTTATCTTCATGTGCAACGATTATTCTTTTTTATTAGAGATCGTAGATGTTAATGCAAATGAGGCTTCTGTGGTTTTGTCTAATTCAGAGGCTCAGTTTTACGAATGTGATGATGGTGAAAAACACAAAATCGAAAATAAAACCTATCATTTAACAAGTTCTCAGGGAGAAAATCTTGTTTTTTCTCCCATTTCTGACGTCTATGTAGGAAAGCAAGGCACAGTTGTTGATGCATATCAGATAAATGTTTTAGGCGATAATCCAGAAAGAATATCTGCATATGGTGCGTCTATGACAGATGGTGGAGAGCTTATTCTAACGAATTCACATTTTAAGGATATACCTGGTCTTCGTGCTCAGGATGCAGTTATTAGCATGACAGACGGGTCTATTCAGGGGAGTTTGCAAGCTGTTTATGCATTGGGGGGAAAAGCTGATATTGCTTTAGTTCGTATAAATGTTGAGATTGAGCCAGGCAATTTGAATACGAGAAGTATAGGTATTGTTAGTGGTTTTGGTGCATTTGTTAGGATATCAGGTAGCACATTTAATTTTAAGGAGAGCGGTTCGTTTTTAACACGGTTCAGGGGGGGAGGTATCTTCTCTATAACACTACAATAATGGACAAGGAAAAAAGGAAAGCTCTATAGTTGGTGATAGAGATGTAAGTTCATTACCCCAAGCTTTTGAGGTTTATCAAGGTGGAGATGTTCATTTGAGGGATGTGTCTCTTCAACTGACACCGATATGCATGGTTTCATAATTAAAAATTTTCAGGTTTTATAAATAGCAGAGGCCAGCTTATTCAACAGTATGGTTCATCAGATATCTTTAAGAAGACAGATATTAAGATTGAAAGGTCAAATATTTCTGTGCAGGGGAGGGGAACTTATGGACTTTATTTTGATCTGTTAGATTCCACTACAGTGGCCGAATATTACGGATAAAAAGATGTTTCAAAAGAGCCAAGAATCACTATGGGGATGGTATCTGTTCATTTGTTAGATACAACTTTTGGAGTTCCAGATGGTACGGCTATTTATGCTACTAGGTTTAATGGTCATGGGGTTAAGGTTACGCTTGAATTATCAAAAACAAAAATCTCCGGTGATTTATTGTTAGAAGCTGAAAAAACTCTTCTATAACTATTAAAGCTCATGATTCTTCACTCACAGGAGCTATTCGCGTGGGAGAGATGGCTGTGGCTGACTTACAGTTAATGTGTGGTTCGACATGGTCTTTCACCAAAAGCAAATATAAAGATTTGCATAAATCAGATTCTACAGCTTCATCACTTTCATCTATAAGTCTTTCTGATAGTACACTTGTTTTCAATCAGAATGCATCAAAGGGTTATCAAATACTGCGCATTGGGAGTGAACAATACGGGGGAGCATACTATGACAAAGCATACAGTGCAGAGGGGAATGTTCAGATTAAGCTTAGTGCATTTTTGAATAATGATGGTTTGTTTGATCCTCAAAAAACTGATCGTATTTTGATCTATGGTGATGTTTCTGGAACCTCTGTGATCCATATGCAGAATTTTTCAAAAATTTCGAAAAAAAACATAAGTGATGGAGGAAGCCAAAGCAATTTCAATTGTTCAAGTTTCTGGAACAGCACAAGAAGATTCTTTTAAATTAGCCAATACTTATACGACTGTAAATGGTTTTCCTTATCAATATTATCTTCGTGGTTATGGTCCAAGTTCCTCTTTTGGAGAAGCTGACCCGAAGAATAGATTAGTTGCAGGTGATGGAAGGTTTTGGAATTTTCGTCTTGAAGCTGTCTATGTTGGTTTTCAATCGGATTCTTCCGAGATTGTACCTGTCTCACTTACGCCTTCTCCATCTGTGCCATCTGCTCCAGGAGATCCTACACCTATAGACCCTGTTCCTACTCCATCTACATCTGCCTCACCTACACCTTCTCCATCTGTGCCATCTGCTCCAGGAGATCCTACACCTAGAGACCCTGTTCCCACTCCATCTACACCTGTCTCACCTACACCTTCTCCATTTGTGCCATCTTCTCCAGGAGATCCTACACCTATAGACCCTGTTCCTACTCCATCTACACCTGTCTCACCTACACCTTCTCCATTTGTGCCATCTTCTCCAGGAGATCCTACACCTATAGACCCTGTTTCCACTCCATCTACACCTGTTTCACCTACACCTTCTCCATCTGTGCCATCTACTCCAGGAGATCCTACACCTATAGACCCTGTTTCCACTCCATCTACACCTGTCTCACCTACACCTTCTCCATCTGTGCCATCTACTCCAGGAGATCCTACACCTATAGACCCTGTTCCCACTCCATCTACACCTGTCTCACCTACACCTTCTCTATCTGAGTCATCTGATCCGATAGATCCTTCGCCTATTCCCCCGTTCCGGTTAAGCTTGATATTTGTCCTGAGCCAGGAATTATGGCTGTTGTTCCGCAATTGCCAACTTATCTTCTGTTTCCAAATGCCTTATTCCATGCTGGCTTGATGGATCTTACTTCTCAAAATAAAAAATTGGAGACAATGCGAAGCACTTCTCATCGTTTTTTGAAAAGTGATGAAGATTCGGCATTTTTTGTTCGTGGTTATGGTGGAACCCATCATTATGCTTCGGATTTGTCTGCTTTTGAATATAGGTATGGAGCCGAACTCGATTATACTGCACTGGAAGCAGGTGTTGTGCTGAAGGAAATTGAGAGTTTATACAGCCGCAAATTCTTTGGAATTATGGGAACTTATGGAAACCTCTTTCCCCATCCTCTAGATGTTGACTACAGCAAAAAGAGTACATTTGATAAATGGTCTGTTGCTGCTTATGGAAGTCTACAGCATGATAGAGGTGTTTCTATGGATGGAGTGTTCTCTTGTGGTCTTTTTAGAGGAGATGTTTTCACTCTTTTCCGGGGTAAGACAGCAACGTTAAAGGGTAAACAGCTTAGTGCTTCCTTGACCAGCGGTAAAACCTTTATAATGAGACATAAGGGTGTTTTTTTGACCCACAGATTCAGCTTATTTACCAGAATCTTCAGTTTGATCGCGTGCATGATGTTGACAATCTTGATGTTGATCTGGGAAAATTTGATCAATGAGCTGTATGTGTTGGTGGCGTTTAACTAAGATTGTTTCTGCTTCTGAAAAGAGTCAGGTTATTTCCTTCTATGGTAGGTTTTATCTTTCGCATAGTTTTTACGATAGACAGTCTGTGTATTTTAAAAAAGATTTCCATGTAGGTGTTTTCGGCTTTTCCCTAGAAGGGGGCGTGGTTTTTAATGCGCAATTGTCTTTAAAATTTGCACTTCATGGAGATATAACTTATCAGCATCGGTTTACCAAAGCAGGGTTTTCAGGAGCGAGTTTTTCTGCTGGTTTGCGCCGCCTTTTTTGATAAGATATAATGTATACTTTTGTGCAAAAGGCAGTATAGTCTGCTGCCTTTTAATTTATTAAAATCTCTCTTACTTCATCTCAATGGTTCTTTATATATTGAGGAAAAAAATCACAATATATGATTTCTTTGATTTGTGATTGAAAGCGCTTAGTACGTGTCATTGTTTTTTTCTATTCTACAATGTATCTTTTAAAGGTTTTTGAGATTTATAATATAATATGGAATTGGCAATTCCATTTTGATTTTGAGAATCTTGAAGTATGAATGCTTGACACTCATATTAATATTCCAAAAGATTTTTCGTTGTTGATGGTTTTTCTGTCAATATGAGTGGGTCAAGAAGGTTTTTTTTAAGCCTTTTTTCTGTTATTTTTTACCTATCTTTTTACCAGTTTTGAGGTAGCTTGCAAGTTTGAGTTGTGATCTTATTATTATGTCTTGTTTTCATTTTTGCTTTATATGAAAATATAAAATCTATTAACTTACAAAAAGAGTTAATACTTCTATTTTTGTTTTATTTTCTTCTTTTTAAAATGTTTACTTAGATATTTTGTGAGAAATATTTGTATTGAAAGAAAGAGAGAATGCAGTTTAAGGTAAAATAATAACGAAAATATTTTTTAAATATTACTGTTTTTTTATAGTCGTTATTTTTTTGCCAATTATAGGCACCCATGCAAATTTTGAAAAAGGTAGATTTTAATTTCTCTTCTTTTGACCAGAGGAGCGTAAGAAGATGAGAAGGTGATGGTGTTGCAATGATCGGCATTCTAAATAATAGTGTTGGAAAAGAGAGAGTTTATAACCAGAAACTTTAAAAAAATAAGTGCTGGCTTTGTTGTTAGAACAATGTTTGATGTTTTCTCAAAAAGTTCTTTTACGCGTTTTTACTGGTTTATTTTCAAGCATGATAAATTTTTTTAATCTTTGCTAGAGCGATTTTAAGCAAAACAGTTTTAAGTGGCATATCTTTTCATATTGGAAATGAATATGTTGGTATTCTCGGTGATGATGGAAGACGATTTTTATCCGAGGTTTTAAGGATAAAGACCTTTTATTAAAATCTATAGCATGACACAGTTTTTTATAGGGATGGAGGCTACCTTATTGTCTGATTAGGGACCAGATGTTTTTACTCTTGCGGAGGCAAAACAGCAACGCTGTATTTTGTATTGAGGTGATTTTGGGGGGCACGTCCGGAAGTAGAACCAAAAACCGAACTGGCAAAACAGTTACGTGAAATAAGACGGATGCTTGGAAATGAAGAACGGGGCGTTTTTGCGCAACGCTTTAATTTACAACGAGGTACCCTTGGTAATTACGAAATCGAGGCATATGAGCCGCCATCCTTAGTAATTAACGCTTATTATACAGCCTATAATATTAATCCTCATTGGCACGTTAGGGGTGAAGGTGGGATGTTTACAGACATGACAAAGGCGAAAGCAGCAGGTTTTAAGGCTCCCACCATTTCTGCTGGATTGATGAAAAAGCTCGGTCGCGTAGCTTACACAATTTGTCGCGATGCAAATATAAAAATCCTCCATGAAAATATTGTGGAATTAGCGGTAGAGCTTTATCGAGAGTTGCAAGAGCTTGTTCAAAACATCAACGATATGGAGGAAGTCGCGCTTACTTTGCCTCTTCTAAAACTGTATTCAAAGTGAGACTGAAAGAGCATGCTCTAAAAACTAAACAAGATACGACTTAATACCCCTTTAAAATAAAAGATGAAGGTGCGTCTCTTTTTACATTAAAAAAACTTTGTTAACGCATTGTTTTTAAAAGATTATACCTTATAAAAATAGAAATGCACCATATGGTGTATATCTTTTTTGTTTTTTTGGTCATTTGGAGCTGTTTTTAAGGCTCTTTGAACTTTTAGTTTAATTTTTTTAAAGGTCTTTCAAAGGCGGTTTTTTGGGCTATCACAGACTTTTTAAAAATCTTCAAAGCCTTTTCTCATTTTTATCGCCAAATTCTGATTTTTAAAATTTTTCACTCTGTTTTGCAATTTTAGATGTTAAAATCTAATTTTATAAACAACGCATTTAATGGTAAAAAATAGTCATAAAAACGATGAATTACCACCTGTTCCTCCCTAATTCTACCTCTTTTTACTTAATACAAAACCTTCTGTCAAACTACAGACATGAAAAGGTAAACAGTTTAGATATTTCAAAAGTATTTTCTTGTGTGAAGCGTTCGTTTTTTTTAGAGAGGAAATAGGGGAGGGGTGATGTTAATCGTCTTTGAAGGAGTATGCAGCTGTTTTTATCTGAAATGGTTGCTATTGTTGGTGTTTTTCTTAAAGAGTAATATCAATAACACCACATTCACCATTTTCGCTGCCGAAGGCTAGGTTATGTCCGGTTTGATCCCAGTTTAGCGCTGAAATGGCGCTTTTTCCACAATCTTTTAGAAGGACTTCTTTTTCAGCGCGAAAATGTGCACATAAAATCATTCCATCATTGAAGCCTATTGCTATAATTTCTTCGCTTGGATGGCATGCAACGGTGCTGACAAACGCATTTGCTCGTGTGCCGAGTTCCAATGGTGTTTTACCCATGGGACCATCTTTTGTATGAAAGGGCCAAATGATTGCTGCTGATGCGCCTGATGTTGCTAGCCATTTTCCTTTTGCGCTCCAAGACCAGCTTTTAACTTTGTTCGGATAGCCACTCATGCATAAATGTTGATTATCAGTAAGACGCCAGCCATGGAGGGCATTCTCTTGCATAGTGGAAATGACAAAGCGGTTGTCTGGTGAGAAGGTGACACCAAAATGTGCTCCTTTCCATTTCAGTGTGGTTGGAGCTGTCTGTGTTGATAACCAATGAAGGGTAACACCATTGTAATGGGCAACGGCTAGTCGTAAACCCTTTGGAGCGAAAGCAAGGCCTTCCACACTGCGTTCATGAATAAGCTCTTGAAGTCCTTTTCCGACATTTGCCAATGTTAAACGTGAAGAGGCAAAAGCAAAAACTTTCTCTGGTCCGAAAGCAACGCTACTTATCCATTTGCGTTTTTGTTGTTCTAGCACTTGTGTAAGACCATTTGCTGTTGTTTGACAGGCTTTTCCATCTTCTCCCCCAGTGATGATTGCGCTGTTATCATGAGAAAAGTGGCTTGAAATTATTCCTTGGTGAACTTCAATGGTTTTGGGGATTGGATTTAAAAAAACAATAAAACCTTCTACAGAAACGAAGGTTGGTTTATTGTCCATAAAACCGCAGGAAAGACAGTAGCTTTGGAGATCATACTTGGTAATGCTTGGCATTATCACTCACTTATGCGCGCAGTTTTCAAAACCAGTTTTAAGCTTTTCAGCATCAAGGTTGCGGCCAATAAAAACAATTCGGCTTTCACGCTCTTCATCTTCACGCCATGGACGTTGATGCTGTCCCTCAAGAATCATGTGTATACCTTGAATGACATATCTATCATTGTCTCCTTGAAATGCAATAATCCCCTTTAAACGCAAAATATCAGGACCTTGTTGCTGCGTAATTTGTTGGATCCATGGAAAAAACTTTTCTGGTTGAAGAGCTCCTGTTTTTAAACTTACAGAAGTGACTGTAATGTCATGAATGGGGGATGCGTGGTGATGTTGATGATCATGATTGCAATCGGGACCACATACATGGTCTGAATGGTGGTGATCAAGAAAATGGGGTGTATTATCTAAAACACGTTGGAGATCAAAGGAACCAAGATCAAGGAGTTTATCAAGAGAGATATTGGTGCGCTCTGTTGCATAAAGTACGGCTCGGGGATTAATCGCAAGAATAAGCGATTGCGCATGAGCACGTTCTTGTGCATTGACAAGGTCAATCTTATTTAAAAGAATGATATCAGAGAAGGCAATTTGATCTTCAACTTCACGGCTCTTTTTAAGTTGAGAGGATAAATGTTTTGCATCAACAACTGCGATAACACTGTCAAGAGCGGTTTTTTGATGTACAGTATCATCCATGAAAAAAGTTTGTGCAACGGGAATAGGATCAGCAAGTCCTGTTGTTTCGATAATGATGGCATCAAATCGGTGAGAACGTTGCATCAGGCTTTCCAGAATGCGAATAAGGTCACCACGTACAGTGCAGCAAACACAACCATTATTCATTTCATAAATTTCTTCGTCCGATTCAACGATAAGGTCATTATCTATGCCAATTTCACCAAATTCATTGACAATAACTGCATAACGTTTGCCATGATTCTCGCTGAGAATGCGATTGAGAAGAGTGGTTTTTCCTGAGCCAAGATAGCCCGTAAGAACGGTAACGGGAAGTTTATGGGGCGTATTTTGTGTCTTTTCCATGGAGGGTGCCTTTTATCGTAATGTGTCTATTTCAAATCGATTGATATCATAAAGTAAATCACGAAGCCCACAAAGAACATGAGAAAAAATTGCTTCTCCTGCTTTTGATGTTGCTTTGCTTGCATTGCCTGCTGCTCCCTGTGTATTGAGATCACGCATTTTCCATCCAAAAGCATGGGGACCATAAGCGCGTAAATACCGATAATTGGCAATCATATCAGCTTGCTTATTATGAAAATTTTCTGCCTTTTCCATATGCACTTTTTCTGGTGCTAAATAAAGCATTAAGGAGGTTTCGATAAATCCTCCATGGATATCAAGATGTTGTTGAGATGGCTCCATTAAACTTTGCGGTAGGCCAAAACGGCTCCAGCTTGTCGCAACCGCAAGCATTGAAAGTCGCTGTCGTAATTCTGTAATAACGATGCTCATTAAAGGTGAATTGCCTCCGTGAGCGTTGAGAAGAAGAAAACGCTTAATACCTTTACGATAGCAGCTCTCACCGATATTTATCCATCGTTTAATAGCGTCAGAAAAGGTGAGTGTTTTTGTACCAAGAACATCCATGTGTTCACCAGAATAGCCAATCTTTTCTACCGGTAAAAGTGCGATAGGGAATTGCTCTTTTGTTTTTAAAACAAGTGCTTTTGCAAAAGCTTCAGCGATAATCCAGTCGGTTTCAAAGGGAAGGTGCTTTCCGTGATATTCATGTGCACCCAAGGGTAAAAGAGCGAGAAAAGGCGTGTCGTCGGATGCCATAAATTTATTGTCCAAAAGAGAAGCTAATAGAGACAAAGTGATCAAAAGTGGTTTTCTACAATCTAATCTATCTATGAGAAAAACGCAAATAGGAGAGATTTCATACCAAGATATGTGTAATGGAAGTAAGAGATTTGTTAAAAAATGATAGAAATCTCATTGAGAAAAAGTACCTCAATTTTTGATACAAAATGAGTCTCTCAACATTCGAAGAGGCGGTATATTTTATAAGATTCTTTAATGAGTGCCTCTATTTTTGATAAGTGAGCATTTAGGGATATCAAATACTCCACATCATGAGATGAAAAATATATTTTTCATCCGTCTATTGAAAACTCAGGTTTAGATAAAACTGTGAACATTCCTCTTTCTGCTATGGAGGGAGGATAACTAAAGTATTTCTGCATAGGTTCTAGCGATCATAGAGTTTGATTTCAGTCCAAATTTTTGCACTCTTAATTTAAGACGACGGGATAAATGGGACAAAAGGATAGGAATGTTCGTTGACAAATTTTACTTTTGAAAGTGTATTAATGGATTTTAGTTTTCATAAAGCAAAATGCATATGTATATGTAGAACTAACACCGGATAAAGCTGCGTAATTGAGGAGTGCTTAATGAGCTTATAACGCGATGAAGAGAAAACACAGCTGAGTACATGATACAATGTAAGATGGGTGATAAGAGTATAGATCCTTTCCGTTATTGTATGGTCCGGTTATTCGGATGATAATGATAAGTTGATAGATTGATTGTGCAAAGAATGATACGCTTTATTTAAGAGTGAGGGAGATTTTTCATTTTAGCGAGTGTTTACACTTATCAAAACTGGTGAAAATATGAAGAAAGCCATGAAGAAATGCAAGCAGAGTGTCCTGCCTTTTTAGTATAATAATTTTTCTTACGTTATCATCAGAAACATACTCTTTTTAATAACAAATTGGCGCCATAATTTTATTTTCTAACTTCTAATATTTGTCGACAGCTCTTGCATTGAGATGGTTTATAAGAGACATTTTTAGTCTTTTCTAAAACGATTTTATCTACACACCAACCCCGTTTGTTATGTACAGAGGAATGGTTTGATTATAACTCATAATGAAGTAATTAGAAATGAGAGAAACTTACAATATTCAAGACGCTTACTTCAACAGACAAAAATATAAATTATCTTTATAATCAAAGTATTTCAAAATATTATTGTATTTATGAAAGAGTCAAATATTGTGTTTTTAAAAATTTTTAATGATGTCTTGTTTTTTTCTATGTTTAAAATGAATCCTCTTAAATTTCTGAGCGATGATGCTATCGTATAGATGTAAGCAAAAATTTATTTTGATCAATATTTTGAATATTTTATGCTGCATTATGGTTGGTGATTATTGAAGATAATACATGATGTTATTTTATTAATTTTATAAAAAATATAATTTTTATATTATCTATGATAAATTATTTTATTTTTTTAAATTTAAATTATATTTTTTTGTGTCTTTACATATGACACATAATGTATTATATTGCTTAAATATAATTTTTTGTTTTTATAAATGTGAATATACTTTGAATTTTTCAGTAAAGAAAAAGAGGTGCAAAGAAAGCTATGTTTAAAATATTTAAAAATCGTGTATTTTTATTTGTTTTTAAATTATTTATTATCTTTTTTTTACAAACTGTAGAAAGTCAGTCGAGTGTTGTAAATGTTCAATTTCAAGAGAAGGGGATTGTTGAAACATTTGAAAAAAATACAATTATGGCGCCAACGGATATGGCTGTTATCCGTGATACTGACGTGCAAGATGGATTTGCTTTTGGAAAAACTGAACAAATATCTTTATTTTCAGCATTTTGGTCCGGTTTCGGTATTGTCGCATTGTTGGCTTCTTTAAGTACAGGGAATATACCTGGTGCTGTATTGTCTATTATAGCATTATTGTTTTAAGCTCATAGAAGTTTCACCTGTTTTATAGGTGCGTTTTTTGATATTTTTGAAAAATTAATAGTTGGAGTGGTTTATGTTGCATTGTGGTGGGCAATTATTGAAGACACTATAGGATGTTATTTTAGTGTTTTTATAAACAAATATGGGTTTTATATTTTTTATAATAAATTATTTTATATTTTATAATTTTTAGTTTTTATAACTGTAAATATACTTTGAATTTTTCAGTAAAGAAAAAGAGGTGCAAAGAAAGCTATGTTTAAAATATTTAAAAATCGTGTGTTTTTATTTTTTTAAATTATTTATTTTTTTATAAAATGGAGAAAATGATATGCGTTTTGTAAACGTTCAAATTCGAGAGAGAGGCGATTGAAAAACAGTTATAGGGACACTCGATATAGCTATTATCTGTGATGCCGGGGGGAAAGATGAATTAAATTTTGGAAAAACTAAATAAATGTCTTTATTTACAATAATCTACGGCAGTATCGGGATTATCTCATTGTTTTCTTCTTTGAGTACGGGGAATATACCTGGCACTCTATTGTCTACTATGGCATTATTGTTTTTAAGCTCATAGAAGATTTGCTTGTTTTATCGGTGCATTTTTTGATATTTTTGCAAGGTCAATATTGGGAATGGTTTATGCTACATTGGGGTGGGCGATTATTGAAGACGCTATGGGATGTTCTTTCGATAAACATTAATGAAAGCTCAAAATCCTTTAATTGATAAATTTCCTTTTCAAAGTGGGAGAGCTTGAGTTCTTTTTTATAGTCTATGGTTATTTTGGAATAACAAGTCATTATTATCGTTATATTTACCAGCTTCCAATGTTGCTCCTCTTTTTGCATTGAGATGGTTTTATAAGAGATCTATTTTCTTCTTTTAAAACGTTTTTCCTACACGCTAATCCCATTTGTGAAGTGCGAATGAATGGTTTTTATTGATTCATCTAAGAGGAAATAAAATAAGCAAATCTCACTGTATTGGGAGCTCTCATATAAGTTGTAAAATGATGGATGATCTTTATAAATCAATACTTTGACTTAAAAAACAATAAGATCATGTTCATGCATTAGCAGGAGGAAGAGAGCAATTAAGCAAGAGGTCTTGTTTGGTGCGAAGACGTGCAATCCACTGATCTTCACGAATAGCAGTATTATGCATTGTAATCAGTTCATTCTTTTTAATTTTAGCTGTCACTGTTGCTTTTTCCAAAAGACCACAAGGAATGGCTTGGTGCGTGCGTGCTTCTGTACTGCTCATTATCCAAGCACGATAGCTATAAAGACCAATGAAATCTAACTGATCTCCAGGATGTAAATCTTTCTTAGCAACAGCACAGACTTCCGCAACGGGTTGGTTAAGAGGGGCCATATCTTTTTTGCCATAAAGCATAACCCGTGCACAAGTGAGTGGAACTTCCATGGCAGTTAAATGATAAGGGCGATGAAAGGTGAAATAAGGTCCTTGGCCAATTTTTAAATCTTCCATCCGTTCGCGTAGACGTGGGTGGGCTATTTCTGCAATGACAAAAACACCTGGGGAAACACCTTGACCTGTTGAGTAATCCACAACACCACATTGCTTTAAAATACCACCGTCCTTTTGGGGGATAAATACTTTGCTTAAATCCTGAAGTGCTGCTTGTGGCCCATGCATTCCTGGACGATCAGGGAGAAGCCCGGTTGCATTGGCAATTGCTGCCATTTCAACCATCGTTTTTGAACCGTCAATAAATTCCACTAACATGCGAACATTCATGTTACGTCGGCATGCTTCTTCTTCGTAAGCATCAGGCGTGGCATCAAAGAAAAGTGGATTGTTTTTTCCTTTACCAGCAGCAACAATCTTGTGCCCAAGAGCTGAAACAAATTCAATGAGCTCCATGCAAGAAGTTGGTTCATCACCGGCACCAAGTGTATAAACTAGACCACGTTTTTCTGCTTCATGTTTCAGATAGGTGCCAATTGTAACATCTGCCTCAACATTCATCATGACAAGATGTTTGTTGTTTTCAAGTGTTTTAAAACCAATTTCTGCTCCAGCTTCAGGATAGCCTGTTGCATCAACAATAATGTCAATTTGTTCATGACGTAAAACAAGGTCAATATCGTCTGTGGCTGCAATCAAACCTTTTTCAATTGTTTGGGTTAGGGCATGAGTATTTTCAACTTCACGTACATGTCCATCTTCACCATAAGCTAATAGAGCAGCATCAAAAATACGTGACGGTGTTCGGGTAGCAATGGCTGAGATTGTTATACCATCCATATGCGCAACACTGGAGAGCAAATCTGTCCCCATTTCACCGCAGCCAATCAATCCAATCCGGATGGGGGGATGGTTTTCTGCGTGCTGCTTTAAATCACGCGCTAAACCTGTTAGGCTCACATTACTTGCCATTATTTTTTCCCATTTGAAAATTACTTTACTAAAAGCTGCTTTCTTATTCATAAAGTGCATTTGCTTTTAAGAGAGTTAATCTTTTATTCTTGATGCTCTAATCAATGGGTTTTATAAAAGCAAGAGGGATCGAGTACTTTTATCAAATAAAACAGGAATAGCGTTATGCGGCAAAAAATAGCAGTACAAGATGTAACCAATTTTATTGGGAAAGAAATAGGATTATCTCAATGGCGTCTTGTTACCCAGGATATGATTAATCAATTTGCAGGCGCAACAGATGATCATCAGTGGATACATGTCGATGAGGAAAGGGCTAAAAAAACCCCTTTTGGTGGTACTATTGCTCATGGTTTTTTAACATTATCGCTTTTGTCTACGCTAGCCTATGAGGCACTTCCAGAGTTAGAAGGTGCAACAATGGGGATTAATTATGGTTTTGATAAAATACGCTTTATGAGCCCCGTAAAAACAGGTGCACGAGTGCGTGCTCGTTTTGTTTTAAGTGATGCTGAGGTTCGTCTTTCTGGTCGGGTTGTGTTCCATTATGGTGTCACGGTGGAAATTGAACAGTTTAAAAAGCCAGCTCTCACTGCTCAGTGGCTTATTGTTGCTATGGTTGGCGAGAAATACACAAATTTCTAAATTTTCTAAATTGCTTTAACGCTTTGTTTTATCAAGTTTTTGCACAATTTTATCAGAAGACCATTGGGTTATAACATTAAGAATGATCAAAAGAATGATAACACTTGTCATGATAGAGGTGTTATAACGCTGATAGCCATAGCGGATTGCCATGTCGCCTAACCCCCCCCCGCCGAGATATCCAGCAAGCGAAGTGGTTCCCATAAGAGAAATAACCATGACTGTAAAACCGGTCATCAGGCTAGGGAGCGCTTCAGGGATCAGAACATGCATGATAATTTGAAGACGATTTGCTCCCATGGAACGAATAGCTTCAATGAGGCCGTTCTCAACTGTTTTAAAAGAGAGTTCTGCCATTCGTGCATAAAAAGGAATAGCTGAAATGGTGAGTACGAAGATCACAGAAGGCATTCCCACCCCCCTTCCGACAACCATACGCGTAATAGGAAGAAGATAAAACGCAAGAATAATAAAGGGAATGGCACGGAGACTATCAATAATAATGCTCAAAAGGCGATTGATAAGACATGAGGCAAAGATCCCTCCACGTGTAGTTGTGTAGAGCAGAAGACCAAGAGGAAGCCCTATAATAAGAGCCATCAAAGAAGCACTTATCGTCATCAATATTGTATCAAAAACGGCGTTGGGAAGTTCATGAGAGAGAATATTAAACATACCCTAAAACCTCGCAATATCGCCCTTTTTCCTTTAACCATCGAACGGCTTTTTCTAAAACTTCTTTATCTTGATTTGGGAGACCTAAAAATAGCCGCCCGATGGTTTCACCTTGCACTGTATCAATGCCCCCATGGAGAATACGTGCTCTTAAACCAATTTCATCTTCTAAAAGATTGAGAAAAGGTTGTTGGGCAATTTCACCTGCAATATTGATTTCAATAACAGCTTCTTTACCTGTGGGCTGAAGATTTTTTGCAAATTTCTCAGGAAGTTGTGGAGTGACAAGCTTGAGCATGGCGATGGTTGTATCATTTTGTGGTGAAGTGAAGATATCTTTTACAAATCCTTCTTCGACAATGCGCCCTTTATTGAGGACAACAACGCGATGCGCAATGGTACGCACAACTTCCATTTCATGGGTAATAAGCACAATCGTGAGATTGAGGCGGTGATTAATATCGGCGAGAAGTTCTAGAATAGATTGTGTTGTTTCAGGATCAAGGGCAGAGGTTGCTTCATCTGATAACAATATTTTCGGATTAGCTGCTAGAGAACGTGCAATACCAACACGTTGTTTTTGCCCTCCTGACAGTTCTGCTGGATAACAGTATTCTTTACCACATAATCCGACTAATTCAATGAGTTCAAGGGCACGTTTGTGGCGTTGTGTTTTATTTATACCAATTAATTTAAGTGGTAATGCAATGTTCTCAAGAATATTTTTTGATGATAAAAGGTTAAAATGTTGAAAGATCATGCCAATACGTTGACGATAAGGTGCCCATTCTGTCTCTGATAAATTGGAAATATCCACGCCTTCAAAAAAAATGGACCCTGCATCAATTTGTTCTAATCCATTTAAACAGCGAATAAGTGTTGATTTTCCTGCTCCACTGCGTCCGATAATGCCAAGAATTTCACCTGCATAGATATTGAGAGATAAATTATCAACTGCGGGAATATCAGCCGTTTTGTTAAAGCAACGGCTGATGTTTTTTAAAGAGATAAGAGCGGGTTTTTCCATTCACAATTACCAAAATTTGGGGGCACAATTACCAAGATGTTTGGGCTGTTTGCCCGAAAATTTCTTTGATTTTTGCACGGACAGGTTCACTATTGTAAGCCGCCACTAATTTTTTGATCCACGGCTCATCTTTTTCGGCAGTACGTACGACGATGATATTATTATAAGGATTATTTTCAGCCTTTTCCCATGCGACTACATCTTGCTGTAAGTTTAATCCAGAGACCAAAGCCCAATTCGTGTTTATAATTGCGATATCAAAATCATCGACTGCTCGCCCTAACATACCAGCATCTAATTCACGAATTTGCAAATTTTTAGGGTTTTCAAGAATATCAAGTGGAGATGCGAGAATATCATGAGGATCTTTTAATTTAATGAGGCCAAGAGAATTGAGGAGAAGCAAGGCTCTTCCTCCATTTGATGGATCGTTAGGAATGCCAACATGTGCTCCATCGCGCAGTTCTTTTAATTCTTTGATTTTGTGAGAATAGACACCAATTGGAGTAATAAACGTAGATCCTACAATTGAAAGTTCGTAACCACGTTGTTCGATTTGATTATTAAGATAAGGTGCGTGCTGAAAAGCGTTCGCATCAATCTCTCCTGCATGAACAGCATCGTTAGGCAGAGTGTAATCAGAAAAATAAACAAGTTCAATATCTAAACCAGCTTTTTTAGCTTGTTCAGCTGCAATTTTCCAAATGGTTGCTTCGTATCCTTCCATAACGCCGAGTTTGATTGTTGATTTGTCTGATGCCATAGAAAAGGCAATGGAGAATAAAAGTGCCAAAAGAGAAAAGAGGAAACTGATAGTGGTACTTCGAGATAATTTCTTTAATGTCATATGCTTTTGTCTTTCTTTTTCTTTTCCAAAAGATTTTTTGAGAGAAAATTCAATATACTCTGTACTGGTTTAGGGAGGTTGAGAGTATAGAAGCTTCATAGAATATTCAATCATTTTTATTTTAAAAAATAATCTTATTTTTTTCTAATACTGTAAGCATTCTTTGCAGAAAATATAATGAGTGAGCAGTACTTCTCCAAAGTTTAGGCAATAAATTCTTTTATCGCAATCATTGGTTTTGGGAACTAATGGCAATTTCAAAACTTCTTTATGTGACGCTTGGCTGAATGGCAAAGTGATCCGATTATGTTTTTGAAAGTTGTAAATTCATAGAGAGAATATTGCGCAATCAAAACAATAGGCCGTGCGCATAGGACGGTAGAAAATAAAAGAGAATTTTTCTCGAGATGTAGTGGATCTTTGAAGGCAACAAAGAATTGATCACTGCATGGCTTAAATGCGGCAGATTTTTGCAAAGACGAATATTTTGCCATTTCAGACCCTGGAGAGGAAAAAATAATGTTTAAAAGGAATTTTTTATCAACCACAATGACTTTGTTAACTTTGGCTGGTGTAGGACTGGGAATAACTGCTTCTTATGCGGCTGTTGGGACGGTTGCTCACGTTGCATCGGGTCGGGCGGTTTTACGCACCGGTCCAGCGAAAGCTTACACAGTTATTGCAACCGTTCCAACTGGAGAAAAAGTACAAATTAATGGCTGTCTCTCCAATAAATCTTGGTGTTCACTTCGTTATAATGGAAGAGTTGGTTGGGCGTCGGCGCGTTATTTAAATGCCAACCATGTTCCTACGATCTTTTTTGCAGATACGCGCGTGAAGCAAAATTCTGTGATAAAAGCACCCAAGGAAAAAGCAAAACATGTTGTTTCTCGTTTTAAAAATCTTAAGGTGCCACAAAAGACACGGAAAAACGTCCAGAAAATGTATAGAACAGACTTGCTTATTGATTCTACAGGTGTAAAAGGAAGGGGCGAGCGAACAATTTTTAATCCATCACAAAAAGCGCGTGGCGTCTCTGTAAAGCATGTAACTGCTTATAATCCTTTCTTTTCTGAAGACGTTAATTTCAGAAATTTTGAACGTAATGAAACACGTTATCGTATTGTGACATATCCTGCTCCATAAAAGTAAAGCAAGCGCGTTGTTCTTAGGAAAATGGGAAAGTACGGCAGCATAAAGCATTTCTTGCTTTATACTGCCTTTTTTAGTTTGCTGATTTAGGAGTTATTAAATTACGAGAAATGAGTAATTCAGCAATTTGAACGGCATTCAATGCTGCTCCCTTTCTTAAATTGTCCGCGACAATCCAGAAAGCTAAGCCATTTTCAACAGTGATATCTTCACGAACACGGCTAATAAAGGTAGCATCCTCACCAGTGCTTTCATAGGGCGTTATATAGCCGCCATCCTCGTGTTTATCGATAACCTGGCAGCCAGGCGCATCGCGTAGAAGTGTCTGCGCTTCGTGAGCGGTTATTGGTTTTTCAAATTCAACATGAATGGCTTCAGCATGACCAATAAAGACAGGAACACGAACGGCTGTGGCTGTTAATTTGATTTTAGGGTCAAGAATTTTCTTCGTCTCAACCGTCATTTTCCATTCTTCTTTCGTATAACCATCTTCCATGAAAACATCAATGTGGGGAATGACATTAAAGGCAATGCGTTTGGTAAATTTTTTTGATGTGATTGGATCTGCAACAAAAACCGCCCGCGATTGTTCAAAGAGTTCATCCATCCCTTCTTTACCAGCTCCAGAAACCGACTGATAAGTGGATATAACAACACGTTTAATGATTGCTGCATCATGGAGAGGTTTTAACGCTAAGACAAGTTGGATTGTTGAACAATTAGGGTTTGCTATAATATTTTGCTTGGAAAATTCATCAATGGCGTCCGGATTCACTTCAGGCACAATCAACGGAACATTGGCATTATAACGCCAAGTGGATGAATTGTCGATCACCACACAACCGGCCGCAGCGATTTTAGGGGCATATTCTTTGGAAATCCTTCCTCCTGCAGACATTAGGCAAAGATCAGTATCAGAAAAATCATAAGTATCAAGTGCTTTTACTTTTAATGTTTTGTCACCATAAGAAACATTTTGCCCTAATGAGCGTCGTGATGCCAAAGGAACCACTACATGAACAGGGAAACCACGCTCTTCTAAAATTGTGAGCATTTCACGACCAACGTTTCCAGTTGCGCCGACAATTGCAACTTTAAAACTCATTTTCTCATACTCCTATCCCTCTCCCTCTCCATTTTTCTTTCCCGGGCTATACTCAGGAGAAGGCGCATGGGTCAAGGAATATTTAAGTATATTATAGATTTTTTATAGGTTTAATTTTTGTACACAGGTTCAATTTGTGCACGTTAATTATAACTCATAGCACATAAATTGGCTTATTTCGAATGTATCGTCCTTCTGGATCTTTGAGAGCTAAAAAAATCTTGCCTATTTATGCTAAGCTGTATGAAAATACCCAATAGGTTGATGAAGTGAATTGTTTATCTTATATTAATTTGTGTCCTTTGAAATGTTTAAACTTTGCAATGACTGCATTATGCATTGCGTTTGAAAAATTTTGTGTTTCATAATGATAGGTATTTTTTTATGTAGGGATAAGCCTGCGCCATCGTTGTATTTGCCAGCTTCTAATGTTGCTGCAGCTCTTAGCTCTTGTCTTGAGACTCCTCACAAGAGGGCATTTTAGTTCTTTCAAATGATTTTTATCTTCACACCGAGCCCACGTTTAACGTATAAGAAAAGTTTTATGTTTGATTTATCATGAACAGATTTGAAATGAGAGGATCTTCCTGT
The DNA here is from genome assembly GCF_014203215.1 of Bartonella callosciuri. GTDB lineage: Bacteria > Pseudomonadota > Alphaproteobacteria > Rhizobiales > Rhizobiaceae > Bartonella > Bartonella callosciuri. The sequence continues at coordinate 21,678 of NZ_JACHIM010000004.1, read as the reverse complement.
ATTCGAGGATCTCATGTAATCGACAAGACAATAAATTATATCAATATAATATTATATACGTTTTTATGAAGGTTACACCGCTGTTTTTTCAGTATCAGTTCCGCTTTTTTCTTTGGGATTCGCCTTCTGAATAAGCCTTTTCCATATTATAAAGGAATTCATTTAAAAAACGTTCACGCAATTAAAAAACGTTCACGCAATTCATAACAATAAGAGGGTGTTTTCATTTTAATCAGAAATTAGTTGTAAGATTGCTCTCTGTTTTTCGGGTTTAAGCACTCTGAAATTTTTAAAAAGCAGATATTCTGCTTTGCTCAATATTCTGTCACCATGACGGTTTAGAATCTCTTCTTTTGTTGAGATATCGGTGTAAAATAAGGAAATAGGAACATTTAGTCTATCGGTAATTTCCTGCAAGCATCCTGTGCTCCCGTGATTCAATCCTTTCTCATACTTTTGAATTTTTTGAAACGTTACACCTAAGTAATTGCCTAATTGTTTTTTGAGAAAGCCCTATGTTGTTTCTTTTAAAGTGAATTTTTTTGCCCATAGAAATACATTAAAATATGGATTTTTGACTTGCACTCTGAAAGGTTCCCCAGCCAGTAGCAAGCGCCTTCACATTGCTATTCCGGGGTCTTGAAGGGCTGAAACCGAGTCAGCCTCTTGTTTTTAATGCTTATAGCACTTGGACATAACAAAACCCCCGGAAATTTCGAGACATCCGTCAAGCGGGTTCATTTTCATACTCGGTTTTAGAGCTTCCAGTCTCTATTGATCGCTGCGTATACGACCAAATTACAGGCTCATTCGTAGGGCGATTTCCTTAAATCGTCAACCATAACTAAGACAAGTTTGCTTGTTGGTCTTTCTTAAATTGAAGTGCAACCGTTAGAACGTGTCTTCCTGTTTTGATGGGACTTTGGTCAATTTCTCTCCATTTTTTCTGATTAAAAAATGATTTTTGAAGCAAACGGATCATTGCACTTTTACCTCCAAAAAAATCTTGCAAAGCAAGATATTTTTAGAAGCACATAAAATGCGTTTTTAACAAATTCGAAAATATCAAGCAGTGAAAAAAGAGGTAGGTCTAAGCATAGAGGTCTTTTTAGTTTATGAAAGTTATGAATGCTGGATTTTGGTTTTAAAAGGAAGACGTTTCAGATTTTTAATGTGTGGTTTTATTGATTTGCTCTGGAAGTTTTCGATTAGGCTTTTAATTTTTTCCGTCTATAATTTGTCTCTCACCCTCCGGTGTAATTTCTGGCATTAACAGAAGTACCGTCTCTTTAAAATCATCGTTTGGAGTATGTGTTTAAGGAGAGTATGGGAGCCTAAAGTTTTTCTTTCAATTTGATTTTAAATAGGTGGGAGGGATGTGCTCTCATTGTCTATGAGATATTTTTTTAGATCTCTTTTTAGTTTATCATTTTCAAAAATATTACGCTATTTTAGGGACGATATAGGAAAAAAAGCTATTGATAATCTTTCTTGTTTTGTTGTCGATTTTATATCATTTTCTCTCTATAAATTAACTCTATATGCGTATCAATGTCATCATTACTTGTTACACTGTAAATTATAACAATTTGATTTTATTTATTTTTGTATGTTCTTTTGTATAAAGAATGGGGTTATATGTTGTCTTCCGAATTAAAATAGCTTGAGAAAGAATAAATGTGCTTCTAATGAACCATCTCAGAGTAGGTGCAACATTATGTGTGCGTAAATAGAATAATGGTGCCGACTTGTTACGGAGCGTCTTTTCTGAAACAAAAAAATATTAAAAAATTGATTCAACAAAAGAGATCATATTGATGGAAAAGTGATTGATAATAATACGCGACAGAAAAGATTGAATGAAGATTTCTTATTTTTTATGGACTGTTTTTTCATGGTTCTGCAAAGGACGGGCTTCGGAGGCCAGCATAATAGGAACGCCATCACGAATAGGATAGGCAAGTTTTGCTTTGAGTGAGATTAATTCTTGGGTCTTTCGGTTCAAAGAGAGTGTTCCTCCTGTGATTGGGCAGACGAGCAATTCGAGCATTTTAGGATCAGTGGTCATTTTTTTCATATTTTAACATTCATTTAGTTTAAATGATAATTTGCCCCTGTTTGTTTCATGAGTGAACGTTCAGTTAAAGCAAGAAGGGTTTGAGCGCGGCTTCCAATATCTGGAGCTTCTAACAGTGCTTGTTTTTCTGCCGGTGTGAAGGGGATAAGGGCTGAAAAAGCATTAACCAGTAGAGGGGTAGGTGCTTGTATGATACTGCTCCAATTATATTCCATTTCATGTATAGTGAGATACTTTTCAACAATGTTGAGTAGGTTTTCTCGATTAATGTTTTCTGCAATGTCGGGTTCTTGTAAGTCTTTTATGTTTGATTGGATGAGAGCGGTTCGGTAGGGTTTTGTATTCACAAGTTCCTGTTCTAAGGTGAAACGGCAGACGCCTTGTAATATAATGAAAAGCTTACCATTTCCTGTTTCATTGTAGTTTGTAATACGCCCTATACAGCCTATTTTGTAAAGTTGTGTGCAGAATTGGTCTGTCTCTGATGAAAGTGGTTGAATGATGCCTAATAAACGATTGGATACCATAACATTTTCAACCATTTCAAGTGCTTCTGGTTCAAAAATGTTGAGCGATAAAAAACCACCTGGCAGTAAAAGTGCTCCTTCTAGAGGGAAAAGAGCAATTTGCTTTGGTAGATCATTTTCACAATTGTAATGGATATTGCCAGCTTTCATAGATATTTTTTAGCCTTTGTTCAATGAAGTTCTGTATGTAAATAGCCGCAATTTATGACACTATTTAGGGACGAAAATTTTAGAGAGGACAAATTAACTTTTTGTGCGTTAAGGTATATTTTATAAAAGAGCTGAAATCTTTCCTCTTAAAAGACGGGAAACTCCTTGGTTTAAGGGTGGACTGTGCAAGAGGGATATTGCTTTGTGATCATTTTTTGAGTGCACGAAATTTTGTATTTTTTCACGTCGTGTTTTTGTTTATGGCTTTTGCAATTTTTTCTCCTTGATCTCCTCGAGCACGGCCATTTACGATTTTCATAATGCTCAAAGGGCTATCATTATAGGTCTTTTAAGACAGTTTATGCAAGTTTTAAAATTAGAGCATTCTCATTACTTTACTAATGACAGCGTGATAAAGATAGGCTATAGGTCGAAATATGTCGGAAAGAACGTTGTTGTTTCTTTCATTCTTTTGCGGGAGAGTGCAGATTGCAAACTTTCGCACCTGCCGCCGAAGGGGAAAATAGCCCATAATCTCTCAGGCTCTAAGGACCGTAAGAGAAAAAGGCAGATCTGGAAAGTCGGAAAGCTCCGCGCCGAAGGTGTAAGCGAAAGATCTTTTCGCGAGTCTCTCAGGTTTGTGACAGAAGGGTGCAGAGACGGCCATATTGTGTGGGCGTTATTAGCATAGCTTTGGAGATATTATGGGTACATCACAAGAATTTGAGACATCTTCTCTAAAAATATTGCCTTTACATGAGTTGCATGAAAAAGCAGGCGCAAAATTTGGTGCTTTTGCGGGTTGGCGAATGCCTTTGACTTATCCTCTTGGTGTTTTGAAAGAGCATCTTCATACGCGTGCGCATGCGGGTCTTTTTGATATTTCTCATATGAAATTGATTGCTGTTGAGGGGCCACAAGCAGTGGAATTTTTATCTTATGCTTTTCCTGTTGATGCAGCACTTCTAAAGATTGGTCAATCACGGTATAATTATTTGCTTAATGAGCAGGCTGGTATTATTGATGATTTGATCCTTACCCGTTTGGCAGAATGCCGTTTTATGCTAGTGGCCAATGCCGGTAATGCACAGGTGGATTTTGCAGAACTTCAGAAACGTGCCCTTGGTTTTGAATGTCAAATTATTGCTCTTGATAGGGTCTTGCTTGCTCTTCAAGGTCCTCAAGCCGCAGCTGTTATAACTGATGCCGGGCTACCTGGTAATGAGCTGTTGTTTATGCAAGGATTCGAACCAAAAAAAGATTGGTTTATAACGCGTTCTGGTTATACAGGAGAAGATGGTTTTGAAATTGCTCTTTCTCCAGAGCAAGCACAGGCATTGGCTGAAAAATTGCTGTGTGATTCTCGTGTTGAATGGGTTGGTCTTGCAGCACGTGACAGTCTCCGGTTGGAAGCAGGGCTGTGTTTGCATGGCAATGATATTACGCCTGATACGACGCCCATTGAGGCTGTGCTAACATGGGCGGTGCCAAAAAATGTTCGAGAAAAAGCGCAATTTTATGGGGCAAAGGCTTTTCTTGAAGCTCTTGAGAAAGGACCTTCTCGTTGTCGTGTTGGGTTAAAACCGCAAACGCGCCAACCTATTCGTGCGGGTGCACTACTTCTCGATGATGAGGGCAATCAGATTGGGGTGGTAACGTCAGGTGGCTTTGGTCCTTCTTTTGATGGTCCTGTAGCGATGGGTTACGTTCCTGTTGGTTGGAAAGCTGAGGGAACGGAAGTTTTTACAGAACTGCGTGGCAAAAAGATTGCACTGTCTGTTCATTCACTTCCTTTTGTTGAACAACGTTATTTTAAAGGATAATTTTAATGTCTAAAACTTATTTTACGCAAGATCACGAATGGCTTCGTGTTGAAGGGCAAGTGGTTACCGTTGGGATCACCAATTATGCTCAAGAGCAGTTAGGGGATTTGGTTTTTGTTGATTTGCCACAAAGTGGAACGCGACTTTCCAAGGGAGATGCTGCTGCTGTTGTAGAATCAGTAAAAGCAGCTTCAGATGTTTATGCACCTCTTGATGGTGAGGTGGTTGAAATGAATGAAGCTTTGGCCAATAATCCTGAATTGGTAAATCAGAAAGCCGAAAAAGAAGGTTGGCTATGGAAAATGATATTGCAGGATGCAACGCAACTGGAAGGTTTGCTGGATGAGGCTGCTTACAAAGCACTGATTGGGTGAGTGCTATGCAGGAACGTCATTTTTTTTCTCGCCATATCGGGCTTCGTCCCGATGAAACACAAAAAATGCTGGATGTTTTGGGGCTTGATTGTATTGATACACTCGTTTCTCAGGCTGTTCCGCACTCCATCCATTTGGAACGTTCACTTAATCTTCCAGGGGCAGTAAGTGAAGGGCAAGCCTTGGAAGAACTCTCCAAGATGATGGCGCGTAATCATGTGCACAAAAGTTTCATTGGGCAGGGGTACCATGGAACCTATGTCCCACCCGTTATTTTGCGAAATCTTTTTGAAAATCCAGCCTGGTATACAGCTTACACACCTTATCAGGCAGAAATTAGCCAAGGGCGTTTAGAACTTTTGTTTTATTTTCAGACATTGGTTAGTGAACTCACTGGTTTACCTGTTGCTGCTGCTTCACTTCTTGATGAAGCAACCGCTTTAGCTGAAGCTCATGCGGTGGCTGTACGCTTCGCGCGTGAAAAAAAAACAAAGATTTCTCTTCAGAGTCTTTTGCATCCTCAGACTTTGAGTGTTGCACAAACGCGTGCTGAAACACAAGGTATTCAAATTAGTCAGAATGGTGAAATTTGTTCTGATACAGCTGCGATTGTTTTGTCTTGGCCTGATACAAAAGGCTCTTTTCATGATTATAGTGAAGTCATTAAGGAGGCAAAGGCAAAGGGAGCCGTGGTGATCGTTGTTGCAGATCCTTTAGCACTTACTCTTATGGAAGCACCAGCAAAATGGGGCGCTGATATTGTTGTTGGCTCTATGCAGCGTTATGGAGTTCCGATGGGGTTTGGTGGTCCTCATGCTGGTTATCTTGCGGTCAGTGATGCGCTAACACGCCTTATTCCAGGACGCATTGTTGGTCAATCCGTCGATACTAAAGGGCGTGTGGGTTTTCGTTTAGCATTGCAAACACGGGAACAGCATATTCGGCGTGATAAAGCGACATCCAATATTTGTACAGCACAGGCTTTGTTAGCAAATATGGCAACAGCTTATGCCGTTTGGCATGGTCCGCAAGGCTTGCAGGAAATTGCTCAGAGGATTCATCACCTAACATGCCGTTTTGTGGCTGGTTTAGAGGCAGCAGGTATTCCTTGTGAAGGGGAGTCCTTTTTTGATTGTGTCAGTATTGTTGTTCGGGGAAGAGCTCAGGAAATTGCACGCCAAGCTAGGGCAGGTGGGCGTCTTGTCCGTGTTCTCGATGATGACAGAATTGCGATTAATTTTGATGAATTGTCAACACAAGAAGATGCTTGTGCTTTAGCTCAGCTTTTGGGTGCACAATTAGTTGATCAAGTTTCTCCACGGCTTTGGGGAAAAAAGCGTGATGCTGCTTTTCTTTCGCAATCCTTTTTTCATGCGGTTCATTCAGAAACGGATATGATGCGCTTTTTACGTCGTTTGTCGGATAAGGATTTAGCATTAGATCGGGCAATGATTCCGCTTGGTTCTTGTACAATGAAGCTTAATGCGGCAGCTGAGTTGATGCCTGTGAGTTGGCCTATGGTCGCCAATATGCATCCCTTTGTGCCTCAAGAGGATGCCGCAGGTTATTTGGAAATGATCAATCAACTCAATGCATGGTTGTGTGAAATTACAGGATTTGCGCAAATTTCTTTTCAGCCAAACTCTGGTGCTCAAGGGGAATATGCGGGGCTTTTAGCAATCCGTTTATATCACCAATCGCGGGGAGAACATCAACGCACACTTTGTCTTATTCCTGCCTCTGCGCATGGTACCAATCCAGCTTCAGCGCATATGGCGGGGATGGAGGTTGTTGTGGTGAAGTGTTTGAATGATGGTAATGTTGATATCGATGATCTCAAAATGAAAGCACAATTGTATAAGGATCGCTTAGCAGCTCTCATGATTACCTATCCTTCAACCCATGGTGTTTATGAAGAAAGTATTAAAGATATTTGCTCTTTTATCCATGAAAATGGGGGACAAGTTTATTTTGATGGTGCTAATTTGAATGCGCTTGTTGGGCTTGCTCGTCCGGCAGATATTGGGGCAGATGTTTGTCATATGAATCTTCATAAAACCTTTGCCATTCCCCATGGTGGTGGTGGTCCTGGTATGGGACCGATTGGAGTAGCAGAGCATCTCATGCCATTTTTGCCAGGGCATGAACAAGAGGGGACAACACATGCAGTTTCAGCCGCTCCTTATGGAAGTGCATCTATTCTTGTCATTACGTGGATGTATATTCGAATGATGGGCGCTGATGGCTTGAAATATGCAACGCAAACAGCAATTTTGAATGCCAATTATATTGCTGCGCGTCTTTCACAGGTTTATTCCATTCTTTATCGAGGTAAACATGGACGTGTTGCTCACGAATGTATTGTCGATACGCGTGTCTTGAAAGAACAGTATGGCGTAAGTGTTGATGATATCGCCAAGCGTTTAATTGATTACGGATTTCATGCACCGACGATTTCTTTTCCTGTTCCTGGAACTTTGATGATTGAGCCCACGGAATCAGAGCCAAAAGCAGAAATTGATCGTTTTTGTGATGCTTTGCTCTCGATTGCGCAAGAAGCCAAAAAAGTTGGTACAGGTGTTTGGCCAAAAGATGATAACCCTTTAGTAAATGCACCGCATACATTGGTCGATACGGTAGATGATGCTTGGGTACGACCTTATTCGCGGCAAGAAGCTGCTTTCCCTAATTGCTTTCTTGATCCAGCAAATAAATATTGGCCTCCTGTTTCTCGGATTGATAATGTTGCGGGAGACAGAACGCTCATTTGTTCTTGCCCACCATTAGGCAACACCTATTAAATTTATTTGTTTGCATTGATGGAAAAAGCTCACACAAACTGTGTGGGCTTTTTGAATCACTTTCTGATCCATTGAGTCATAAAGTTATTGGCATATTTTCTGGAATTTTGAATAGTTATTTCATAGGATGATTTAGGGAAATAAAAAAATGCGTACAGAGCATTGATAAAAAGGATTGCTTTGTAGAAGTCCATTTAAAAGTTCTGTTTCCGAGTTTATTATAAGACTATAGAATCCATAAACATTAAAAATATTAATAAAATCAATTTGTTATTTATTATAGTTGAGGGGCAGGGGCTATGGGATTCGTCTCTCTCACCCTGCTTTTAGAGTCCATAAGATCATTCGCGGGCATGTGCTTTCTTCGGTAATGTGATTGATAGAGGTTATGCTATTTTTATTGGTGATATTCTTAACGGATTGATCGTTTTTTCTATTTTTCTCTTTCATATTTTCATAAATAATATTGGTAAATAGGTTATAAGGGGAGGATGTTATTTTCATTACTTTCTTTAAAATTATATCGTGTTATTTGTTATGGAAAGGTGTGTTAGAAGAATAAAGTCGCTTAAATTTTTAGTGTTTTCATTTGTTTCTTACGTTGTTGGAAAGTTCAAAGAGAGAGAGTGTTGTTGATTACCATTGAAGATTATTGTTGCTAGAATGTATACAAACTAAGGCTTGCATATTTTCGTTTTATCAAATTCTTTTAATGTAAAATTATAGTTTCTGTACATGTACCACACCATAATTGAGAGATTAATATTACAGCATATTGATTTTTAAAGATTATTTATAGTTGTTCTCTGTTGAATGAAAGGGCCGAATTCAGTCATTTTTCTCTCTCTTTTTCAGAATAAAAAACGTTTTCTTGTATGTTATAAGAGGGATGAGTGTGGGAATAAAATCGTTTAAAAAAGAACCAAATATACCCCTTATGAACCGTTTTCATACAAAAGTGGATGTCTTATTGAGGGCTGGGAAATATTCATGATTACGCTGGCTTCTACCTTAATAGCAGCAATCAATTCTAAAGAAAGATTGAGTGGTCTAATTTCCCCATGTCAATTTTTGGAGAGGAAGGTTTTGGGCAAAGTTTTATGATCTTGGAAAATGAGCTTCAAGAGAGCTGGAAATCAATAATCTATCTGATCAGATGAGATCTCTATCGATGTGCGAGAACAGTATTATAGCAATATTGTGCGGTTAGCACGTATTCTGTTTTTGGATGTTGGAAGATCTTTTTTGCAAGGCTTGCTCATAAGAGCATTTTCTAGGAGTGATGTTTTCCTTTTTTTATTATCGTTTATAATGTGTAATAATTTAAATGTAAATGCGTTTACAGCGGTTTCCTAAAGAAGTCAGAATTTCATGAGGAATGGTGTTGGCATCTGTAGAAACTTTTTCAAGGGTTTGATGTGTTCCAATGAGTTCTATCCAATCGCCTCTTTGCGGTTTTTTATCAAGATCGGTGGCGTCAACGGTGATGCAATCCATAGAAATGCGTCCAACAATGGGAAGCTTATGTCCGTTGAAGTAAACGGTACCTTTATTAGAAAGAGCGCGCAACCAACCATCCGCATAGCCGATGGAAATGGTTATAAGAGTGCTTGGTCTCTTGGTAATAAAGCTTCCTCCATAGCCGACGGGTACCTCTGCATCAATAAAGCGGCTTTGAATGACTTGGGCTTCAAGTTTTAAAACAGGTTTAAAAGGCGTTAGATGTTTTCCATGAGGATTAATACCATACAGTGCAATGCCTGGGCGAACAAGATCGAAATAAAAATCTGGACCGAGGAAAATACCTCCAGAATTGGCAAACGAGACTTTACAGGCAGGCAATTGTGCAAGGACAGACTTGAAAGTAGCTAATTGGGTATAATTGAATGAATGAGTGGCTTCATCTCCATTTGCAAGGTGACTGAGAATGTATTTTATTTCTGCTTTTTTGAAGATTGTAGGTTGTTTGATGAGTTTTTGTAACTCTTTTTTATCAAGCCCTAGTCGGTTCATATTGGTATCAATTTGAATAATTGCAGGAAATTTTTTATCCTTTTTTTGACAAAGTATTTGCCAGTCTTTGATAGAATTCCAAGAGTTCAGAACAGGGACAATTCCCGATTGTGCTACAAGTTCTTCTGCTGTGTGGGGAAGCCCATTCAAAAGAGCAATCATGGCATTGGGGGGCAAAATAGTTTTTAATTGGAATGCTTCTTCGATTTGGGCGACAAAGAAAGTGCGGCAACCAGCCTTATAAAGTGCAGGAGCAATTTTTTTAGCACCAAGTCCATAGGCATTTGATTTTACAACCGCTGAACATTCCGTTGGAGTAACACGTTTGGCTAAAATTTTATAATTTGCAACAATGGCACTTACATCGATGGTTGCTACAGTTGCATAAGGAAATAAGGCATTTGCTTCATGATTAACGGATTGGTTCATTTTTAAATTCTATCTGTGTTGATTAAGACACGAAGTTCCCTTTGATTATTATATATACACTATCGATGATAGGAAAGAAGATGCGAATATTGTTTATAATTTTTACAACCGTGAGCAGTTTGTACTGAGTTATACGCCATGATTGCAACCTTTTGATGTAAAATACTTCTTTTGTGATTTAATGAGTAGGATGATTCTTTTGTGTGTCTAGTGTCCATATTTGTGTGTCTAGTGTCTAATATATAATTGGTAGAAGCAATTCATTTATGGAAGCAATAAGTTTTTTTCTTTCTGTATTTTTGTAGTTAAGTCTATGTTAAAATTAGAGGTTTATCATGATTGGAGTGTTGTTTAGAGAGTGCAATGTGTGCCAATCATAAAGGTTTTTCGTTATTTTGAGGTTATTATTTGTGGGTGTTTTGAAGTTAAGAATAGATGTTATGGAGACAAAATACATTCTTAAATTATATGCTGTTAAAGGTGGTGTTGAACGTACTTTTCATCAGATGTGTTCATGCTTATTGCTATAATATGTTTTTATTCTAGTTTATTTATTGAGTTAGTTTTTATGCTAAAGCGTTAATTGCATGGTTTATGTCTTAAGAGAAATATTGGCAGATGATTGCGTAAGTATTATATGATTTTTGAAGTTTGAGTCCATATTTAGTACAGAGATTAAGGAAGGGTTTTATGAATACGTCTGCCACAAAATTTCAGTCAAATATCAGCAGCATTGTGTCAGATTTCCCGATTCCTGAAAATGTGTTTGCACTCACTGTTCAGGAAGTTTATCATTATACAGATCGTTTGTTTAAATTTCGTCTGAATCGTCCGGAAAGTTTTCGTTTTCGTTCAGGTGAATTTGTTATGATTGGTTTGCCAAATGCAGAAAAGCCAATTTACCGCGCGTATTCGATCGCAAGTCCATTTTGGGATGAACAGCTTGAGTTTTTTTCAATCAAAGTTCCAGGGGGGCCTTTAACTGAACATCTCCAAAAAATTAAAGTTGGTGATACAGTTCTCATGCGTAAGAAATCTACCGGAACATTGGTTCTTGATGCTCTTATCCCTGGAAAGCGTCTTTATCTTCTTTCAACAGGGACGGGAGTTGCTCCCTTTGCAAGTCTTATTCGTGATCCTGAAACCTATGAAAAATTTTCAGAAGTGGTTCTTATTCAAACAACCCGCGAGCGGGATGAGCTTGCTTATGCAAAAGATCTTGTTGTCTCTCTGCAACAAGATCCTCTGATTGATGCGTATGCAAAACAGTTGAAATTTTATCCTATGACCACGCGTGAATCTTCCGAGCATATGGGGCGTATTACGACTGTTATGGAAAATGGTACTTTTTTTGAAACGACCGGCTTACCAAAAATTAATCCTGATGAAGATCGAGTCATGATTTGTGGCTCCATGGCAATGCTGAAGGATTGTGCAAGAATGTGTGAATCCTTTGGTCTTATTGAAGGTGCTAATAATGCACCAGCCACTTATGTTGTTGAGCGTGCTTTTGTGGGATAAAAGGGTGGTTCATGCTGTTTGCATGGAAAATGGTACTTTTTTGAAACGACCGGCTTACCAAAAATTAATCCTGATGAAGATCGAGTCATGATTTGTGGCTCCATGGTAAGCTGTAAGGCTTGTGCAAGAATGTGCGAATCCTTTGGTCTTATTGAAGGTGCTAATAATGCACCAGCCACTTATGTTGTTGAGCATGCTTTTGTGGGATAAAAGGGTGGTTCATGCTGTTTGCATGGAAAATGGTACTTTTTTGAAACGATCGGCTTACCAAAAATTAATCCTGATGAAGATCGGGTTATAATTTGTGGCTCCATGGTAAGCTGTAAGACTTGTGCAAGAATGTGCGAATCCTTTGGTCTTATTGAAGGTGCTAATAATGCACCAGCCACTTATGTTGTTGAGCGTGCTTTTGGCTGATGAGAGGATAGCTGTGCTGCTGCATGTGCAATGCGCTGATCGCATCCAATCGCAAGCCGCAATAAGTTGTTTGGAGGCTATCCAAGAGCCTCCAACACAGAAGGCGTTGGAAAGCTGGAGCCATTGAGCTGCATTTTTTTGCGTAATACCGCCTGTTGGGCAAAACCGAATTTTAGAGAAGGGGGATGCTAGGGCTTGCATGAAGCGAACACCTCCCGCCACTTCAGCAGGAAAAAATTTAAAATATGAATAACCTTTATTCCATGCTTGCATTACTTCACTTCACTTGGTGTAATCACACCAGGAAGAAGGAGGACCTCACTGTTTTTTGCACAATCAATCAATTTATTTGATAATCCAGGACTTATGATAAACTTTGCTCCTGCGCGTTCAGCTTTTTCATAGTGTATAGTATTGAGAATTGTACCTGCGCCAACAATTGATCAGGCACTTCTTTATAATTGTTTTTATTGCATCGTATGCATTTGGTGTTCGCAATTTGATTTCAATTGTTTTCAATCCACCTTTGACAAGAGAGCACGTGCTAAGGTTATCGCACTTTGTATATCATCGATGCGTAAAATGGGTATGACGGTTTGGTCCTGTAGAAGTGATAAAAGGTGATCGACTTTTTGGGACATTGCATGCTTTCTTCAGGAGATAATATTGTGAGTATGGTTTGATTAAGCACAATATGTTAAAGAGCAGATGAATAGATCTTGAAATTAAGTAAAATGCACGTTATGGCAAGACTTATGAAAAAGAATTTTAGAGTTGCTGCACTTTATTGCTTCGCCGATTTGAAGCATTACCGTCAATTACAAAAACCTTTGCGGGATTTATGTGAAGCAAAGGATATCAAAGGTACCTTGCTCTTAGCACAAGAGGGCATTAATGGAACTGTTGCTGGGTCTTATGCTGCGATTGAAACATTAGTGGATTTTATTACAGCTGAACCAGTATTTCAAACACCAGAGATTAAATATTCATGGGCATCAAAAATGCCTTTTAATCGCATAAAAGTGCGGTTGAAAAAAGAGATTGTAACAATGGGAGTTGAAGGTGTTGATCCGTTAAAGATTGTCGGTACTTATGTAGAGCCGGAAGATTGGAATGCACTTATTCAAGATGAAGAGACAATTTTAATTGATACGCGTAATGATTATGAATATGCGCTTGGGAGTTTTCAAGGAGCGATTGATCCGCGTATTAAAACATTCCGTGAATTTCCTGCGTGGGTACACAAGCATGAAGCTGATTTAAAAAAGAAAAAGAAGATTGCTATGTTTTGTACAGGCGGTATTCGGTGTGAAAAATCAACAGCTTATGTTCGTGAACTTGGCTATGAAAAGGTCTACCATTTAAAAGGTGGGATTCTGAAATATTTGGAAACCATTCCACAAGAAGAAAGTTTATGGTGGGGCGAGTGCTTTGTTTTTGATGAGCGTGTTTCTGTGAAACATGGTCTTGAAGAATGTGGGCGTGAATTATGTCGCGCATGTCGTTCACCTCTTAATGCTGAAAGTAAATTATCACCTCATTATGAGGCAGGCGTTTCATGTGATGCTTGTTATGGTACGCGCGGTGATGCTGATAGGCAGCGTTTTCGTGAACGTCATAGGCAATTCCAATTATCAAAATTGCGTGCAATTCATTCTCATTAAGAGTCATAAAGCTATTGTATTTTAAAGCTTAAAATTTTAGCTTTTTCTCTTGTTTAGAGAGGAACGTTTTCGGGATTTGTGGACAATGTTTTGTAAGATTTGGTATTGTCCGATCTTTTGGATAGTATGCGAAACTAACCTATTGATTTACCATTATAAATAATCATTATCTCTTTTAAATCGTATTGTATTGGGTTTATTTCAACATTTTTAATTCTGGATCAGTAAAAATGGTTCAGTAATTAGTCTAATAGAGGAAATAAGCATAGAGAGATGTGTGAATTGAAAATCAGTTTGAGAATGAATGAAATAGGGGATTAATAGCCATGTAAATGGAAGAGCAGATGCAATATTAGAGAAAGTAAATCTATTAGCTTATAACTTTATAGACATAAATGTAATTGGAATGCATAAGCTTGAGTTATATTTTCTAGAGTGTGTTAGGAAATGGGGTTAGGAATCTCAAACAAAAAAATGCTTTTTAAAATACTGTTGTGAATTAGCACCACAATAATGTGGGGGATGAAGATTGTTACTCCCTTAAAAGAGAAAAGTGCCTTATCTGCTTAAAAAACTGTTACTTTTTTGCATCATCTTGTTTTTAAAAATTAAAAAATGTTTAAAATAAAAAAAATGATTGAAATGAATAGGGATTCGCTTTATATGGATCCTTGCCCAAAGTCGCACGTGCCTGTGGGTGTCCACTGGTTCTCAAATGGTGAGATTAACCGGTACGGTACCTGGAACTAGCCGCTCCAGTCATTCTTACGGCCAACCGAAAGAGTGAGGACATCTTGAAGCAACGACGGTGCGGGCCTTTCTGGTGTCTTCCAGCTGTCCAAATGCTGGGATAACTATAGAGGCACACCTCATTGCCTTCAGTGCGGAAGTGGTTTTCTCAACTCCAATCAAAAAGGCAGACAAAATAATGCAACGCGGTTCGCGCGCTGTTTTTTCGCTGCATGCAATGCTAATTTCTGATTATTTGAATAATCAGAAAGAGGGATGGTGGTTGTATGTGTTTTGTCCTTTGACTATTGGCGGCTCTATGCTGCCCAGGTGTAGAGTGGGGGAGTTTTCCTCCAGGGAGAATTACAAATGGCAACACAACGTATCCGTGATTTCCTTGCAACACATTGTTCTGAAGGTCCATGCTTAGTTGTTGACCTTGATGTTGTTCGTGAAAATTATTTAAATTTTGAAAAAGCTCTTCCACAATCTCGTATTTTCTATGCGATAAAGGCAAATCCAGCTCCTGAGATTTTACGCTTGCTTGTTTCTTTGGGCTCATCTTTTGATGCGGCTTCTGTTGCAGAAATTGAAATGGCTTTAAAAGCCGGGGCAACGTGTGATCGTATTTCTTTTGGGAATACTATTAAAAAGGAGCGTGATATTGCGCGTGCCTATGCATTTGGTATTTCGCTTTATGCAGTTGATTGTATTGAAGAAGTTGAAAAAATTGCACGCGTTGCTCCAGGAGCTCGGGTTTTTTGCCGGGTTCTTACTGATGGAAAAGGCGCTGAGTGGCCATTGTCACGTAAGTTTGGTTGTCTTCCTGCTATGGCGGTTGATGTGTTACGTCGGGCACATCAATTAGGCTTGCAAGCCTATGGTGTTTCTTTTCATGTAGGGTCTCAGCAGACAGACCTTAGCGCATGGGATCGTGCTTTATCAGATGCGGCTGCAGTTTTTAGAAATTTGGAGCAAGAGGGGATTTCGTTGAAAATGGTTAATATGGGGGGTGGATTTCCAACCCGTTACTTGAAAGATATTCCTACAGAGCAAGCTTATGGTACAGCTGTTTTTGATTCCTTGAAAAAATATTTTGGTAATCGTATTCCTGAAACGATTATTGAGCCAGGGCGTGGAATGGTTGGTAATGCTGGTGTTATTCGTACAGAAGTTGTTCTTATATCCAAAAAAGCAGACAATGATAATGTACGATGGGTTTATCTTGATGTTGGAAAATTTAATGGTCTTGCGGAGACTATGGATGAAGCAATTCGTTATCCTATCGAGACGCCTCATGACGATAAGGCAATGGAGCCTTGCATTTTAGCGGGTCCAACGTGCGATTCAGCAGATGTTCTTTATGAAAAGACACCTTACCTTTTACCTTTATCTCTTACGATAGGGGATGAATTGTTGATTCATGGAACTGGTGCTTACACCGCAACTTATGCATCTGTTGCCTTTAATGGTTTTGAGCCTTTGCGATCCTATGTGATCTAAATCTTTTTTATAATGACAAAGGATGTAGGAGGCATGTGACAACATGAATATAATTAATTTTCAAACAAAAGATGGTGCGCTTTTTACACTTGCATGTGAGAAAGAGGCTGATAAACCTTACCGGGAACACTTGCTGGATTTAGCTTTGGGGAAAGGGCGTAAGCGTAAGTCGTCAGAAGCTTTACGTCGTGGCCGGTTGGCTGCGTGTGGGTTATCCTTTGTCGTTAAAAATGTATTTGGAGAGCTTGTGGGGAGTGTCCGTCTTTGGCATGTTCGGTTTAGCAAAGGGCAAAATGGTATACAGCATGCTTTGCTTTTGGGACCTTTGGCTGTTTCAGCTGAATATTCCGGTATGGGGATAGGATCTGTTCTTGTGCAGCATGCAATTGAAACAGCAAAAAAGCTGGGATATGGCGCTATTTTACTTGTGGGTGATTCTGAGTTTTATCAGCGTTTTGGTTTTTCAAGCAGTTTAACAAAAAATTTAGCAATGCCCGGTCCTTATGAAAAACACCGTTTTCAAGCGTTGGAATTAATACCAGAATATCTTTCCGCATGTCATGGCACGTTGGTCCCTAGTGGAGAACGAAAAGATTTGAGTCATTTGCAGCATCATAAAGTGGCTTAAGGGGCTTATTTATTTTTCAACAGTTTGGTATTGTGGGCGGGTCACTTTTATTTCTGCAAGATATTTTTATGAGATACAAAGTTTTAGGTTAGTCTATTGTGTAGCACGCTTTTTCTTTTACATGCATTTTTTATTTTTGATAACTTCAATTAATTTATTAAGAATACTTGCTGTTTATACTGTTTTAAAATGCATTTAGCAAAATCATTGATATTCTCTTTTTTTGATATTTTTTTTCAGAGTTTTCTCAGTTGGTTTCTGTAAAAAAACCTAATGAGAAGCCAAGATTTAGGGTGAAAAGCAGCAGAAGCTCTATAAAGCTGTAATAGTTGTATACTTCATAAATTACAGGCTAAAGAGAGCGGTTTTTTATGATTATGAATATTTACTATAAACCATTTGAATAAGTTTTTGCTTTTGGATTTTATGAATCGAAAATGCCTGTCTCTTAATAAGAAAATGGGCACTTAAGCGTATCCTTTGCTAAAGCATTTTCTGGTGTACGCAATAGGAAAATATGAGCTTTTAATGCTTGAACAGTTATGTGAATGCACATCCTGACAATGCGAGGGAGGCTGCTGTGCTTAACAGTTGTGATCCAGCGATCATAGAAAAGGGTATAAGTGCTGAGCAATAATAATACATTGGTTAATTCTATGGTTATGTTTAGATAGATAAACACTTTGAGAGTTTTTGCATCACTTGAGCGCGTGTTGAAAGAGCCACAAGTTGTGAGAAAGGCTTTTAGTGTGTGATCAAAGCTTTAGATGTCAGATTCTTTAGAGTTGAGTAAAACAATAAATGTACATGTTCAAGAACAGTTATTGATTGCAAATAAGAATGCTTTCACAATGTCTTTTGTGCTTAAAGAAAGGCGTAAACATTATTCCAATATTTTTCTTTTGTCGTCGGATTGGGAGTGAAAAAATCTAAGAACAATAATCACTCTATCTATACAGTGTAGAAATTTTAAAAGTGCTTAGAGAAGATAAAAACTTTTTTTCTAATTTAAATTATACAATTACGGGCTTATGTAAGGGTAATTCTTGAAAGTGGGCTTCTCGCATTCAATAAGAGTTTTGTCAAAAATAATCGCTCAGTATAAAATGCTGTATCATTTACATACTCTCTCTATAGAAGATAAAATAAGGACAGAGAAAAGTGCTTCATTAAAGATAAAGAATATTACTCGACTTTTATCAGGTTAAGCTCAGTGAACTGAAATGTCATCGGTAAGTGGTGGTATTTTTTTTAGAAAGATAGTCATGAATGTCAAGATACTAAAGATGATGGTTATTATAAAGAAAATGTCACTAAAAGCCATAACTGTTGCTTGTATGCGCGCCATCTTAAAAAGCTGAAAAAGAGCAAGAGTGTGGGGATCAAAAGTTGCAGTTTTAAAGTACAGAGCGAGGCTTGAAAGCATTTCAGTTGCTTGGTTATTTCCGTATTGGACAGTTTCGGCTATTCGTGCATAATGCAGATCTGTGCGTTTTGTAATAAGTGTACTGATAATAGCCAGTCCCACGGCACCACCAAGATTACGTGTGAGATTAAAAAGTCCAGAGGCATTTTGTATTTGCTCTTTCGGAAGCACTCCGAGGGCGATATTACTAACAGGGACCATACATAACATAACAGATGCACCACGGAAAACTTGAGGCCAAAAGAGCTCCCAAAAACCCCAGTTGTCTGTGATAGAGCTCGCCAACCAGGTTCCTAATGCGAAGCCAAAAAGTCCTATCGCCATCATCAAACGTGCATCAATTCGTGCTGAAAGAAATCCGGCAAGAGGTGCGGTTAATAACATAACGAATCCTGAAAGGAATAAAGTTTCTCCTATCATGAGAGCATCATAATGGCGGATTTGACTCAAATAGATAGGATAAATATATGTGAGTCCATAAATGCCTATTCCAAGCATAAAGGAAAAAACTGCTGCGGTTGAAAAATTAAAATTGGAAAAAGCTGAAAGATCAACAATTGGTTCCTCTGCAGTAAAAGCGCGCCAGAAGAATAAGGAGGCAGACAAGATCATAACAATGAACAAGTTTAGAATCAGATTATCATTTAGCCAATCATGACGGGCTCCTTCTTCTAAAATATACTCTAATGTTCCTAAAAAGGTTGCCATAGAAATAAGTCCTAGCCAGTCAAATTTAGCCATTAAAGAAAGGTTAGCTTTGTCAAAATCAATCAATTTCCAAGCGAGAATTGAGATAATAATTCCGCAAGGTACATTGATGAGAAAGAGCCAGTGCCATGATAACATATTACAGAGATAGCCTCCTACTGTTGGACCAATAGTGGGTGCTAACGTTGCTACCAGTCCAACGATGGGGGTAACAATTGGTTGCTTAGAAGGGGGAAAAAGGACATAGGAAGCAGCAAAAACATTAGGAATAATACCTCCACCGATAAAACCTTGGAGTGCACGGTATACAATCATCTCTTCAATTGAAGTTGCTGTTGCACAAAGAACAGATGTAATTGTAAACCCGATAGCTGATAGGCTAAAGAAAACGCGTGTTGAAAGCAATCGCCCCAAAAACCCAGAAAGGGGCAACATGATGACTTCAGCGATAAGATAGGAAGTTTGAACCCACGAAATTTCTTCAGAGCTTGCTGAAAGACCAGCCTGAATTTCAGCTAAAGAGGAGGATACGATTTGAATGTCCAAAATAGCCATGAACATGCCAAAAGCCATAGCAATGAAAACCACGATTTTGTGGATTTCTATGCGCTCTTGAGAATGTGTAGACTTTGGCATGGGAGATGTCATAGTGAGATCATTTTCTTTTGTTATAGGAAGTTTTTATCTTGCGGTTTTGTCCGTGTATCAATTTCTACAGCAACACTCATTCCCGCTCGGATATGTCCGGTTTTTAAGGCTTCTTCTGGAATAGAGATACGGACAGGAATGCGTTGGACAATTTTAGTGAAGTTGCCAGTAGCATTTTGTGGGGGTAAGAGAGAAAAAACAGCTCCTGTTGCAGGTGCAATAGAAAGCACTGTTCCTGTAAACACATCTTTTTTATAGGCATCCACAGTAATATAAGCCGTTTGTCCAACATGAATATTTTTTAACTGTGTTTCTTTATAATTTGCTTCAATATAAAGTGCATGGAGGGGGACTAATGCTGCAAGACGTTGGCCATTCATAACAAAATCCCCGGTTTTAGCTGTTAAATTTCCAATAATTCCATCAAAGGGGGCCCGTATAATAGTTGAGTCAAGGTCACGTTGTGCTTTGTCACGTGTGAGTTCTAAACTCTTTGTTTGGCTTTCTGTTTCACGTCGTTGCGCTTCTAACACTTGGATATTCGCACGGGCTGCGGCTATTTGTGCATCTGCGCGGTTAATATTAGCAATGGCTTGTTCATAAGCTGATTTGGCATCATCAACATCCGATTGAGGGGCGTAATGATTAGTTTTAAGTTCTGTAGTGCGTTTTAAGGTTAGTTTTGCATTGGTTGCTATGGCTGAAGCGGCAGCTTTTTGTGCTTGCGCATCGTCTAAAGCACTGTGGGCAGCTATAATTTGTGCATCAATACGTAAAAGAGTTTTTTGTTGTGTGTCGAGACGAGCTTCTGTCTGTTTCAAGGCTATTTGATAATCACCATTGTCTAAGCAGAATAAGATATCATCTTTTTTTACAGTTTGATTTGCTTTAATCGCAATTTTCTCTATATATCCGTTTAATTTAGGAGCAATAGCCGCTATATCTCCTTGTATATAGGCATCTTCAGTGGCAAGCATATAACGCCATTGTGTTATCCGTTTATAGCCGAACCAAAGCACAGAAAGCACAAGAACGATAAAAAAGGCACTGATAATTTTTTTTTGTTTCGTTCCATTGAAATATTTGGTTGAAACAATTGTCTCAGGTATGAACATGGCTTTGTACTTTCAATATGTCTCAATGAGTAAAATATGCTCATCGTTATAGAATGGAACTCTGGGGATACAAGGGCGATAGAGGTTTTTTTAAGCAGTGAGTTAAATGGTAACACATAATGGTAACACATAACGTTAAACATCCAAACTTGCAAGTATAGAGATATTACTTTGTTGCGCACTTTTTACAAGTGCCTCGTATTTCTAAAGTGCTTTTCTGTGCTTGGAAATCAACTGCCTGAACCATTTGTTTAAGGTTGGATAAAATAGTTTGGTTTTGTATTTCATTTACTTTGCCACAGTTTTCGCAAATGATGAAAGTTGTGAGGTCGTGATGACAATTTTCAGGGTGTAAACAAACCATAAAAGCATTTACACTTTCAAGACGATGAATACACTTTAATTGTACAAGTTTTTCTAATGCACGATAAACTTGGAGAGGTGCACGAAACCCTTCTTCGCGTAACTGGTCAAGAATCGCGTAAGCACTTAAAGGTCCTTGTGCATTCTTTAAAGCATTCAGAACCAATGTTTGGTTACGCGTGAGTTTAAATGACATTGAAACCTTCCTTTTGCTCAATAAAGAAGCATAGAGCGTACGTGGTATTTGTGCAATGGTGAATATAGAATATGCGCGCTCTCTTTGGAATGTAGTTTTTATGGATTCTCAAAACACGTTACATTTTTTAAGTGTATTCTTCATGTCCACAACTTATAGAAGCATATTTATTTTATAGTTAAGACAGAAAAATGATATTGACTCTTAGTGTGAAAGGGTTCTATATAGCGGGGAGTGACGAGGGCAGTTTCTGCTTGCGATGGTAGGTTTTGTCGTTAGTTTTGTCCTTGTTTTTGACTTAATGATTTATCATATATGTGAGCGGGTAATTTAGCTTTTTAGTTTATGACTTGCGCTTTTTAGTGTATGGTGTTTTTGTTTTTTTAACGGTTTTTTTAAAGACTGTTTGTTCTTTGACAAGAGAAGAAAGAAGAAAGAGAAACGTGGGCGGCATAGTCTGCAGAAGTCTTAAATTTTATTTAAGATTTCACAAAGAATATGGCGGCACGTTTTTCAAGAGAAGATGTTAATACCGGATCTAAGCTTATATTTTGTAAGGTATTTTT
>NZ_JACHIM010000003.1:28081-294760 GCF_014203215.1 Bartonella callosciuri | reverse complement strand
ACGCTCATTCGTCTGCCAGAGCTGTCCTCCGTTCACCGCATCACTCGAACCTTGTTCAACCTTACCATCTGCTACATTGGTGATCTTGCCTGCTTCACCATCATGACTTGCGTCATAGGCCCCTTGCTCCTCATCCCAATGTAAACCAGTGTCGGCATCAGAAGGAGGTACAGGAGATACACGCTGTTCAACAATCTTCAAACGATCATTGAGATTGGATAGATTGCTGTTAACACCACCAAAGGCATCCGCTACATTCTTATAGGACTTATCACTCAGATCACCATCAGAACCAATTTGCTTAATGTTGAAGCTAGGATCAATCCACTGCCCATTCTCATACTTAGCCCCACCTCCAAAATACGTCGCCAATTGGTTACTCAGAACATAAAGCTGATGACCCGTAATCGCTTCCGTAGAATTCTCGGCAATCTCTCCATCCAAAAGATACTTAAGTTTACTCTTGCTCTTCTCTTCTCCTGAACCATGAAACGCAACAAATGCCCCCTCCTTAGCATCCCAAAGCAAAGCATCTTGAACGGTACCCGTTGCTTTAGAGATTTTCTCATAAACATCGCTCAGAACAACATCAACACCTGCAAACGCAGATCCAACATCAGTATGCTGATTACCTTGAATAGTGTAAATCGGTCTTGTACCATTGGATGTGTCTGCACCACCACCAAAGTAATTCGATACAGTGCGATTTATCTGCCCAAGATCATCATAAATACTATCTATATTTTCCTTGATCTCAAAAAGCTGAGCACCGTTCACTGCCTCCATTGAATCTGCAGTAATGATTCCAGCTCTCACACCAGAAATAGTGCGCGCTGCATTACCAACCCCTGCAACGCTGATTTCCCTCCCACCTGTTTCCTTACCAATAGTGATAACTGAATCTTCTTCGTCCTGCTTCACAAGAAAATTACCTTTTAGTGCTTTTTCTACCTCTTTTAACTGTGCATAATTCACTGCATCAGTCTCTCTCTCCCCTGCCATCACTCCTGTGATTTTTTTATTTCCAGCATTAATACCCCCCTCAGTGACGTTCGGACCACCTTTAATTATTAAACCGGCATTGCTTAAACTGCTAATTCCTGTTTCTACGCGATTAACTTTAATATATTCATTTAAATCAAAGGTTATCGTATTATTTTCACCTTTTACAATTTTAATATTGGTATTATCACTGTCACTATGACGAACCGCAGTAAAATCCACTGTACTTCCAGGCGAAACACCTGTACCATCTTTACCGTTCACAGAAAGGATCCAGCCTTCGTCTAACGATTCTTTTAAAGCTTTCAACTGAGCCACATTTACTGCATCGGTATCTTGAATCCCCGCTGCCACTCCAGTAATTTGCCGCGTTAGCTGACCTCGACCGTCCTCACCACCAACTTCACCAATATTAAAAGCACCTGCAGTACTTTTCCATGCTATACTATTATCCGTTGAGCTCTCATTTGTTGCAGGATCATAACCCAAAATGCCTTTTTGAGTAAGAGAAACAGACCCACCACCTATAGCAACACCATCCTTAACACGTACCAACGCATTTGAACCAATTGCAACTGAATAGCTTTTTTCAGCCTGAGCATGGGAACCTATAGCAATAGCATCTTTCTCATACGCTATTACGAATCTATCGTCCCCGCCGTCTTCTAACAGGTTCGCTACCACCTATTGCAATAGCACCACTCGCCCGAGCTTCAGCCTGTGAACCTATAGCAACCGCGTAATCCATAGTTGCCTTTGTTTTCGCACCTAAAGCAACAGCATTCAAACCAGATGCCTGTGCCATTGCACCAATAGCAACTGCAGAGTCCCCTGATGCTTCTGCTCCTATACCCATAGTAACACTTTCGTTTCTGCTTGCAAGTGCAGAAACACCAAAAGCTTGTGCTCCCCCAGCCTTTGCAGTCACACCAGCACCAAAAACCGTTGAGTAATTACCTGTTGCAGCAGATCCACACCCAACCGCAAAAAAATAAACACCATAAGCTTCAGGCATAATATTCGTACTACCACTAGTTATTGACCCCATATAACCACCAGAAGAGGTTGTAGTACCATCACCAGCCCAATTGACCTTTTCAGTCATTGTACCATAAGGATTACGACCTGAAAACGCTTGATTTTCGATAAATCTCCTATATTGTTCTTCTGCAGTTATTCGATTATCATTAGTGATTGCCTCCTGTTGTTTACCACCACGGCCAATGACATTATCCACACCACAGAGATCATTATCACCAGCAAAAACAATACTGCCATGACTCCCTGTTGCATAAGGAAACTCAGCAGTACTTGAGTTCTGCATGACCCTTCCTGTTATAGCAACATCGGCCGCAAAAACATGAGAAACGCTCGATAAAAGCGTAGCCATTGCAGTTCCTAATGAAACAACTTTAGCCCAATTTTGTATTGATATATTTTTTTCATATAACCTCCTCTAACCTCCTCCAACAGAGTCCAATGTTATCAAAACGTGCAAAAACCCTCCTGCCAAAACCCTGTTTGCACAGCCCAAAAAACAATAAATAAAGAAGAATTATCTCCCTTGGATGCCTGGATCCTTACAGCAACATCTAAAATAATCTCTGTAACAACATTGAATCTATAAAAGTCCCCACCCCTTTTAGCTAGAAGAATACAAACTCTAAGAATATTACACAATCTCTATCCAAACATACCTTGATTCATCTCATAACAAAAATAGCTCTTTAAAGGGAAATTCTGCGTTTTAAGTAAAACGCTTAAGAAGAATGGCAAGAGGATTAAAAATAATTTTTCATTAATTTGTAAAAAATAATTCTTAATAAACACAAAATAAAGTATTATTTATAATAAATGGTGCTTTTCAGCGTAAAGACCAAATTATTCGTAGGTTAAAGCTTTATTATAGCTGGATTTTGCTTCATAACTGATACATACGCAGCATACTGCTTGAACTAATATATTCGTTATGAAATCCTTTCCTGTGTCCTAAAAGGATAATATGCGAAATAGCCAAAAGATAATTAAGTGAATCTGTCGTTTAACATAAAGCTTTGCAAGATAAAAAAGATAGAGTTAAAGCAAGGTATGCGATAATTTATTGTTTTTATAGATATTTTATTGCTCAATGTGCTATTATTTACACTAGATTTTTATTTTGCAGGGTTGTTAATCTATATTTTCTGTGGTTACTAGATGTATTTTTTCAGCTTTGATTTGGCGTTTAAATGAAGTTTTAAAAGAAGCAACGTCACTTTGATTTCTTCTAATATCGTTGATATCCTGAATAAACTTTTGTAACTTTCCACAAAGCTCAGCGACTAATTCCACCCTATCTTTAAATGGAAGTTTTATTTTTGCATCACAACAGGTCATAGATGCTTACACTAAAGCTTTGTCATCAATCAAGAATGGATTTTTGTAGTTTAAAATCAGCTGCTTTCGCCTTCGCCATGTCTGTAAACATTCCATCTTCACCAGTGAGACGCCAACACAAATCCGCCCTGTAAGTTGTGTAACAGACAATTATTATAAACTCTGGTAGCTCATATGCCTCGATTTCATAATTGACAAAAGTACCTTTTTGTAAATTAAATCATTGTACAAAAATGCCACGTTCTTCGTTTTAGAACACTCGTCTTATTTTACACAACCGATTTACCAGTGCGGTGTTAGGTTCTTGTTCAGAGTGCTCCCCCAAATTATTCCAATACTAAATATTTTTTTGTAAATAAAATCTTTAGCATAAATCTTTTAGTACCATCCGTTATATTGGGGGGATATTACACATGTATCCTACAAAAATGGATGTTGTAGCATTTGTTTAAGTAAGAGCAAAAATTATAACAACCAAATCAGGTATGAGATCGCCATAGTATTTTAGAGAAGCTATCCCATCGGAGTATAACTTTGACAAAGCTCACCAAATACCCTCTCAGTGCCAAAAACACTTAGAAAAGCTCATGAAAAAATTAAACACATAATTGCCGATTTTATCAATTTGCACGCCAAGCAGATTTTTGTCAACTGCTAGCCCAAAAGTCTAGTCATATTCACACTGCAGAAAATAACCCAATATGTTTCCCAGTTTCTTCCACACTGCACAATAACACTACTTGAATCTCGGAATGTGCATGTTAAACTCATTTCTCATCGGTTTTAATGATATAAGATAAAAGGTTTATCAACCTCTAAAAATCAATATAAAATGGGAAAGATAAATTGGTATCCTGCAAAAGTGAGATTAGCACTCCTTCTGCAAAAGTTGAATATTTAATGCTTGCTCGTTCATTTGGGATTAAAGAAAAGGACAAATATTGAAAAGCCAGGCCTTCAATAATTAATACCAAAAGTTAGCCAAGCAATTCAAAGTAATATGGGTAATGAGCACTTAAATCTACCAATAATAAGATTTTGAAGACCTAAGAATTTAGTAATCATTTGCACGAAATTCTAAACATCTTTTTTCTTAAAGTAACGTATATAAAGTGATTAAATTTCCCTGACGAGAGCGAAAGAAGATTATAAATGAAGTACGCATTAAACATAACAACTAAAAAAAATCTTGCATGCAGCCCAAAAACTAGTTCAAAAGATTAGTAAAAGCCGTAATAATGATGATACAGTAAACCTGCATACGCGCAGTACTCATAGTATTTTAACGATACAGCAGAACTTAACGTGATGAGATGCACCTGCCCATTTACCGCACTATTGGCAAAAAATTAGAGCATGTGGGAAGGTATATACTACTAATCATTGATAAGACACAAAATTTTATCGCTGAAACAATTAATTAATTACGCCATTTATTGATAGCAATAGTACTAGCTTCGTTTTGGTAGGCAATGATGAAATTTAAGGTTTTGTTCATCATCAAAATGGTCTATCTTACAGGCAAATTAAAAGCCGTTTGGTAATAAATCTTTAAATGCCGTACGCCCTAGTAGAAATATTACCACACACCTTCATAAGGGAGAAATTGAAAACTCTGGACTAATAACGTTTTTGACAACCATTGGTTTAAAAGTCGGTGCCTTGCTCCAAATTGACAAAATCATTATGTTGCTATACATGACAACTCTTGATAATGACAATAGGGTAAGGTCTAAGCATATAAAAATCGCATGAAAAACTGCAACGTGGAAGTATGAGCATGACCCCTTTATGGGATAAAGAATTATCCGATACGCTTGTTGGTCTTTATGATAATTATCAACGTGGTTTTGACATTGGAGAAGAGCTTAAATTGTGTGTGGATTTAGCTTTAGCTCTTGAATTGGAACTAAGTATTCACCGTTTAAGCGAAACAGATGCGATTTTAAAAAAGGAAATTCTACAAACTTTACACCATCGCAGAAGCTCTCATTCTAATGAAGGTGAAACAGTTCATGAAAATGACACTGTTGCTCATATGGATTTTGCCGAACGCAAATAATGAAATATAATTTCTGTAGGGTAAGAAATTGCTTTATTTCTATCCTTAAATATAACACTAGAGAATTTTTAAAAGTTTTAAAATACTCTGTTATTGATATCCTATGAAAAAATGTTAATTGAAGAAACTCATCAATGCTTTCTGGTAATTCACCAAAAAAGCTGCTCACATTTGATAACCTCCATAAATTTTGTACTTTATTCGCAAAATTCTTATCTTGGCATTCGTTCATTTACACGATGAAAAGCAAAATATTAAATAATAAAGCATCATAAATGTTTGTAGAATGAATTATATTCACAATAGTTTAGTGCCATTTATTGTTTTTCGTTTTTAAAAAATAAAACAATAAGTACTCCTAAAAATGCAATGATACTTTGAAAAAAGTATATAGATTGAGGTGAGACATTGTTGGTATCTCTTGCCATAAGTAGATAGACTCCAAGGATAAGACACCCAGAGATACCATTAAAACTTGCCTGCAGTCTTCCTTGATATTTTGGATCACAATAATGTTGTGATAAAGAAATTGAAAGAGCCCAATTCGAAAGCCCAAATCCAATCATAAAATAAACAGGGAAAACAATGAATGTGTTTGTATTGACAGACAAAATGATAAGACCAATAGCCATAAAAGCAAATAAAATAGCCAGTGTTGTTCTTATGGATAGAACTTTACAAAAAAGCGGTGAAAGAAGTCCACCAGTCAACACCCCCGCTGAATAAAGCGCTTCAAACATTGCAAAAATTCTGCTGTCCGCTTTCAAAACCTCTTGTGTATAAGGAACAAGAATAACAGGAATAGTCATCAAAAGAGTCATAATAATCATCTGGCTTATATAAGGCATAAAAAGATCTGGATTATGCTTAAAATAACGAAGTGATGACATATAATTTTTCCACCAGCTTTGCTGGTTTTGATTTTCATATTCTCGGGTGTCAGGTACCCTCATCGCAAAGTTAAACAAACCAGCAAGAATAGAGAATATACCACCTATCAGGAGGGTTCCTTTTGCTCCTGCATACGCAAGTATAAATCCACTTAACCCCATACCTATGATAGTGCCCAATTCATAGACCACATCGATGGTCGCATTTGCATTAATCAACTGTTCTTTTGAAATAATACTTTGAATTAAAGAAACAGCTGATGGCATATAAAAAGAGATAAAAAAGCCTAAGAGAGCAGATAAGAACATCAAGTCAATCTCTATGCCAAACTGCCAAAATATTACCCACCCTACAATTACCAAACCTCTGACAAGGTTTGAAATGATAATCTGCATTTTACGATTGTATTTATCCGCCAATACACCAAAAAAAGGCGCAAAAATAATGCTCGGCATCCAAAGAAAAAACATCAGCAGCGCCACACCACCGATTGAACTTGTTTGACGGTACGCAAGCCATGACAATACGATATAATTTAGCCCATTTCCAAATGCAGCTAATAAACTGCTCAACGTAAAATAGAGAAAAGTTCTATTCTCGAATAGAACAACGCGTTCCTTCAAACTTGAAGCGAACATACATTACCCTTTAAAAAAAATACTATTCGATAGACATTTTAATTTTTTTAAAACATATATTGGTGTTCCAGCTCATTAAACTTAAGAAAGAAAATTTCGGATTTTATCATATTTTCTTAAATTTCCTATAAAAACAAAAACATTTATACATAAAGATACAATAAAATCAAAAAAATATGTATTTTCAGTTTATTTTGCATCCTTATCAAACCATCGCTTTATATATAATGTGGGATAATTTTACATCACTAAAATCTATAAAAAGAGTTTACGCTCAAGCTGTGAACACAATATGCTACCGTTGAGGTAACTTATTTGACCGCGCAAAAAAGTAAAAAATGTCTATCAAATATAAAACCAAATTTACATGTCTAATAAAAAGTCTAAGACGTTCTAAACATAAAAAAGAAGCTCTAGCAGCATAAAAATCGAATAAGTTAGCTGCATCATTGGCGTACCTTTTTGATGCAAAAGATACAACCAGTTATGGCCGATTAACTTCTTTTCTTGAAAAGTTTTCATGGAGAAATCAATAGCCTATGAAAAATTTCTGCTGTTTCCACCCCTACGAAAAAACAAGCGGATATACCACAGAAATTACATTAGAAGCGCCAAACAAGAGAAAGGAAGTATAGGAAATTAAATATGGTCAGAATAGAAAATCAAAGGGTAAAGTTTAACCTTTGATTGGTCGCGATGCACACTTAAAACAAAGTATAAACCTTGCAATTTGGTTTGATGATGAGGAATTAGAGTAAACTGTCTCCATCCTCCAAATAAGCAATAGGATCAAGTTGACCCTATTGCATGATAATAAGGAATAGTGGAATGTTTGCTCTATTACTAAATGAAAAGAAAAATTCTTTTTTAATAAAGTGTTGGTTAAATGATATGCTCAAGATGCAAGAAACCTTTTGTCAATTTACACCAAAAGAAGTTATCACATCTTATACATACTGCTTTCCAAATAATGTTGTCATTCCTGCTAAAAAGCTGCTCATCACAAATTATAATTTTAAGAGAAGAAAAAATACCCATTAAAGGATATTCAAATGACTTTTGAAAGATCTTTGAAGCCCCTTTGAAAAAATAAATTTCTACAAACCTTGGTATCAAACTATATAAAATCTGATGACAAGCTACAGTTAAATTATACAAAACCCATCAACAAGCTACAAAAACATTGCTTTGCCTAATATTTTGGCGGAGAGAGAGGGATTCGAACCCTCGATATGGTTTCCCATATACACGCGTTCCAGGCGTGCGCCTTCAACCACTCGGCCACCTCTCCAAAGGTGTTTGCACACTATACCCAGAAAGAAGCAACGTGCAAGTTTAAACTATACACTCAAAGTTCAAAAAATAACTTCATTTATAAAAATAAGATGTGGTACTTGTTGAATAACAAGCATACCCTTTCCTTTTAACAAGCAAACTTTTCCGTGGATATATCAAAATGCAATCACTAGATCTCTATAAATTAGCTATTTTTGGCTCATGCATGCACCGTTTTACTTATGTAACACAAACACTATCATCTTTACATTAATCATGCTGCGCATGCTTTTTCAAAAAGCAAATGATTCAGAATAACGGCCAACTCATTACCATTAATTGTACTGAATAATCAACAGGATAGGGAACCGCACTAACACTCACTCGTCCCAAAAATAAAAACGTAAGTCACAGAGATAATAAAATCCATTCCAACAAAAATAATTTATAATGTGCTTTCTTGACAAAATTGACGCACGCTCTTTCCCTTAAAGTTCCTCGTCGTCATCTTATAGATCATTGCTAAGAGCGCGTACAGCTCGCGCAGTTTCACATTGTAATGCTTTTTGAGCTAAAATTTTCATCTCTTCAAAACTATGCGCCTGCAAACAGGATTTTACTGAAGAAATATCACAGGATATCATAGAAAGTTCATTAATCCCCATCCCAGCTAAAATCATCGCTGCGAAAGGATCTCCAGCCATACCGCCACACACACTAACCCAACGATTATGTTTTTCTGCACCCTGAACAGTCTGATGAATCATGCGCAAAACCGCTGGATCAAGACTATCAGCTTCAGATACAAGATAAGGATTCTGTCGATCAACAGCCATGGTATACTGTGTTAAATCATTGGTTCCAATTGAGAAAAAATCAACATAAGCACTTAAAACATCTGCCATAATAGCAGCTGCTGGAACTTCAACCATAACACCAATCTTTAATTTTGGCGCACCAATATCATTGCGAATTTCTTCTGTGATCTTTTTTATAGCAAAAATCTCTGAAACAGACATGACCATTGGAAACAAAATCCATAAATCTTCACCCTCTTTTGCTGCCCGATACAGAGCACGCAACTGAGGAACCAAAAGATCACGTCGACGTAACAAAAGCCGTGTTCCCCGAACACCTAAAAAAGGATTATCCTCTTTAGATAAATGTAAATGTGTAACCTGTTTATCTCCACCAATATCAAGAACACGAATAATTAATGGCTTATCCCCGACTGCTGCAATCATCGCGTGGTACACATTAAATTGCGCTTCTTCATCCGGAATATTTGGACTATCTAAAAACAAAAATTCTGTGCGCATGAGTCCAACACCTTCAGCCCCTAAATCTAGCGCAACAGGAACCTGATCTGCATAATTGACATTAGCCATGATACGAATCCTTTGACCATCTGTCGTTTGCACTGGTAATTTATGCACGCGTATCTCGCTGTCACGCTTTTGTACAACAAGACTCATTTGTCTTTGAGCATCTTCAATATCTTCAGGAGCAGGATCAAGATAAATGGACCCATTATCGCCATCAATAATAGCATGCACATCACACTCAACTGCTAAAATATCAGAACCGCTAGCAACAACCATTGGAAGCCCCAGAGTGCGCGCCAAAATAGCTGTATGAGACAGTGGTCCTCCCCATGCCGTTACTAATCCTTGCACTTTTGTACAATCAAGATGAGCTACATCAGAGGGAGAGAGATCATCTGTGACAAGAATAATACCGTGCGGAATATCATCTAAAAAGAATGATCTATAGGATGGATTAATCTCACCTAACACACGACGACCAATATCAACTAAATTAACAGCACGCGCTGCTAATAAAGGATTATCTATCCTAGAAAATATATCGGCAAATTGCCGAACGGCTCTATCCCAAGACCAAGCGACACCATGACCTTCTGCCATAAAACGACAAGCTTGAGCTATCAGATTTTCATCTTCAAGCAAAACCATTTGCGCAGAAAAAATTGCAGCAGAATCTGCCCCCATACGTGCTGTGATATCAGCAATAACAGATGCCATTTTATGTTTGGTTTTTGTAAGGGCACTTTCAAGACATGCAACACCAGCTGCAAAACTTACTGGCTGATCCATTATGGAAATATCATTTTGCCTTAAAACAAAAATCTTACCAAGCGCTAACCCTGAACTTGCTCCAACACCAGAGATGCCTTTTCCTCGTATAAAACGCGGATACCAACCATGAAAAGCCTTGGTTTGAGATTCTATTTCTTTCACCATACATTTTTCACTTATGCTCACTTTCTTCACAACAGAAATTGCATCTTTAAGAAGTTGCGCACCTTCTGCAGCATCCGTCGAAAAAATCAGAACATCCCCGTTTTTTGCTCCTAATTGCAATAAACCAACCAAATTTTTCATTTCAACGGCATGCTGACCATGGCGAACTCTGATAGAGCCCTGAGCTTTTTTTGCAAAGTCAACCCAAAGAGAAGCTGGTCGCGCATGAAGACCACTTGGATAATCTAAAATCCATTCCTGACAAACTGAAAGATCACCTATAAAAGCCTTTCCCATTTTCATACCCTGACCAAAAAGAGTTTTAACGATCTGTTGTTTGTCCGCAGTTGTCAAAATTACTTCAAGCTGTTTCTTGTCAAATAAAAGACGCGTCAATTGTGTACAAATCTCTCTATAGCGATCTGGACAAGCTGCAATGGCAATAACCAAACGTGCTTTATTTCCATCCCGCCACTCAACACCACCAGGAATCTGTATAACAGCAACAGCATCCCTGATGATCAAATCACGACTTTCAACCATTCCATAGGGAATTGCTATACCATTTCCAAACCAAGTATTCGTTATTGCTTCGCGTTTGAACATACTTGCCAAATAACATTTATCAACAGCGCCAGCCTGCATAAGTAATTCAGCTGCAGCATGAATCACATCATTTTTATGATTAAAAGTAGCTGCAAGTTGTATAGATCTTATAGACAAGATTTCACTCGCATTAAAATCTATATTCATTACTTCTACTTCCTCACGTTTCATGATGAATTTAAACTACCTCACGTTTGATCATGAACATTCCTAATAGATTTTATTTCAAAGCCACATTAACCAAAATACAAAGTAGAAATAACACTTAAAATTTTCCTTTGTTGTAAAATATAATTAAGTCAGACATTTCAATACCCCAAAATGACTTATCAAAAAATTAGGTATCACTATCCCTCAAGTTACCTAAAACCATCATACGAAAATCTAACCCTACTCTTTACTTTCCAAAGCCACATAGCCCAATTTTTACATACCCAACAAACTGAAAAGTTATTTTTAAAAACTCCCATGATCTCAAGGTATTAGACATAACTCATCATTATCCCTCATATAAGAAAGTAGCCTCCTTCTAGTCACCTGCAATTTCAGATAATACTTTAACTCCCCCCCAACTGATCAACCCACCTTTGCCTTTCTCTGATCCACTCTAGGATTACAAAATTCTACAGTAGCCTTCCTCCCTAAAATTCCACGTGGCTAAAAACATCTCATGACATAAAACCCTCAAGATATAACTTTTAAGACACTGTAGGCTCCCTTCTCTCAAATAAACATATAGCAACTACAGAGTGTCCTTTGCCTCCATACCGCCTAAGTATATTTCTAAGAACAATATGTGAGACGGCTAAAGTCAACAAAAGTTCCACACATGACCTTCATTTCTAGGTATTCCGATAAGTGAAATCAATAAAGCTACAAAATGAAAAATGCTTTTAATTGAAACCAATCTTTTCTCTTACATACTGGCAGAGTTTATGTTCATGACGTTCAATAACAGAAAGATAAAAATACTCTTGATGTCGCTTATTGCATGTCTATCATTTTTATCACTTTAAACTTAATCCCCTTAACCGTAACTTCACTCTAGATTTATTGCCCTCCTAAACGCACACCATTTGCAGAACAGCTTTGATCAACATTTTTATAACATCTCTTACATATTTCTTATCTTCTAAACGGATAGCCTAACCACAACCCTAACCATTTAAAGAATATTATGAACACCATAGACGTCCATAAATTCGCTCACCTTTACCAACATGATCACACAAACGCTCCTATCAAACTTCCCTCAAATTCTCTGAAAATAAATTGTCTTTTAAATATAAACTGTTTAGTTCTGTTTCACGTATAAGCGTTAAAGAGAGAAAATGCTTTTGCTGTTATAATACACCAATTTATCGGTAAATTCCATCATCACATTAAGGTCTTCAATATAAATCAAACATAGCACCAATCTTTTGGTTATTTGAGAAATAATAATTCCTAAACTCTCGCTTTTCAGTTTCCTGTACACCACTAAATTCTATTATATCATCAACGCAAAAAAGGAAAGATAGCGCCCTACCTTTCCTTTTTAAGATTCATATCTCACAACCAAAGTCCGACGAAACGCCGACTTACGTAGAAAGCATTACAACCTACTCTGCTCCCTCTGCCATAGAAATAACCGAGACATACGAACGGTTATTTGCTTTCCTTTGAAAAGAAACTGTACCATTTGACAATGCAAAAAGGGTATGATCTTTTCCAATGCCGACATTGTCACCAGGGTGCCAGCGCGTACCACGTTGGCGAACAATAATATTTCCAGCAATAACGGCTTCACCACCAAACTTTTTAACGCCAAGACGTTTCGACTCTGAGTCGCGACCATTACGCGAGGAACCACCAGCTTTTTTATGTGCCATGGACGTTCTCCTTTAATCTTCTTTATTCTTTGATGCTACAGCCACTTTCTTCTGTGGTGCGATCTTTTTTTCAGCAGCTTTTTTGACCGTTTTCTTAACAGAAGCAGTGGCTTTTGTTTCCTTTGTCGTTTCTTTTGATACAGTGGCTTCTTTTTTAGGTTTTGAACCACCCATTAAAATTTCTAAAATACGAAGTGTTGTCACTTCTTGGCGATGACCACGCGTGCGTTTTGAATTCTGACGACGGCGCTTCTTAAATGCAATAACCTTGCGCCCACGTGTTTGCTCTGTAATCTCAGCCGTAACCAAAGCATCGGCAACAAAAGGTGCGCCAATAACCGCATTACCTTCTTGCCCAACCATCAGTATGTCTTTGAATTCAATAACCTCACCCGCATTACCCATAATTTTTTCAATTTTCACCACCTGATCAGCAACAACGCGGTATTGCTTACCACCAGTTTTAATGACTGCGAACATTTTTTATCCTTTCGTTCACTCCAGCTCTTATTTTACTCTTAGTTTGATTTCTGCCCTGTCAATAAGGGAAAATAGGCTGCTTTTTATCAGTCGTAATGGATCTAAAAGAAGGATAAAATACCTTCAAAACATAAACATGCGCGGATTTCTCCGCGCTTGCATTCGGTGCATATATGACGGAATTTCTATTCTCTGTCAATAAAATCCCACAAAAAAGCAAAAAAAGGTTGTGCTAAAAGTAATTGAAGGTTATCTAGCCGCCATATACTCAAATAGTGTGAAATTTTGTCGTACTTTTTGTTGGAGAGATGGCTGAGTGGTTGAAAGCACCGCACTCGAAATGCGGCATAGGGGCAACTCTATCGGGGGTTCAAATCCCTCTCTCTCCGCCAAAGTATTAGACAAAGCAATGTTTTTGTAGCTTGTCGATGGGTTTTGTATAATTTGACGGTAGTTTGACACCAAATTTTGTAGCAGTGTATCTTTTTCAAATGGTTTTAAATAAACTCTCAAAGGGTCTTCAAAAATTTTTCAAATCCTTCTCCCATTTTTGACGCCAAATTCTAATTTTTACCATTTTTCACTTTTTTTGATTTTCTTTTGTCAAAATTCAGTTTGATAAAGAGTGCATTTAATGGCTAAAAATACCCATAAAAAATGAACTACCACGTATTTCTACCTAATCCGACCTTGTCCCACTTAGTATAAAACAGAATATCATGCTCCAACCTTTAGCGTAACTCATCGGCAAATTTTGTACCAATTTATTTTTCCAAAAGCGGTTTTTGACCACTTCAAAGACCTTTCAAAATTTTTTATCTTTTTACACTCAAATTTCGATTTTTGTTTCACTCTTTTCTGAGATTTTACTGTCAAATTATACTTATTCTGCGCGTCTCCTCGCCTGAATATGTGCCAACAATCCTAATGTTGAACTATCGCGTTTATCAGCTTTGTTTTCGCCGCAAAGTATTGGCAACAATTCACTTGCTAATTCTTTACCAAGCTCAACACCCCATTGATCAAATGAATTAATATTCATCAAAACACCTTCGACAAAAATGCGATGCTCATAAAGTGCAATAAGACGACCGAGTGTATAAGGTGTTAACAAATCTTGAACTAACGTAATACTGGGGCGGTTTCCTTCAAAACTTTTATGAAGAGCTAAATTATCTGCTTCACACTCATCAATTCCATTTTTTATAAGGATACGCCGAGCATCTTCAACACTACGTCCTTTCATTAAGGCTTTTGATTGCGCTAAGCAGTTTGCTACCAACATGTCATGCATAAAATGTAAATTCCGCTCATGCCCTTTTATAAATAAAATAAATTCTACAGGAATAACGTCTGTTCCTTGATGCAGAAGCTGAAAAAAAGCATGTTGACTATTTGTCCCTGCGTTACCCCAAACAACTGGACCACTTGAAAAGTTTAATGGTTTTCCATCTAAAGAAACCTGCTTCCCATTTGATTCCATATCCAGTTGTTGTAAATAAGCTGGAAAATGCTCTAAACGCTGAGCATAGGGAATGATGGCACGTGAGGAATAATCACAAATAACACGATGCCAGAACCCTAAAAGCGCAAAGCGAATAGGAATATTTTTATGCAAAGGTACTGTTTTAAAATGTTGGTCCATATGCTGGCCACCTTTGAGAAACTGGCGAAAATTTTGACCACCTATTGCTAACATAACAACAAGACCAATAGCTGACCAAATCGAATAACGTCCTCCAACCCAATCCCAAAAACCAAAAACTCTTGAAGAATCTATGCCAAACTCTGCCACTTTATCAACCGCACTCGAAACAGCGACAAAATGCCTGCAAACAGCTTTTTCCCCTAAATGCGAACGAATCCATTGTCGTGCAACTTGAGCATTTGCAATTGTTTCAACCGTTGTAAAAGCTTTAGAAGCAATAACAAACAGGGTTGTTGCCGGATTCAAAAAAGAGAGCGTATCAAAAATATGTGCACTGTCAGCATTAGAAACAAAATGACAATGGGGACCATCGTGATAAGGTTTTAAAGCACATGTAACCATTTCAGGACCAAGATCAGAACCCCCAATACCAATGTTCACAATATCGGTTATCTTTTCACCACTCTCTCCTTTATAGCTGCCATCACGAACCATTTCAGAGAATCTTTCCATATGAATAAGAACATCTTGAACATCCTGAACAAGATCATGATCATTCAACATAAAAACTTCGTCAGCAGGCAAACGTAATATAGTATGAAGAACCGAGCGCTTTTCAGTTATGTTAATGGCCTTACCGGAGAACATCGCTTCACGTCGGCCTACAACATTTGCTGCGATAGCTAAATTATCCAAAAGTTGCAGCGTTTTAAATGTCACACCACATTTCGAAAAATCAAAAAGGAGATCATCAAACCTTAAAGAAAAATGAGAAAAACGCTGCTCATCTTCTAGGAAATGCCTACGGATATCACCCACCCCATCCTTTGTGGCATGTTCTCTTAAAGCTTTCAAAGCCGCTTCAAAAGCTTTTTCGTTTCGAATCAATAAGTCGTCTTCCATGGTCTTATTCCCCATGATCATTGACAATGAAACTTACACAAAAAAACAAAACAGAAGACGCCTCCTTTATTGCAACCGATTTTTACTGCTCGCATACAAAATGAAGGAGTAAAAAATTGGAAAGATAAGACCCGAAAGCGACATTTTTAAAACGAAAATAAAAAGTTAAATTCTCCCTACTAATCATTCAACTTGGCTAAATTCTCTTGTTAAGCGCAGAGATTCTTCTGCTTTTGGTCTCACAAAACGTCCGAGAAAGAGATAAATAACTGGTGTCACATAAAGCGTCAAAAGAGTTGCTAAACCCAAACCTCCAACAATAACCCAACCTAAAGCTACACGTGCTTCTGCACCAGCACCTGTGGCTAAAACCAAAGGGATTCCTCCTAAAATAGCACAGATCATCGTCATACAAACTGGACGAAGACGAATATTTGCTGCTTCCTCTATAGCTTCACGGACGCTTTTGCGTTTTTCACGCAACTGATCTGCAAATTCCACAATGAGAATACCATTTTTAGCCATAACCCCAACCAACAAAATTAAACCAATTTGACTGTAAATATTAAGACTAACTCCACTTAAAAGCATAGCAATTACAGCACAACCAATCCCTAATGGTACTGTCGCCATGATAATAAATCCTGAAACAAAACTTTCAAACTGTGCAGCCAAGACCAATAAAATAATCACAAAAGCAATTCCAAAAATAATCATAAAATTGGAAGATGTTTCACCAAGTGTAGCGGCTTCTCCTAAAGGAACAATATAATTTCCCTCTGACAAAAAAGGAGCAGCAATTTTTTGTACAGTTTGATAAGCGCTTCCTAAAACAATACCTGGAGCAAGATTTGCACTTAAAATAACAGCATTCATGCGTTTTTCTCGTTTTAGTTGAGGTGCAATAGCTTTTTCATGCAAGCTCGCAACAACCGATAAAGGAACATATTTATTGCCTTTGGTTTTTAAAAAAATATTTTCCAAATCATTAGGATTATTAATAGGATTCTTACGCGACGTTAGCTTTACATCATAAGAATGGTCATTCACATAAATGGAACCAATTTTTTTTCCATCCAACATTGTTTGTAACGTATTACCTAAATTAGTGATATCAATTCCTAAATCAGAGGCTTTTTCTCGATTAATTTCGATAAAAAATTGTGGTTGCGTTGCATCAACAGTAAGCCGTGGGCGAACAAAATGCGAATCAGCTTGCAAAGCACTAACAAGCTTATCAGCAATTGACTGTAATTTTGTATAATCATTTCCAAGAATTGCAAATTGTAATCCTTGACCTGTTCCTTTAACACCTAAAGAATTTCCTTGCGCAGCAAACGCAAAAACAGCTGGAAACTGTCTAACCTTTGCATTAACATCTTCCACGATCTCTTGTTGACTGCGTAAACGTTTTTCCCAAGATGAAAGTAACAAAATCAAAAAAGCAGTATTAGATGAACCACCAATGCCAGCAATAGAATAACTATTAGCAATTTCTCCAGTATCGCGTAACGGCTGTAAACTCGCTTCAATTTGCTCTACCTGCTCATTCAAATATTGTGTTGAAATACCCTGTGGTCCACTAATGACCAAAAAGATAAGAGCCCTGTCTTCTGCTGGTGTCAATTCCTGTTGTAGTTTCGTATAGCCTCCAATACAAAGACCTGCGAAAATAAGCGAAGCAAAGACAACAGCCCAAGGTCTTCCTAAACATTTATGCAAACTGTAAGCGTACCACTTGCTAAAAAAAGAGCCCAATCTATCCAAAAAATTAAAATAATGTGCTCCTTCTCCATTACCCCCAACATGTCCCTTAAGAAGGTGCGAGGCTAACATAGGACAAAGTGTTAAAGCAACAATCGAAGAAAGCAGAATAGAAATTGCCAATACAAAACCAAATTCTCTAAAAAGCCCCCCCACTTGCCCAGGAAGAAACGAAATAGGCACAAAAACAGCAATTAAAGTCAATGTTGTTGCTAAAACGGCAAAAAAGACTTCCCGTGTTCCTAAAAATGCCGCTGCCCGAGGGCCTAATCCCATATTACGCCATCGAACAATATTTTCAAGCACAACAATCGCATCATCCACCACAAGCCCTGTTGCCAAAACAAGTCCTAAAAATGTGAGAATATTTAACGAAAATCCTACAAGATAAATAGCAGCAATTGTACCAATCAAAGCAATAGGAATAGATAAAGCGGGTATAAGGGTTACACGAATATCCCTAAGAAAAAGAAAAATAACCAAGATAACGCTGAGAATAGCAATAACCAATGCAACCTCAACCTCATGAAGTGCACTCTTAATAAAAATTGCATCATCACTAATAATACTCAAATGCACAGAAGAAGGAATAACACTTTTGAGATGATCAAGAGTCGCTCGAACACCTTGAGAAATATTCAGAGTATTGGATTGTGCTTTACGGACAATTCCCACTCCAATCCCTGCCTTTCCGTTGACACGAAGAATAACCGTTTCTATATCAGGTGACAAAGTAACCTGGGCAACATCACCAAGATGCACATGAGGTTTTAAAACAACTTGTTCAAAAGCTTCCGGTGTTGTTAAACGTGCAGTAGCACGTACAATTAAAGTTTGCGTAGAATTGCGCAAAGATCCCACGGGTGCATCCGTTGTCATATCAGCAAGAACGCGTGAAATATCCGCCACGGTTAATCCATAGCTTGCAAGTTTTGCTTGATCAACGTCAATTTGAAAAATCTTCGTACGAGCATTAGCAACTTGTACATCACCAACACCATCAACTGCCGAAAGTGCATCAACAATTTGGTCATTTACAACCATTGTTAAATCATCAATACTCATTGTTGATGAAGTCACAACCAAATACATCATTGCAGCAGCATTCGAATCTGCTTTAATGATCATAGGTGTATCAGCATTTTTGGGTAAAGAGTAAGTAATGCGAGAGAGAGCATCGCGGATATCAGATGCTGCAACATTCAAATCAACGCCAACATTAAAATTAATCTCCACACGGGAACTGCCAAAAGAAGAACTTGAAGAAATCGTCTTAACACCTGAAACACGAGAAACGGCATCTTCTATAACTCTTGTAATTTCTCGATCAATTGTTTCTGCTGATGCACCAGAAAAAACCGTCATAATTGTCATCACTGGGATATCAACATCTGGCAGTTCGCGCACATCAACATTCAACCACGCAGTAATTCCTGCAATTACGATTATAGCATTCAAAACAAAAGTGAAAATGGGCCTGCGAATAAATAATGCAATCATACCGCCTTGCTCTGTCTGCGTCATAGGCTGCTTCGTATTAGACTCTTGACTCATTGTACACCCCGTCGACGAGGTACTAATAACTGCTGTTGATAGGACTTTGACTCATTAATGGTAACCTTGCTTCCTGGATGAAGCATTTGTACTCCCTGAATAACGACTTGATCACCTTTGTTTAGGGGTGCTTTCACAAATACCTGATCTGCTGTATGTCGAATAATGGACACGGGTATGGGCTCTACCTTATCCTCTCTTACACGCCAAACAAATGATCCTTTGCTATCCCATTGAACTGCAAGAGGATGAACGACAGGGAAAGAACCACCATAAAATTGCAACGCAACAGAAAAAGACATACCAGACATGAGCGTATCTTTTTCGTTGTTAATTTCAACCTGAATATGAAGCGTGCGACTTTCTGGATCAACGATATTATCAATCGCATAAATATGACCAACAAAAGTTTTATCTGGCTGCGCTGTTAATGCTGCAGTCACCTCATCTCCTTTATGAATACGCAATGCGTATCGTTCAGGAACCCATATATCAACCAAAATACGTTCTCTATTCTCAATACGACCTATTATGGTATTAAGGGTCACAACATTGCCCTCATCAATAGGTAAAATGCCAATGACTCCACTAATTGGTGCAAGAATTTTTCGCCGATCGAGGTCTAACTCAGCATTCTGTAAAACCAAATTCGCGTTATCCAATTCTAAGCGTGCGGTAATTTCTTGAACCTCTGTCGCTATCTTGCTGTCCCGTAATTTAAGAATACGGGAAAGCGTTAACGCACTATTATCACGTTGTACTTTTGCTTTTGCAGCCGCTATTTCCTCCTTTTTAGAATCAAGCTTTGCAATCACATCACCCGCTTGTATTTTTGAACCAGCTGATACAAAAAGCTTATCAACAATACCCGATGACAAAGGAGTCAACTCCACCTCAGCAAACGCTCGTCCACTTCCAAGTACATTCAACTTTTCATACAAGTCTTGAATCTTTACAAAATCAACGACAACATTTGTTGGGGGTCTTCCCATGGTCATCTTTGAAGTTTTATGCAATGCACTTGTTGCTTTACCTACTAAAGGAGTGCGTTGTTCTGAATTTTGTTTCCCTGCCCAATAAGTAATCATCAAAACAACAACGAACAACACCAGTGGGAAGGCCTTTTTTAATAACTCCATACATTTACCCTTACTGCATTATGAATATGCAAATTTTTCTGAAACAGTTCTCAACAGTAATATGCGAGTTTCATGCAAAAACCGACCTGCAGGTAGCATGTATTGCCCCCACCGCAAAAAACATATCTCAATTTTTTGCTTGACTATCTTTGATAAACTAAGACGTCAAGTTAATTATCGTTCATCTAATTATCGCTCATCTTAAGTCATACCGGTCACAAAATAAAGAAATGGCCTTACAAAATCGCCTGAAACCAAAAAGATACGATAGCCTTTTTTTTACATATATTATCAATAAAAAGATAAAATTTTTATTTCAACCAAGTTTCACTTGCAATTTTTCAATGAAACGATTAGGAACCCTTTGTCTTAATAAGATAAGAAATTAAAAATGTGTGCACCCGTAGCTCAGCTGGA
Source organism: Bartonella callosciuri (assembly GCF_014203215.1). Classification (GTDB taxonomy): domain Bacteria; phylum Pseudomonadota; class Alphaproteobacteria; order Rhizobiales; family Rhizobiaceae; genus Bartonella; species Bartonella callosciuri. The sequence goes on along the minus strand of NZ_JACHIM010000003.1, from coordinate 273,873 downwards.
TAGAGCACCAGACTACGAATCTGGGGGTCAGGAGTTCGAATCTCTTCGGGTGCGCCATCTCATAACAATTTTTCAATGCTTTTCAATATTTAATAAAATTATTTAAAAATAAAACCACCTTATATCAAGCATCTATAGCGCTATCAAGCAGCATCATTATCTATACGTTTCAATTGCGAATCAGGACGTATTTCTAAAATATTTTTTATGTGTAAGAATTTAGCGTGTTTTTCACTGCTTAAAAATGGAAGTTTTTGAAGATCTCCTGCATTTTTTAAAGCCCAAAATAGGATATTCTGTCCTACTTTGAAGAACTTTCAACATTTTAACAAAGCCCTCTTCCATAAAACTCTCCTAGATATAACATTCTTTCTTAAAATCAGATAGAGAAAATCCCAATAGAATGAACTGTTGAGAGAACTTAAAAATGTAACAATGCGCTCTTTGGGAGAGTTCATAATTTTGATATAAATATGGTTTTCTTGAATCTCGCATTTCCTCTAAAGACTTATCAGAATTAAAAATGTAGAGATTCGTTTTTCTGAAAAACCTACAAAAATGCTTTTTATTCTGCTTTAGCATTCCTATTGGCACAATATGTCCTCAACTTTTATGCTGTTTTATCTTATCTCTGTGTGCTATAGGCTCTCTTATCTGATTATATAATAAATACTTTCGATCAAAAAAGCTAAGTTTAAAGAATTTTTCCATGCCTAAAACAGATATTGAAATTGCCCGCACTGCTCAAAAGCAACATATCACGGAAATTGCGCAAAAAATTGGTATCAAACATGAAAACCTCATCCCTTATGGACATGATAAAGCTAAAATTTCTTCGGCGTTCATAAAGTCGCTCAATAAAAATCCCGATGGCAAACTTATCCTCATCACGGCAATCAATCCAACGCCTGCCGGAGAAGGAAAAACAACAACAACGGTTGGACTCAATGATGCACTCAATCTCATTGGAAAAAAAACTATAGCCGCCTTGAGAGAACCGTCTTTAGGCCCCTGTTTTGGTATCAAAGGTGGTGCTGCTGGAGGTGGTTATGCCCAAGTCGTACCAATGGATGATCTTAATTTGCATTTTACTGGCGACTTTCATGCTATTACAGCTGCCCACAATCTTCTTGCCGCAATGATCGATAATCATATTTACTGGGGAAATACTCTGAATATTGATCCACGCCGTATTGTTTGGAGGCGCGTTCTTGATATGAATGACCGTGCATTACGCAACACTGTTATTGCATTGGGTGGAGTAACAAACGGTTTCCCACGTCAGACAGGTTTCGATATCACTGTTGCATCCGAGATTATGGCTATTTTTTGTCTTGCTGAAAATCTAGAAGATCTTACTCAAAGACTCAAAAAAATTATTGTCGCCTATCGTTATGATAAAACACCTGTAACAGTTGCTGATCTCAATGCAGAAGGTGCAATGACAGTTCTTCTCAAAGATGCTATACAACCTAATCTCGTACAAACAATTGAAAATAATCCTGTTCTTATTCACGGAGGGCCTTTTGCTAACATTGCTCATGGCTGTAATTCCGTTATAGCAACAAAAACGGCCTTAAAACTCGCTGATTATGTTGTTACGGAAGCAGGATTTGGAGCTGATCTTGGAGCAGAAAAGTTTTTTAATATTAAATGTCGACAAGCTGGTCTTGCACCAAATGCAACCGTCATTGTTGCAACAATTCGCGCATTAAAGATGAATGGTGGTGTGGACAAAAATAATCTCAAAGAAGAGAATATCTCCGCTTTACAAAAGGGAGCAGCCAACCTTTTACGACATATCAAAAATATGGAGCATTACGGTATCCCTTGTGTTGTCGCTATTAATCATTTTGAGACCGATAGCGATGCCGAAATCAGTACGTTACAAAAAATAGTTGCAACAACTGGACATAAGGCTATTCTTTGCAAACATTGGCAAAAAGGGGGCAAAGGCGCCATAGAACTTGCGCAAGAGCTTATTACCTTGATTGAAGAAAAAGAGTCCCATTTTAAAGTTCTGTATCAAGATGATCTTCCACTCATTCAGAAAATTAACTCTATTATAAAAAATCTCTATGGTGGTCGCGGTGCTGTAATTGCTGATCCTATTCTCAAACAACTTGAATCTTGGCAAAAAGAAGAGTTTGGCACATACCCTATTTGTATGGCAAAAACTCCCTATTCCTTCTCTTCTGATCCTACACAATACGGCGCTCCTATTGACTTTGAAATTCCTGTACGAGAAGTGCGTCTCTTGGCAGGTGCAGGCTTCATTGTTGTCATTTGTGGAGATGTCATGACCATGCCTGGTTTACCACGTTATCCTATCGCTGAAAAAATGTATCTCGACAACCATGATCAGATTCAAGGGCTTTCATAGGACTATCTCGTAAACTCAATCTGAAATAACGTCTTATAGCAAAAAAAATAGAATTTTAAAAAGCAATATAGACAAAGCCCTTGTTTATGTGATATGTGTCCCGTAGAGTGTGTCTCTTTAAAGGTCTTTTTAAAGAGAAGAAGGTATTTTACCTATTATTTATGATACTGAAACAAAGCAGGATGGACCGTGCAAGTACTCGTTCGTGATAACAATGTTGATCAAGCCTTGCGTGCGCTGAAGAAAAAGATGCAACGTGAAGGTATTTTCCGTGAAATGAAAATGCGCGGATATTATGAAAAGCCATCGGAAAAGCGTGCTCGAGAAAAGGCTGAAGCTGTTCGTCGTACGCGTAAGCTTGCTCGTAAGCGTGCACAAAGAGAAGGTCTCGTTAGTAACGGCCGGAATACTGCATTAAGATAATCTATTTTCGTTGATGTTTTTTGAAGTTATATTAGCGATGGTGTAGATAGAGTATCTAGATAGTTTATATAATACAGAAGTAGAATTTTTTAGTTTTTCTTGCTGTTTTTTTGTTGTGTATATTATCTGAACATACGGATTGGATTTTTTCTTTATTGGAATATTGGTGAAAGTTATTTAGCTCTTGTTATTTCAAATTGTAGAAATAACCGATCATCACTTAGACGTGTTTTTTGTTATGTATGATGTGTATTGCGCGTAAGACATTTTGTTATCTCTTAATTATAACTTTTTCTTTATGCACGAATCCTGAGATGATTTTCTCATCTGCTATCAAACATTTAACATCTTTTAAATCCTCTAAATTAGCTTAAATCGCAAAATATAAATTAGCTACATACATAAATGCAGCCGTGTGCGTAAGGGATATAATATTGGAGACGTGGGCTCCCCTTTAACTTATTAAACGAGACGATGAAAATCTATAACTTTTAGCATTTTATAACGATCTGTAATTAAGAAGTGCCCAGATAACTCCTCTATCTGTTTAGCAGATTACAGCATTACCAATTAATCCGGTGATATTATCCTATAACCTAACCAAACTAAAAAGTTTGTAAGAAATGTTAACAGCAAAAACCACTCTCTTTAAGCTTGTGGAAGTATAAATGGCCCATTGTATCTTAGATTAATCCTCAATGTTGCTTATACTCCTGCATTTAAACAGTTCATTAATCGTATGTTTCATCCATACTAAAACTATTTTTAAATCGCATACCGATTACCTTTATTAAACTGTTATTGAACAATTTTTTTCTTATAACACGAATACAACTGCCGTTTCAGGCAAAAACCAGACAGATAGACATAATATTTTAATCCCCATCTGTCGTATAAAAACTGATCTCACATGAAAGCTATCCATCAAGTATAAGATTACATGAAAACTGAACATTAATTTAAAGCTGCACTCTAATAAAAAAGCAAGCATCAAGAAACTCAAATTTTTGTCTCACTTATTCGGTGATTTTTGTAACAATTTTCTCATTGTTTAGATCTCTTTAACTAGCAGTATGTCATAGCTTTATCAGCTCTCAATCCTATCTTCCAAGTCTTAGATTGCCAACATGCAGAAACAAAAAATAAGGGTTTAAGTGTGCAATATTTTAACTTGTTTCGATTCTTCGTGTTCACATCATGTATCCTAATGGTAGGAATCTTTGTATTCAGTCTACCTTGTTCTTTGTACGCACAAACAGTCAATCAAAATCTAGGGCCAAGTGGTTTACCACTTCCACGGTTTGCTTCTATTAAACCCACTCGTGTTAATGTGCGCGTCGGACCAGGAAGCAATTATTCTATCATCTTTACCTACAAAAAACAGGGATTACCCATTGAAATCATTCAAGAATATGATCAATGGCGCAAAATTCGTGATGCGGAAGGTGATGAAGGGTGGGTATATCAATCGCTTTTATCAGGAAAGCGGACCGCTATAACTATTCCATGGCAAAAGGATAAAACAAAAAGACTGATGCTACGCAAAAGCCCAACAGACAATGCAGAACTTGTAGCAGAAGTAGAACCTAATGTCATTGGTAAAATTCGCCAATGCGATGGCCACTGGTGTGAACTAAAAATTAATAATATCCGAGGATGGCTTCACCAACTCCAGTTATGGGGAATCTATCCTGATGAAAAAATAAAAGGTTGGTAAATCTCCAAACCAAAAAAACTTAGTTTTTATCCTCTATTGAACTTTCTTTATCCTATAATAAAATCAGCTTTTCTGTTTTAATCGAACGATCAAATCAACATGCGAGATTTCCATACCTTCCGGGGGTTTAGGTAAATTTCCAATAATAGGAGCTTCCTCAGAATTGCAAGGAATATCAAGAATACGATTTTCGCCTTCTATATAAAAATGATAGTGATCAGACGTGTTGGTATCAAACCAAGTTTTCGTACCTTCTACGGCAATAATCCGTAATAACCCTGCTTCCGTAAATTGATGAAGCGTATTATAAACCGTTGCTAAAGACACAGGCACACCTGCCCTCACCGCCTCTTCATAGAGCTCTTCAGCCGCAATATGACGGTTGCCATGAGAAAAAATCATGTTAGCAAGTTCTAACCGCTGGCGTGTTGGTCGCAAACCATTTTGACGCAAACGTTTTTCTAATATAGAAAGAGAATAATAACCCATAGCCTTCCTACAATTTTTTGCAGGGTGTTGTTCTTCATTCAAACCTAAATTGTCTGTGCTCACCGACATATTAAAAACCACAACACATTGCTGTTCAAATAAAGTTAAAGTATAAAAAATGGGAAAATACGATATAATTTTTATTCCCTTTTTTAATAACACTCCACGTAGGATACATAAAAAAGGGCTTTTGTCATTAAAAATGATATAAATCATTTCCCTCTCCTTTAAATTTACTCTAAAAGTAGATTGGGGAAAAGTGCAGAAATAAAAATGTACCTAAATAAATGGAGTAACAATGGCTGAACAAAAGTCTTGCTATACTTATGAAGAACTTCTAAGCTGCGCTCGCGGCGAAATGTTTGGTAAGGGTAATGCACAATTACCAGCACCACCAATGTTGATGATTCATCGAATCACCCAGATTAATGAAGCTGGTGGTGAATATGATAAAGGGATGGTTCGTGCTGAGTTTGACATTACTCCAGACCTATGGTTTTTTGACTGCCACTTTATAGGTGATCCAGTCATGCCAGGATGTCTCGGTTTAGATGGGATGTGGCAATTAACAGGTTTTTTTCTCGGTTGGCTAGGTGAACAAGGTAAAGGAAGAGCTATATCAACAGGTGAAGTAAAATTATCAGGTATGGTAACTCCGCAAACCCAACTTCTCGAATACGGAATAGATTTTAAACGCATCCGGCGTGGAAATTTGGTCTTGGGAATAGCCGATGGGTGGGTAAAAGCAGATGGAGAAGCTATCTATAAAGCGAGTGATTTACGTGTTGCCTTATTTAAAGAAGACTGAAATTATTTCCATTAAAAGAGACATTTTGTTATTCTGTATGAAAGGAGGTATGGATGCGTCGAGTTGTTATAACCGGAATGGGAATTGTCTCAGCAATCGGAAATAACCCAGAGGCCGTTTTAGCCAGTTTATATGAAGCAAAATCCGGAATTTCTTATGCGCCCCAGTATGCTGAATTAGGTTTTCGTAGCAGAGTTTATGGCAGACCTGATATTAATATAGAAGAGTTGGTTGATCGGCGTGCTTTGCGTTTTCATGGACGTGGAACTGCTTGGAATCATATCGCTATGGATCAAGCGATTGTTGATGCAGGTTTAGAACTTCATGAAGTGTCAAATGAACGCACGGGTATTATTATGGGTTCTGGAGGTGCTTCAACTCAATCAATCGTTGAAGCTGCTGACATTACATGCCAAAAAGGTCCAAAGCGCGTTGGCCCTTTTGTCGTGCCTAAAGCAATGAGTTCTACAGCATCTGCAACGCTTGCAACTTTTTTTAAAGTTAAAGGAGTGAATTATTCAATTTCTTCGGCTTGTGCTACTTCTAACCATTGTATTGGCAATGCTTATGAATTAATACAATACGGTAAGCAGGATCGTATCTTTGCCGGTGGTTGCGAAGATCTTGATTGGACGTTATCTGTATTATTCGATGCTATGGGCGCTATGTCCAGCAAATATAACGACATACCGGAAAAAGCTTCACGTGCCTATGATGCCAATCGCGATGGATTTGTTATTGCTGGAGGGGCAGGTGTTTTGGTTCTGGAAGAGCTAGAACTTGCTAAAGCACGTGGTGCGAAAATCTATGGAGAAATTGTTGGATATGGTGCTACATCCGATGGGTATGATATGGTTTCTCCATCAGGTGAGGGAGCAGAACGGTGCATGCGCATGGCGCTTTCTACCGTAAAGGATAAAATTGATTATATTAATCCTCATGCAACAGCAACACCTGTTGGTGATCCTCCTGAAATAGAGGCAATCCGTCGTATTTTTGGAGGAGGTGATAAATGCCCACCAATTTCTGCCACAAAATCTCTGACAGGACATTCTTTGGGAGCAGCAGGTGTTCAAGAAGCAATCTATACACTGTTAATGATGAATCATAATTTTATTTGCGAGAGCGCTCATATCGAAGAGCTTGATCCAGCTTTTGCTGATATGCCTATTGTTCGTAAACGTCGTGATCATCAACAACTTAATACTGTATTGTCAAATACATTTGGTTTTGGCGGTACTAATGCAACGCTCATTTTCCAACGCTACGCATAAACAGAAGTTCGTGGCTGGTTGGAAAAAAAGCACGGTCTTACGGAGAATAATATGAAAGGTTTGATGGAGGGCAAACGTGGCCTTATTATGGGAGTTGCAAATGACCATTCAATCGCATGGGGCATTGCATGTCAACTAGCAGAAGCAGGAGCTGAATTGGCCTTTACCTATCAAGGAGATGCCTTCGGAAAACGGGTTCAACCACTCGCAGAAAAGCTCGGCTGCAAATTATTGCTTGAATGCGATGTTGAAAAAATTGAAAATGTCGATCGTGTTTTTGAACATCTTGAAAAAGAATGGAAAACTATTGATTTCGTTGTTCACGCCATTGGTTTTTCAGATAAGAATCAATTAAAAGGGCGCTATGTTGATGTAACAACACGCGAAAATTTTAAACGTACAATGGTTATTTCAGCTTATTCCTTTACTGAAATTGCTCAGCGCGCTGGTAAGCTTATGCCTAATGGGGGTGCACTTTTAACACTCACCTATGGAGCTTCGCAGCAAGTTGTACCTAATTACAATATCATGGGTGTGGCTAAAGCTGCTTTAGAAGCTATGGTGCGCTATTTAGCGGCAGATTTTGGTCCTCAAAATATCCGTGTTAATGCAATTTCAGCGGGTCCTATTAGAACTTTAGCTGGAAACGGCATTGCAGCAGCGCGTGCAATTTTTTCGTATCAACGCCGTAATGCACCATTGCGTCGCACCGTAAATATTAATGAAATTGGAAAATCTGCTCTTTACCTTCTTTCTGATTTATCATCAGGTGTTACTGGTGAAATTCATTATGTTGATTCAGGCTATAATATTATGTCTATGCCAACACTTGAAGAATTAAAACAAAGCGAAGAAACACGGGGAGAATAATTATTCATAATACTTTTTTAAAGTGCAAACATGATCATTTGCATACCGTTTTAAAATGCATTGAGTTCTCTTTCGCCGATGTATAACATTTGTAATCGAAGGAGATAGCTTATTTTCAAAGATATAACTTAAGCAATGATCAAGTTGTTTATATTTAAGTTATATTACATAAAAAACGAACACCTATAACTCTCTCATTCGCTAAAGCATTACTGCTTTGTCTAATGGCCAGTATAATCTCACTCAAAGTTTCTTTTATATTATCACCATATCTCTCATCTGTTTGAATAGTTTAAAAGCATACGGTATTATGCATTTCATCTTTAAGTGTCCGATTCAGTAATGTGTTGGCTGCTTCAACCACGCTTTTACCGCAAAATAGCACTTGATAAATTTGCTCTGTAATTGGCATTTCTACCCTGATACGTTGTGCTAATGCACGCACTTCTTTTGTATTGAAATAACCTTCAACAATTTGACCAACTTGTTTTTCTGCTTTTTCTGTATCCATTCCTTGGCCAAGCAACATACCAAAACGCCGATTACGTGACTGATTATCAGTACATGTTAAAACCAGATCCCCTAAGCCGGTCATGCCCATAAATGTGGAAAGTTCAGCACCCATAGCAACACCTAACCGACTGATTTCAGTTAAACCTCGTGTGATGAGTGCTATTCGAGCATTTGCTCCAAATCCCATGCCATCAGATATTCCTGCACCAATAGCAATGACATTTTTAACTGCTCCACCTAATTGAACACCGATCATATCGGGATTTTTATAAACTCTAAAATTTTTGTTACAATGGAAAATTTGCTGTAATTCTTCACTAAATTCAGCATCAGAAGCTGCTACCGTAATCGCAGTAGGCAAGCCGATAGCAAGCTCTTTAGCAAAAGTTGGTCCAGAAAAGACAGCTAAGGGGATTTTATCACCTAAAATCTCGCGCGCAACTTCTTGTAAGAGACGTCCTGTACCATGTTCTAGGCCCTTCGTTGTCCAAATAATACGTGAATTTTGATCCAAATAAGGCTGGATATTGTACAATACTTTATGAAACACATGACTTGGAACAGCAATCAATATATTGCGGCTTGCTGTTACCGCAGTCTCAAGTGAAGATTCAAGTGATAGATTATCAGGAAATCGAATATCGGGTAAAAATGCTTGATTGCAGCGATATTTCTGTAATTCTTTGATATGTTGAGGATCATATCCCCACAGTAAAACACTGTGGCCGTTACGGGCAAGAGCAATGGCTAATGCCGTGCCAAAAGAACCGGCACCAATAACTGTTATCGAAACGGCTTTCATTAAGTTTTTTGATTATTCTCCAAATTTTCACTCTTACGTCTAATTATAGATTATCGTGGCAAATATCTTCAATTGAGATACTTTTAATATAAATTTATTAAAGTTGAAAACATTACTCCTTTGCTGTTTCATTCTAACACAACATGAAATCTTTTCAAGATTCTCATACTCTCTGTGCTGAATTATATAAATATCATTCTTATATATTCTACAAATGACTGCTTATCAAAATTAAAATTCCTCTAAGCTATCTATCTATGGGCTTTCTTGTTTAAAACAAAAGCAAATTCAAAATCATGATGATTATACTGTCTCTATGTTTATCACCCATCTTACGTCGTCCTGCAATTTTTTTTTGCGACTAACGTCTACCAAAAAAGCCAATGCACTTGGCATTGGCTTCATGGATTCCTTTATTTTTTAGTAACTATTTTACAAGAGTTTGTGTAACTAGTGTTTGCCCCATAGGCCCTTCTACACCTAGCATCTGCTCTACGGAAATTTGTGTACCTGATAATTTCTCCGCCGATACAGATCTATCTCCTTCTGACATTTCCGGCTCAATAATACGCCCTGAACCACCCATCATATTATAATTCAAATGAGAAATAGCCCACCAAGTGCCTCCAATAATAACAAAAACGCAAATAACTGCAAACCACAGAGCACTTAAATTCCATTTAGCATCTGGACCAGAATTCAAATGCAAAAAGAAAACGATCTGGACAATAATTTGAATAATTGCCATCCCAATAAGATATGCAACCTTTGTGCTAATTGCCCAGCTCTCCATCATCCCATACATCACAGGAATAAAAGAGCCCAAAGTGAAAAATACAGCTAGAATAAAACCAATTAAATAGGAACCAGTACTGGGACCATGTATTTCGTTTTGCATGCTCATTACAGCGCTCCTAACAAATAAACCATGGTGAAAACACCAACCCATACGACATCAAGCAAATGCCAAAAAATTGAAAGACATGCTAAGCGCGTTTTATTATCCTCATCCAAACCACGACGACGCAGATGAAAAAACATCACTACCATCCAGAGAAGACCAACACTCACATGAAGACCATGTGTGCCAACCAAAGCGAAAAATGCTGACCAATAAGCAGATAAAACCTCTCGTCCAAAAAGCTGTAAACCTGTTGCAGGATCAATACCAGCATAAGCACCAGGATCGTAATAGAACACCTCACTCAAAAGTTCATGAAATTCATAAATTTCCATTCCAATAAAGCAGCATCCAAGTACAAAGGTAACAGCCATCCATAAACGCACACCACCAATCTGGGATTTATACGCTTGTACCATCGCAAATCCATAAGTAATTGATGAGAACAATAAAATAGCGGTTTCAACCAAAACAAAGTTTAAATTAATAAATTCATTGCCGGCTTTTCCCCCACCATAAGAAGCAGAAAAAACAGCAAAACTTGAAAAAAGTGTCGAGAATAGGATTACATCAGAAAGGATATAGACCCAAAAACCAAATATCATTGTTGAGCTACTGTCGTGATGGTGCTCATCAATGTGAGCATCATTTATTGTCACCGCACTCATACCGTTGCTCCTTGTTCCTTAAGAACAGCCGTAAAAATATCTTCTGTCTTTTGTACTTCTTCAGCTGAAATATAGTAACCATGATGGTCACCTGTTAATGAATGATACACAATTGTTGCAATAAAACCAATCAATCCAATCGCAACAAGCCACCAAATATGCCAAACAAGTGCAAAACCAACAACTAACGAGAAAAAGCCCGCAACAATCCCCGCCGATGTATTTGACGGCATATGAATTTTCGTAAATCCACTCGTCGGACGCTGATAACCATTTTTCTTCATATTCCAATAAGCATCATCAGATTGCACCTTTGGAAGTATTGCAAAATTGTAAGAAGGAGGAGGAGAAGAGATAGACCATTCAAGCGTCCGTGCATCACCCCAAGAATCATTTAATGTTACCGGTAAGCGCCCCTTATGTTTGATACCATACCAAATCGCCAAAATAACTTGCAACACAAAACATAAGATACCAAGCAAGATAATGAAAGCACCCAGTGCAGCAATTATAAACATTGGCTGCCAACTAGGCTCCATGTAATGTTGTAGACGACGCGTCGCACCCATTAAACCGAGTGCATAAACTGGGAAAAAAGCAAGATAAAAACCAATAAACCAACACCAGAAAGAGGCAATACCTAATATCCGATTTGGTTTATAACCAAAAACTTTCGGAAACCAAAAAGCAATCCCAGCTAAATAAGCAAAAACAACACCTCCAATAATTGTGTGGTGGAAGTGCGCTACCAAAAAGAGTGAATTATGAAACTGCCAATCAGCAGGTACGATAGACAATAAAACACCTGTTAATCCACCACCAACAAACGTAAAGATCATCCCCATGCACCAAAGCATCGGAGGCTCAAAGCGAATCCGACCTTTATACATGGTAAGCAACCAATTAAAAACTTTTACACCCGTTGGAACCGCGATGATCATTGTCGCAATACCAAAGAAGGTATTCACAGCTTCACCCCCACCCATTGTAAAGAAATGATGTCCCCAAACAAGAAGTGAAAGAATCAAAATAACCAACATTGCCCATACCATTGAAGTATAACCAAAGAGTCTTTTTGAAGAGAAAGTTGAAACAACTTCAGAAACAATCCCAAAAGCAGGAACAACCAAAACATAAACTTCAGGATGACCAAAAATCCAAACATAGTTAATCCATACCATCGGATTTCCACCACCAACATTGGTAAAAAAATTCATACCCAAATAACGATCACACGCCAATAATGCGAAAGCTACAGCTAAAACAGGATAAATAACCAAAATAAGGACGTTGCTAACAAAAGCGCTCCAACAAAAAACGGGCATTCTCATCATCGTCATCCCAGGAGCACGCATTTTAATAATGGTCGCAATAAAATTGATTGATCCCATTGTTGTTGCAATACCGGAAAGCTGAAGTGACCATAGATAATAATCTACCCCTGTATCTGGACTATTTTGCAACTCGGAGAAAGGTGGATACATCAACCAACCACCACGACCAAAGTTTCCAACGCCTAGTGATATGTTAATCAATATCGCCGCTGCTGCTGTAATCCAAAAGCCCAAATTATTCGCAAAAGGAAAAGCAACATCACGAGCACCAATCTGAAGTGGTATAAGATAATTAAAAAGACCAAATAAAATCGGCGTAGCCATGAAGAAAATCATAATAGTGCCATGAGCTGAAAAAATCTGATCAAAATGCTCAGGAGGTAAATAGCCTGCTGTTTCACTCCCTAGAGCTAAAGCCTGATGCGTTCGCATCATAATCGCATCCGCAAAACCACGGACAAGCATGATAATACCAAGGACAATGTACATAATGCCGATGCGCTTATGGTCAACTGTTGTAATCCAATTTCGCCAGAGAATTCCCCACCATCCAAGTACTGTTAAAGCAATAACAGCAATTAAACCACCCACGACAATCGCAATACATGTGTATAAAACGATCGGTTCATGCGTAAGTGCATGAAAAGCACCCGCAGTAGGATCTGTAAGTCTTCCAAACATTTCTTAACCCATATCAAATGAATTCTACTTTAAAAGAAACCTCATTTAAAAGGACTCTTTCTTAATCAATACTCTAGAACACTCGCGATATTTTAAATAACGCCAGGATCAAAAACTGAACAAAGTGCACCCCAAAGTGTCTGAGCTGCGGCACGCTTCATTAACTTTTCATTACACACCGTATTTTCATCAACACATCGATTAACAATCCGGTAGTAGAGCCGCTTCTCAACAGGTGCAAAATAACGCACTTCAGCATCTTTTTCTTTCGCAGCAACATCACCCATACGAGGCGCGATAGAAAGCTGACGATAGGATGCACGATCAAGAACTTGGCCATTAGCCCGTGCTTTAGCAATCCAATCATTAAAATCCTGCAAAGACACAGAATGCCACTGAAACCGCATATTTGCAAAACCATCTCCGCTATAATTTGCTGAGCTTCCTTTGAACACTCCTTGTTCTTCAGCTACTAAATGCAACTTAGAATTCATCTGCGGCATAGCATAAAGAACTGTACCCAATTTTGGCACCCAAAAAGCATTAACAGAACTCTCTGATGTTAACTGTAACAAAACCTGACGGCCTTCAGGTGCATAAATTTCATTGATCGATGCAACATTGTACTCAGGATAAATAAAGAGCCATTTCCAATCAAGAGCGACAACATTGACTTGTAACGGTTTTCCTTCACCAACAACTTCCACCGGAAGTGGATTCTCTGGCTCAAGCTCATAGGTATAATAAGCTGTCAACGCACCTAAAACCGTCACGATAACAACTGGAATACCCCACATAAAGGCTTCAATTTTATTTGAATGGCCCCACTCAGGTAAATACTCTTTTGTCGTATTCGATGCACGATATTTAATGGCTAAAAACACCACACTCACCATCACTGGGATTACAACGCAAAGCATAACAGCAACACAAACAATAATCAAAACAAGCTGTTGACGTGCTATATAACCTGATGGCTGAAGAACATCAATTTTACAACCCGATAAAAGAAACGTCACCCCTAAAATCACGAGTATCTTTATTTGTTTAACAAAGTCTCTCATTTCACCTATCCATCATCTATATCGGAAATCACCACAAAAAATAGCTAAGCCTTAATAATACACTTATCTATTTAAAAAGAATTATCAAGTAAATTCAAATGCCCTTATCGTTATTATACAAGTTTTGATCCTTTTATAGAAAATTTAAGCCTCCTAGCGAGATATTCAAACGCAAACCTATATCCATCACTCCCACAACCGGCAATGATTGCATCCACACCTATAGATGTATACGAATGGTGTCGAAAAGCCTCACGTTGATAAATATGAGATAAATGGACCTCTACTTTTGGCCCTGAAAACATCTTTAAGGCATCAAGAATTGCAATAGATGTGTGGCTATAAGCAGCTGGATTGATAATTAATCCAGCACTCACTCCAATGGCTGCCTGTATCCATTCTACCAATTGACCCTCATAGTTACTTTGATGAAACTGCACTATCATACCAGTTCTTGTTGCCCATTCCTTACAAAGTTTTTCAATATCTTCTAGAGTTTCAGAGCCATAAATTTCTGGCTCACGTCTACCAAGAAAATTTAAATTAGGACCATTTAAAACCGTTATAATTACAGACATAGTAAGCCTCTTCTTTTCGACCTTCACCTTTAAAAAATTAGCAGTTTTTTACTGCAATAAGGCTCCATCCTTAATCTCAAAAAACTCTGCTCGTCCTTTCAAAGCATCAAACAAAATATGATCTGTTCCTGTCATAAATGTTTGTCCCCCCAAATCATCAAGAATATCAAATAAAGCAGCACGTCGATGAGAATCAAGATGTGCTGCCATCTCATCAAGAAGAAGTATGGGCGCTCTCTCCGACATCATGCCTGTTAAACGTGCATGGCACAAAACCAAACCTGTCAGCAAAGCCTTTTGCTCACCTGTTGAACAAGATGTTGCAGCCATATTTTTATCCGCATAAAAAACCTGTAAATCTGTGCGGTGTGGACCTTCTAATGTCCGCCCAGCAGCACGATCTATTGCGCGGTTATGATACAACTGATCACAAAATTGTTCTTCAACCTCAATAGCTGATATCTTACTCAGCGCCGTTTCTAAGAAACCATCAATTTGCAAAAAAGCCCGCGGAAAAAGTATCTGAGATGGCGTTTGTGCAAACATGTCATTTAAAAGCCGAATAACATCAATACGCGCAGCTGCAATAGCCGTCGCCAGTTCTGCCATTTGCTTTTCTAAAGCATTAAACCAAGCACCATCTTCATTTTCATTAGAAAACAAACGATTACGTGCACGCATCGCCCTATCATAATCTGCTATGCGGCGACCATGCAAAGGATCAATCGCCAAAACCATACGATCCAAAAAACGACGGCGCTCAAGCGAAGGACCTGTAAAAAGTCCATCCATTGAAGGAGTCAGGACACTAATATGACAGTAATCTGCTAGGCAATCACTTGTTTCATTCACACCATTAATATGTACTTTTCGACTGTTATCGCCAACTTCAAAAGCTGTACCAATATTCACTTCGCCATAAAGAGCACATTCAAGACGCGCAAAGACAACAAATCCTTCACCTCCACCGCCTGAAAAACTAATATCAGAATAAGCCGCACGCCGCAAACCACGACCAGGAGAAAGAAAAGACAACGCTTCTAAAAGGTTTGTCTTACCAGCACCGTTATGACCAGTAAAAACCACATGCTGACCTGAAAACCGTATATTAAAGGAAGAATAATTGCGATAACGTACAAGCTTTAGCTGCCTCACTGCGACTTTGTGCACATGATCAGCCACGCATTGCAAAATAACAGTCCCTAAACGCGAATAGGCATTAGCACGTAAAGCGCATCCGTGTCATCATTATCACGAATCAGTGCTGGAGCCGCAGATTCAGCTAACATAAAAACCATCTCGTCACTTGAAAGTTGTCCAGCAATATCCAAAAGATAACGTGAATTAAACCCTATTTCAAGCGGATCAGATGTGTAAGTGGCTGCTAATTGATCTTCTGCACTCCCCGAATCAGGATTATTAACGACAAGCTTTAATTGCCCCTGCTCAATCGTTAACTTCACTGCACGCCCACGATCACTCGAAATTGTCGAAACACGATCAACCGCAGAAGAAAAATCCTGCCTATTAACGATCAATTTTTTATCATTTCCAAGAGGAATAACGCGCTGGTAATCTGGAAATGTTCCATCAATTAACTTTGATGTAAAAACCACAGAGCCTACAGAAAAACGAATCTTTGTCTCTGAGAGCTCCACACATACATCACCATCAACTTCTTCTGAAAGAAGCTTTTGTAATTCTCCCACGGCTTTACGAGGAATAATGACACCTGGCATACCATCAATATCTGAAGGCGCCTCCATATCAACTTGCGCCAAACGATGACCATCGGTTGCAACTAAACGCAGCTTCAGAACACCGTCATTAATAACGTGAAAATAAATACCATTAAGATAATAACGAGTCTCTTCAGTAGAAATAGCAAATTGCGTACAATCAAGTAAATGTTTTAACCCCGATGCCGATAAAGAAAAACGATAACTAAACTGCCCAGGAAGTGACTCTGGAAAATCTATCTTTGGAAGACACTGAAGCTGAAAATGTGCACAACCTGAAACAACTGATATTGTACTTGCTTGATTCTCATCAACTGACAATACAATTTCACTACCATCAGGAAGTTTTCGAACTATGTCATAGAGCAAATATGCAGGAACAGTTATTGCCCCTGCTTGTTCAACATTGACTGTAAAAGATTCTGTAACCTCTAAATCAAGATCCGTCGCTTTTAATTGTATACTCCCATTCTCTGCATCAATCAGCACATTCGATAAAATGGGAACAGTATTACGACGCTCCACCACACGGTGAATACGACCAAGAGATCTGAGAAATTGATTACGATCAACTATAATACGCATAAAATGCCTGTTGTAATTTACCAAAAACTATAGAAATTCTCTAGAGAAACAACCTATCCCCTTAAGAATCATCTACTGAACTTTATTCAACATCTCTTAAAATGGCAAGTGAATCCTGTATAAGAAAAGATAGCTCTCTTCACTAAACCCTCTGCGAAACTTTTCCAGAGAAAGAAAAATCGTAAAGATTATGCAGCTTGCTCTCCAATCAACCGCTTAAGCAATTCAAGCTCTTTAGCTAATGTCTGATCACCACAAACCAAATCTTCAATTTTACGGACAGCGTGTAAAACTGTCGTATGATCACGCCCACCAAAACGACGTCCAATTTCTGGTAGTGAACGAGGTGTCAACACTTTCGCTAAATACATTGCAACCTGTCGCGGCTTTACAACTGTACGTGTTCGACGATTTGATAACAAATCCTGTTTAGAAACATTATAATGACGCGCAACCGTACGTTGAATTTCTTCGATCCGGATACGTTTAGGTTCACCAGAACGTGTCAAGTGACCCAATAACTCATCAATCCGTTCTAAGGATAAATCAGACTCGAATGACTGACGGAACAATAACTGATTAAAAGCTCCTTCAATATCACGTCCCGACCCTAGAACTGTTCTCGCAATATATTCTAGAATATCATCAGAAATTGCGATCGTGTTATCATCTTGTTGTGCTATCTTTAACCGCTGATGCAGCATCTTTAGACGCATCTCATAATCGGGTGCTTCAATTTCAAGGGACACGCCTCCATGAAGACGAGACCGAACACGAAGATCAAGCGATTCTAGTTCTGCTGGTGGACGATCCGCAGCCACAACAACTTGTTTCGCACTATCAAGCAACATATTAAGCAAATGACAAAATTCGTGCTGAATCGACTTTCCCTGCAAAAATTGCATATCATCAATAATAAGAAGATCAATATCACGAAGATGCTCTTTAAAAGAAAGAGCATCATTATCACGAATAGCCGTCGCAAAACGCCACATAAAATATTCAGCGGTCAAATAAATAACCCGTGCAGACGATAAACGCTTCAGCGCAGTAGCAGCAATAGCTTGAAGCAAATGTGTTTTTCCTAAACCAACAGATGCATGAATAAAAAGAGGATTAAACCTTAAAGCACTCTTATGCCCTTCTGCAATCGAACGCGCAGCAGCTAAAGCAACACGATTAGAAGAACCCTCCACAAAACTTTCAAAATTATAGCGAGAATCAAGTGGTGAACCAAAAACACCTGCTTGCAGATTCTTTGCAGAACGCTCTGTGTAATTCTCAACAAAAGATGGCATCGTTTGCTCTTCTAGGACAACAGGGGCTGTATTCGTTTTACAGACAACACCTCCTGAAACACGCTTCATACCGCGAACAATAACTTCAACACGAAGAACAGCTGAATTCTCTTGTTTCCACAAATTTGTCAAAAGAGAACCATAATGATTATTAATCCATGAACGCAAGAATGCTGTAGGAACAGAAAGCTTTACAAGATTACGGCTATATTCAGCAAGCTTTAAGCGACCAAACCAACTGGTATAAGCTTCAATACCAACTTGCGCTTTTAACTGTGCCATAACACGCGCAAAAGCTGCCGCACCTTCTTCCTCTGAAATAACCGGATGCCCTCCGGAAGCATTTCTACTGACTGCCACACCACTACCCGTCATATTAACTATTTTCTCCGCCGACAGGATATTTACAGAAACCTTTTTAAAGGAGCTAGCTTTCGAGTTCAATTTATCCACCATCTTCCATCCTGATAAAAATTAAATTTGTCTTACCCAAAAGCTAAAAATTAACTTAGCAAAGGCAAAACGTCCTACCCCAAATGATTACTCACCCTCCCTTAGGATAGTCTCATTACAACCCCATCAACAAAGATGACCAATAAAATCTACTTATGCTCATGATATGACCCACTCTTCTAAAATGGCAAACATGGCAAACATACCAAACAAAAAACTAAAAAACGCGTTAGAAAACCTGTCCAACAGAGAGCCCATATAGCCTAAACCAAAGCATTCTAAACTCAAGATAACACAGGATAAGGAACTGATGTGAACCCTGTATGTTTTTAGTTTTCGCAAGAACCATACAAAACACCAGAGATAAAATGCAAGAGGCTAAAATGAAATCAAAAATCTCTAAAAAGCCGCTATAAACCTACTCATCTAAACAAGGAATGAGAAAAATTATTGATTCAATTCATTTTTTTTCTCTAAATTTACCAATAATAAAGAATCTCGTCAGATCAAAAAAAAAAAAATAAAAATACTTGACAAAAAAGACTCTGCAAAAATCCACAAAGCTTGTGGATAACCATACAAACGCGTTCTACTCTTTCATAAAAAGATTCGCTGTAGAACCCCACCTTTTAAAAAAGGTATAGGACCATCAAAAAATAAAAAAACCAGCACCTGTAGAGATGCTGGCCTAATTTCTAAAAACGGAAAAAACTTAAACGCTAAGAGCCTTTAAACGTTTTGCTAAACGTGACACTTTTCGTGCAGCAGCATTTTTATGAAAAACCCCCTTGGAAACTGCACGCATAATTTCAGGTTCAAAATTCTTAAATGCCAGTTCCGCAGATGCCTTATCACCAGTAGCTAAAGCATCATCAAACTTACGCATAAAAGTACGAACGCGTGAACGGCGGGCCTTATTAACCTGCGTGCGCATAGCAACTTTGCGCACCGCTTTCCTAGCGGAAGGTGTATTCGCCATAAATATATCTCTCTTTCAACACATTAGATAAAATGAGTCTAAACGACACCTCTATCCATATAAACAAATCCTACCCAAGCAAAACTATAAATCTGCTGATAACCGCACGGTTTATAACGCAACCCTAAAGGCAACGTCAATCGAATTCTCAAAGATGGGCATAAAAAAATGAATTCCTAATTTAATAACCACCTGAAAGAATTTAAAAATACTTCTAAACAAACGCGGTTTAAACTGCTAGATTACGTAAAACATATTGCAAAATTCCACCATGATGCAAATAATCCAACTCATCTTCAGTATCAATACGGCACAACAAGGGAACAGTTTTTTTTGTTCCATCAGAAAAAGTAATTGTAGCAATAGTCTTTTGACGGGGTTTTAAATTATGAATCCCTTCAATTGTTATCTTTTCATCACCTTTTAAACCCAATGACTGCCAGCTTGCACCCTCTTCAAATACAAAAGGAACAATCCCCATACCAACAAGATTAGAACGATGAATCCGCTCAAAAGATTGAGCAATCACTGCTTTTACACCAAGAAGATTAGTGCCCTTAGCAGCCCAATCACGGGATGACCCATTACCATATTCAATACCGGCAAATACAACGAGCGGAACGCCTTCTTGCTTGTATGCCATTGCTGCATCATAAATTGCTTGCTCTTCTCCTGAAGGATAATGAATTGTATAACCTCCTTCACGACCATTTTCTCCGAGCATGAAATTACGAATACGAATATTAGCAAAGGTCCCGCGCATCATGACTTCATGATTCCCACGACGGGTCCCATACTGGTTAAAATCAGCCACTTTAACGCCATGATCGGTTAAATACTTTCCAGCAGGAGAAGCAGCTTTAATAGAACCAGCAGGAGAAATATGATCTGTTGTGATTTTATCACCAAACAGACCTAAAATCCGTGCGTTTTTAATATCCGGTAAGACACCTGGAATCTTCTGCATATTCTCAAAATATGGTGGATTACGCACATATGTTGATTGCTCATCCCAAGAATAAGTTGCCCCTGTAGGAATCTGAACTTTTTGCCAGTTTTCGTCTCCCTTAAAAACATCTGCATATTT
The DNA here is from genome assembly GCF_014203215.1 of Bartonella callosciuri. Taxonomy (GTDB): domain Bacteria; phylum Pseudomonadota; class Alphaproteobacteria; order Rhizobiales; family Rhizobiaceae; genus Bartonella; species Bartonella callosciuri. The sequence continues at coordinate 253,227 of NZ_JACHIM010000003.1, read as the reverse complement.
TTCGGCAAAAAGCTTACGCGTGATATTCTTTTCGATAAATTCCTGTATTTCCTTGGAAGTTGGCCAAATGTCTCTCAAATAAACGGGTTGACCATCTGAACCGACTCCGAGAGGCTCCTTTGTTAAATCTTTACACACCGTTCCTACCAAAGCGTGTGCAACAACGAGCGGTGGTGAAGCTAAATAATTCGCCTGCACATCAGGTGATACACGCCCTTCAAAATTACGATTACCTGAAAGAACTGCAGCTGCAATTAAATTATTATCATTAATTGTTTTGGAAATAGCTGGGTATAAAGGACCAGAATTTCCAATACATGTCGTGCATCCAAACCCCACTAAGTTAAACCCTAGTGCGTCCAAATCTTTTTGTAGACCTGAATTGTGAAGATAAGCTTCAACAACTTGTGATCCAGGCGCAAGAGAAGTCTTAACCCATGGTTTGCTCTTGAGACCTTTTGCCACAGCATTACGTGCCAAAAGACCTGCAGCAATAAGAACGCTTGGATTTGATGTATTCGTGCAAGAGGTAATTGCAGCAATCACGATATCACCGTGGCCAAGCGTATATTCCTCACCTTCGACCTGATAACGGTCACTTTGTCCATAAGTCTTCTTATAATCCTCGACCAAAGCTTTCTTAAAGCCTTGCGCAACACTTTCCAATGCAATACGCCCTTCAGGACGTTTAGGACCAGCCATAGAAGGCACAACACTTCCCATATCTAATTCAATTGTATCACTAAAAATGGGATCAGCTATGGCTTCATCATGCCACATCCCTTGTGCTTTGGAATAAGCCTCCACTAAAGCTATCCGATGTTCATCACGCCCTGTCATATTGAGATAACGCACTGTTTCCTTATCAATTGGGAAAAACCCACAGGTTGCCCCATATTCAGGCGCCATATTCCCAATCGTCGCTCGATCAGCGAGTGTCATATGTTCTAGGCCAGGACCGAAAAACTCAACAAACTTACCAACAACGCCCTTCTTGCGTAAAATTTGTGTCACCGTCAATACTAAATCAGTAGCCGTTACACCTTCTTTAAGCTTGCCTGTTAAACGGAAACCAATCACTTCAGGTAACAACATCGAAACGGGTTGGCCTAACATTGCCGCTTCGGCTTCAATACCACCAACACCCCAACCCAAAACACCCAAACCATTCACCATAGTTGTATGGGAATCCGTACCCACACAGGTATCAGGATAAATCGTTTGCTGCCCCCCTTCATCTTTCATCCACACACATTGTGCTAAATACTCTAGATTAACCTGATGACAAATCCCTGTTCCTGGAGGTACAACGCGAAAATTTTGAAAAGCTTGCTGCCCCCACTTCAGGAAACGATAGCGTTCACTATTACGTTCATATTCATGCTCAACATTCTCCTTAAAGGCCATGGGAGTGCCAAAATCATCAACGATAATTGAATGGTCAATAATAAGATCAACGGGAATAAGAGGATTGATTTTTTCAGCCTGACCATCAAGTTTGACCATAGCCTCGCGCATCGCAGAAAGATCAACAACCGCAGGGACACCTGTGAAATCTTGCATAAGAACGCGTGCAGGTCGATAGGCAATTTCTGCACCAGCACTGCCTTTGTCATTTAACCACTTAGCAACGTTTAAGATATCCTCTTGTTTAACCGTACGACCATCTTCAAACCGTAATAAATTTTCAAGAATCACTTTCATCGAAAATGGTAAACGAGAAACACCTTCGAGCCCGTTCTTCTCTGCTTCAATCAAGTTGTAATAAGTATACTCCTTGCCACCAACATTTAAAGTTCTGCGACAATTAAAGCTATCAATTTGAGTCATAACCGTCCACCCTCATACTACAAACCACTCAATTTCCCGGAATGAACAACACAAACCACGAATCAAGGTCGCAGCTTGAGCGCAGATGCAACCACCTTCGCCATTCACTTCCCCCTCCACCTTTCTCATCGGCAAATTCGGAAACCAGCGCTAAAAACCATTCTACATCCGATATTGATGTAACACATAGCTTATAGAACTATTGTTAGAACTATTCTAGGTACAATTGCATAAAAAACGTGTTTTTTATCCTAGAATGCAATAAAGATTATAAAAATAAATGCAAAACAGGCAATCACATGGTGTTATCAGGCGAAGATTTGGCGGCTTACAGAAATGAAAAAGTGCTGTTCCAAGGTCTTTCTTTTTGTTTATTCCCACAGCAACTTATGACAATCACAGGACCAAATGGAATCGGAAAATCTACATTACTACGAATCATCACTGGTCTTTTTGAAGCTGCCGAAGGCCATGTAAGTCTTAAAGACCATGAACAAACTTATCCTGTAGCAACGGCATGTCATTACCTTTGCACACAAAATGCCATGAAACCTCTTTTATCCGTTCTGGATAATCTACAATTTTGGTCGGCATTTTATGGACAACATCTGCGCTCTCCGCATGAAGCCCTTGCCGATATTGGTCTTTCTGATCTTGAAAATTTACCCTTTAATATTCTGTCAACTGGGCAAAAAAGACGTGTAGCCATCGCTCGCCTTTTACTCTCCCATCGTCCTATTTGGATTTTAGATGAACCAATGTCTGGACTGGATAGCCATGCTCAAACTATCGTTGTCAATATTTTCCAGCGCCATCTCAACCAAGGCGGTATAATTATCGCTGCCACGCATACCCCCCTTGGCATTCCAGAAAATCATAAAATCGCTCTAGAAAAATTTTCATCACCCCAGGAGAGAGAAACATGAAAGCACTGTTCTGGCGTGATCTGCGATTAACCTTAGCGCCACAATCCTCTTCGTTAACAGGACTTTTGTTTTTCATCGCTATTACTATAATAACCCCCTTCACCATCGGGCCAGATCCTAAAATTCTCGCACAAATAGGTCCAGGTATATTATGGTTTGGAGCTCTTCTCGCAGGACTTCTCAATTTGAATAAACTTTTTCAAACCGATCGCGATGATGGAAGTCTTGACCAATTTATTCTCTCTGGACAAAGACAAAGTTTCATACTGATTGTATTTACCAAATGCCTTGCCCATTGGGTGGGGACGATGCTTCCTCTTATTTTTGTTACTCCTATTTTAGCATTCATGCTCCATTTAGATGCCACGATAACTTTTACAACAATACTCACCCTCTTATGCGGAACACCTGCCATTATTTTCATTGGCGCTATAGGGGCTGCCCTTGCAACGTCATTGTTACATAGTACTCTTCTCATTTTTATTATCATCTTACCATGGATCATTCCAATCATGATTTTTGGTGTTTCAGCTGCGACAGCTCCAACAAACCCAAATATTTCTTTTCTCTCTTCCTTGACTCTTCTTATTGCTTTATCGCTTCTTTTGAGTATTTTTAGCTCTTTTATTGCCGCTATAACACTCAAGTTTTTATTAGAAGAGTAAAAGATGATTGCCGCACAGCGAAACTCTGCCTATTATAGATCTCATGAATGAAACATCCCACATACATGAAATGAGATCACTCCCAGCCAGTTTAACCCGTTTTATGAAAATAAGCAGTGTCGCCTTGCCTTGGTTAACTGGTATAACATTGTGCCTTCTTATTTTAGGACTTATTCTAATTATACGTTCTCCTGATGACTATCAACAAGGTATGACCGTCAAGATTATGTATATTCATGTGCCATTCGCGTGGCTCTCTACATTTTGTTATATCATAATAAGTGTTGCTGCTTTAGGAAGTTTGATTTGGAAGTACCATCTTGCTGATGTGGCACTCAAATGTGGTGCACCCATCGGAGCAGTTTTTACAGCTCTATCCTTGATCACAGGTTCTCTTTGGGGACGCCCAACATGGGGAACATGGTGGGTATGGGATGCACGACTCACATCAGTTTTGATCTTGTTTTTCATCTATCTTGCCATTGTCATGCTCGCACGCGCTTTTAATAATCAAGCAAAAGCTGCACGCGCAACAGCAATCCTCACACTCGTTGGGCTTGTAAATATCCCCATTATAAAATTTTCCGTTAATTGGTGGAATACACTGCATCAATCAGCATCGCTTTTGCGCAAAGGAGGCCCAACAATCGAACACGCTATGTTATGGCCCCTTATAACAATGATACTTTGTTTTAGCCTTATGTTTATTTTGGTCTATTTGATGGTTATGCGTAACGAGATCAATAGCCGTCATATCCAAATACTTCAGATCGAAAAAGCCCGTCGTGCAGAACATAAGGACTCTTCATCATGTTCGATTTAAACAGCACCCACAGCGGACTTTTAGGAAATCTCTCTAAGCAAATTGACTTTTTCCTCGGTACTCTTCATCATGAACAAATTGTTATTTTGAGCTATATATTTTCCGCCATCTCCCTTCTTTGTCTTATTGGGCACATCCTGTGTAAAGCTTTCTATCAAAAGAAAATCCTACAACAGCTGAACAAAAAAGAGCTCTTTCGGAAAGGAAAATATAATGAAAACCACCCTTCAAAAACCTAAAAAAAACATATCTTTATTCGTTATGTTTGGTCTTTTTGGACCATTTGTGTTTTTTCTTCTTCTCATTATACTTTTCTTCTACTTTATAGATAATAAACACCCCAATGATACTTCTCTTCTTCCAAGCACATTCGTTGAAAAACCGGCTCCCAAAATCAATCTTCCCTTACTAGGCAATAAAAACTATTTAAATTCGGAACAGTTTAAAGGACGCATAACATTGGTCAATTTTTGGGGATCTTGGTGTTTTTCCTGTCGCGAAGAGCATTCACTTCTCATGAAAATTGCACAAGATCAACGTTTTGATCTTATTGGCATTAATTATAAGGATAGCCAAGAAAATGCCCAACGCTTTCTGAATAGTTTTGGGAATCCTTTTAAAGTGATTGGCTTTGATATTTCAGGTCATACAGCTATTAACTGGGGAGTCTATGGACCACCAGAAACTTTTCTTTTGAATAAAGAAAGCATTATTATTGCCAAACATGTTGGCCCTTTAACATGGCAAATTTACCAGGAAAAAATCCTGCCAAAAATCGAAAAAGCGATCATGACAAAAACTTCAATAGATTGATTCATAAAAGTAATTTATTAGTTCCCTCTATTAATTAAATGAGACCACAATTAGATTGTCTCATTTCAAGCTCTTGATAATGAATCATTTAAAATGCTTGCTACATGTCACAAAAAGGCGATGTGTGGATAAAAATCGTTTAGAAAAAGACTCAATATATTTCTTATGAATTCTCTTAAAAGCAAGCGTAATGTTGGAAAATGAGAAATATAATGACAGTGCTAACTTGTATTTTCATAAGCGTAAAAATGGGTATGCTCCATGAATTTTGCACTATACCACTTTCATAAGTGATGAAATTAAGAGCTAAGAAAGAGATCTTTAAAACAAGTGCTTAGCTGAAAAGTGAGTGCTGTTCTTCACGAGAAACATCCCCATTCAAAAACACAAAAATGCGAGACTCTACACAAATCTCCACTTTTTAAAAGATATTGCTATAGAAGTTTTGGAAGCCCGTAAAACTTAATTAAGAGTGTGTGTGAAAGTAGATAACAATTTGCCCCCTTATGACACATGACTATGTAATAATACGAAAAAATACCACTTGAATAAGTCTTCTGATAAAAAGGGGTTCTATATTTATTAAAAGCTCTAACTTTACAATTTTTTTCTCATAATAGCTTATACATTAAGCTTAAACTCAATGATATTGTACAAAAGATCAAGAGAGATTACCCTTATTATATTCTTATCCGCCGTCTTTCAGATATTGGCTGAAATGCTATTTTAGCATGAAAGGCACAGTAGGGATTATTTTCACCAGCATCAGCACCACAAAAATGAAAGTCTGATGACAAAGGATCTCCAACGGGCCATCTGCATGTATTTTCACTCAATTGTAAAAGATTGAGCTGACGTGATATAGGCACAACGACATTTGATTTCGTAGGCATATTCGTTTCTGTCACATCCTCTGTCACAATCTCCATCTTTAAAGCTGTTGCTCCAACACTGCAAGACACAGAATCTGTTGGTACTACTGTCGATGGGGTGCGACGCACACGTGGTGGAGCCGATGGGCTAACAGGTATCTTTTGTGTACGCGACACCCCTGGTGCAATCTTACCACGTCCTGGTAACTTTAATCGATGCACTTTACCGATCACTGCATTTCTGCTGACTCCACCCAACTGAGCTGCAATCTGACTCGCACTTAAACCTTCACTCCAAAACTTCTTAAGAAGTTCAACACGTTCACATGTCCAACTCATACCTGCACTCCACTTCGATCATCTCATTGAGATACGCTTGTTGCACCTTCGCATGTCTCAATCATGTTTTCAATGAGCTCAATGAAAAACTTTTATATCCTCCCCGAACACAAAAGCCTCATTCAACCTATAGAATTTACGAACTGAAACACAATCTCACTTGCTAATTTAAACTACAATATGCACGGACTTGATTACAAGAGTCTTTCCTTCTTAAAGAGCCTATTTAAAATGTTTTCCCCAACTTGCGGATCAAAAATAGGCCCCAAATATTGTTTTTTCTTAAGGCTTTTCCCTACAAGTGCTTCTTTATAAAACCTTTATTGACTTTTTACCAATCAGTGTAATGATCCATCATGTGGACACGATAATTGATCGTAATGAAACACTGAATAATCTGTACCTAAAAATTGTTTTTTTATTATACAGTAAAGTTTAAAAAATAAAGGAAATAATGATGAGAGCTAACGCTATACAGCCACTTTACAAATGCTTTGCTCGACGTGATTTGCATTTTAAAAAAGGCAGTGGTGTATGGCTTATTTCCGATAAAGGAGAGTGTTATCTTGATTTGACATCTGGCATTGCTGTCAATGCATTAGGCCACGCACATCCAAAGTTGGTTGAAACCCTCAAGAAACAAGCTGAAGAACTTTGGCATATTTCCAATCTTTTTCAATCACCTGAACAAGAAGCTCTTGCCACACGGCTTTGTGCAAACAGCTTTGCTGATAAAGTTTTTTTCTGCAATTCTGGCGCTGAAGCACTAGAATGCGCATTTAAAACTGCTCGTCACACTCATTATGCATCTGGGTATCCAACACGCGTTGAAATTATCACTTTTAAAGGTGCATTTCATGGACGCACACTTGCAACGCTTGCTGCTACCGGGCATGAAAAATATCTTGAAGGCTTTGGACCAAAAGCTGGTGGATTTGTTCAAGTTCCTTTTTGTGATGAAAGCGCTTTGCGCAACGCTATCAATAAAAATACCGCAGCCATTCTTATTGAGCCCATTCAGGGTGAAGGAGGAATACGAACAGTCTCTCACGAATATTTAAGATTTTTGCGCAAAATATGCGATGATAATAACTTGTTATTCATTTTGGATGAAGTTCAAACGGGCATTGGACGAACAGGAAAGCTTTTTGCTTATGAATGGAGTGATATCATACCTGATATTCTTACCCTCGCAAAAGGACTGGGTGGGGGATTTCCGTTAGGAGCTTGTCTTGCAACAGAGAAAGCTGCAAAAAGTATGACACCAGGGACCCATGGATCAACTTTTGGAGGCAATCTTCTTGCGATGGCTGTAGGCAATAGTGTTCTTGATATCATATTAGAACCAGGCTTTCTCCATCATGTTCAGCACATGGGAAACAAGCTAAGAAGTGGACTTTTGAGCATTCTCAATAGTTATCCAGATATTATCTGTGCAATTCACGGTGTTGGTCTTATGCTAGGTATTCAGTGTGTTGTTCCCTCAAATGTTGTCGTGAATGCCTTGGAAAAGGAATATGTTCTAAGTGTTGGTGCCAACAACAACGTAGTGCGTTTATTGCCTCCCCTTATCATCAAGGAAGAAGAAGTAGATGAAAGCTTGCACCGTATTGAAAAAGCAATTGCTTATCTTTCGCAAATAAACAAAAAAGGTAAGTATCATAAACATTGACAAATGCTCTTTCGCCACTTCACCTACTTATCCGTTTTAATCCCACCAATAGCACGCGCTATTACCTATTATGTGAAAAACCTTAAAGCATATAGCAGGGAAAGGTTTAAAACCTTTTGTTGGTAAAACACTCGCAATGATTTTTAAAAATCATCCACACGAACCCGTATTTCATTCGATATCAGCACGCACCAACTTGGTGGAGAGATGATCATGCTAACGAGTTCAGAGATGCAGCTTGATCATTGTAAAACCATAGTTGACACAGCACGCGTCTGATCGCGTTTTGTGGATATTGTTACATTACGCACAACACTCCATCACCAGATGCTTGAGTTGGCACAATATGCACAAATTCCTGTCATTAATGCCCTCACAGATGACACACATCCTTGCCAAATTTTAGCAGATATCCTGACCTATGAAGAACACCGTGGACCAGTTGCGAATAAAAATATTTGCGTGGATGGGAGATGGCAATAACGTGCTTCATTCCTTAATTGAAGCAGCTACTCTTTTTGACTTTCATCTGCGCATTGCCACTCCAAAAGGCTGCGAACCACAAGAGAAATTTGTATACTGGGCCCATGAATGAGGGGCTCATATTACACTGACCCATAATCCCCAAAAAGCTGCTAAAGATGCTGACTGTATTATGACTGACACATGGGTTTCCATGGGACAAGAATTTCGTGCCCGCAATCATTCTATTTTTCAGCCTTATCAAGTCAATGAAGCTTTAATAAAATTAGCCAAACCCTATGCTCTTTTCATGCATTGCCTTCCTGCTCATCGTAGTGAAAAAGTTGTCGATACCGTGATAGATGGATCGCATTCCGTTGTTTTTGATAAAGCTGAAAATCGTCTTCCTGCCCAAAAAGCAATTCTCTCCTGGTGTTTACAAGATACGTTTTTCTCTCCACAATGACTTACTAAAATAAATCATACAAAAGGCAAAGATATGAGTGAAAAACGCGAACAAGCAACAGATGAATTCTCTCTCAACAATATCTACTTAAGTGAAGATGATACTGTTACTCCCTTTCAAGTCGAAGAACTGGGTATCCGTGGACGTGCTGTCCAACTTGGGAAAACTTTAAATTCTATTCTCACAAGACATCAATATCCTGAACCAGTTTCTTACCTTCTAGCAGAAGCTTTAGTCTTAACTGTTCTACTTGGAACCTCCCTAAAACTTAAGGAAAAATTTACTTTACAAACCCATTCCAATGGACCGGTTAAGATGTTGGTGTGTGACTTTTCTCCTCCCTCTAGTTTACGCGGGTATGCTCGTTTTGATGAAGAAAAGCTCAAACAAGCAATAGCCAATGATCAAACCTCTTCAGAAACACTTCTCGGAAAAGGTACTTTAGCCTTCACCATCCACCAAGGTCCACACACAAAGCCCTATCAGGGAATAGTTGCATTAGATGGATCAAATTTACAAGAAGCCTCCCGTACCTATTTTGACCAATCAGAGCAAATACCCACCGATATCCGTTTAGCAGTCGCTATATTGATCAACCGCGACCAAACAGGCAAACCACAGAAAAACTGGCGAGCAGGAGGACTTTTGATTCAATTCTTACCTCAAGCATCGTCTCATCATAAAATACATGAACCCAATAAAAAACCAGAAGTAACTAAAACCCGTGCCCAACTTGAAAACCAATGGCAAGAAGCCAAAGCACTGACAGCAACCACTGAAAATGCAGAATTGACCGATCCCCAAGTCGGCAGTAAATTGCTATTGTTTCGTCTTTTCCATGAAAAGGGTGTCAGAGTTTTTAAACCCATTTCTCTTATGGATCAATGTTCTTGTTCGCATGAAAAAATTAAAGAAATACTAGAAAGCTTTCCAATTGATGAACGTAAAAAAATGGTTGAAAATAACTATATTTCAGTCACATGTGAATTTTGTTCAACAATTTACCGTTTTAAAATATAAATTCAATACTATAAGTCAGCAATAAGAGCTTACTAAGAGAAACAAACTAGCTTCAGACGAGAATTAATAGGAGTCTCTATCCCCTAAAGCAAGAAAAATGCCAAAAAGAATAAAAAATAATTCACTTGAGGCCCTAGTTGATAACTTCTATAGGTAGAGAGTAAGTAACTTTAGGAGGGCCTCAAATGAAAAAATTAGCCAATGCACTATTTCTCACTTCAGTGACTTTGTCTACAATAGCTTCAGCCTCCACATTGAATCTAAAAACTTTCAATCCTAGAGCTAAAGCCATTTTTCCTGTTACATCCACGCTAATTTATGGCAATCACGAGGCTATACTCATTGATGCGCAATTTCAAAAAAGTACGCTCAACAACTTGTTGAAATGATCAAAAAATCCAAAATACATTTTTATCTCACATAGTGACCCTGATTATTATTTTGGACTACATAAAATTAAAAAAGCGGTCCCTCAAGCACAAATAATATCAACTGCACAAATAGCCTATCTAATCTCTGCTACCAAAGATGCAAAAAGAAATGTGTGGCAAGAAACAATGGAAACTGATGCTTCATAAGAATTATATATTCCTAATGTTGTAACCTCTCATAAATTGATTATTGAAGATCAGGATATCGATATTCGACAGGATAGAAATGATCAGCACACGGTTATCTATGGATCCCTTCTCTGAAAACCGTACTTGGCGGCGTCTCCGTATCGACCGGCGGACATCTTTGGATGACTGATACATCAACCATTCAGGATATTGATTTGTGGGATTAAATGCATTGAGGATATGCAATCACTGAAACCAGAAATGGTCATTCCTGGACACTATATTAAAAATGATACATCTCCGGCATTGCTTGATTTTGTAAAAACATCCCTTACTGACTATAAAAATGCTGCCATTTCACATAAGGACTCTTCCAGCATTATTTCTGATATGGAGAAAAAATATCCCGACTTCCTAGTCAACAACCTCTTGAATTTGGAGCAAAAGTTTTTACCGGTGAAACTCCTTGGCATATAAATAATCCTTATCCTCCTATTGGCAAAGTAGCAGAAGTAAACTTTGGTGGAGCTGTTTTTGAACTTAACTTCTATGCTAACCGGACCATGTCATTTAAAGGAACATCTGGTGCTTTTAAAGGCATCGGAGATACAGGGGAATATACCGCTATTGAAGTCAGCAAAAATGTATTATGGTTTACTGGCATGAACCTAAAACGAGGTTCTAATGTCGTTCATGTTCAAGACGGGAATACAGCAACAGTCGATACCAATATTGCGGAAAAAGATGGTTCATTCGCCCATATGAAGGGAACAATCAAAATCCAATGACACATCTATAAAAAGTAGATATCTGCTTTCTATTTTTCTTTTTTGTATTTCCAAAGAGCTAATGAGTACACCCTGCCTTTTGTTATATTTGCTGTACTCATTAGCTCCATGCTAATCCTAATTTTCTTATTTATTGTGTTAACCTTTAATCCCCACTGTAACATATTTAATTTTTTCTACTGTTATCACTTTCTTATTGGTTTGGTGAACTTCTTTTCCCTACTACTTCAGCTTCTGAAAAATCACACCTTACATCACGCTCCCAGAAAGTACAGGAACTCCAGTACATGACAAAAATCTTTGCCCATATTATCTTTTATCATCACATTTGCAATTTTATGATTAATAATGAAAAAAATATTTTGGCTTTTAAAATATATATACGCCTTATATATTAAATTTCACAATTTCATAAGTCTCCTATTATATGGGCTAAGCTATATTAGAATTAGCATAAAATCTTCAGTCATAGTTAGTTCTGCAAGAAAAATCGATCACACGCAATAAATCGTCAATAACAATATAATCAATCCGGGGCCAATCTGTTCTATCTTTTTAAAGACTATTGCATCCAGAAAACTAAAAATTGAAAACGATATAATTTATCTTAACGTGCTACAGCTTAATCCAGTTTAATGCCATAACTTAAAATATGTGAACCAACGAACAAAACACACATGTCCCCGAAAACAAGAAATGAGTGTAAAGGTCACAATTAATGCAGTTTTTTCCAAACTGCTCTTTCATTTCAATAGTTCGATTATCTCTAATTTATGTTTTCAGTTTTTTCGTTTTGCGGTTATCCAAAAAATAATAATAAAGCACACAAATATCCGTCCCAAAGCATCGACAAAACTCCTGCGATCTAGTTATTAGGCTATATAGTTGATTATGTTGCAAAGAGAATCATTACCTACGCAAATGCCATACCTAAAACTGATCTTAAGCCAGAACAGCTTAAACAACATCATACCCTTTTCTCAGACACAAAACGGCGCAACCAAATATAAAGCGCACCCCCACCACCATGCTGGCGAGCCGCTTGCTCAAAGGCGTGAACATAATATCGAAAAGCTGATGTTGATAACCAATGAGGGACAAATTTATACAAAGCACCATCACTCCCAGGTGATTGACCTTTTCCTGTAATCACAAGCACATAACGCAATCCACTCTGCTGAGATGATTGTAGAAAATTTTTCAAGAAAAAATAAGCTTCTTTCTGCGCACAACCATGAAGATCAAGACGCGCCTCAAGTGGATAATGACCTTTGGCAATTTTACGATATGCAACACGATCGAAGAAATGAATATTATGTGTTTGTGCAACTCTCCCCTTTTCTCTTTTAACCACTGTTGATCTCTGCTGATTTTCCTGAGACAATGGAAAGATTTGAGTTACATGCTGTTTGTTCTTGTCTATATTTGAATCATTTTTTACAATATTAGAGTGGAATTTACCATGAAGTGGTATTATTGTGCGACAAACCATCTCCCACAAAAGATGGTCTTGTGAAGGCAATAAATCCCTTTTTTGTCTCCATTCATCCCTAGACATTTCAATTTTTAAACTCTTATAAAGCTTATTATTACGATTTTATGGACGAAAAAGATCTTAATTTTCATCTTCGGTTGCAAAAAGCTTCCAATTTGGATCGGACGATAGGCTATTGCGAACAAATGTCCAAACATCTCTAATTTCTACAATTGCATCAGGATCACCGTCTATCCGCTCTCCCTGCCCATTATAGGTTACAGAAATCATTTCACTGACAATTCGTACAGTTACAAATTCGTCCTTGTTTTGTATTGCTGCCGAGACAAACTCGATCTTATTAATTCCAACAAAAGTAAGCTGGACTTTTTCATTATTTTTTTCACGTTCCTCAATGGCAGCACAAAAGCTCTCAAAAACATTCTCAGACAGTAATCTTTTAAGTTGATCGCGATCACCTTTAGCAAAAGCTGTTATGATCATCTCATAAGCAATTTGGGCACCCTTTATAAAAAATTGAGGAGAAAAATGGGTATCGATCTTACGGAGTGCCCGCAAACCTTCATTCAACGCGCTTCCTTTTGGGGAAATAGCATCAATTTCGCTAAAATCGCTCTTTTGCGAATTACCCTTATGAGGGAACGAAACAATGTTGTCGGTTGTTTCTGTCTCAGTCTGTTTTTCAGAAGAACGTGAATAAGGATCGAAGGGAGGTTTTTCAAAGCCAATTCGTTTTCCTAATACATTACGGAGTTGTACAAAAACGATAACCATAATAACAAGAGCTATGACAAGTATAACGTCAAATTCCATAAGCGCTGTTCATCTCCAAATCTAAAATGCTCTATAACAAACACATTGCAGTCAATAGCATTTATCAATAAACATGTAAAATAGGGAATTTATCATTCAAATATTTTTATAGCTTTTATTCATTTATGTTTAAAAAGATGGCTCTTATAATTTTCTATTCTAAACACTGAGAAGGAAACTTTCATGTGATAAAATCTTACACTATAAAACCTCGCTTTTTTATCATTATCTTGCTCAGCGCTCTCTTGATCGAAATCGCTGGTTTTATCTTTGTTGGAAAAGAAATTGGAATTCTGGCAACTTTGAGTTTGATTATTCTTACAACAATCACTGGGATTATTTTGTTGCGAATTCAATGGTTTAGCCTTTTTAAAAATATGCAACGTGAACTCATTCAAGGACAGATACTAGAGAATAATATCCTCCCTGATGCTTTCATCATTCTTGCTGCAATTTTGCTTATTCTTCCCGGCTTTGTTAGCGATATTTTAGGAATATTACTCCTTATTAAGCCAATCCGTTCTATAGTTTGGCATTTCTTTTCATCATTTAGAAACAAAATAAATATTCATACTAAAGATAAAACCAACGCTCAAAATGATTCTGAAAAAATAATTGATCTTAAAGCAGAAGATTACGAGATTTATAATTTTAGAGAATCTTCATGGCGGAAAAATGATGATAATCATTGAAATGCAAAAAATCTTTAATGAACTTTAAAAATAGTCAAGACAAGGGAAGCATTTCTTGCAACCTTGTGCAAGGCATGATAACCAACTTGATCTTTAAATCTAGAATAAAAGTATACCCATTATAATTGAGAAGGTTTGTACTATGGCTGAAGGTGAAGTGAACAACAGTGGTGGAGAGCCAGTTTTTGCTGTATTGACTCAATATCTAAAAGATTTTTCATTTGAAAACCCAAGTGCTCCTCGTTCACTGCGTCCACGTGAAAAGGCACCACAAATCGATATAAATATTAATGTCAACGCTAATCCAATTGGTGACGATAATTACGACGTCGTTTTGTCCCTCTCCGTCAAAGCCAATGATGATACTGAAATAGTTTTTCACGTAGAACTGATTTACGGTGGTGTTTTTCATATTAAAAACGTTCCACAAGAGCATGTTATGCCTCTTGTTTTTATTGAATGTCCCCGTCTTTTGTTTCCCTTTGCTCGGCAAATCATCTCTGATGCTACTCAAAATGGTGGTTTCCCACCTCTGTGGATTGATCCAATTGATTTTGCAGCATTGTTTCAAAAGCGTGTTGCTGAAGAACAAAAAGACAGTCAGAGTCAGATAAAACTATCCTAAAAACTTGTTCTTTATTATAAAAAAGGCCCTGAAATATCAGAGGCCTTTATTTTCTATAACTTTTTCGCATGGTAAGCGGCTAACATTGCAATATTGATAACATCTGCATCGTTTCCACTAAACGGTACAATTTGAACAGATCTTTCCAATCCAATCAAGATAGGGCCAATAATAGTTGCTTCACCCAACTCTTGTAGCATTTTGCTAGCAATAGAAGAAGCGTGATATCCAGGCATTATCAAAATGTTAGCTGGTTCCTTTAATCCCATAAAGGGATACTGTTGCATCAATTTCAAATTGAGCGCCACATCGGCACTCATTTCCCCATCAAACTCAAAGCTAACTTTGCGTTTATGCAAAATATTAATAGCATCCTGAATATGCTGTGTAACCTTTCCTTTCATATAGCCAAAAGTAGAAAATGCTACAAATGCTACCCGTGGTTGATATCCAAACCCATGGACAAAAGAAGCTGTTTGTTCCGCTATATCAGCGAGTTCCTCAGCGTTAGGATCTTCGTGAATAGCTGTATCCGCAATAAACACAGTGCGCCCACGGCAAATAGCCATTGAAATACCAATCAAACGTTCTTTTGGCTTTTCATCAATCACCCGACGTATATCGATTAAGGCTGTCTCATAATTGCGTGTTAACCCTGTCACCATTGCATCAGCATCCTCTAATGCCACCATACAAGCGGAAAAATAGTTGCGATCATTATTGATACACCGATAACAATCACGCAATAACCAACCTTGGCGCTGCATCCTTTTATAAAGATAATCCGCATAAGCATCCGTACGATCGGAGAGCTTAGCATTCATAATAGAAATACCTTCACGCTCAAGGTCAATGCCAGCAATAGCAGCGGTTTCCCTCACTTGTTCCTCACGACCAATCAAAATTGCTTGCCCTAATTTTTGATGAACATAGGAAACAGCTGCCCGCATTACTGACTCTTCTTCACCTTCTGCAAAAACAATTTGTTTTGGCGCTTGACAGACATGATTATAAACACCACGCATTATAGAAGAAATGGGATCACGTCTTGCTTGCAAAGCACGTTCATAAGCCTCTAAATCATCAATGTACTTTTGTGCAACACCACTTTCCATGGCCGCCTTTGCCACCGCCCTTGAAACAACAGTGAATAAACGCGGATCAAAAGGAACAGGGATGATATAATTCGGACCAAATTTCAATCGCTTTCCACGATAAGCTTCTGCAACACTATCAGGTACTTCTTCATGAGCCAAATCTGCAAGAGCCCTTGCAGCAGCAATCTTCATCTCTTCATTGATAACCGTTGCACGCACATCAAGTGCACCACGAAAGATATAAGGAAAACAAAGAACATTATTAATCTGGTTTGGGTAATCCGAACGACCTGTTGCTACAATGGCATCACGACGCACTTGCATAACCTCTTCCGGCGTAATTTCTGGATCGGGATTGGCCATAGCAAAAATGATCGGCTGAGGAGCCATTGACTTTACCATTTCAGGGGTAAGAGCACCTTTAGCAGAAACACCGAAAAACATGTCAGCGCCTTCCATTGCTTCGACGAGGGTGCGTTTATCTGTTCGAATAGCATGAGCAGATTTCCACTGATTCATCCCTTCTTCACGGCCTTCATAGACAACACCCTTCGTATCACATAAGATGATATTTTCAGACCGAAATCCCATCGCTTTAATGAGTTCAATACAAGCAATTCCAGCAGAACCAGCACCATTACAGACTAACCGTGTATTTTGCATATCGCGCCCAGTTAAATATAGGGCATTAAGCACACCAGCAGCTACAATAATTGCTGTCCCGTGTTGATCATCATGAAAAACAGGAATTTTTAACTCTTCGCGTAGGCGACTCTCAATAATAAAACACTCAGGTGCTTTAATATCTTCAAGATTGATACCACCAAAAGAGGGTTCCAGATGACGTACCAAATTGATAAAATTTTCCGTATCGTTTGTATCAATTTCGAGGTCAATTGAATCAATATCTGCAAAGCGCTTAAAAAGTACTGCTTTGCCTTCCATAACCGGCTTAGATGCAAGTGCACCTAAATTGCCTAAACCCAAGATAGCTGTTCCATTTGATATAACAGCAACAAGATTGCCCTTTGTCGTATAATCATAAGCTAACGCTGGATTTTGAGCAATTGCTTTAACCGGAACAGCAACACCTGGAGAATAAGCCAGTGCTAAATCGTGCTGTGTTGCCATCGACTTTGTCGCAATAATTTCAAGCTTTCCAGGCCGACCGCGACTATGAAAATCAAGGGCTTCACGCTCGCTGGCATTATAAACCGTTTGCTGCATTTTCTGATCTTGATCACTTTTTTTCATCTTACTTAAGCTTTCCGAAAACAGTGTAAATTCTGTTCGATAATGCCCGTCATTATTCGATTTTAAAATTTGATTCACATGCTAGAAATCATTATGCTTGCTATGATAGACCTGTTCATGCGTTTCAATTCAAAGATATAGAAATAATGAAGATAAACATTGAAGTAAACAAAAAAGGGCTTCAAAGCCTCACTTGAAGGAAATGAGCGCGTAAAGATGGATAAGAAAATCAACCATAAAAATAAGTTAATCCCACAGCCTGACTCCTCATCTGCTCCCCATCAACAACGCCTCACACCTATGATGGAGCAGTATATAGAAATCAAAGCCGTCAATAGCGATTCCCTTCTCTTTTACCGTATGGGTGATTTCTATGAATTATTTTTTAATGATGCCATTGAAGCCGCTCAGGCTTTAGGAATCACACTCACAACACGCGGCAAACATTTGGGTGAAGATATTCCTATGTGTGGGGTTCCTGTTCATGCTGCGGATGATTATTTACAAAAACTGATCGCTCGTGGTTATCGCGTTGCTGTTTGTGAACAAATAGAAGATCCTGCAGAAGCAAAAAAACGTGGATCAAAATCGGTTGTTCGGCGTGATGTTGTCCGCCTTGTGACACCTGGAACTATAACAGAAGAAAAACTCCTTGATCCAACGCGTGCCAATTATCTCATGACACTTGCCCGAGTCAAAACCAGCAATGGAGAAGACTTTGCCCTTTCTTGGATTGATATCTCAACAGGCATATTTCGTGTAACAGAAAGCCGCCATGAAAAACTTTTGGCAGATATTATGCGTGTAGATCCACAAGAGATCATTGTCGCTGACTCTTTTTTTCATGACAAATCCCATAAGTCACTTTTTAATGTTCTTGATCGCATCGTTTCACCTCAACCTGCTAGTCTCTTTGACACAATCACCGCTGAACGCGATATTTGCAGTTATTTTAAACTCTCAACCCTTGAAGGTGTTGCCGATTATTCACGCTCCGAACTCTCCGCAATCGCCTCTGCCATTCGTTATATCGAAAAGACGCAAATCACGCATCGTCCTCCTCTCATGCGCCCTGAACGCCAAAATGAAAGTGCTACCCTTTTTATTGATGCCGCAACCAGACTAAGTCTTGAACTTGTTCGAACCACATCAGGACAACGTGATGGAAGCTTACTAAAAGCTATTGATCGTACAGTAACAGGAGGAGGATCACGCCTGCTCGTCGATCGCCTCATTGCTCCTCTCACGACATCTTCAGCTATTGATCATCGTCTCGATTCGATTGCATTTTTTCTACGCAATACTTCCCTTGCAGAAGCCATAAAGCTTATTTTAAAAGGGGGGCCAGATATGCCTCGCGCAGTTTCACGTTTGGCTCTTGGACGAGGAGGTCCTCGTGATATGGCTGCAATTCAGCGTGGGTTTGAAATTATTCGTGAAGTTAATCAACTCCTGAATGATGAATTGCTTCCTCAAGAAATAAGTGATGTACAGCAGATTTTCTCACATTTACCGACTGCTTTGTATTGTCATTTAGAAAAAGCATTAGCTGATGATCTTCCACTGCTTAAACGTGATGGCGGTTTTATTCGTCCTCAATACCATAAAGAGCTTGATGAAATGCGTGCTTTGCGTGATGAGTCTCGCCGTATCATTGCTGAACTTCAGGCGCAATATGCTCAAGAAACAGATATTAAAACTCTTAAAATCAAGCATAATAATATTCTAGGCTACTTCATTGAGGTAACAAATGTACAAGCATCCACACTCACAAATAGCCCACAAGCCAAAGCACGTTTTATTCACCGACAAACCATGGCAAATGCTATGCGCTTTACCACAACAGAGCTTGCAGACCTTGAAAGCCGTATTGCTCACGCTGCTAACCACGCCATGATGCTTGAATTGGAAATTTTTGATACTCTCGTTCATGAAATTACCGAACAGGTTGACTTCATCCGTAAAGCTGCTGAAGCGCTTGCTGTTTTGGATGTATCCATTGCATTAGCGCATCTTGCTGAAGAGCAAGGATATTGTCGTCCTAAAATTGATCATTCCCTTACCTTTCATATCACTGCAGGACGCCATCCTGTTGTAGAGCAAGCTCTACGCAAGCAAGCAGCAGAACCCTTTGTTGCCAATAACTGCGATCTCTCTGTACAAGAAAACCATCAATATGCAGCAATTTGGCTTTTAACAGGTCCCAATATGGGAGGAAAATCAACTTTTTTACGACAAAACGCTCTTATTGCTATCATGGCACAAATGGGTTCCTTTGTTCCAGCAACTTCAGCACATATTGGCGTTGTTGATCGCTTGTTTAGTCGTGTTGGTGCTTCTGATGATCTTGCCCGAGGACGTTCAACTTTTATGATGGAAATGGTTGAAACAGCAACGATTCTTAATCATGCAAGTCACCATTCCCTTGTTATTCTTGATGAAATAGGGCGGGGTACATCAACTTTTGATGGACTTTCCATTGCCTGGGCAACCGTTGAATATCTTCATGAAGTGAATCACTGTCGTGCTATTCTTGCCACGCATTTTCATGAAATGACAGCACTGACCGAAAAACTCGACCGCCTTCATAATGTAACCATGAAAGTTAAAAACTGGGATGGTGAGGTTGTTTTTCTTCATGAAGTCACACCAGGAGCTGCTGATCGATCCTACGGCGTACAAGTCGCAAAGCTTGCTGGACTTCCCGCAGCGGTTATTACACGTGCTACAGATGTTCTACACCAATTAGAACAGGGTGAAATGGCGGGAAAAGGCCATAAATTAATTGATGATTTGCCGCTTTTTTCGCTTAAAGCAACATTCCCCATAGAAGAAACAAAAAATCGTTGTATACTTCATGAGGCTTTAAAAAATATCCATCCCGACGAACTTTCTCCTAAGCAAGCTTTAGAAGAACTTTATCGTCTTAAACAACTGGGAAAAAACTAAATTCTTTATAAAAAATCAAAGAAAGTTTTCTTTTTTGATTATTCTAACTTACATTGACTCTTCACTATATGATCACGCTTTCACGCAATAAATCTTAAGTAGCATTAAAGGAAGCAAAAAGAAGGCGAATACATAATCCCTCTTAAAATAAATTGTTTTTTTCATAAAAAAGAAATTCGTAGCACCCAATAATCATATCATTCGACTTTTACTTCTTTCCTAAAATTTTACTTACTCCGGTTCAAACTATTCTTCCACAGCAGTAAAATAATCAGCTTGGAACATTATGAAACAATGTTCACAAAATTTCTAAGAATTCTGTTTATTTTCCACAAACGAGACTCTTCACTCAATCAAATGCTACAAACCGCACCCTTAGCAGCAGAAGTTGTCATCGCTGCATACGCTTTGAGAGCCTTTGAAACCTTCCGCTCACGCTTCTCAACCGATTGCCAAGCCGCTTTCCCTTTTGCTTCCATTTTGGTACGATGATGCATCATCTCAACGCCATCAACCACCATATGAATCGTACGATTAAGAATATCAATTTCTATGATATCCCCTTCTTCTACTAGAGCAATTGCGCCTCCCTCAGCAGCCTCTAGTGAAACATGTCCGATAGAAAGCACTGAAGTTCCACCTGCAAAATGACCATCTGTTATAAGTGCACAAACCTTTCCTAATCCTTTAGATTTGAAATAACTTGTTGGATAGAGCATTTCTTGCATTCCAGGTCCACCACATGGACCTTCATAACGGATAAAACAATATCACCTGATTTAACTTTATCGGTCAAGATCGCTGAAACAGCTGAATCCTGGCTTTCAAAAATTCTTGCTAGACCTTTAAAAGTTAAAATTGATTGATCAAAACCTGCTGTTTTCACAATACAGCCATCTTTCGCAAGATTTCCGTAAAGAACCGCCAATCCTCTATCT
The DNA here is from genome assembly GCF_014203215.1 of Bartonella callosciuri. GTDB lineage: Bacteria > Pseudomonadota > Alphaproteobacteria > Rhizobiales > Rhizobiaceae > Bartonella > Bartonella callosciuri. Next base: position 232,128 of record NZ_JACHIM010000003.1, on the reverse strand, counting down.
TGCGAATATGCATGTTTGCTATCGCGAATCACACCCTTTTCACGATCAAGATCCAGGGTATTGTAACGACAAGATTGACTAAAAGCTGTTTGTGTTGGAACACCACCTGGAGCTGCACGATAAAATTCATGGATCGTTGGTTTATTGGTTTTTTACATCCCAACGACAAAGAGCTTCTTTCATCGTTTTTGTATGAACGGTATAAGCCGATGCATCAATAAGTCCAGCCGCATCTAACTCCCCTAATAGTCCCATAATACCACCAGCACGATGAACATCCTCCCTATGCATATTGGCAACCTTGCATAAAACAGGAACATGGCGTGAAAGGCGATCAATATCCGTCATGGTAAAATCCACCTCACCTTCTTGTGCTGCCGCTAAAAGATGGAGCACTGTATTGGTTGATCCCCCATGGCAATATCTACAGTCATTGCATTTTCAAAAGCCTTGCGCGAAGCAATAGAGTGTGGCAAAATTGTCTTATCACCTTTTTCATCACAACGCATTGACCAATGCAACAATCTGTTGTCCAGCTTCTTCGAAAAGAATCCGATGATTTGCATGCATCGCTCACACTGATCCATTTCCAGGAAGAGCAAACCCTAATGCTTCGGTCAGACAATTCATAAAATTAGCGGTAAACATTCCTGAACAAGAACCACATGTAGGACAAGCAGCACGTTCCATTTCAGCAACTTCTTTTTCTGAATTATGCTCAGAGGCTACAGCAGCCATTGCATCAACTAAGTCAACAGTAAGATCTTGATCTTTCCATTTAATCTTCCCGCTTCTATAGGACCACCTGAAACAAAGATTGTTGGAATATTCAAGCGTAAAGAAGCCATCAACATATCGGGTGTAACTTTGTCGCAATTGGAAATACAGACAAGAGCATCAGCACAATGGGCATTGACCATATCTTCAACAGAAGCAGCAATAATTTCACGTGAAGGTAGAGAATAAAGCATTCCATCATGTCCCATAGCAATTCCATCATCTACAGCAATTGTATTAAACTCTTTCGCAACACCGGCAGCAATAGCTATTTCCTGTGCTACCAATTGCCCAAGATCTTTAAATGGACATGCCCTGGCACAAATTGGGTAAAAGAATTCGCAATAGCAACAATAGGTTTGCAAAAATCAGTCTCTTTTATCCCTGTTGCACGCCAAAGACCACGAGCCCCTACCATATTGCGCCCATGAGTTGATATTCTTGAATGGTAAAAAGGTATTATTTTTTCCCCTCAAATAATTCCATTTTCTTTGTTGTGCTGGAAACCAATCCTAAAAACAAGAGCTTACGTATTAGAACGAGAAAAATACCTCTTTTGAGACATTTAAGTTATAAAAAGTCACGAGAAGCCCCTATTTTCGACAGCCATTGTTTCATGGCCTAATAGGTTATAAATACTCTCTGAATCGTTCAGAGGACCGCTAAGAGCCTCTTTTAATCCTTAGATTTAGAAAACCTTAGAGCAAGCGTTCACTTGGGTTGCTAAAAACAATGTTTAACCTTTACTTATATGAAAAAAGTCTTTATCCGTACAACTTCTCTTTTCAGGTGCTCCTTTTATACGGTTTTCTATCACGAATGATAAGCGACCCAATATCTTTGGGCGGACCCCCAATATCCCAAACCTGCCCCTTCGCTTTCATTCCAATAAAACCTCATAAATATTATAAACAAAAGACGTATAGCGGGCAATTATAAACAGACTTCTTATGAAACCATTGAGAAAAAGAAATTACTCTCGAAGCAACTACTATGAATAAAGTAGCTTTCTCAAGCCACGCAAAAATCATTTTTTAATTTTGTGCCTTGCTAAGCAAAACATACTGGTCTTTTTGGTGGAGCTAAGCGGGATCGAACCGCTGACCTCTTGCATGCCATGCAAGCGCTCTCCCAGCTGAGCTATAGCCCCACATAAAGACATATATCCCCTTAAAAGAACGGAAAATAATATTAAAAATTTTTTTAGAACGATAAAAATCGAAGATCAAGAAGAATTTGCATTTAATAAAAAGAATACCCTCATACTTCTCTTAAGAATCATCATCATTAGAAACACCGCCTCCGAGAATATCGGAAACATCATCATCATCATCGTGCGACAAAAACGTATCGTCGTCATCACTGAGATCAACATCACTATCCTCCAAATCAGGAAGATCATCGTCTTTAGAATCGTCACCATCCTCTTCAAGAAGCATAAAGGCAGATTTCTCAAGTGCTGTATCAAGCTCTTCAGTATCAACGTCTTCTTCACTATTTGCTTCAGCTGCCGCAACCTCAAAATAAGAACGCGGATAAGAAATTCCTGTATAAGGCGACACAATGGGGTCGCGGTTAAGGTCATAAAACTTCTTTCCCGTTTCTGGATCAATACGCTTAGTTCCAAGTTCCTGTTTTGCCATAAACCATGCCTCTTAATTAACTATAATTCTATTAAAAAATAAATTTTATGGTGCTTAATCAAAAAATAATATCTTTGTCAAAGATAAATACATCGTTCCATATGGATTTCCTCATGACGCTTTTTAAAGCATGTGCTAAAGGATGCTTAATTTAAAAAAATGCAGGTAGAAATAGATAGAACTTCTATGAAAAAAGCAATACCCATAACCGCCTATAAATCTACGCATCTTTCTGGAAAAATTAAAATACCAGGAGATAAATCAATTTCCCATCGGTCGCTTATATTAGGAGGGTTAGCAAATGGTGAAACACATATTCATGGATTGCTTGAAAGCGATGACGTTTTAAAAACCGCTGCCGCTATGCAAGCTATGGGAGCCTATATTTATAAAGAAAATGATCTTTGGATTATTCGGGGAACCGGGAATGGCTGCCTCTTAGCTGCACAACAACCTTTAGATTTTGGCAATGCTGGAACAGGTGCCCGCCTAATTATGGGAATGGTTGGTCCTTATCATATGAAAACAACTTTTATCGGCGACGCCTCTCTTTCCAAACGCCCAATGGGACGCATTCTCGACCCACTGCGATTAATGGGTGTTGAAATTGAAGCAACCCATGGCGATTTTCTCCCTTTAACGCTTTATGGACCGAAAACGGCTAACCCAATTTGCTACCGTGTTCCAATGGCTTCTGCCCAAGTTAAATCAGCTATCCTGCTTGCCGGACTCAATACTGCTGGTACCACAACTGTTATTGAACAGGTTCCTACGCGAGACCATACGGAAAAAATATTAAAAGCGTTTGGTGCTGAACTTGAAATCGAAACAGATGCAGAAGGAACGCGTTTTATCCATCTCCATGGCCAACCACACCTTACCGGACAAACTATTGATATTCCAGGTGATCCCTCTTCTGCAGCTTTTCCTCTTATAGCAGCTCTTATTGTAGAAGATTCCGACATCACCATTGAAAATGTTCTTATAAACAGTTCTCGAATGGGGCTTATCGAAACATTGTGGGAAATGGGCGCTCAAATTGAACTTTTGAACCAACGCCAAACAGGTGGAGAAATTGTTGCCGACTTGCGGGTCCAATCATCACCGCTAAAAGGCGTAACTGTGCCCAAAGAACGCGCCCCATCAATGATTGATGAATATCCCGCTTTGGCGGTAGCAGCAGCTTTTGCTGAAGGCAAAACAATTATGTTAGGACTTGAAGAGTTACGCGTTAAAGAATCAGATCGACTGTCTGCGGTTGCTCAAGGACTAAAGATTAATCACGTAGAGTGTGAAGAAGGTGCAGATTTTCTCATTGTCTATGGAAAAAACTCCACAAAAGGATTGGGTGGTGGAAACGTCACCACACATCTTGATCATCGAATTGCCATGTGCTTTCTAGTCTTTGGACTAGCATCAGAAAAACCTGTAACCATTGATGATAAACGAATGATCGCTACCAGCTTTCCAGAATTTATCCCTTTCACAAAACAACTTGGAGGGAAAATTTCTTGAAACCTTTTGTTATTGCAATTGATGGACCAGCAGCTTCAGGGAAAGGGACATTAGCACACAACATTGCTGCTCATTATCATCTTCACCATCTCGATACTGGTCTCACTTATCGCGGTGTTGCGCACGCACTTTTACAACAAAAATTGGCTCTCGATGATGAAAAAAGTGCTCTTGCTTGTGCCACAGAACTTGATTTTGATACTTTAAATCCAACTCTTCTCTCTTCTCATGAACTTGGTGAAGCTGCTTCAAAAATAGCACTTATACCGGCTGTACGTGAAATTCTTGTTGCAAAACAACGCAAATTTGCTGAAATTTTGCCTGGCAGTGTACTTGATGGGCGTGATATTGGTACTGTCGTCTACCCTAATGCCGATGTTAAGCTTTATATTCTAGCCAACGTTGAAACACGGGCAAAACGTCGTTATCAAGAGATTTTAAAAAAAGGAGTCCAAATAGATTATCATGAAATTCTTGCCAACCTTAAACAACGTGACAATCGCGATATAACGCGCAAACAAAGCCCATTAAAACCAGCGAAAAACGCCCACTTGCTTGATACGTCAGAATTGAGTATAGAGGCAACATTTGCAATTGCACGCACTTTTATTGATCCAATCATAAAAGAGCGTATAATTGGATGAAGTCGTCAAGGTAATTTCCGGCTGAGCGCTAACTTTTCTTCCTGTATTAAGGGAAAAGGCAGGAAGTTACCTCGTGTCAACACTAACCTAGCGCTTATACCTCTTATAATTGAGGTATGTATCAGGAGTTCTTATGTCACAATATAATCCCACAGTAGCGGATTTCGAAACCCTTCTCATGGAATCCTTCCAAACCAATGACCTTAATGAAGGATCCGTTGTTAAAGGGCGTGTCATTGCCATCGAAAAAGACATGGCTATTATTGATGCTGGACTTAAAGTCGAAGGACGTATTCCACTCAAAGAATTTGGAGCTAAAGGAAAAGACGGTTCCTTACAAGTTGGCGATGAAGTTGACGTTTACATTGAACGCATTGAAAATGCGATGGGGGAAGCTGTTCTATCGCGTGAAAAAGCACGGCGTGAAGAAAGCTGGATTCGTTTAGAAGAAAAATTCAATGCCGGTGAACGCGTCGAAGGTGTTATCTTTAGCCAAGTAAAAGGAGGCTTTACAGTCGATCTCGATGGTGCTGTCGCTTTCTTACCTCGCAGTCAAGTTGATATTCGCCCTATTCGCGATGTTTCACCTCTCATGCATAATTCACAATCCTTCGAAATTTTGAAAATGGATCGTCGTCGTGGGAATATTGTCGTTTCACGTCGGACTGTCTTAGAGGAAAGTCGTGCTGAACAACGTTCAGAAATCGTACAAAATCTTGAAGAAAATCAAATTGTTGAAGGTGTTGTTAAAAATATCACCGATTATGGTGCCTTCGTTGATCTTGGTGGAGTTGATGGTCTCTTGCACGTTACAGATATGGCATGGCGGCGTGTTAACCACCCATCTGAAGTCCTCACAATTGGTCAAATGATTAAAGTGCAAATTATTCGCATCAATCAAGATACACACCGTATCTCTCTTGGTATGAAACAGCTTGAAAGTGATCCGTGGGAAAGCATTAGTGCTAGATACCCAGTTGGTAAAAAAATTACTGGGACTGTTACAAACATTACTGATTACGGTGGTTTTGTTGAAATCGAACCAGGAATTGAAGGACTCATCCACGTTTCCGAAATGAGTTGGACAAAGAAAAACATTCATCCGGGAAAACTTCTCTCCACATCACAAGAAGTAGAAGTTGTTGTTCTTGAAATTGATCCTTCTAAACGGCGTATTTCTCTTGGCTTAAAGCAAACATTTGAAAATCCGTGGGTCGCTTTTGCCAATAAATTTCCTGTCAATTCGCAAATTGAAGGTGAAGTTAAAAATAAAACAGAGTTTGGTCTCTTCATTGGTCTTGAAGGCGATGTTGACGGAATGGTTCATCTCTCTGATCTTGACTGGAACCGCCCTGGTGAACAGGTTATTGATGCTTACAATAAAGGTGATATTGTTAAAGTTGTGGTCCTTGATGTTGACGTTGAAAAAGAACGTATCTCTCTTGGAATTAAGCAACTTTCTAGCGATAAAGTTGGAGAGGCAGCTGCTGCTGGCGAACTGCGCAAAGGTGCTGTTGTAACATGTGAGGTTATCGCCGTTAATGACAATGACATTGATGTAAAATTGATTGATCACAATCTCGAAACAACCATTCGCCGTGCCGAATTGGCCCGTGACCGTGATGAGCAGCGCCCTGAACGTTTCTCAATTGGTCAGAGGGTTGATGCCCGCATCACTGCTTTTGATAAAAAAACACGTAAACTTTCAGTGTCTATTAAAGCTTTAGAAATTGCAGAAGAAAAAGAGGCTGTTGCACAATATGGCTCTACAGACTCAGGCGCTTCTCTTGGTGATATTCTTGGCGCAGTTTTGAAAAAACAAGAACAAGAACAAGATTAATTATCTAATTATTATAAAATACCTGTCAAAACTAAGGTCGCTTATCTTTCTAGCGACCTTTTTTATTTTGCGAAGAAATTATCTACTTGTTTCTTCAATTCTCTCATAAAAAATGACAAATACTCTCAAAGAAAAACAAAAAGTCTATTTTCTTTCTATGAACTTATCATTATTACGATACAATGCTTACAGCCGATGAAATATAAAAAAACGGAATAATGAAATAGCATTAGAGTCTTAAGGCATTCACAATACCTTTCATGAAGTATTTCTTTTCTCAAAAAACAACAAGTCGCTCCCTCACTGAAACCAACCTTCCTATTTGCTCAACTTATAAATCACAGGAAGAACTTTATAAATTAGGTCGTGATATTAGCCTCTGAAAAAGAAAACTTACTTCCTGAATATAAAGGAGAAAACAATTTCCATAAAAGGTTAAGCGAGAATGCTAAATTTATTCTCCATGCTTTTCAGACCAGCGATATCGCTGCTCGGAATGATGAAACCATTGCGCTCTCTGCTCAATGGCTTATTGATAATCATTATACCATTGACAAAACCATACACCTGCTACACCGTAATTTATCCAACTCCCTCATCAAGCAACTTCCTCTTTATAAACAAAAGGCAGGAATACCACGTATTTTTGCTTTAGCTTGGCTTTATATTGCGCATACAGATAGCAGATTTTCACAAAAAGCACTTCACAGCTATGATCAATGGGTTTCAAGAAGTATGTGCCCTCAAAATTAGTGAATTATGGACACTCTATTCTGTTATACAAATGCTGTTAATTGAAAATGTTTGTCGCCTTTCATTACATATTGAACAAACACGATATATGCGTCATCTTGCCCATCAAGTAGCCAATAAAATTGCTCTTACAGACAATAAAACAAAATTACATACCGCTTTTACGCAATATGAACCATTCACTGTTTATCCAACCTTTTCAGTCACTTTATTCTAGCGTCTACGTGGTGCATCTATCGATTCAACAACCGCATTAAATTGGCTTGAAAAGCAATTACAAAGCCAAAGCAGCAGCTTAGAAATTGTAACAACCGATGAACATACCCGCCAAGCGACAGATGGTGTAAACATAGGTAATATTGTTTGTAGCCTTAAAGCCATTGACAATATCGATCGGACAGTATGGTTTGAAACTGTCAGCTCTGTAAACTCTATTTTGCGTGAAAATAGTGATTTTTCCGAAATTGATTCTCACTCACGTAATATCTATCGACAAGTAATTGAAAAAATTGCACGTCTTTCGCCTCTTAGTGAATTGGAAGTTGCACGCAAAGCTATAAAAATGGCACATTCTTCCTCTAAAGAGATCCTTCATAATAACAAGTCCTCTGTTAGGTGGTATCTCGTCGATGATGAGCGTTATGCTTTTGAAAAAGTTTGTAGTTACACCACCTCTCTACTCATAAAGTGGGCACAGTCTTTCTGCTATTCAAAGATAAAAATCATTGCAATTCCTGTTTCTCTTTTACCCCTTTTTCTTCTGCTTTCAGTCTACGCTCGCTTACAAAGATCTGACATAGCACCATGGGCACCATGGATGCCCCTTTCTTTACCGCACTAGCCTTGTTCCCTGCTATGGATGCTATTTTTGCCTTCTTCAACATTGTTGTTTCATGGTTTATTCCGCCAAAACAACTCATTGGTTATGAATATAAAGAGGGTATTCCCCAACATGCACGCACAATGGTTGTTGTACCTACTTTAATCACATCGTGCGATTACATTGATGAGCAAGTGCGCAATCTTGAAGTACACTATCTTTCTAATCCAAAAGGTGCCATTCATTTCGCCCTCATTACAGATTAGGTAGACTCTTCTTTGAGAGAAACATAAGATGATTTTGATCTGTTACATTATGCGCAAAAAAGTATCGATAAACTCAATAAACATTATCATCACGATGATATTCCGCTCTTTTTTCTTTTACACCGTCAACGTCTTTATAATACTAGCGAGAACTGCTGGATGGGATGGGAAAGAAAGCGTGGAAAACTTCATGAACTCAATCTGCTATTAAGAGGCGATAAAAAAATATAAGCTTTTATCCCCAAAATCCACATCTCCCCATGAATTGCCGTTTTGTTATAACTCTAGATGCAGAAACACGGCTTACCCCTGCAAGTGTCACAAAGCTCGTTGGAAAACTGAATCATCCACTTAACCACCCTATTTTCGACCCACAAAATGGAGAATTTATAAAAGGCTATAGCATTTACAGCCTCGTATTACATTTTCTCTTACAAAAAGAAAAGAAACATCAATTCTGCAACGAATTTTTTCCACCAATCGTGAAATTGATCCTTATGTCTTTGCTGTTTCTGACACTTATCAAGATCTTTTGGGAGAAGGAACTTTCATTGGAAAAGGCTTGTTATAATATTGATGTGTTTCAATAAGCTCTTAATGGTAAAATTAAAGAAACTACTGTTCTTAGTCATGATCTTTTAGAAGGAGGATATGCACGTACTGCATGTATATTAATGTAGAAGTGATTGAGGATTATCCAACAGCCTATAATGTTGATGTTGCACGTTATCACCGTTGGACTCGCAGTAATTGGCAACTCTTGCGTTATCTTTTTCTCCCTCATCAAATTAGCTCCACGACATGTTGGAAAATACAAGATAATTTGCGCCATTCTCTCACACCGCTTATGTGGTTGATCGCAGCAATCACAGGATGGTCTCTTTTACCTTTTAAAACAGCAATTATCTGGCAAACATTCTTATTGCTTAGCCTCTTCATCTCATCAATTTTAGGCGTATTACAAACTCTTATTCTATCCAATACTGATTATTATTTGCGCGGAGATCTTCAATTAATTTTGAAAAAAACAACCCTCACAGGTGGAAATATATTTCTTACTCATTCAGTTTATTTTATGACTGATGCGATTATTCGTACACTTTATCGCATGATGATTTCAAAAAATACCTGCTTGAATGGAAAACTTCTGCCTTAACCAGGTCGATTCGCAACAGTCTTGGCTTCTACATTCTTACAATGTGGCCAGCATCGCTTACAGGCATTCTTGCTATAGTACTTCCTCTCTTGTCTAATGCTTTCGCAAGCTTTATTGCTTTACCCTTTAGAATCGCGTGTTTTTTCACCCTTTATTGCGTGGTTTGTCAGTCAACCATCAACATTTCAAGATACTCTTGATATATCTTCCGAAGATAAAAAAACACTCCGACATATTGCTCGAAGGACTTGTTTATTATGCAACCTTTGTCAATGCACAAAGCAATTATTTACCACCTGATAATTTTCAAGAAGATCCCGAACCTCTTATTGCTCATCGTACATCTCCTACAAATATTGGAGTTTATCTTCTTTCTGTTATTACTGCGCGTGATTTTGGCTGGATTAGTTTTGAAGAGGCTATTCCAAGCATTGAATGTACATTAAGCACTCTTGAAAAAATGGAAAAATTCCGTGGACATCTCTACCAATTGGTATGCAACAGATACACTCAAACCTCTCTTGCCTACCTATGTATCAACCGTTGATTCAGGAAATCTCGCTGGCCATTTGGTGACACTTGCTTCAGCCTTAAGTGAATGGGCTGAACCACCTTATGTTTTTTTTCAAAGTGATCGAGCAGGCTTGTGTGATGTTCATACCATTCTTACTGAAACTGTCAAAGAAATTTCAGATAATCAACCAAGTTTACGTCCCTTACAAAAAAAATTGAAGGGTGTATCGTCAATTTTGATCACTCCGTTTGTGATTTTGTAGAAAAAACAAATACGATGACTTCTCATCTTAATAACCCTTCACTCACTGCCCGTGATATTATTCACCTAATAGCTGAACTTAATTAAAAAGTTCAAACAACAGAATCCGCTCGCGCACTCTCATGGGCTAAATGTCTTTTAGAAACCTGTAATGCCCATCATCACGATACTGTTGGTGCCTATGATAGCAAAAAACTATGCAAACAATTAAGCACTTTGGCTGTAAAGGCTCGGCAAATAGCCTTTGATATGAAATTTGATTTTTTAGAACAAACTGAACGGCATCTCTTGGCTATTGGATACCGTGTTCAAGAAAACAAACTCGATGAAAGTTGTTACGATCTGCTTGTTTCAGAAGCCCGGCTCACAAGTCTTTTTGCCATAGCAAAAGGAGATATAAAAGTTAAACACTGGCTTCATCTTGGTCGACTATTCGTCCCCATTGGTTGGAAAGGTGCACTCTTATCATAGTCGGGATCCATGTTCGAATATCTCATGTCGTCTCTTTTTATATGCGAACCTTTGCGATCTCTCCTAGACCAAACGAATCGATTGATTATTCGTCATCAAATAGAATACGCTAAAAAACGCGGATTACCATGGGGTATTTCAGAAGCTACATTTAATGCTCACGACCACTTAATGAATTACCAATATGCCAATTTTTGTGCTCCGAGCCTCGGACTCCAACGTGGGCTCTTACGCAATGCTGTTATTGCTCCCTAGGCCAACCTTCTAGCGGAACAATACGCACCTCATCAAGCCGTAACCAATTTAAAACGACTACGTGATCTTAGCACTTTAGGAACATATGGTTATTACGATTCTGTCGACTTTACTCCTTCACGCATAAAAACAGGAGAAAAATACGCCGTTGTACGCAATTATTATGCGCACCATCATGGCATGTCCATTCTCGCTATAGACAATATTATTTTTCAAGGGCGGAGACGTGACCGTTTCCACCATGATCTAATCGTTAAAGTAATTCAATTTTTATTACAGGAAAGAGCGTCGCATTAAATTCCCATCATTCATACAAAGGCGGTTAATCGCATGCGTCATAACTCTCGAGAATTTGATGACGCCCCTTTCGTATTATCAAGAATCCACTGCTTAAACCACGTGCAACTTTGCTTTTATCTAACGGTCCCTATTCTACAATGCTGACAACTAATGATTCTGGCTACAGCCGTTAGTATGATTATGTGATTACACGTTTTATGCCTGACCCGACAGAAGCTCAACAAGGCACTTTATTCTTTCTACGTGATACGCATAATGGACGTTGGTGGTCTGTTACTGGGAACCAACACGTATTGTTGAAAAAGAAACTGTTTGCATTTTTACAGATGAAAACGCTGAATATCCAAAAATAGTTGATAGTATTCAATCAACCCTTGAAAGGTCTTATTACAATCTGAAGGGTGCAGCAAAGGAAGACGTATTCAACTTATGAATATAACGCATAAGGACCGTCTCATTGAAGTAACCTCGTATGGCGAACTCGCACTTGCAACCATGGACACGGATTGCGCCCATCCTGTCTTTTCACATATGTTTATAGAAATAGAAATTGCTGAAGAAGGAAGAACAATTTTCGCTAAAAGGCGCAAACGTTCTTCTAGTGACCCTGAGATTCACATTGCCCATTTTGTTACCGATATAATGAGAATCTTCAAGAAACAGAAGCTGAAACAGATCACTCACTGTTTACTTGTCGAGGACGATCCATTCATCAACCTGCTGCTTTTGATAAAAATACTCGTTTTAGCAAAAGCCAAGGTTATGTTCTTGATCCTATTATTTCACTCCGATGCCATATAAAAATTCCAGCAAATGAAAAAGCTGAACTTATCTTTTGGACTTTTGCTGTTCATGCAAAAGAAACGTTGCCAAATCATATTAAACGTTATCGACACCCCAATATATTCCAGCAGGAATTTTCAATGACATGGACACGTTCACAAGTCTCGCTCTACCAGAACGGCGTTAACCTTAAAGAAGCTTTTACTTATCAAAAATATATAACACCGCTTCTCTATCCTGATCGAGCATGGCGTCTCCCTCCAAAAACATTAGCCAAAATACTTGGTAAACAATCTGATCTCTGACCTATACCACTTTCAGGAGAAATTCCTATTTGTCTTCTCAGATTAGATAATGAGGGAGATATAACTGTCCTGCGTGAATGCTTAAAGCCCATGAATATTGGCGTATGCGTGGGCTTATTGTGGATCTGATCATTCTCAATGAACAAACATTTTCCTATATACAAAATACACAACATGCTATTGAATGGGTATGCGAACCTTATCGTCACCACATTCATGAAACAGGTGAACGTCAACATATTTTCACGTTTCGGCGTGATCAGATGAATGAACAGAGTTTTAAAATGCTTCTTGCATCAGCCCGTATTGTCCTTTACGCCCAAAATGGGTCTTTGTCTGAACAACTTAAACGGCTTGAAGTAAGTGATTTTGATTTAGGAACTCGAAAGAGTCATCAAGAGCTCTATTATTTATTATGTTATTTATTATTGCGTTCAATTACCAAAAATATAACGAAAGAAGACCAACTGCAACACGAACTGAAAAAAATCCTTTTACTTCCATTGGTCTTATCAGTCAACAAAAACCACCGTTTCTCTCCGTTGATAGAAAAGATATACAATACTGGAATGATTATGGTGGTTTTAACAACCATAACCATTATGTAATACGCCTTCACGGACAAACCACCACACCGTGGATTAATATTATTGCTAACAGCAGCTTTAGCTTTCATGTTTCTGCTGAAGGCGCACTCTTTACTTGGGCTAACAATAGCCGTGATTATCAATTAATCTCTTGAAGCAATGATTCCATTTGCAATCGTCCAGGAGAAGCACTTTATCTTGTTGATCGTCTGTATTTAAAAGGTTTCTCATCTATTTCTGCTGTCGAATGTGATGAAAATGTTATCTATGAGACTTGCCATGGTTTTGGATTTTTAACCTTTAAATCCACACATTCAGAAATTGCTTTAGAACTGACCCCCACAATCGATTTGAAAAAACCGATTCGCCTTTCACGCCTTATCCTCAAAAATGAATGGAAAGAACCACGCAATTTACGCCTTTATAATTATGTTGAATGGATTTTATGCAATGTCCGCACAAAATATGCACCCTTTATACTTTCTTCTTATGACCTAAATGTGGTGTGCATTTTATTCAAAATCCTTATCACACCGAAAAATCGCAACAAGTGGTATTTTTATCAGCATCACAAATACCAACAAGTACGATCACCGATCGCATTGAATTTATCGGTGTAACGGGAACGGTTACATATCCTCAGGCGATCTGTAAAGCTGGTGCTCTTTTAAAAATACAATTGAAGCAGGATGTAATCCTTGTTCAGCATTCGCCTATGATATTGATCTTCAACCAGAGAAAATAAAAGAAATCATTTTCTATCTTGGCAGTGCTGAAAACAGGCAAGAAGCTGAAAAATTGCTAGACCAAGTGCGTGAAACTAATTTCAAAACGCTGCTCAAACAACAAAGGCAGCAATGGAGTGACTTTTTTTCCCACTCCAAGTAAAAACACTTGATCCCTCTTTTGATATTTTGGTCAACCATTGGCTCCCTGATCAAACATATGCTTGCCGTATAATGGCACGCGCAGCTTTTTATCAAGCCAGTGGTGTATTTAGCTTCCACGACTAATTAAAAGACAACTTATCCTTGTTATTATTTGAACCACAACTGGCGCGTAAACAATTGTTAAAAGCTGCAGGATATCAATTTCTTGAAGGCGATGTACAGCATTGGTGGTTGCCTGATACAAATGCCGGTGTTCGTACACGTATTTCTGATGACATCGTTTGGCTTGCATATGGAATAGCTCTTTATGTAAACACCACTGGTAACTACACACTTCTTGGTACCCCAATTAATTTTATTGAAGGAGCCTCCTCTGACCGAAGGATAACACAATTCTTACTTTCAACCTACACAATCTTCAGAGGTCGCCACAATTTATGAACATTGTGCTTTAGCTTTAGATCTTGCTATCAAAGGCTCTGGATCACATAGACTCCCCCTTATTTTAGGCGGTGATTGAAATGATGGCATGAACTTAGTAGGCATCGAAGGAAAAGAGGAAACCATTTGGTTGGGGTGGTTTCTTGGTGCCACACTACAAGCATTTATTCCTCTTGCAAAAAAAACGTGGTGATAACAACCATATGCAAGCATGGAGTACATATCTTGAGCATTTGAAAAACTCCCTAGAAAAAAATGGATGGGCTGGTGCTTGGTATCAACGTGGTTATTTTGATGATGGAACGCCTCTTGGTTCTAAAATAAATGATGATGCAAAATTGATACCATTGCGCAATCTTGGGCTGCTATTTCTCAAATGGCATCTCTCAAACGCCAAAAAACAGCAATGGCATCAATGCTTGAACACCTGTGCGATGAAAAAGGCGGTCTTATACGTCTCTTCTAGCCACCTTTTGATAAAACTACTCTCGAACCCGGTTAGATAAAAGGTTATCCTACAGGAATTCCAGAAAATGGCGGTCAATACATGCATGGTGCCATTTGGAGCATTCTAGCACTTGCTGAAATGGCTGAAGCAGACAGAGCTTATTCTCTGTTTTCTATGATCAACCCAATTACTCATGGACAAGATCCTGAAATTTATCGCGTTAAACCTTATGTTATGGCTGCAGATATTTATACCGTTGAACCACATCGTGGACAAGACGGTTGGACATGGTATATAGGCTCAGGAGGATGGTTTTATCGCGCCGCAACACAGGCTATTCTTGGATTTCGCCTTCAAGGCGACTAGTTATTTTAACATCCAAACATGCCATCCTTATGGCTAAAATATGAAGCAAAATGAAATTTCATGATGCCGTTTACATCATTAAAGTGAAATAGGGATCTGAAAATATGCTCAGTATGAATGGTAAAAAAGATACAGGCGTTCATGCAGGAATACCGTTACAAAAAACAGGAAAACATAAAATCATACGTGCCATCAAATCTAAAAAAGAAAAAGCTTTTTTATTCTTGCTCAAAACCTTAGAGTTGTTATAGTCTGCGTGTTCCCTATATTGATCGTGTTAGTGCACAAATAATTTTAGATTCCACGAGACTGAAAGAAAAAGGGTTATGAATCATCCAGACATTGCGAGACGTGTTTACAACCATACCTGGAAGCTTGACCCTATTATTCGTTCACTTCTCGATACGGATTTTTATAAACTTCTTATGGTGCAAATGATTTGGGGACTTTACCCCAATGTCAATGTTACCTTCTCCCTCATAAATCGTACAAAAACAATACGTCTTGCCGACGATATTGATGAAGGTGAGTTGCGTGCCCAACTTGATCATGCCCTTAGCTTGCGCTTTACGAAAAAAGAAATGATTTGGCTTGCTGGTAATACATTTTATGGACGTAAACAAATTTTCGAACCAGAATTTCTTCATTGGCTTGAGAATTTTCAACTACCAGAATATGAACTAACCCGCAAAGATGGTCAATATATTCTCCATTTTCATGGTCCATGGACCCATAGCTCCATGTGGGAAATCCCTGCCCTTGCTATTATCAGTGAATTACGTTCACGTGCTGCTATGAAAAAATTTGGGCGTTTTGCTCTCGATATCCTTTATGCACGTGCCAAAGCAAAAATGTGGAGTAAAGTTGAACGTCTTAAAAAATTACCTGATATCAGAATATCTGATTTTGGCACAAGACGTCGCCATTCTTTTTTATGGCAACGCTGGTGTGTCGAAGCATTAAAGGAAGGCATTGGTGATTCTTTTACGGGAACTTCTAATGTTCTCCTCGCCATGGATACAGATTTAGAAGCTCTTGGGACCAATGCACATGAATTACCTATGGTCATTGCTGCACTCGCCAATAATGATAATGAACTGAGCAAGGCGCCTTATCAGGTTTTGCAAGATTGGAATCGTTATTATGGTGGTAATCTTCTCATTGTTTTGCCTGATACTTTTGGCACAGAAGCATTTTTACGCAATGCCCCAGATTGGGTAGCTGATTGGACAGGTTTTAGATCTGATAGTGCTCCCCCTATTGAGGGCGGCGAACGCATTATTCAATGGTGGAAAGAAAAAGGAAAAGATCCACGTGAAAAATTATTGATTTTTTCTGATGCGCTTGATGTCGATACAATTGAAAAAACCTACCATCACTTCCATGGTAAAGTGCGTATGAATTTTGGATGGGGAACAGATCTTACTAACGATTTTGCAGGCTGTGCACCTCAGAAAATCGCAACATTTGATGTTTTTTCCCTTGTTTGTAAAGTTACTCATGCAAATGGTCAACCAGCCGTAAAATTGTCAGATAATCCTGAAAAAACTATCGGTACCCCAAGAGAAATACAACGTTATCTCAATTTTTTCGGCAATGAAAAACGTATCGCTAGACCCATAAAGACTTAAATAAGTCAGATTTGTATAAAATTAAAGACAAATGGCTATAAAATTGCTAACTAATACTGGTAAGCTGATGCAGACTCTCTTATCATTAATAAAATAAGCACCTTTTTATAAAGATAGTCTATCATTGCTCATAAAATTGTTTTACGAACATATCATTTATCTAATACTATACGCATAGTATAACATTCTCAAAAAGCTTATCAGCTCGTATATATCTTAAATAGACAGTATCCCCTAATTTTGAGACGATGACTCCTGTCAGTGACTTTCATAAATCAGTAAAAATAAAAAAATCTTCAACTCATAAAATCTTTTATTTCTGTCATTATGCAGAAGGACGCGTCACAATGTAAATAGTAATCAACAGCAAAATAGCAACAACCAATAAGGCAAACCACAAAGCAGGATGCACCATCACTAGAAAGGATAAAAAGCCACCCACCATACTCACTATCGCAAAAATTTTAACAAATGGTGGAATGGCCCGCTTTTCCTCCCATCGTTTAATAGGTGGACCAAAAACGCGATGATCATTCAACCAACGATGAAAACGTGGTGATGAACGAGCAAAACACCATGAAGCAAATAATAAAAAAGGTACAGTTGGCATAATAGGTAACATTATACCGATAATACCCAAAACAACCATTGCCCACCCCATTATAGAAATGAAAATACGCACAAGGCGAGATATCTTAAAATCGTTTTCCATCCTTTCGTGCTATTTTCCTCTATAAAAGATTACCATTGTATCCCACTGCTTTTCATATGATATGTTTTAACGGACAACTATTCCCTAACACCAATTCATTCATAAATAAATTTCTTATGATACTTTCTTCTAAATATTAAGTAGCCGCGCAATATGATGATCATTTTAAGGTTTTCAAGAAATCAGCATAAATTTTTAGGAAGCTAAAAAATAAAAAAGGCTGCAGAATAAATCAGTGCAGCCTCTTAATCATGAATGCAGCGTTCGGGGGGGAGAATTACACCGCATCCCTTTGCTAGACATTAGGAGGAAAATAACCTAGCCCTGTCGTTTTATACAAAATAAATACGATAGACAAGACACAAAAATGCATGGCTGATATGCATGAAATTTATCACACTTAAATTTCTTGAACAGTGACTCGACGAAAGAAAATCGATATAAAAATGGCAATGAAAATGAGTGTTAAAATCAATACAATTGTAGAAGCAGAATCAGAGCCAATAAATAAGCTTAGATAAATTCCTAGAAAACCGGAAAAAGCTGCAACAAGTACAGCAATCACCAACATAAAAGAAAACCGCTTCGTGATAAGATAAGCAATAGCTCCCGGTGCTATTAATAAAGAAATAACAAGAACAATGCCCACAGCCTTTAAGGCTGCAACAATCGTGAGAGAAATCATTGTTAACAGAGTATAGTGGAGCACTGATATTCGCAATCCCATCGCACGGCCTTGAACTGAATCAAAAATATACAGCATAAAATCGCGCCATTTCGCTCCCAAAATAAAAGTGACAATAATAGAAATGATCGCCGTCTGCGCAATATCAAGCCAATTAACCCCTAAGAGATTACCAAATAAAATATGATTCAAATCTAAGCTGCTATAAATAGACGTTGCCAAAACAAGTCCTAAACCAAACATTGATGAAAAAACAACCCCCATCACCGTGTCTTGTTTGATACGGCTGTTACTCCCTAAAAAACCCGTCAGGAGAGAACAAACCATAGCCGCAACAAAAGCACCACAAGTAATCAAAGTCATTGTAACATTGGCTGGACGCACATGTTGAAACCAAGCAAATGGCAAAGAAGTCAAAAATGTTATCACCCACGGTGTTGTCATATAACCAATCACAACGCCAGGGAAAACCGCATGGGAAATTGCATCTCCTAAAAGCGCCCATCCTTTTAAAATAAGAAAACAAGAAAGCATGGCCATTGGAACAGAAAGGATCATGACAATAACCATACCCTTAAGCATAAAAGAAAACTGAAAAGGAAGGAGTAATTGATCAATCATGATAACACCACACCTCTTTTTGCCGCTTTTATACGTAAGCGCGCAGCAATAAAACCGTGTTTAGGAGCAAAAATAAAAGCCATCATAAATAGAAACGCTTGAAAAAGCACAACAACGCCACCTGTTTGCGCATTCAAAAAATAACTCACATAAACACCCAATACGCTTGTAAATGTCCCAATCATAACTGCAATAACTAAAACGTTCGCAAACCTGTCACTTAAAAGATAAGCTGTTGCCCCCGGTGTCACAACAAGACAAATAACCAAGAACGCTCCAACCGTTTGCATTGCAGCGACAGTGCAAGCAGCAAGCAGTGTGAAGAAGAGAATCTTTAAAAACTTTACGTTTAATCCAATAGCATGCGCATGTGTTTCATCAAATAAAGAAACAAGGAGATCTTTCCATTGCAAAAGCAATATAAACAAAGAAAAAAAACCAATAAAAGCCAATTGTAGTATATCTGATGAACTAACGGCTAAAATATTTCCCAAAACAATCGTATCAATATTAACAGCCATCGGTTTTAATGATTTAAGAAACAATCCAAAAGCAAAAAAGGAAGAAAAAATGAGCCCAATAATAGTATCCTCCTTTAGCTTTGTTCGATGATTAAAAAAGAGCATTGCTGCCGCAGCAAGCCCACCAGAAAAAAAAGCTCCAAGTGAAAAAGGTAAGCCTAAAAGGTAAGCCCCTGCTACTCCAGGTACAATCGAATGGGAAAGTGCATCACCAATCAATGACCAACCTTTTAACATCAAAAAAGCAGAAAGAAAGGCACAAACACATCCCACTAACCCTGAAACCCACATTGCATTAACCATATATTGATAGCTCAGCGGTTCAAGCAACCAAGAAATCATGCAACATGCTCCATACTTTGAGTATTCTCAAGAATGAGAGGCTGTTTATTCCCTGTAAAAACATTATTTTTTTTCATGCTTTGAAGATCAAAAATATGATGGTGCAAAGCACCACCAAAAGTTTTCTCAAGATTTTCTTTTGTAAAGACACTTTCTGTTAACCCAGAAGCTAAAACAGTTCCCTTTATTAAAACCGTGTGATCACAAAATTCACGAACAGAGCCTAAATTGTGTGTAGAAACCAATATTACAGCGCCTTCTTTACGCAGATCTTGCAACAACGCAATGATTTTATCTTCCGTTGTGATATCAACCCCTGTAAATGGCTCATCTAATAAAATAGCTTTTGCTTGCTGTGCAAGAGCGCGTGCTAGAAAAACACGCTTTTTTTGACCTCCAGAAAGTTCACCAATTTGGCGCTTGGCAAATGCCAACATATCAACGCGTTCTAATGCAATGCGAACAGCTTCATAATCCCGTGCTCGCGCATAGCGAAAGAAATTCATATGGCCATACCGCCCCATCAAAACAACATCTTCAACGAGAACAGGAAAATTCCAATCAACTTCCTCACTCTGAGGAACATAAGCAATAAGATTTTGTTTCAAAGCCGTATCAACTGACAAATCAAAAATGCGAATTTTTCCTTTTGATGGTCGCACAAACCCCATAATAGCTTTAAACAATGTTGACTTACCTGATCCGTTAACGCCAACCAATGCCATAATGGAACCTTTTGGGCTCTCAAAATTCACTTCGCGCAAAGCTGTATGTCCATTCCGATACGTTACCGTTACCCCTTGAGCAAATATTCCAGATCCTATCATTGATCTTTTACTCCGTATAATAAGGCATTGCTAATACGTCCACTTGTAACACGTAATAAATCGATATAGGTTGGCACCTCACCATTTTTCTCACTTAAAGAATCAACATAAAGCACACCACCGTATCTAGCCCCTGTTTCTCTTGCAACTTGTTTAGCAGGCGCAGGCGAAATAGTACTCTCAGAAAAAACTACCTGAATATTGTATTTACTAACCATATCAATAACATGCTTCACTTGCTGCGGTGTCCCTTGCTGATCAGCATTAATTGGCCAAAGATAGAGTTCTTTCAAATCAAAATCACGCGCTAAATAACTGAATGCACCTTCACTGGTCACAAGCCAGCGTTTGTCTTTTGGTAATACTTCCAATTTAGCCCTAATTGGATCAATCATTGAGCGAATCTTTTTCTTATAAATTTCGGCATTTTCTTTATAAGTAGCAGAATGTTCAGGGTCATATTTTATAAAAGCATCGCGAATATTATCAACGTAAATTAAAGCTGCAGTTGGTGACATCCATGCATGAGGATTGGGCTTACCACTGTAAGGTCCCTCACCAATCTTAACTGGCACAATACCTTCTGAAACAACAACACTTGGAACATCCTTGATATTTTGAAAAAACTTTTCAAACCAAAGCTCCAACTCTAATCCATTCCATAATATAAGATTTGCGCCCTGCGCGCGCATAAGATCGCGAGGTGTCGGTTGGTATTCGTGAATTTCAGCACCCGGTTTTGTGATTGATTCAACATCAGCAGCATCACCTGCCACATTGCGCGCCATATCAGCAATGATGGTGAAAGTCGTAACAGCTTTAAATTTGCCAGCACACAAAGCAAAATTGGGTGTAAGAAAAACGATACTCCCCCACATTATGGTAAAAAACGTTTTTACGCTCATCGATTCTCTCTTTCCTTCATAGCCTCTCTCTTTATTGCAAATGATTTGCATTATTATATATCAATAGCAGTTATCTTTCTAATTTGCAATGAAGGATTAGGAGAAAAAATAACTTTTAAAGATTCTTAAAACATTTTTTTGCCTTGAACAAAGACGACTTAAAAAGAGGCTTTTTTGATATGAAAATCCATTTCAAGAAATTCTATAAACTTTGAATGCCTAAAAAATAAGAGAACACGCAAAAGTGCTCCTTCTTTATAAAAAACCAATAGAGGATAAGAAAACTCAACAGCGCAAACATGCGCCTGTCATCTTCGTGACTTTTTCCACGACTTTCAAAGCAAGCTCTTCTAGATCCTCATCGGTTAAAGTACGTTCAACGGGTTGAATAGCAATTTCAATCGCAACAGATTTCTTATCTTCACCAAGACTTGGATCTTCAAAAAGATCAAAAATCTGCACTGAATGAATAAGTTTTTTATCTGCTCCACTTGCAGCACGCACAATAAGAGAGGAAGCAACTGTTTTATCCACTACGAATGCAAAATCACGTCGCACCATTTGAAAAGGCGATAATTTCAAAGGAGAACGGCTTTTCGTTGGCTTTTTCTTTGACTCTGGAATTTGATCAAGAAAAATTTCAAAACCGCATAGAGGACCACTGACACCTAACTTTTCTAACGTAACAGGATGAAAAACACCAAAAAAACCAAGAATAACCTTTGATCCAAGCTTTATAACCCCTGAACGACCAGGATGATACCAATCAGGTGCTCCCACTTCAATTTGGACCTTGCTGATATCCATACCGCACGCTTCTAAAACAGCCAATGCATCAGCTTTTGCATCAAAAACATCAACTGCTACCGCATTACCATTCCAAAAGCGCCCTGCTCCTTCAAATCGTTCTGTTCCACGGCGAATCCCACCAGCAACACGTTGTTGTTTATCAGCTGTATCGTCTTCATAGATGCTAGAAACTTCAAACAATGCAAAATCTGGAAAACCACGATCAGCATTTTTTTGTGCAGCCACCAGCAAACCAGGCAAAAGAGAAGGACGCATTACAGACAGATCAGTAGAAATAGGATTTACTAATTTAAGCTGTGTTTGACCACCCCCAAAAACCAGCGCTTGTTTTTCAGAAATAAAAGACCAGGTCACAGCCTCTTTCATACCGCGATATGCTAAAGCCAAACGCGCAATGCGTGAACGAACCTGTGCGCATGTTAAAACTGGACCTTTTCCCTCTGCAAAATCTGCTAACGGAATGGGCTTAATTTTATCCAGCCCATAAATCCTCATCACTTCTTCTACTAAATCAGCTTTGCCAACAATATCAGAGCGCCATGTTGGTACTTTAACCGTAACAGCATCTCCTTCTCCTTCAATACCGAATCCAAGTCTTGCCAAGATAGTCACAACTTGTGCACGTTCTATTTCTAAATGTGTTAAACGTTTAATTTCAGAAAAAGGAAAAACAATCTGTTTAATTCCTGGTTGCTGATAACCAACGACCCTCCTCTTTGAACCTTCACCACCACAAAGGCGTAAAACCAATTCTGTTGCAATCTCAAGCCCTGTTTCCATAAAAGCTGGATCAACACCCCGTTCAAACCGATAACGAGCATCACTGATAAGACCTAAGGCACGACCCGTCTGCGCAATGCTCTGAGCATCCCAAAGCGCTGATTCAATAATAACCCGACATGTCATCTCATCACAGCTTGTTCTTTCACCACCCATAATACCGGCAATCGAAACAACTCCTTCGTCATCTGCGATGACACAATCTTTAACGCCCAAATTATAGATTTTTCCGTTAAGAGCCTGAAGCTGTTCACCCTCATAAGCACATCGTACACGCAAATTCCCTTTAATCTTATCTGCATCAAAAACATGAAGTGGACGGCCAAGATCAAAACTTATATAATTGGTCATATCAACCAATGCATTAATCGGTCTCAAACCAATAGCACGCAAACGCTGCTGCATCCATTGTGGTGATACCCCATTTTGAACATTGCGAACTTCACGCCACGCAAAGCCTAAACATAACAATGCGCTTTTCGAAAAATCTAAAGAAACTTGCAGCGACGTTTCAAAGGAAGCGTCAAATTGTGGCAAAGACAATTCTTTTAATCGTCCCATTCCAGCGGCAGCTAAATCACGTGCAATACCACGAACAGCTGTGCAATCAGCACGGTTAGGGGTCAAACCAATATCAATGACCGGATCATCTAAACCTGCATAAGCAGCAAACGAACCTCCAATAGGTGCATCATCTGGAAGCTCAATAATTCCATCATGTTCATTTGGTAATTCAAGCTCTGCTTGGGAACACATCATCCCAAAACTTTCAACACCGCGAATTTTGCCTACAGATAGCGTGACATCAAGTCCAGGAACATAAGTCCCTGGTATAGCAAGAACACCAATAAGCCCAGCACGTGCATTTGGTGCCCCACAGATAACCTGAATAGGTGTACCAGCCCCTGTATCTACCGACAAAATCTGAAGTTTATCTGCATCAGGATGTTTTATTGCCGTTAAAACTTTTGCAATTACAAAACCCTTTAAAGAAGAACGGTCATCAACATGATCAACCTCAAGACCAATAGCTGTGAGTTTATCGCAAATTGCATTCAGAGATGCGTCTGTTTCTAAGTGATCTTTCAACCAGGACAATGTAAATTTCATTTTAAAACCTCATATGAAAACTGTTTTTAAGATCACACATCGCTTAAGCCAGGGAAAAAGCAGGCATGTCAAAGCAGCGAAAACCATAATGATCTAACCACCGCAGATCTGCATCAAAAAAGGCACGCAAATCAGGCATGCCGTATTTCAACATGGCAATACGATCAATGCCCATGCCCCATGCAAAGCCCTGATATTCATCGGGATCAAAACCAACATTTTTTAGTACACGAGGATGCACCATTCCGCACCCTAAGATTTCCAACCAATCCTGCCCTTCCCCAAACCTTACTTCTGAACCAGAACGATCACACTGAATATCGACCTCCATAGACGGCTCAGTAAAAGGAAAAAAAGAGGGACGAAAACGCATCTTTACAGAAGAAACTTCAAAAAAAGCTTTACAAAAGGTTTCATGAAGCCACATCATATGTGCAATGGTAGAGGTTTTATCAATCACAAGGCCTTCTACCTGATGAAACATAGGCGAATGCGTTGCGTCTGAATCCATACGATAAGTTTTTCCAGGAATAATGATACGTATCGGTGCCTTTTGCTTTTCCATTGTACGAATTTGTACAGGTGAGGTATGCGTGCGTAATAATTTCCGCTCTCCCGTTTTACCAATATCAAAAAAGAAGGTATCATGCATTTCACGCGCTGGATGACCTTCAGGAAAATTTAATGCCGTAAAATTATAATAATCTGTTTCAATATCGGGGCCCTCTGCAAGGGAAAAACCCATATTCGTATAAATGGCTATGATTTCCTCAATCACCTGTGAGATAGGATGAATACGTCCCCGTTCTATAGGAGAAGAACGAACAGGCAAGGTCACATCAACCGTTTCACGAGAAAGACGCACATCCATTGCTTGGCGCCTTAGAAGATCACGCCTCTGCGCCCATAACTCTAAAACGCGATTTTTTAATCCATTAAGAACTGGTCCCACTTTATGTCGTTCTTCAGCAGTCATCTTCCCTAAAGCTTTTAATTTTTCAGAGATACTGCCTTTTTTACCTAACGCCGCAATACGCACTGTTTCAAGTGCCTGTTCATCACTCGCTGCTTCTAAAGCTAAACAAATTTCTTGTTCTAGACATTCAATGTCGCTCATATTTTTTGCCTATTTTTTGAATAAAAAAAACCCGCACTAGCAACAACCAGTACGGGATCCCGAATAAATAAACGCTTTAAGAGAACACGACTGGCTTATTTTACAGCGCCTTCAAAAGCATTAGGCGTCGTATCCTTTAAATATTCCAAAGCCTCCTTTGCGGAAGTTACCAAAGCGGAAAATGCTGCTTTTTCGTGGATGGCTATGTCTGACAGAACTTTACGATCAACTTCAATACCAGCTTTTGATAAACCATCAATAAAACGCCCATAAGTCAAACCTTCTGCACGAACAGCCGCATTAATTCTCTGAATCCATAAAGCACGGAAATTACGCTTCCTATTTTTACGATCACGATAAGCATACTGTTTTGAGCGATCAACTGCTGCCTTAGCTGCACGAATGGTATTTTTACGCCGACCGTAAAAACCTTTAGCCTGTTTCAGAACTTTTTTGTGTTTAGCGTGCGCTGTCATACCTCTTTTTACACGTGCCATGTAATACTCTCCTCAAAATCAAAAGCGTAAGGTTTACAAACCATTCGGCAAATAATGATGAATAACTTTTTTCGTATCTTGTTCGCTCAAAACCATTGTTCCACGTGCATCGCGAATAAATTTATTCGAACGTTTAATCATACCATGGCGTTTACCTGCAGCTGCGACCTTAACTTTGCCTGACGCAGTGATTTTAAACCGCTTCTTAGCGGATGATTTGGTCTTCATCTTGGGCATTTTGCTACTCCATACATTTTTATTTATTTACAACTTTATTCATTAAAGTGGATTTCTTCATTCAAGCGGACCAACGCTTGAATAAGCATTTAAACAGCCACGGCATGCCCTGCCGGGCGGTTCCAACAGCATTTCCATAAGCCAGTATACATAAAATAGCAAGACCATATCAAAAAAAAATCGGTGCTCCATTGCCCTGAACTTCAACCAAAGGCGCTGGAATTGCATTTGTTTTTACTGCTGCTTTACAGAGGTCAGCAATGATGCACCGTGTACATTGTATTTTACGCGCTTGGCAAATATAGCGACCATGTAGAATAAGCCAATGATGCGCATAACGAAGATAATGAGCGGGTATAATCTTTAGTAACTTTTCTTCAACAATTTCTGGTGTCTTACCAGGTGCTAAACCAAGACGATTTCCAAGGCGTAAAATATGCGTATCTACCGCCAATGTAGGCTGACCAAAAGCAACATTCAGAACAACATTAGCCGTTTTACGCCCCACTCCAGGAAGTTTCATAAGGGCTTCACGATTATCAGGCACTTGACCACCAAAGTGGTCAATTAAAAAACTGCAAAGCGCATAAACATTACGCGCTTTTGCACGCCAAAGACCAATTGTACGAATATGGCGTGCAATTTCTTCTTCTCCTAATGCAACCATTTTTTCTGGTTGATCCGCAAGGCGAAATAATTCTTTTGTTGCTTTATTAACACTCACATCTGTCGCTTGAGCCGAGAGAACAACTGCAACCAAAAGAGTAAAAACATTGGTATAGATAAGATCACTTTTAGGCATCGGACGTTGAATAGAAAAACGACGAAATATTTCCTCAATTTCGTCTTGCGCGTACAACCTTCCAGAAGATTTTCGCGTCTGTGATAATTTTTTTGTTTTTTGAGCCATTGAACTCTCTCAATATTCTCTCTTGAAGTTATTATCCACAATCGCCATATGAGAGGGATGCAGCGAACGCTTTTTATAGAACTTAGTCAAGCAAAGTCGCTTTGAAGAGGATATTCACAATGACACATGTGACGCCTTTCTCCAATCCCTTTCTTTTAGGATTTGAAACTGTAGAAAAAACATTACAACGTATTGGTAAAGCGGATGACGCTTATCCAGCCTATAATATTGAGCGTTTACACAAAAACGATGACGTAAACCATATACGCATAACTTTGGCTGTTGCTGGATTTAAAGTTAATAATCTCAATATCTTGCTCGACGACAATCAATTGATTATTCACGGTAAGCAAACAAACAATCACAATCGTCAATATTTATATCACGGTATAGCAGCACGCCAATTCCAAAGAACCTTTGTTCTCGCCGAGGGAATGCATGTGACAAATGCCGAGTTGAAAAATGGTCTTTTATCAATTAATCTACACCAACCAAAACTAAAAAAACAAATAAAGCAGATTCCGATTAAAGTCAGAAGTCGTGAGTCATAAGAGTCAAGGCGTAAAGGAGTAATGAAATGGGAGTGCATAAACACAATTTGTCGTTGCGAGACACATCTTACTCTGAGGTAGGGCAGATCGCTTATTTAAAAAAGGTTTGTACAGATGACCTCGCTAAAAACTTTCCAGATCTTCCACCAATGACCCCAGGCATTACAATATGGGCTCTTTTTGGTGAAACAGGTTATCCGATTATTTTATCTGATGAGCGCTCTATCGCTCTTGCGGGGGCCAATGAGCATGAACTACAAATTGTAACTCTGCACTAGATTATCTCAAAAAAAAATAATTGAAACACCTAGCTCTATCAATTTTGCCTGAGAAAGCATAATGATAAGCTTTTTTATGGATCTATTGGAGCAAAATAATTTTCGTTTCAAGAATATCATAACTGCTAATTAAAAAGTATGGTTGCGCTTAACTCTACGCCATTCCTCTTATAAACTACTAATCTTTTTGGAATGTATGTATCAGTGCTTTTTCATTTCTTCTTTTGGCAGGCTTTAGATTAAACTTTTTACCTCCTGAAATTGTATTTTCCTTTTAAAAAAAATTTTTGATGAAGAAATCCCTCAAATGCATTGCAAAAATTTTTTATTACCTGGATTTATTCAATTCGTGTAATCATAAAAATTATATTGCTCATTCGAGCTATAAAAAATCCGACATTTAAGCCAATTTCAAAACTAACACAATCCTTGACCAGCTATTTTATAGCCCTCCTTAACGTTGCCCACATGCCTTTAGTTGCTGTTCATACTGTCTCGATATTCTTGCCATACGCTGTGCTGCTTGTGCAAGCGCAGACGCTACATGTCCTCTACTGCGGGCATAAGCACCATGCCCCATATGATAATTTAAATAAAGGCTGTAGGCATCATCAAACCTCACACCATTGCGCTGAACACTTTGACGATGGTACCAAGCAACAAAATCAGCAGCATCTGCAAAATTAGTACGACGCGCAAAAGACTTTCCTGTAGAGCGAAGATACATTGCCCATGTACTATCAAGCGCTTGAGAATAACCATAAGCTGTTGACCGACGCTTCCATGGAATAAAACCAAGCAGTTTTGTGCGCGGAGGACGTGCATTATGACGAAAGCTCGATTCCATATTAATGGTAGCAAGAATAATAGGCATAGGAATCCCATAGCGCATTTCTGCTCTTTTAGAAGCCTTTCTCCAATTATCAAAAAAACCATCTTTTTGAGCTAAAATGGCACAAGCATTATTTGTATAGATGGGGGTGCTTGTTGCACATCCCCCTAGCAGAAACACCAATGCCCCTAAAAACAAAAGGTTTCGCATATCCTTTTTTCCTCTCATTAGGAAATAATGAGATGTGGATACTAAAAAATTATTACCAATCCATAAAGAGTATAACGATATTTGTAATTACTAAAAAGCTTTGCTTTCCTCACTCTTCATCAACCAAATGCAATGTTTGCGACTGCACAGATGTTGCCATTTTCGTTGATTCAGAGTTATTGTCTTTTAATTCAAAAGTTTCAATGCGATTAGCCCGCTTCATAATTTTTGAGGATGAGATTAAAATTCCCTCTATATCTTCACCCGCTTTATAAAAATGCTTCTGTAACGCACGAACACGCATATCCATCCGTCCAAAATCTTCCATCAATTTTGCTACTTCAGACTGTATCAAATGCGCTTGTTCACGCATCCGTGCATCTTTCATAATGGTTTGGACAACCTGAATAGATAACATCAACAAAGATGGTGAGACAATAATCACATGTGCTCGATTGGCTTTTTGTACCAATGACTCAAAATCCTCATAAATTGTTGCAAAAATCGATTCCGATGGGACAAAGAGAAGGGCAGTATCATGTGTTTCTCCAGGAATTAAATATTTTTGTGCAATATCACGAATATGAACTTCCATGTCGGTACGAAATTGGCGCTCTGCCTCTTGACGTTCTTGCACTGATATTGCTTTACGCATTGCATTCCAAGCCTCGAGAGGAAATTTAGCATCAACAACAAGAGAAGGTGCTTTATTCGGCATGTGAATGAGACAATCTGGTCGCTTTCCATTTGAGAGAACTGCCTGAAAAACATAGGCATTTGTTGGTAGAGCATCCACAATAATTGCTTCCATCCGCCCTTGACCAAAAGTACCACGCGTTTGCTTATTGCTTAAAATGGCCTGTAGCTGAACAACCTGCCCTGTAAGCGACTGAATATTATTTTGCGCTGCATCGATCACCGCTAAACGCTCTTGCAAACGATTTAAATTTTCATAAGTCGATTTGGTCTGTACCTGAAGTGTTTGACCCAAATTAGCTGTGATCCCATTAAGCTGCTCACTGAGTGACTTATTCAATTCAGCCTGTCTTTGACCAAAAATTTCTGCCATCATTTGCATCCGCCCTTGCATTTCAGCTTGTGTTTTTAGCAATGTAGCCATCTGCATTTGTGCTTCACGGGCACGTTCAGCAGCTTCACTTTCCCAAAGTGCCTTTCTGTGATGAGAACGTATTAGAATAAAAAATATTAAACAAACGAGTATAAGTAAAAGCAAAGCATTCAGCTTAACAAAAGACTCATCAGTGAATATAAAAGAAAAAAACGAATCAAACATGAAAAATAATATAACGCTCTTAACGTAAAAAAATGCAAGAATCTGTTATTCAATATTGACCCGTAACAAACCATTGATTAATCTCTGCTTATGCCAATTAGATCTTTAGTTACTTTACCTGATCCGATTTTACGAGAAGTGTCCAAACCTGTCGAGCATGTCGATTCAACTCTCCAAAAACTCGCTGATGACATGCTGGAAACCATGTATGATGCCCAAGGGGTGGGTCTTGCTGCTATTCAAATTGGTGTACCCCTTCGTATGTTGGTCATGGATGTCTCCAAAAATGATGACCCAAAAAATCCACTTGTTATTATTAACCCTGAAATCTTATGGCTTTCAGATGAGCGCAATATTTGCAAAGAGGGCTGCCTTTCTATTCCTGAGTATTATGCGGAAGTTGAACGTCCAAAACGCCTCTGCGTTAGCTATACAGATCGCGAAGGAAAACGAACAGAAATTGAAGCGGATCATCTCCTAGCCACTTGCTTACAGCATGAAATTGACCATTTAAACGGTTGCCTTTTTATTGATCACATTTCAAAAATCAAACGCGATATGGTGATACGAAAATTTAAAAAACGCGCGAAAGAAAAAAACACACAGGAAGCAATTTTGTAATGGCATTACGGTTAAGTTTTATGGGAACACCTGATTTTTCTGTTCCCATTTTACATGCTTTATTGGATGCAGGCCATGATATTGTGGCTGTTTACAGCCAACCCCCCCGCCCAGCAGGACGTCGTGGACTAAAACTAATCCCCTCACCTGTTCACAACGCAGCACAAGCAAAATCCATTCCTGTATTCACACCTCAAACACTTAAAACAACCGAACAGCAAGCCCACTTTGCGGCGCTTCGCGTTGATGCAGCTGTTGTCGTTGCTTATGGAATTCTCTTACCGAAGGCTATTCTTGAAACACCACGTTTTGGTTGCTTTAATGCTCATGCTTCACTCTTGCCACGCTGGCGTGGGGCTGCGCCTATTCAGCGTGCAATTATGGCTGGTGATAAAGAAACGGGAATAATGATTATGAAAATGGATGAAGGGCTTGATACGGGGCCTATTGCTCTATCACGCTCTATCCCTATTACTGAGGATACCACCACTGATGAACTTTCAAACAAGCTTTCACACACAGGTGCAGACCTTATGATAGAAACTTTGTCAGCTCTTGAAAAAGGAAAGCTTAAACTTACTCCACAATCAGATAAAAACATAACCTATGCATCCAAAATCAAAAAGGAAGAGACCCGAATTGATTGGACAAAGCCTGCAGAACTTATTCATAGGTATATTCGCGCACTTTCTCCCTCTCCTGGTTGCTGGTGTAACATGATTATCGGTGACAGAGAAGAACGTGTAAAAATTCTTGGAAGCCGCTTAACAACGGGTTCTTCTCTTGAAATTGGTCGAATAGAACCAGACTCTTTGATTATTCATTGCGGACAAGGACGTATTGAAATAACGCATCTCCAAAGATCTGGTGGTAAAATTCTTGAGTGCGCAACATTTTTGCGAGGCGCTCATATTTCCGCTGTTTTTTGATATGCCACGTTTTAAAATCACTCTTGAATATGATGGCTCAAATTATGCTGGCTGGCAACGTCAAGCTAAACTTCATACCATACAGGGTGCCCTTGAACAGGCCATTTTTCACTTTAGCGGTCAACTAGTGACCATCACAACAGCTGGGAGAACAGATGCAGGTGTACATGCTACAGGACAAGTTGCACATGTTGACTTTGAAAAAAACTGGAGCACACATACTGTACGCGATGCGCTTAATGCTCATTTGCAAAAACAAGGGGAAGTTATTTCGATCTTGAATGTACAAAACGTCCCCGATAGCTTTGATGCACGATTTTCTGCAATCAAACGCCATTATCTTTTTAAAATTCTCAATCGTCGTTCACCCCCAGCCTTAAATGTCAAACGCGTGTGGTGGTTGCCAAAACCCCTCAATGCTGAAGCCATGCATGAAGCTGCTCAAAAACTTGTAGGAAAACATGATTTTACCACTTTTCGCTCAGTACATTGCCAAGCCAAAAGTCCTATTCGCACCCTTGAACGTCTTGATGTTCAAAGAGAAGGGGAAGAAATTTTCCTCTATGCACAAGCGCGCTCTTTTCTGCATCATCAAATCCGTTCATTTGCAGGAAGTCTTATGGAAGTTGGTATTGGACGCTGGACAATACGCGATCTTGAAGCAGCTCTTCATGCTAAAGATCGTACACGCTGTGGTGTTGTCGCACCACCTTCAGGACTTTATTTGACCAAAGTTGAGTATTAATATCTCTGCAAAAGTTACTTTCTTAAAAGCAGTTAAGGCGACGGATAAAAATCACGAGCTTCTCCAAAAGCTGACACCACTGGAGTGGTAATTTTTATAAAATTGATATCGAAAGGAAAATTGTACCTTGCACGGATAAATAAGCTAAATTGATAACGTTGTCCCAAAATTCTTTACCAAATAGTAGAATCGGAACCTTTTTCATTCGTCCCGTCTGCATTAAAGTTAAAGTTTCAAACAATTCATCCAGAGTACCAAAACCTCCAGGAAAAACGGCTAAGGCTTTCGCTCGCATTAAAAAGTGCACTTTGCGCATCGCTAAATAATGAAAATTAAAACATAAATGCGATATCATATAAGGTTTAGGCTTCTGCTCATATGCGGTAAAACAACATTCAAAAGTCAACCGTTGGTAGCACCAACATCAATTGCAATTAAGGAAGCTTATAAAAAGCACGAATTTCTTTAAAAGCTTCTTCTGCTGTACTGACAAATTTTACCAAATTAACATCGGAAGAAGAAATTGTACCTTGCGCTGATAAATAAGCTAAATTGATAACATTGTCCCAAAATTCTTTACCAAATAGTAGAATCGGAACCTTTTTCATTCGTCCCGTCTGCATTAAAGTTAAAGTTTCAAACAATTCATCCAGAGTACCAAAACCTCCAGGAAAAACGGCTAAGGCTTTCGCTCGCATTAAAAAGTGCACTTTGCGCATCGCTAAATAATGAAAATTAAAACATAAATGCGGAGTCACATAAGGATTAGGCTCCTGCTCATGTGGTAAAAAAACATTCAAGCCAATCGTTGGTGCACCAACATCAACAGCACCGCGATTTCCCGCTTCCATTATCCCTGGCCCTCCCCCTGTAACAATCACAAATTCACGGTACTCGGTCGTAGCAGAATAGCGTGAACATAAACGCGCAAATTCCCTTGCTTCATCGTAATAATGCGACATAGAATATAAATTCTTCTTTTGCGTTTCATTTTTGGCTGCCCACACTTCTTGCCCAGGTTCAGGAATACGCGCCCCACCAAATAACACAACTGTTGATTGAATATCACATTCTTGAAGCGTGATTTCTGGCTTTAAAAATTCAAGACTAATACGTTGTGAACGTAGTTCAGGACGCATCATAAAATCCTTGTCGAGATAAGCCAAACGATAAGTAGGAGAATGCATTTGTGCTGAATCAGAAACTTTTTTTACCTTTTGTAGAGAATCCTTCATATGGGGAAGTGGCACCCAATTTTTTTGCTCTTCTTCATTTTTTTCTTTATAGCATTTTTTCATACACCTATCCTGCTTCCGTTAATTATCGTTTTATTGACTGAATACATTTCTTCGCGTAGGTCATAAAGAATAAATCTTGAAGCTTTCAACTTGTTTAACGGAACTCTTATCATGACTCATCTCACACAACTTGAAATGATTATTGAAAAAGCATTTGACGACCGAAATTCTATCAACACCACCACAAAGGGTGAAATTCGTGAGGGTGTTGAACATGCATTAAACCTTCTCGATAAAGGCGAAATCCGTGTTGCAGAACGTCAAAAAAATGGACAATGGCATGTTCATCAATGGTTGAAAAAAGCTGTTCTTTTGTCCTTTCGTCTTCACCCCATGCACATCATTTCTGGTGGTCCGGGTGAATCGCATTGGTGGGATAAAGTTCCTTCGAAATTTTCCGGTTGGCAAGAAGCTGATTTTAAAAAAGCTGATTTCCGTTCAGTTCCTGGAGCAATTGTACGCCATTCTGCCTACATTGCACCTAACGTCATTTTGATGCCATCTTTTGTGAATCTCGGCGCTTTTGTCGATGAAGGGACAATGGTTGATACATGGACCACCGTTGGTTCTTGTGCACAAATTGGGAAACATGTTCATCTTTCTGGTGGCGTTGGAATTGGCGGAGTTTTAGAACCACTGCAAGCCAACCCAACGATTATTGAAGATCACTGTTTTATCGGTGCGCGATCTGAAATCGTTGAAGGTTGCATTATCCGTGAAGGTTCTGTTTTAGGAATGGGAGTCTTTATTGGAAAATCCACAAAAATTATTGATCGGGCAACAGGTGAAGTTTTTATAGGCGAAGTACCAGCCTATTCTGTTGTTGTTCCAGGCTCTCTTCCCGGAAAACCATTATCAAATGGTGAAGCAAGTCCGAACCTTTATTGTGCTGTGATAGTAAAGCGCGTTGATCAACAAACACGAGAGAAAACATCAATTAATGATCTTTTGCGTGATTAAAAAATATTTTTCAAGAATCTTAGCCAATCAACAAAAGATAAGAACACAATCAATAAAGGAGAATACTTTCTTTTTGATTATTTACTCATTTTAAGTGCTTCAATAAACGCCGACTGTGGAATTTCTACTTTTCCAAATTGACGCATACGCTTTTTACCTTCTTTTTGCTTTTCTAAAAGTTTGCGCTTACGCGTGACATCGCCCCCATAACATTTAGCTGTTACATCTTTACGTAAAGCACGAATTGTCTCGCGCGCAATGATTTTACCACCAATCGCAGCCTGTACCGGAATCTGAAACATATGCTGAGGAATAAGATCTTTTAGTTTTTCACACAGTGAACGCCCGCGTTTTTCTGCAATAGTACGGTGCACAAGCATCGATAATGCATCAATAGATTCTCCATTGACCAAAATAGACATTTTAACTAAGTCACCCTCTGCATAATTCGTCATTTGATAATCAAAAGAAGCATACCCCTTTGAAATTGATTTTAAACGATCATAAAAATCAAAAACGACTTCATTCAAAGGCAAATCGTATGTCACCATGGCACGCGTCCCGACATAGGACAAATTAACCTGTATCCCTCGTCGTTCTTGGCAAAGTTCTAAAACTGATCCAAGATAGTTATCAGGAGTCATTATTGTAGCCCGAATCCATGGTTCTTCAATAGAAGAAATCTTAACAAGATCAGGCATATCTGCTGGATTATGGAGTTCCTTAACAGACCCATCATTCATATTCATGCGATAAACAACCGAAGGTGCGGTCGCAATTAAATCCAAATTAAATTCGCGCTCTAACCGCTCTTGAATAATTTCAAGATGAAGAAGCCCTAAAAAGCCACAACGAAAACCAAATCCCAAAGCCGCTGATGTTTCCATTTCAAAGGAAAAGCTTGCATCATTTAAGCGCAATTTGCCCATGGCTGCACGCAAATCGTCAAAATCAGCTGCATCAACTGGAAAAAGTCCACAAAAGACAACCGGTTGCGCCGGTTTAAATCCGGGTAATGCCTCTTCACAAGGACGGCGCTCTTCCGTAATGGTATCGCCAACCCGCGTATCAGCAACTTCTTTGATAGAAGCAGTTATAAAGCCAATCTCCCCAGGACCTAATTCATCCACCTGAATCATTTTTGGAGTAAAGACCCCAACCCGTTCAACTGGATATTTTGCTCCAGTTCCCATCATGCGAATGATTTGACCTTTTTTCAACACACCATCAATCACACGCACCAAAACGATGACACCAAGATATGTATCATACCAACTATCAACCAACATTGCCTTTAAGGGTTTGCTACGATCGCCAGTGCGCGGAGGTGGCAATTGTGTAACAATTGCTTCTAAAACATCAGAAATACCTAAGCCTGTTTTTGCTGATATTTCTACTGCCTCAGATGTATCGATACCTATTACATCTTCAATTTGTTCTTTTACACGCTCAGGTTCTGCTGCTGGAAGATCAACCTTATTGAGCACAACAACTAACTCATGAGAATTATCAATAGCTTGATAAACATTTGCCAACGTCTGTGCCTCTACACCTTGGCTCGCATCTACCACCAGAAGCGAACCTTCACAAGCTGCCAATGAGCGTGAAACCTCATAAGCAAAATCGACATGACCAGGTGTATCAATCAGATTCAAAATATAGGTCTCACCATTCTTTGCCTTATAGTGTAAACGTACGGTTTGTGCTTTAATCGTAATCCCACGTTCGCGCTCAATATCCATGGAATCGAGCACTTGCTCTTTCATCTCACGTGTCTCAAGTCCTCCTGTCATTTGAATCAAACGATCAGCTAAAGTTGACTTTCCATGATCAATGTGCGCCACGATGGAAAAATTACGGATATAATTACGATCTAATGTCATACGGGCGATTTAGCAAAGAATAACACAAAACGCAAAGACCAATTATGCCCTTTGAGAACCTTTAAAAAATATAAATGAAAAGAGCTTCTCAAAACACAACGCTTCATAACTTAAAAAATGAGGCTTTTGTTTGCTAATCTATACAAATAGTTGAAAGCATTTAACTTTTTGATATTGGTTAATCTTATCATTCACATACTCGTATATTACTAGAAATGCGTATATAATCTACCCAAGCTTTCGACCTCGCAAGAAGTGTCGTTGGCTATTTGTACACAATAGCTCGCTTTTTTTATTTTGTGTCCAATTATAAAACACTTAATACCGAAGCAGATGGTTTTCTCAACTGTCAAAACTTCAGAAATATACTCTCTTGTGTAATATCTGTAATATCTTTTGAAAAAGCGTATAATCCTCTAAAAGATTCCTTCTTTTCTTCCTTTAAAGGTAAAAAATATCAAAAACCTACTTAATTTCATTGAAAAACAAAAAATAAATCCCTTTAAATAAGAATATTGTGAAAGAAAAAAGGAAAAACTAATCAATTTTTTTAATTACTTTATTTTTTTACGCCATTGTGAAGGTTGTAATTCAGCCACCACGATCCCAATCATAATGAGGGCTCCCCCCAATAAAGCTAAAGGTGCTAACCGCTCACCAGCCAAACGTCCAACAATACAAGCCCATACAGATTCGCCTGCATAAATAAGTGTTGCACGCGTAGGTGAAATAGATTTTTGTGCCCAATTCATCGCCAACTGAATGATGGCACTCATCAATGCTAATCCTATACCGATACTAAACCATATCCATGAAAATTCAGGAATACTCTCACCCATAAAAGGCATACAAAAAAATGAAAAAAGACCACTAAAAAATAACTGTACAATCGTCACACGCCGACTATCAACCTTGTTAGCAAAAATTCCGATGAGTATAACCTCTCCAGCAATTGCTAAAGCACCTAACAAAGTGAGAATTTCACCTCTTGAAAAATCAAAGCCTCCCAACTTT
The DNA here is from genome assembly GCF_014203215.1 of Bartonella callosciuri. Taxonomy (GTDB): domain Bacteria; phylum Pseudomonadota; class Alphaproteobacteria; order Rhizobiales; family Rhizobiaceae; genus Bartonella; species Bartonella callosciuri. The sequence goes on along the minus strand of NZ_JACHIM010000003.1, from coordinate 194,773 downwards.
TGTCCAGAAACAAGTATAAGACCAATAAAAGCAAAAATAATACCAACCCAACTCGCTAAACGAGGAAGCTTTTTAAAAACAATCCATTGTAATATTGGAACCATCGGAACATAAAGCGCTGTGATAAAAGCCGATTGACTACTCATAATAGTTTGAAGCCCTGCAGCTTGCAAAGCATAACCAAAAAACATTCCTAAACCAATGGCCATCCCAGCAAACAACTCATAAATGGTTATACCTTTCATAGAACGCCCAAAAATTGCACAACATATGAGCGATGCAGTGATAAAACGAAATCCAACAAAAAAGAGAGGACCACTATAACGTACTGCAATGTGAATCACTAAAAATGTAATGCCCCACAATATTGTTGCAAAAAATAATGCCAATTCTTGGCGACTTAATAAAGGACATTTCAACTGTTTTATATTAACCATGAAAGGTTCTATCCTCCAATTTATCCCATACTCTTATGAAACAATAAGCGTTCCAGCTCCCTGTTCGGTAAACAACTCTAGCAAGACAGAATGGGGGGTTTTACCATTTAAAATGGCAACACCTTCCACCCCATTTTGAAGGGCCTTTATACAGGTCTCTACTTTTGGAATCATACCCCCCGAAATTGTTCCATTTTTTATGAGGCTTTTAGCTTCAGAAATTGCTAGCTCCTTTAAAAGTTTACCCTTTTTATCTAAGACACCAGGAACATCGGTCAAAAACAAAAGACGTTTGGCTTCTAATGCACCGGCAATTGCTCCAGCAAAAATATCAGCATTAATATTATAGGTTTTGCCATCGCGACCTGGAGCTACCGGCGCAAGAACTGGAATCATTTCAGAGCATGCCAAAAGATCCAACAACGTGCGATCAACTTCGACAGGTTCACCAACAAATCCTAAGTCTAAAACACGTTCAATATGCGAATCGGGATCAATGACAGTTTTATAAGCCTTTTCGGCAAAAACCATATTGCCATCCTTGCCACATAGCCCTATTGCCCATTCACCTTCAGCGTTGATAAGAGCAACAATTTCCTTATTTATGGAACCAGCCAAAACCATTTCAACTACTTCAACAATCCGCTCATCGGTTACGCGTAAACCGTTTTCAAACCGTGATTCAATCCCCATTTTCATCAAAATTTCTGCAATTTGAGGACCTCCACCATGAACAACAACAGGGTTAATTCCTGATTGCTTCAACAGAGCAATATCACGTGCAAATGCTCGCCCCAAAACAGCATCACCCATAGCATGACCGCCATATTTTACAACAACCGTTTCATTTTCATATTTTTGCATATAAGGCAAAGCAGATGATAAAAATGCTGCTTGTTTTTCAAAAACATCTGCAATGTCGTTTTCAACATCATCCATCAAAAGAGTCTCCTTATCACTTTTTACCCTCTCTTAGAAAAAGTGAAAACAAATCCTCAATAAGTTTTGTTCTATCTGTCCCCTGAAAATCTTCAATTTTTCTTTAGATTACCACCAGCGTAATAACAAAGGTGAAACAAAGGCAGCTTCCTTTAAAAAATTGGCATCTAAAAATTAAACAAAACGGATGTACAAAATGTCATTGTTTTACGACCTTATATAGAAAATGGAAGCAGAATCTAAAAGAATTTTTAAGCCACGCTGACACTCAATTCATCTACTTTATCCTATAGATCTTTAACAATGAATATACACAACTACTGAGTTTATAATGATAATTTATCGTTTGCAACTTGAATGAGAGTTTCTAATATAGAGGAATGTTCTCCTCATTTCCAATCCTTGTTATGAAGTATCAATAAAAACTTTTGGCGTTCATATTAAAAAGTAGTATTGACGTGTAGATAAAACCGTTAAAAAAGGACTAAAAATATCTCTTTTGAATCGTCTCAAGCAAAAGTAACCGCAACACACCTGGAGCTAGCGAATGAATGATAACACTGATTTGTATAGTATCACACTGGAAAACCTGTAGTATAATCCAGCATTGCACTCTTCTCAGACCATATAAACTCTCTTGAAGAGATTCTTAAGTAATTCAATTTTTCTGTATGTTCGTTATCCTTATAATGATTGAAGACTTCTACAGAGAACAACAGAAAACCATTTTTTAAATTCATCAAGAATAAAATTGAATTTTTCTTTGCTTTTTATGAGAAAGGTATCCTTCTTTATTTATTCATCTACAAAATCAACAAAATCAGTATCTTCAGCTTAAATTAATAAAATCTGATCTATGCCGCTAATTTCAATTTTTTTCTTTGTTCATAAACCCTCTTCTCATTTGAGAAGTAGCAGTTTTCTTTCATAAATGGCCACTAAAACTCTACCCATAACCTCTTCACCACTTACGATTCAGTAAAAGATAAGAATGAGCTATAACAATGACTCTTTCAGAGAAAAATATCCAAAAGAAAGTTACTATTTCTGTTTGCTTACAAGAGCATACATAATTCGTTAATTAATTGCGTATTTATAGGTCAAAAAGATAGCAAAGGAAGCCTTTGAAATATTGTCACAACCCTACAACTGCAAAGCATTGGTATCATTTATACTCCTCGATATAACAGATATAACAGAATTAAGCGTTATGGAGAAAAAAGAAAAAGTTTCAATCACTTTTTCTTTATTCAAACACCCTTAAATATATAAGAATATACTCGGAAGTTTGAATGAAAAGTGTCTCCAAAATTATCTATACAGATAATTTTTGAAAGCACCTTAAAGCATTCTACTCAAACTCTAAGATATGTGCTCGCTCTGTGTTTTTACAATTCTATAAAGTGTTGTCGTTAACAAAGCAATTGTAGCATGCACATTCCAATGAAATGTTTGGATGACAAACTTAAGAAAAATTACAAAAAAGAAAGATAAAAATTATGCATGTATTAAAATCTTGCTAAACTGAAGCTGGAAATATTGTCTGTGTATTCAATGAATTGTTACGAAGATGAGCTGTTGTTCAAATTTCATAGATACCCAAAAAGCTCATTCATAAAACTATGAAATAAAACGGAGAGCCCAGACCTGAAATAGAAACGTATCCTAAAAAACGGCCAATAAAAATCGAAGGCACAAAAGGGCTTCAAGCTACAAGTTTGTGAGATTTATCATAGAACTTGTTGTGTATATACTGTACAGGACCCTCTTTTCTATCGAGGAAACTTATTTACACTCCCCTTCTTTCTTCAAGAAAGAAGAGTTTTCATCCTTCCAGAGATTTCAGTACAATAGAAACCTTAATTAAAATTAATCTCTCAAACATCCTCTTCTCACAATGAACTCTGGTGCAAACTCATTAATTCTGTCCCGAGATATTTTCAAAAAATTCTTTCATACGTGAAAAAAAACCGTGTGATTGTGGTGAGTTTTCATGATTTGAAAGCTTCTCAAACTTTTGCAACAATTCGCGCTGCTCCTGTGTTAACTTCTGCGGTGTTTCAATAGTTATATGGATATAAAGATCACCCCTTGCTTGTTGACGACGCAACATGGGCATACCCTTGCCCCTAAGACGGAATTGACGTCCATTTTGTGTACCCTCTGGAATCTTAACACGTGCTTTGACACCATCAAGGTTAGAAACCTCAAACTCACCTCCTAAAGCAGCTGTAACCATTGAAATGGGAACGCGACAGTGAAGATCTGCCTCCTCTCGCTGAAAAAATTCATGGGGTTTAATGGAAAGAAAAATATAAAGATCACCGCTAGGGCCACCGCGAATACCAGCATCTCCTTCTCCAGAGAGACGAATACGAGTACCATCTTCAATACCAGCTGGAATATTCACACTCAATGAACGTTTTTTTTCTACCCGTCTTGTTCCCTGACATTTGGGACATGGATCTGTAATAGTTTCACCACGTCCATGACATGCAGGGCATGTGCGCTCGATAGAGAAGAAACCTTGTGCTGCACGCACACGACCAGCTCCATGACAAGTTCCGCAAACTTGTGGTTTAGAGCCCTTTTTCGCGCCTGATCCTTCACAGGCATCACAAATAACGGAGCTCGGGATATTAATTTGCGCAGTTTTTCCTGAAAATGCCTCTTCCAAAGTTATTTCCATATTATAACTCAGATCAGCACCACGCTCGCGGCCATCATTGCGCTTGCGATGCATCCCTCCCATCATTTCGCCAAAAAAATCTTCAAAAATATCAGCAAATCCACCACCGGCAGCAAAACCACCAAAGGGATTTGTTCTCTCACGCCCATTATTTTCAAAAGCCGCATGACCAAAGCGATCATAAGCGGCACGCTTTTGAGGATCTTTAAGAACCTCATAAGCTTCGCCAATTTCTTTAAATTTCCGCTCTGCTTCTTTATCCCCCGCGTTGCGATCAGGATGATATTGCATTGCTAGCTTACGAAAAGCAGACTTCAACTTTTTATCATCACATTCGCGAGTCACGCCAAGAATTTCATAATAATCAGCCTTCATCATGTATTCCTGATAATTCTTTTTCATCCATCTTCATGGATAACATTTGTTTTCAATTTATATTCTTTGTAATAATGTTGCAACTCATCTCAAATAACAAAGCCCAGCCTTATATTTCAAAGGCCGGGTTTGTTAATTGATCAATGCATTTGCTTACACTATTTCTTCTTATCATTAATTTCTTCAAAATCAGCATCGACAACATCATCATCCTTTGTCTCTATTTCAGCGTCAGCTGTTGCTGCTTGTGACGCTTCATACATAGCCTGTCCGAGCTTCATACTGACTTCTGCTAATTTCTGCATTTTTGCTGTTACAGCTTCCATATCAGTACCATCAAGTGCAGACTTCAAATCAGCTATTGCAGTTTCAATCTGTTCTTTCTCTTCAGAAGAGACTTTATCACCATATTCCTTAAGCGATTTTTCCGTTGAATGGATAAGAGCTTCCGCTTGATTCTTGGTTTCAACACCTTCACGGCGCTTTTTGTCCTCAGCTGCATGCTCTTCTGCATCTTTTACCATTTTTTCAATGTCAGCATCACTTAAACCACCTGATGCTTGAATACGAATTTGATGCTCTTTACCAGTTCCTTTATCTTTGGCTGAAACATTGACAATACCATTCGCATCAATATCAAAAGTAACCTCAATCTGAGGCACACCACGCGGTGCTGGTGGAATACCAACAAGGTCAAATTGAGCGAGTAACTTGTTATCGTTAGCCATTTCGCGCTCGCCTTGGAAAACACGAATTGTCACAGCATTTTGATTATCATCAGCAGTCGAAAAGACTTGTGACTTTTTAGTTGGGATCGTGGTATTGCGTTCAATGAGACGTGTAAAAACCCCACCCAACGTCTCGATACCCAAAGACAAAGGTGTTACATCCAAAAGTAACACGTCTTTTACATCACCCTGCAATACCCCCCCTTGAATGGCAGCCCCCATCGCCACAACTTCATCGGGATTAACGCCTTTATGTGGATCCTTACCAAAGAAGCTTTGTACAACTTCCTGTATCTTGGGCATACGCGTCATACCCCCCACCAAAACAACTTCGTCAATCTCACCAGCTTTCAACCCTGCATCTTTTAGCGCAGATTTACAAGGCTCGATAGTGCGCTGCACTAAATCATCAACGAGAGATTCAAATTTCGCCCGAGTTAATTTCATTGTTAAGTGCTTGGGACCAGATTGATCTGCTGTAATAAATGGCAAATTGATTTCTGTCTGTTGTGAAGAAGAAAGTTCAATCTTTGCTTTTTCTGCTGCTTCTTTTAGACGCTGCAATGCCAGTTTATCATTTTTCAGGTCAATCCCTTGTTCTTTTTTAAATTCATCAGCAAAATAACCGACCAAGCGCATGTCAAAATCTTCACCGCCTAAAAAAGTATCTCCATTGGTCGATTTAACTTCAAAAACGCCATCTCCAATTTCAAGTACAGAAATGTCAAATGTGCCCCCGCCAAGGTCGTAAACAGCAATCGTTTTTCCGTCTTTTTTATCCAAACCATATGCTAAAGCAGCAGCTGTTGGCTCATTGATAATCCGCAAAACCTCAAGCCCAGCAATTTTACCTGCATCTTTGGTAGCCTGACGTTGTGCATCATTGAAATAAGCAGGAACAGTAATAACTGCCTGCTCAACTTTTTCACCAAGATAAGATTCTGCAGTTTCTTTCATTTTTTGCAAAATCATAGCTGAAATTTGTGACGGCGAGTATTTCTTACCAGCTTCTTCAACCCACGCATCACCATTATCGCCTTTAACAATTTTATAAGGCACAAGTACTTTATCTTTTTCAACCATGGGATCATCAAAACGGCGCCCAATCAGACGTTTAACTGCAAAAATCGTTCCTTCAGGATTCGTAACCGCCTGCCGTTTAGCAGGCTGCCCAACAAGCCGTTCTCCCCCATCAGTAAAGGCAACAACAGAAGGCGTTGTCCGCGCTCCTTCTGAATTTTCAATAACCTTTGCACTTTTGCCATCCATAACAGCGATACAAGAGTTAGTCGTCCCCAAATCAATACCAATTACTTTTGCCATATTATAATCTCCATTTCAGCAAGCTACCTCAACCTTCATCAAGCATCTTTCTAAGACAGCTCCTCATAACACTTAAAGCCCGTACTGCACTTCAAGTTACACAAACTATAAACTACAAGTTGCAACAAGCCTTTCTGCTTCGTATATAAGAACAGGCTTTTATCGCTACAAGAGAACAATGAGAGAAACATTCCCAAAATAAAACTTTTCTTTTAAAATAGGCATTCTACTTATGCGAAAATACTCTCTTGACCAATAATGCAGATATTGTAGCATATCTTTCCAACGATTCTGATAAACATATCAACCTATAAAAAAGATAAAGATAATGTCTACGCATTCTTCTTCGATCCTTCATAAATAAATGAGATTCTCACGTAAAATTTTCTGGAATACCGCTCAAATACGCGTAATTTATGTTACGAATAGCACAATTTCCCTGAAAAAACTCTATAATAGCCGTCAAATCATGCAATCAATAAACATGGGATTTAATGCTATAGATAGGTAGCATAAGAAATATCATATTGCCAAATGCCCATAGTTGCGCTGTCCATCAATGTTCAATAGCTCTACTTCTAACCACCTCATTATTTACCACTATTTAAAAGCTATGCTTTGATCCGCCTGATATGACTTTCTCTTTACCTACATTTAAATTTGCAAATATAGTAAGAAGGCACTTTCGCATCTAAGTGCACCATCACTTTAAACTTTATCGCCTTCCCCCAAAACCAAAGAATCTGTGCACTCTATCCTCGTTCGTATCATTCTGGCAATTCTTTCTTTTATTTTGCACAAAAACTCTGCTAAAAATAGAAAGAAGCATTCAAAAATGAATCTAATGAAGGAGGGTAAATCAATGATAATATTTATCGCCAAAAAAACAAAAAGTCTCGTATCTAAATATACAACTTACGCAAAATATCCAGTCAAAAAGATTATAACAAATTTCATGTGGGCTTTTCTCTTTTCTTGTATAGCCCTACCCGCAACCGCTCAGCAATATAAAGTTGGAGACATAGAAATTCTTAATCCTTGGACGCGCGCAACACCTAAGGGTATAAAAGTTGGCAACGGTTATCTCTACATCATTAATCATAGCAATACCCCTGATCGTCTGATCTCTGTTTCAACAGAAGGAGTACAAACAACAGAAATCCACTCTATGGCCGTTGTCAACGACATTATGAAAATGGAACACATGCATAATGGAATTGAAATTCCGGGTAATGGCGAAATTACCCTTAAGCCCGGTGGTAATCATATTATGTTTATAGGACTTTCACAACCATTCGAGCCAGGTGACAAAATCAGCGCAAAATTGATGTTTGAAAAAGCAGGAACAATTAAAATTGATTTCTCTGTAAATGCTATAGACGGATCACCTTCTAAATCAGCTCATGCTCATTAAGTTCTTGCATCGCTATTCAGTCAATAATTTCAGTATAATAATAAGGAGTGTGAAAATTTTTTCCACACTCCTTATTATTATTGTTTACCGCAATAAAACATACTGTAAAGAAATAAAAACTGATCCTCTGTGTTAATTAAGCACGGCTACTAATTTCAGGAATGTGTAAAACTTGCCCAGGATAAATCTTATCGGGAGATTTTAGCATTGACTTATTGACTTCAAAAAAATGTATTTTTATCACCTTGACCTGGTCCATAAACTTCTTCAGCAATTTTCCAAAGAGTATCACCAGATTTAACTTCATAAAAGCGAGAAGCCTTCATAGGTGAAGTATCTGAAATCTTTAATTGATTAAGATCAATAGCAGAGATACCCTGCGAATTGCCAACAACCAAAACTGCTTTTTCAAATGTTTCCCTATCTGGAACCTCACCACTTAAAATAGCTCTACCATCTTCAACTCGAATATTCATTTTTTCGGTGCCAAATTGAAAATTAGCAAATGCAGCTTTAAAGTCCTTTTCTTCTGGCTCATGATTTCCAATGCCCAGCTTTTCACCAACCGTTTTAATAAAATTAAAAAATCCCGTTATGCCCTCCTTTCCACAGAGTGAAAGCAAACTTTTTGCGCATATATCACTATACTGTTTTCTTTGCTCTTAAAAAAGATAGGCGAATTTTCTAAACTTTAACAATCAAAAACAAACCTGTTCAATTCTGAAACAAAAATAACAATAAAATTTGATAAAAAAAAATCTCTCTTAAAATTTTCTCTCAAGGGAAGGGATCTTAACACGTACAAAATCATTATAAAATTGCAAAGATAAAACAAGCTTTTACTGTAAAAATGTAAGGGGTTTTAATCTGCTATAGTTTGTATCACATTTGTTTTGCAAAAAAAATGTGAACTCCCATATAAATAGCGTGGATAGTTTGCTACCACGGCAATAGAAAGGTCTAAGAAACCATGAAGGATACACCAACAATCACGCAAACGATTGTACTTGTTGATGATGACCGCAATATTTTGACATCTTTATCTTTTGCGCTTGAGACAGAAGGCTATCGGGTTGAAAGTTATACGGATGGAGCATCTGCACTTAAAGGTTTAACACTCCATCCCCCACATTTAGCTATTTTTGATATTAAAATGCCCCGAATGGATGGAATGGAACTCTTGCGCCGATTGCGTCAAAAATCCGATATTCCTGTTATCTTTCTTACCTCTAAGGATGATGAAATTGATGAACTATTTGGTCTTAAAATGGGAGCTGACGATTTTATTACCAAACCTTTCTCTCAACGTCTTCTTATTGAACGCGTGAAAGCTATTCTGCGCCGATCAAATACACGCAACCAACCGCTTGTAACAGGAGCTTCTCCTACCTCTTCTCTTAAACGTGGAGATCTTGTAATGGATCAAGAGCGTCATACCTGTACATGGAAAGATAAACCTGTTATCCTAACTGTTACAGAATTTTTGATTCTGCAGACTTTAGCACAAAGACCAGGAGTTGTAAAAAGTCGTGATGCTTTGATGGATGCTGCCTATAGCGATCAAGTTTATGTCGATGACCGCACCATTGATAGTCACATTAAACGTTTGCGTAAAAAGTTTAAACAAGTGGATGATGACTTTGCAATGATTGAAACACTTTATGGTGTAGGATATCGTTTCCACGAAGTATAAAACTATTTTGTCGCAAAAGTCTGAACGGCGATCAAATCGATGACAAAAGATACTCAAGTGGAAACTTTACAAAAAACGGCGCCAAACGGAATATTTTCGACACTATTTCCGATGTTTGTTCATTTCCATCTTCAGATACAACGTCTCCTCAGACAATTGCTTTTTTCCAGTCTTACACGCCGCATTGTTATTTTAAATATTGCTGCTCTTGCTGTTTTGGTTACAGGTATTTTGTACCTTAATCAATTTCGTGATGGTTTAATTGAAGCAAAAATCAAAAGTTTATGCATACAAGGAAAAATTATCGCTGGAGCCATTGCTGCTTCTGCAACGGTAGATACAAATTCTATTCTTATTGATCCCAAAAAACTTTTAGAGTTACAAGCTGGAGAAAGCGTTACACCCGCACCTCAATCAACCGATTCTTGGGACTTTCCTATTAACCCTGAACAAGTTGCCCCTCTATTACGACGTCTCATCACTCCTAAAACAACGAGGGCACGTATCTACGATCGTGATGCTACTCTACTTCTCGATTCGCGTGTGCTTTATTCTAGTGGCGAAGTTTTTAGCTACGACTTACCCCCACTTAAAACTGAACAAAACATGTGGGAACGTTTCACTTCATGGTTTTCAGATAAATTTTATAGCAGTGGTATCACTCTTGATAGAGAAAGGGGGAAAAACAGTAGTATCGCTTACCCAGAAGTGTATCGAGCATTAAATGGGTCTCTTGCCACTGCCAAACGGCGTAACAAACAAGGTCAATTAATCGTTTCTGTTGCTGTACCTGTTCAACGCTATCGTGCAGTAGTGGGTGCACTTCTTCTTTCAACAATCGGTTCAGATATTGATAATATTGTAAAAGGCGAAAGACTGGTTATTTTTAAAGTTTTTGTCGTTGTAGGTAGCGTGCTTCTGGTACTTTCTCTATTTTTAGCCCACACGATTGCACATCCACTGAGTAAATTATCTGCCTCTGCTAACCGTGTGCGCAATGGAAATAATAAGCGCGTTGAAATTCCTGATTTTTCAATGCGTGAAGATGAAATTGGTCATCTTTCAACCTCTATTCGTGATATGACCAATGCCCTTTATATGCGTATTGAAGCCATTGAACGCTTTGCTGCTGATGTGAGCCACGAATTAAAAAACCCGCTTACCTCACTGCGTAGTGCTGTTGAAACACTCCCACTGGCTAAAAATGAAGAAGCGCAAGAACAGTTATTTGAAATTATTCAGCATGATGTGCGTCGTCTTGATCGTTTGATTACTGATATTTCCGATGCCTCGCGGCTCGATGCAGAGCTTGCCCGTGAAACCGCACAGATCGTTGATATGGTACCGTTATTGGAAAGTCTTGTTCATGCTGTTCAAGAAGTATACCGGAATACGCAAACTATTGATATAAATCTTAATATTGCCCCACGGCCTCATGGAAAAGCCTATCTTGTGTTGGGCCATGAACTTCGTTTAGGCCAAGTTATTTCCAATCTTATTGAAAATGCACGTTCCTTTATTCCCTATGACCGTGGTAAAATTTTTATAACTATGAAAAGTCATGCCTCAAGCCTCATTTTAACTATTGAAGATAATGGCCCTGGTATTCGTTCAGAGAATATTGAACGTATTTTTGAACGCTTCTATACGGATCGACCAAACGAAGATGCTTTTGGTCAAAATTCAGGCCTCGGTCTTTCTATTAGTCGGCAAATCATTGAGGCTCATAATGGGACAATTACAGCCGAAAATATTTTTGACCCAAAACTTGGAAATCGTAAAACTGGTGCACGCTTTATTATCACGCTTCCCTTTGCTAAATAAATCTTTTATTCAAAGTAAAAGGTATGAAAACAAAAAGTGAACTATTACACGCAAACTGCCTTCAACTAGGAGGAAAGGGCCTGTTGATTATAGGCCCATCGGGATCGGGAAAATCAACTCTTACTCTTTCTTTGCTTGACCGTGCTGAGTGGTCAAAGCGTGAAGCGAAACTTATCAGTGATGACTATACAATGCTCCGTGTAGAAAATGGAAAACTCCACGGCTATACTCCAGAAGGTTTACAAGGCGGTATTGAGATTCGTGGTGTTGGTCTCTATACGATAGAGTTTGAAAGACAAACAGTCATCGACTGTGTTATTCTTCTCGGTCCTGAATATGAGCGCTTTTCCACAAATCAAACTTTTCAATTTGCAGATCTACACATTCCTCTTTTAAAACTTCCTAGCCTTCGTGAAGCCGACTGTACAGCCATCTGTCAGGCTATTGAAGCATTCTTTTTTAGAAAAATATGGTGTAAATCTGTCTAATTTTTTTCAAAATATAAAAAATCGTTATTTTTGCTTTTTTTTTGCAAATTTTTCTTGGCAGCAGGACAAAGCCTTGTAAAATATCCTTCCCACCAATATAGAATATGGTCGGATCTTTAGTTAACAGGAGTGTGTGTAAATGATTGGACTCGTGCTTGTAACGCACGGTGAGCTAGCTGTTGAATTTCTACACGCTGTGGAACATGTTGTTGGAGCACAAGAAAAGTTTGCAACAATATGCATCTATCCCGATGATGACATAGATCAGCGCCGGGGCGATATTATAGCCGCAGTTTCCTCTACAGATACAAACCATGGTGTGATCATATTAACAGATGTTTTCGGTGGAACACCATCAAATATAGCTATTCCTGCTATTGAAAAAGGACGCGTTGAAATGATTGCGGGTGTTAATCTCCCTATGCTCATTAAACTGATTTCTATTCGTCAATGTCCTGATATTTCATTATCAGAAGCTTTAAGAATAGCGCAAGAAGCAGGACGTAAATATATTAATGTACCAGTATAATTTTATAGCGGATAATTAAACACTGATGCTTTCCAAAGACCCTCTTCCATCTAAACTAAGCCGCCATTTCAATATTCGTAATAAACGTGGGTTGCATGCACGTGCTTCTGCAAAATTTGTCCAAACTGTTGACAATTTCAATGCCATTGTTGAAGTTGAAAAAGATGGTAAAATCGTTGGTGGTTCATCAATTATGGGACTTATGATGTTAGCAGCCTCTCCCGGTTGTAACCTCACTATACGCGTTTCAGGACCAGAAGCAGCTGACGCCCTCAATGCCCTTGAAAAACTCATCAATAATAAATTTGGAGAGGAGAACTAGAGTTTCTCACAAAAATAGAGACATAGTTGATCATCCTTGAAATAAGAATTTGATTAATTCTCTTGTTTTTTAAGTATCACCGTTCATATCTGTCTAGATTTGACATTACAGTATCATAAGCATAAATGCTTGTAGAGATTGTGTTGTGCACGATATCTCTATTCGCTTTCTCCTTAATGATATTTGGCCAACTTGAATGCTTGTTGTGTATATTATGACTGTTACAACTCTTAACATACATGATTAAGTATTTATAGGAAAGAGAAACATTCACACTTTACTGGATACGCTAAAGCAACTGTGAGTTTCTTTTTAACAAATATAAAGCTGACTTAAAAATCAAAAATCTGTTTATATTTCTATTTTAACTGTATTTGTGGCGTTGATAATGAAAACAACAAGCAACCCTCAAAAACATATTTTGTGATAAGATCTATGCACATACGACTTTTGTTGGAATTATAATACTTCACTTAAGATTAATAAGTTTTGTGAATTCACTTCATCATTATGGTAAACATTTTTTAGACATTATTTTTCTACATCATTTGCCTTATTTTTAGTAGTGGGCTTTGCTTTCAACTGATTCACCATCGCGTTTGAAGCAACACTTTTTCACTATAAGGAGTTATCATGCCTCGTCTATTTAGTGCACTTCAGATTCCTCAAAAAACAACACAAGCACTCATATCACTGCAAAATGGCTTACCAAACGCACAGTGGATAAACCCGCAAAATTTTCATATTACTTTATCTTTTTTTGGTGAAATTGAAAGCACCGTAGCAGATAAACTTATGCGTGCCTTTGACACAATAAAAATCCCTCCTTTTGTATTACAAGCAAAGGATTTTGAAATTTTTGGTTCGCAAAACGCTCCACATTCTCTTGTTGTGCACATTAAGCCTTGTGAGACCCTCAACCTTTTACACGAAAAAATGCAATCTATTCGAAACAGCTTGAGCTTAACACCTGATGAAAAAAAATTTATTCCACATATTACGCTCGCACGACTACGTGATATTAAGCCCGAGGATCTTTCTTCTTACCTGTCTTCCCGAGGTAATTTTTTGTTTCCTCCCTTCGAGATTGAACATTTTGTTTTATTTTTATCGCCATCCCCTCTAAGCGATGCCCTGTATATTGTAAAAGGAAAGTGGAAACTTCAAGGATAAAGGGCGTTAAAACATCCTTTAAGACTCTCTTTGATAAAAGTGCTTTACGAATGCGGGATTCTATTTATGTCATATTTTGCGCTGGAGACGTTATCACTGATACGTTTCAAGCCGAATCAGATTCAGCAGACACTTCTTTTGTTCCTCCTTTGGCTACACCCACTATAGCCGGACGCAAAACACGTTCACCGATAATGTAACCTGCCTGAACAACTTGCTGAACAGTGTTATCTGGAACATCAGAATTAGGAATTTCAAACATTGCTTGATGAAAGTGAGGATCAAATTTTTGCCCCTCTGGATGAATTTTCTGCACTCCATGCCGTTCTAATGCTGCCATCATTGCACGCTCAGTCATTTCAACGCCTTCTGCTAATGTTTTCAAACCAGTATCATTCTCCTTTGCTCCTTCTGGAATTGCTTCCAAAGCACGGTTGAGGTTATCAGAAACAGATAACATGTCACGTGCAAAATTAGCAATTGAATAAGCCTTAGCATCTGCCACATCACGTGCAGTACGGCGCCGAAGATTTTCCATATCTGCAGCAAGACGTAAAAGTTGATCTTTCAGCTCTTTATTTTCGTCTTGCAAAGCAGCCAAGGGATCAACAAACTCATTTTTTTCCTCTTCAACCTCTACCTCTGCGCGAGCCTCTGCTTCACGCGTTTTTAAAAACTCATCAGCTGCGTGTTTAAGCGCATCGCGATCAACTGGATTTTTTAAATCGCAATTTTCAAATGAAGCGTCAGTAAATTTGTTTTTTTCATTAGACATAAAAATTCCATTCCTTCATAAGATTTGTTATTTTCGATATCGAAACTTTACAGACAAAAATCAAGGGGTATTTCCGTATCTTAATACAACAAACGTCTATAGTGTAAATATTCATATAGTCATTTTAACGCAACAGTTGTGATACAAGTTGAGCCGTATAATCAACCATAGGTACAATCCTTGCATAATTAAGCCGTGTAGGCCCAATAATCCCTAAGGCCCCAATAACTCTTTGTTGTGAATCACGATAAGGTGCCACCACTAAAGAAGAACCAGAAAGCGAAAACAATTTATTCTCTGAACCAATAAAGATACGAACCCCCGAACCTTCATCCGTTAAATCAAGAAGCTGCGCCATACTTTCGCGTGTTTCTAAATCATCAAAAAGATGACGTAAACGCTCTAAATCCTCTTCTGCCTTTAGATCTTCAAGCAAATTACTCCGCCCGCGAACAATAAGATGTATTTTATGATTAGCATCTTCTCCTCCCCAAAGAGCTAATCCCGTTTCAACAAGATGACGAGACAAATGATTAAGTGCAGCCCGTGTTTCTGAACATAGACGTGCAATTTCTTCTTTAGCTTCCTGCAATGTGCGCCCTTGAATATGCGCATTGAGAAAATTCGTTGCTTCTGTCAGTTGTGCATGGGTAACCCCTTCTGGTAAATGAACAATACGATTTTCAATCCCACCTTGTTGCGTTACTAAAACGGCAAGAGCGTGTTCGCCATCAAGACGAACAAATTCAATATGCTTTAATGTTCCTTCATGTTTTGTTGCGAGAACAAGCCCTGCCCCACGTGAAAGATCTGAAAGAACGCGGCTCGCTTGGACGAGAAAATGTTCAACTGATTGTGCATGACCAGCTTCTTTAACTTGCATTTCAATATTTTCGCGCTCCTCATTTGGCAAATCACCTGCTTCCATAAATGCATCGACAAAAAATCGTAAACCCGATTGTGTCGGCATGCGCCCCGCAGATACATGAGGTGCATAAATCAAACCGAGATGTTCAAGATTACTCATCACATTGCGAATCGTCGCGGGTGATAATGTCTGTCGCAAAAGCTTTGAAAGATTTCGCGATCCTACAGGTTCACCATCATTAAGGTAAGCTTCCACAATATGGCGAAAGATATCCCGCGAACGCTCATCAAGATATTTTAGTTCATCATCAATCGGTTTGTGCTTCATAAAAATTCATTCACTACTTAAAAAACATTTCTCTTTTATATAAGTTTTATCAAGGTTTGGTCAAATAATCTTAAAGTAGTGCAAAACATATTATATTTTATTATAAAAAATACTATCATCAAAAAAATGGACCGGCTATATGTCTTTTCAATCATTGTCTTCACAAAATATCAAAGATTTCATTTGGGTGGAATATCAATAAATATGCAAAAAATTGTATCACATAAAATCTGGTAGAACTCGTCTACATGAGTGTTTAAACTGGTTTTCAGCATAAAAATGGTATCTTTCCCTTTCATTTCTGGAGAAATATACATTGAGAAGCATAGCAACAAAAAAACTCGTTATTGCTACACATAACACTGGTAAATTGCATGAAATTACCTCTTTGGTCGCTCCCTTCGGTATAACAATACAATCCGCAAAGGAGCTCGGATTACCTGAACCAATAGAAACGGGAAAAACATTTGAAGAAAATGCCTACATCAAAGCCCTTTCAGCAGCAAAAAACACAGGGCTTCCTGCTCTTTCTGATGATTCAGGCTTGGAAGTAGATGCATTGGATGGAGCACCGGGCGTTTATACAGCTGACTGGGCTCTTCAACCCGATGGTACACGCGACTTTTCAAAAGCTATGCAAAAAATAGAAGATGAACTCCAAAAAACAGGAGCACATAAAAAAAATCAAAGAAAGTGCCGTTTTATATCAGTTATTTGCATTGCCTGGCCTGATGCCCATGCAGATTATTTTCGTGGGTGTGTTGAAGGTACATTTATTTGGCCTCCACGTGGAGATAAAGGTTTTGGCTTTGATCCCATTTTTTTACCAGATGGATATGAAAATACCTTTGGCGAAATGTCAACGGAACAAAAACACGACTGGAAGCTCAAGGACAAAACACCTCTTTCGCACCGCGCGCGGGCTTTCAAACTTTTAGCAGAAAAATTTTTGACACTCTCATGAATGAATCTTTTGGCATTTACATTCATTGGCCTTTCTGCACTGCAAAATGTCCTTATTGTGACTTTAATTCACATGTTCGTGTCCATAGCGTTGATCAGCCACGTTTTGTAACCGCCTTTAAACGCGAAATAGAAACGCAGTACCATAAAATAGGCCCACGTCATATTACGAGTATTTTTATCGGTGGAGGAACACCTTCTCTTATGACGCCTCAGACTGTCGATGCTTTATTGCAAGCACTTGCAAGAAAGTGGACAATCGATGATAAAGTTGAAATCACACTGGAAGCCAACCCATCAAGTGTGGAAGCAGAACGCTTTCGCGGATATCGTGCAGCAGGAGTTAACCGCTTGTCCCTAGGTGTACAAGCACTCAATGACAAAGCACTGCGACAACTTGGTCGTCTTCATGATATGAAACAAGCCCTTCACGCTATTGCTTTAGCGCGGGAAATTTTTCCACGTTTATCCTTTGATTTAATTTATGCCCGCCCGGAACAAACACTCGAACAATGGAAATGTGAACTTTCTCAAGCCATTGACCTCGCAGCAGATCATCTTTCTCTTTACCAATTGACGATCGAAGAAGGAACAGCTTTTAAACGGCTCCATACCGCAGGAAGACTTATCCTCCCTAATTCAGAACTCGCAGCAGACCTCTATCATCTTACCCAAGAAATAACCGCAATGCATGGACTTCCAGCCTATGAAATCTCAAATCATGCAATCCTTGGGGCCGAATCAGCGCACAACCTTCTCTATTGGCGTTATCATGAATATGCAGGTTTTGGTCCAGGGGCTCATGGTCGCTTTATTGAGCACTCACCGAATCAATTCTCCGCCCCTTCAAAAGTATCTTCCTCTCTCATTGAACATCGTGAACGTTTTGTCACAATAAATGAAAAATATCCCGAACATTGGCTTAAATTGGTCGAAACTACAGGGCATGGCTGTATTGAGACAGAACACTTGACCACAGAGCAACAAGCAAACGAAATGCTCCTCATGGGCTTGCGTCTTTGCGAAGGTTTGGATCTTTCGCGTTATGAAATATTAAACCCCAAAAGCTTACCAATGGAAAAGCTGATAGATTTACAACAACAAGGGTTGGTAGAAATGCTAGGAAACCAGAACTTAAAAGCGACAAGCAAAGGACGCATCCTTCTTGATCACATCATTAGCCACTTGGCAAGTTAAAACCTCTATGATTTTAACCTACCATAACATCAATTGTGATATAATGGGCACAATTTTTAATTTGTGGTAAAAATGTTTTAAAAAAAACAATTGCTTCCTTTTTACTCAAAAAAACCAACAATAAAATGTTCATAAATAGTAGTGAGGCTTTCCATTGCATCAAGAGTGACATATTCATCCACCATGTGCATAGTTTGCCCTGGTAAACCAAATTCAACCACCGGGCAATAATCCTTGATAAACCGTGCATCGGAAGTGCCTCCCGAAGTTGAACATTCTGGTATATTCCCTGTCACACTTTCAATAGCACTTGATAAAATTTTAATGAGTTTATCATTTTTAGTCAAAAAAACATCACCTAAACTTGGCATCCATTTAAGCTGATAGTAGGGGTATTGATCACACTTGTTTTTTGACTGTACCAAAGAGAGACGCTTTTCAACTTCTGCCATAAGCGATTCTTTTGTCCAAAGATCGTTGTAACGTATATTAAAACGAACCATCGTCTGCGCTGGAATAACATTCACCGCAGAATTACCCGTATCAATAGTTGTTAATTCCAAATTACTTGGTTGAAAATTTTCTGTGCCTTGATCTAAAGGCTTTTGTATCAATGCCTCAATAAGCTTACTTACTAAAGGCAATGGATTAGCTGCCCGCTCAGGAAAAGCAACATGACCTTGGCAACCTTTAACTGTAATAATACCAGAAAGTGATCCTCGACGACCAATCTTGATTACATCACCAACAGCTTCTACGCTTGTCGGTTCTCCTACAAGAGCTGCCGTCCATTTTTCACCCTTTTGTTCTGCCCATTTGAGAAGTTTAACTGTACCGTTAAATGCAGGACCTTCTTCATCACCCGTAATCAAAAGGCTTACCATTCCTTTTATAGGCCGTTTCTCAAGAACCCGAGCAAGCGCCGCAATAAAACAAGCGATTCCACCCTTCATGTCAACCGCACCTCGCCCATATAATTTCCCCTGATCTATCACACCCCCAAAAGGAGGATATGTCCAGTTTTCCAATTCACCTGGTGGCACTACATCAGTATGACCCCCAAACATGAGATGCGGTCCCTTTTTTCCCATCTTCGCATAAAGATTTTCAACATCTTCTGTATTTTTATCCGAAAAAACAGGACGCTCAACACAAAACCCTAGCTTCTTTAAAAATTGTTCCAAAGTCGATAAAACACCCGCTTCATGAGGTGTAACAGAAGGACAACGAATCAGCATCTGTGAGAGCTGTATAGGATCTGTAAGGACAGGCATAAGCGCTTTCCCAATCATAAACTTAAGAGTTATCAAAGGTTATTAAGCTGAAATACAAAAAAGATAAAGTAAAAACATTGAAGACACTCAGCAAACTAAGCAAGGGAAAACAAGATTGCTGAGGCTTCAATGAATTCCTCATCATGCGATGAAGTACATACATAATGGAATGTTAAATCAAAAGTTCCGTTGAACATTATCCTATTTTAAGTATTTTTCATATTTCTAACTTATATGAATGAAAATTGATTGCTTGAAGTATATGCCCATTTTCCTTCAACCAAATGCGATACGTTTTACTATCAGGACAAAGTTTTTCACAAAGAGCCCAAAATTTAGGTCCGTGATTCATTTTGATCAGATGGGCAACCTCATGCGCAACAACATATTCAACAATTTCTCTTGGCGCCATAACAAGACGCCAAGAAAAAGAGAGACGCCCATCGACTGAACAAGAACCCCAACGACTTTTCGTATCTTTATAACAAACTGACTTTACTTTACGCTCTACTTTATATGCATAATGTGCCACCAATGGCGTTATAATGAGTGCAGCCTGTTTTTTTAAAACATCAGCAATACGCCTTGGTAAATATTCTAATTGACCATAAACGATAATTTTATTCTCTTGCCCCACATCCCCTGTAACGATTTCTGTTATCCCGCGTCCTGCTTTATGCCTTATGGTATGTGCAACACCTAGTATAGGAATCGTTATCCCCTCTTTGAGATAAGAATTCTCGTGAGAAATTTGCATGCGAGCAAGGCGTGTCTCAATCCAGGATCGGTGCTTTTCAATAAAAGCTTCAACTGAATAGAAACTTATCGCTGGTGGTGTTGTTACACAAATTCCCTGACCGCTCGCATCAATACGTAATGTGAGACGACGCGCATGCTTGTGCTCCTTCACCCGTAGAGGTACAACCCGATCAGAGAAAATAAAAGGCTGTTCATAAACGGTCATACATTATGACTTTATCATCAATAAATTTGACCTTTATCCTGCATTAATTCTATTAATCAATGATCTCAATACTGTTTCGAGGCACTCCAAATCTTGCGGACGCGAAAATTGATGGTCTGCATCACGAACGAGTGTCAATGTTACATCATGTAAGGGTAAATGGTTAAGTAAAGTCAATGTATGCTGATAGGGTATCTCCACATCTTCCATCCCTTGTAAAATATGGATTGGGCATCCAACATCAATGCACCCCTTCATGACGCAATTGTTTCTACCATCTTCAACAAATGCTTTTGTAAAAGGAACCGGCTCCGTATAACTAATGGCAGATCTGTCACTATGCTCTGTTTCTTCTAAAATTTTCCACTCCTTCCGACCCAACCCTGATTCTATCAATGTTTGTGTAAAATCAGCAGCAGGTGCAATTAAAACCATGCCAGCAAGCCTCTTATTTTTCTGTGCTAGCAACATAGCAAGCCTTAAAGCAATCCATCCTCCCATAGAGGTGCCAATCAAAATTTGTGGCCCTTCACAATAGGTTTCAAAAACTGCTAAACTTTCCTGAACCCAACGTGAAACCGTTCCTTTAAAAAAATCACCCCCTGATTCTCCATGCCCAGAATAATCAAAACGTAAGCAGGATAAATCATTCTTCTTAGCAAAATTATCAACCAACTTCGCCTTATCCCCTAACATATCGGATAGATAGCCATGAAGCCAAACTAAACCAGGGGAATGACTGCCTTTGCGATAACGTACTGCGAGAGTAGTATCTTCAAACGAAAAAAACTGGCGAGGAATATTTTGATCCATTATGCTTTTCCTTTATAAAACATCTTTAATGATAAAAGAAAAATTTCTACCCTCCAAATTAAACCTCAAAATCATAAATCAAATATGAAAAAAGCTCGAATTCTAGTTGTTTTTCTGTGTATAATTGTATATTAAATTATGTTGTAGATGAATCAAATTAAGGAGCATAAACCATTCGCAAACCGTTTAAAATGACACCTACCCAGAAGGACGGACCACGTTCAAATCAAGATATTCGTGTTCCTCGCGTTCAACTTATTAATGATGAGGGGCAACATCAGGGGATTGTTACAATACAAGAAGCGCTTGCTATGGCTGTAGATGCAGGGCTTGATTTGGTTGAAATTGTACCAAATGCTGAACCACCCGTGTGTAAGATTATCGATTTGGGCAAATTGAAATATCAGACCCAAAAAAAAGCGGCTGAGACACGTAAAAAACAAAAAGTCATCGAAATTAAAGAAATTAAGATGCGTCCAAACGTTGATGTTCATGATTATGGCGTAAAGCTCAAAGCTATTCATCGCTTTATCGGTAATGGTGATAAAGTAAAGATCACTTTGCGTTTTCGTGGTCGTGAAATGGCACACCAAGATCTTGGACTAAAGCTTCTTCAGCGCGTTAAAGAAGATACAAGTGAAATTGCTAAAATCGAATCTGAGCCAAAACTCGAAGGTCGTCAAATGATGATGGTAATAGCAGCTAAATAATTGTTTTGAAATTATGTATAGTCTGCAAATTATATAGAGTTAAGTATATTGGATATGACTTAAAAGCACCACAGAGGAATGTTGTGGTGCTTTCAAATAACCGGTAAATATGCCCTAACTGCTTCATAAAAAGAATACTCTTTGTATCTAAAGACTAATATCCTTAATAAGAGCGCTTCAATCTTGCATAAAACAACGATAAAATATAGAAGCGCTTCATGATAAAAAAACAAATTTCCACGCTTGATAAATATCTTATAATCCGCCTTTTGCGAGAAAATTTTCATAAACACGCGTATTGGTACAGTGCAGCTATTTTTTCAATGATCATTATTTCCTGCACAACTGCAGCCAGCGCATGGGTTATGCGTGACGTTGTCAATTCTATTATTGATGCGCAAAATTTTAGTCTGATTCTTTTGATTTCCAGCATCATTGCCTTCATTTTTATTCTCAAAGGAATTGCAACTTTTGCCCAAACTTACTTTTTGAGCAAAGCAGGAAACAGCATCGTTGCTGAACAACAACGCAAAATTTACGCACGCCTTATGGAACAGGGAGTTTCTTTTTATCATAAGAATACTTCATCTGATCTTCTTGTCCGTGTAACCCACAATGCTACAGAAGCACGTAATATTATTGATACAATTATAACAACTTTTGTGCGTGATTTTCTTTCTGTTAGTGGCCTATTGCTTGTCATGTTTATTCAAAACTTTATGTTAATCGCCATTACTTTAATAGTAGGACCACTTGCTTTTTTAGGAGTTCGAATGGCTTTAAAACGTGTTCGTAGCCTTGCAGAAAAAGAACTCCTTTCACTTGGTGAAATTATCAAAATTGTACAAGAAAGTACTATTGGTATTCGCGTTATCAAAGCTTTTTCATTAGAAGAACTCATGAAAAAACGTATGAATAAAGCCATTTGTGATGTTGAAAAACAAGCAAACACTATTGCAACACTTCAAGCTATTACAAACCCGATTATGGAAACACTCGCTGGTGTCACCATTGCAAGTATTATCTGTTTTTCCGGCTACCTTGCAACCCAACGTGCAGGCGTTCAAGGTGAACTTATGTCCTTTATTGTCGCTTTACTTCTTGCTTACGAACCTGCAAAAAGATTAGCCAATGTACGTGTCAAAATTGAATCTGGCTTGGTTAATATCCGTACAATGTTTGAAATTCTCGACTATCCTCTTACCGTTATAGAACATGAAAAAGCTAAAGATCTGGATACAACGCAAGGAGTTATCCGTTTTGAACATGTTTCTTTTGCATATACAGATGATCAAATGGTGTTGAGGGATATCAATCTAGAAATAGAGCCTGGAAAAATGACAGCGTTGGTGGGGCCATCAGGTTCAGGAAAATCAACCCTTATCAACCTTATTATGCGCCTTTATGACCCCACAGAGGGACGCATATTGATTAATGATCAAGACATTCGTTACACCACATTTCGCTCCCTTAGAAACCTGATAGCCTACGTAGGGCAGGATACTTTTCTCTTTCAAGGAACCGTTAAATATAATATCGGACTTGGAAAAGAAGGGGCCAGCGACGATGATATTACTAAAGCAGCAAAAACAGCCAATGCTCACGACTTTATTATGAAGCTACCAAATGGCTATAATACACAGATAGGTGATAATAGCTGTAATCTTTCAGGCGGACAGAAACAACGGCTCGCCATTGCCAGAGCAATGCTTCATGATAGTAAAATTTTAATTCTTGATGAAGCAACAAGTGCGTTAGATTCACACACTGAAGCACAAATTAATGAAGCCCTTTATCATCTCATCAAAGGACGTACCGCTATCATCATCGCCCATCGCCTTTCAACGATTGCGCGCGCTGATAAAATTGTTGTCATACAAAATGGTCAACTGATTGAACAAGGTACTCAAAAAGAATTACTGTCAAAGGCAAATGGTTTTTATAAAAAGCTTCATAATATCCAATTCAAAAAGCACATGTGCTAATTTCTATATATCTAATTAAGATTTAAGATAAGAGGTGGAGAGGTGATTGCATACCGTTTGTAAAAAATGAAATGTCGCCATTCAAAAATATTCCATTAAGTACAGCAATTGCCAAGCAATTCACAGTTTACTGAAGATAAATTTAGGAGATTCGCGTGAGAACTGCAAACCTTGTTTGCCGTTTCTTTGAAAGCGTTTATTCTATTTTAAAAAATAGAAGAACAATAGCGAGAGCTTCCTCTTTCTTCTAGCAATTAGTGTAGCATCCATAAATGTTATGAATCCCGCTATGCTTAAAAGAAGCTGGCATCAAGTTTTGAAAAAATTTGCCAGGAGCTATAAGAATCGATGCCATCTTGGTCCGTATTTATTCCTGCGCTGCACTATAGATAAGGTCAGCATGAGAAGAAAGTGTTATAAAAAAGCAAAGGAGGATTTACCAAGAAAATTCACGCTGTGAAGAATGCTTGAAAACAAACCTTGCGTTTTATTTATGTCCGAGAACTGGAACTGCTATTACTCAAGCATATCAAATCCTTAAAGGATTTTAAAATACACAGGTTATTGTTAAACTTATTAAAATTATGACTTAGATGCATTAAACGAACAGATGAGGAAACAAAACGGTATTCCTATAATACTTTACCATTCAAATAGGAAAACATCATATAACTATGATGAGCATTTCTACAAAGAATACCGTCTTATTGAGATTTCTTCAAGAAATACGATGCATTGATTTATAAAGACAATTAATGGTTTTGCAATTTAAATAAAAACCTCGAATGCCGTAAGATTCTCTTATTGCAAATATTGCGAGCCTTCACACTCAGAATTAAAAAGTTGTTCGCTTGTACATCACAAAAGGAACGAAGGTGTGGATAAAAAACTATTAAAAAAGGAGTAAATATCCCTTATAAACCGTCTCAGCAAGAGCAGTTGCTAGGGAGCTGGTAAATAGAATGATGGTGCGGGCTTGTATTTTGCACAAAGATGGTGGTGCTTTATAGATTTTGCGTTATATCGTTCACAGACAGTGCCGTAAGATAGATGGGGAGTAACGAGAGATGGTAAAATGAGTACATGAATGCAGCACAACAGCATGCTGTTTTTTATAAAGGGTGTGTTTCTATTAAAGAACGCGCTAAACAAAAAAATCACATACTTCAGATATATCTTTTCGCCATTTGATAAAAAATTTTATTCTATCGGATTCCTCGTCTATACTTGAATCCTTCTCTGTCCAAGAGCGTTAAGTGCATAAAACCTAAGAAATTGGCACTTCAGAACTTTAATCCTTAATAATCTCTTTCATAAAATAGACCAATACTAGAATTCTTTTCATTTCCTATGGCACCTTTAGCTTTGAGATTACGCGAAATGTCCAAATTAATTGTTCCCTTCGTTGTTCCATCCGACCCTGCTTCAAAACCTAAATAAATGTTATTGTGTATATAGCCTCCAACCCGTAAGCCAGTATTCCCTTTTTCATCAACAATAACATCAAGATCATCAAGACCAATTTTAGCTCGTAGAGTGTTCAATAAAGACGTATTAGAAGCACCTGTAAGATCTGCTGCTGCTGCCACAAGCTGGGCAATTTGAAATGGTGATAACTCATTAAGAGAGCGCTTAAAAAGCAAATGCGCTAAAATTTCATCCTGTGGTAAATTCGGTTGTGAAGAAAAATGAACATCAATATTATCAATCGTTCCACTTACAGTTACAGTGACCTGAATATCACCACTATTATTGTTGCTCACAAAATAAACTGTAGGATTAAGATTACCGCTAAAACTTGCTTGTCCCTGATCAAAATTAAAACGCTGTGAAAGAATATCAAAACGTCCACGAATCATCTGAAACTCACCAACCGGATGCACATTATTCAATGGACCTGCTATATTAATGCGTCCTCCCAGTTCAGCATCTACCCCACGTCCACGGACAAAAAACTGATTGTGCGCTCTAATCCGCATATTTGACAGCACAACGGATGAAGATTCTTGAAAAGCATTAAGATTTGTATTGGTATTTTGAACTTCAGCACGTTCAAGCGTTTTTTGAATCGATTTGGTTATATTCTTATTTTTAATATCAAGAAATTTTGCATTTTGAAAATGATCGGGAATAAAAACTTCAGCTTTTTCAACTGTAATATCACCACCAATAACAAGATTATCCGAAAAATGGCCTGTCATTGTCATCTTTCCTGACAATGTTGCAAGAATCATAGAGCCATCATTATAATTAGCATTGTTAAGATGAAAAACTAAATCCGGCTGTAGATCATTAGAGATACGGCCTGAAGCAGAAACCATCCCCCCCTCAGACGAAGAAGCTGAAGCCTTCTCTATAAGAATATGATCGCCATTTAATTTGCCTTCAATGGTTATACTATTCAATCCTAAATTTGTTTTTGAATCAAAAAAGCTACCATCCGCTATAGAAAAGTCCCCTATCAACTCTGGCTGGAATAATGTACCTTTTAGAGTTGTATCAACTCTTGCTGTACCCGTCACATACGCACCGCGCTTAGCTAAAAATAGATCAACAAAAGCAAGAGGCATTGTTCCTTTAACACTTAAATTAATCTCTGAATTATTTAAGGAGACAGGCCCATTCATGGAGAGATCTAATCCTTTATCTCCTGTTGCCACCATCTTCTCAATATGAAAAGTTGATTTTTTGTAAGAACCACGCGTGTTCAGATTGATCAACATAGGCCCTTTATGTGTCATAGCGGTAAAATTTTGACTAGAAAGCTCAAAATAACCAGATGGATCCTTTATTGTTCCACCAATATCGACCTTCCCTACAATCGTTCCTCCAAGCGCTTCCCCTTCAATAAAACCATTAACCAAACGTATAGGCAAATCTTGCAAGTTAACATGAAAATCAAGCTTGTTTTTATCTAAAGATATACGCCCCTGTGCTTGAGCCTCTACCCCTTCCCCAGTTAAATTTGCATTTAAAGTAAGATTTTGGTCTACTGTTTTACCTGTAGCAGTAAGCACAAAAGGCATTATTTTTTTATTTTGAAGAACAACGGTTGTCAGCCCCTCACCTTTTATATCATAAGTCACATCAGGCTTTTGTAAACTACCACGAATCATAACCTGCCCTGTTAAAGTACCAGCAGCTCCAAGATCCGACTTCCATAGATTAACTAAAGCAGCGGGAACTGCATTCATTATCAGATGCAAATTAAGAGTATCTTGCACATTTCCTGCAAGTATAACTCTCCCTTCATTAATCGCAATTTCTAATCCATTTACTGTTATTTCATCTTTATCAAAAACAATCATAGCCACTTTAGGCAATGTTGCGTGAAAATTGCGTTGTTTAATATCTATGGTTTCAATCTGCACTTCTCGTTTTATAACTTCTGAAAGTTCTACCGCAACCATACGGCCAGAAAGCTGTGCGTTTGTATTATTGGGCAACATCCCGTGAACAGTAAAAACTGTTTGCCCATCTTTACCATTAGCGCGAGCTCTCAAATGATTAACCATCATCAAAGGCGTTTGGATATGCTCTGCATTAATAAAACCCTCAAACTGTGTCATGCCAAAAGGATCAAATATGTCCGCTTTGACTTCTAACTTTTTAATTTTATTCTTTGCAAAGCTTAAACGGTCAACATGTGCATTTAGATTAGCTTTTTGTTTGCCATTTTTTTCGTCAAAAACAAAATCTCCTTTTACTCTTCCACTTCCTTCCTGCAAAAATAACGCCGAAAGCACTGAAATATCATCAGCATCAATATGCAACGCACCTTTAACAAAACCTTTCGTTTGGGAAAGATCACCTGTTATTTTTGCGCTTCCCCCTCTAATATCGATATTTTCAAGTTTTCGAATCCGATTAGAATCTTTAAAAGAAGCCGATAAATATAATGGCTTTTTAGCAAAAGTCCCTTCACCCTTCACAGAGCCCGTTAAAGAAGGTACCGATAATGTATTATCCACTCGTGTTTTCATCATAAGTGTTGTATTGTGAAGTTTTTTCCCCAATAAAAATGCTTCAGCAATATTAACACGTGTATCAAGATTTATAAGGCTATTGTGTCCTCTTGCGGTACTTTGGATTGTAAGTGCACCGTTTATTCTCGGATCTAATCTAGCGAGATCAGATATTTGAGTATAGAAACTCATTTTAGCGCTCTTATTTGAAAAATACCCATCAGCTTGTATATTTGCGTATTGACTTTTCAAATTCAAACGACGCAAAATCACACTTTCCGTATCGTAAGCAGCACCGCCTGAAAGGGTAAAATTTCCTTTGAAAAAACGGTCAAAAGGTTTCACACCTATTTTCATATTATCAGCCATCCCTGATAACTCAAGATCAAAAATGCCACTCATTAAACCGATCGTTCCTTTGGCTTTAATATCTGCGCTACCAGAGAGTGATTGTTTACTCAACAGACTAAAAGGAGCAAGTGTTTGTGTTTTTAAACCAAGATCACCTTTAAAAACAAAACGGTCTATTTCCCCTTTTAACCAATAAGAAAACCCTTGACCCGTAATACTAAAGTCATGAATCAAAACTGGTTCTCTAGAAAAAATATCCGTATCTAAATGAACATGAACCGTCTGGTCTAAATCTTCTCTTAACGTGCCTATATTTTTCTCAATTCCTCGAAGTGTTCCCTTAACCTGAATACCAACATGACGAGAAACTGCATTATCAAGATTTTCACTCACTCCCCCCATATCGAAAATTGCATCGCGAATATAAACATTTTTATTACTCAA
This sequence comes from Bartonella callosciuri, assembly GCF_014203215.1. Taxonomy (GTDB): domain Bacteria; phylum Pseudomonadota; class Alphaproteobacteria; order Rhizobiales; family Rhizobiaceae; genus Bartonella; species Bartonella callosciuri. The sequence continues at coordinate 166,203 of NZ_JACHIM010000003.1, read as the reverse complement.
ATGATGTAAAACAAGCCGCCCATTCCAAGATTGTCTTCCTTCACGGCCATAATCAATGTTTAAAGCAAGATTATCCACATGCATTGGCGCTTCTGATTCTTGTAAACGTACAGCCCCATTTTCCTTATCAAGAGCTATTTTGCCATCAACAAAAAGCCGCCGCAAAAATCCATCTTTGGTTATTTCGGCATTAGCTATAACATTCATTGCTTTATTCTGAAGTGCTATATGATCAAGGTATGTTATACCTTCTTTTGTTATTCTTGCCTCTGCTTTCAACGTTACATCAGATTCGAAGAGATTATAATATTGAGGAGACATTAAAGAACCGAGTGTACCCACCAATTCAGTGGAAAAACTGTGCCCTTCTGCGACACTTGCAAGAACAACATTGCCATCTAAAATAGGATGACGGTCAGCTTCCACATAAAGTTTGACAACCAAATCATCAAAAGTCCCATCACCTTTAATGGCAAAATTTAATGCGGGACGATTTTCAATGTTAAAAACATTTGCCAAAATGCCGTTTTGCGGTTCATTAGCAGAAATATCAATCTTAACCATACGGTTGTTCTCAGAGATCTTCGTTAAAACAGAAAAAGATCCTCGTGCATCCAAACGATGAACCGCTATATCAATATCAAAGTTGTCACTTGCTAAGGCTACATTTCCTTTTAAGGACACATCCGCAGAAAAACCAAAAAGGTCCTGTTCAAATGCCACCTGTTGAGCCGTAAGCGTCTTGATAGAAACAGAAAGTGGCAATTTTGGTAAAGAAAACTTCCCTACCTCAAGAGCAGAAATAAGAGAAGAGTTGCCCTGCGGTTTGCGTAAAAATGTAACCTGTTCCACCGAGAGCTGATTAATATCCATAAGCCCTCTCAGCAGCGCTAGACGATTCCAATCCATTTTAGCATTGGTAATTTTCAGCCACATACCTTTTTTATCGCTTACAGTAATAGTATCAATTGACATGTGAGAAGACAGTCCCCCTTGCACATTATGTAACCGAACGTAGCGATTAGGAGCTGAAAGTTTACGTTCAATCAAAGAGATAAGCCATGAACGGTTATCCGCTGTCGCTTCGCTAGAGGATGGACGGCTTTTCTGCACAAAAATAATAGCACACACCAAAAGAAACGAAAGTCCAAATAAGAAAACCCATAAACGCACAGTTTTTTTCATTAAAACGCTTGCCCTATACCTATGTAAAAACCAATGCGAGGATCACCTTTTTCTCGCTTAAGAGGGAAAGCTAAATCAACGCGTAAAGGACCAAGACCTGTCATATAGCGACCTCCAAGACCCGCTCCCCATTTAATTTTTTGAGAAAAATTAAAACTTGCTTTTTCTCCTACAAGCCCCCCATCAAGAAAACTGACAAACCCTATCTTATCATTTAAAGAAAAACGTAACTCTGCCGCTCCCTCAACAAGTGCTCGCCCACCAACAACAGCATCATTGTCTGTTTTTATACCAATATTGCGATAAGCATAACCGCGAACAGATCCACCACCACCAGCAAAAAAAAGCGTATCTAAAGGTACTTGTGCTGAATCACTTCCAAGAATTGTGCCAAGTTTTGCTCGCACTGCAAGAATAAAACGATCTTTTTCATCCAGTATCCAATAAGAACGACCTTCCACAGTCATTTTTGCCACAAAATTATTAGAGCGCGCTTCATAAAAAGGTTCAATAAGCGCTTCACCATACAGACCTTTTATTGCATTAAATTTATTATTACGACTGTCGTAAATCAAACCACTCGGTAACCCAACTGTTGTAAAATTACGGCTCCCAAAATAGATATCACGCGAATAACCATTAGAAATTTCTACAGCAATCTGTCCCAATAGATTACCACTAAAGACGTGCGTGATACCGAACTTTCCTTTAATGGCGTTTGTTGTGTAATTTTCTAGGACATCTTGCTGCATTTTCAGTTCTGTTCTAAAGTCTGTATCGGGAGTGAATATGCCAGGTTTTATAAATGTGCTGCAGAAAAGATAATCAAAATTTTTCAGATTATACGATTCCTGCTTTTTGCTGCCAATGCCGCTTATTTTCGTCTCAATTTTAAGCTGTTCCGCATGGCCAAAAAGGTTATTATGCATCCAATAAGCTTCAAAACCAGCACCATCTAATGTTGAATAGCTAGCACCTGCACCGAAACGACGTGGTTTACGTTCTTCTAAAACAAGCGTAAGCGGTAAACTACCATCAGGGTTAATTGTATCAGCCTCACGTATATTCAAAGCACGAAAAACATTAAGTCGTGTAAGTCTTTCATTTGCCTTGGCCAATGCATCAGAATCGTATCTTTGACCTACCTTCAATCCTGTCATCCACGCGATATAGGCTGAATCTACACGTGGCTTCTTACTAACATTATGCACATTTAAAGGACCATAATAAGCCTTTTGTCCAGGATCAACAGCAATCTGCGCATCAACAAGTCGTACAGCATGATCAGCAACGACTTCACTCTTCATAACTTTAGCTTTAGCGTACCCTTGTCGACGCCATCCTTCAATTGCCCACCTTTCTGCTTTCAGAATAGTTTCAGATTTGGCAACAATTCCAATCTTATAACCCAATTCTTCAATTGTAGGCATTCTATGGGTCTTATATTGTATGAATGGAGCAACTTTATTGATATCTGCAGCACTAAAAGCATATTGTGGGCCAGCATCAATCGTAATAACAATATTAGATTGTGCTGGGAGTTGAGTCACAGGACTTAAATCAGCGACTTCTAAACCATTAATCTTGATACTAATAACACCACCATAACGCCCATCAGCATAAAGAGCAGAAAGAATTGCCCGATAATCTGAACGGGCTTTAGCTAACAAACCTGAAGAACTAGATGATACTTTATCTTTATCGGTAACAAGAGAAGATACAGCCTTAACTATTTTAATACCCTCTGATGGTGCACCTGGCGGTGTAACGACATCAACTTTATAAAACCTCTCTGTACTGTTAATATTATGTGAATTTGTTTTCTTCTTACCAAAAAGAGGGATGCCGAAAAGCTCAAATGCTGCAAGCGGCTGTGGAAAAGTGCAGACAAAGCATAGACATATAAATAAACTGCGCATGGTTTCTGATTTTAAAAAAACTCCCATCTGGTATATCATTAAATCAGATACCTTCACTACATTTACATCACTTTGTATTATCAATAACATCAAAAAAGAAAGATAAATATGCCTACTCTGGATATTTCACATGTTTGATTATATCAAATAACAATCTTTTTTGTGATACTAACATCTCTTCCACTTATATTCACAAAATCCTGTACTACCGTGCAATACAAATAGCCTAGTTCCTTCTTTCCTATCATAGTCATTTAGCACATTATAAATGTTTTATTTAACCGCGTATCATGATGGTTAAATTTGTGCAAATTACTCCCCATGACTGCACTATAAAGCTTGCGTAACTATATAGATCTCTCGATGCAAAAAACCATAGAGACACTTCTTGATTTTTATGTGCAGATATGATTGTTTCTTCGAAATTAAAGAGGGGAAATAAATGATGATCGCGCGTGTTATAACTGTTGCTTTTCGCGGTCTAGAAGCGGTACCTGTCGACGTACAGGTTATGATCTCCTCCGGTAAAATAGGAATGGCTATTGTGGGATTAGCCGATAAGGCAATCGCAGAAAGCCGTGAACGCGTGCAAGCAGCCCTTCACGCTTGTGGGCTTTCTATGCCTAATAAACGTGTGACTATTAACCTTGCACCAGCTGATTTACCTAAAGAAGGTTCACATTATGATTTGCCAATTGCTGTAGGCTTAATGCTTTCTATGGGAATTCTTCCTCCCGAAGTCGCACAAGATTACATTATTTTAGGCGAATTATCATTGGATGGTTCTATTACAGCTGTCAATGGTGTTTTACCAGCTGCAATGACAGCTTTATCACTCGATAAAGGACTCATTTGTCCTCACTCATGCGGACCTGAAGCAGCATGGGCCAATGCAGAGATGAATATTCTTGCCCCTGAGACTCTTCTCACCATGGTCAATCACTTTAAAGGAATCCAAATTCAAAAACGTCCACAACCGCGCCAATACAATGTCCAGACTGAACTTCCAGATCTTTGCGAAATTAAAGGACAAAAAACCGCTAAACGTGCATTAGAAGTTTGTGCAGCTGGACGGCATAACCTTTTATTTGTAGGTCCTCCTGGTGCAGGAAAATCTATGTTAGCCCAACGACTACCTTCTATTTTACCGCCCCTTGATAGTCGTGAACTTTTAGAGGTTTCTTTGATTGCTTCTCTCACAGGAGCAATAGTTCATAATACCATTTCACTGCACTGTCCCTTTCGTGCTCCGCATCATTCTGCTTCCATGGCAGCAATGATTGGTGGTGGACTTAAAGGACGGCCGGGTGAAGTCTCACTTGCCCATAATGGTATTTTATTTCTTGATGAATTGCCTGAATTTTCTCCACAGGTCCTCGATTCTCTTCGTCAACCTTTAGAAAGTGGAGAATGTGTTATCGCCCGCGCAAACCATCATATCAGCTATCCTGCCCGCATCCAACTTATTGCCGCTATGAACCCTTGTCGATGTGGTATAGCAGGTGAAAAAGACTATGTTTGCGCAAAAGGAATACGCTGTCAAATCGATTATCAGTCTCGTATTTCTGGTCCTCTACTCGACCGAATTGATTTACGAATCGATGTCCCTGCTTTAACAGCTATGGATCTTATGCAACCAGAACAATCAGAAAAAAGCTGCAACGTTGCCAAACGTGTTGAACGATGTCGTGCCATTCAAGCTAAACGTTTTAAAACACTGGGTCTTGACCATATTCGTACCAATGGCGATTGTCCTGCCAAAATCATCGAACAAATTGCCGTTCCTGACAAAAACGCTGCCAAACTCTTACGGGATGTGAGTGAAAAAATGCACCTCTCCGCACGTGCCTATCATCGTATTCTCAAAGTTGCACGCACCATTGCTGATCTTGAGGAATCAGAACTTCTTTCACGTCATCATCTTGCGGAAGCTATTTCCTATCGACTAGGCACTGAAAGATTAACAGCTATTCCCTAAGAAAAGTATTTATCAATAAAAACTAATAGGGAAATAACGCAGATAAAGTTCTGCAAGCTTGCCATCATCTTCCAGAGATTTCAGAGCATAATTGAGGATATCAATTAACTTTTCATTCTTTTTTGCAACAGCAAGCCGCATTCCTTGCCCCAATAATTGTGGCGCCATATACGCCCCTCCAACAAAGCAGCAGCAATCAACAGATTTTGGATCATTGAGCCATAAAGATAAAGCAAATCCATCATCAAAAATAAGATCAATTTTATGCTCATTTAGCGCTTTATAAAGCTCTGCTCTGCTTTTAAAGCCTTGCCATTTAGCTTCAGGAAAATAACTATGAAAGAGCTTTTCATGAACACTATTGAATAATAATCCACTACTTAAATATGTAAGTTTATCGCTTACTTGTTCATCGAAGTTTATAAGTTGAGACGCCATGAATCGAGACGTAACGAACCGAGCTGGAAAACGCAAATAAGACCTTGTAAAAACAAGATTTTGTTGCGTTTTTACTGTTTCTTTTAAACCTGCAATAATAACTTCCGCATTGCCATCTTTAACATGGTCTACCAGCTCTTCCCAAGGAACAACCTCCACCTCACAGACTTTTTCTAAATCTAATTTTGAGCAAATAGCACGCAATAACTCGATATTATAGCCTGCAAGACGTCCTGTTTGGTCAAGAAAGTTAAAAGGAGGAAAATCAAAAGTTGTTACAAAACGCAAACGAATTACATCTGCCGTATCAGGTTGCACCAAATATTCATGAGAACCAAAAAAAGAAGGGAGCTTTCTAACCGTTTCAGCCTCTGAAAAAGAGGAAAACAACAATCTCCATACTACAAATAAAACCCCAATAAGAGCATTGAACCCATTTATAGATTTCCTTATTTTCACAATCTTTTCCCCCATTTTTCAATGCTGAAATGCAATTTCTCTCAGTTATAATATCTAATGCACTTAACTGAAATATCTGCTGCTTTAACAAATGAAATCTCTAAAAATTGTCAAAAAACCGAATAGTTCCTATAGGATTCTGAAAATATACCAAGAATATCAGAATGTTGATGCTCCCTCACACAAACTCTCTAAAAAATCGTTTGTGGGAAAATCGGTTTCTTTAAATATAAATTGTGAATAAAGTTCTCTACTTTCACCAGCTTTATTTTTTCCTCAATATCTTCATTGAATCAAAAATACTTCTTGTGTTTTCCTTTTAAATAAAAACAAAATTCTGATCTTAAGAAAATGCATTATAATTTTTATTCCATGAGTAATAGGTCGTAATACGTTTACAACGCTAGGCAGTTTTTTTACACAAACCACAAATGATGTCATCCGTTTTTAGACATTATGAAGAGTAAATAAAAATAAATAGCATACGTTTTATGAAGTTTCTGATTATGTATTATACAAGGAATGCTCATAAAAAAAGCAACGACAGCTTGCTCTTCGTGTCATTACAAATTTCAAATAACTACACCCCCCTAAAACATTAACCATTAACAACCCGCGGGGCAACTTAAATCAAATCAACTGTTCGTTTTTTCTATATCCAAAATGCAATGCAACAGCACAAGATTGTGCATCTATGTAAAAATCATTCTCTGTAATTGTGTAATACGGGTATCGTTTCCCTATTATTATGTATCGACAGATGTTGAATATAGATCTGATATACAGTAAATGTTTAATGTGGTTATTCCATAAATGATTGACCAAAACGTTAAGTTTCGAAAAGTTGATGAAATATCACAAATTGAAGACAGAAATGGATTAACTTATGAGTGATGAAATAACCTCACCCACACAGAATGATGGCTATGATGCTGCTTCCATCAAAGTCCTCAAAGGCCTTGATGCTGTACGCAAACGTCCTGGCATGTACATCGGCGATACAGATGATGGCTCAGGTTTGCACCATATGGTCTATGAGGTCGTAGACAATGCTATTGACGAAGCTTTAGCCGGTTATGCTACTCTTGTAAACGTCACACTCCATGCTGATGGTTCTTGCTCTGTTCGTGATAATGGACGCGGAATTCCAACAGATATCCATCCGACAGAAGGTGTTTCAGCAGCTGAAGTTATCATGACACAGCTTCATGCAGGTGGAAAATTTGATCAAAACTCTTATAAAGTTTCAGGTGGATTACACGGCGTTGGTGTTTCTGTTGTGAATGCGTTATCAGTTTGGCTCAAATTGCAAATCAAACGCAATGGTAAAGCTCATGAAATGTCATTTACTCACGGGATTGCTGATTCTCCGCTAAAAATTGTTGACGATTGTGATATGGAAAGTGGAACAGAAATCAGATTTTTACCAAGCCCTGAAACCTTTACTATGGTGGAATTTGATTTTGAAACTCTAGAACGTCGTTTGCGGGAACTCGCTTTTTTAAATTCTGGCATACATATTCTTCTTGTTGATGAACGTCATGCTGACATTCAATCCGTTGAATTACATTATGAAGGAGGATTGATTGAATTTGTAAAATATATTGACAAAACGAAAAAAGCACTGCTTGATGCTCCTATTTACATTACCAGCGAAAAGGATGGAATGAGTGTAGATGTTGCTCTGTGGTGGAATGATTCCTATCATGAGAAAGTCTTGTGTTTTACAAATAATATTCCTCAACGTGATGGCGGAACGCACTTGGTAGGCTTCCGAAGTGCTTTAACACGGCAAATTAATGGTTATGCTGAATCTTCCGGTATTGCAAAAAAAGAAAAAGTTAACTTAACTGGTGATGATTGCCGTGAAGGACTCACAGCTATTCTTTCTGTCAAAGTTCCTGACCCCAAATTTTCTTCACAGACAAAAGATAAATTAGTCTCGTCTGAAGTGCGTCCTATTGTTGAAAGTTTGGTAAATGAAGGTCTTTCAGCATGGCTGGAAGAGCATCCTAATGAAGCAAAGCTTCTTATTAGTAAAGTGGTAGAAGCTGCAACTGCGCGTGAAGCCGCGCGCAAAGCACGTGAGCTCACAAGGCGAAAAGGAGCTCTTGATATTACTTCTCTTCCGGGAAAACTTGCCGATTGCCAAGAACGTGATCCAGCAAAATCAGAAATCTTCATCGTCGAGGGAGATTCGGCTGGTGGCTCCGCAAAAAGTGGGCGTTCTCGCCAAAATCAAGCAATTTTGCCCCTACGCGGTAAAATCCTCAATGTTGAACGGGCTCGGTTTGACCGAATGCTCTCATCTGACATGATTGGAACACTTATCACTGCTCTTGGAACCTCTATTGGTAAAGATGAATTTTCACCAGATAAATTGCGTTATCATAAAATCATCATTATGACAGATGCAGATGTTGATGGTGCGCATATTCGCACCCTACTCCTTACATTCTTTTTTAGACAAATGCCTGAATTGATTGAACGTGGACACCTTTATATTGCTCAACCTCCCCTTTATAAAGTATCACGAGGGAAATCTTTCCAATATATGAAAAATGAGGCAGCATTCGAAGAATTTCTCATTGAGAGTGGACTTGAAGAAGCAACATTAGAATTGTCAACAGGTGAAATTCGTTCAGATGCTGATCTACGTCAACTTGCTGAAGATGCACGTATGTTACGCCAACTTTTAAATGGTCTTCATACACGCTATGACCGCACAGTTGTTGAGCAAGCAGCAATTGCCGGTGTTTTTAGTTCTGAAGCTCTTTCAACACCAGAAAAAGCGCAAAAAATAGCGGATAAAGTAGCAAATCGTCTTGATTTAATTGCCGATGATATAGAGCGTGGTTGGAGTGGTCAGTACACATCAGATGGGAGTTTATGTTTTGAACGTATCTTACGCGGAGTTAAAGATGTTATTACCTTAGATGCAGGACTTATTAATTCGGCTGACGCACGCCAAATTGATCGTGTCTCTAAAAGTTTCATAGAAATATATAATCCTTCTCCCCTCCTACACCGCAAGGATAAATCAGAGCGTATTTTTGGACCTATAAGTCTCTTAGAAAATATTTTTGCCAATGGTAAAAAAGGCATTACTCTTCAACGTTATAAAGGTCTTGGGGAAATGAATGCTGAACAACTTTGGGAAACAACTCTTGATCCTGATGCACGCTCTCTTTTACAAGTTAAAATCAATGATGCGACCGATGCAGATTCACTCTTTTCTCGCTTAATGGGTGATGAAGTTGAACCTCGACGAATTTTTATTCAAGACAATGCTTTAAGCGTTGCTAATCTTGATATCTAAAGGTACTCTTTTGTTTCTAGCTGTATAAACGTCGCAGCTTTATAGGTCGTTTTTTCGTATTTGAACATTCCCTCGATACTTCATTTACGATAAAATAAAAATAAGGAAGGTCGTGCACATGACAGCTGAAGCAAAGCGCGTAGGAGCCGAAGGTGGTATGGAGCACTCTTTTGGCTTTACAAAAGTTGATGAAGCGCAAAAACAATCCATGGTTGATGGTGTGTTTCACTCTGTCGCTGAAAACTATGATAAGATGAATGATATTTTATCGTTAGGGCTGCACCGGGTGTGGAAAAATTCTATGGTTGCATGGCTTTCTCCCCCAGCACGTTCCAATTGGAAGGCTCTTGACGTGGCTGGTGGTACCGGTGATATCGCTTTCCGCATTCTTAATGCTTCACGCCAAAAAGCTCATGTTACGGTGCTTGATATTAACGGCTCAATGCTCAGTATCGGTAAAAAGCGTGCACAAAAAAATGATTTTGCTCCGCTGATCGATTTTGTCGAAGCCAATGCAGAATATCTCCCCTTTAAAGATCAAAGCTTTGACGCCTACACTATTGCCTTTGGAATCCGCAATGTGCCTCATATCGACAAAGCTCTGAGAGAAGCTTTTCGTGTTTTAAAACCGGGGGGACGCTTCTTGTGTTTAGAATTTTCAAATGTCGAAATGCCTCTACTTGACAAACTTTATGACCTTTGGTCTTTTCATGTCATCCCTAAACTTGGAAAAATCATCGCAAATGATGGCAATGCTTATCGTTATTTAGTTGAATCTATTCGCAAATTTCCTAAGCAAAATGATTTTGCCCATATGATCAATCTTGCAGGTTTTTCGCGAGTATCCTACCGCAATCTTACGGGCGCTATCGCGGCACTGCATTCAGGTTGGAAAATTTAAAAATGGTGCAGATTTCCACTTACTTTCAATTGATCCGTGCAGGATGGGTTTTAGCACGTGAAGGCGTTTTAAGTGCTCTGCCTAACGATGGTCTTCAAGGGTTTCCGGCAATGTGTCATCGTATTGCAGGTGTACTCGCACGACGTAAAACGAAAAAGACGCGACGATCTGAAAATATTTCTTATGCCATTAATAGGCTCGGCCCTTCTTACATAAAACTTGGTCAATTTCTTGCTACCAGACCCGATATTGTTGGACGTGATATTGCAAAAGATTTGGTACAGCTACAAGATCGTGTCCAAACATTTTCCTGTTCTGCAGCTATTGCACAGATTGAAAATTCGCTTGGTCGATCTATCAATGATTTATTCGTAAACTTTTATCCACCTATTGCTGCCGCTTCTATTGCCCAAGTTCATCCAGCTGAATACGATGATGGAACCGGTCATAAAAAAAAATGTGCTGTTAAAGTCATCCGTCCCAATATCAGAACACGTTTTGCTAAAGATCTTAGAGGTTTTTATCTCGTTGCCCATTTACAAGAACGTTATATACCAGCTTCTCGACGGCTGCGCCCTGTCTGTGTGGTTGACACTTTAGCACAAACCACACGTATTGAAATGGATCTACGACTAGAAGCAGCTGCCATATCAGAAATAGCTGAAAATATTCAAAATGATACAGGCTTTCGGGTTCCCCAAGTTGATTGGGAGCGAACAGGACGCAATGTTTTAACAATGGAATGGATCGATGGTATAAGAATATCCGAAATTTCCGCGCTCAAAGAGGCTGGTTTTGATTTAAAAGCTCTAGCAATCACGCTTATCCAATCTTTTCTTCGTCATACTTTACGGGATGGCTTCTTTCATGCCGATATGCATCCTGGTAATTTATTTGTAGATCAACAAGGATGTATTGTTGCTGTTGATTTAGGAATTACAGGGCGCCTTGGCAAAAAAGAAAAGCATTTCCTTGCTGAAATCCTTTACGGTTTTATTACTCGTGATTACCATCGGGTAGCACGGGCTCATTTCGAAGCTGGATATGTGCCTGCATATCATAATATTGAGAGTTTTGCCCAAGCCAATCGTGCCATTGGTGAACCAATTCACGGACAATCAGCGCAAAACATTTCCATGGCTAAGTTGCTCACCTTGTTGTTTGAAGTCACTGAATTGTTTGACATGCAAACACGACCTGAACTTTTATTGTTACAAAAAACTATGGTCGTTGTTGAAGGTGTAGCCCGCACATTGGACCCTCATTTTAATATGTGGAAAGCTTCTGAACCCGTCGTCAAAGAATGGATTAGCAAAAATTTAGGCCCCGTGGGGATCGCAAAAGACTTTAGTGAAGGAGCGCAAGCACTTCTTTCGCTGGCTCGTAAAACACCACAATTGATACAAAATTTCCAACGTATGGAAGAAGACCTTAACCAAATGAGAGAAACTGGATTTAATCTTTCTCCCGCAACCATTAAAAAACTTGCTGTCGAACAGAGTCGCACCAATCGTTATGGTCGTTATAGTCTGTTTATCATTGCATTTTGTTGTATTTGCCTCACTTTTTATCTTTTTCATCTTTTATAATTTGCTCAATATGTTAAAAAAACATCAATGATGAAATCATTGCAATCATTTCATTTTTTGGATGTATCTTATGGCCAGTCTTACCATTCGCAATCTCTCTCCTGAAATTAAAGAAGCTTTACGCATACGTGCCGCAAAAAATGGCATTTCTATGGAAGAAGAAGCACGCCGTCTTTTAAGCAATCCCAATACTCCCTCTATACCTCCCTCTCAAGCAAGTGCTCTTGAATTGCAATCATTGCAATCAAAATCACTTCTTCTTATTATTGGTGGGAGTATTGCTGCTTATAAAGCGCTTGATCTAATTCGCCGTTTACAAGAACGTGGAGCGCATTTAAATATTATCATGACAAAAGCAGCGCAAAAATTTATTACACCTTTAGCAGCTGAAGCTCTCAGTGGTCATACCGTGTATAGTGATTTATTCTCACGTGAAGAAGAACATGATATCGGACACATTCGATTGGCACAGGGTGCTGACCTCATTATTTTAGCTCCCGCTACAGCCAATCGCATTGCAAAAATAGCCAACGGCATAGGAGATGATCTGGCTGATTGTGTGCTTTTAGCAGCACGCTGCCCACTCTTAATTGCACCAGCCATGAATCCAGCCATGTGGGCACATCCAGCAACTGTTCGCAATGTTGCACAACTGCGCGCAAATGGCGTGCATATAATAGGTCCAGAAGCCGGTAAAATGGCTGAGCGTGATGAGACAGGTTATGGACGCATGAGTGAGCCCTTAACCATTGTGGCGGCAGTAGAAACTCTTTTAGGTGTGCAAGAAAAACCACTTTTTGGACGCCATTTTATTGTTACTTCTGGTCCTACCCATGAACCAATTGATCCTGTGCGTTATCTTGCTAATCGTTCTTCGGGCAAACAAGGTCATGCTATTGCAATAGCTCTCGCCCATTTGGGCGCAAAAGTAACGCTTATTTGTGGCCCGGTTGATCTTGCTGATCCACAGGAAGTGAAAACTATTCATGTTGAAACAGCGTGTCAAATGTTACAAGCCGTTCAAGCCGAATTGCCTGCCGATGGAGCTGTTTTTGTTGCCGCCGTTTGTGATTGGCGCAGCCAAACACAATCTTTACACAAAATCAAAAAAAGCGCTCTTCAAATACCACCTTCTTTGCATATGGTTGAGAACCCTGACATTTTGGCAACAATTGGACATGCTCCAAACCGCCCTCCACTAGTGATTGGCTTCGCTGCTGAAAGCTCTAATCTCATTGAAAATGCACAAAAAAAATGTGTCGAAAAAGGTGCAAACTTCATTCTTGCGAATGACATTTCTCTTCATGGTGATGGGACAAGCGTTATGGGCTCTGATACAAACCAAGTTTGTCTTGTCAGTAAAGAAAATGTTGAACAATGGCCAGCCATGAGCAAACAGCAAGTAGCACAAAAACTAGCAAAGATTATTGTGTCATTTTTCGCGTCTCATCCCCCTGCTCATCAATAAGCGAAAGATGCCTTATTTTGAATGAAGAATAAAAACTTTTTAGACATTAGAATATTCAAAACAATACAAGATAAAAATAAGATTCACCCACAAAATCACGTAAAATTATTTATTACGATGATTTCTTATTGAGAAGATGATCACCTTTGTACAAAAAGCAATCCCCTACTCTTGAAAGAGAGGAAAATTCTTATGTATTTGAGTCTACTTATAAAATAGCTGCCTTAGTGATTTTCCTAGCATCGATGGTTTTTATTGCTACTTCTGCATACTTTCATTTCATGAGCGTTATAGAAAAATCCTATCATGATTTTCTACGATGCTTAACCTCCTCCCCACAGTAAAGGACGAAGATTCTTAACTCCCACCAAGCTTTTATCATATTGATTTTTCTCGAGTAGATTTTACCTGCTGAACACTTATGTGATTCATTTTTAAGCTCTCTGGATAAATCTTGGACTCAATAATTTTGTTCAATTTTATACTTCTACATTTGGTTGATACAAAAAACTGAAATCAGACATAGACAGAATTGTATTTTTCAATATACAGTGCTTTATATAACTGTGCTAAAATAAACTATTTTACGGTATTCCAGGTAAAGAACACCATCTCTTGGCCATCTACCCTTAGTAAACAAAATTATAAGATCTATGAAATAAGTACATACTTAAAGCACTCTTCAATCTCTCTCTTGTTTTCACTGTTTTCTTCTTATTTACTGTTATTATGATTTTTACTGCTGCCTATCAAGCTTTACAACGTCTTATCACTCCGCAATATCGCACTATGATATTGAAAGCATTGGGGATTACTTTTTTTGTGCTCGCCATTATATGGTTATGTGTACGCCAACTTTTTATATCCTATTTTTGGCCTTGGATTGCTCATTTTCTTCCCGGTTTACCGAGTTGGGCAGGATGGTTAGGATTGGGCATGCTTATCATTTTTAATCTTGGTTTAGCTTTGCTGATGGCTTTTTTAATTGCCCCAATCACCGCTATGATTGGTGGTTTTTTCATTGATTCTGCTGCTGAAATTATTGAAAAAGAGGATTATCCAAACGAACCTATTGGGCAGGCTTTATCATTTGGGCGCTCTCTTATTCTTTCCTTAAAGTTTGTTGTTTTAAGCCTTTTGGGTAATGGAATCGCCTTTATTTTGTTTTTCGTGCCAGGCATTAATTTGATCGCCTTTTATATTGTTAATGGTTACTTGCTTGGTCGTGAATATTTTGTCTTTGCCGCCTATCGTTTTCGATCTGAAAAAGAAGCGCATGATTTTTTACGCGTTCATTACGCAACAGTTTTCGGCGCTGGATTGTTGATAGCATTTTTTGTTTCAATTCCCCTTCTTAATTTAGCAACACCGCTTTTTGCAGCTGCCTTTATGACTTACTTACATAAGATGCTTTCCCAAAAAACCACCGCACGTATTACCCAAAAATAATGATACTCATTCATTCAAAATTTATAAAGTGTATAAATAAAAGAGAACTGAAAACAAATTCGCTCCTTTAAAGGTCCGCTCTTCTTCCTTTCATCAGCCAGTCTCCTTGAAAAAAATCTTGCTCTAGTGCTAGCGTCTCGTTAACATAACATTACTGTATTCATTGTTTTTATGGATTATTACAGCCTTATTGATGTTTACACTTAGGAAATTTTTGTGCTTAACACTTACATCGTTGTCGTTATAAATCACTGAATTTTGCATCAACAGCAAATGAGGAGTTTGCCAATCAGCACAGAGAACAGATTTTTATGTCAAAGCAAAAAAACAAATAACGTAATTTATTAAAGATACTAAGAAATTTGTTGTCAGGAATACTCTTAAGGGAGATGACTGTTGTAACATTGGAAAGATAAGAATAAAGGACAATGGAATTAGAGCTATACGTATACTGTTGAAAGTATTAAAATGGTTTAGTCATTCAACCGATAAAACGAATCTAACCACTTAAGCTCTATATTCTTCAAAATCGTGCAAAAAGTGTATAATATTTCAAAGAGAGGCTATAAAGATGAACTGGATTACAAGTTATGTTCGGCCTAAAATTAACTCTATATTAGGACGCCGCAAAATTCCAGATAATCTATGGGTAAAAGATCCCACCAGCGGTGAAATGGTTTTCCATAAAGATCTGGAGATGAATCAATATGTAATCCCTAATTCTGGTTATCACATGCGTATCAGCGCCAAAAATCGTCTCATGTATTTTTTTGATGATGGTGTTTATACGCCTCTTGAAAATCCAAAAGTCGTAACAGATCCTTTAAAGTTTCGCGATGAAAAACGCTATATTGACCGGTTAAAAGACTATCGTTCTAAACTTGGAGTTGATGACAATATTTTAAGTGCACGCGGTACTATTGAGGGTTTACCTATCATAGCCACTGTTCAAGATTTTGCCTTTATGGGTGGATCGCTTGGTATGGCTTCAGGAGAAGCTATCATCAAAGCTTTTGACACTGCCATTGCGGAAAAATGCCCTTTGGTTCTTTTTTCCGCTTCTGGTGGTGCACGCATGCAAGAGGGAACACTCTCATTAATGCAAATGCCCCGTACAACGGTCGCTATTGAAATGCTGAAAGAAGCAAAACTCCCTTATATTGTTGTTCTTACCAATCCAACCACCGGGGGGGTTACTGCTTCTTATGCCATGCTCGGTGATATTCACATTGCCGAACCCGGCGCTATGATTGGTTTTGCTGGACCACGTGTGATTCAACAAACTATACGTGAAACTTTGCCAGAAGGTTTTCAAAGTAGTGAATATCTGCTTGAACATGGCATGATTGATATGGTTGTATCGCGTTTAGAAATGAAAACAACCATTGCACGACTTCTTCGCTTGATGATGAAATATCCTGCAGCTGTTAATCCTTCCAATCCATCGCCAACCGATTCTCCAGCATCGCTTTCTACAACAAAAGCAGCTTAACTTCATGAAAAAAAACCAAGTACAAAGGATGGTAGATGATTTACTGAAGAGTTATCCGAAAAAATTTGATCTCTCTTTAGAGCGTATTCTTCGACTTCTAGAGCATCTTGGTAATCCACACTTAAAGCTCGCACCCGTTATTCACATTGCTGGAACAAATGGTAAAGGATCTGCTTGTGCGATTTGTCGTGCTCTTTTGGAAAGTGCAGGCTACCGCGTGCATGTTTACAGCTCACCTCATCTCGTCAACTGGAATGAACGTTGTCGTCTAGGTCAAAAGGGAAGTGGCAAATTTGTCACAGAAAGCCAATTGACTGAAGTAATTCATGAAATCATAAGAGTAAATCGTCAAGAACCGATTACGGTTTTTGAAATTTTCACAGCTGCTGCCTTTATGTTGTTTAGTACTCATCCAGCCGATGTCGTGATTTTAGAAGTTGGGTTAGGAGGACGTTTTGATGCTACTAATGTGATTAAAAAACCAGCTGTATCTCTTATTATGCCTATTGACCATGATCATGAGACCTTTCTTGGAAACACAATTGCACAAATTGCTTTTGAAAAAGGGGGAATTATCAAACCAACAGTTCCAGTGGTGATTGGTAAGCAAGATCATGATGAAGCTCTTTCACTTTTAACAACCCTTGCAGATAAAAATAAAACATCTTATTCCTTGTTTGATCAGGATTATCAAAGCTATACAGAACATGGACGTATGGTGTTTCAAAACAGTCAAGGTCTCATGGATCTTCCACTCCCTAACCTGATTGGAGCGCATCAAATTGCTAATGCTGGAGCTGCTCTTGAAGCAGTTTATCAAGCAGGTTTTCAACTTTCAGAACAAGCAATAAGTCACGCTTTGCAAAATATTTACTGGCCGGCACGGATGCAACATTTAACCCATGGATATTTGATCGATCAACTATCTCCCGGTATTGATTTATGGTTAGATGGTGGTCATAATCCTGCTGCTGGAAAAGTTGTTGCGGCAGAACTTACTAGGTGGAAGAAAAAATCAAACCGTCCTCTTATTATGATCGCTGGTATGCTAAATACCAAAGATGCTGTTGGTTATTTTCGTCCTCTAGCAAACCTCGTAGACAAAGTCTACACCATCCCATTAACCGATCACACTGCTGGTATTTGCCCAATGATTTTAGCTGAATCTGCTCGAAAAGCAGGGCTTTTTGCCATCCCGCAAGCGCATCTACAAGATACTTTACATAGAATCAATGCAGAGCATAAAGATGCTATTGTCCTTATTGGTGGTTCCCTTTACCTTGCTGGTGATATTTTACGTGACAATAAAACGCTACCATGTTAGAAATCCGTTATTCATAGAGCTTTGAAAGATAGATCTTTTAATCATGAAACTGGATTATGCCCTTTATCAACATCCTAAACTTATTTCTGTTTTTGGTGGCTCTGGTTTTGTGGGTCGCCATGTTGTTGAAGCTTTAACCAAACGAGGTTATCGCGTTCGTATTGCTGTTCGTTGTCCACAAAAAGCTTATTACATGCTCCAAATAGGAGAAGTAGGGCAAACCCAAATGGTTAAAACCAATGTCAAGCATCGTGCCTCTGTTGCACGTGCATTGCTTGGAGCAGATGGTGCAGTCTTTCTTCCTGGTAGCCTAGCACAGGCGAATCAATCAAACTTTAAAAAGTCACAAATTGATGGTGTAAAAAATGTCTCTGAATTAACAGCTGAAGCTGGTATTCCTCTTATCTATATGTCAGCGCTTGTAGCCAATCAAAATGCTTCATTTCTTTATGCACGTGTTAAATATATGAGTGAGCAAATTGTTCAGAACAAGCATCCTCAAGCAATTATTATGCGTCCATCCGTTATCTTTGGACCAGAAGATTGTTTCTTTAATACATTAGCAAACTTGTCGTGTCTTTTACCGATCATGCCTCTTTTTGGCGGTGGACAAAGCAAATTGCAGCCCGTCTATGTTGGTGACATCGCTGAATTTATTCTGCGTGCTTTAGAAGGACAAGTTATCCCTGGAAAAAGTTATGATCTTGGTGGACCCCAGATTATTACATTCCAAAATACCCTTGAAAAAGTCTTAAAAATCATTCAACGCAAAAAAACAATTCTCTCTATGCCTCTTTCTATTGGACTCTTGAGTGGAAGTTTTTTCGGAACTCTTGGTAAGTTGCCTTTCGTGCCAACACTGGTAACAACTAATCAGATACGCTTTCTGCAAGTGGATAATATTGTTTCTCAAGAAGCTATAAAAAATGAATATACTTTTGAGGGTGTAGGCATTACCCCCAGAGCAATGGCTGCTTTCTTGCCAAGTTATCTCTGGCGGTTTCGTCCACAAGGCCAATTTTCTAAAAATTTATCAGCCTAGTGCCTATTCTATAAAGTCTTAGACAGATATTGATTTATAATAATTTGTTTCTTTATCCATATTTGCATATTGGAATGAGAGTACCGAATAGAGTATATCTTCTCATTTCAAACCTCCGCATTCAGGATCAAAGAACCATTTACTCACACATCATAGGACAGGGACGGATTGGCATATGGAGAAAAATCGTTTAAAAATGAACCCAATGTACCTCTTCTGAACCATCTTCATGCAGGAGAAAGAGAGCAATATCGCAAACTGGAAATATTATAACGCCACTGCCTGTTGTTTAATAAGCGTAAAGGTATAGTGTGCCACGTTGATCTTGCGTTATATTCTTCAAAAGCAGTACCAAAGATAGAATTAGGAAAAATGTTTCTTTAAAGCAACTTTACAGATGCGTAGCACAGTCGCGTATTGTTTTTCGGGAACACATATTACTTGAGGATCAAATTCATTTCTACTCTCTAAAAGGAAAAGTAAATATTTTAATGAAACTATGTCTTACTCTTTTTTCAAAACAGAGAACTCATACAGTCTCTTTGTTATTTTGCCTTCCTCACAGTTTTAAAATCAGCAAATATAGGTAAGCTTTGTTAACATAATAGAACTCATCATAAGACTCTTTACCTTATCAGTCATATTACCACCCAATATATAAATGCATATTTGTTGTAAATATTTATAGAGACTTGAAAAGAATTTTCATACAAAGAAGTTTTTCTATTCTCTTGCATTTTTTTTTAATTTCTCCTACCGTCCAGGAAAAATGCATTTAAAGGAATAAAGAATGGCAACTCTAGATTATGTTGTCAAAGATATCACTCTTGCTGCTTACGGGCGTAAGGAACTTGATATCGCCGAAACAGAAATGCCTGGATTAATGGCTTGCCGTAAAGAGTTTTCCTCCAGCCAACCTTTGCGCGGAGCACGTATTTCTGGCTCATTGCACATGACGATTCAAACAGCTGTTTTGATTGAAACATTGAAAGTGATCGGTGCTGATGTACGGTGGAGCTCTAGCAATATTTTTTCTACACAAGACCACGCAGCAGCAGCTATTGCAGCCACTGGTACCCCTGTCTTCGCGGTCAAAGGTGAAACACTTGAAGAATATTGGGCTTATATAGATGCCATTTTCCAATGGCCTGATGGCAATCCTTCAAATCTTATCTTAGATGATGGTGCCGATGCTACAAACTATATTTTGATGGGATGCCGTGCGGAAGCAAATAAAGATATACTGTCTTATCCCAAAACAGACGAAGAAGAATTCTTTTTCAAACAAATCCAAAAGCGTATGTATGCTACACCAGGTTTTTTCACACGCCAACGTGCCGCAATCAAAGGTGTGAGCGAAGAAACTACAACAGGCGTACACCGCCTTTATCAATTACAAAAAGAGGGGCTTTTGCCTTTTCCTGCCATTAATGTCAACGATAGTGTCACAAAATCAAAATTTGATAATAAATATGGATGTAGAGAATCATTAGTAGATGGTATCCGACGCGCAACAGATGTTATGATAGCTGGTAAAACAGCCATTGTCTGTGGTTATGGGAATGTGGGTAAAGGTTCAGCAGCCTCTCTTTCAGGTGCTGGAGCTCGCGTTAAAGTGACAGAAATTGATCCAATTTGTGCCCTTCAAGCCGCTATGGACGGCTATGAAGTCGTTACTTTAGATGATGCAGCTTCCTGTGCTGACATTATTATAACAACAACCGGTAACAAAGATATTGTTTGCTTAGACCATATGCGCCAAGTTAAAGATATGTGTATTCTTGGAAATATTGGCCACTTTGATAATGAAATCCAAGTATCAGCTCTTAGAAATCTGCCATGGACGAATATTAAACCACAAGTCGATATGATTACCTTTCCCAACGGAAAACGCATAATTTTGCTCTCTGAGGGGCGTTTACTTAACCTTGGTAACGCTAAGGGTCACCCATCTTTTGTTATGTCAGCCTCATTTACCAATCAAGTGTTGGCGCAAATTGAACTTTTCACCCGTGCAGAACACTACAAAAATGAAGTAGCTGTTTTGCCTAAACAACTTGATGAAAAAGTCGCGCGCCTTCACCTTGATCGGTTAGGAATAAAATTAAGTATTTTATCAGAAGAACAAGCTGCCTATATTGGCGTTACACCACAAGGACCTTATAAACCAAATCATTATCGTTATTAAAACGTTTCCCTGGGTTAAAAGAAAAAAGGAAAAGACGCTGTGTCCAGCTTTGGTGACTATGCCCCCAAAGAAAAAGCTCAAAAAATGCCCCGAATCTGTACGCATATTTTCTGCCTTCTTTTCTTTTTTTTTCCGACATGCGTTGTTGCTCAGTCGTTGGAAACGCATCTACCATTTATCTTCACTTTACCAGATGGTCCATGGCTCCTTTTAGCACTCTGTGGAGGAATTTCTTGCGCCTCACTCCTCACCTGTATGGTAGTTATTATGCGTGCGAAAAAAGCTTCGTGGAAACTTCTGCGAACAGTAACAATTCAAGCAGATTTTTCTGAAAAAATTAAATATTATGAATGGCTTCTGGAAGAAACAGGACAATTTCTTCTTATTTGGGAAAATCCAACGAACTCACCCCGTGTGGTTGGTAATATTCCAGCTTTACAAAAAACAGGAATGAAGCAGCAAGATTTTCAGCATTTTGAGCTTTGGCTTGAAAAAAGTTCTCTGCGGGAACTTGACTACGCATTAACGCAATTGCGTTATAAATCTCACCCTTTTGAACTTTCCATCACCACAACAAGCAATATACTGTTACAAGTTACAGGAGTCATTGCCGGAACAGTAGCCATTGCCCGCTTTCAAGACACCTCGACACAGCAGAGTGAAAACGCGCGTTTACAGAAAGATCTTGCCCGAATCCTCACCGAACTAAGAATGCAGCGAAATCTTCTAAACCGTATTCAAGAACCTGTATGGATACGAGATTGTGAAGGAAACATTTGTTTTGTTAATCGCGCCTTTAGAGAAATGACAAATTTTCGAGAAGGAAGCAATGAAGTAGATGACCTTTTCAATGAAACAACCCAATGCAAAACAGATGGAACAGAAACGGTTTTTCAAGAGCATGTTCACACAGTCATTGATGGAGAACGGTACCATTTCCATCTCACACGAATTACAACAGAAGAAGGAATGGCAGCTTTTGCCCGTGATGACAGCGCATATGAAAATCTTGCCAATGAACTAAAACGCGTTCTTCAAAGCCATTGTGAAATACTTGACCAAATCTCAACAGCTGTAGCCGTTTTTGATACCAACCAAAAATTGAAATTCTGCAACCACGCTTTTAAAGTTTTATGGCCATTGGAGAGTTCTTTTTTAGAAAGTGAACCAAGCCATACATTGCTGCTTGAACGTTTACGTGAAAAAGCACTTATTGCTGAACACCCTGATTGGCGGACATGGAAAGAAGAACTTTTTAAAGCCTATCGACAAACGGAATCAAATCAACAAATTTGGAATCTTCCAGATGGGCGCACAGTACGTGTTATCTCCAGCCCTCATCCACAAGGAGGTGTCACTTGGCTTTATGAAAATCTTACAGAAAAAATTGATCTTGAGCGACGCTATAATACACTTATTAAAATACAAGGCGAAACCCTTGATAAACTTTCAGAAGGTGTAGTGGTTTTTGGCACTGATGGGCGTCTTCGTTTATCCAATCCAGCCTTATCGAAGTTATGGTCTCTTCCCTCTAATTTATTGGTAGAAGGTACACATATTACACAATTACAAAGCCATTGTTCAACCTTAACCTTAAGCCAAGAATGGGATCAATTTACTAAATTTATTACAGGTTTTGCTGAAAAACGTGACACATATTCAGGTCGTATGGATCTTAAAAATGGAATGATTATTGACTATACATTGGTCCCGCTTCCCAATGGGCAAACGATGCTTACTTTCGTTAATGTTACGGATACAGTCCATGTTGCCCGTGCTCTTCAAGAAAAAAATGAAGCCTTAGAAAGTGCTGATCGTTTGCGTAATGAATTTGTCCAACATGTTTCCTATGAATTGCGTACACCTCTCACCAATATTATTGGATTTTCTGATATTTTACGTGATCAAATTTTTGGCTCTATCAATGAACGCCAAAAAGAATATCTTGGACACATTCATTCAGAATCAGGCACTCTCTTAAATATTGTTAATGATATTCTTGACCTTGCAACCCTTGATGCCGGCATCATGGAGCTGGACATACAACCAGTTAATATTGCCGATGCTATGGTGCAGGCAGTAGCACGCGTGGAAGAGCGTCTTAACGGACGTTATATTACACTTTTACAGCAAATTTCTCCTTCTTTGAACTTTATTTCTGCTGATGCAACACGTTTGCATCAAATCTTTGTTAATGTTCTCAGTAATGCCATTAATTTCGCAACAGAAGCAAGCACGATTGAATTTTGTGCAGACGAACAAGATGATAACATTGTTTTCAGTGTTCACAATGAAGGCTCTGATATTCCAGAAGATATTCTTGATCGCATTTTCAAACGTTTTTCTTCCCAGTCACATCATGGCGGACGTGCTGGAGCAGGTCTCGGTCTGTCTCTTGTTAAAAGCTTTGTTGAGCTCCATGGTGGACATGTTGAAATTCTTACCGGCGCTGGACAAGGAACAACGGTTAAATGTTTTTTCCCGATCCCCAAAGGAGATAAAGTTCTTTAATCTTGTCCTTTCTTATTACAAAATTTTTTCATCCATTTCGTGGAACTGTTAATGAATTTTAGTTTTTTTCTCGAAAACGAAGAAGCAACCAAGCTTTTTGCACAAGATTTAGCCCTTGCTTTAAAGCCAGGCGATCTTGTGACACTGCAAGGTGATCTTGGAGCAGGAAAATCAACCATCGCACGTACAATCATCCATACCCTTGCCAACGACAGTACTCTGGATGTTCCAAGTCCTACTTTCACTATTGCTCAAAGCTATCAACTTCCACAATTGGAAATTATTCATGCTGATTTTTATCGCCTTTCTATGGCAGAAGAAATCGAGGAATTAGGACTTCATGAAGCACGCGAGAACAGTATTTTACTCATTGAATGGCCAGAAAAAAGTGCTGATCTTTTAGGACCGATTACCTTTGGACTCACTTTACAATATGAGGAACGTGGACGTCATGTGACTCTTACATCATCACAACACTCTATTGAGCGCCTACAGCGATCTTTTGCAATTCGCACATTTTTAAAAAACCATGGACGCGGTCACGTTTATCGTTATCTTTTGGCTGGTGATGCCTCTACACGCACCTATGAACTTCTAGATGATGGACAGCATCAAGAAGTTCTCATGAATGCACCAACTATGCAAATAGCACAAAACACAAATCCCTCCTACATAACAATGGCACATCTTGCAAAAGATATCCACCAATTTATAGGAATTAACCAGATCATTTTAGATAATGGATTTTCTGCTCCCTATATTTTTGTCGCAGATTTTGAAAAAGGTCTTTTGATTTTAGAAGATTTCGGGCGTGAAGGACTTTTAGATCAGAATGGCAATCCTCTAGAAGAGCGTTATATCGTCTGTAGCGAGTTGTTGGCTGCTTTTCACCAAAAGTCGTGGCCATCCGAAAAACAATTTGCAACGTTCTTGCTTCAAATTCCCTCCTATGATTGTCAAGCACTACAATCAGAACTTGCCTTATTGCTCGATTGGTACTTGCCTTTCCAAACACAAAAAACCTTAAATCAAGAACAACGTGAAGCCTTTTTTACGTGTTGGCAGCCTTATCTTGATGCCCTCACCCAAGGAGAAAATACCTTTGTTATGCGTGATTATCATTCACCTAATATTCTTTGGCGCGCGCATAAAGAAGGAACGGCTCGCATTGGTCTGATTGATTTTCAAGATGGTTTAAAAGGTCCAATAGCCTATGACCTTGTCTCTTTAGCACAAGATGCACGCGTATTTATTCCACCAACACTTGAAGAGAAAATTCTTGATGCTTATTGCACTGCACGTCATAAAGCGCCACGATCTTTTGATGAAAATGAATTACGAAAGCTTTACGCATTTGCGGGTGCTCAACGGATTTCAAAAATTCTGGGAATTTTTGTACGCCTCCATCAACGTGATGGAAGATCATTTTATCTTAAATATCTCCCCCATTTACAAGACTATCTTGCCCGTAATCTCTCACACCCAACGCTTGCGCCTTTACAAAGTTTTTATCGAGAAATGGGTCTTCTTAAAAAAGCAGGATAGATATTTTCACTGTGAAATTCTGTAAAAGACCCTCCACACCAAAGCAATCTATTTCTGAAGAATATGAAATAAGTACATACCACTTTTATTTTCTTTTCCCAAATCTTTGATGAGAATTAACGAATATTATTTATAAAACTGGCTACTTAAATGTCGCAATATCATGGATTGATTTCTTTTGAAAACAATGTATTATGAAAGAAGCATTTTCATACTGCACCGTGTAAATGCACAGTAAATCTCTTGTTTATTATATTTATTGATCTTCTCCCCATCTTAAAGGATCAGGTTTTACAGCGTAACAGAATAATTTTCCATATACTTGCAAATCTAAAATCTTTTAAACTTTAACATTTGCTCCTTATATTGCCTTTTTGTGTTAAATAATAAATCGTAGCCAATTTCTTGTTAAAAATTATGAGAAAATTTCTTTCCATTTTTGCGTAATAATTTAAACCATAGAATGTGCTTCAATATTTTTATAAGTTCAAACTAAAAACCTCATGCACAGATAGCTCTTTTCAGTTTTGTCCCCAATAAAAATTGTATACACTAGAAACAATACAAAGAATTAATCAGATGGAATACTTCCACGCATCTCAAATGAGATTATATGAGCTATAAACCACGTGTCTTTTCGATTTCTCCGGGAACTGCTTTTTTACCGCATTTTGTTGATGCACTGCTCTCTGGCGCTCTTATTGATAACTTTGCACCCGGTGGAAATGTCCAAGCAGCTCTTGCAAATACTCTCATTTATGTGCCAACACGCCGCGCCGCCCGTGCTTTGCGTACAGCATTTGTTGAAAGAAGCGACACAAAATCAACCTTCTTGCCGACCATTCACCCTTTAGGAGATGTTGACGAAGACAGTTTCCTTTTTGTTAAAAATTATACCAACACTCTGAATCCTCCCATTGGAGAAAGTGAACGTCTTCTGCTTTTAGCGCGCCTCATTCGTCCCTGGCGTGAAAATTTACCGGCCCATTTGCGTGCTATGGTTGGTCTAGAAGATGGGCTTATTCCTTCTCATACTGCTGATGCAATTTGGCTTGCTCAAGACTTAGCACACTTGATGGATGAAATTGAAACAGAAGCAGCAGATTGGTCAAAACTTAAAGAAATTGCACCCGATATGGTTGCCGAATGGTGGCAAATAACGCTTGATTTCCTCACTATAGTCACACAAAGTTGGCCGAAAATCTTAAAAGAAAGACAACGAAGCAATCCAGCTGAATGGCGCAATCAAGCACTCAAAATGCACGCCGAGATTTTACACCACACACAACCGAATAAACCTATACTTGCAGCCGGTGTGTCAGGTTCTATTCCTGCAGTTTCTCATCTTTTAAAGGTAATTTCTCGCCTGCCAAAAGGAGCTGTTGTTCTTCCAGGTCTTGATCTTCATATGGATGAAGAACAATGGGAAGCTTTGGGCACAATCAATGAAGAAAAAACAACTTGTGATTTTTTTGATCATGCCACTAACGCTTTTAGTCATCCTCAATACCATTTAAAAAAACTTCTCTCTCTGATGAAATGTCACCGCATTCATGTTCGCGAAATTGGCCAACAAAGTGTAATAAAGAGAAAACGTGTTGCTCTTTTATCAGAAGCACTCCGACCAGCTTCTACGACAGACCGCTGGGTGCAAATTATCCGCGATGATTATGAACATCTTTGCGCAGATTGGTCATTCATTGAAGCTATAAACGAGCGCGAAGAAGCTCTTGCTATTGCTGTTGCTTTACGCAATGCCATTGAAGAGCCTCAAAAAACTGCAGCTCTTATTACAAATGACCGTAATCTAGCACGCCGTGTTTCCGCTGAATTACAGCGTTTTGGAATTGAAGCAAATGATTCAGGCGGAATACCACTTGCACAAACCCTCCCTTCAACTCTGCTACGGCTTCTTTTAGAAAATATATTTCAACCTGATGACCCAATTGCTTTTCTTTCTCTTCTCAAGCATCCACTCACAATGCTAGGACAAAGCCGATATTGTTTCCGCGAAATGGCAGAAAACTTTGAACTCTTTGTTCTTAGAGGAAACACAAGCTATATTAATCTTTGCGAATGTGATAAATTTCTTGAAAAATGGATAACAACACATTCCCAAAAAACTTCTGATAACAACACTCTTGATCAACAGAAAAGCGAAGAAGCACGTTTGCTTTGTCATCTTTTGGTCAAAGCTGTCGAACCTTTAGCATCTCTCATGAAACAAGAGAAGGAATGCACCATCAACGAAGCTGCCGTAGCAACAGTTGAAGTTTTTGAAAATTTTGGGCGTGATGAAAACAATTCTCTTGCCTATCTTTATCAACATGAAGCAGGACAAGCTCTATTAACTTTTTTACGTGAATTAGTGAGTGATAAATCAGGTTTAAAATTTCATCTTTGCGAATGGCCCGCTATGTTTTCAGCCCTGATGGCAACTCGTTGGGTCACACCTTCTCCCGGAGGGCATCCGCGTTTATTCATCTGGGGCACTTTGGAATCACGTCTGCAAACGGTTGATACTGTGGTTATCGGTGGTCTTAATGAAGGGTCATGGCCGATCACAACCCGCAATGATGCCTTCTTATCACGGCCCATGAAAATGATGTTAACTCTTGAACCACCTGAGCAGCGTATTGGGCTTTCCGCACATGATTTTCAGTGGGCTATGGGAATGAATAAAGTGGTGATGAGCAGAGCACAACGCGTTAATTTTGCTCCTTCACTTCCTTCACGCTGGTTACAGCGCCTAGAAACGGTTATAGGAAAACAGGTTTGGAAACAAATCTGTACCCGAGGTGAAAGTTTGCTTCATTGGGCAAAAATGCTTGATAATACAGAGATGACTGCCTGTGCAACTCGCCCTTGCCCTGTACCCCCCCTTGATATGCGCCCACGTCATTTTTCAGTCACTGAAATAGCAACCTTGCGGTATGATCCTTATACCATTTATGCCAAAAAAATATTGCGTCTTAAACCGCTTAAGCCTCTTATTCATGATCCTAATGCTGTTGAGCGTGGAACACTTTATCATGCTATTCTCGCTGCTTTTTGTGCACAAGTAAAAGACCCAAAAGCTGCAAATGCATTAAATGTCCTTTTAACTCTTGGACGCAAAGAATTTAATAAATGCAATTTACCTGCTGATATTGAAGCAATCTGGTGGACTCGCTTTGAAAATTTTGCTCCGTTTTTACTCCAATGGGAGCAAAGTTTAGGGCTTCGAAAACGATATGCCGAAGTCGTATCGCAAAAAATACCTATAGGTACCACAGGTGTAACCCTTTCAGGACGTGCTGATCGTATTGATGTATTGCCAGGTAAAATGGTTGAAATTCTTGATTTTAAAACCAATACACCGCCTTCATCAAAACAAGTTCGTGACTTATTATTTCCACAATTGGCATTGGAAACAGCTTTGCTCATGCAAGGTGCCTTTACAGATTTTCAAGGCCTTACCCCCTCAGATTTGTTTTACATTCCCCTCAATGGAAAAGGTAAAATCACTCCCCAATCAATTCTTCTAAAGAAAGGAGAAAAAGATCATCAAAACGCAATTAATCTTGGTGAAAAAGCATGGGAACATCTTATAGCATTAATAGACTATTATAAAAATCCACAACAAGGCTATCTTTCACACGCAGTCCCCATGACAAAACGATATGAAGGTGACTATGATCATCTTGCACGCCTATGGGAATGGTCAACTAATTTTCATAAAGCAGACTAATCATGACTTTTTTTTCTATTCCTGAAGCAGCCCTTGATGCACAAGCAACAGCAACGCATCCAAAAACAAACGTGTGGGTTTCTGCAAATGCAGGGTCTGGGAAGACCCACGTTTTAAGTGAACGCGTTATTCGTTTGCTTTTAAACGGTACTCCTCCAGCACGTATTTTATGCCTTACTTATACGAAAGCCGCCGCTGCTGTTATGCAATCACGGATTTTTCACACACTTTCCAGTTGGAATGAACTTGATGATGCACAACTTCAAAAAATCTTGTCACAACTTGAAAAGAAGCCCATCAATGCGCAAAAATTAACCTATGCACGTCAACTCTTCGCTCATGCCCTCGAAACACCGGGGGGCTTAAAAATCCAAACTATTCATGCATTTTGTGAATCTCTCTTGCATCAATTTATGTTAGAAGCCAATATTGCGGGACATTTCGAACTCATCGATGATATTAGTCGAAAAAAATTGTTACAAGAATCGCGTCGCCAACTTTTGGAGCATAAGGATGCACAGTGCGCTTTGAAACAGCTGCTTAAAGTTATCAGTGAACACACTTTTAACCAATTGCTGTATGAAGCAACTGAAAAACAACATAAACTGTCTGATTTTTTGTCCTCT
This sequence comes from Bartonella callosciuri, assembly GCF_014203215.1. Classification (GTDB taxonomy): domain Bacteria; phylum Pseudomonadota; class Alphaproteobacteria; order Rhizobiales; family Rhizobiaceae; genus Bartonella; species Bartonella callosciuri. The sequence continues at coordinate 137,040 of NZ_JACHIM010000003.1, read as the reverse complement.
CTTCTGTCTGAAAATGGAGAAGAAAAATTGCGTGCGTTCTTTAATTTAGCGCCCGATGAAACAAACCAACAGTTGCTGGAAAAAATTCAACAAACTGCTCAATTGCCTCTTTATGCTCTTACACATTGCCAAACCTACGGCAACAAATCCCTCAAGGATATGATTGCGGAATTTTCCCAATTAAAAACAGCTTGTGATGAAACAACCATTATCAACATTATTTCCGATATCTATTTTAAAACGACAGGCGAACCACGTAATTTTTCACGTTTATTTTGTAAAAAATCAGATGAAATTTGGCCCGTCATTCAACAAATTATTGAAGATAAACAAAACAAACTTTCTGTTCTTTTAGAAAAATATCAATGCTTAAAAATAGCCACACTCAATATGGCTGCTTTTCAGCTTTGTGCTATATATCTTAAAATCTATACAAATTTAAAAAAAGCCAATGGCCTGTTAGATTTTGATGACCTCATTGAACGCACACTCCATTTGTTGCAGCGTCAAGGAGCAAGCCAATGGGTGCATTATAAACTTGATCGTGGTCTTGATCATATTTTGCTTGATGAAGCACAAGATACCAACCCTGAGCAATGGCAAATTATTCAACTTTTAGCGCAAGAATTTTTTACAGGCCATAGTCAACGTACAAACATACGCACTCTTTTTGCTGTTGGAGATGAGAAGCAATCCATCTATTCTTTTCAAGGTGCTGCACCAGAAAATTTTGCCGCAAATGGACGAATGATTCAAAAAAAGGTACAGCAGGTCAATCAAAAGTTTGAAAAAGTACAACTGAATTATTCTTTTCGCTCTACAGCTGATGTCCTTAAAAGCGTTGATCTCGTTTTTGAAACACCAGAAAATTACAAAGGGCTTTCAGCAGAAAATACAAAAACAGTGCACGAAGCTATTCGTGTTCATAGCCCAGGTGATGTTATTGTATGGGATGCTATTTCTAAAGAAAAAAGCGAATTTCCTGATGATTGGCATGCAGCTGTTGATCATTTAGATACACCTGAAGTGCGTTTGGCAGAAAAAATTGCTGAAACCATTGCTGACTGGTTACATAACGGAGAAATACTTTCAGCAAAAGGACGCTTAATACGTGCCAGTGATATTATGATTCTGGTTCGTAAACGTGATCAATTTGTCTTAGCCCTTTCCCGTGCGCTTAAACAACGTAACATTTCCGTAGCAGGTGCTGATCGTTTACAACTCACCAATCATATTAGTGTGCGTGATTTAATGGCACTTGCACGTTTTGTCTTGCAACCACAAGATGATCTTTCTCTTGCTTGTGTTTTAAAAAGTCCACTTTTTTCGCTTACCGAAGAAGAACTTTATCAGCTTGCAGCACACCGTACAAGCTCTCTTTGGCAAAGCCTCTGTGTACATGCATCATCACATATATCTTTTAAAGATGCTTTTGAAAACCTAAGTCACTATCGCACTCTCGTGGATAAAATACCAGTTTTCGAGTTCTATAGCCATATTTTAAACAATGATAAAGGACGACAAAAAATTTTAGCTCGCTTAGGATCTGAAGCAAATGACGTGCTTGATGCTTTTATGGATTATACACTCACTATTCAAAAAACCGGTTTACCAGGGTTGCAGGCTTTTTTGGAAATATTAAGCGCAAACGAACCAGAAATTAAACGCGAGTTTGATCAAAATCATAATGAAGTCCGTATTATGACTGTTCATGCTGCTAAAGGATTAGAAGCTGCTATTGTCTTTCTAATTGATCCAGGAAGTGCTATTTGGCAGCCTCAACATGCACCACATCTTCTTAAAGTTCCCTTAAACAACACACAATTGAGTAATCAACAAGCTTTTATCTGGCGTCCCAACAAAGAATTCAACACAAAAATTTCCGAAAAAGCACTTTCGCATTTAAAAGAGCGTGCAGAAGAAGAATACAAGCGCCTTCTCTATGTAGGAATGACACGCGCTGAAGACCGATTATTTGTTTGTGGATATAGCGGTGAGAAATCCCCCTCCAACACATGGCTAAAATTGGTAAAGAAAGCTCTCGAACCGCACGCGGTTGCTATAAAAGGTCCGGCAGAAGATATTGCGGCTTGGCGTTATTGCATTACACCTTCTTCTTCTGCCCCTATAAACCAGAAAGTATCCTGCGCTGAGTGCCAAACACTCCCATCCTTGCCCGAATTCTTTTCCCATAAAATACCAGCAGAACCTGCCCTACCAAAACCATTAAGGCCCTCTGTTGCTAGCCTTTCTATTGAAGCTGACAATGAAATTTCCTCCAACCCAAAATATCTTACTATTTCACCTGTATTAGGAGAAACAAATACCAACAGAGCTTTTTTCATTGAATATGGTAATATTGTTCACCGATTGCTGCAATATTTGCCCAATTGCCCTCCCCAAAAACGTCGAGATTATGCTCAACACTATCTCAACACCAAAGCCTCTCACTGGCAGGAAACCCAAAAAGAAAAAGCACTTTGCCATGTTTGGCAGATTTTAGATCATACCTATCTCACTCATCTCTTCTCTGACCATTCACGTGCTGAGGTTCCCTTAATGGGTATTGTAAAAATTCGTGGAAAAGAACAAGCAATTTCCGGTCAAATTGATCGTCTCTATATCACACAAAACAGCATTATTTTTGCTGACTTTAAAACAGGAATCCCGCCAGCAGACGAAGCCACTATTGCCCCGCATCATTTGTTGCAAATGGCCCTTTACCGAAAATTGCTGCAAGCTATTCATCCTAACAAAGATGTTCAAGCTCTTCTTGTCTACAGTCAAGAAGTGAAAGTTTTTAAGCTTCCTCCGGAAAGACTCGATGCACTTCTTGATGAAATTACTTAATAAATCGAGAAAATCTTTTTCCACAAAGTTCCTTATAATTTATCTGTGCAATAACTTGATATAAATCGTTATCGTACCAATCTATAGAAGTGAATATAAAGGATAAGTCAATGACATGTATAAAAGTTAATAAGAACAATTTCGAAAATGAAGTTGTGACCTCTTCTACGCCTGTTGTAGTTGATTTTTGGGCAGAGTGGTGTGGCCCTTGCAAAATGATTGCTCCAATTCTGGATGAAATTTCAACGGAAATGCAAAATCAAGTTAAAATTGTCAAAGTAAATATTGATGAAAATCCAGAATTGGCTACCCAATACGGAGTACGCTCAATCCCTACCTTATTGATGTTTAAAAACGGGAATGTCGCATCAAATATGGTTGGTGCTGCTTCTAAAACACGTGTTTCTGAATGGATAAAAGATGGGCTTCGTTAAGTCTATTCAGAGTGATTTTTTTACAAAGGAGAGGAGTTTTACCTCTCCTCCTTATTTGATTTTTTAAGGATAATTCTTTTCTTGCAAAAGAGTATTTGTTTATTCAGAGCGTATTTGATAATCCTTAAAAGATGCAAATTTTATTTTCGGCGCCCGTTCTGCTTCATAATTCAATGAAAAATAATTTTCTGCTAAAAAAACAGGATCGCCTTCTAGGTCATGAGCAATGGCAGAACGGTTATTGATAAGAAACTTTTGAAGCTCAGCTTTGCTTTGTGCTGAAATCCAACGGCATACATTAAAGCGTGCTGGTTCAAAGCTCACTGGCAAACCATATTCTATTTTAAGTCGTTCCTTTAGAACATCAATTTGCAAAGCACCAATGACACCAATAAGAGAAGGCGATCCATCATCGGGAATAAATAATTGCACGACCCCCTCTTCAGCCATTTGTTGCAAAGCTTCTTTCAGTTTTTTTGCTTTCATCGGATCGCCTAAACAAACACGACGCAAAATTTCTGGTGCAAAATTAGGCACTCCCTTAAAGAGAATATCTTCTCCTTCCGTCAAGGTATCACCAATCCGTAACGTTCCATGATTAGGAATCCCCACGATATCACCGGCATAGGCTTGATCAGCAATCTGACGTGAACGCGCAAAGAAAAATTGTGGTGCCGAAAGGGTCATGGGCTTTCCTGTTCGTACTAACTTTGTCTTCATGCCACGTTCAAGTGTTCCCGAACATACCCGAAAGAATGCAATACGATCACGATGATTAGGGTCCATATTAGCCTGAATTTTAAAAACAAATCCTGTCATTTTAGATTCAGTTGCTATGATATTGCGTTTATCTGCACTCTGATCACGAGGACTTTGACCAAAATCAATGAGCGCATTGATCAAATCACGAACACCAAAATTTCGTAAAGCCGAACCAAAATAAACTGGTGTCATATGTCCTTCACGGAACGCTTGAAGATCAAAATTTTTGCAGGCACTTCGCGCAAGTTCTACTCCTTCAATAAAAGAAAAGCGTTGGTTTTCAGGAAGCAAGTTTGCAACTTCATCGGGCCCAGAAACCATATGTTGCGTTACCTCATCATCTTTTTGACGAAAACGATTATGATGAAGATCAAATGTTCCAACAAAATCTTTACCTGTACCAATCGGCCAGGTTATTGGCGCGGTATCAAGAGCAAGTTTTTCTTCAATTTCATCTAAAAGTTCTATAGGATCACGCGCCCCGCGATCCATTTTGTTGATAAAAGTAACAATAGGAATATCCCGCATTCGACACACCTCAAACAATTTCAGTGTTCTCGGCTCAATTCCGCGTGCACCGTCTAGTACCATAATAGCACTATCAACGGCTGTGAGAGTACGATACGTATCGTCCGCAAAATCCTCATGCCCTGGAGTGTCTAAAAGATTAAAGATATGATCTTCATATTCAAACGTCATCACCGATGTCACAACCGAAATGCCGCGGTCCCGTTCAATATGCATCCAATCAGAACGGGTTTGAATACGATCTTTTTTTGCTTTCACCTCACCAGCAAGCTGAATAGCTCCACCAAATAATAAAAGCTTTTCTGTCAGCGTTGTTTTCCCTGCATCTGGATGAGCGATAATTGCAAACGTGCGGCGCCGTTTTACTTCTTGCACTCTCTTTTCCATCATTTCCCCTGAGGTCGCGCAAGCGCTTCAGCAATCAGTGCACGCATTTCATTAATCCCATACAACGCAATAAATGATCCCAATCGTGGTCCTCGTTCTTGCCCTAAAAGAACTTCATAGAGCATTTGAAAAAAGACATTTGAAACACCTGGGCCCCCTTCAGGACTTTTTTTGCTATGATCTTGATAGCGTTCCGTTAAACGTGCAACATCAAGAAGCGCATTTTGAAGTGTATTTCCATCTGCAGCTTCAGGTAAACTGGCTAATTTCGTATCAATTTGCGCTAATGTTGTGCGTTCACTGTCATCCGGTGTTCGAAATTTTTTGTTTGGTTTGACAAAAATATCAAAATATTTAATGGCAAATTGCACCAACTGATCAAGTTCCGGATAAGTTTGCGCATTTGCTCCTTTAGCATAGCGAGAAATAAAACCCCAAAGGACTTCTTTATTTTCTGCGTTTGAAGCACTCACCAAATTCAGTAGCATAGCAAAGGATACAGGCAAATCAACCTGTGGAGGGCAACCATTATGGATATGCCATACGGGATTATTAAGCCGCTCTTGCCATTTCTGACGTCCATAGGCTGAAAGATGCGCATAATATTCATCAACGGCTTTGGGAATAACATCAAAATAAAGCCGTTTTGCTGTTTTGGGCTTTAAAAACATATAAAGCCCGAGACTCTCTGTTGGAGCATAACTTAGCCACTCATCAATGGTTAAGCCATTTCCTTTGGATTTTGAAATTTTCTGCCCCTTATCATCCAAAAAGAGCTCATAATTAAATCCTTCTGGCGGATTCCCACCAAGCACTTTGCAAATTTTAGAAGAAAGATTAGTGGAATCAATAAGATCTTTTCCGGCCATTTCATAATCAACACCAAGCGCTGTCCAACGCATTGCCCAATCCACTTTCCACTGACACTTAACTTTACCACCTGTGACTTCTGTTTCAATGGTTTCCCCTGTTTCAGGTTCAATATAAGTAATAGTGCCTTTCTCAACATTCCGAGCAACCATCGGAACCTGTAATACTTTTCCAGAAAATGGAGAAATAGGTAAAAAGAGTGAATAAGTGGCGCGGCGTTCTTCACCCAATGTTGGCAAAACAATCGCCATGACCTTGTCATAACAGGCAAGTATTTTTAAAAGTGTTTCATCAAAATGCCCGGAACTATAATAATCAGTAGCACTTGCAAATTCATAATCGAAACCAAAACGATCAAGGAAAGCACACAAACGCGCATTATTTGCTGCTCCAAAAGAAGGATAGCCATCGCCAAAAGGATCCGGTATGCGGCTAAGTGATTGACCAAGATAGCTTTCCATCTTCTCGCGATCAGGCACATTATCCGGAACTTTCCGCAAACCATCCATATCATCGGAGAAACAAAGCAGTTTTGTTTTAACCTTATTCTCTGTGAGAATATGGAAAGCATGGCGCACCATGGTTGTACGGGCAACTTCCCCAAATGTTCCAATATGCGGTAAACCAGAAGGTCCGTAACCTGTTTCAAATATGACACTCTCTGGATAACCTATTTTTTCATACCGTTTAATAATTTTACGTGCCTCTTCAAATGGCCAAACTTTTGATTGAAAAGCCGCATCTCTTAATTCTGGTGCAAGGCTAAGGGCATTACAAGGATCACGCATCATCATCTTCATCCTAAAAACTAAACTCTTTAATGGTATGGTGTATGGTTCTTGGATTTATTCGTCAATAATAGAAAGCAAAAAGCTATCAAAATTTTCTTATTATACCCTTGTTATGATGAGTCTCTGCCTTATTCTTTCCGTCGTATTTTCTTTTTTTTATATTTTTTCTTTTATTTTTATATTAATAAAGTATAAATATCATGAAATATAATTTATTTATTTGGGTTATTGGTGCCTTAATTGCCATTATTCTAGGCTTTGTCTACTACACTTATCAGAAAGAAAAAAAACCCTCTAACATCGAAATAAAAATCGGACAAATAATCTATTAAAAAACATATATAAGTTAGAAAAATGACAAAATTAAATGTCTTAGACAAAACTCCCTTTTATTATATTGATTGTAAGAGTGGTTTTTATCGAGTTATTTATTTATATTCTAACGAACGTGCTGCCAATGTACGTAAACGCAAGGTATTTAATTTAATAAAACCGGCAGCATCTTTTTTATCATAAGCACCCTCATCACCCTCAAAAGTGACAAATTTATCGGAATAAAGCGACTTTTTACTTTAGCATTCTTCAACAATTACATTATACTTGTAAAGCTTTAATGTAACTTCGCCTTCAAAATTTTCTTGAGATAAATCAATAGCAGCCTAAATATTTTCCGCTCAAGTAAAAACCAAAAACCATAATAAATGAGCTCTGCATAACGCGGCATTAATTCATCTTTCAAATAAGCCACTTCCCGATCTAATGTCAAAGATTCTATCGCCTAATAAGCAGTCAAAAGGATGGTTTCTCATAAATGCCACGTGACTTCATACCAACAAAACGATTTTCTACCAAATCTAATTGACCTAATACCGTTGTCGCATCCATAATTATTCAATTCAGCAAGTAAATTCACGGGAGATAAATTTTTCCCATTGGTTGATATGGAATAGCCTTTTTAAAAGCCAAGTGTGTTTCTAGTTACTCAGTCTGGAGCAGCTTCAGGAAAAATAATATGTATATGCACATACTCAGAAGCAGGAAGTCCCGGATCCTCCAAAAATTTTTCCTTCTAATAACGAGTATAATAAATTTGCGTCAATCGAAAATGGCACTTCGCCTTGCTTATTCCTTTCTACTGGAATTTGATGTGCATGCGTAAAGTTAATCAAACCCGTACGACCTTTGCCATAGAGCAATAATTTTTATATCAGGATTAAGTGCATAAGTAGAAAGCTCAAAACGTACTTGATCATTGCCTTTTCCTGTTATCCTATGGGCAATTGCATCTACGTCTGTTTTCTTAGCAATTTCAATAATGCGTTTTGAAATAGGCGGATGAGCAACGTTCTCAAAAGATAGGTTCCTTCATAAACTGCATTAGCCCCAAACATTGGAAAGACAAAACACGTACAAACTCTTCATACAAATCTTCAGTATAGATTTCTTTAATACCAAATATTTCAGCCTTACGGCGGACCAATGTCAACTCTTCTTCCTGGACCTAAATCGGTTGTAAAAGTTACAACTTCAACCCTAAATCACTTTGCAACAGTTTAAGAATAATTGACGTATCCAATCCGTCTGAATAAGCCAAAACAACTTTCTAACATTTTGCCTCTTTTTCATCTTAAAATTCTATATTTTTCGCTTTATTTTTTAATAAAAAATAAAATTATACAAGAAATGAAAGTGAACTCTCTTTAAGCAACATTAATAAAGACGCAAAAAACGAAATGGTGTAAGTTAAGATACTACGTTAGAGACAAAAATTGTGAGGTAATACCTCGCAAATAAGAGGAGATTTATATGTCGTTTCTTCCTGAATGGTCTATTTTGATACAATTTTATGCGGCAGCGTTGATTTTAGCGCTTATTCCAGGACCTGATATTATCCTATCAGTGACACGCACTATTACACAAAGCAAAAAAGCTGGAATTATGTGTGTTTTAGGGAGTGCAACAGGTTTCGCCCTTCAAGTTACCGCTTTAGCACTTGGTTTATCAGCTCTTATTTTTGCTTCACCGTTCGCTTTTTTCCTTCTTAAAGTTGTGGGTGCCTTTTACCTTTTATGGCTTGCCTTTCAAGCATTGCGGAAACATTCGACATTTTCTTTAAAAAAGACATCTTTAAAACACAAAAGTCTTAGACGCAATTATTTTAATGCTATTGTAATTAATCTTTTAAATCCCAAAGCCATTCTTTTTAACGTGACTTTCTTGCCACAATTTATCAATGCAAATGATCCCATGGCTACGCAAAAATTGCTCATTTTGGGTCTCTCTTATATTCCTATTTCTCTACCTATTAACATTTCCATAGTTTTTATGGCTCACAAATTTTTCAATGGACTTAAGCAAAATCCTTCTTATATCCGTTTTCTTGATTGGCTTATCGCAGGCGTTTTTACAAGTTTCGCTCTACGTATTCTTATTAATGAAAATTGAAACCATTCATTGTAAACGTTCAGATTTACGTAAACGTTCTGAAGCAGATTTAAGCTGACCACACGCAGCCAAAATGTCGCGTCCACGTGGTACTCGAATAGGAGAAGCATAGCCTGCTTGATTAACCACATCAGCAAAACGCTCAATTTGTTCCCAATCAGAGCATTGATAATTGCTCCCCGGCCATGGATTAAAAGGAATCAAATTAATTTTCGCAGGAATCCCTTTCAGCAATTGAATCAATCGTTTAGCATCGTCTAAACTATCATTTATATCTTTTAGCATAACATATTCAAATGTAATTCGCTTAGCATTGGAAAGGCCAGGATAATTACGGCAAGCATCCATTAACAGAGAAAGCGGATATTTTTTATTGATTGGAACAAGCATATCCCGTAGTGCATCATGCACTGCGTGGAGTGAAATTGCCAACATAACGCCAATTTCTTCTCCCGTTCGGATAATTCCAGGAACAACCCCACTGGTTGAAAGCGTAATCCGACGTTTAGATAAAGAAAGCCCATCTCCATGGGAAGCAATCAATAAAGCTTTTTTGACTGCTTCAAAATTATAAAGTGGTTCTCCCATTCCCATCATAACAATATTGGTAATCTTGCGCCCTTCAACTGGAACAATCGCTCCATCAGGAGTATTCTTATCCGGAAAATCACCCAAACAATCACGCGCAACCAATAATTGTGCTAAAATTTCTTCCGCTGTCAGATTGCGAACAAGTACCTGTGTTCCTGTATGGCAAAAAGAACAGGTTAACGTACATCCCACTTGCGATGAAAGACATAAAGTACCACGCCCTTCCTCGGGAATATAAACCGTTTCAATTTCAACAGGCCTGCCAGTTCCACGTGCTGGAAAACGCAAGAGCCATTTACGTGTACCATCTTTTGATATTTGTTCTCCAATAATTTCCGGACGAGCAATGGAAAAATGGTTTTTAAGCATTTCTTGCATTGATTTAGAAATATTCAGCATTTCATCAAAATTTGAAACACCACGGACATAAAGCCAATGCCAAAGCTGACGTACACGCATACGCGTTTGACGTTCTGGTACACCAACTGTCTCTAAAGCTTGTCGCATTTCATCTTGTGATAAGCCGATCAAAGACAGCTTAGAACTCTCCTTTACGGCAACATTATTTGTTTCTCGTGCCGGACATGAACCAATAGGTCTCAGGTCATAGGAAATCGCCATTTTTTTCCAATTATGTCACTAGTTTAGAACTGTAGAGATCTTAATGGCAGTCATGAGTCGCATTTAATGCAGCCGTGATTCCTTTTAAGGAATAAGTATAGGTCGTATGCGTTCCCCGTTTTGAGAGAGCTTTCACTGTCATATTTAACCCAGAACGCATTGCAGAAACAAGCTGCTTTTCTAACGCTGATGAAGCTAACCAAGCTGACGAATCTTTCGTGAAAAAATCAAAATCCTTATCTCCAATAGTTACAGTAACTTTCGACCCTTCTTTAAGTGTATAACCCGCCATAAATTGTGGTTCAAACGAGACAGGAGAATGAGAACGCTTGGTTACCAAAAAGAAATTATCACCATGATTAACCGTTGTCGGGAGTGACTCCAAAGGTACCGATAATACATAGCAAATTGTATTTTGTGGCGATTTATAAGAATAGGTCCCCCACGCCTCAAATTGATTTAAACGTTTTGGCGCTTGTGCCCATGCCGCTCCCGCAGTAGTTAGAACCACTACCGATGCAACCATAACAGTTTTTTCAAACATCTTCATTTAGCCTTCTTTAGTCTCTAAAAAGATTCTCTTCATTGGAAAAGTCCAACAAAAGTTCATCGATACCTTAGTATAGTTGTTCAAACCCCTTTAAAAAGCAAAATGGTTCCACCTCAACCATAACAGATTTTTGCGTTCAATTATGATCTTTTAGCTGTTACTAAAACATGAATTTTTTATTCAATAACAAGATTTTTAAAAAACAACATTTTGATTTTATGCTACCAATTTTGTTTTCCGCGTAAAAAACTCATTTTTTAAGTAATTGAACCTAAAAACAGAGTATGAACATACTATAATCCTGCTAAGAAATAAACGACACCCTTTTACCGTAGGCAATTTGTTGCAAAGTCTTGGAACTGCATCCCATAAAGAAACACTCCACATTTTATAGCCTTTCGAATATCATTTGCAAACCTAACATATTCAACACATTTGTGTTAATAAAAATCGCAAAATATTCTACTTTTCACCAATTATAGTGTCTCCGTACTTTGATTCAACATTGTCTAGATACCATCTTTGCACGATATTGATGCCTTTTTATAAAAAATTATCAAATACTATCAGCATATTTGCCATGAAAAACAGAGCGTATAGCTCCTGTACCCCCAATCACCGCATAGAACTTCACCTATTTTAATGCCAATTACTCTCGCCATATATCTTACAATCTTAAATTGCTAATTTTTGAAATGATTCCAAAAATCTAAACCAATCAAATCCTATTGCTTGATGTGCTCAATAATATCCACTCTCCTTAACTAAAAACTTTTGAGGCGTTTATTTGACAAATACCATAGTTTTGTTCTGATGGTATTTATAAACATCAACCTCTCTTCTCTTTCTACAACAGTTTCTAAACTTTCCGCTCTATAGTTTTTTTAAAAGACCTTTCAATCAATAAAATACAATTAAAAGGTTTGTATACGCACAAAGAATCCCCTTTCCTCAACACACAATTCACAGTTTTCATTCTTACAAACTGTTTTTAATATTGGCTTTTGCTGTCGCTGACATCTAAACAAAACCTGTCCTTAAACAGTAAACTTTTCTTACCCTTTCATACAAAAAAGTCCGTGATACTCATTATCACTCTTTTGGACCTTAAATCCGAATATCACTGTAAATTCAAACTATCTTTAATGTACGAAAAAATCCAATTCACAGATAAGAATCCAAATTAAATGGACAAAAAAACATGATAATGACAATGGATGCTGCATCCATAAAAGTAACAAAAGTCAGAAACTATTTCTGTCTCTTGTTTTTTAAAGTGAAAATTCCCTTAGAAGCGATTCCTTCAAAATCATAGGATGTTATTAATAGTTCTGAATTCTTTACAAGTATATTATATCACTTAGATTATATCACTTTCTAATTTACTCTGTGCTGCACTATCCGTAACGTATACTACAACGTCTTTTAGGCTATGGTTGTTGCTGAACTTTGAATCAATAAATTATAAAGTACCTTAGCGTCATGGGTATTGCGTAATTTTTGCACAACATCAGTATGACGCAAGACACGCGCAATCTGCGACAAAGCTTTTAAATGGTCTGCACCAGCATTTTCAGGTGCCAAAAGAAGAAAAACAAGATCTATTGGTTCGTCATCGAGAGCTTCAAAATCAACGGAGCTTTCAAGACGCGCAAAGATACCAATGATTCGGTTAATATTAGACAGTTTCCCATGAGGAATCGCAATACCACCACCCAGACCTGTTGACCCTAGTTTTTCACGTTGTAAAACAATATCAAAAATTACACACGCATCAAGACCTGTTAACTCGGCTGCCTTTCCGGCTAAAACTTGCAAAACTTGTTTCTTCGAATTCGCCTTAAGAGCCGGAATAATTGCTTCCGGTGTAATTAACTCATTCAAATTCATACTTCAATTTTCCTTTTGCACGCTCAAATGCCTATCAACAACCCCGTAAAAGGTAATAAATACCTACAAAAGCTCTGTCGCCTTTTTGCATCATAACACGTATATTTACTTTTCAATCCACAACAGATGATGATTTAATCCATCAAATATCGCTCTCAGCTCAACAATAAATAGGATTCAACTCCTAATTAACAGTATGAGAAAACAAGGAAATGACGTTGTCCATAAAAGTAATTCTCCTATGATACCAGCAAAGACCATCCTTCATAAATTCACAGATAATAATCAAAAAAGGTAGCATAAAATTTCTTATCCATTGTTCTTGTTCCTTTTAAAAACTAACTCCCACAAAATGTGAAACAGATTGAAGTAAAATGGCACTTTACTTTGACAATTATTGTGTAGCTTGAACGATGGTTAATTCAAACGATCTAAAAAGCTTTAAATTCGCTTAACAGATATTTTAAAGAGATTCGCATATTGGACATGATATTTGCACTCGCACATCTGCTTTTAAATACGCAATGCAAACCAACAAAACACCACAAACCTTATTTGACAACCATAATATATATAACCCATGGTGCTACCATAAAAATATCCGAAACAGCATCATCTATATATCGATATGTTGTCTGAATCGGCCAAGAAAAGCATTATTAATATCTAGATATCTTTCAACAATACGCGTGTTTATTTAATATCATTTATCATTCATTATAAGGTTAATCTAGTAATATATTTTCTATTAAACAATCAAAAACAGAATAAACCAGTAAAACAATAAGCTCACCTCAGCCTCATGAAATCTTTTTACTCATATAAAAAACTCAGTTTAAAGTTATAATTATAAAAGAAGTTAAGGTGCTTCTTAGCAATAAAATGATAAACACAATCCGCTAAGAAGCTTTTATTGCACCTCCACCTAAAAATACCTTTTGACACAAAGCAATTGTATTTCATTTTTTATGTTGAAATTCTTAATTAAAAAGCCACATAGTTTCTGCGACGAAACAACAGTGATTTTTTTATTAATGGAATGAAAATGCATACCGATAATAGCTGAAGAATCAAAATGAAGCATTCGCCTTGTGAAGTGTATTTGATTGATTGCCTAAATGTGTGGAAATGGCATTCATGTTCACTATGTTTATCCATTTAGACTTAAATAAGACTCCATAGAAGCTTTAAAATCAAAGAGAAAACTGATTTCCCAAATAAGTTCTGCGTACATCAGCGTTGTTTATAATATCATGAGGACGACCATGAACTAAAACTTGTCCTGCATGAATAATGTAGGCGCGGTCGACAAGACCCAGTGTTTCACGCACATTATGATCCGTTATCAAAACACCAATTCCGCGTTTGGTTAAATGACGGATAAGCTGCTGAATATCAAAAATAGCAATAGGATCAATTCCTGCAAATGGTTCATCAAGTAACATAAAATTGGGGCGAGAGGCTAAAGCACGCGCGATTTCAAGTCGTCGACGCTCACCCCCTGATAAGGAAAGTGCAGGCATTTTACGTAAATGATCAATTTTAAATTCATGTAAAAGAGCATCTAACTCTTCACGGCGCTTAATGCGGTCTTTTTCTACAACCTCCAATACAGCTTTAATGTTATTTTCTACTGAAAGACCACGAAAAATAGAGGCTTCCTGGGGAAGATATCCAATACCTAAACGAGCACGTCGATACATAGGAAGATGAGTAATATCAAACCCATCAATTTTAATGGACCCTCCATCCGATTTAATGAGACCCGTAACCATATAAAAACAAGTCGTCTTTCCCGCACCATTGGGACCTAAAATACCAACGGCTTCTCCAGTACGAATACCAAAAGAAACACCATTAACAGCCTGTCTTCCACGGTAAAATTTAATCAAACGACTGGCAATTAAAGTCCCCTTTAAGCGCTTTCTTAAAGCTTCACTTGCTAAATTATGTTTATCCGTCTGTTTTTTTCTTTTGATTCCAAACATGAAACCTTAATGGCCATTCTTTTGACTTTGTTTAAAAATGATGGAAACACGGTCCTTTTTTTCAGACGTCTCACAACCTTTTAGAAAAGCCTTTCCGCTTTTCATATCTGCCGTTAGTTTGCACCCCGTTGCCACATTATCGCCATCGGTTAATACAACACGATTCCCTGTCAAGCTCATCATTTTTGACTTTCCATCAAAAACGCCTTTATCACCCGTAGCAATTTGCGTGGCAATCTTTATGTAAACTTTTCCTAAAGCTTCCACTTTCTTAACACCTGCTGAATCAAACCAAGCAGGTGACGATGGTTTCATATCTATTTTGTCACTATTAGCTAATTTATGCGCTTTATCATAATAAACAACTAATTTTTCCGTTCGCAGAAGACATTCACCTTGAACTACCGAAACATCACCATTAAAGAGCGCCACTCCTTCTTTATCAATTATTTCTAAAGAATCTGCATAAAGTTCTACCGGTTTTTTATCGTTTGATAAACTAATTCCAAAATGAGCCACTTCAGCATATCCAAAAACTGTTCCAAATCCTAACATTTTCATACTCAAAGTCAAAGCAATACCCATCCACTTTTTGTATGATCCTTTCGGCTTCATTTCATCACTCTCAACTCTTCTATAGACACATCACTCCCTTTCATAAAAAAATCATTTAAAATTCGTATTGAAACTCTCTCATTGCTTGTCAAGCACTAAATGTACACCACCATGAAAGTACATTTTTTGTCCTTTTTCTCGAACTTGCAAAGAATTTGCTGCAAGATGAAAACCTGTTCGTTGCATATTGACACGTTTATCTGTGTTTAATTGCCCCTCAGATAAATTAATATTTGCTGCCATAAATTGTGCAGTCATTCCGTCATTGGTCGTAATGGTGAATGGCTTATCCAATTGCAAAAAACCATGAATATTATCGTAAACTCCCCCTTGCGCATCGAGAAAAACCCGTCTTTGTTTGCCTATAAGCGCTTCAGCAGTAATATTTTGTAACCCAATGACTCCAGAACGTGTACGATCTTGAAATGCCTTTTCTGCTTTAAGCCAATAAGGTTCATGAGAACGTGTATAACCCTCTAATCTTGGATTGAGCATCGTTAATTTCATTATCTCTCCCTCTTCATTACTCAAAGCCACAGGATCACAAGCAATGGGAGAAAAGAAAAATGTAAACCAACAAAAAACGAGTGCTACAGCCAATGCCAAAATAGGTAAAAAAAACTTTAATATACGAATACGACGCGAATGGTGGGATGCTTTTTTAAAAACATCACCAAAAGATGATTTTGTTGAAAAGACTTCATAATGATTATGTACGAACATACTACCCTAAGCTCTTAAATGTTCCGCGTTTTCCAACCTGTATACCTTTTATGAGAGGTATTTTCAAATTTTGTTTCTTGCAATTTGTTTGTTCTTGGTTTTATTTTGCCTTCATTTATATATATTTATATATATTGTAATGTGCATAAATGAAATGCAAAATTATAGAAACCTTTTTTGTGTGAAAGCGAGGCTATTTTGGTTAAATCAGAGCTTGTGCAGATTATTGCCCGTCAGAACCCGCATCTTTTTCAACGTGATGTGGAAAATATTGTGAACGCCATTTTTGAGGAAATTTCAACAGCACTTGCAAATGGTAATCGTGTTGAACTTCGTGGATTTGGAGCTTTTTCTGTTAAAAGCCGTTCAGCCCGTAACGGGCGTAATCCACGAACAGGTGATGCTGTTGCCGTTGAAGAAAAATGGATTCCTTTTTTCAAAACTGGTAAAGATTTGCGTGATAGACTCAATCAGTGAGTAAATTTATGACACTTAAACATACCCTCTTAGCAATTTTTTTGGTGATTCCCACAGCGTTTTTGGTTGCTTTCATGGTAGCTAATAGTCAAATGGTTATGTTAACATTGGATCCTTTTCGAATCAGCTCTGAAAGTTTTACTTACCGCGCTCCTTTTTTTATATGGCTCTTGATTTTTTTCGCTCTTGGTGTTCTATTAGGAACCTTTATTAATTGGCTTGCGTATCATAAATGCAAAAAAGCACTCAAACAAAGCAAAGCTGAGCTTGAAAAGTTAAAAATGTCGATTGCAAATATCGTGTAAGATTATTTTAGTGAAACTTTTTTTATTGTGTTTTACACAAAATTAAAAGTGCTCTTTCTCTTTTTTCCTATACATGCTTTAATTGACTTTAAAATTTTGCACTCTTACGAGATATTCAAGAACTTTTTAACATAAACTTTCAAAGTAACCTGTATCGTGACACAGAACATGCCTGCACAATGTTTTCAACCTCACTACAACAATGTGTACCCGCAGGAAAAATTGCCTCTGATTTTAGAAACTGGATCCAGTACAGATTATGCTCTTATTGACTCTGGTAATGGACAAAAATTAGAGCGTTATGGGACTTGCCGTATTATTCGACCAGAAGGTCAAGCATTATGGAAACCCGCATTATCACAAAAGAAATGGGCTGATGTTGATGCTATTTTCACAGGCAATCGAGATGAAGAAGGTGTTGGTCGTTGGCATTTTCCAAAAAAACCACTTGGTGAAACCTGGCCTCTTACTTGGAATGGATTGTCTTTTTTAGGTCGTTTTACTTCTTTTCGTCATGTGGGTGTTTTTCCTGAACAAGATGCCCATTGGCGCTTTATGGAAGAACAAATTTCTAAAACGACACGTCCGATAAAATTGCTCAATCTTTTTGGTTATACAGGTATTGCTTCTCTGATTGGCGCACGCGTGGGTGCAAATGTTACCCATGTTGATGCCTCTAAAAAAGCCATTGCTTGGGCAAAAGCCAACCAAGAAAGAGCAGGATTATCAGATCGCTCTATTCGCTGGATTTGCGATGATGCCGTAAAATTTGTCGAACGCGAGCTGCGTCGTAAAAAAAACTATGATATGATTCTTCTTGATCCTCCTGCGTACGGGCGTGGACCTCATGGCGAAATTTGGCAATTGTTTGATCACTTACCAACTATGATCACAAACTGTCGTAAACTTCTTTCCGATAAACCGCTTGCCATCGTGCTTACAGTTTATTCTATTCGCGCTTCTTTCTATGCACTCCATGCTTTAATACGTGATGAATTCATAAATCTTGGCGGCACGGTCGAATCAGGAGAATTGATCTTGCGTGAAGAAATCGCTGGACGTGCCCTTTCTACTTCCCTTTTTAGCCGTTGGATTGCCTGAATATGTCTATACCCAAAATCGGTAAGGTTAAAGAAATCACCTCCCTTAGCAATCCCATCATCAAAGACCTTCGCGCGCTCAGTCAAAAGAAAAACCGTAATCGAGAAGGTCTTTTCATGGCAGAAGGATTGAAATTGGTCATTGATGCTCTCAATCTTGGCTGGACAATACAAACACTCATTTTTTCTAAAAGCAAAATTGGTAACACCGTTACTGAAAATACTGCCGCACGCACTGTAGCAAATGGTGGTTTTGTCATTAAAGCCTCACAAAAGGTCATGGAATCCATTACTCGCCGTGATAATCCACAAACAGTTATTGGTATTTTTAAACAACAATGGCAACCGCTTGAAATGACACAAGGACGGGTTGAGGATGTTTACGTCGCGCTTGACCGGATCCGTGATCCCGGAAATCTTGGCACCATTATTCGCACGGCTGATGCCGTAGGAGCCAAAGGTGTTATTTTGATTGGCGAGACAACAGATCCTTTCTCACCTGAAACAGTACGTGCAACAATGGGATCAATTTTTTGTATACCACTTTATCGCTGTGATGAAAGCACGTTTTTAAACTGGTCTGTAAACTTTAAAAGCATGATTGTTGGTACCCATCTTAAAGGAGCTACCGATTATCGTACAATTGACTTCAAAGATGGACCCATCGTACTTCTCATGGGAAATGAAAAAGAAGGTTTATCAGAAATTCTTGCAAATCGTTGTGATAAACTTGCTCGTATCCCACAAAATGGGCGAGCTGATTCGCTTAATTTAGCGGTAGCGACAGCTGTCATGCTTTATGAAATCCGCCGCCCTTATTTAAAACTAGAACATGTGAGGCCAGAATATGATACGTAAATCACTGCCCTTTTTTCTTCTTGGTTTAGTGTTTACAGTAGGACTTGACCAAGCGGTCAAATATTGGGTTGTGCACACTATGCCCTTAGGAACAGAAAGCCCTCTTCTTCCTTTTCTTTCCCTCTACCATGTGCGTAATTCTGGTATCGCATTTTCCTTTCTCTCGTCCTTTTCTCATTGGGGACTTATTGCCATTACGCTTTTTATTATTGTTTTTCTTTTATGGCTCTGGAAAAATGTTGAATATAACAAGTCTTTAACACGCTTTGGTCTTATTCTTATCATTGGCGGAGCAATTGGTAATCTTATTGACCGTATCCGTTTTCATCATGTCACTGATTATATCCTCTTTCATGTTGATGAAATTTTTTATTTTGCTATTTTCAATCTTGCCGATACTTTTATCACACTTGGCGTTATTGCTATTCTTATTGAAGAATTGCGTATATGGATAAAAGCAAAACGGTACTCCAACCGTACACTTTCTAAATAAAAGCCTTCACTCACTCAAGCAACCACATACGATATATGAAAAAAATGTGTACATCTTTACATCTCCTATTTTGGAGATTATTTTTTACCATTTTTCATAAGAGTTTTGTTAAAAAAATTTGTTTTTTATTTATACCGACGCTGTTAGATTATTAAATACAGTTTGTTTGCTTTTTTAAAACAGCATTTTCTCACTTTCTTATTCTCGACGTCACCTTTTTAATGATGGTTACAGTTATTATGCTAAAATACTTGTGCCCAATATTTTATTTCTATCCTTTTTTACATATTTTCAAATTATAAATCTAAGTAATTGATTTTAAACATAAATAATAATTTTTAATCTTGAGTTTAGACTCCTTGATATTGTCGTATTTTGTCGTTTCAACCCGTCTCATGTTGAAACAGAAAAATCCGCTCCATAATAAATTAATAAATAAATTGGCATATGTTTTGAAAATACTGTTTTGAAAAAACTTTAGATGCCTCTCATGAACCGTGTAAGTGTAATATTAGCAATATACTGATTTATAAAGGTAAATCATCATTTTACATGTTGAATGAGAGCTTCGAATATCATCAGATTCTATCATTTCAATCTTTTTGATGATAAATCAATTAAAACTATTCGCTTGCGCATCATAAGCGGGACCAACATGTGAATAAAAACGTTTTAGCAAGGACTAAAAATGCCTCTTATGAGCAATCTCAATGCAAGAACTGAAGCAACATTAAGAACTGGCAAATATAATAATTGGTGCAGGATTGCACTTTCATAAACACAAAAGTGATCGTTCCAATGAATTTTACATTATAACTTTCCATAAGAAATAAAGGAAAGCTCATATTCTCATTTTTTTCGCACAAAGTCTTAAAAAACTTAACGCTTTTAATCAAAACAAGCTTTTTCCTTACTAATTTGTAAGGTTTCTTCCAAAGATAAGTCTCTTGTAATTTTAAAATAAATCTCCATAATAAAGGGAGGTATGCTGGGATTCCACCAGCGGCACCTGGGGTTGTTTGTATCTGCTAAGTAAAAGCTTATACAAAGCTGGTGCTTTAATGATAGAAACTCTTTTTAACCCCGACATCTGGTGGAACATATGCTAAAGGACTTTATATTATGGCTGATTTTAAAAATTTACGTTCGGCGTCTGTTTCCCGTGCCGATGCATCAATTGATCAAGGACTGCGCAGCTATATGCTGGGCGTCTATAATACAATGGCTATTGGTTTGCTTATTACAGCTGCTGCTGCTTATGCAATTGCATCATTAGCAACGACAACAGATATGAGCCAGGCAGCCGCTCAAATCAATAACAGTATTTATTTAACTCCATTCGGAGTAACCTTTTACACATCGCCACTCTCCTACCTTGTTATGTTTGCACCACTTGTGGCGGTTTTATTCCTAAGTTTTAAAATTAACACATTGAGTACAAGTGCTGCTCGTAGCCTCTTTTTTGGTTATGCTGCCCTCGTTGGACTTTCACTGTCCTCAATAATTTTGCGTTACACAACAGAAAGTATTGTGCAAACGTTTGTTATTACCGCTGCAGCTTTTGGTTCTCTTTCACTTTATGGTTATACAACAAAGCGTGACCTCACAGCGATGGGTTCATTTCTTTTGATCGGTTTGGTTGGCTTGATACTTTCCATGATCGTTAATATCTTTCTTGGATCAAGTGCCTTACAATTTGCTATCTCTGTTATCGGCGTTTTCATCTTTGCTGGTTTGACTGCTTATGACACACAGAACATCAAATTAATGTATTACGAAGGGGATGGAATCGATACCCGAGGTCGTAAAGTTATTATGGGGGCACTTAGTCTTTATCTTGATTTCATCAATATGTTTGTCTTCTTGGTACAATTTCTTGGTTCAAACCGTGATTGATTGCAACAATCATAACTCAATTAAAGAACCTTGTTTCTCAAAGGAAACAGGGTTCTTTTGTTTTTAGCCAAGCATTTGCCCTTTACCTCTTTGGCACATCTATCTCATAAAAATGACAAAGAAACCTTACAAACAAGAGTTTCCCCGCTTTACTACATTTATGCAGAAAAGGCTTCATAGCCCTCTTTTTAATGCAATTCGCAAACGTTCTTGTCATCGCTTAGACATAATAAATCGGAATCATCATTATGACCTCACTGCTGCTTCTTATAATATCCATAAATGCGTCGGCGTTGATAGAGTTTTTGACCCTACGCGTATTGTACGTGTTATTACTGAACTACAAGTTGATATTCTTGCCCTTCAAGAAGCAGATAAACGCTTTGGTGAACGCATTGGTTTGATTGATCTTAAACTGTTAAAAGATAAAACAGGTCTGATTCCAGTGCCCCTGAATACCATGTCACCTCAAGGTCATGGCTGGCATGGCAACGCTCTTTTTTTGCGAAAAGGACATATACACGACATCTTACAAATCACTCTTCCTGGGATTGAACCACGTGGCGCTGTAATTGTAGAGCTAGAAATGGAAGTTGGTTTTATTCGTGTTATTGCCGCTCATTTTGGCTTATTACGACACTCTCGCAATCAGCAAACAAAAATGCTCCTTGCACTTTTGCAAAAACGTTCCCTTATGCCCACACTCCTTGTTGGTGATTTAAATGAATGGCGGGTAGGAAAAGGCTCATCTTTAAACCATTTTTCTCCTTATTTTGATAATAAACTTGGAATTATACCAAGTTTTCCCTCTCGTTTTCCCTTTCTAGCCCTTGATAGAATTCTTTCGTTTCCTCATCAATTAGTGACAAATATCGAAACGCATCATTCACCACTTGCACGCATTGCCTCAGATCACTTGCCTATCAAAGCGTATCTTGACCTTTCAAATGCCATGACCATTCTTAAAAACCAATAAGTAGAAAAGACTAATGTGCTTCATCCCAATTTTGCGCAATCATTACTTTTACTTCAAGAGGGACCGACAAAGAGAGAACTGGCATTGTAGCATTTTCCATAACCTTTTTCACAAGAGCCATGGTTTTCTCGCTTTCGTCTTCTGGGACCTCAAAAATCAATTCATCATGCACTTGCAGCAACATTTTTGCTGATAACTTCTCTTTTTCTAAAGCATCTTCCATTTGAATCATGGCACGGCGAATAAGATCCGCTGCTGATCCTTGAATTGGTGCGTTGATAGCAGCTCGTTCATTAAAGGAACGTACTTGTAGATTTGCCGTTTTTATTTCCGGATAATGGATACGACGTCCAAAAATTGTTTCTACATAACCATTTTGGCGTGCAAAACTTTTCGTTGTTTCCATATAATTTTTAATTCCTGGAAACCTTTCAAAATAAAGTTGAATATAACGCCCGGCTTCTTGCCGTGAAATCCCTAATTGATTAGCTAATCCAAAAGCTGAAATGCCATAAATAATACCAAAATTAATCGCTTTCGCACGTCGTCGTATATCTGAAGGCATGCCCTCTATAGCAACCCCAAACATTTGCGATGCCGTGATTGCGTGAATATCCTGACCGCTAGCAAAAGCTTCTTTTAATGCCTTTATATCGGCAATATGTGCAAGAATGCGCAATTCAATCTGACTATAATCAGCTGAAAGCAATACATGTCCTTCTGGAGCAATAAAAGCTGTTCGGATTTTACGTCCCTCAGTGGTTCTCACTGGAATATTTTGCAAGTTGGGATCTGATGATGACAACCGTCCTGTTGATGTTGTAGTCAAAGAGTAATTTGTATGAACACGCCCTGTTTTTGGCAAAATATAAGAGGGTAAAGCATCTGTATAAGTAGATTTTAGTTTTGCAAGTTGACGCCAATCAATAATTTTACGCGGCAAAATATGACCTTCAGCAGCCAACTCCTCTAAAACTTGTGCAGAAGTTGACCACTGTCCACCTTTGGTCTTAGTGCCTCCAGGCAATCCCATTTTGTCAAAAAGGACATCACCTAATTGCTTTGGCGAAGCAAGATTAAATTTCTCATTAGCTAGTTGATAAATTTCCTCTTCTAGAATAATAGCAGTCTGAGCTAGCTCTCCTGAAAGACGTAATAAAATTTGCCGATCAACGAGGATGCCACGTTCTTCCATTTTTGCAAGAACTTCTATCAGTGGTCGATCAAGACGCTCGTAGATTTTTGTCATCCCTTGAGCCACAAGCTGCGGTTTTAAAACTTGCCACAAACGAATCGTTATATCAGCATCTTCGGCGGCATAAAGGGTTGCTTGTTTCAAATCTACCTCTGCAAAAGAAGTGATCTTTTTTCCGTTATTTGTTAAATCCTTATAGGCAATTGGTTTGTGCCCAAGCCAACGTTCAGACAAAATATCCATACCATGCGTTAAAACTCCAGCTTCTAAAGCATACGATAAAAGCATTGTGTCATCAAAAGAGCGTATCACAATACCCTGTTGTTTCATCACCAACCAATCATACTTTATATTTTGACCAATTTTTAAAACCGCTTGATTTTCTAAGATTGGTTTTAAAAGCGTCAAAGCCTTTTGTGTTTCAATTTGTTTAGCAATGCGTCCTCCTCCTAAAAGATCATCTCCCCCCTCAACATGTTCAAGTGGTATATAAGCTGCTTTCCCCGGTTGTAATGCCAAAGAAAAACCCACAAGCTTTGCTTGCATAGGATCAAGTGATGTTGTTTCAGTATCAAAAGCAAAAAATCCTTGCTCTTGTGCCTCCGATAGCCATTCTCTCAAAAGTTCTTCATCAAGAATCGTTGTATAAGCACTCCTTATAATTTTTTGCGATACTGCTTGATCTTTACGTTTTTGTGCCAACCGTTGTGGAGAATTTTCAGAAAAATCATGTAGGAATATGCTATCAGCTTTCTTGATATTAGGATCACGCTCATATCCAGACTTTTCCCACTCAACATCATCTATATCAAGTGCATCAATAACCGTTGCGTCACATGTCGTCGCCTCTGCCACCCGACGTGTTAGTGTCGAAAATTCCATAGCTTTAAGAAAAGCGATTAAACGTGGACCATTTTGAGGTTCCAAAATAAAATCATCTAAATCATTGTCTATAGGAACATCTGTTTTAAGCCGAACAAGTTCACGAGAAATTTTTACCTGTTCACTATAAGCTTGAATATTTTCACGCCGTTTTGTTTGTTTGACTTCTATTACACGCTGTAACAAAAGATCAAGAGAGCCAAATTGCTCCAACAATTGTGCTGCAATTTTTGGACCAATGCCTGGAATACCTGGTACATTATCTGTTGCATCTCCAATTAAAGCTTGCAAATCAACCATTTTTTCAGGCGTAACACCCCATTTTTCTACAACTTCAGAAACACCAATATGTTTGTCTTTCATTGCATCATACAAGGATACATGCGTATTCACCAATTGCATAAGATCTTTATCAGAAGAGATAATAGTTGTTTTTGCTCCAACCTTTGTTGCCAATTGTGCATAGGTAGCAATTAAATCATCCGCTTCAAACCCTTCCTTTTCAATACAAGGCAAATTAAAAGCCTTTGTTGCTTGGCGTATTAATGCGAATTGAGGGATAAGATCTTCAGGAGGTGCCTCCCGATTAGCCTTATATTGTGGATAAATTTGTTTCCGAAATGTATCGGATGAATAGTCAAAAATAACAGCAAAATGTGTTGGAACAACACCGGTAGCTGTATTGCGTGCATCACAGAGCAATTTCCACAGCATATTACAAAAACCAGCCACAGCTCCTACAGGAAGTCCATCCTTTTTACGCTTTAAAGGTGGTAAAGCGTAGTAAGCACGAAAAATATAGCCTGATCCATCAATTAAAAACAGATGATCTTTTGCTTTCATAACAATTTCATTTCTCCTTTTTATTCAAAAAATAATTTCCTTTTATATATTTTTTTCATTCTTATTTTAAAAATTATCGAATTGCCTCTAAAAAGCCATTTTTTCTTTTCATAAAGCATATGTCGTTACACTTTATATTCGGTACCTAGAGCTTTTCTTTGCTGTTACAGGATATAATAGCTTTCATTTTGCTCCTCCTATGATAGCTGAGGTACGATGTAACGATAGGGTCGTTGTGGTGTTCCCCTCCCCACAACGACCATATTTTTTTTGAGAACCATATTTTAAAAGATCTTGTTTCTTAGATTTTTGAATCATCTTTTTAAGGAAAAGAATGGGAATTTATTGAGGGAATTTAAAGCTATTCCACAGGGCTTTTTCACCCATTTTTTTGATGAAATCAGCATGCATACTTCTTTCTTGCGCACTTAATCTTGAAGGTAAAGCTTGTGGCCGAAGTTTAGCTGCATAGGGGACATTTTCATCATTTTGGGTATTAGCATCAAAACTGTCCCTGTTATCAAAACCCAATACGCCCTGCTTTCCACCAATGAGCTCAATATAAACATCGGCGAGAATCTCCGCATCCAGTAAAGCACCGTGAAGAACACGATGACTATTATCAATTCCAAAACGTTTGCACAAAATATCAAGAGAATTAGGACCCATGGGAAACTTACGCCGTGCCATTGCCAATGTATCAAGAATATGATCAACCCTGATAAGGGGTTTATTCGCTCGTTCTAATTCTGCATTAAGAAAGCCAATATCAAAACTGGCGTTATGGGCAATCAATGTTGCACCATTGATAAATTCCAAAAATTCATCAGCGATATCACTAAAGCTTTTTTCATTTTTTAAGCGTTCATTGGTCAATCCATGAATTGCTACGACTTCATCAGGAATAATAACACCTTGCGGGTTCAAATAAACATGGAATCGGCGTCCTGTGAGATAACGATCAATCATCTCTACACAACCGATTTCGATTATGCGATCTTTCTCTTTATCTAAACCTGTTGTTTCTGTATCAAAAATAATTTCACGCATTACTTTAATTCTTTAGCAAATTTTTTATCACACAAAAAACTTGCTGACGTGTATTCTTTAAATCTTTTCCCGTATCAATAATAAAATCAGCACGTTCTCGTTTTTTTTTATCAGACATTTGTTTAGCATTAATAAAAGCAAATTTTTTTTCATTCATATTCGGACGAATCATTGCACGCTCTTTTTGTATTGCCAGTGGAGCAGAGACAACAACCACGCTGTCTACACGTTTTTCAGCATTTGTTTCAAAAAGAAGCGGAATATCAAGAACAACCAACTTTTTTCCCTGTTGGCGCGCTGTAGCAATAAATTCTTTTTCCTTAGCTTGCACCAAAGGATGAATTATTTTTTCTAATATTTGTAATTTTTTATTATCATTTATCAAAATTTCAGAAAGCTTTAGGCGATTAACTTTACCGTATTCAACAACACCAGGAAATGTACGTGCTATAAGTGATAAAGTTGGTTCACTCTTATAAAGTTGGTTCACTGCCTCATCAGCACTAAAAACGGAAATACCTGCTTGCTTGAAAAAATCAGCAACTGTTGATTTTCCCATAGCAATTGATCCAGTCAGTCCTATGATTTTCATCCTCTCTCTTCACTCATATCCTCTAAAATTGCATTGCGTAATACTTTTGTTACTTGTGGTCTTATTCCAAACCACCTTTCAAAACCAGGAACAGCTTGATGTAAAAGCATACCAAGCCCATCAACTGTTCTTAAACCGTACATCTTTGCTTGTTGTAAAAAAGGCGTTATTAATGGCGTGTAAACAATATCTGTCACTAACGCTGTTGCCTTTATCTTATGAAAATCGCAAAAAAAAGAATCATTTTTTTTCTCTTTTTGATTTGCCATACCTATAGAAGTTGTGTTGACAATTAAATCAGCTTGATAAAGTATTTCATGCATATTATACCAATCGTGAACTTCTATAGGTTTTCCGAAGTATTCAGCTAAATCATCTGCGTGTTGCTTTGTACGATTAACTAAGAAAATCCGTTCAAATCCACGTTTTTTTAAGGCGTATAAGATAGCGCGTGCAGCACCACCTGCACCAAAAACAAGAGCTGTTTCCCCGACCCAATCAGGAGCAAAATCATCAAGGTTAGCACTAAAACCATAGGCATCACTATTTGTGGCACAAAGTTTATCTCCTTCATACCAAAGCGTATTAACAGCACCAATCATTGTTGCTATGTCATCTTTATAATTGACTAAATGAAAGGCTTCTTGTTTATGGGGTAGAGTGACATTACCTCCACAAAATCCCTTCCTTTTTATAGACGCTAAAAAACCTCTAAATTCTTCAGATTTTATTTCTTGTGCGAGATATTCACCTTGTAAATTATATTGTTTAAGCCAGAAATTATGAATTTTTGGTGATTTTGAATGATGAACAGGAGTACCAACAACAAAAGCACGTGGAAAAATTATTTTTTCGCTCTTTATTGTTAAATCAACCATCAATGACCCTCAAATGACGTAGTTTTACTAATAAAGGCAATAAAGGTAAACCAATAATGGTAAAAAAATCTCCGTCAATTTTTTCAAAAAGATGGATTCCTTCTCCTTCAATTTGATACACTCCTACACTGTTTAAAGCATCTGTCCCTACACGTGCTAAATAACGTTCAATGAACTCTGATGAAAGAGGGCGGACTGACATATATGCACTAAAAGCTTCCACCCAGATTTCTTTTCCATTTTTAAATAAAGCCACCGCACTATGAAGAGAATGGGTTTTTCCTGATAAATCATGTAAACGTTGACGTGCTTCTCTGCTACTTGTGACTTTGTGGAAAACTTGCCCCTCCAAATCAAGTACTTGATCACAACCAAGAACCAAAGTATCAGGAAAGCGATCAGAAACATTTTTTGCTTTTGCACTTGCAAGAAAACAGCTAAGCTCTTTAGAACTCTTTGTTTTTCTTTTTTTTTCTGCTTCCCTTTCACAAAAAGAGGCTCCTTTAATGGAAAAACTTAAACCTGCTTTTTTTAATAGTTGTGCACGATAAGGACTAAGAGATGCTAATATTAATCTATCTGCTGCCATAGAATATTTCTCTCATTTTCCTTCACGAAATCGCGATAAAAGTTCAAATATAGCCGCAGCAGTTTCTTCAATAGAGCGTCTTGTAACATCAATAGTAGGCCAGCCAAAACGTTCGCAAATGCGTTTTGCATAAGTCAACTCTTCAGCTATACTGATACGATTAGTATAACTCTCAATGGTTAAATTGTCACCAAAATATCTATTTTGACGAATATGTGAGATTCTTTCAGCTGAAGCAATTAAACCGATTATCAAAGCATCTTTTGCTTCCAAAAGAGCTTCTGGTAAATCAATTCCCGGAATAAGAGGGACATTAGCAGTTTTGATTCCACGATTTGCTAAATAGATACTAGTGGGTGTTTTAGAGGTTCTTGAAATTCCTACAAGAATCACATCTGCCTTCGATAAACTATTAGGAGACTGCCCATCATCATGCTCTATTGTAAAATCCAACGCCTCAATACGGCGAAAGTAACCTGCATTAAGATCATGTTGTGCACTCGCCCGTAAATTTGTTGGTATTCCAAGATAAGACTGAAAAGCATCAAAAACAGGATGCAATATATCAATACAGGGAACTTCCATTTTCTTACATCTTCTCTTAAGAAGGAGTTTAATTTTTTCATCAATGATTGTGTAAAGAACAATACCTGGCTCTTGTTGTATCTCGTCAAGAGCTCTCTGCAACTGTGTTTCATTGCGAATCATTGGATAGATATGCTCTGTTGCTTGGCTCATCGTATATTGTGCTGCAACAGCCCTTCCTACTGAGATTAATGTTTCCCCTGTTGCATCAGATAACATATGTAAATGAAAAGACTTTTTTTTTCTTATCACAAAAATTTTAACTCCTTGTTAATAAATGTGTATATATACTTAGAGGGTTTTATAAAACTAAAATTTAGAAGAACTTCTCCATTGTTATACACAAATTTTAAAATTGTGATAATTGAACTGCTTTTATAAGAGAATAACGGGGATAATATCTTTAAAGTAATGTTCTATTTATTTTTTTTCTTTTTTATTTGTTGATAAAATTGAGGACTAATAAAGGATAATTAATAATCCACGTTAAACACAAATTAAAATAAAAAGAATATTCCCTTTTAATATCTATAATATAGAATTTTTTGGAAAATCTAAGAAATTGAATATCATTTTAATAATACAAAAAAATCTATATATAATATTTAAAATATTATAAAATTATTCTGTAATTCATCTTATGATGGTAAACATCAAAAATATATTATAATTTAGGTAATTTTAATTTTTTTTGATTTGTATATTTTATTTTATTATTTTATTGCTTAATACTATATCAATATAATCGTATGAATGATGCTTGCGGATTTTAAAAAGTAAGTGTACAATAATTTTTTCTTTAAGAATTTTCTATTCTCTAAGTTTTCCTAAATTATTTAAAAACAATCTTTCATATATTAAAGAGCATGTTTTATGCAAGAAATGAAATTACAAGAACTTAAAAGTAAAAATCCAGTTGAACTCGTTTCTTTCGCTGAAACGTTAGAAGTTGAAAATGCTTCTCTGATGCGTAAACAAGAATTAATGTTTGCTATTCTGAAAAAACTTGCTTTGCAAGATGTAGAAATTATCGGAGAGGGAGTTGTTGAAGTTTTACAGGACGGATTTGGTTTCTTGCGATCGGCTGATGCTAACTATCTTCCGGGACCTGATGATATTTATCTTTCACCTGCACAGATTCAATCTTTCTCTTTAAAAACAGGTGATACCATTGAAGGTCCTATACGTAGTCCAAAAGAAGGAGAGCGTTATTTTGCTCTTCTTAAAATAAATACAATTAATTTTGAAGATCCTGAAAAAATTCGCTATAAAATTCATTTTGATAATCTTACTCCCCTTTATTCAAATGAACGTTTTCAAATGGAAATACAGGATCCTACAGAAAAGGATATGTCGTCACGAGTAATTGATCTGATATCTCCTTTGGGAAAAGGGCAGCGAGGGTTGATTGTAGCACCTCCTCGAACAGGGAAAACGGTTTTACTTCAAAATATTGCGCATTCTATTACGACTAATCATCCTGAATGTTATCTTATCGTTCTTTTAATTGATGAACGACCAGAAGAAGTTACTGATATGCAACGTTCGGTGCAAGGAGAAGTGGTTTCTTCTACTTTTGATGAACCAGCAATTCGTCATGTACAAGTCGCTGAAATGGTTATTGAAAAAGCAAAACGTCTTGTTGAATATGGGCGGGATGTTGTTATCTTACTCGATTCTATTACGCGCCTTGGGCGTGCGTATAACACGGTTGTTCCTTCATCGGGTAAGGTTTTAACAGGTGGTGTAGATGCAAATGCCCTACAACGTCCTAAACGTTTTTTTGGTGCAGCACGTAATATTGAAGAAGGTGGGTCTTTAACCATTATTGCAACGGCTTTGATTGATACTGGTAGTCGTATGGATGAGGTTATTTTTGAGGAATTCAAAGGAACAGGAAATTCAGAAATTGTTCTCGATCGCAAAGTTGCTGATAAGCGTATTTTCCCAGCTATGGATATTTTGAAGTCAGGTACGCGTAAGGAAGAGCTTTTAGTAGCACGACAAGACTTACATAAAATTTTTGTGCTTCGTCGTATTTTAGCACCAATGAATGTAACAGATGCAATTGAATTTTTGATTGATAAATTAAAACAAACAAAAAACAATAGTGAATTCTTTGACTCAATGAATACTTAGAAATATTGAGTTTTTTGTTTAGGATATATCCTGTGGATACAATCTTTGCTATTTCGAGTGGATTGTTGCCTTCAGGGGTTGCAGTCATACGACTTTCTGGCCCTCATGTTGTGAATATAGTTAAGACACTTTGTGGTTGTTTACCAAAAGCCCGATTCATGCATTATGGAAATCTTACTGCTCGTGATGGTAGTTTTTTAGATTCTGCTTTGACTGTTTTTTTTCCTGCTCCTCATAGTTTTACTGGAGAAGATTGTGCAGAGTTTCATTTACATGGAGGAAAAGCGGTTGTTAATCGTTTTCTCGATGAATTATCTACATTTTCTGGATGTCGTATGGCCGAGGCGGGTGAGTTTTCACGTCGCGCGTTTATGGAAGGAAAATTAGATCTTGTTCAAGCAGAAGGTCTTGCTGATTTAATAGAAGCAGAAACAGAAAGCCAACGGCGTTTAGCAGTTATGGGGACGAGCGGGCGTTTAACAACGCTTTATCGTGATTGGCGGCATAAACTTATAAAAGCGCGTGCTTTTATTGAAGCAGAACTTGATTTTTCTGATGAAGTTGATATTCCAAATTCAGTATCTGATAAAGTTTGGAAAGATGTAGAAGATCTTTGTACTTCTCTTCGAGAACATATTGATGAAGGAGAACGTGCAAATATCTTACGTGATGGTTTAAAAATTGTCATTGCGGGTGCTCCAAATTCTGGAAAATCAAGTATTCTGAATCGGTTGGTTGGAAAACCTGTTGCTATTGTAACAGAAGAAGCAGGTACAACCCGTGATGCTTTAGAGGTAAGACTTATTCTCGGCGGTTTACCGATTTTTTTTACAGATACTGCTGGTTTTAGAGAAACAAAAAATAAAATAGAGCAATTAGGAATAGAAGTTGCAAAGCAGCATATTAGGGATGCTGATTTAGTTATTTTAGTTTATGATATGGGAAATCCTAAAGAGATTGATTTACCAAAAACATCGGCTGAAATATGGTGTGTTGGTAATAAGCTTGATCTTTATGAAGAGAATGAAACCAATTGGTTTATACGGTTTTCCGCATTAACCGGTTTAAATTTTGACTGTTTTATTAAAGAACTCGAATTATTTTGTTCACGTCGTGCTACTGAAATTGGTAATCTTGTACCAGCACGTAAAAGGCAACTCCAGTTATTAAAAGAGGCTGTTAAAGAGATTGAAGCTTCTATTAATTATGATTCTCTTGATTTAAGTTTACGTGCAGAACATCTTCGTCGTGCAAGTGACTTTCTTGGGAGAATTACGGGAGATATAGATGTTGAAGATTTGCTTGATATTATTTTTTCAGAATTCTGTATTGGTAAATAAATGATTCACGTGAAACATTGATTATTTCAATGGACAGATTTAAAAGATTATGTATTTTATATGTTCTGTTTCACGTGAAACTTGAGAGTAGATTCTCTATGGGATGAATCCTAATGCAATTTTATGATGTTATTGTTGTTGGAGGCGGGCATGCTGGCTGTGAAGCCGCTTCAGCTTCAGCACGCACTGGAGCACGGACAGCTCTTATTACACATAAAATATCAGCATTGGGAACAATGTCGTGTAATCCTGCTATTGGTGGACTTGGAAAAGGGCATCTGGTTCGTGAAATAGATGCTTTGGATGGTCTTATGGGAAAAGCAGCAGATACTGCTGGAATTCAATTTAGACTTCTTAATAGACGTAAAGGACCAGCAGTAAGAGGACCACGTACACAAGCAGACAGACAACTTTATAAAGAAGCAATTCAAAAATTCTTGCAAGAACAAGATAATCTCGTTCTACTTGAAGATGAAGTAATTGATCTGATTGTAAAAGATAATTGTGTTTCAGGTGTTATTTTAAAAAATCAAGAGAAAGTTTGTTCTGGAGCTGTTGTTTTAACAACAGGTACATTTTTAAATGGTTTTATTCATATTGGTGATAAAACATGGGCTGCTGGACGTATGGGAGATCAATCAAGTGTACAACTTGCTGAACGCTTAAAAAGTTATAATATAAATCTTGGTCGATTAAAAACAGGAACTCCCGCCCGTCTTAGCAAAAAAACAATTCATTGGGATTTACTTTCGAAACAGCAAGCTGATGAAGATCCCGTTCCTTTTTCTTTTTTAACAGAAAAAATTAAACAGCCACAAATTGAATGTGCAATAACACGTACAAATATACAAACACATCAAATCATTCGTGAGAATATTCATCGATCTGCTTTATATTCTGGAAATATTGAAGGATTAGGACCACGTTATTGTCCTTCAATTGAAGATAAAATTGTTAAGTTTGGAGAACGTGATGGTCATCAAATTTTTCTGGAACCAGAAGGATTAAATGATGATACTGTTTATCCAAATGGACTTTCTACTTCCCTCCCTGAAGATGCACAAATTTCTTTATTAAGAACTATTGAAGGGTTGGAAAATGTCAAAATTTTAAAACCTGGTTATGCTATTGAATATGATTTTGTTAATCCGCAACAGTTAACTAAAACCTTAGAGTTACGCTCTTTACCAGGATTATTTTTAGCAGGCCAGATTAATGGTACAACAGGATATGAAGAAGCAGCAGCACAGGGGCTTTTGGCTGGGTTAAATGCCGCTCGTAAAGTAGGTAAATTAGATGAAGTCTTTATAAGTCGTTCTACAGCTTACATTGGCGTTATGGTAGATGATTTAGTCTCGCGTGGGGTTTGTGAACCTTATAGAATGTTTACATCACGTGCTGAATTTCGTTTGTCTCTACGATCTGACAATGCTGATGCTCGTTTAACACCTTTAGCACAGCAATGGGGGATTATAAGTAAATTACGTTGGGACTGTTATGAAAAAAAACAGCAACGTCTTGACCAAGCACGATCAATGTGTAAGAAACTTTTTCTAACCCCTAATGAAGCCTGTGCATATGGATTACAAGTAAATCACGATGGAATTCGGCGTTCGGCTTATGATTTTCTTGCTTATCCTCACATGACACTAGAGCGTCTTTCACATTTTTGGCCACAATTACGGTCAATAGATTCTAAAACCGTTGAATCCTTAGAAATTGAAGCACAATACGCAGTTTATTTAGATAAACAAGCTCAAGATATTGCCGCTCTTAGGCGCGATGAACGTCTAGAAATTCCTTCTTCTCTTGATATTCAGTCAATTTCAGGTCTTTCAAATGAGTTGAAAACAAAGATTCAAAAAATGTCACCCCGTTCAATTGCTGATGCACAAAAAATTGATGGTATGACACCAGCGGCATTATCGCTTATTATTACCTACATTCAACGTCAAAAACGTGAAAAGGCTAAATCAGCTTGATGAATATTTCTATAGAACAAAAATATCAAGCATTGTTAAATATTGTTCCTTCTGTTTCACGTGAAACGATGGAGGATTTAATACAATTTGAAACTCTAGTCACTCAGTGGAATATGCATATTAATTTAATATCTGCTGCAACAATACCAATTCTATGGACACGTCATATTTTGGATTCGGCGCAAATTTATCCTTTACACAGTGATTTTCTGCGTTGGTGTGATCTTGGATCAGGGGGAGGTTTTCCTGCAATCGTTATTGCTATTTTAATGAAAGAAAAAAAAGCAGGACATATTGATCTTGTTGAAAGCAACGGAAAAAAAATAGCTTTTTTACGAACGGTTATTAGTCAACTTAATCTTCCAGCAACAGTTCACCACTGTAGAATTGAGGATGTGTACAAAAAAATAGACACACCAGAGATTATTACAGCTCGGGGATTAGCTTCTCTTGATGCCCTCTTAAAGCTCATTTTTCCTCTATTAGCAAAAAAAACAATAGCTCTTTTGCAAAAAGGTCAGGATTACTCTAAAGAAATAGAAAATGCCTCTGCCAATTGGGCTTTTGATCTGCTAAAACATAAAAGTAAAATTGATGAAAATTCTGTTATTTTAGAAATTTCTCATATCAGATCATGTAGAGGGTAAAGCTAAATGGGCGAAACACGGATTATCGCTATTGCAAACCAAAAAGGTGGGGTCGGAAAAACAACCACAGCAATTAATCTTGCCACAGCTTTAGCTGCTATTGGTGAAAATGTTCTTATTATGGATATTGATCCACAAGGTAATGCTAGTACAGGATTGGGAATTGATCGTAATAATCGTCCTTTATCCTCTTATGATGTTCTTGTTTCAGGTATTTCAGTGGCAAAAGCAGCTTTAAAAACAGCTGTACCCAATCTCCATATAGTGCCTTCTACCCTTGATCTTTTAGGAGTAGAAATGGAAATTTCTTCATCGCAAGATCGTATTCAACGGTTACGTAAGGCACTCTATGATGATCCAAAAATGGAAAAAAAATTCAATTATATTTTAATTGATTGTCCCCCGTCACTAAATCTTTTAACACTTAATGCTATGGGAGCTGCGGATTCTATTTTGGTACCCATGCAATGTGAATTTTTAGCACTTGAAGGTTTAAGCCAATTGCTTGAAACAGTAAGGCAAGTACAATCTGTTCTTAATCCATCTCTAGAAATTCAAGGGATTGTTTTAACCATGTATGATGGACGTAATAATCTTTCAAACCAAGTTGTAGAAGATGTACGCTCTTTTATGGGAGATAAAGTTTATCGCACTGTTATTCCACGAAATGTGCGGGTTTCAGAAGCGCCTTCTTTTGGTAAACCAGTATTGCTTTATGATCTCAAGTGCGCGGGTAGTCAGGCTTACCTGCGTCTAGCATCAGAAGTTATTCAACGTGAAAAACAAACACGCGTTGCTGCTTAAAAATGTAATAAAAGTAATTTTTGTAAATATTTCGAAGAGCAAAATTATGAACGATGATCAATCAAAAAAAAGACTGGGGCGTGGATTAGCAGCATTGATTGGGGATATCAGTTTAAACAACAATCTTGCACGTTCATCAAATACTGACAAATTGACAGTGCCCATTGCAACCCCTACTCTTTCTGAAAAATTTGTTCCACTTGAATCTATTTCTTGTAATCCACATAATCCACGGCGCCATTTTACCGAATTGGAACTTGATAATTTAGCACAATCAATTCGCCAACATGGCGTTGTTCAGCCTATTATTGTAAGACCTTTACATGACCATCCTCATCGATTTGAATTAATCGCTGGAGAGCGGCGGTGGCGGGCTGCACAACTTGCTAATTTAAGTAAATTGCCTGTTATTGTTCGTGATGTGGATGATAAAACGGCCTTGGAATTAGCAATTATTGAAAATGTTCAACGTGCTGATCTTAACCCTATCGAAGAAGCAAAGGGATACGAAGTTTTACTGAATGAGCATGGTTATACGCAAACAGATTTAGCACAAGTGATTGGAAAAAGTCGAAGTCATGTTGCAAATACGCTTCGTTTATTAAAATTGCCATCAAAAGTACAACAACTCTTAACCGATGGGCAACTTTCTGCTGGTCATGCACGCTGCCTTATAACCGTTGAAAATCCACAAGATTTGGCCGAAAAAATTATTCGTGAAGGACTTTCTGTGCGCCAAACAGAAATGCTTGCATATGAGCAGGCAAATCCTAAAGTCAAAAAACGAACGACTGTAGAAAAAAATGCAGAAACAAAATCTTTGGAAAAATTGCTTTCAGATGTGATAGGAATGAAAGTTATCATTCGGCATGGTAAAAAAGGTGGTGATTTAAAAATACATTACTCTTCACTGGAACAATTGGACGATATTTGTCGCCGTTTACAAAATTAAAGAGCATTTGCAAAATTAATCGATTGTTCAAAATAGCAGGGATTTTATCTACAACTTTTTCTTAAAGCAGTAAGTGTTATAAATATATTTTTTACCAAATTCTAAATTATCTGAAACGATAATATTTTTTATCAAAAGAAAGCTCTTCTTTTTCAAAAGAAATGTCTTCAGTAAGCATTATTATTGTTTCTTGAAGTACCAAGGAACCAACAGCAAAATCTTTGAGTGTAATATTAGTTTTTCTTAAAATGTTCATTAGTTTCGGCTGATTAGAAATAGAAGCTATGAGTTCTTCAAGACTACTGTCATAAGTGATATTAGGTGCTTCTGGCTCTGGCGGTGCATTTTCACATTCTTTTCCAATTTGTTCCATTTTTAAAAGGAAGTTTTCTGTTAAGGAATAATTTGTAATTATATATAGAAATTCAAACTGATTTTTTGTTTTCTTTGCTGTTATTTCTTGAGCATATATTAAAAAGAGAAAAAGGAAAAATAAACGCAATACCAACTTAAACAGAGTTAAAATTTATCCTTTCTTTTCCGGATTTCAGAAAAGACTTCTTCATCTGTTGCATCTACCATAGAAAGATTTTCTCGCAAAGTTTTATCATCCCAACGAAGAAAGGGATTTGTCGTTTTTTCTTGCCCTAAAGTGACAGGCAACGTCATAGCATTTGTTGCCCGCAACAAAAAAACTTCTTCTACTCTTTGATGAAGTTTTTGATTGTGTGGATCAAGTGTCAATGCAAAAAGAGCATTATTTTTTGTGTACTCATGTCCACAATATAGGAGTGTTTCATTGGGAAGTTGACGAAGTTTTTTTAAAGAACTCAGCATTTGTGCGGGCGTTCCTTCGAAAAGACGTCCACAGCCGAGTGAAAAAAGTGTATCCCCGGCAAAGAGTAAATTTTCTTCAGGAAGGTAGTAGGACAAAGCTCCTAGTGTATGACCAGGTGTTGAAAGAGCTAAGAGCGTGTATGTACCAAAGAAAAGGTTTTCATCAGGTTGAAGTGTTTGATCAAGGTAACGAATTTTCTCTTTTTCTGCTGCTGGTCCAATAACTGTAGCCTTATAGACTTGTTTTAACTCTACCAGTGCTTCGACATGATCATGATGATGATGCGTTATAAAAACAGTCTGAAGTGTCCAGTTGCGACGTTTTAAAGCATTATGAATTGCTTCGCTTTCAGGGGCATCAATAGCGGCTGTGTAGCCGCTTTTTTCATCATGAATGATTACACCAAAATTATCTTCTCGACAGATAAACTGTTCAATCAGCATGTATTTTCTCCATGAACAATATGCAACAATAAATTTAGAAAATAATCTATAGTGATGAATGCATACAGTTTAAGAATCAGATTTATCCTTTTCTGTAAAAAGCCCCTGCGAATGTTTAACTATAAGAGGCATTTGAGTAGTCATGAAAAGAACTGTTATGGGCATAACACCAAATACCTTAAAACTGGTCCAAAAGTCATCGCTAAAGTTGCGCCAAATTATTTCATTCAAGAGAGCAAGAAAAATGAAAAAGAATGCCCAACGATAGGTGAGTTTGTGCCATCCTAAATCATCAAGTTTTAAAGCAGAATCGAGTGCATAACGCAAAAGTGGTTTTTTAAAAAATATGCCACCAAAAAGAATAAGAGAAAATATGATATTAATGATTGTTGGTTTCATTTTTATAAAAGTATCATTGTGAAGCCAAAGAGTTAAGCATCCAAAGACCAGAACAAATATTCCTGAAATAAGAGGCATTATGGGAATTTTTCGTGCAAGGATCCATGATAAACTTAGTGCAACAATAATTGCTGCCATGAAAATAGCTGTTGCAGGAAAAATAGGTTTGTTGAAATTTTTAAAAAACCCAATATTATTTATCAGCCATTCGCCTCTATAATTAGCAAGAAAAAAGACAACCAATGGTCCCATTTCCAAGAAAAATTTGAGGGTTGGTGAAAGAGATTTTTTTTGATTATCATCCTTATTTGTCGAATCGGGACGCTTATGTGAATGGGACTCAGAGAATTTTTTTTTCATGTGTATTTTCCTGCAATAGTTTCGGCAAAGTCAGAAGCAGAAAAAGGTTGAAGATCCTCAATGTTCTCTCCTATACCGATAAAATAAACGGGTAATTTGTATTTTGCTGCGATGGCGACAAGAATTCCTCCCCGTGCAGTGCCATCGAGCTTTGTCATAACTAAACCATTAACACCAGCAATATCACGGAAAATATCCACTTGATTAAGTGCATTTTGTCCAGTGGTTGCATCAAGTGTTTGAAGGATTGTATGAGGTGCATGGGGGGTATTTTTTCCTAAAACACGAATAATTTTTGCTAATTCGTCCATCAATTCAGTTCTATTTTGTAGACGTCCAGCTGTATCAATAATCAAGACATCACTGTTTGCTTTTTTGGCTTTTTCATAGGCATCAAATGCTAAGCTTGCAGCATCTGCACCTAGTTTTGTAGAAATAACAGGAGATCCTGTACGTTCACCCCAAACATGCAATTGTTCAATGGCAGCAGCGCGAAATGTATCGCCAGCAGCTAACATAACTTTTAATCCTCCTGCGGTGAGTTTTGCTGCAAGTTTTCCAATAGTCGTCGTTTTTCCCGTACCATTTACACCTACCAGTAAAATAACGTGAGGCTTATGATTTAGATCAAGTTCTAGTGGAATCGCAACAGGTTCCAAGACTTTTCTAATTTCATCAGCCACAATGGTATGAATGCTATCTGGAGATAAATTCTTTTCGTAACGACTGGAGGCTAAGATATCAGTGATATGTGTAGCGGTTTCCACACCAAAATCAGCCTGAATAAGAATATCTTCTAACTCTTGTAATGTATTTTCATTAAGTTTCCCTTTAACAAAGAGATCACCAATCGACTCACTTAAGCGTTGTGAAGAAAGAGCTAACCCTTTTTTTAGGCGACCAAACCATGCTGTTTTTTTTTGTTCAACAGGAAATATCGATAAAATTTCTTCAATTTTTTTTTCACGGATTGTATCTGTGACGATTACTTTACTAGAGCGTGCTTCAGAAGATGAAGTTTTCTCATCACATTTTGCAAGTGTTATATTTTGACTTTCTTCTTTTTTTTCTATATCTACGAAGGTCTGGTTGTTTTGTATGCTTTCATTTTTTTCTACCATATCAGCTTCATAAGGAGGGGAAACTTGTTCCATTTCCTGTTCTTTGGATTTGTTAAAAGAAAAAAATTTTTTGATAAAAGATTTTGTCATAAGGACTTTCCTGCTCAAGCTGCATTTAATTTTTGGGGAGAAGCAATCAATTTATTACCGTCATGGTCAATTATAAGAGCTTGAATAATTGTTCCCGCTTTTGCACCTTTGATTTGCACAAGAGTATAATCTTCTGTTCGTCCGATTTCATTTTTTTCAACGAGGACTCTTTGCTGGCTATATTGTAAGCTGGCAAGGTGTTTTTTGTAAGCTTCATCCCCTGCTTTTCGCAATCTTTCCGCACGCATTTTAATTATTTTACGGTTGATTTGTGGCATACGTGCGGCAGGTGTTCCTTCTCTTGGACTAAAAGGAAAGACATGGAGATGTGTTAAATGGCAATCATTGATTAGAGAGAGGCTATTTTGGAACATTTCTTCTGTTTCAGTGGGAAAACCAGCAATTAGATCTGCACCGTAAACCATTGTAGGACGTTTGGCACGCAAATCTTGGCAAAATTGAATTGCATGTTCACGCAAGTGTCGCCGTTTCATGCGTTTTAAAATCATATTGTCGCCTGCTTGCAAGGATAAATGCAAATGTGGCATAATTCTTTTTTCATAGGCTAACAGATTAAAGAGTTCTTCGTCTGCTTCAATAGAATCGATCGATGAAAGTCGTAATCGCAGTAAGTCAGGAACGTGATGCAAAATAGCTGAAGTTAACTTTCCTAAGGTTGCTTTTCCAGGCAAATCATAACCATAGCTTGTAAGATCAACTCCTGTCAGAACCACTTCTTGAATACCGTTATCTATGAGTTGCTTAATTTGTTCAATAACAGCCCCCATGGGGACGGAACGTGATGGTCCGCGTCCATAAGGAATAATGCAAAATGTACAGCGATGATCGCATCCATTTTGCACCTGTACAAAGGCACGTGTGCGTTTTTCCATTGCACTTACCATATGGGGAGCAATTTTTTGTACTTCCATGATGTCATTTATACGCAACTTTTCAGAATGGTTGATGCCAAAATCAGGGAGTTGACGATAAGAATGGGCATGGAGTTTGTCTTCATTTCCTAAGACAAGATCTACCTCTATCATTGAAGCAAAGCTTTGTGGTTCTGTTTGTGCAGCACATCCTGTCACAATAATACGGGTGTGAGGATTTTCACGTCTTGCTTTGCGGATAGCTTGTTTTGCTTGTCGCACGGCTTCAGCAGTAACAGCACAGGTATTAAAGATGATTGCACCATCTTTGAGTTGATCTAACCCTGAAGAGGTACTTTCTTTGTGTATAATTTCCGATTCGTAACTGTTTAGTCGACAACCAAATGTTACAATTTCTATTGCCATTAAAAGTGATCCTTTTTGTAACTCCCTGTTAAAGGGTTAAAAAAACCACTAAACTCATAATTTATTGGACCTGTCATGATAATATGATTGTCTTCCCGATAAAAAATATTCAGTGTTCCCCCTGGTAAATTTACATTAATAGAGCGTTTTGTGAGTCCACGTCGATAGGCAGCTACCGCACTCGCACAGGCAGCACTGCCGCATGCTTTCGTTAATCCAGCTCCTCGCTCCCATGTTCGTAAATTTAGGCTTTTCTTTGACGTTACATAAGCAATGGAAATATTACACCGTTCTGGAAAAAGGGGATCATGTTCAAGTTGTGGTCCATATTTTTCTAACGGAATATTTTTAATATTGCTCTCAACAAAAAAAATAGCGTGGAGATTGCCAACAGAGACAAGACAAGCATCTTTTAAGGGACCAGCAGTAATTTCAATGTGATTGGTATCGACTATTTCACGTGAAACAGGCATCTCTTTTGCATTGAAATTTGGGCACCCCATGTCAACAGAGATGAGGTCGTTGGTTTGGCGTTTACCTTCAATAATTCCAGCGGGTGTTTCCAATCGAAAAGTTTCACCAAGATTGTGGTCAATGAGCCATGCGATCACGCAACGGGTACCATTACCACAGGTTTTAGCCATTGAACCGTCAGCATTCCATATTTCGATGCGGAAGTCAGCTTCTTTTTGGGTCGCTGGATGGATAGCCATAATTTGATCAAAATATGTTTCGGGATCTGCCGATAAAGCAAAGATTGCTTGCTGCGTGAGTGCATGCATACTTTCACGCATATCAGCAACAATAATTTGATTTCCAAGACCGTTCATTTTACTGAATGGCGTTTTCATGAAACTTCCCTATTTTAGTGACTGTCCACAAAAGATATATGACTAAAAATCTTATAAATTTCTAGTGTTTATAGATATAAAACGGGTGCAAAAATTATTATCGTTTAAAATAGGCAATTTTTATCCTGTTTTTTTAATTTGTTAATCTATCTTTGTAAAATACTATATAACAAGTATTCACCTATTTTTTGAGTGGGCTTATTTACTGTTTTGAGAGAGAGTATAGGTATGTCATTTTCAAAAATTTTGTTTTTCGTTGCAATGTCAACTATAATACTTTTAGGAGGATGTTCAACATCACGGTTTGACAGCGATAATAGTGGTCATACATCAGAAGTTTTTTATCCACTTCAACAATTACCAACAGAAGTAATGACTGAGATATCATCTTCTCGTTTGTCAACATCTAAAGCAGCAGATGTTTCGAGATATGAAAAAGAGGATTCTCAAAGTGATAGACAAATAGCTAATCTCGAACTGCCAAGTAA
The DNA here is from genome assembly GCF_014203215.1 of Bartonella callosciuri. GTDB lineage: Bacteria > Pseudomonadota > Alphaproteobacteria > Rhizobiales > Rhizobiaceae > Bartonella > Bartonella callosciuri. The sequence goes on along the minus strand of NZ_JACHIM010000003.1, from coordinate 94,524 downwards.
TGCCATTGATTTGTTTCCTGCAAGTATTGCTGGAGTGTGGAATCTTTCTGTGGGTGGTAAAGTTTGCCGAATTGCAACGCCACAAACAAAATTTGGTCAAGGGTACCGTGCTGGTCCTTTGAACTGTCCGGGAATCGTTTCTCAGGTAAATTCGTGGGCTATTAAAGGAAAAAAATTATATTTCTATAATAACTCAGGACGCGTTATCGTTACTCTTTATTCTTCCAATGTTGATCGTTTTGAAGGACTTACTCTTGATAATTATCCAGTTGTTTTAAGCCGTTAGGTCATTTTAAACCGTTTTTGAAAAAAACTAAGAGATAGATGCACAAGGTCTGTAAAGAAAATATGTATTTTTTATTGAAGACGGTTTGAATAAGGTTGTTTGGATGATTTTGGTTTCAACGTGCTATAAAGAACTAGTTTCCAAAGGGGAAATCAGTTTTGATTCAGTTCAACTGGATTTAACAGAGCATTTTGACAGTTTATTGCAAAAAATTTCGGAGAAAAATATTTCCCGCTCTTGGGCGTTTTGGCATCTCTTTAAAAGAAAAAAACAAACTTTTTCTCTTGTTTCAGGACAAGGTGATGGGGATAGCCTTTTTCAGGGGCTCTATATTTATGGTGAAGTAGGACGAGGAAAAACCATGTTGATGGATTTGTTCTTTTCTTGTTTGCCACAGGAACGTAAAAAGCGCGCTCATTTTAATGATTTCATGGCTGAGGTGCATGAGCGCATTAACATTTATCGTAAAGCATCAAAAGATGCAAAATCCGGACAAAATAATCCTATTTTAGCTGTTGCTGAAGATCTTGCACGAGAAGTCCAGGTTCTTTGTTTTGATGAATTTAGTGTAACAGATATTGCTGATGCTATGGTGCTTGGTCGCCTTGTCTCGGTTTTGTTTAAAAAAGGGGTTTTTTTCGTTGCTACTTCAAATGTTGCTCCTGATAATCTTTATTATAATGGTCTAAACCGAGAGCTTTTTTTGCCTTTTATCCAAGTTTTGAAAGCACATGTTCGCGTTCTCAATCTTGATACAAAAACAGATTATCGTCTTGAAAAATCAAATCTACAACATGTGTATACAACGCCATTAGGGTTGAAAGCAAATGAATGTATGGATCAAGCATGGGCAATGGTACTGCAAGGACAAAAAGAAACATCTGATGAGTTTTCTATAAGAGGGCGTCTTGTTCATATTCCACGCACTGGAGCGAGTTGTGCACGCTTTGATTATCAAGATTTATGTGCAAAACCTTTTGCAGCGGCTGAATATTTAGCATTAGGGAAACGTTATCATACGATTTTTATCGATAATGTACCGGTGATGGATGATACATGTCGCAATGAAACGAAACGGTTTATTTTACTTATTGATGTTTTTTATGAACGCAACATAAGATTGTTTATGTCAGCAGCAGCGAAACTTGAAGATTTGTATAAGGGGCATGCACAGACGACGGAAACATTTGAATTTCAGAGAACACAATCGCGCCTTTTCGAGATGCAAAGTCAGGATTATTTAAAACTTTGGGCAGAGCGTTTTCTTTTGAAAGGAAGAAGCTGATTATAACTTTACCTTTACGTAAACTGTAAAAATAATAACTCTTTGAAATTAAAAGAAGTGTAATAATTCTGTTGTATTTTTTTTTAATTCATTTTATCGATATATTATATGATTTTCTAGGAGCGCATTTCCGTAGAGGATTGCGAATCTTGTGAAATTAAAGAAGTTTAGTGAACTTCTTCTTTTAAAGATACGTTTAAATATGGCTAAGGTCAAAAAAATACTTAATATATCGGCGCTGGTAAGTGTACGCTGAGCCCTCTAACGTTAGGAGAAACAAAATGGTACGAAAAAAAATAGCTCTTATTGGTTCGGGTATGATCGGTGGCACTTTAGCACATATTATTGGGCTTAAAGAACTGGGTGATGTTGTCTTATTCGATATTGCGGAAGGAATACCACAGGGTAAGGCTCTTGATATTGCCGAATCTTCACCTGTTGACAGTTTTGATATCAATTTAAAAGGTGCGAATGTTTACGAGGCTATTGAAGGCGCTGATGTTGTTATTGTAACAGCAGGTGTGGCACGAAAGCCTGGTATGAGCCGGGATGACCTTTTGGGTATTAATCTAAGAGTTATGGAACAAGTTGGTGCTGGGATAAGAAAATATGCGTCTTCAGCGTTCGTTATTTGTATTACCAATCCCCTTGATGCAATGGTATGGGCATTGCAGAAGTTTTCAGGTCTTCCTACACATAAAGTGGTTGGTATGGCTGGTGTTCTTGATTCGGCACGTTTTCGTCATTTCTTGTCTGAGGAATTTAAAGTCTCTGTTAAAGATGTGACAGCATTTGTTTTAGGAGGGCATGGTGATTCAATGGTGCCTTTGGTGCGCTATTCAACAGTTGGTGGTATCTCTTTGCCTGATCTTGTGAAGATGGGTTGGACCACACAAGAAAGAATCGATCAAATTATCCAGCGTACCCGTGATGGTGGTGCAGAAATTGTTAGTTTGTTAAAAACAGGTTCTGCTTTTTACGCGCCTGCAGCTTCTGCTGTTTCTATGGCTGAAGCCTATTTGAAAAACACTAAGCGTGTTGTTCCTGTCGCAGCCTATCTTTCAGGGGAATATGGGATTAATGATACCTATGTTGGTGTTCCCGTTGTACTTGGTGCAGGTGGTGTTGAACGGATTATTGAAATTGATCTTGATCAAGAGGAAAGAAGTGCTTTTGAGCACTCAGTAAATGCGGTTAAGAAGCTTTGTGAAGCTTGTATCGCTCTTATGCCTAGTCTCAAATAAATTGAGCAAGGTTTTGTTCATTAAAACAGAGTTTTAAAATAATTAGATCGATTCGCGGATCGATTAACTGATCCCGTAAAAGAAAAGGAAAAATGCATGAATATCCATGAATATCAGGCTAAGCGTTTGCTTCATGAATACGGAGCACCCGTTGCAAACGGTGTTGCTGTTTATTCTGTCGAGCAAGCTGAAAAATGGGCAAAAAAATTGCCTGGGCCGCTCTATGTGGTTAAAAGTCAGATACACGCTGGTGGTCGTGGTAAAGGAAAGTTTAAAGAGCTTGGTCCTGATGCAAAGGGTGGTGTTCGGCTTGCAAAATCCGTTGAAGAAGTTATTACAAATGCCCAAGAAATGCTTGGTAAAACTTTGGTAACCAAACAAACTGGTCCAGAGGGTAAGCAAGTCAATCGTCTTTACATTGAGGATGGTGCTGATATCGAGCGGGAGCTTTATCTTTCGCTTTTGGTTGATCGTAGTGTTGGTCGGGTAGCTTTCGTTGTTTCAACGGAAGGGGGAATGGATATTGAAACGGTTGCTGAAGAGACACCAGAAAAAATATTAACTCTGCCCATTGATGCTACACAGGGCGTTACCTCTGCCGATTGTACAAGGCTTTGTGATGCTCTAGAATTGCGCGATAGTGCGCGGGAAGATGGTGAAAAGCTTTTTCCAATTCTCTATAAAGTTTTTTGTGAGAAAGATATGAGTCTTCTTGAAATCAATCCACTTATTGTGATGAAAGATGGTCATTTGCGCGTTCTTGATGCGAAGGTTTCTTTTGATAATAACGCGCTGTTTCGTCATTCAGACATTTTGGAATTGCGTGATACTTCAGAAGAAGATTCAAAAGAGATTGAGGCATCAAAGCATGATCTTGCTTATGTTGCTCTTGAGGGCACGATTGGTTGTATGGTCAATGGTGCAGGTCTTGCTATGGCGACAATGGATATCATTAAGCTTTATGGGGCTGAGCCAGCAAACTTCCTTGATGTGGGTGGTGGAGCTTCAAAAGAAAAAGTAACTGCTGCTTTTAAAATTATCACTGCTGATCCGAATGTTAAAGGCATTTTGGTCAATATTTTTGGTGGTATTATGCGTTGCGATGTTATTGCGGAAGGTGTGGTTGCTGCTGTTCGGGAAGTTGGTTTAAAGGTTCCTTTGGTTGTTCGTCTTGAAGGTACAAATGTCGAGCAGGGTAAAGCTATTATCAATGACAGTGGTTTGAACGTTATTCCCGCTGATGATTTAGATGATGCTGCTCAAAAAATTGTTACAGCCGTGAAGGGAGCTTAAGAGATGTCGATTCTTGTGAATAAAGATACAAAAGTTCTGGTTCAAGGGCTTACAGGAAAAACAGGAACGTTTCATACAGAACAAGCGCTTGATTATCATGGTACACAAATGGTTGGTGGTGTCAATCCTAAAAAGGGTGGTGAGACATGGAAAGGGGCAAAAGGTGAAACTCTTCCTATTTTTGCCAATGTGGCAGAAGGAAAGGAAAAGACAGGCGCAGATGCTTCCGTTATTTATGTTCCTCCTGCGGGGGCAGCGGCAGCTATTATAGAGGCTATTGATGCTGAGATACGTTTGATTATCTGTATTACAGAAGGTATTCCCGTTATGGATATGGTTAAAGTCAAGGCGAAATTAGAAAAAACAAAATCACGCCTCATTGGTCCTAATTGTCCTGGTATTCTTACACCAAATGAATGTAAAATCGGAATTATGCCTGGCTCTATTTTTAGAAAAGGCTCTGTGGGAGTTGTTTCACGGTCAGGAACTTTAACCTATGAAGCTGTCTTTCAAACAAGTAATGAGGGTCTTGGACAGACAACAGCTATTGGTATTGGTGGCGATCCTGTTAAGGGTACTGAGTTTATTGATGTGTTGGAAATGTTTTTAGCTGATGATGAAACAAAATCCATTGTTATGATCGGTGAGATTGGTGGCTCCGCTGAGGAAGAAGCAGCACAGTTTCTCCAGGATGAGGCAAAAAGAGGTCGTAAAAAACCGATGGTTGGTTTTATTGCTGGTCGTACAGCTCCTCCAGGACGTACAATGGGGCATGCAGGTGCTGTCATCTCTGGTGGAAAAGGTGGAGCAGAGGATAAAATTGCTGCAATGGAAGCAGCTGGGATTCGGGTTTCTCCTTCACCATCACAGATAGGTAAAACCTTGATGTCAGTTTTGAGGGGGTAAAAACGTCACTTGAGTGAGAATATATTCTTATTCAAGTAAGCATTGAGTATAAAAAAGTGAAGCTTTTTTGAATTTTCTGGCCTTTGTTTTGTTTGTAAATATTTAAAGGTTGAAAAAAGATAGAAGGAGACGGAATAGATGTTCCGGAGAGGTATATGGCAAGGCAGGACGAAATAAATAGTCTTTTTGCACAAACGTCGTTTCTGTATGGTGGGAATGCGGATTATATAGATCAGCTTTATGCCGAATATGAAAAAGATCCTACCAGTGTAGATTCACAGTGGCGTGCTTTTTTTGAAAATCTTCATGATAAAAAAGAAGATGTTTTCAGAAACGCTAAAGGCGCAACATGGCAACGTGATCATTGGCCATTAAAGGCAAATGGTGAATTGGTTTCTGCTCTTGATGGCGATTGGTCTGCTCTTGAAAAGCATGTTGGTGATAAATTAAAGGAAAAGGCAGCAACCGCTGCTCCACAAAAAGGAATAGCTTCTAGCGGACAAAATATTATTCAAGAAACACGTGATTCTGTCCATGCTCTCATGATGATTCGTGCGTTTCGTGTACGTGGGCATCTTCGTGCACGACTTGATCCTCTTAAATTGGCGGAAAAATTTGAAGATTATAAAGAGCTCTCTCCAGAAGCTTATGGTTTTACACCTGCTGATTATGAGAGACCAATTTTTATTGATAATGTTTTAGGGTTGGAATACGCCACTATTCCACAAATGCTTGAGATCCTCAATCGCACCTACTGTTCAACAATTGGTATAGAATATATGCATATTTCTGATCCTGCTCAAAAAGCATGGCTTCAAGAACGTATTGAAGGACCAGATAAGCGCATTGTCTTCACACAGAAAGGCAAAAAAGCTATTCTTAATAAGCTTATTGAAGCAGAAGGATTCGAACAGTTTTTAGATATAAAGTATAAAGGAACAAAGCGTTTTGGCCTCGATGGTGGTGAATCGCTGATCCCTGCTCTTGAACAGATTATTAAATGCGGTAGTGCTTTGGGTGTGGAGGAAGTTGTTCTAGGAATGGCTCATCGTGGTCGCTTAAATGTTCTTTCACAAGTTCTCGCCAAACCACATCGAGCTATTTTTCATGAATTTAAAGGGGGGTCTTATAAACCAGATGATGTAGAAGGATCAGGTGATGTCAAATATCATTTGGGAACTTCAGCTGACCTTGAATTTGATGGTAAAAAAGTCCATTTATCGCTTTCAGCGAATCCATCTCATCTTGAAATTGTTGATCCAGTTGTTATTGGAAAAGCACGTGCTAAACAGGATCAGCTTGTAGAGCGTACGCACACTGATGAACTCCTTTTGAATGAGCGTTCAAAGGTCTTGCCATTGCTTATTCATGGTGATGCTGCTTTTGCTGGGCAAGGTGTTATTCAGGAAACTTTTGGCCTTTCAGGTCTTAGAGGTTATAGCGTTGCCGGCTCTGTTCATGTCATTATCAATAACCAGATTGGCTTTACAACGGATCCACGTTTTTTGCGTTCTTCCCCTTATCCATCAGATGTGGCAAAAATGATCGATGCACCCATTTTCCACGTGAATGGTGATGATCCTGAAGCTGTTGTCTTTGTTGCAAAAGTGGCAACAGAATTTCGTCAAATTTTCCATAAACCGGTGGTGATTGATATGTTCTGTTATCGCCGCTATGGACATAATGAAGGTGATGAGCCTTCCTTTACACAGCCGCTTATGTATAAGGCTATCCGTAATCACAAAACGACTCTACAGCTTTATGGTGAGCAGTTGGTAGAAGAAGGGGTGATTACTGTAGAAGAGATTGAACAGCAAAAAAAACAATGGCGTGATAAACTTGAAGCTGAGTTTGAAGCAAGCGCTTCTTATAAACCCAATAAAGCAGACTGGCTTGATGGGAGCTGGACGGGAATAAAAGCTTTCAATAATGCGGATGAGCAAAATTCTAGAAAGACAGGTGTGGGGTTAAAAACTTTAAAGGAAATTGGTGAAAAACTTGTCCAAATTCCGTCAGATTTTCATGTTCATAAAACCATTCAACGTTTTTTGAACAACCGTGCTAAAATTTTTGAGACCGGTGAAGGCGTTGATTGGGCAACAGCTGAAGCGTTAGCTTTTGGTTCGCTCTGCTTAGAAGGATCACCGGTGCGTCTTTCCGGTGAGGATGTTGAACGTGGAACTTTTTCACAACGTCATTCGGTTCTTTACGACCAAGAAAATGAAGCGCGTTATATCCCTTTAAATAATTTGCAAAAGGGACAGGCTCTTTATGAGGTTGTTAATTCTATGCTTTCTGAAGAAGCTGTGCTTGGTTTTGAATATGGATATTCTCTTGCTGAACCAAGAGGATTAATACTTTGGGAAGCACAATTTGGTGATTTTTCTAATGGTGCACAGGTCATTTTTGACCAATTTATTTCGTCTGCTGAGCGTAAATGGCTTCGTATGTCTGGTCTTGTATGTTTGTTACCGCATGGTTTTGAAGGACAAGGACCAGAGCATTCTTCAGCGCGTTTGGAACGTTTCCTTCAACTTTGTGCGGAAGATAATATGCAGGTCGCTAATTGTACAACGCCTGCGAATTATTTTCATATTTTGCGTCGGCAAATTAAACGTGATTTTCGTAAGCCATTGATTTTAATGACACCAAAATCACTCTTGCGTCATAAGCGGGCTGTTTCTTTTCTTAATGAAATGGGACCAGAAACCAGTTTTAAGCGTTTGTTACTTGATGATGCAGAATGTCTCAAAAACTCTGTCATTAAATTGCAAAAAGACAATAAAATCCGCCGTATTGTTCTTTGTACGGGGAAGGTTTACTATGACCTTTATGAGGAACGTGAAAAAAAGGGTATTGATGATGTTTATTTGTTGCGCGTTGAACAACTTTATCCTTTTCCGGCGAAAGCTTTGGTGGACGTATTGTCGCGTTTTTTACAGGCAGAAGTTGTTTGGTGCCAAGAAGAACCAAAAAATATGGGGGCTTGGTCATTTATTGAGCCCTATTTGGAGTGGGTTTTGACGCATCTTAATGCGCAATATTCGCGTGCACGTTATGCAGGGCGTCCTGCAAGTGCATCACCGGCCTCTGGGTTAATGGTGAAACATCTTGAACAGCTTGCTGCGTTTCTTGAAGACGCGTTAGGTTCTTAACTTATGATTACTCTGATGTATGGAAAAATATTATGACTACTGAAATCCGTGTTCCTACTTTAGGCGAATCGGTTACCGAAGCAACAGTTGGTAAATGGTTTAAAAAGCTTGGTGAAGCTGTTGCTATGGATGAGCCCTTGGTTGAATTAGAAACTGATAAAGTGACAGTTGAGGTTCCTTCACCTGTTGCGGGAAAATTATCTGAAATCACCGCAAAGGAAGGCGATACAGTTGAAGTAAATGCGCTCTTGGGAGCCGTTGAAGCTGGAGCAGCTGGTGTTTCAAAATCATTACCATCTTCTGATACACCTGTGGTTGCCGCTCCATCTGAATTGGATCAGTCTTCTGCAAGCGATAAAATGCCTCCTGCACCTTCAGCAGAAAAATTGATGGCGGAAAATAATATTGCAAAAAGTGATGTTTCAGGTTCTGGAAAACGTGGACAAATTCTCAAAGAAGATGTTCTTAATGTTTTGACAAAAGGAACAAAAGAACCTCTTCCAACGGTTTCTACAGCTAGCTCTGTATCTGCCGTTGGATCCAGCGCTTCTTCAGCTGCTTCTGTTCAGGAAAGGCTTGAGGAGCGAGTTCGGATGACGAAATTGCGTCAAACAATTGCGCGTCGTCTTAAAGATTCACAAAATACAGCTGCCATGTTAACCACATTTAATGAGGTTGATATGTCTGCAGTGATGGATTTGCGCAAGCGTTATAAGGATCTCTTTGAAAAGAAGCATGGTGTTAAGCTTGGTTTTATGGGATTTTTTACTAAAGCTGTTTGTCATGCATTAAAAGAACTTCCTGCTGTTAATGCAGAAATTGATGGAACAGATATTGTTTATAAGAACTATGTCAATGTTGGAATTGCTGTTGGAACGGATAAAGGGCTTGTTGTTCCAGTCGTTCGTGATGCAGATCAGATGTCACTCGCAGAGATTGAAAAAGAGATTGGCCGTTTGGGGCGTCTTGCTCGTGATGGAAAATTAGCTGTTTCTGATATGCAAGGCGGAACTTTCACCATCACCAATGGGGGAGTGTATGGGTCGTTAATGTCAACACCAATTTTGAATGCACCACAGTCTGGTATCCTCGGAATGCATGCGATTAAAGAGCGCGCAATGGTTATCGGGGGACAAATTGTAATCCGCCCCATGATGTATCTGGCACTTTCTTATGATCACCGTATTGTAGATGGGCAAGAGGCTGTGACTTTCCTTGTGCGTATTAAGGAAAGTTTAGAGGATCCGGAACGCCTTGTTCTTGACTTGTAAAAGTACAGTTTTCAGGATGAAAGGAAAAACGGATGTCTTATGATGTGGTTGTAATCGGAGCGGGGCCAGGTGGTTATGTCGCAGCAATCAAAGCTGCACAACTGGGGCTTAAAACAGCAATTATTGAAAAACGTACGACACTCGGTGGTACGTGTCTGAATGTTGGTTGTATTCCTTCTAAAGCGTTGTTACATGCTTCAGAAGTATTTGCTGAAACACAACATGGTTTTGAAACACTTGGTATTTCCATTTCAAAATCTAAGCTTAATCTTGAGCAGATGATGGCTCATAAAAAAGCTGTTGTAACAACCAATACAAGTGGTATTTCTTTTTTGATGAAAAAGAACAAAGTTGATACTTTTTTTGGTACAGCAAAAATTTTAGGCGCAGGCCGAATTGAAGTTGTTGCTCGGGATAGCAGCACACAAACGATTGAAGCAAAGAATATTATTATTGCTACAGGTTCAGAGAGTTCCAGCATTCCTGGTGTGAATGTTGAAATTGATGAAAAGGTTGTTGTATCTTCTACAGGAGCGCTTGCCCTTGAAAAAGTACCAACGCACATGATTGTTATTGGAGCTGGGGTTATCGGCTCAGAGCTTGGTTCGGTTTGGAGCCGTTTGGGTGCTAAAGTTACCATTATTGAATATCTTAATAAGGTTTTAGGATCAATGGATGGTGAAATTTCACGGCAATTCCAAAAATTAATGGAAAAACAAGGTATCGAATATAAGACAAGTGCAAAAGTAACAGCTATTAGGCAATCTGGTTCAATGGCTCAGGTAACTTTTGAAGCTGTTAAGGATGGTGTCTCTGAAACTTTAGAGGCTGATGTTGTACTTATTGCTACTGGACGTTCTCCGTATACGGAGGGACTTGGTTTGAGCGAGGCTGGTATTCAGTTGGATGAACGTGGCTTTATTGCTATTGATGAACACTGGCAGACAAATATTCCAGGAATTTATGCAATTGGTGATGTCGTTAAAGGACCAATGTTAGCTCATAAAGCGGAGGAAGAAGGTGTTGCTGTGGCTGAAATTTTAGCAGGTCAAAAGGGACATGTTAATTTTAATGTCATTCCTAGTGTCGTGTATACACAGCCAGAAATTGCTAGTGTCGGCAAGACAGAGGAAGAGCTTAAAGCTGCTGGAATTGATTATAATGTTGGAAAGTTCCCTTTCATGGCCAACGGTCGTGCACGTGCAATGCAAAAAAGTGATGGGTTTGTTAAAATCCTGGCTGATAAAAAGACAGATCGGGTTTTAGGTGGCCATATTCTTGGATTTGGTGCTGGTGAAATGATTCATGAAATTGCAGTTTTAATGGAATTTGGTGGTTCATCAGAAGATTTAGGGCGTTGTTGCCATGCGCATCCCACTTTATCAGAATCTGTTCGGGAAGCAGCTCTCGCAACATTCGCTAAACCACTTCATATCTAGATGAGTTTTTAGCATTTCATGATGCTTCTTGGAAAAGCCTAAAAGATATTTTTGTGACTTTATATATTATATGTTTTTGAAAAAAAACCGCTCCCAAAAGGCCGGTTTTTCTGTCTTTTCCATTGATATATAAAAAGTTTAGAACTGTAATTTTTTTTCTTCTTGTTGTTCTCTTATCCAGGTGGGAAGGCCCATGTGATCGAGATATTTCAAGAAGGGTTGGGGTGGTAATTCTTCTACGTTGGCCATGGTTTTAACGTCCCATTCACCGGTGGCAATAAGAAGAGCTGCTGCTGCTGCTGGTACACCAGCTGTATAAGAAATGCCTTGTGCTCCCGTTTCGTTAAAAGCTTGTTTGTGATCGGCTATATTATAGATAAAAATTTCTCTTTGTTGTCCATCTTTTTCACCTTTAATAAGATCGCCAATACAGGTTTTTCCCGTGTAGTCTGGTGCTAAAGATGAGGGGTCGGGGAGGACGGCTTTTACAACTTTTAAAGGAACAACTTCTAATCCTTCTGCTGTTTTAATGGGCTGTTCAGATAAGAGTCCAAGATTTTTTAAAACGGTAAAAACAGTGATATAACGTTCACTAAATCCCATCCAAAAGCGGATATTTGGAACATCAAGATTTTTGGATAATGAATGAATTTCATCATGTCCGGTCATATAGGCTTTTTGTTTTCCAACAACGGGGAGATCCCATTCATGGCTGACTTCAAACATTTTATTGGAAGTCCATTTCTTATTTTGCCAAGACCATACTTGTCCTGTAAATTCACGAAAGTTAATTTCTGGATCAAAATTCGTGGCAAACCAACGTCCATGGTTTCCAGCATTAATATCAATAATATCGATATCTGTAATTTTATCAAAATAATACTCATGCGCTAATGCTGCATACGCATTCACAACGCCTGGGTCAAAACCTGCTCCTAAAATAGCAGTTATACCAGCTTTTTCACATTCTTGACGTCGAGGCCATTCATAATTGCCATACCAAGGAGGTGTTTCACAAATTTTCAAAGGGTCTTCATGAATTGCAGTATCAATATAAGCGCATTTTGTTTCGATACAAGCCGAGAGAACAGACATATTAAGAAAAGCCGATCCAACATTGATAACAATTTCGCATTTTGTTTTTTGGATGAGTTGCACAGTCTCTTTTATATTCATTGCATTGAATGCATGACCTTGAAAAACACCTTGTTCTTTCATTGTGTTTTTTTCTTTAACGGAAGCAATAATGGCTTCACATTTTTTGAGTGTTCGTGAAGCAATATGAATTTCACCGAAAATATCGTTGTTTTGAGCACATTTATGCGCGACAACTTGTGCAACACCTCCAGCACCAATAATGAGAATATTTTTCTTCATTGTAGGCTCATCTCCTTTTTAACACTGTTATATGATGGTTTTTTACGGTTATTTTTTATGAAAGGCTTTCTTGATAGTCATTATAGCTAAATTGACGTTGAAGTGTTAGGGTACCATCAAGTTCTTTAATAACAATAGCAGGCATTGTAACGCCATTAAACCAATTCTTTTTAACCATTGTATAGCCCGCAGCATCCTGAAAAGACAGTTTGTCACCTATTTTAAGAGGTTGAGGAAATTGAAATGTTCCAAAAATGTCACCAGCAAGGCAAGATTTCCCGCAAACCATAATTTCGTGTGGTCCTTTATTTGGTTCTAATTTAGCATTTTCACGATAAATTAAAAGATCAAGCATATGCGCTTCAATTGAGCTATCAACAATAGCGAGGTTTTTTTCATTATATAATGTATCCAAAACACTTACTTCGAGTGTCGTGCTTTTTGTGATAGCGGCTTCTCCTGGCTCTAGAAAAATAGTGACATCATAGGTCTTTGAAAAATGTTTTAAGCGTTCTGCAAAAGTCTCTAGAGGATAATTCTCAGCTGTAAAATGAATTCCACCACCAAGGCTTATCCAATCAACTGCAACGAAAAGTTCTGCAAATTTTTCTTCCATGTGATTCAGCATTTGGTTGAAAAGATTAAAATCAGCATTTTCGCAATTGTTGTGGATCATCAAACCGTTTATGAGAGGCAGAACTTCTTTAATAGCGCTTTTATTGGTTTCTCCTAAACGGCTAAAAGGGCGTGAAGGATTTGCGAGATCAAAATTGGATGCACTGATTCCTGGATTTAATCTTAGACCTCGTTGAATGGTTTTTGTTGCATTAGCAAAACGTTGAAGTTGTTGGATGGAGTTAAAAATAATTTTATCTGCATAGCTACAGGCCTCATCAATTTCATGATCTGCCCAAGCAACTGAATAAGCGTGGGTTTCTTTACCAAATTTTTCTCTTCCTAAACGCAGTTCATAAAGAGATGATGATGTTGTTCCATCCATGAACTCAGACATGAAATCAAAAACACCCCATGTGGCAAAACATTTCAAAGCAAGCAAAGTTTTCGCTCCAGACATTGCGCGTAAGCGGGAGATAATTTCCATATTTTTTATAAGCTTCGATTTATCTATAAGATAATAGGGAGTTCTTGTCATTGTTTATCCATTCTCTTTTGAAGGATCTTATTCTTAAGATTCACGTTTAGTACGAAGAGAAACAGAATGTCTCAAGAAAAAGGAATCTTAAAAGAAAAATCTGCTTCTGTTTAGCATGAGAGAGACTTTCTGTAACTGCGTTTTGTTTTTGTTATTTTAAGATTTGCGTTATGTGTATAAACAAAAAATTATATTATATTTTAGTTTTTGTATTGGTTGGCAGTTTTTTCATTATAACAATCGATATTCTTGATTGGGTACAAAATAAGAGTAATGTTGAAGCCAAAGTCGTTCCTCAAGCTTTTACTCAAGAGAGTTTGGTGCCTTTGATTTTTACGGGTCGTAGAGAGCTTAATGGTTTTAAGGGTTATCATAATTATCGGCCTGGTTATCGTAAATATAGAGATAATTGGTGGTATCCTAAAGCAGCTTTTGTTACATTACCACATCTAAACACAAAACGTGCGTCGTTAAAAGTTGTGTCAGATGCGAAAAAGGTACTTTTCCTCTCTTCTTTAGAGAAAATGGAGACGTGGATGCTTAAACAACATATTGAAGCTTGTCGTGCGCGTTATCGTTCTTATAATAAAAATGATAATAGTTATCAGCCCTTTCATGGACCTCGGAAGCAGTGTTTTTCGCGTTTTTTAAAAGGATAGAGATTATCAAGTTGTAGAAAAATTTCTGTTAAACCTTGTCATGCTCGTTATCATTTATCGTTTCTGGAATAAAGAGAGAATTGGTGTGCTATGTCGTTTTTCGTACAAAAGTTATTTTTTAAAAATTTTAAATGCTTTTAAGTTTTGTTAAATCTTATTATCCTTAAGTGCAGGATAAGAGGGTAACAATATAAATTTTATTTTTTAGATAACAAAATACTAAGGGAAATATGGAGCTTAAAGAATGACAACACGGGAAGCAATGTTGATGTTGCTCGTTTTGCTTCCCTTTGGTGGAAGTGCTGTTATTGGTTTTTTTCGTTCGACAGCAAAAAATAATGAAGCTTGGTTTGCTGGGGTTATTGCACTTTTCACTCTTGTTTTTACAATTATGCTTTATCCAGCGGTTTACGGAAATCGTGTAGTGCGTTTAGATATTTCTTGGCTTTCAGAGTGGGGTGTTGATTTTATCCTCCGTCTAGATGGACTATCATGGCTTTTTTGCTTGCTCATTACAGGAATTGGACTGCTTGTTGTTGTCTATGCGCGTTATTATATGGATCCGGCGGATTCTGTACCACGTTTTTTTTCTTTTTTTCTGGCCTTTATGGGATCAATGACGGGAATAGTCTTATCAGGCAATCTTGTCTTTTTGGTTATTTTCTGGGAACTCACCAGTATTTTTTCTTTTTTGTTGATCGGTTATTGGTATCATAATGCGAGTGCGCGTGAAGGGGCACGTATGGCTTTAACGATCACAGGTTTTGGTGGCTTTGCCCTGTTTATTGGGGTTTTATTGATTGGACACGTTATTGGTAGTTTTGATTTGGATAAGGTGCTGCAGTCTGGGGATTTGATCCGATCCAGTTCTCTTTATAGTCCTATCCTCATTTGTATTTTGCTGGGAGCATTAACAAAAAGCGCGCAATTCCCCTTTCATTTTTGGTTACCCAATGCGATGGCTGCTCCAACGCCCGTATCGTCTTATTTGCATTCAGCAACAATGGTAAAAGCAGGGTTGTTTTTACTTGTTCGTTTATGGCCAGTTCTTTCAGGAACAGAATCTTGGTTTTGGCTAGTTGGTTTTTCAGGACTCTCAACATTGCTGCTTGGTGCTTATTTTTCCATGTTTCAGCAAGATTTGAAAGGGCTTCTTGCTTACTCAACTATTAGCCATCTTGGATTGATTACTACGCTTTTGAGCCTTGATAGCCCACTTGCATGTGTTGCTGCGATCTTTCATATGGCCAATCATGCTACTTTTAAAGCTTCTTTGTTTATGGCTGCTGGCATTATTGATCACGAAACGGGAACACGTGATATGCGTAAGTTGACAGGGCTTTATCGTTCTATGCCTATTACAGCAACTCTGGCTTTAGTGGCAAGTGCAGCGATGGCTGGCGTTCCTTTGTTGAATGGCTTTTTATCAAAAGAGATGTTCTTTGCTGAAGCGGTTGAAACGCATATGGAATCATGGCTCGATTGGATTGCACCTTATGTAGCAACGTTGGCGAGCCTGTTTAGTGTCACCTACTCTATACGTTTTATTCATGGTGTCTTTTTAGGGCAAAACCCCGTTAATTTACCCAAAGTTCCCCATGAACCACCGCATTTTATGCGTTTACCAATGGAACTTTTAGTATTTATTTGTTTGGCAGTTGGTGTCTTGCCTAATTTAACGATCGGGCCTATTTTGGATAATGCGGTTGTCTCTGTTTTAGGGGCGATGACAATCCCTTATAGTTTAGCTGTTTGGCATGGCTTTAATACTCCATTAATGATGAGTTTGGTAGCTTTATTAGGAGGTGCATTGCTCTATGTTGTTGGGCGTCGTTATTTTTTATCCTGTGATGATGGGCCTCCTTTTTTTCGTCACTTGAAAGGTCCCCGTATTTTTGAACGCGTTCTCGTAATTATTTCTTGGAAATGGGCACGTGCTGTGGAATCTGTTTTGTCAACACGTCGTTTGCAACCACAGTTGCACTGGATTTTTTTACTATGTTTTGCATTTGTTGGTCTTTTGCTTTGGTATAGTGATTTCATTTCAGCGGGTTCGTTACCGCTTTTTCCGCTTGATATTCCTTTTCTTGCTCTTTGGTTGATTGGTGGATTATGTGCGCTTTTAGTTGCTTGGCAAGCAAAATTTCACCGCCTTGCGTCACTCATGCTATTGGGAGGAGCCGGACTGATGACTTGTGCGACCTTTTTATGGCTTTCTGCACCGGATTTGGCCATAACACAATTGGTTGTTGAAGTGGTGACTGCCGTCTTATTACTGCTTGGTTTGCGGTGGTTGCCTAAGCGTTTGCATAATCCTGCTCCGACGTCTTTTCGTTTTTTTGTGTGCTTGCGTCGTCTTCGTGATTTCGTCATAGCACTTGTGGGAGGTTCTGGTGTAGCTTGGCTCTCCTTTGCAGTGATGACACGCCCTCAAGGTACAACAGTTTCTGATTTTTTCCTGAAAAATGCTTACAGCGATGCTGGTGGTTGCAATGTTGTGAATGTGTTGTTGGTTGATTTTCGTGGTTTTGATACCATGGGAGAAATTGTGGTTTTGGGTGTTGTTTCCCTCACTGTTTTTGCCCTTTTACGACGGTTTCGTCCTGCTCCTGAAAGCATTGATGCGCCTTTTCAACAACGTATTCAGAAAGCTTTTGATATGGCACAGCCCGATCGGAATGTAGGGGATACAGTATTGAATTATCTAACTATTCCTGCTGTTATTATGGGCTGGCTCTTTTCGGTTATTATCGCTTTTTCGGTTTATTTATTTATGCGAGGACATGATCTCCCAGGGGGCGGGTTTGTCGGTGGTATGACTTTAGCGATAGGTTTTATTTTGCAATATCTTGCGCGTGATATTCGTTGGGTAGAAAGTCGTTTGAGGGTTTTGCCTTTGCGTTGGATGGGCTTTGGCTTGTTATTGTCAGTTGTAACAGGGATGGGTTCTTGGTTTTTTGGGTATCCTTTTTTAACCTCCTTTTTTCAATATACACATCTCTCGTTGATTGGAAACATTCCCATAGCATCTGCTTTTTTGTTTGATTTTGGCGTGTTTTCTCTTGTTTTGGGAGCAACTGTACTCATTTTAATTGCACTTGCACATCAGTCAATTCGGAGTTACCGAATCGGTAAGAAACCTATTTTGAACAAAAAGGAAAATTAATGGAAATTGTTCTTTCTTTAGGCATCGGTGTTCTTGTGGGATCAGGCATTTGGCTTGTTTTACGTCCACGAACTTTTCAAGTCATTCTTGGTTTATCTCTGATCTCTTATGGTGTCAATCTTTTTATGTTTTCAATGAGCAGACCACGTAGCAATGCTGCACCCATTGTTGATCCTTCTACCGTTATAAATCCAGAGAATTACGTTGATCCTCTTCCGCAGGCTTTGGTTTTAACGGCAATTGTGATTGGTTTTGCAACGACAGCTTTATTTTTGGTTATTCTTCTGGTTTCACGCGGATTAACAGGTTCAGACCACGTTGATGGACGTGAGGTGCAGTAATGGGAGCCTTTGTGCATCATCTTCTTATTTTGCCTATTCTTTTACCGTTAATCACTGGAGCACTCCTTCTTTTTTATGATGAACGTCGTGCAAAACTTAAATCATTCATAAGTCTTTTTTCTTCGGCACTGTTGGTTGTTATTGCTGTTTTATTGATTATACGTGCTCTTGAAGTTGCACCGGTTTCAGATGTTTATCGGCTTGGCAATTGGCCTTCTCCATTCGCCATTGTCTTAGTCGTTGATCGCTTAAGCGCTATGATGCTTTTACTTTCCAGTTTAGTGGTGACGAGTGCGTTGGTTTTTGCACATGCTCATTGGTACAAAGCTGGTCCTCATTTTCAATCGCTGATGCAATTTTTTATGGTCGGAATAAATGGTGCTTTTTTGACCGGTGATTTGTTCAATTTATTTGTGTTTTTTGAAGTGATGTTAACCGCTTCTTATGGACTTGCGTTGCATGGTTCTGGTCAGTTACGTGTGCGTACGGGGTTGCATTATGTTGTCGTTAATCTTGTCGCTTCGTTATTTTTTTTAGTCGGTACGGCACTCATTTATGGAATCGTTGGCACCCTAAATATGGCTGATTTAGCTGTAAAAATAAAACATATAGCTTCGACGGATATTGTTTTATTTGAAATAGGTATTGTGCTTTTGGGTATTGCCTTTTTGCTTAAAGCGGGTATGTGGCCGCTTAATTTTTGGTTGATGCCAACTTATAGTGCGGCAGCAGCGCCTGTTGCAGCTTCTTTTGCACTTTTAAGTAAGGTGGGTATTTATGTTATTTTACGTTTAATGTTGCTATGGTTTGGTCCTGAAAGCGGACATTTTAGCCATTTTGGTCATATGGTTTTATTTTATGGTGGGCTTGCCACCATGGTTTTTGGTTTTATTGGGATCTTGGCTAGCCAAGTTTTGGCTCGTTTGGCAGCTTATAGTGTTCTTGTCTCTTCTGGTACATTGTTGACAGCAATTGGGATAGGGAATACAGAACTGATAGCAGGCGCACTCTTTTATATTATTTCTTCAACTTTAGCACTTGGCGCTTTTTTTCTTCTGGTGGAATTGGTGGAACGCTGTCAAGATGTCGCTGCGAATGTTTTGACGGTTACAATGGAAGTGTATGGTGATGATGAAGAGGAGGAAGAAGATGAAGTTGGTAACTATTTGCCGGTAACTTTGGCAATTCTTGGGGCTTGTTTTGGTATCTGTGCTATTTTAATTATTGGGCTACCGCCTTTTTCTGGTTTTGTTGCTAAATTTATGATGTTCATGGCAATCTTAAATCACGGGAAGGAGGAGGTGTCTGTTTCTCTACCGGTTTACTATGATTGGCTTTTTATGATTTTTGTCACCTTATCTGGTTTTGCAGCTTTGATTGCTCTGACACGAACTGGTATTCGAACTTTTTGGATTTCTCTTGAAGGGAGGGTTCCGCGTGTGCAGGCGATTGAACTTGCTCCTATTGCTATTCTCCTTGCTTTGTGCTTCCTTATAACAATTGTCGCTGCTCCTGTGAGCTATTATATGTCTGAGACAGCAAAGACTTTGTATAATCCTCAAAACTATATTGAGAGTGTTTTAGATGATTTTTCTCTAAAAAATAGGGAAATTAATCGATGAACTATTTTTGTCCCTTCCCTTTTTTAAGTGTGGTAATTGTTTTTATGTGGTTGACGCTAAATGGTTTTAATTTAGGCCAATTGCTTTTAGGCATTATAATTGCTTTGTTCAGTGGTTGGATGATGCGGTTTCTTGAACTGGAAAGGATCGCTGTTAAAAGTTGGCGGGCAATGTTTCGTCTCATTTTTCGCGTATTCATCGATTCTGTAATTTCAAGTTTTTCGGTGGCTTGCTTTGTTTTGACAAAAAGATCTCAAAAGCAGCTGTCTGGTTTTATTGTGGTGCCTCTTTTACTTGAGAGTCGTACGGCTTTGGCTATTTTAGCATGTATTCTTGCAGTAACTCCAGGAACCGTTTGGATTGCTTATAATAGAAAAAATAGTGAACTTTTACTTCATATTTTAGACTTTAAAAACGGATATAATTACCAAAAGTTGATCAAACAACGATATGAGCAATTGCTTTTGGAGATTTTCTGATGAGTATGATGATCCTTTATTGGGGGATTTCTCTTTCACAGTTTTTTTTAAGTTTAGCAATGATTCTCGCGTTGTTTCGCTTGATTCGTGGACCACGAGCGCAAGATCGGATAGTAGGCTTAGATGCTGTTTATATAACTACTATTCTTTTGTTTCTTACTTTTGATATTCGTTCAGGGACAACCATTTATTTTGTTGCTGCTCTCATTATTGGGTTGTTGGGTCCGGTTTCAAGTATTGCTTTAGCAAAATTTTTAATGCGGGGAGAAATTATTGAATGAAGGATGAGATATCGCTTGTTGCGGCTATTGCTGTTACAGTTTTTTTAATATTAGGATCTGGTCTCACATTGATTGGGATGATAGGGTTAGTCCGTCTTTCAAGTTTTTATAAGCGTTTGCATATGCTTTCATTAAGTACAAGTTGGGGCGCTGGCAGTATTCTTATCTCATCATTTCTTTATTCAATGTTTGTGGATCATAATTTTGTGTTTCATGAAATATTATTGATGATTTTTTTACTCTTAACAATACCGGTGGCTTCCATGTTGGTATCACAAGCAGCGGCTTATCGCGACCACTCAGAAAAAACAATAAAAAAAACCGCTGGCTCTTTTATCACGTCAGACGAAAGAACAAATGCTCACGTTAGAAGAAAGAGCATACGATAAAAGCCAGCGCGATTTTTGATATGCAATCGTTTTTATTTATTCTGTGCCTTGTTCTTCTACACAGTTAATGGGCTTTTCCTCATTCGGATCATTCATGAGATCATAAAATGTGGCTTCGTTTTTTTGTGTCCACCAGATATATGGCCCTCCTACATATTTCGCTCCTGAAGCAGCAATGACATTGGAACCGATCATGCGCTTCCCTTTCCATTTCAGATCAACGAGCGAAATAGTACCAGCATTATGATAGGTTGCTTCAAAACGCTCTTTACTTGTTCCCATATCACATTGATAAGCAATGGTTTGAATTGTTGGTTCTGGATCATCTGGGACCTCAATGACTAAAGAGCTTGCGAAAGCGCTGGTTAAGCCGAGGAGTGATAAACTTAAAGTGGTGAGAAATTGTACGGTAAAAGAAGTTTTTTTCATGATATTTCCTTCGTTATCTAGAATAATAATATTGATTCATCCTTACAGAGGATAGGTTTTTTCTTTTCTGGGTCATGGGCAAGATCATAAAGTGTGATTTCATTGTTAGTCTCCCACCAGATATAATTGGCTCCTGCATATTTTGTTCCGGTGGAAGAGATGACATTCGCAGCAATGACACGATCACCTTGCCATTTGAAATCAACCAATGAAATATTATCAGCTTTGAGATAAGTTGCTTCAACACGCTCTTTACTTATTCCTGTATCACATTGATAGGTAATGATCTTTGTTGTTGGTTCTGGATTGTCTGGTACCTCAAAGCTTAAAGAACCGGCCAAGGCATTATCTGAGCTAAAGAGTGATAGACTTGAAGCGGCCAAAAATCCTAAAATATGTAGAGTTTTTTTCATAATGCTTCCCTATATTGCATATTACGCAGAAGAATAATTTGACTGATGCGATGGTGTCTACGGCAGGATTCGAACCTGCGACCCCAGGATTCATACCACTTCGACTTTCATCGCCAGCTTTAAAAACTGTTCGTGGTCTGGACTGTCTCTTCACCGTAAAGCTTATGCTTTTTAGGTGCTGCCCGTTCAGTCTCTACACCTTTCTCTCCTTTGAAGAGAGACTTGGTTCGGGATTGGCATATAGTCTCCTATGAAGCTTTCCCCGAATTTGAGCAGATCCACTTTGAGGATTTCTCCTTAAGGCGCCCAATTTCTTTAGGAATCCTGTGCTCTATCCTACTGAGCTACGCAGACATCATCATGCTTATTCCTTTAATAGAACTATAAAAACGAATCAATTATATTCCATATGAATTAACGAATTTCTGCTAATTTCTGTTCCAAAAAGGTCAAAATTGTGTTTGATGAAATATTTTTTGCAATAAATGATTGTCCAAGTCCACGTGTTAAAATAAAAGTTAGGTTGTTTTGCGAAACTTTTTTATCTTGAGCAATGAGAGTCATCAGCGTTTCAGCATCTGGTAGTGTGCCCGGGATATCTTTTAGTTGTGTAGGCAATCCTACTGCTTTAAAGTGAGTTTCAATACGATGTGTGAGTGTAGAGTTTATTAAATTCAGTTGAGCAGAGAGTTGGTGGGCTAGAATCATTCCAATTGCTACAGCTTCCCCATGGATTAAACGGTTTGAGTCATAAATAGTTGCTGTTTCAAGCATATGTCCAAATGTATGACCAAGGTTTAAGAGTGCACGTTCCCCTGTTTCGTGTTCATCCCGTGCTACAATATCGGCTTTAAATTGGCATGAACGGATAATGGCTTCTGTTCGTATTGAGCCATTGGAAAAAACTTTTTGCCCGTTTTTTTCAAGCCATTCAAAGAAATCAGGCTGGTTAATGAGACCATATTTGACCATTTCTGCATAACCGGCGCGAAACTCTCGCAATGGCAGTGTATCAAGGAGACAAGTATCAGAAATAACACATCGTGGTTGATAAAAAGTACCAATAAGATTTTTGCCATATTGACTATTGATTCCAGTTTTTCCACCAACAGAGGAGTCAATTTGTGCAAGTAACGTTGTGGGCATTTGAATGAAATTCATACCGCGCCGTATGATGCTTGCAGCAAATCCTCCTAAGTCACCAATGACACCACCACCAAAAGCAATAACACAGTCGCCTCTTTCTAAACGTGTAGCGAGAATTTTATCTATAACAGTTTGCAAAGTTGAAAATGATTTTGACTGTTCTCCTGCTTCGACAACAATTGGAACCGTATGAATTTTATTTTTTGTTAATTCTGCCTCTAATGTATCCAAATGGAGGGATGCAATATTCGCATCTGTAATAAGTGCCACACGCATTTGATGAAAATCTTTTTGGTGAAGAGAATGCTTAATCTGTGAAGCTGCTTGTGTAATAAGATCTGGGCCAATGATGATATCGTAACAGTGTTTATCCAGTTTAACAGTAACGGTTTTGGCATGCATGCTTATTATTCCTATCGTTGTTATTTTCTGTATCGAAGTAGTGCTTTACAGATCGTATGACATTTTTTGCTATGGTATGGGGGCTTTCTTTATGAATTTTAATTGTTAAATTTGCCTTTGCATAGAGAGGATAACGCTGTGCTATGAGCTGTTCCATGGTTGCTTTCGGGTTTTCTGTTTGAAGGAGAGGGCGCGTTGAGTTCTTTGAGACACGTTCCATGAGGATATCAAGATCAACGTTGAGCCAAATAGATATTCCATTTTGATGAATGGCTTTTCGGATATCTGGATTTGTGTAGGCACCACCGCCTGTTGCCAAAACAAGAGGACTTTTTTTTATGAGGTTTAAGACAACACGCTGTTCAAGAGCACGGAATTCAGGCTCACCATAAATTTTAAAGAGTTCAGTGATGGTCATTTTTGAAGCTTTTTCAATTTCCTCATCGGAATCATAAAAGGGTAAACGGAGCATTGTGGCAACGCGTTTTCCGATTACTGATTTGCCTGCACCCATCATACCAACGAATGCAAGTGCTCGTTTATCAAGAGACGATAAGAGTTGATTTTTTATCTGTGGCATTGGGAGATGTTTAGGCCGATTATTTTTCATGATTTTATTTCGGCATTTATCTGCTTTAAAGTCAATTCTTATTAATCTTTGTAAGGTATGATAAATGGAGCATTGGGGGAGAGTTTATTGTCTTATGCCAACATTGACCAGATTTTTAATGATTCTTTTTATTTCACTTGTTATTCTTTTCAGTATAATGACTGCTCTTGTCGTTTTTGTTAAACCAGTAACTGTGGATATGTATGTTGATGTCCCTTTGGATTCATCGGACCTTTCTTTGAAATCGAATCAATGAAATGAAAAGTGATACTGTGATAGATCGTTTTCTTGAGATGATGAGTGCTGAGCGAGGAGCTTCTGCACACACGCTTGCAGCTTATCAGCATGATTTGCAGTGGGCACAAGACGAATTATCTTCGCACTCTGTTTCACTTTTTTCAGCGCAAAAAGAAGATTTAATTGGTCTTTTGTCGCTTATGCACACTCTTAGTTTTGCGGCGTCTTCGCAAGCGCGCCGTTTATCAACTTTGCGTCAGTTTTATCAATTTCTTTATGCAGAGGGGTTGCGAGAAGATGATCCTTCCCATGATATTGATGCTCCTCGTCAGGGGCGTTCTTTGCCGAAAATCATCGGTGAAGATGACGTGATAAAATTGCTTGATTTGGCGCAGTTAGAAGTGAATCAAGCAGATTATGGGTCAAAGGATCATTTTCGTGCATTGCGTCTTCAATTGTTGACTGAAATGCTTTACGCAACAGGACTACGTATTAGTGAGTTAGTGAGTCTTCCAGTGCAGGCTGTCCGGGGGAAAGAGTATAGTATCTTGGTTCGCGGTAAGGGCAAAAAAGAACGAATGGTCCTCTTATCAAAAAAAGCATGCCAAGTACTTGCACAGTGGTTAGATTTGCGAAATCAAGGAAAGGATGCAGCAAGTCTTTATCTTTTTCCTGCACGTTCAGAGACAGGGTATATTGCTCGACAAGTTGTTGCACGGGAGTTGAAAAGTCTTGCCAGAAGAGCAGGAATAAAAAGTAGTAGATTTTCTCCTCATGTGTTGCGTCATGCTTTTGCTAGTCATCTTTTGCAAAATGGTGCTGATTTGCGTGCAGTTCAGCATTTGTTAGGTCATTCTGATATTGCTACCACTCAGATTTATACACATGTGTTGGAAGCAGGTCTTTATCGTTTAGTTAACGAGCATCATCCGCTTGCCGATGAGAAAAAGGCTGGGTAAAGAAAAGGTGATGTTTTTGAAAAATACTTTATAAAGCGAATTACTAGGGGTATAACTTCCACCAAATAAGTTGGGTACAATGTATAATTATCTTGATTTTGAAAAACCGGTCGCTGATCTCGATGGGAAAATTCTCGAATTGAAGCAGATTTCTCAGGAAAAAGGCAGTCTTGATATGAGCGACGAGATTGCGCGTCTTGAAATGCGTTCCAAAACGGCGTTGCACGATATTTATAAAAAATTATCGCCTTGGCAAAAAACACAAGTGGCTCGCCATCCTGATCGTCCCCATTTTATGGACTATGCTGCGCGACTGTTGAGTGATGTTACACCTTTGGCAGGAGATCGTAAATTTGCTGAAGATCAAGCTATTCAAGCGGGGTTTGCACGTTTTAAGGGTGAAGCAGTTGCATACATAGGTCAAGAAAAAGGTCACGATATGCCAACACGTTTACGCTATAACTTTGGCTCTGCACGTCCGGAAGGCTATCGCAAAGCTGTGCGCATCATGGAAATGGCAGATCGTTTTGGTTTGCCACTCCTCACTTTTGTTGATACAGCAGGCGCTTATCCTGGTGTGAGTGCTGAAGAACGTGGTCAAGCAGAAGCAATTGCCCAGTCAACGGCAGCAACTTTGCGTTTAAAAGTTCCTGTTGTTTCGGTTGTTCTTGGAGAAGGCGGTTCAGGTGGGGCAATAGCAATTGCTGCAGCTAACAAAGTTTATATGCTAGAACATGCGATTTACTCTGTTATTTCTCCAGAAGGGGCTGCTTCTATTTTATGGCGTGACCCAACTCGTGCGAAAGATGCTGCAATGAATCTGCGTATTACTGCTCAAGATTTGTATCAGTTAAAGATTATTGATGGCATTATTCCTGAACCTTTAGGAGGCGCACATAGAGGCAAGGAGACTGTGATTGATGAAACGGGCGATGTTATTTCTGCTGCTTTAGAGTCTATGGCTGGTAAAGATGGTGAAGCTATTAGAAAAGACCGTTGGGAAAAATATCTTCAAATTGGTAGATCTTTAGCATAAATCATTTTTTGTGAGGGGATAGATTGGAGTTTTATTCGATGATATTCAACAAGTTCCTCGCGGTTTTTTTTGCTGTTGGAATATTGACGGCATGTGAAGGAAGATTGCCAGCTTCTATCCGTGCTAAAGTTGAGCAGCCACTACCTCAAGAAATCCAAAATAGAATGGTTTTGCATAATATAAATCCATATGCGCCGATTATGATGCGATTTTTTAAGGAAGAAAATGTTGCTGAAATTTGGAAACAGTCTCGTTCAGGGCCTTTTGTGTTAGTGGCGCGCTATGGAATTTGCAAATGGTCTGGTCAGCTTGGACCTAAATATAAAGAAGGCGATCTTCAGACGCCGGAAGGTTTTTATACTATTAGCGCAAACCAAATGAATCCTTATTCGAAATATTATCTTTCTTTTAATATAGGATTTCCAAACCTTTATGATCAAGCGCATGGTCGCACAGGAAGCAATCTTATGGTACACGGTTCTTGTTTTTCCGCTGGTTGTTATTCCATGAGTGATAAAAATATGGCACAGATTTATGCTTTTGCACGGGATGCATTTAGAGGTGGACAAAAAGAATTTCAATTGCAAGCTTTTCCTTTTCGCATGACTGATGCGACTATGGCACGCTATAGCTCTCACCCTCATTATAAATTCTGGGTTATGCTTAAGGAAGGTTATGATTTCTTTGAGAAAAATCGTACGCCCCCAACAGTTGACGTTTATGAAAAACGTTACGTTTTCAATCGTGTTACTGATAAAACTTCAGTTGCTCTAGCACCATAAGTATTATTTTATCATAAAATGAACTTCTCTTTATTTTTTTCAGAATGTTTTGTGTCTTTATTGATAATGCTTTAAAGTTTAAAATTTAAAATATTGTCTTTCAGTATAATGGCTATAAGGTGTATTTACCCATATAAAATACCATGTCATCTCTATCTGAGGTTTGTTTTTTTTTGCATCAACCAAGTGAAAAACTGTGTAGTTGAATGGAATATTTTCAGGGCGATTTGTCTGTAGAAAACCTATGAAATGAATCACATAAGTGAGTTAGTAGGTACAAAATATTCAAGAAAAATAAATCTTATTACAGATTGATGGGTGGGTAAAATCATAATCTTTTAGGGCTTTAGGACGAAGAGGAAATGAAAATGGTGTATGAGCGCTTGTGATGAAGAATCATAGAGCGTATTCAAAAGGCGGAAGTATTGTTCATCAATGACTTTTCTGCTTTGAAGATTAGAGAAAAAATTAGAATTTTATTCCTGGAATAATCAGGGGATTATCCAAGATGGCGGTTTTGTCTGCAGTATCTATTGCTGGTTTGTTTAAAAAGGCATCGAAGAGTTTTTGTATTTCTTCTTTTTCAACACCATCAGCAATAATAGTAAAACGCGTTTTTATTGTTCCTTTTGGCCATCCTGGAAGTCTTATTGGTGGATGGAAAAATGTCTGTACACTGTGTAATACAAGTGGGCGCTGTGGGTCATCACACAAGGCAATAATTGCTTTAATACGTAATAATTTCGCGCCATAAAGATTTTTTAAAAGGTCTAAAAAAGCTTCAATAGTCGCGTAATCCATAGGCTCTTCACAGTCTAATGAAAAGGCGCGAATGGTCCCGTGATGGGCATGATCGTTGTGGGAAAGGGAGCACAGTTGTTGAAGTTGTGTATTTTTTTCTTTTTCATCCCATAATATTTTACTTATTAATGCACTTGAAGTCCACTTATCAGAATGGACATCGATGATTTGCGCTGTAGGGTTAATTGTTTTGAGTGTATTGAGAAGCGTATTTGAAAGCGTTTTGGGATCAATAAGGTCTGTTTTTGTGAGGATTATTTTGTCAGCAAGTGCCAATTGTTTGTGTATTTCAGGATAGCGTTCGAGTATGGAAAGTGTGTTTAATGTATCACATGTTGCAAGAACAGTCTCGATAGGCAATGTTTGAATTAAGAGTGGGTGGCTTAGAAGAGTTTGTAAAATAGGGGCTGGATCAGCCATCCCTGTTGTTTCGATGATAATGTGATTGAGTTGTTTGAGTTCTCCCATTTGCATGCGTTGACTTAAATCTATTAATGTATCAATAAGATCACTACGCAAATTGCAGCATATGCAACCATTTGCAAGTTCGATAATTCCTTCCGTTGTTTTTTCAACAAGAAGATGGTCAATGCTTACTTCACCGAATTCATTGATTATAACAGCACACTTAGCCAAAAAAGGATCACGTAGCATACGGTTAAGCAAAGTTGTTTTGCCAGAGCCTAAAAAGCCAGTAATAAGTGTAAGAGGAATGCG
Organism: Bartonella callosciuri; assembly: GCF_014203215.1. Taxonomy (GTDB): domain Bacteria; phylum Pseudomonadota; class Alphaproteobacteria; order Rhizobiales; family Rhizobiaceae; genus Bartonella; species Bartonella callosciuri. The sequence continues at coordinate 66,646 of NZ_JACHIM010000003.1, read as the reverse complement.
CTTTGTTTTCATGCTTATCATCAATCTTGGTTTACGACCCTTTTAGAGGGCGCTTTACTTGTTTTTGTACGGAATGTGGTTTTTTTAGCGGTTTTTTTAATTTTACCTGTCTGTGGTGTGCTAATAAGTCGTACTGGTAAAGGAAGAATAGCAGGAGGTGTGGTAGTGATAAAAGGTGAAATGAGAATAATATTTCCTTGATCGTCAAAAGAATTTGCCTGCATTTTAAAGGCTTCAGGTGTGCATGTTTGTTGTCTCATGTTCGTTGCTTGCGCCATTTTTGTGCCATAGGGTTTAAGGGTTGCTAATGTTATTAATTGAGACGTACCTTTATGAAAAAAACCTGTTTCTAGTAGTTGGGCAGCTTTTTCTTCTCTTTCACTTACATTATTAGCTCCTAAAATGACAGCAATGATTGTGCGTTTATTGCGGGTGGCCGAGGCAACAAGATTAAAGCCAGAAGCACAAATAAAGCCTGTTTTCATACCATCTATTCCATTAAAACGACCAATGAGGTTGTTTGAATTAAACTGGATTTTTTGTTTGTTACCAAAATCAATGGCGGGGATAGAAAAATAATGAGCATATTGAGGAAATTCACGACGAATTTGAACTGCTAGAAGAGCAATATCGCGCGCTGTGGAGTAATTTTGTGTGTTTGGTAATCCACTTGCGTTGGCAAAATGCGTTCCAAACATTCCTAAACGTTGCGCTTCAGCATTCATTTGTTGTACAAAAGCCTTTTGTGATCCAGCAACTGCTTCACTCATGGCAATGGCCAAATCATTGGTGGATTTAACCATGGTGATTTTGAGGGCTGTATCAAGTGTGAGAACGGAACCAGCTTTGTAGCCTGAACGATATGCGGGAGCTTTTGCTGCATATTCGCTGATGGTGATGTGTTTATTGGGTGAGATTTCCCCTCGGCTCATGGCACGAAAAATGACATAAGCGGTCATTAACTTTGTTAAAGAAGCAGGATACCAACGCTCAAAAGCTTTATGATGCTCTAAGATACGTCCCGTCGTAACATCAACAGATATAAAAGGTTGTGCCAGAGAAAGCGTGCTTGTCAAACTAAAAATAAAAAACAAAAATAGGTGAATGAAGAGTCGTTGCATTAATTTTAAATTCAATACTTTCTTATTCGTGATTTAGAACTGCCTTAGTGTAAGTACACAAAGTTTTTATCTATGATCATGATATAGACGGTCGATGGTTAATACTGTGTTAGTTTTTCTTCTTGGATAAAACAGTATCACTCTTTATTTTTACCCCTTAAATTTACCTTTGTGTTTTGCAAAAGTTCTCTCGAGTAAGATCATTATTCAACAATGGATAGTGCACAATATCTCATCTTTTCGTTATTATACTGCTCATGGAACTGCATTTCATGAAGAATAATATACCATTGTGCTGCTTATCCAGGTGTTTGCTTTAAAGAGATATCTTATTTTGCTCTCCACTCCATCTCTTAGCAAAAAGCCGTGAATAGTATAACATGAAGCGTATTGCACATCATAATTATTGTTTTTATGAAGGTGCAGATTAGCGTCGCATTATTCACAAGCTCCCAATGTTGCGACCATCCTTAATTATTTTTAAACTTTTAATAAGAGGTATCTTGGCTTCTATTCAAATGTTTTTTGTTGATATGCTGCTCTCTTTTGTCACGTGCAGGCGAACGATTTTTTTGATGATTCATCATAAAGGGGCAAAACGAGAAAATATTCCTTAATATTTGATATTCTCGACTCAATATGAAAAGCAATAAATCATTATAAATCAATGTGTTGATTTATAATGATTTAGTTTTTGAAGTTTTTTAACTGCGGAGGCAGGCATTGGGGGAGGGCTAGGATCTTGGGCTGCTAATAAAAGCAATTCATCGCAGGCTTCTTCTGTTTTTTGAACCAGTTGATTTAGGAAATCACGTTTACTTAAACCAGCTTGTATGGGGGGAAGAATGCGAACGCGGATTGTTCCGGGATAGCGACGAAAATTACTTCGTGGCCAATATAAACCGGCATTGTGTGCAATGGGAACAACTTGAAGTCCCAATTCATTGTAGAGAGCAACAATCCCTGATTTATAATCTGGTTCTTGACCTGGCTGTCGGCGTGTCCCTTCGGGAAAGATGAGAATTTGGCGCCCTTCTTTTGCTTTTTCCTTTGCTTTTTGTATGATAGTTTTTAAAGCTTTAATGGGTGTTGTTCGGTTAATAGGAATAATTTGTGTTTTTGCCATATACCAGCCAAAAAACGGAATCCACGTCAATTCACGTTTTAGAATGAGAGCTGGATCATCAAAATAGGGGACAAGACTGAAGGTTTCCCATGCAGATTGATGTTTGGGAGCAATGATATAGGCTCCTTTGGGGAGATTTTCTAATCCTTCAATTTCATAGTTTGTGCCCGCAATGTATTTTTGCAAAAAGAGTGTGACACGCGCCCATGTTTTAGGCACAATCCACGCTTTTTTACGTGGCATTAAAAAATAAATAGGAGCGTAAAGAATCATTTGTACAAAAGTTGTCGTATAAAAAGCGAACGTAAAAAGAAGAGAACGAAGAATAAGCACTATATTTTCCATTTTATATTTGCAAGGAAACTGTATATATAGCCTACTTTAATATGAGAAAACATCTCTCTTTTTATATTTTTTAAAATACCCTTTTTTAGAGAATCTATTTTCTGACATTTAGAAACATAAGGAAAGAGGCTAATGAAATTGCAAGTTGGCCAAGACAAGCTTTTTATTCCACGAATTTTATCTATTGCAGGAACTGATCCTTCTGGTGGCGCTGGCATGCAAGCAGATTTAAAAGTGTTTTCAGCCATGAAAACCTATGGCATGAGTGTGATTACAGCTGTTGTTGTACAAAATACACAAGGTGTGCGTGCTTTTCAGGCATTAGACGCTTCTTTTGTTGCTGATCAAATTGATTCTGTTTTTGAGGATATTCAAGTTGATGCCGTTAAAATTGGTATGGTGGCAAATGCTCAGATTGCGCAGATTATAGCAGAGCGTCTTGCTTATCATAAAGCGCGCTTTATTGTTTTTGATCCTGTTATGGTGGCAAAAAGTGGCGATATCCTTTTAAAATCTGATACGGTGGAAATTATGCGTGATGTTCTTGTGCCAATGTCAACTTTAATTACGCCCAATTTGCCTGAAGCAGAACTGTTGTTGGGACGTAAAGTGCAATGGTCGTTAAATGCTATGTATCAATATGCTCCACAGCTTTTGGCATTAGGTTGTAATGCAGTTTTGTTAAAAGGTGGGCATTTAAGTACTCTTGCTAACAAGGGTACGGCGAATTACGATTGTTCTAGTCCAGATCTTTATTGTGATTGTGAAAATCTTTTCGTGCTTGAAGCTTCTCGTATCATAACCACTCATAATCACGGTACTGGTTGTACCATTTCAGCTGCAATTGCAGCCTTGTTGCCTACACAACCTTTGGTCTGTGCCGTTAAACAAGCAAAAGACTATCTGAATGGTGCTTTATCTGCCTCAAGCGCGTTGCAAGTAGGGAAAGGAAGAGGACCACTTCATCACTTTTATGTTTTATGGAAGAATGTATGAATCAATTGATGTAAAAAAAATTCACTCTGTGGCTTGTCTCGTCGCTCTATTTTATTTTGCAGTTATACAAAAGCTTATAAAGACTAGTTGATTGTCGTTTGACAGTCGTTTTTGTATTTCGTGAGCTGAGAGAAAAATAAGTGGTGATTCACGCTATTATGAACGATAAAGAGATTAAGACTATGGGAAGATTTATCTGTTAATCGTGTAACTCGTTACGAACAAAGATGAAGTTATCCAAAGAAAATGAAAAATGTAAACAAAGATAAAACTGTTCCTATTGCTATATTAATATAGCCTTTTACGCATTGCTTTTTAAAGTGACGCTCGCAAATGATATGAAAAAATGATTATCAAGGTAAATTATGCAAATATGTTGAAGCAATATATTGTTACAAGTTCAAATCCTTTTTTAACACTACAGTCAGAAGATAAGAATTTTAGGAAAGCCGCTATAAAGAATATTGAGATTTTAGGGTTGGATATTTATGTCGTAAAATTGTTCTCTGTAGCTTGTTAAAATCTTTGCTTTCCTTTTAGCATTATTTTTATTCTTTGGTATTAATTTTTCTGAATTTAAACTGTTAATTTCAGATTTAAGCGATTTAACTGCTCTGTATAAAAAAGAGCAGTTGCCCATTCGTTTTACTAAAAAACAGCATTTTGTCGTTGAGAATGATCACCGATACACCCAATATGGAAAATGCTTATACGCATATGCTGTTGTACACAAATCTGTAATTTTAGCAAAACCGTTCTCTTTTTTCTCAATATCATTGCATTATCGATTATAAGGTCCATAGCCGGTTCAGATAAGATGGCGAAAAAATGAAACTATGAAAAAATGCGTATTTGATGATTCATTTTACTTTTATTTCTGAAATTAATTTATCTTTTATATATAATTCCATTCTATCAGACTTAGAAAGTTTGCCTACTCCTTGTGGAGTGCCTGTATTATATTATATCTCCACTCTCTAGCTGAATGTAGCTGCCCAAGAAGGATATTATTTTTCCAAAGCTAAAGACCATATTTCCTGTATTGCTAAATTGCCTCGTTTCACCATTCAACTTCATTTCAAAGGTTATTGGGTCGCTTATTTTTTCTTTGGTTATAAAATCAGAGATGTATGCGGCTCCTTTAAATCCTTTAGAAAAAAGCCAAGGAAGTTTTTTTCTTTACAGTTTTGTTTGCAAATTCCTTGCTGTGAGATCAAGACCTATCGCTACAGCATCGTAGCATTTTTCAGCTTCCACCTCATCAACCATAAAGTGTCCTTTGAGACTCTAAGAACACTTTCAGTTTCGAAATGAATTTCTTTGGAAAAATCAGGGAGATAAACGTCATTTCCTAAAATGAGTGACTATTCGGCTTACTAAAGATAACGGGTTTATCTTCAACAACATTGCCTAGTTCATGAGCATGCTCAATATAATTGAGTCCAACACCGTAAATGTTATTAATCATAGGAGACCACTAAGTTTTTTATTTTGTTTTTGTACACCAAAGGTACAACTGTGGAAACAATATTTTTTCTTGTATAAATATGTTTGTTTTCTAAAAAGCTATCGTTTTGCTGGCTACAGCTACGATAAACTTGCCAAAGCATTTTTCTTGTAGGTATCATCTTTTTTCATGGAAAGATCTCTTAGTAAATAGTCTCAGCTGCTTTTCCGTTTGGCTAAATTGTTTATCTGATTAATTCTGATGTTGATTTTTTCAGAAGATATGTAAGAGAATTCGTTTTCATTTTTCAGTAACCTTATCCATGTGTACAAACACACAAATCCCCTCTGTTATGTTAATGAATTTTGGCTATATTTTTAAAATATGTTTTTTCAAACAGTTTTGATGTGTCACTTTTAAGATTAAAACAAATCTTATAAAGATAACAACTCTTTTTATGCATGGGTTGTTTTGTCATATATATTGCGACAGGGCCTATCCATACTTTTCTTTTAAGCTACTTACACATAGGGTAGTTTAACACGAGTTTATATTTAGTGGGAAAAGATGGGATCAGGGAAGAATAGGTGATAATTTTTTGTTTTTATGGCTATTTTTACCACTAATGGACTGTTTATCGAATTGGGTCTTGATAGTAGAAGATTAAAAAAAGCGAAAAATTGCAAAAATCAAAATCTGATAGTGAAAAAGAGATTATGCTCTCAAAGTAACCTTTGAAATATTTTTGAAGACCCTTTGAGAACTCCTTTAAAACCTTTTGAGAAGATAAATTGGTGCAAAAGCTCATCCCAAATTATACAAAACCTACCGACAAGCTACAGGGACAAAACTTCGTGATAAATTTTAGCTGAGTCTGATGATAAGCTAGATAAATCTTCACTATACAGCTTGTCGAACAGCTCTGTTCTGTTTTGCGGTTTACAAAAACACATAAATGTTGTCTGATAAATATGAAAACCAATAAGTATAAACTGGAGCGGGCGATGGGATTCGAACCCACGACCCCAACCTTGGCAAGGTTGTGCTCTACCCCTGAGCTACACCCGCTCACCGATTCGAAACATATTGTGCTTCAGATGCTGCTTGTATGGCTTAGGATTCGGCGAATTGCAACAAAAAAATAACATTTTAGTTTGATTTATTTTGCGAATGCTTCAGAAATAAAAATAAAAATTGATTTTGGAATTGTTCTTCAATAGATTACGCCATCTTTAATTATTGCAAAGAGGGGCGCAATACAATATCGAAGATAGTGAATGGTCGAAGATAGTGAATGTATGTATTGCAATTGCAATTATTTTTGTCATGAATAGTCTTGCAAGAGCAGGTTGTCATGTCAAAATTGCACTTACATAAATTATGGTATACCCCGCTGCGGATACGGTTCGCAGAGGAGTAATAGATGTGCTTGCAGAAAATAGTTAGAAGCAAGGTGAAAATTTCGAACTCACTTTTTTATCAACACAGGGCAATATCTCTACAGCAACGCAAATTGCACGTAAATTTGTTGGTGATAAGTCTGATGTAATTGTTGTTATTAGTATACCTTCAGCACAGACAATGCTTGCAGCAACGAAAAAATTCCTATTATTTTTGCTGCGATTTCTGACCCTATTGCAGCAAAGATCGTGTCTTCGCTTACCCAACCCGATGGCAATGTTACAGGGACTTCTGATCGAATTGATGTTGCAGAAAGTCTTTAATTTTTGCAGGAAGTAAAACCAGATTTAAAAAAATTGGTTATCTTTATAATGCTTCTGAAGCAAATTCAGTTTCAACACTTAAGATGTTGCAAGAGGTAGTGGATAAAGCTGGAATTGAAGTTATTCCCTTATCGGCACCTAAACCTTCTGATGTTCAGGCGGCAACACGGGCTTTAGTTGATAAAGTGGATGTCATTTTTATTCCAGCTGATAAGACGGTTTTTTCTGTTTTAGAGGGTGCAGTAAAAGTCACACAGGAAATGAATCCGCCGTATTTACTGTAGATTCTAGTTCTATTGGATGCGGCCTTTTTATGACACAGGGGGTAAATTTTTACGATGTTGGAGTTTAAGCTGGGAAACTGGTTGTGCGTATTCTAAAGGGTGAAAAGCCTGGCGATATTGATGTTATACAGGCCGCTAATAATGACATTAGAATTGATATGGAAGCAGCTAAAAAGCTGGTATTGTTATCCCGCAGGTAGTGATGGAATGCGCAACAAAGGTTATTCAATAGACTTTCATTGATGTTATGTTGAGATGATAAAAGGACGTTAAGTTTTCATGGGGTCATTTTGAATAAGTATATTTGCATTTTCTGGTGCTATGGAATTGGGTCTTATTTATGCATTTGTTGCTATAAGGATTTATCTCTTGTTTCGCGTCTTAGATTTTCCTGATTTAACTGTTGATGGTTCATTTCTTCTTGGGTCATGTGTTTGTGGTGTTTTGATTCTCTTTTAGGTTTCAATGTATGGTCGCTATGGCATGTGCTTTTTTTGCAGGCATGGCAGTTGGTTTATTAACAGCTTTGCTGAAGTTGTGTTTTGGTATTTTAAATCTTTTAGCTTCCATTTTGAGAATGTCAGCACTTTATACAATTAATCTTCGTATTATAGGGATTATGGGAGAGTCTAATGTTAATTTGGCGATTGCTATACTGCTTTAACGCCTTTTTATAATCTGTTTGGCTTATCTGATATCTTTGTACGTCTTCTTTTTGTTGCTAGCTGTATTGCTGGTTGTCGTGTTTTTTATTTGGCGCTTTTTGGAAAGTGAAATAGGTCTTGCTATGCGAGCAATGGGAGCTAATCCACGTATGGCTACGGAGCAAAGAGTTCATACGTCCGCGTTGACTTATTTTTGTATGGGGCTTTCAAATGCATGCGTTGCGCTTGGTGGTTCCCTTTATATTCAAGCTGCGATTGCTAGCGATATTACCGGTGGAGTTGGTGCGATTGTTTTCGGTTTAGCAGCGGTTATTATTGGTAAAACTCTCTTTCGTACGCGTAATATTTTTTTGGATTATTGTTAGTTGTATTGTGGGTTCAGTATTGCATCGTGTTGCAGTGCGGTTTGCCTTTGAGGCGAACGGGATTGGTATTGATGCGTCGACAGACCTTCAGTTGATCACAGCTTTGTTAGTTGCTTCAGTCCTTATTGTACCACGCTATTGAGGGAGGCGTAAATATGATTGAGTTTTCTCATATTGGGATCACGTTTAAACCGCAAACGTCTTTCGAAAAACAAGCATTAATTGATATTAACCTCAAAATTGATCGGGGCAGTTTTGTTACCATTATTGGGTCAAATGGTTCTGGTAAATCAATTTTGCTTAGTGTTTTAGTAGGCACGATTCTTCCTACAGAGGGAAAAGTGCTGATCAATGGACAAAATGTTTCCAGGTAATCAATAAGTAAGCGGGCTGGGAGGGTTGTTGCTTGTGTTTTTCAAGATTCGTTAATAGGAAGTTGCGGTTCTTTAACAATTGAAGAAAATTTGGCTCTTGCTGCTCTTCGGGGAAAACGCAGTGATTTGCGTTCAGCTCTAAATCATGAAAAACGGCAATTTTTTCGAAATGAAATTGCCCAATTAGGGATTGGCCTTGAAGCATATATCCATAATCCTATGGACAGTTTATCAGGTAGACAACGTCAAACAGTTTGTCTCGTAATGGTAACTTTAGCGCATGCGGATGTTTTTATTACTTGATGAACATACCTCAGCATTGGATCCAGGAATGGCTAATTTTGTGCTGAGGTTAACTGAAAAAATCGTTGAAGAGAAAAAATTAACAACTATTATGGTAATGCATTCTATGCGTCAGGTTCTTGATTACGGAGATCGCAAAATTGATGTTACATGGTGGAAAAGCGATTTTGGATGTGTATCAAGAAGAATGTAAGGGTTTGAATATAAATGATCTCATTGGCATGTTTCAGAAAGTTCGTGGGGAAGTTCTTGATGATGATGAACTTTTAATGGATTAATATTTTGGCTCAGAAAAAAGCACATGAAGTTGACCATTTTCTAACGCGTCTTTCTCGTGCTTTTCCTATTGTTCTCATTTACGGGCCAGATCGTGGTCTTGTTTGTGAACGTGCACAGCGTTTTGCGAAGCTTACACAGGTAGCGATAGAAGATCCATTTGCAACGATTCGTGTGGATGCCGCTGAGATCGATAAAGATCCTGCCCGTTTGGAAAATGAAGCGCGTACTTTGTCGCTTTTTGGAGGGGATCGTTTGATATGGGTTTCTCATGGTGCTAACCAGAAAGGTTTTCTTAAAGCCTTGAAGCTTTTAATTGAGGAACCACCAGAAGCCTGTTTTATTCTCATTGAGGCAGGGGATTTGAAAAAAGGAACAGGGCTGCGCAGTGTTGTTGAAACGGCATCAAAAGCGATGGCTCTTCCCTGTTTTGCCGATGATACTCGTTCTCTTGATAGTTTGATTGATGAGGTTTTGGCGCATTTTAAGAAGACCCTTTCTTTGGAAGCACGCAAGTGGTTGCATGAAAGTTTGGGAGGAGATCGTCTTGTTTCCCGGAGTGAATTGGAGAAGCTTTGTTTTTATGCTTCAGATAGCTCTATTACTCTTGCAGACGTAAAAGCTGTTGTGAGCAATGTGAATGCTGTTTCTCTCGATGAAGTAGTTGATGCTCTTTTATTAGGCGATATCGCAGGTTTTGAGACTCATTTTAGCCGACATGCATCATTGCATAATACACTTTTTTTTATTTTGAGTACGGCACAAAGACATTTTCAACAATTACAGCTTTTGCGTTATCAAGTAGAGGTCGAAGGAAAATCGCCTTCTATAGTAATTTCTCAAGCACGGCCACCGATTTTTTTTCAACGGAAAAAAATAGTTGAGCAAGCTTTAAAATATTGGAAATTAAAACATATTGCCTATGCTATGGAAAGAATTCAAAGTGCTGTTTTAGAAAGCCGTAAAAATCCGCTTTTAGGAGAAGCAATCATTCGCCAAGCTTTGCTCGGACTTACACTTGTTGCGCGGCGCCAAATGGCTGCTTAAAATATTAGGCTGTATTTATAAAGATTTATTTGTAAACCTTGAAAATTTTTGAAGTGAACTTTTTTCATAAGATTTATTTGTTTTTTGGAAAATAAATAAAGAGAGCAGTTTCTAAAAGACGGATTTTATAGAGTTTGCATCTATCATTCGTATAAGTTTTTATAGTTAAAGTGAGAGAATTGCGACAAGAGAACTTGTTGTTTTTATTACATTCGATAAAAGGAGAATATTATTTTGATCAATCAACTTGTTTCATAACAAGTATATTAAGTTATTGTTCTCAAGTTTTCTTTGTTCGTAAAGGGAATATGATTCATATTAGCTTGATGTATGAAAACAGGGGAAAATGCTTTTAGAATTATCGTATCTTTTTATACGCGTTGTTTGGTGGAATTTTCAACAGGGGAAAAACTTGTATTGATTGATAAAGTTAGAGAATTTAGCGCAATGTAATCCCAGTTTTATGCAAAGAAGTGATATTTGCTTACTCTTCTGAGAAGCTTTTGGGAATAAAACGAATGATATTTTTTAGAGAGTCGTTCGTATTATTGCTTAAAAATTTGAGAGAGCATTTGTATTTTATACCATGATGCATACTTGTAAGCAATGAATCGATAAATTTTAGAGCCTGATGTTACACGTTTTATCGTTTATTTTTGGGGGTGTATTTTCTAGGTAAAAATGATCTGCTTTTGGTTTGCGCAGGTGATTATTAGATAGCCCGCGTGACTTTGTTATTTATTCTTTTGTTGGTTGTGGTTTTTAAAATATTTGATACATAACTTTTGAACAAACAGGCAGATAAACCGGAGTTTTGTTACTGTTTTCAAAGAGTCTTTAAAGGTGAAAGATGTTCCATATTCGGTTTGAAAAAATAGCACTTATTGGGATTGGTCTTATAGGCTCTTCTTTAGCGAGAGTGATTAAAAAGAAAAATCTCGCGGTTCATATTTCTATTGCAACGCGTCGTCAAGAAACATTGAAAAGAGCGCGTGAATTGGAACTTGGAGATTTTTATACAACCGATAATGCAGAAGCTGTTGAAAATGCAGATCTTGTTATTGTTTCTGTTCCTGTGGGAGCAAGTGCAGAAGTCGCAAAAGACATTCGTGATTATTTAAAACCTGGAGCGATTGTGAGTGATGTCGGCTCTACAAAAGAGGTGGTCATCGCAGAAATGGCACCTTTATTGCCAAAATCAGTTCATTTTATTCCAGGTCATCCGATTGCTGGAACAGAGTACTCAGGACCGGATGCTGGTTTTGCTGACTTGTTTATGAATCGCTGGTGTATTCTAACGCCTTTTGCTGAAAGTGATGCTGTGGCTATAGCGCAATTAACAGCGTTTTGGGAAGCTTGTGGTGCGTGTGTTGAAAAGATGGATCCTAAACGTCATGATCTTGTTTTGGCTGTTGTGTCGCATTTGCCGCATTTGATTGCTTATAATATTGTCGGGACAGCCAGTGATTTAGAAAAGGTAACAAATTCAGAAGTGATTGCTTATTCCGCTTCTGGTTTTCGTGATTTTACCCGTTTGGCATCTTCTGATCCTGTTATGTGGCGAGATATTTGTTTACATAATAAGGATGCCATTTTAGAAATGTTGAGTCGTTTTAGTGAAGGACTTACTTTTTTAGAACAGGCAATTCGTTTGGGAGATGGTGAAACACTGTTTAACTTTTTTACGCGTACGCGTGCTGTACGTCGTAATATTATTGCTGCAGGACAGGAAATTGATGCCCCTGATTTTGGGCGTCATACTGTTTCTAAAGAAAGTGGGTAAAAACAAGGGGAGAGGGTTGAATTTTGCTGTTTTTTCAGAAATCTGTTATTCTTTTAGGTCATGGATTGCTGTCAAAAAGGGTGTAATTGTTTGGGTTTAGATAATCATGGTTTAAAAGGGTTTTATGTGTGTAAAGATTATCATCTGTGACTCTCTATGTTATAGGGTGTGCACAAGAGATTGTTTCTTTGTAAAGGAGAAACCTAAGAAGTAAATTGTTATATCTCTTTGTATAATGCACTGCTTTTTTGTTTTCATATAAGGATTGTTTTCGACTAATATCGTTTGGTGCATTTTGCTTATATTGTTCTTTAGTTGTAGGTATATACTCAGATAGTTATATACCTTAGATGTGAAAAAGATTATCTGGGGTGTGTAAGCTTGCAATAAAGGTAATGTATTGCCTTGTGTTAATTTATGTAGATACATAAACTGCTTCGATAAACGAAAATTAATGTCTACAGATTTTCGTCTGTCTTTGGTTCTTGATGTATAAAGCTAATTGATTTGTTCTTTTCAATTTTTGTAAGGAGTTAGACTTGACCCTATGGATCATTGCCTTCTATATTGAAAAATAGGTTTTAATTATTTTATAAAATTTGGATAGACTTAGAAAGAGTGTTACCAGAAAGTATTAAGATTTGTTAAAAAATATCTTTTGGTATAGCTATCGTATTTTTGTTGATGCAGTGAGCCATTATTGGCGTGATAATGGCAGTGCTTTTGCCAGTCATATAGCGCTTTCTGGGCTTTTAGCAATTTTCCCTTTTTTTATTTTTTGGACATCCCTTGCGAGTTTTCTTGGCGCTTTTACATACACACCGCAAAAAATCAAAGCGCTTGTACAATTATTGCCAGATGTCATTGCAGAGCCTTTGTCTAAAGAAATTATCAATGTTTTAACCATTCAGCGGGGAGGGGTGTTGACGATTTCGGTCATTGGGGCAGCTTATTTTGCTTCTAATGGAATAGAGGCTTTGCGTACAGCTTTAAATAAAGCTTATCGCGTTGTTGATCGGCGGAGTTTGTTGTTTTGTCGGTTTCAAAGTTTGTTTTTTGTGATCCTCGGAGCGATTGGTTTTGCCATGATCAGCTTTTTGTTGATTTTGGCACCTTTGCTGATAAAAATTACGCAAAATCATCCTTTTTTCATTACTGAATATATCGGGATCATTCGTCTATGGCGCTACATAATTGCGGCAGTTGTTCTCTTTGTAAGTCTTTTGATTGTTCATAAGTGGCTCCCAGCAGAACGACGGAAATTTATGGATATTTTACCAGGAATTGTGGTGACAATGTTCGTATGGTTTATGGCTTCCATTGCTTTTGCGCAGTATTTGACCATGTTTGATTATATTTCTACCTATGCGGGGTTAGCGTCTATTATGGTCGCCATTATTTTTCTTTACATATTAAGCGCTATTTTTATTTTTGGAGGTGAAATAAACGCGGCGATAATGTTTTATCGCAATCATTTGCAAGGTTCAGATACGTGAAAGGGCTTTTTTGGGTGAAAGACAAGAGACGAATAAACAAATAAAACCTGCTATAACTTTATTTAGTTGCTGCGGATGCTTGTCCTGTAAAAACTGAAGTTTACAGTGTTATGAATCGCTATCAGTTAAAAACATTTGTTATGACAAATCGCCTTTTTACTCTTCCAGATGGAAAACTTATCCAAAAAATTGTTGTTTCTGATGGACTCGATTGTGCCTGATGGCATTGTTGAGCATGTACATGAGGTTAGTATCGTTATTACTAGTGATATTCCTTTAGCAGCACGGGTTGTGCGGGCTGGGGGGTGTATTTTTAATGAAAACTCAATTGGTCAAGCTTTGGCAATGTGCAATGTGCTGGAAGATTTACGAAGACAGGGCAATATGATAGGTGGTTCCCGCCCTTTCTGTGGCAAAGATCATTCTGCTTTTTTATCAGCACTGGATTTGGCTGTACAACGTTAAAAAGAAGCGTTTATTAGGTTATCGGACCTTCTTTAATGATTGCTTTTATAAGCGCTTTAGCATCGTCATTTGCCCATGGAGCTGCACCGTTGAATGAAGCAATGAGACGACCATTTTTATCAATCAGAAGTGTGATAGGCAGTCCTAAAGCAAGCCCTTGTTTTCGAACGTTGTTGAAAATAGCCATTGTTTCATCACGGTAGTAAAGCAAATTATCAGCATGAACATCCTGTAAAAATTGCTGAATTTTTTCAGGAGAAGCCGTTTTATCGGTATTAATAGCTATTACATCGAAATTTTCTCCACCAAATTCACGTTTTAATTGTGCAAGTTCAGGCATTTCTGCGCGGCAAGGTTGACACCAAATAGCCCATAGGTTGATCAGCATCGGTTTGCCGGTAAATTCAACGAGTTTGTGGTCTTTTCCTTGAATATCCTTGAAAGAGAGTTGATTCATATCTGAGGGTGTATCAGCAAATCGTATATGAGTGAAAAATCCTTTTGCTGCTTTTCGAATTGCCATCATTTTTTCTGTATTTATTTCTTGTGCTATTGCTACTGAAATGAAATGCGAAAAGAAAGACTCTCTCTTGTTATGGTGGTTTATTATTGCGTATAAACACAAAGCAATGATAAAGGATGCGATGAAAAACTGTGTTTTTTTGCTGGTAAGAGTTTGAGGAATCATGATTTTTATCCTTTTTATGGATGTTTTCAGAATATGATCGACGAAAAGTTAAAAACCAAATGTGGGGTGGCAGATTTATAGCAGGACATACTGAAATTATAGAAAAAATTAACACCTCAATTGATTTTTATCAAAAACGTTATCGGCAAGATATTGAAGGTTCCCTTGCTCATACTGCAATATTAGCGTAAACAAAGACCATTTCACAATAAAATTATCAAAAAATTGATCATGGGTTAAAGTGTATTCGTCAAGAAATTGAGAACGGTACATTTATTTTTTCACAACAGCTTTAGAATATTCAGCTTTACATATGAATATTGAAGCGCGGCTGAATGAATTGATTGATCCTGTAGCAGGGTGTTTGCATACGGCACGTTCACACAATGATAAAGTTGCCGTTGATTTTCGTTTATAGGTGCGTGAGGCATTACACAGAATAGCGCAAGCTTTAAAAAGATTGATAGAGCAATTGCTTATTCGAGCAGAACAACATGTCGATATCTTTATGCTAGGCGTTACCCCTTTACAATCGGCACAACTTGTAATATTTGGCCACTATATTGATGGCTTATGTTGAAATGTTTGGTTGAGATTTATCGTGAATGCGTGATGCTGATTGAGCGAATGAATGAATCGCCTTTAGGAGCTACTGCTTTGGCAGGAACAAGCTTTCCCATTGATCGTTTTATGACAGTAAAAGCGCTAGGTTTTCGGGACCAACACGCAATTCGATTGATAGTGTTTTGGATCGTGATTTTGCATTGGAATTTTTAAGCACTAGTGCTCTTTGTGCAATGCATCTTTCGCGTTTAGCAGAAGATATTGTCCTTTGGTCAAGTGCACAATTTCATTTTATCCTTTTATCGGATGCTTTTTCAACTGGTTCGTCCATTATGCCACAAAAGAGAAATCCTAACGCGTCAGAACTTGTGAGTGCCAAAAGTGGATAGCTGAATGGTACACTGCTTGGGTCGTTAGCGGTGATGAAAGAATTATCTCTTGCCTATTCAAAAGATATGCGAGAAGATAAAAAATATGTGTTTGATGGAGCTTTGAATTTAGAATTATCGCTGACAGCAATGATAGGAATTGTAGATGATTTGCAAGTCAATAAAGACGTTATGAAACAAATAGCTGATGCTGGGTATACAACCGCAACAGATTTTGCTGATTGGTTGGTGCATGAATTGGGGCTTCCTTTTCGTGAAGCACACCATGTTGCGGGACCGTGATGTGACATTATCAGAAAAAATGTTGCCTCGATGATTTGTCATTGGATGAACTTCAAAAAATATGTCCAGAGATTAATGCAGCACTTTTTGATGCTTTAACGGTTAAAAAATCCGTTAAAAGCCGTACAAGTTTTGGTGGGACGGTACCGTCAAAAGTACTTTATAAAATTGCTTATTGGAAAAAATGCCTTATTACAGCCTGAATGGTTGGATCGTAAATCCAATGAAATAAAAAGAAAAATCCATCGGAGAAAAAAGGCGTATGAAAATCATCTTAAAAAATTTAACAATTATCCTTTTGGGGAGCATTATTATTGTTGGATGTGGGCGTAAAGGACCATTGGAGATGCCTTCTCCAAGTGTGAAAAAGTCTGTGCAAGGAGCGTCTGTTGCCAAAAGTGAAGAAGATAAACCTTTTATTCTTGATCGTTTGATAAAATAGGAGAAGGGTATGCATTTTTTCCCTTATCATCAAGGTACGCTCTATGCTGAAGGTCTTTCGCTTTCTGCTCTTGCGCAGGCAGTGGGAACACCTTTTTATTGTTATTCGGCTAACGCATTGGTCACACGTTTTAAGGACTATCAAAAGGCATTTCAAGGGATGCCTAGTCTGATTGCTTACGCGGTCAAAGCAAATTCCAATCAAGCAGTTTTACAGCTTTTAGCAGCAAATGGAGCGGGAGCTGATGTGGTTTCAGAAGGTGAGTTGCGGCGTGCGCTTGCTGTTGGTATTCCTGCGAATCATATTGTTTATTCTGGGGTTGGTAAAACAGCAAGAGAGATAGATTTTGCGCTTTCTCAGGGTATTTATTGTTTTAATGTTGAATCAGAACCAGAACTTGAACAATTATCGCAACGCGCTGTTGCGCTTTCAAAAACAGCAAGTGTTTCACTGCGCATTAATCCAGACGTTGATGCGAAGACTCATAAGAAAATTACAACAGGAAAGTCTGAAAATAAGTTCGGTATCCCACTGTTGTTTGCAAGAGAAGCTTATAAAAAAGCGGCTTCTTTGCCTGGATTGTCTATCTGTGGTGTCGATATCCATATTGGCAGTCAAATCTGTGATTTAAAACCGTTTGAGGATGCTTTCCTTATTATTACAGATTTTGTGCGTCAGTTATGGAGCGATGGTTATGCAATAAAGCATATAGATATTGGGGGAGGGCTTGGTATACCATATGGTAA
Organism: Bartonella callosciuri; assembly: GCF_014203215.1. Classification (GTDB taxonomy): domain Bacteria; phylum Pseudomonadota; class Alphaproteobacteria; order Rhizobiales; family Rhizobiaceae; genus Bartonella; species Bartonella callosciuri. The sequence continues at coordinate 49,718 of NZ_JACHIM010000003.1, read as the reverse complement.
TGAACAACATGTTGTCCCCTCTTTTTTTGATTATGCAGCACTTGTAAAAAAGCATATTGCACCTCTAGGCATCAATATTATCGTGGAGCCGGGACGTAGCATTGTTGGTGAAGCTGGTGTGTTGGTGACATCTGTTCTCTATTTAAAAAGGGGGGAAGGGCGGAATTTTGTTATTGTTGATGCGGCGATGAATGACCTTATGCGCCCAACACTGTATGATGCTTGGCAGAATGTGGTACTTGTGAAACAAGCACCAGCAAATGCAGCACTCATTCGGGCAGATATTGTTGGTTCAGTTTGTGAAACCGGTGATTATTTGGCATTAGATCGCTGTGTGCCAATTTTGGCATCCGGTGATCTTTTAGCGATTACGGGGGCAGGTGCTTATGGTGCAGTGATGGCCAGTACCTATAATAGCAGGCTTTTGGTGCCGGAAGTTCTTGTGCAGGATAAACGTTATGCGGTTATTCGGCCACGTCTTGATTATGCGCAATTGATAGGATGTGATTACATTCCAGATTGGATCGAGCCTAGATTAGATTAAGCATTGTTAAGTATTTTTGGTCTTATTTTTACTAAACTTTGGTGAAATAATGGATTTTAGGTGAAATAATAGATTTTATGGAAATTGTTTTATAGGGTTTGATCCTTAATGTCATAAAAACATTTCCTTTCAATACGGTGATATAAGGTACATTCATGCATATTAAAAATACAGTGTCGTTTCTCTCTAATTTCAGTTTTCTTTTGTATCAACCAAGTGTAAAGTTGAACAAAATATTCAGAGCAGGATTTGCTTGGTAAGGCTATGAAGTGAATCACATAAGTGGTCAGGGGGTAAAATTTGTCTCGCGAGAAACTAATCTGATTACGATTTGTGGGGGGTGAAAATCTTCGTTCTTTAGGCCGAGAAGGGGTGTACAAGATTTTAATTCATCACTGAAAAGGGGACAGATGCTTGTCTATGAAAAATGAAAACATCGAAAGTTTTGTGATCATAAAGCTTTTGTGTGTGCGCATTGTAATGTGGTTTATTCTATCATTTGAGCGCATATGGGTAAGGTTGTTGCCACTTTTTCTCGTTCTTAGTCTTTTTTGTTCGCTTAGTTGGTTTGGTATTTTTAGCATTCTAGGTTATTGGCTACATTTGATCCTACTTGGGCTTATGCTTTTTTTTGTTGTGGGGAGTTTGTTTTTTCTTATTCGTTTTCGATTTCCCACAATGAGGGAAGTTAATCAGCGTCTTGAACGAGAAAACGACCTTAAAAACCAGCCTTTAAGCGTTCAAACAGATCATTTATGTCTCGAAAATGATGAAGATTTTCGTGCAATTGTTTGGCGTGAACATCAATGTCGCATGGCAAAACAATTATACAATTTAAAAACCGGATTTATCTATCCTAATAGTGCGGCTTTTGATCCTCTGGCTCTGAGAACTGTATTTGTTCTTCTTTGTGTGTGTGCTTTTAGTTTTTCTTTTGGCTCTTTAGGGGGACGTTTGGCAGATGCATTTGATTTTCGTCCTATCGTTGATGAAACCTCAATGAGGATTGATGCTTGGGTGACACCTCCTGCTTATACTGGTTTTGCGCCTCTTTATTTAACAAAAGATGAAAAAAAACAGTTGACAATTCCTGAAGGGAGTAACGTGGTTGTACGTGTTGTCAATGCTGTTGGCATTACAGTAAAAGCAATCTCTGAAGAGGATGCGCATGAAGTTTTATTTTCAAAAAAAAGTGAAAAAACAGCTTTAAATGATCCCATCATTTATTTTGAAACACACTTAAAACATTCAATAACTTTGTTTATTTCATCACGTCATAAGCAGCAGCAATGGCATTTGCAAGTGATTAAAGATCGGCCTCCAACAATTCGTTGGCTGGAAAAGCCAGGGCGGATTTTAACTGGTTCATTAGAACTTCAATATGAGCTGGATGATGATTATGGTGTGACAAAGACTTTTGTTGAAATTGAACCTTTTTTTAATTCACAAAAAAACACTTTTTCTCTCTATAAGGCACCTGAAATCGAGCTTCTTTTACCACGTGGTGGAAAGGGTAAAATGCGGACAGTACAAGATGTTTCAGCGCATCCATGGGCTGGTTCGGCAGTCAAAATTACTTTGGTGGCAGAAGATGGTGCAGGGCAGAAAGGTCGGAGCAAAACCTTTGTTATGACATTACCACAGCGTGTTTTTTCGAATCCTGTTGCACGTGCAGTGAGTGAATTGCGTCGTTTATTGGCTTTGGATGTTTCTATGCAAGAGCGTGTACTTGATATGCTTGCTGCTTTGCTTGTGCGTCCAGAAGAAGGGCTGCAAAATTTTACATATTTTCTTATTCTACAGAGTGCATGGACAAGACTTTCTATGGTAGAAACAGAAGATGATTTGCGCGGTGTGGTCGATTATTTATGGCAGATTGCTTTGGGTATTGAAGGCAATCAGCTTGAATCCGTTCAAAAAGATTTAAAACAACTGCAAGCTGCCTTACGTGATGCACTTCGTTATGGTGCTCCATCTACAGAAATTGAACGGCTTATGGCAGATTTACGCCAAGCTATGGATGCGTATATTCACGCTTTAGCTGAAAAAGCACAAGATAAGAGCAATCTTAACAATAATAATTTTAGCCGTCCCAATCTTTCAGAGGATTCATTAGAAAAAAAGCTGAATTTAATTGAAGAAATGGCCAAGATGGGCTCTTCTTTAGCAGCTGAACAATTGTTGGCTGAAGTTGAAAAGACTCTTGATCATTTGCACGTTCAAAAAAGCGATCAAGGTGGGGAGAAACGTCAGAGCCAATCTGCACACATGAAAGAAAAAATGGATCAGCTTGGGGATTTTATGCGTCGTCAGCAAGAAATTCTCAATGAAACACATCAATTAGAAATGGAACAACAACGTGGAAAAACTGCACCTGAAAAACAAAGAAAATCTCTAAAAAAACGTCAGGCTGAGTTGCAGTCTGAATTATCTAAATTAGAAAAAGAATTATCAGAGCAAGGGTTTGGACCGAGTGATGCATTCAAAAAAGCAGAAGAAAAAATGAATTCTGCTGGAGATGCTCTTGATCACGGAAACAATCAAATATCTATGCAGAATCAGGCGGATGCTTTAGAATCTTTGCGAGAAGGCGCGCAAAATGTTTTAGAAAAAATACGTGAAACTATTAAAGAAGCAGGAGACAATCAAGATGCTGCTTCTGGTCCTAAAGATCCATTAGGACGTCCACTTTCTTCAAAAATAGATCAAGAAGGACAGGAAGATGTAGTTATACCGCAAGAAAGCGATCAAATGCGTACGCGGCAGATTTTGGAAGAAATCCGCAAACGTCTTGGTAAGGAGCATATTCTAGAAGTAGAAAAAAACTATCTTGAAAGGCTGCTTCATTTTAATTAATTATTCCATCTTTCTTTTAACCAATGTCAAAAAAAGCACATTGGGATGCCTTTATAATACACAGGGTTCAAGAATAAAAAGCGTTATTAAGTGTTTGTTTAAAGTGATTATAAAAAATGTTCTGTACGCTTTTTGTTATTTAAGTTTAAAATATGAAATATTAAAGTTTTTGCCATTGCGGAAAAAAGGCAGAAGTCCATATAAGTTGGGTATATGAAAGCCTATGATGTTTGAAGTTTTTTTCTACACGGTATGTTGAGTTGGATATAGTCACACTGAGAGATTTTTACGCTTCTACACTTGGGCTGCGCGTGCAGGGGACGTTGTGTGACCAATTAAATTTATGGTGGCCGGATCTTACTGATAAACGGGTGATGGGGTTTGGGTATGCGCTTCCTTACCTTTCTATGTTGCGTGCACGTGCACAACAATGTTTTGCTTTTATGCCCGCTTCTCAAGGTGCTTCCCCTTGGCCTTGTGCTGATAAGGTTGCTGCAGTGCTCGTTTTTGAAGAAGATTTGCCACTTCCCGATGCTTCGATTGATTGTATTTTATTGGTACATGCACTGGAATATACAGAAAATTCATGCGAAACGCTTAATGAAATATGGCGTGTTTTAGCGCCCAATGGCAGTTTGATTGTTATTGTTCCTAATCGCTCTGGTTTTTGGGCGCGCAATGCTTGCACACCTTTTGGTTACGGCGAGCCTTATAGTCGACAACAGATCGTTCGTTTATTTGAAAAAACAAATTTTATTTCTGGGCCAATACAAGAAATTATATATTATACGCCTTCTTCAGGTTATATTTCGCAGTTATTCTCATTTTTTTATGAGCCGTTTGCACGTCATCTTTTGCCTTATTTTGGTGGACTTTTAATGTGTCAAGCGCAGAAACGTGTTTATCAAGGTTTGCTTGTACAGCGCCGTCAGTCACGGCGTGTTTTTATTCCTGCATTATCGCCTCAAGCCTATAAGAGATCTTCTCACCTTGTACAAAATATTGATTTATAAAATAATTTATCATGCTGCATGTTGAACGAGAGTTCCGAATATCATAAATTCTTTCATTTTAAAGCTAGCTTATTATGAACCATCTCAATGCAAAAGTTATCGCAAGATTGGAAGCTGACAAATAAAATGATAACGCCGGTGTATTTTGCAGAAGTAAAATGATGATATCCAATGAATTTTGCGTTAACCATTGTGGATAGAGAGCATTATGAGATGGGATTTTGAAACAAGCCGACACCATAATTTTATTTGTCAGCTTCCAATCTTGCGATAACTTTTGCATTGAGATGGTTCATGAGAGGTATATTGAGTCTGGGTTCAAATGATTTTATCCAAATGCAGATCCCATTTATAATGTGCAAGAAACGATTTTGATTAATTCATCATAAGAGGGGTTTAGAATGAGAGAACTTGTTCTATTCTAGGCTTTTATTTAAGTGAGAAAATGATGAATTATCTTTATAAAAATGTACTTTATCTTTTTTCGGCCTCATTATGTTTCAGAAAAATTGAAGATATCAAAATCGTTTGTAAAGATGTTAATGTTGGAAAAACTTTAAAGGTTTAAGCGATAGCCTTTTTGATCGGTAATGAGAATCTGTGCATTGGAAGGATCTTTTTCGATTTTTTGTCGCAAACGATAAATATGGGTCTCTAAGGTATGAGTAACAATGTTTTCATTGTAACCCCAAATTTCTTCTAGCAGCGTTTCACGCTTCACAGTTTTGGCATTGGTGTAATAGAGGTATTTAAGAATCGCTGTTTCTTTTTCTGTAAGGTGTATTTTGTTGTTATGTTGATCAATGAGGAGTTTTTGTCCGGGTTTAAAAGTATAGGGACCAATATAAAAAATCGCATCATCATTTTGTTCATATTGACGTAATTGGGCGTGAATTCGCGCTAAAAGTACTGCAAAGGGAAAGGGTTTTGTTACATAATCATTGGCGTGTGCTTCAAGATCTAAAAGGGTATCGCAGTCAGTATCATGATTTGTGATCATGATAATAGGAGCGCTAAATCCTTGAGAACGTAACTTTTTAACGGCTTGTAAGCCATCAAGATCAGACAGTTCAATCCCCCAAATGGCTAGATCAACATTTTTCTCTTGGATTATGGTTATTCCTGCTTCAGCTGTTTTTGCTTGGAATATTTCAAACTCCTTATGCATTTGCAATTGTTCTACCAAAATGGGACGTAGATCATTGTCTTCTTCAACGATTAAAAGGGTATAGCGGTTCATTTTTTTGCTCATAAGATTCATAAAATACGGTGATCTACCGATTGTTGAAGAGTAATTTCATGAAAGAAAAATTAAAACAGAAAGCCTTAAAAAAAACCGGCTTGTGTTATTTCTGTGATTATTTAACGGCAAACGGGTACCGATGTGTGGGGTATTTTGTACATTGGTCAATATCATTTTCTTGTTCTCTAGGGCGGGTTGTATTTGTGCTTTTAAGTGCGAAGGAAATGATGCAACACCTTTAACATATATGTGCTATTTAAGTGTATTTTGTGGCAATTCTTAATCATTCTTTCTGACGTTTGATTTTTATTTTGCCGTATTTGAATGCAAGATGGTTTGTGCAATGCGCGTTGTGATGCCAATTATAATCGTTTTATCTGTTTTCTTTATGGTAGAGAGCTAAAAAGATATATCGTGAAGGTGTCCTCTATGCAATTTTGGGCTCTTGATTCGATTATGACAGAACGGAAAATAGCAAGGGGGAGTGCTGTTTTTATGCATTTAGCACGAGAAAATTATATGCAACCACAAGGGGATATATTGCATTTGCCCGCTGTAATATGGAATAGCTCTTGCTGTATATTAGTCGACGAATAAAGAACATTGTTTTAGCTTGAAAGCACTTCTCTCTTAAGGTTACCCATAAAACAGACTTCGTTCCATTCATCTTTTGTTACGGGTTGTACTGATAAGCGACTGGCGTTGACGAGCACCATATCTTTCAGTTTTGGGTTCGCTTTAATTTGTTTTAATGAAACAGGGGTTGGCATATCATAAAGTGCACGAATATCGACACATTCCCAACGTGGATCAGAGGTCGTAGAATCAGGATGTGCTTCAGCACATATTTCTACAATGCCCACGATTTCTAATCCTTTATTAGAATGATAAAAAAAGCCTTTATCGCCATATTTCATGGCGCGCATGTTGTTACGTGCTTGATAATTGCGTACACCATCCCATTGTTCACCTTCAGCGCCTTTTTGCTTCTGCATGTCCCATGACCATTTATGGGGTTCAGATTTAAAAAGCCAATAAGCCATGAAACCTCCTTTTCATAGATTATCTGTCTTTCACAAGATACGCATTTTCTATGCATCTGTATAGCACCATTAAGTATGATTTTTAATTTAAAATGGGCTAAAGAGTGCACTTTACTGATTTGTTCCTTCTTTTTAGCAAGAATCAAATTGTGTTAGAATAATATGCGATTCCTTCTAATGATTGCGTGGATTGCGTGAAAGTATTTTGTCTTTGGTGTCTTTTTTTGACTTTAGTCTAGAAAGATCAGTCTATGATTGTGTTGAGTTGAAAAAAATGGATCAGGAAAATTCTTTCTAGGAAGCTCAAAGACTGCAATAACAATAGCCACAGATAAGATGTTCAATGAAGGTGATTCATATTGTGCTTTAGAGAGTATAAACACCAATCTGTTTTTGTTATGCTTTTGTTCCACGACGTCCCGTTCCAATGATGGGAACGGATTTTTCATCCAATGGCCAGCGTGAGCGAGGGACAATATCGAGGGGGCTTGTTTCTCCTCGTGCAAGCTTTTGTGCACCAGCAAAAGCAATCATTGCAGCATTGTCGGTACATAAGGAAAGAGGGGGAGCTATAAATTCAAAACCATGTTGATGCGCAAGTTCTTGCAATGTCAATCGAATGGCTTGGTTAGCAGCTACTCCGCCAGCAACAACGAGAGCATAAGGTCGACGCCCTTGATAATGCGAGAGGGGATACTGGTGGGTAAAGTGTTGCAAAGCCAAATGAACGCGATCATGCACTGTATCAGTAACTGCTGCTTGAAAGCTTGCTGCAATGTCAGCAACATCGTTTTCTGTAAGAGGAGCCATGGCTGTTGCCGCTTTCCGAACAGCGGTTTTCAAACCTGAAAAAGAAAAATCTAATCGTTTTTCACCTTTTAAAGGTCGTGGAAGAGGGATACGATTTTTATCACCCAATAAAGCAGCTTTTTCAAGTGCTGGACCACCAGGATAAGGAAGACCTAAGAGTTTTGCTGTTTTATCAAAAGCTTCTCCCAAGGCATCGTCAATGGTGGTTCCTAAACGCTGGTAGTTGCCTACCTCGTGAACAAGGATTGTTTGTGTATGGCCACCTGAGACCAACAGCAGTAAATAAGGAAAATGGACATTATGCGTTAGCACGGCTGTTAATGCATGGCCTTCAAGATGATTTACGGCAATAAAAGGTTTCTTCGTGGCAAGAGAGAGTGCTTTTGCACTCATAACGCCTACCAAAAGTCCTCCTATCAAACCGGGGCCACTTGTGGCTGCAATGGCATCAATATCTTTTAATTTTGTGTTTGCTTCTGTTAGTGCTTTTAGAATTAAACTATCAAGAATTTCAACATGGGCACGGGCAGCAATTTCAGGAACAACACCGCCGTAAGGTGCATGATGATCAATTTGGCTCCAAACAATATTGGAAAGAATTCGGCTGTTTCCTTCATTATTGTATTCAACAACAGCAGCAGCAGTTTCATCGCAACTTGTTTCTATTCCTAATAGGCGCATTTCAGACAAAACCTTATGTTAAAGTTTCTTTCCTTGAGTGGGTATCATGGACAGACAAAGATGCAAAGAACTTCTCTTGAAATTGTTTTTTCTATACAAAAATGCGTTTTAACGCGCTATTTTAATATAATTGCTCTGTTGATTAAAAATAAAACTGTGTTTTTCAGGGTAAAATGCAGATATGCTTCTAAAGTCTTGTCCATTAAATTATATAATTTTAAATGTTCTCCATGAAGATGCAGAGTTGAAAATTTCTGTGAAGGGAGATTATTTGTAAAAATTGTTTAAAACGAGTGATTTTATTTGAGAAATTCTTAATTTTTTAAAGCTTTTTTTATTTTATTATTTTATCGTTAAAAAAATTGTGCACAAAAAGTGACTAATATGGTGGATTCTTCAAAACCAAAAGTTAAACCACATTACGCTGGTACGCACCGTAAAAAGCCGGTGATTGAACATGAAGCTGTGAACCACGATTCAGAACAAATAATGCAAACTTCAGCAGAATTGAGTGCAATAGAAAAACAGAAGGGAAAAAGCACGAAGAAGCAGTGCATGTCTCATATGGCTTGGCTTTACTTGCTTATTTCAGGAATTTTGGGTGGTCTTATCGCTTTGGGGCTTTTGGTGGGGCTTCAATGGGCGAGTATTCTTCCTTCTTTTTTTGTGGAAAATCGTGTTGGAGGGGAAAAAGCTTTACAAATTGCTGAAATAGCCAAAAGTCAAAGTGAAGAAACAAGAGAGCAATTGGGGCGTGTGCTTCAAGAAATTGATTCTTTGAAAACAAAGTTTTCTTCTTTTTCATCACAACAGGTTGAAACAATTCAAAGTGATGAAACCTCGCAAGAGGAAAGCAGAAAAGCTTTTACTGTCTTAGAGGAAAAAATAAAAGATCTTGAAAAGACTGTGCAAACTTTCGTTGAAGTCTCAAAAGAGGCAGCAACGGCTTTGTCCATTGGACAAAGCAATGCAAATGCTCTTGCTGTATTAAAACAACGGTTAGAAACACTGCAGGAAAAAGTTGCTGTTAAAACACATTCAAAAAAAGAAATGAACACTGCCTTGTTTATTGCAATTAGTTCTCTAAAAAATGCCGTAGAGCGTGGTGGATCTTATAGCGATGAATTAAAACTATTACAGCAACTATCACCTTCGATTGATGGACTTGATTTGTTGCAAAAGACAGCGACTGTAGGTCTTCCAAGTTCAGCGCAACTTTCAAGTCATTTTGCTCGTGTTGCAGATGCAATCGTTGGTACGCAAAATAGCGTTGCTTCAGATGTTGGTTTTTTTGAACGGATTTTAGCATGGATAAAGGGTCTCATTGTTTCAAGGCCGATTGGAAATGTTGAAGGTATGACCCTAGGGGCAATTGCGGCGCGGATGGAAGTTGCTATCCAAGCAGGTGATTATGAAAAGGCTTTGAGCGAATGGCAAACATTGCCTCAAAATGCAAAAAATGTTTCGGTGGATTTTGTTCATCAGCTTGAAACACACATTGCTGTTCATCAGTTTCTTCAGAAGTTGTTGGTGTCTGCGCAACAAGGGTCTTTTTAAGGCAACAAAGATGTAAATAGGCTCCAGATAGATGATACGTGTTTTTATTTATAGTTTTGTTGTATGTGTGCTCGGTCTCGCATTCGGGTGGGTTGCTAATCACAATGGTATTTTTATCCTAACATTTTTGCATTTTCGTTTTTCTGCTTCGCTGCTCACAGTTTTAAGTGTTGTTATTTTATTTTTCGGAATTTTGGCGCTTTTAGGGTGGCTTTTATCTGTATTTTTTTCTATCCCGAGTGTCCTCTCCAATTATTTTTATAAACGCCATAAAAAACGCGGTTATGAAGCCCTTTCACAAGGGATTCTTGCAGCTTTTGCGGGCGATGGTGTTTTGGCGCAACAAATGAAAGTACGTGTTGACAAATATCTTGCAGGTAGAGATGAGTCGTTGGTAAAACTCTTACAAGCACAAACTTTGTCTTTGCAAAATAATTCTGCTTCTGCCATCCGTCTTTATGAAGAAATGAGAAAAGAAACATCGACAAAATTAGCTGGACTTTACGGTTTATTTCGCGAAGCTATAAAGAGCAAGGCTTATGAAGCAGCACAACAATATGCAGAAGAAGCACTGGCTTTATCACCAGCACTTTTGTGGGCGTATCAAGCTGTGCTTGATCAGCTGAGCTCGAGCGGGCGATGGGACAAAGCACTTGCTGTTTTTGAACGTGCGCAAAAAGCTTTACCGCGCTCAACCCGTTCAACTGTAGAGCGTCAACATACTCAGGCTTTGCTGTTAAGTGGGCAGGCTCTTCATCTGTTTGAGACACATCCAGCACAAGCGCGTGCAGCCATTTTGAAAGCACATAAATTGGTGCCTGATTTTATGCCGATAACGGTTATTGCTGCCGATATTCTTTATAAACTCAATGAATCACGTAAAGCTGATAAAATGATTATTACGGCTTGGCAGAAAGAACCTCATCCTGATTTGAGTGCGCTCTATCTTGGAAGAGAAGAAGGAGCCGTTGGGCGATTAAAAAAAGCTAAAACACTTTCTTCTTATAATAAAGACACATTTGAATCGGTTTTCCTTATTGCCAAAGCTGCTTTGGATGCTGGTGAGATAGGGCTTGCAAGGGAACAGGCACGAAAAGCACTTCAGTATCATCAACGGGAAAGTGTTTATTTATTGTTAGCAGATATTGAAGAAGTACAAGGGAATAATCAGGCAGCTGTGCGACAATGGCTTTCCTTGGCACTTCGTGCCGAACGTGATCCGGTATGGATGTGTGATGGTGTTATTTTTCCTTGTTGGTCAGCAGTTTCTCCAATAAGTGGACGTTTGGGCTGCTTTGAATGGAAAGCACCTCCCCGCATGCCTCCCTTGACATTAGAAGCTGCTAATATTGTGCCGAAAAAACAAGATAAAGACAATATTGCGGGAAAATCTACTGGCGCTGAAGGTAAGATGCTTAAAGAATTACCTCCTATAGAGGATGCTCTTTTGCAGAATGCGCATACAAAGAAACAAGATACAAAAAAACAAGATGTCAATACATTCAGCCAAACACGCTTAAATGTTGATGATCCAGGGATTAAAACAGAAGAACTGAGAGAATCTTTGTCAAGAAAGAGATTTCGTTTATTTTAAAAAAGAAGGTTATAGTTGGAATATTATTCGCTAGAATTATTATTTTGTGTTTAAAAAATAAAACTCTACTTGGTTGCAAAAGTGATTGGTTAAAAGATGTTTTTAAATCAAAGGTGTCTTGGTAAAAAGCAAAGAAATAGCAAACCAAGAATTGCGGTGGTTATTCATCGTCGATCTACATATACTGGCCGTTTGGAAAAATTTTTGCAAAAAAGTGGTTTTGTTCTTGATATTTATCGCCCTATTTTGGGACAAAAGCTCCCCGATACATTGGAGCATTATGCCGGTGTCGTTATTTTAGGGGGACCGATGAGTGTGAATGACAAAGAAGCTTATATTGCTGAGGAAATTGATTGGATTTCTTTGTCACTGAAAGAGGATAAGCCTTTTTTGGGTATTTGTCTTGGAGCACAAATGTTAGCGCGAAATCTGGGGGGGCGTGTTAATACAAGAAGTGATGGAATTGTTGAAGTTGGCTGGTATCCACTGGAAGCAACCTCACAAGGAAAGGCATTGATGAATTGGCCAGAAATGGTTTATCATTTTCATGATGAAGGCATTTATGATTTACCTAAAGAAGCAGTGCTTTTGGCAACAGGACACACATATCCTACACAAGCTTTCCGTTATGGAAAAAATGCATGGGGATGGCAATTTCATGCTGAGTTTACGCGTGCTATGATGCGGCGTTTAGTGGTTCGTTCGGCACATAAATTGACTGAAAAAGGTGCACAACCTGCTTCGGCACATTTGAAAGGTCGTTTAATCTATGATCAGGCTTTGAGCCAATGGTTTGAAAATGCATTGCAACAGATCTTTTGTGTTTCTGTCATACAGACGTGAGAGTTGAGAGTTTTAATCATATCATGAGATAAGGAAAGTTTTAATTTTGTTTATCTTCTCTCAATTAACATTAATACGGAAAAACTTTTCTTTGCGTTATTTGTTTTGTGGGCTATTGTGTTTTATTCTGATACTCATTTATAGTTCGCTCTGGTTTTTTTTCACGTAAAATAGAAGACCATATTTCTGATTTATTCGCAAGGACATCTGTCCATGAATATGGTCGTTGGTTGCGAGCATCTACGTAAGAATAGTTATCCGTTACGTATCGGTATTGCTTGTGATCAATTTCAGTTTGCTTGGCCTTTGCATGTGCTTTCCTTATCAACTGGGGGGGTTGACGGTTGGTGCACCAATTTATGCATCTCATTGGGTAGAATTTAATGTTCATTCTCCTGCATCAATTGTTTTTGCTGGAAAAACTTCTATTGTGTAGCACTGGCGCAATCTGGTGATTGAAACAGAACCTTATTGGAGAACGGGTAAAACATTTAAATTGATGGCTGAAGGGCTTGAAATTTCCACTATTTTCTCATCTCTTGAAGATTAGAAACTTCAAGAAAAATTTGGATCACAGACGAAAAACAAGAAGGCGACACAAGAAAATGTTGGAAATCAAGCACCTTTAAAAGATGCTTCGAATGTGGTTATGCCTCCGTTAGACTATGCGCCCAAAAAAATAACGGCAGAATTTTTGCGACTTTGATCTTAAACAGAAGAAGAATAGTTTATTGGGATATATAACTTTCTATGATTTTGACTATTCGATGTTTTTTACACCTTATTTTGTTGATGTTCCAAAAATTGATGGCAACTTAAAATGGATTTTCAATGATTTACCTCATCTGTTTGAAAATAGAGAAGGCAATTGGAAACAGCATTTATATGGGAAAAGTAGACTTTTAAAGCGCGGTGAATTAATTTTTCATACAGGTGGTATTTGCGTGTCAATGGGCCTTTTTCTTTTGATGATGAGGGATATTTGACAGCAAAATTTGAACTTGTCTTTGTTCAACATATGGAGCTTCTTAAGACTCTACAGCGCTTGTTTCCTGAGCAAGCTAACAATCTGCAAGCTTTATTTTTTGTTTTGAGCGCTATGCCTAAAAATGCAGATGGCTTTCCCGTTCTTTCCTTGCTGATTACCCATGGGCGGGCAAAACAAAATTCTTTAAACTTGGTCGTTTTGCACCGCTTTGAGTTGGAAAGGTGTGTTTTAAAGTTGCGCAATCATGCTTGCTGCAAAAGTAAAGCGAGAAATATTGAGATCGCTTTCAATGAGGGCACCAATGCGGTTTGTTACATTATGAATTTGATCTTCTTTTGTTTTACTCCAGATTGCGAATGAATCCTCTTTTGCTCCATAATTTTTCAGGATTTTCATAACAATTTTCCGTAAACTTTCTGCAATATTTTCTTTAGCTTGGCTTAAAGCCATACTATCATAATAATCAAGTACAGGAATTGTCCGACTTGCTTCATTAATGCGGTTTATACGCATGGTTTGAGCAAGTGAAAAATAGATTTCTGCGGTTTTAACAAGGTCACTATTGCTTTGTTTAGCAATTAAAGAAATATCACAAATTATTAGAGCAGCTTCCAAAAGAGCCAATTGTTTTGCTAAAGCTTTTGGCGCGCCTTCTTCGCTATAATGCATCGCTTTTTCTTTAATTTTTTTATTGATATCTTTATCATTGGAATGTGTAAGCAATTTTTCAATAACAGTACGAGATTGCTTTATTGTTTTCACAAGTTCTTCTAATGGAACAGAAGGATCCATATTACGCAACCCCCAATTTGTTGTTTCAAAGAGCATCGACGTAATGGCTGCGTAGAATTTGTTTTGGACAAGACCGGGTATTTTATTATCAAGCTTATCAATCTGATCAGACAATTGGAATATTTCAAAGCCATCGCGAAGTGCGATGAAAACGCGAATAACATTTTCAATCTTTTGTTCTGTTGCATCTTGTAACCGACTAACAAAAGTAGGCCCTCCACGGTTTACAATATCGTTGGCAATAATGGTTGCAATAATATTGCGACGCAACTGATGATGAATGATTTCTTTCGTAAAGTTTGTCTGAATTTGAGTTGGAAAATAATTCAACAAAATTGTGTCAAAATAATCATCATCAACAATGGGACTGTGGGCAATTTCTTCTTTTAGAGTTAATTTAGCATATGCCAAAATGACGGCAAGCTCTGGACGTATAAGCCCTTGACCTTGTGCTATTCTTTGCCGCAAAATTTGTTCATCAGGGAGAATTTCAATTCTACGATCTAGAAGATTTTTCTGTTCTAAATCATGTATAAAGCGTATTTGATACGGTAAATCAACAACGCTTTGGCTTTCAGCTAAAGAAAGAGCAAGAGGTTGCAGATAATTGTTGCGCAAGACCAATTGCTCAACTTGTGGAGTCATTTTTTTCAAGAGTTCATTGCGTGCTTCGTGGGTAAGCTTTTTTGCACGAAGTGCTGATGCCAGAACAATTTTGATATTAACTTCAATATCTGAACAATTAACACCTGCGGAATTGTCAATGGCGTCCGTATTGCATCGCCCACCATTTAAGACATATTCAATTCGACCACGTTGTGTAACGCCAAGATTAGCCCCTTCACCGATGACTTTTGCACGAACTTGTTCACCCGTAATGCGTATTGTATCATTTGCACGATCCCCTACTTGTGCATCAGTTTCTGTTGTTGCACGGATATATGTACCAATGCCACCAAACCATAAAAGATCAACAGGTGCTTTGAGAAGTGCAGAGATAATTTCAAGGGGTGTTCCTATTTGTTTCTCAAAACCAATAGCTTGTGCTGCCTCGGGTGAAAGCTTAATTGTTTTCATTGTGCGTGAGAAAATGCCACCGCCCTTTGATAATTTTTTTTGATCGTAATCTTGCCAACTTGAACGAGGAAGTTTAAAGAGGCGCATACGTTCTGTATAGCTTTCGGCTATGTCTGGATCTGGATCAATAAAAATATCGCGGTGATCAAAGGCGGCGATGAGCTTTGTTTGTTTGGAAAGAAGCATTCCATTACCAAAAACGTCACCGGACATATCACCAACGCCGACACAGGTGAAGGGGGTTGTTTGAATATCGTGATTAAAAGATTCTCGAAAATGTCTTTTAACTGCTTCCCATGCACCTTTCGCGGTAATCCCAATGGCTTTGTGGTCATAGCCTGCTGATCCTCCAGAGGCAAAAGCATCATCGAGCCAAAAGTGGTTCGCTTGGCTGAGTGCATTGGCTGTATCAGAGAAGGTTGCTGTACCTTTGTCTGCAGCGACAACGAAATAAGGATCATGCTCATCATGGCAGATGATGTCGTGAGGAGCGTTTATTTTGCCGTTAACAAGATTGTCGGTGATGGAAAGTAGAGCTGTGATAAAGTCAATATAAGCTTGTCGTGCAGCTTCTATGATTACGGCACGATCACTGGTTTGGGGAAGGCGATGAGGATAAAATCCACCTTTTGCGCCAACAGGAACAATAACCGCATTTTTGACTTGTTGAGCTTTGACTAAGCTGAGCACTTCAGTGCGATAATCGAGTGCACGATCAGACCAACGGATTCCACCGCGAGCGATAGGACCAAAGCGTAAATGAACGCCTTCAACTTCTGGTCCATAAACAAAAATTTCTCGATAAGGGCGTGGTTCAGGTAAGCCTTCAATTTGGCGCGGATCCAATTTGGTTGCTAAAATACGCCGAGGATGACCATTTGCAAGAGGGGTAAAGGCATTAGTTCGTAAACTCGCATCGATAAGATTACGATAACGGCGTAAGATGAGATCATCATCTAAACCTGAGACTTTCTGTAATTTTTCTTCAATGCGTTGTTGAATAACCGGTTGGTTTTTTTTTCGCTCTTCTTCTGTATGGCTTTGATGAAACTTCAAATGAAACAAAGCATAAAGATCTTGAGTAATGTCAGGATAGGTGTTTAAAGTTTGAGCAACGCGGTCTTGTGAATAAGGAATTCCAGCTTGTTGAAGATAGCGTCCATAATGGCGCAAAATGACAATTTCGCGCCAATTAAGTCCGGCTGTTTGGGTTAAAGCATTAAAGGCATCATTATCAGCATCTTGGGCCCAAATGGCTTCGAATGTTTCGGCGAGCTTTTTACCGCTTTTGTTGAAATCAATATACAGTTGGAAAGCGCTTTCTAGTTGCGTATCATGAAGATACACAGAGTGTCCTTTGCCATCTGGTAATTCAAGGGTTTGTTCAGCAATAACCCGAAATCCCATATTTTCAAGGAGTGGGACACGTCTGGAAAGGGCGAGTGCTTCGTGGCGGTGAAAGAGCCTGAGAGAAATGCTTTGTTTGTCTTTGTTGTGTGTATGATAAAAAGTAACGAAAAGCGTTTTTTTATCATGAAGACTTAAAATATGGCCGGCATCTTCAATGGCGTCTTCTGCTGAAAATAAGTCACGATAGCTGTTGGGAAATTGGCTAGCCAAATGCGTTTGTTGCTCGGTTGTTTTACGACTAAGAGCTATAGTTTGAACACATTCTTCCCAACTTCGTGTGATAGAATGCACATGTTGTTCAAGTGTGGTACGCTCGATAAAAGGAGCACTTTCGCTCCCTTTGCGATGGATAATATAGTGGACACGGATGAGGCTGCTTTCCAAAAACAGCGGATAAGATTCAAAAAAATCACCTTTGTAAAGTTCAACAAAATATTCGCCAACTTTTTCGCGAATATTGCTGCTGTATTGGTCACGGGGTACGTAGAAAAGTATAGAAACAAAGCGCCCAAAAGAATCCGTATGGGCGAGCACCCGCAAACGTGGACGTTCATCTAATTGCAGGATAAGTTTGGCATTTTCTGTCAATGTGTCAATGTTGGAGCGAAACATTTCATCTCTTGGATAGGTTTCTAAAACACTTATCAGTGCTTTTCCAGAATAGTCAGTCCGGTTGTATCCAAGGCGTTTAATGATGATTTGCGCTTTTTCTTTTAAGAAAGGAATTTGCAAAATAGAGCGGGTATAAGCTGAAGAGGTAAACAATCCTACAATGCGTAATTCTCCACACAGTTTGCCTTCTTTATCAAAGATTTTAAGACCAATATAATCCAGCCAAACAGAACGGTGAATTTTTGAGCGGCTATTGGCTTTCGTTACAATAAACAGGTCATCACTTTCCATAAAGGAGAGAATCTCTTGGGGAGGTTCTTCCACACGTGCATCGCCAATAATACGAATAGAAGCATCGGTGAGAATACCAAGTTCAATATTGCTAGCTTTAAAGGCTTTTGTAGGTTCCTGATCTTTGATAAAGTCATAAGTGCGCATGCCAAGAAAGATGAAATTATCATCCATCAACCAGTTGAGAAGTTCAACGGCTTTTTCACCTTCTTGTTTGTAGTGTGGTGGGAGGCTTGTTTGATAGGCATGGATATGCTTTCTAATTTCTTCCAGCATAGGTTGCCAGTCTTGCACAGCGGACTTAACTTGCTCAAGGACCAAGGTAAGTTCATCTTTGAGCTTTTTTATCTGTTGTTCGTTTAAGAAATCGATGTGGATTTGCATAAGGCTGATGCGTTGTCCGGAGGCACAATCAAGAACGGGGTGTGCAATCAAATAAATGTGGTTTTTGTGCTGATTAAAGATATTTAAAATAGAATCAAGGAGAAAGGGTTTGTTGTCGTTGACGAGTGTGATAACAGTTATAGGTTTGTTGTTGCGGGTCAAATTTTGTTCAAAACAGATAATACTTTTTCCTGCCTTATGGAGATTAAAAGCTTCAATGGCAATGGTTGTGGCTTTTTGGAGTTCTTTGTTTTTGTAACAGTTGATATCTTCTTTATCGGTATGAGCAAAGAGAATTTGTTCTATTTTATTTTGATTACTTTTTGTCTCTGATGTTTGTTGTTTTAACACAGTGATTTTCCCTTTTTTGTTCTTGGTGTTTTTTTCATCATCATAATAATTAGGCTTTATACTATGTCCTCCAGTTTAGCACCTTCTTCTTGCAGGGAATAGTTATTTATTTGCAAAGGATAAACTTGTTTCTTAATAGTTTTATAGTAATAATCTGTTACCTTGAGGAAAAAGTTCGCGTCGATAATAGGTAAAAAACATTTTTAATATTTTTTATGTTAATGGTTTATTCTTAGAAATATAAAAAATGAAAGTAAAGAGAGAATGACGCATTTGCCTGCAAGACTTTTAAATGGTTACCAATCCTTTGTAAAAAATCATTTTTTATATAAAACAGCTCGTTATCAGCAATTGGCAATTGAAGGGCAGAAACCTGAAGTTTTGGTCATTGCTTGTTGTGATTCTCGGGCAGTACCGGAAACGATTTTTGATGCTAAGCCAGGTGAAATTTTTACCCTGCGCAACGTGGCAAATTTGGTTCCCCCTTTTTCTCCTGATGACCAATATCATGCAACATCAGCAGCGATTGAATATGCTGTGGAATTGCTTGAGGTTAAGCATATTGTTGTTTTTGGCCATGCGCATTGTGGAGGGGTGAGCACTGCCCTTAAGGAGACATGCAAGTCTTTATCGTCAAATGATTTTGTTGGTCAATGGATAAGTCTTTTGGCACCAGCAGCGCAAACAGTTATTGGCAATAAATCGCTGACTGCCCAAGAACAGCAGATTGCATTAGAACAGCTTTCTATACATCGCTCGTTGAAGAATTTAGAGACATTTCCATGGATAAAAGTACGCAAAGATCAGGGTATTTTGACTTTGCACGGGGTCTGGTTTGATATCTCAAGTGGTGAATTATGGAGTATGAAACAGGAAACAGATTGTTTTGTGCGTGTTGAGGTTAGAGGGAGATGAATGTCATGTTTGCTGTCTTTTGGGCTATTGTTATGATAAATCTTGACAAAGGTGGGGTTTTATTGTTTGAAAGAGCGAGCTTTCAGTGACCAAATTAACTTGGAGCCACCGACTGAGACCCCGGTTAAGGGTATAAAGAGATCTCAGAGGTCAACATCCGACGGCGCGATGCGTTCTCGGATGCCATTTTGGTTTGTTTGTTATGCAGCAATGAGGTAGAGAATGTTTGAATCCTTACAAGAGCGGATTGGCTCCATACTGTCTCATTTGACAGGGCGTGGAGCTTTGTCAGATCAGGATGTCGCAGCGGCATTGCGCGAAATTCGTCGCGCCTTATTGGAAGCCGATGTTGCACTTGATGTCGCCCGTTCTTTTACTGATAGGGTTCGTGAAAAAGCCGTTGGTGCTGAAATTGTTAAATCAATTAAACCTGGCCAGATGGTTGTTAAAATTGTTCATGATGAATTGGTTCGTGTTCTTGGAAATGAAAGCGTTCTGAGTGACTTAAATGCACCGGCACCTGTTGTTATTATGATGGTCGGGTTGCAAGGATCCGGAAAAACAACGACAACTGCAAAACTTGCAAAACGTTTAACTGATAAAAATAATAAAAAAGTTCTCATGGCGTCATTAGATACGCGCCGTCCTGCTGCACAGGAACAATTGCGTCAATTAGGAGAACAGGCAAAACTTGCAAGTTTGCCCATTATTGCTGGGCAGTTCCCTGTTGATATTGCAAAACGGGCGGTGCAAGCAGCTAAAATAGGTGGTTATGATGTGCTGCTTCTTGATACGGCAGGGCGTAACCATATTGATGAAGCTTTGATGTGTGAGTTGGCTGAAATTAAAGCCTGTTCCCTTCCTCATGAAATTATGCTGGTTGCCGATAGTCTTACTGGTCAAGATGCTGTTCATCTTGCCCGTTCTTTTGATGAACGTGTGGGAATTACAGGGATTATCTTAACACGTATGGATAGTGATGGCCGTGGTGGTGCCGCTCTTTCAATGCGTGCTGTTACGGGAAAACCAATTAAAGCAATTGGAACCGGTGAAAAAATAGATGCTCTGGAAGAGTTTCATCCCAGTCGCATTGCCGATCGTATTCTCGGAATGGGCGATATTGTTTCTTTGGTTGAAAAAGCTGCTGAAACAATGGATCATGAAAAAGCAGCGGCTTTTGCAAAAAAGATGCAGGCTGGAAAATTCGATCTCAATGATCTTGCAGACCAATTACAAAAAATGAAAAAACTTGGAGGAATGGGTGGCATTATGGGAATGTTGCCCGGTTTGGGTAAGGTAAAAGATCAGATTGCCGCTGCGGGACTTGATGATCGTTTGTTTAATCGTCAGTTGGCTATTATTTCTTCAATGACACCCTTAGAGCGCGCTAATCCTGAAGTTTTGAAACATAGTCGTAAACAACGAATTGCTAAAGGTTCTGGTACAAGTGCTGCTGATATTAATAAGCTTTTGAAAATGCATCGCCAAATGGCTGAGATGATAAAAGCTATGGGAGGTAAAGGCAAAGGTGGTTTGATGGGAAAAATGTTGGGAGGACTTGGCTCTAAAATGGGGCTTGGTGGTGTGGGATCTGTTGGTGGAGATTCTGGAACATTGCCTGATTTATCGGGGTTTGATTCAAAGCAACTCTCAACATTTCAAAAGCAGATTGAAAGTGACCATGGAGGGAAAGTTTTGCCTGGCCTTCCAGGGCGTGGGCTTACATTTCCTGGTCTTTCTAAAAGCATTGCCGATAGGGGAAAATTTCCTCAGCATTCCAAGAAAAAATAAGATGCAAAGAGGGAAAGAAATGTGATGCGAGAAAAAATATTGGATGAATTGGAGCATTTACGAGCGTCCATTGATAATTTTGATGCAACGTTGATTCATATTTTGGCAGAGCGTTTTCGTTGTACAAAGGCTGTTGGGCATTTAAAAGCCCGTTATGATTTGCCTATAGTCGATCCTTTGCGTGAGCAGCGTCAAGTTGCGCGGTTGCGGCAATTGGCTATAGATAGTCATCTCGATCCCGATTTTGCTGAAAGATTTTTAAGGTTTGTCATTAAAGAAGTTGTGCATCACCATGAGGTGATTGTTCAAGAGCAAAAACAAAGTAAATCAATTTAAACGAAAGCCAGGACTAATAATAGGAGATAAAATATGGCATTGAAAATTCGTTTGTCCCGTGGAGGGTCAAAAAAGCGTCCTTACTATCATATTGTTGTTGCGGATGCTCGTAGCCCCCGTGATGGACGGTTTCTTGAACGTGTTGGTGCATGGGACCCAATGTTGCCTAAAGATGCACCACGTGTAAAACTTGATGAAGAACGTATCCAATATTGGCTTGGTCAAGGGGCTCAGCCAACAGATCGCGTTTTACGGTTTTTGGATGCAGCTGGCTTAAAAAAACGTCCAGCTCGCAATAATCCACATAAAGGTGAACCTGGCAAAAAGGCACAAGAACGCATAGCTGCTGCAAAGCAAGCTGCTGAGGAAGCATGATTATTTTAAAACTTAGTCACCTATGCTTTTAAAAACTTTTAGAGAGAAGAGTGATTATTCTCCGTTTTTTGTTAAAAACGGATCTTCTTTAAAAGGTGTTTGATTTTTTAAGTCAGTATAAATCTTTTAAA
>NZ_JACHIM010000003.1:0-27986 GCF_014203215.1 Bartonella callosciuri | reverse complement strand
CGTTTTTTGTTAAAAACGGATCTTCTTTAAAAGGTGTTTGATTTTTTAAGTCAGTATAAATCTTTTAAAAATCAATGGCGCGGCCTTTAATCTTCCAGTTTCCATAGTGTGAAAGGTCTTTGCCGTCGTGCCCCTTTTAAAAGGGTTTGTTTTCATTTTATTGCAACTATGCCTTTAAAAGCTTTTAGAGAGAAGAGTGATTGTTCTCCGTTTTTTGTTAAAAACGGATCTTCTTTAAAAGGTGTTTGATTTTTTAAGTCAGTATAAATCTTTTAAAAATCAATGGCGCGGCCTTTAATTTCCCAATCTCCATAGCGTGAAGGGTCTTTGCCGCCACGTCCACCATTTTCTAGAGGTTTTTCTTCATTTTTTTCATGTTTACGTCTTTCTTCAGCTTCGTTGAGCGCGCGTTGTGCTGCAGGAGAGAGGAATTGCTGTTTATCAACAACGGTTGTATTTTGTTTGCTTATTTTCTCATCTTTTTGATTCATTTTATACCTATTCCATTGAAGAAGTAGAAAGAAAACCCCATCATATAACATTAATTGTGTTTGATCATGGAGTTTTTTGAGTAATGAATATAATGCGGACGGCCATGCTTTTGGGTTTTATGACTACTCTTTTTATGGGAGTTGGTTATCTTGTTGGCGGGGGGAGTGGCATGGTCATTGCACTTTTGATGGCAGCCGGCTTAAATTTCTTTTCTTATTGGAATTCGGATAAAATCGTTTTACGTATGTATGGTGCGCGTGAAGTTGATCAGTATTCGTCACCAGTTTATTATAAGATTGTAAGCGATTTAGCCAGGAAAGCTGCTCTTCCTCAACCAAAAGTTTACGTTATTGAGAGTTCTCAGCCAAATGCTTTTGCTACAGGGCGCAATCCTCAAAATGCAGCTGTTGCTGCAAGTACTGGGTTGCTAGAGCAGTTAAGTGTAGAGGAAATTGCTGGTGTTATGGCGCATGAACTGGCACATATTGAGCATCGTGATACGTTAACAATGACCCTGACCGCAACGATTGCAGGGGCGATTTCTATGCTTGGTAATTTTGCTTTTTTTATGGGTGGATCGCGTCATTCTTCAGAAGAGCATTCTCATGGTGTTGGGGGAATTGGGGGACTTATTGCTCTACTTGTAGCACCTTTTGCTGCGATGCTGGTGCAAATGGCGATTAGTCGCACGCGTGAATATGCGGCTGATCGACGGGGTGCTGAAATATGTGGTAATCCTTTATGGTTGGCTTCAGCATTGGGTAAAATTGCGGGCGGTGGGCATACGGTCTACAATGAAGAGGCAGAACATAATCCAGCAACAGCACATATGTTTATTATCAATCCTTTAAGTGGTGAGGGAGCTGATAGCCTTTTTTCTACCCATCCAGCAACGGCAAATCGTATTGCTGCTCTTTATCGACAAGCAGAAGAGATGAAGGGAGAAATGGTCAAAAATATGGGATGGAGTGAAGAGGGTGGTTTGCATGGAAAAGGCAGGGGCTTACATTATAGAGACCTAGATCATGATGTGCAAACCAGTGTATCCGATGATCAAGAAAGGAGTACTTTTCAGCGTGTTACAAAACGTCCTTCTTGGCTTCGTTATGAAGATTCAAAAAGGCCTTAATCATAGAGCTCTTAAGAGAATAAAGGTGTTGTTTTGAAGCACGAGAAGGCGGAGCGTGTGTCCGAAAAAATTGTTCCAGGGCTAGCTGTTCGGCAGGTTTGTGTTCGTCTTTTAGGGGCAGTGCTTGATAAACATGCATCTCTATCTGGTTTAACAGATAATGAATATGGACATCCACAATATGTAGGGCTTTCACCTCGAGATCGTTCATTGTGCCGAGCTATTTTGGTAGCGGCCTTGCGTCATCGGGGGCAGATTACAGCGGTTTTGTCGCGTTTTTTAACTCGTTCTTTACCACCACAGGCACTTTCACTACAGCATCTTTTGCATATCGGTGTGGCACAAATTCTTTATCTTGATATTCCCGATCATGCTGCGATTGATTTAGCGGTGCGTGTGGCTAAACTTGATCCACGTATGCGCCGATTTTCAGGGATGGTAAATGCTTTGTTACGCAATGTTGCACGTGAAGCGTCTGTATTGCGTCAACAAACTCCTACCATTGAAGGAGTTCCGGTATGGTTTGGACAGCTTTTGGTTTCAACTTATGGAAAAGAAAAGGCTGAACAGATTTTAGCAATTCAAAATGCTCCACCCCCTCTCGATTTAACAGTCAAGTCTGATAGTGTTGGCTGGGCTAAACGCCTTGGGGGCGTTGTTTTGCCCAATGGGTCTGTTCGGTTGAGCAGTTTGGATTGTGCTGTTTCTGATTTACCAGGCTATACAGAGGGCGCTTGGTGGGTTCAAGATTTTGCTGCGGCGTTGCCTGCGTGTTTACTTGGGAATATTCAGGGCAAACAGGTTGCTGATCTTTGTGCAAGCCCTGGAGGAAAAACAGCACAATTGGCTTTGCAAGGCGCTTATGTGACAGCTGTTGAACTGTCTGCTAATCGGTTAAAACGTTTAAAAGCAAATATGGAGCGGCTGCATTTTTCAGTTTCTACTTGGCAGGGAGATGTGAGGGATTTTCATCCCCAACAACTTTTTGATGCTGTTCTTCTTGATGCTCCTTGTTCTTCTACAGGAACGATACGTCGTCATCCCGATATTTTATGGACGAAATCGATGGATGATATTGTCAAGTTGGCAGCATTGCAATATGACTTGCTTTTGGCGGCAATTGCTTTGGTGAAGAAAGAGGGACGCATTGTTTTTTCCAATTGTTCATTGGCAAGCGAAGAAGGTGAAGATCTAATTGAGAAAGTTTTATTAGCACGTGATGATATTGTTTTAGAACCTATTTCTATCGAGGAAATAGGCACTATGGCGCATTTGCTCTCTGCTAAGGGAACCTTGCGTACAACGCCTGCGGATTTTTGTCATCGAAGTTTTGATGCTGAAAGAAGCGCGTTGTTAGGAATGGATGGTTTTTTTGCAGCACGCTTGCGAAAAGTGGCTTAATTAACGCTTCATTTACTCAAATGTCCGAGATTGTGCACGATTCAGGGTGTACGGAGATGAGATCGTGGCGGTTGCGATAAAAGGTCCTCAGGTAAAAGCATTGGACTTTGTGTATAGAGCACAACAACTTATACGGCGTTTATGGGTTGGTCCACTGTTTCGCTGGCGGTTTTCGGGGTTTCGTCCCCATAAAATTTTAGCGCATCCCGTTGATTTGCATTTAGCTGATCCGATGATGGCGCACGAATTTTATCACGGTCGTTTTGCTTTTGCTGGTCATATTGTTCATGCTGGCGCTTCTTCACCTTTTTCGCTGGTTTCTCCAACGCCAGAATGGGAAATGGCTCTCCATGATTTTCATTGGTTGCGACATATGGCAGCAGCGGAGAGTGATTTAGCTGCGGCACATGCGCGTTCTCTCTTAGAAGATTGGCTCGACCATGGTGGCAAAAAAGTAAAAGGGATTGCCTGGAGTGCTCCGGTGGTGGCACGGCGTTTAATTTCGTGGATTTGTCATTCGAAAATGTTGTTAGGGGGTGCAAGCGAGCGGTTTGAAAAGCGCTTTTTGCGTGCACTTGGTTTCCAATTTCGTTATTTGCGCATAACGATTTGTAGTATGGAAAACAATGATCAACGTTTACAAGCCGCAGCAGCTTTGACCTTTGCATCTCTTGCTTTGCCGGTTTCTGCGGCAATGAAAAAAAAGGTGCAAACGCTTCTCATAGAAGAGCTTTCACGTCAGATCCTCGTTGATGGCGGCCATATTTCGCGTAGTCCTGTCATTTTGCTCAATTTATTATCAGATTTATTGTCTTTACGTCATCTTTTTATGCGCAGCAATGAAACAGCACCACGTGTTCTCATTGATTCTGTGGAGCGTATGTTGCCAGCTTTGCGGTTTTTTATCCATGAGGATCAAACATTAGCGTGTTTTAATGGGGTTGGTCCTCTTGCTCCAAAACGTTTATCGGCACTTTTAGAGCTTGATGAAACAGCAGGGCATCCTTTTAGTTATGCACGTTATTCAGGATTTCAGCGTTTACAAGCTAATCAGACGACAGTGCTTGCAGATACAGGGAAATTTCCGCCACGCTCTGCTGCAGAACACGCTTGTTCGGGCTGTTTGTCTTTTGAAATGTCTTCAAAGGGAAGCCGCTTTATTATCAATATGGGTGTTAATCCTTATGGGCGTGAGGAATATCGGCACTTGGGGCGTGTCACTGCCGCACATTCAACAGCAACAGTTAATGATTGTTCGGTAGGTATTTTTCATCAAAAAAAGCTGAATGGCGCTTCTTTTTTGCTTGAGGGACCAACGGAGGTTAAAGTGCACCGTATAGAGACTTCAGAAAAAACTGGTTTTATTGCGAGCCATAATGGTTATATGCAACCTTTTAATCTTGTGCATGAGCGCGGTCTTATTTTAGCGACAAATGGGGAAATGATCGAGGGATTTGATCGTTTTTTTACGCCAAACAAAGAATTCTCAAAAAGAAATAAGACAGCGCAAAGTGAGCAAAATAATGTTGCTGTTCGGTTTCATCTTCATCCGCAAGTGAAAATCAACTATGATGGCAAACGTGTGTGTTTAGCTGTGGGGGATGGGCAAGTGTGGTATTTTATATCGCCTGACGCTGATATTTGTCTTGAAGATTCGATTGATTTTACTACACTAACAGGACCGCAACGGACACAACAAATTGTTTTGTATTTTCGCCCTGCATTACAGGAAAAAGTTCGTTGGCGCTTTATCCGCCGGTCGTTGGAGCAATGATTTGCTTCATTATATACAGGTACGGCGTTATTATATCCGGATAAGTGAAGAGCTATTCTTTGTTGTTAAAAAAAGAAGCTTTGCCCTTTCTGTGTATTTTAGTAATGGTGTGTGCTATGAATTCACAAGTTTATTTTGCTTGATTTTAACCATTTCATTTTTAGGATTCTTCTTATGGGTGTAGTTGCAAAGAATTTTCCCATACCTGATCTTCATCGGGTTCGTCGTGTTCTTCTTTCTGTATCTGATAAAACGGGTGTAGTTGCGTTTGCACAAGCGCTTCATACTTACGGTGTTGAGTTGATTTCAACAGGGGGAACAGCCAAAGCCTTAATGGCAGCTGGTTTACCGGTAAAAGATGTTGCTGAAGTTACAGGATTTCCAGAAATAATGGATGGACGTGTTAAAACACTTCACCCCTTGATTCATGGTGCTTTATTAGGAGTAAGAGAGAACCCTAGCCATAAGGATGCTATGGAAAAGCATGGTATCCATGGAATCGATCTTTTGGTGGTGAATCTTTATCCTTTTGAAGAGAGTTCTCAGTCTGGAGCTGATGGACAAATAATTCTTGAAAATATTGATATCGGTGGGCCGGCGATGATTCGCGCTGCGGCAAAGAATCATGCTTATACCGGTGTGGTAACAGCAGTAAGTGATTATGATTTGGTTCTCGCTGAATTGAAGCAGTATGATGGGTCTTTAAGTTTTTCTATGCGGCGTCAGTTAGCGATGCGTGCTTATGCGCATACGGCTGCTTATGACACGGCGATAGCGGCGTGGTTTGCAAAGGATTTAAAAGTTGAAACACCATCTTGGCAGAGCTTTTCTGGTCATCTTGAAAGTGTTATGCGCTATGGGGAAAATCCGCATCAACAGGCAGCATTTTATCGCAATAGTGAAAAACGCTTTGGTGTTGCTACAGCTAAACTTTTGCAGGGCAAAGCGCTCTCTTATAACAATATGAATGATACAGATGCAGCATTTGAACTTGTGGCAGAATTTGATCCCCAAAAGACAGCTGCTGTTGCTCTTATTAAACATGCGAACCCTTGTGGTGTTGCAGAAGGATGGAGCTTGAAAGAGGCTTATTTGAAGGCGCTGATGTGTGATAATGTGTCCGCATTTGGTGGGATTATTGCGTTAAATCAAACCCTTGATGAAGAGTGTGCTGAAGAAATTATCAAAATTTTCACGGAAGTGATTATTGCTCCTGATGCAACAATGGGTGCACGGGAAATTATTGCAAGGAAAAAAAATCTTCGTTTTCTGATAACAGGTGGTTTACCTGATCCACGTTGTGGAGGTCTTATTGCCAAAACTCTTGCGGGTGGAATCTTAGTGCAGTCGCGGGATAATGTGGTGGTTGATGATCTTAAACTGCAAGTGGTAACAAAACGGGCACCAAGTCAGGATGAAATGCGTGATCTTCGATTTGCTTTTCGGGTAGCTAAACACGTTAAATCAAATGCTATTGTTTATGCAAAAAATAGTGCAACAGTTGGAATTGGCGCGGGTCAAATGAGTCGTCTTGATTCAGCTAGAATCGCTGCGCGTAAGGCTGAAGAAAGTGCACAGAGGGCAGGTTTAACAGAATCTCTCACAAAAGGGTCGGTGGTTGCATCGGATGCATTTTTTCCTTTTGCAGATGGCTTGTTGGCAGCAGCTGAAGCCGGTGCAACGGCGGTGATTCAACCAGGTGGGTCAATCCGTGATGAAGAAGTAATTGCGGCTGCTGATGCGCATGGTTTAGCGATGGTCTTTACAGGTGTGCGGCATTTTCGCCATTAACGGATTTTTATGAGTGCATCTTTCGAATGAAAGAAGCTTCTTATGTTTTAGGTGCATATCTGTTATGAAATTATAACAAAACTCTTTTTTATAATTTGCTTTACCTTCTGTCTTAGAGAGTAATATAAAGTTTGAGTAAAAGATATGAGTATTCTGCGTTTTTATAATAATTGGCACCGTTATCGGCGGGCAGTTAATGCGTTAAGTCATCTTTCAACATATGGACTTAATGATCTTGGCATTTATCATGGCAATATTAATTCAATTGCATGGAGTTATTCGCATAAGCCTTTGTAAGATTTATTTGTTATGGCATTTGAAAGATGCTTTATTTTGAAGAGGGGGTGTGTTTTATGAGACGGTTTTCTTTTCATTTTTGCTACAGCAAATAGAGTATGTGTAAGAGGAAATTTGCTTTTTCGCGTTGCCTACAGCCTGTTTCTAAAAAAAGTAATGCTATTGTGTGCATAATACACTGAGTGCCACTGCTTTTATGCTTATGAAGGTAAAAGGTGGCACCATCATTCTATTTTCTAGCTCGTAAATGTTGCGACAGCTCTTGAATTGAGATAGTCTATAAGAGGCATATTTACTCTTCCTTAAATGATTTTAGCTACATACTGATTCGGCTTGTGATATGCGAGGGAGTGGATTTTGATTGATTCAAAATAGGAGAGTTTGAGATGAATTTTATTATTTTCAGAGCTCTCATTCAAGTTACAAAGCAATGAATTATGATTATAAATAATGTTTTATATATTCAATGCAATATATGAAAGTATGTTCTCTTTTAGAGTTTATGTTTCTTAAAACAAGGTTTTCATTATAATTCATAGGATGAATATCTTGTTTTGTCTATTTTAGATTTTTTGTCGCAGTAGAAAAAAAGAGCCACCTAGGACACCAGCTGCTAAGATAAACCACGTGATAGCATAGACAAGATGATTATTGGGAAAATGTACAATAGTCAGTCCGGCTATGGGAAGGGCTGCTTGCGTGGCTGTTTTTTTCCCAGCATCAATAAAATAAGGAGCAACAGTGGATAAACCAAGTTTTTGTGCCATGGCAGGGAGATCACGTGTATACCATAAATTATTATCAGGATTATTTTTGCGTGGGAAAAAACCATTTTTTTCGCTCATGCGCAACAAACCTATGATTGTAGTTTGCTTTGTATCTGTAACAGAATGTTGATGAGGTGAATCATTTGTATGCAATTGCTCTGAGTTTTGAAAGTCATTGCGGGCATCCATGGGAATAAAACCACGATTCACAAAGGTCAGTGTATTGTCAGCTGTTTGTAAAGGAGTCAAAACCCAATAGCCCGTGGTATCTTGAGAAACAGCAGTGACTAAAATATTTTTATTTTTCAAAAATTTTCCTGTGATGATGACAGGGCGATACTCATCTTTTTCAAAAGTGACATGTGCCCATTGATTTTGGGGTGGTGCTTTGATGGGAGGTAAATGTATACGTTGGTTGGCACTGGTGATAAGATTTGTTTTCCAGTCTAATCGTTGTATTTGCCATACACCGAGTGCACTGAAGAGAAGAAAAAAACACATACATAACATGCTGAACAGAAGTGAAGAAAAATGGATATGTTTTTGTTGAAGCTCTGTCATGGAGGAATCTGTCTTGCTCATGATTAATGCTTCCTTTTTTAGATGGTAGATATTCTTTTAACACGGTAAGCGTGAAAAAAAAACATTATGGATGTCTTTTATGCGAAAAGAGAGCAGAAGGAGCTGATAAGGAATGCAAAAGGTTTTACAAAAGACTTGACCTTTTGTAATCGACACCCTATTAGAAATACGACTTCCCGATAATACCTGTTCAAGGTAGTGTTGTGCGTTTTTGGTAGTGTTGTGCGTTTTTGCGTTTATTCTGTTTTGTGGGTATTGGGATTGAAGAGTATCTTAGAGTTTAAAGGTGTAGTTTATGTCTCGTGCTTGCGAATTGACAGGAAAAACGGTTCTGTATGGTAATAATGTGAGTCATGCAAACAATAAAACCCGTCGTCGTTTTTTACCTAATCTTTGCAATGTGACATTGATTTCGGAAGTGTTACAGCAAAGTTATCGTTTGCGTGTTTCAGCAAGTGCTTTGCGTTCTGTTGAGCATCGCGGTGGTCTGGATGGTTTTTTGCTTAAAGCCGATGATAAAGAATTATCGCAACGTGCGCGTTTATTAAAACGCCAAATCGTTAAGAAAAAAGCAGAACAAGAGATCGAACAACAGGCTGAAAAAGCAGCGTAGTTATTTTTGTTTATGACGAAGTTGGAGTGTTTGTTTTCATTTTATGGAGGCATTGCATTTTAGTCTTTTGTTGTGTCACCGTTATATTTGATTGGTTCCATAACCCAGGTTAAAAAATGTTTTTAACACACAGGCTTTTTTGGGAACAGCAAAAGAAAAGGTGTCTTGCTTTTTCTATCTGTGCGATGTGTATCGCGGTCACAGCTTCTAACATTTTGGTTCAGTATCCTGTCTACTGGTTTGGTTTGAATGAACTCTTAACCTATGGTGCTTTTACCTATCCGTTTGCTTTTTTGATCAATGATTTAAGCAATCGTTTTTATGGTCCAGCCGCAGCGCGGCGTGTTGTTTATGCTGGTTTTTTAACCGGTGTTTTTGTTTCTTGGATTTTGGCTACACCGCGGCTTGCGATTGCTTCTAGTTTAGCATTCTTATTTGGACAACTTCTAGATATTGTTGTTTTTACGCCTTTGCGCCGTAAAACATGGTGGAAAGCACCTTTAGCAGCAGCATTGGTTGGCTCTGCTTTGGATACGGTTTTATTTTTTGCTCTTGCTTTTTCTAGCTTTTTTGCCTTTATCGATCAGATAACAGGTTATGCTGATAGTTCGCTTGTGGAAAGCGTTGTTTTCTTTGGGCTTGAGGTTCCGGTTTGGCTCTCCCTTGCTTTTGGCGATTTTTCAGTGAAAATTGTTATGAGTCTCTTTATGTTGATTCCTTATGGAGCAATCCTTCGTGCTGTGAGACTTTCTCTTTATCAAAGTCATTCAAAAGATGATTCATCTTTTGTTGGTAGCAAATAACAATTTTTATCATTTTATTCCTGAAGGTGGCAAGATATCATGTTGTCTTTTGTGAGAGGCATTTTAGCACACTGTGGGGTATAGATATTTTGTATTAATATGTTGATTTATAAGGATAATTTCATTTTTCAACGTGAATGAGAGCTTTGAAAATAATAAGTTCTCTCATCTTAGGCTCTTTTATTTTGAATCAATCAGAATCATTCTGTTGAATGTTATAAGTATGATCAATGTATGGATAAAATTGTTTAAGAAGAAGCTATAAAGACTTCTCATAAACCGTCTCAGTGCAAGAGTTCTAGCAAGACTATGCGCTGGAAAATAGAATGATGGTTCGGGTTTGTATAGACGTGTAGTAATATCTAAAAATAACATCGAGCTGCGGATTTAGAAGGTTTTTGAAAATTTTTTATAAGGATAAGGTTTTTTATCACTAAATAGCACTTCTAATTGTTTTGTTATAGCGTTAGCGAGCTCTTCGGCATTCATAATTGTTACAGCGTGTTGATAATAGCGTGTGACATCATGACCAATTCCAATGGCAATGAGTTCTATCGGAGAATGTGTTTGGATTTCTTGAATCACTGCGCGTAAATGTTTTTCTAGATAATTGCTGACATTAACCGATAGTGTCGAATCATCAACAGAAGCTCCATCAGAAATGACCATGAGAATACGACGTTGTTCACGTCGTGATAAAAGGCGTTGATGCGCCCAAATCAGTGCTTCACCATCGATATTTTCTTTCAGTAATCCTTCTTGCATCATTAAACCTAAATTGCGTCGTGCGCGACGCCATGGGGTATCCGCACTTTTATAAATAATATGACATAAATCATTAAGGCGCCCAGGATGATAAGGTTTATTTTGCTTGAGCCATTGTTCGCGCGATTTGCCTCCTTTCCAAGTTTTGGTGGTAAAGCCTAAAATTTCAACTTTGACACCACAACGTTCAAGAGTTTGTGCTAAAATATCGGCACAACTTGCTGCAACAATAATTGGTCGTCCGCGCATTGATCCTGAATTATCAATGAGGAGTGAAACAACGGTATCACGAAATTGGGTATTGCTTTCCATTTTAAAAGAGAGTGGTTGCATGGGATCAATGATAAGGCGTGGGAGCCGTGCTGTATCAAGATAGCCTTCTTCAAGGTCAAAGTTCCAATTACGGTTTTGTTGAGCCAGAAGGCGACGCTGTAGGCGATTTGCTAAGCGTCCAACAATGTTTTGGTGATGATTGATTTGCTTATCAAGATAATGGCGCAAGTTATCCAGTTCGCGTTCAGAACAAAAATCCGTTGCTTCCAAAATTTCATCAAATTGACGAGTAAAAACTTTATAATCAGCAAGTCGGTCTATTCGTTCTGAAATGGTGAAAAGACGTTTGGATTGACTTGCTTTTTCTTGCCAAGGGCTTCTTTCTAGTTCTTCTTCGGCTGTATCATTTTCATTTGATTCTGTTGCTTGGGTTTTTCCGTTGTCTTGGGCATCACTTTTTTGTTCAGTTGCTGTTTGTTTCTCACTTTGAGCGTGTTTTTCGTTTTTACTTTCTTTTTCTGCTTGGTTTTGAGGTTCAAACTCATTTTTTAATTTTTTGTTGTTTTCATTGTCAGATTTTTCTTCAAGTTGAATTGCCATTTTTAACGTAACAAGCATTTGGCGAACAATTCGTGCAAAAGCATGTTGGTTGTGAATATGATGTATGAGTTCATTTAGTTCTGCTGCGGCTTTTTGTTCGATTTCGTGACGCCATAATTCTAATACAGCTCCCGCTTCTTGTGGGGGAGGGCGCTCTGTTATTTTTTCGCGCAATAAAAGCGCAATCGCTTCTTGGATAGGAGCTTCACTTTGGGTATTAATTTTTTGATAATGGGCTCTTTGGTATTTATCGGCGAGCATTCCATCAAGATTTTGTGCAATTCCCTCCATACTTAAAGTGCCGATTGCTTCAACACGTGTTTGCTCGAGGGCATCAAAGATGGCACGTGCTTCTGATTCTAGGGGCGCGAATTGTATGTGAATGCGCTTATCATGCAATGCTGTACGCAGAGCCATAGAATCACCTAATCCGCGGCTAATCGTTATATCTTTATCTGTTGCGTGTTGTGGTAATTCCGGTAAACGCGCATAATTTTCACTTAAGGATGGTCTATTGTGACTAAAGGAAACTTCAAGAGTGGGTGTACCAGAAATTGCACGGATACATGTGGAAAGTGCTTTTTTAAAAGTTGCAGCATCAAAAGTACTTTTGGAAGAGTTGTTTGTCAGATTTTTGCTGTTATCGTCAGCTTCTGCTGTCATGATTGATGTATTCCTTAAGGCAAGACACCATGAATAAGTGATTCGGGGAGTTCTTCTCCAAAGGCACGTTGATAAAATTCTGCGACCATGGCGCGTTCAAGTTCATCACATTTATTGAGAAAGGTAAGCCGAAAGGCAAAGCCAGCATTTTGAAAAATTGTTGTATTTTCTGCCCAAGTAATGACTGTGCGCGGGCTCATGACTGTCGAAAGATCTCCATTGATGAAAGATTGGCGTACCATATCAGCAACATGGACCATTTGTGAAACTATCTTTTTCCCTCCCGCTGTCTGAAAAGATTTGACTTTTGAACAGACGATATCAACCTCTTTATCATGAGGTAAATAATTAAGTATCGTCATAATAGACCAGCGATCCATTTGGGCTTGATTGATTTGTTGTGTGCCATGATAGAGCCCTGTTGTATCACCAAGACCAACGGTATTTGCAGTTGCAAAAAGCCGAAATGCTGGATGAGGAGTGATGACGCGGCTTTGATCAAGCAAACTTAGCCTTCCAGAAGCTTCAAGGATGCGTTGGATGACAAACATCACATCGGGGCGTCCTGCATCATATTCATCAAAAACAAGGGCAATATTGTTTTGATAGGCCCATGGCAAAATGCCTTCTTTAAACTCAGTAATTTGTAAGCCATCTTTTAAAACAATCGCATCTTTTCCCACAAGATCAATACGGCTAACGTGACTGTCAAGATTAATTCGGATACAAGGCCAGTTAAGGCGTGCAGCAACTTGTTCAATATGTGTCGATTTGCCGGTGCCATGATAGCCAGAAACCATGACACGGCGGTTAAATGCAAAGCCTGCTACAATCGCTAAAGTTGTTTGCTGATCAAAAAGATAATCAGGGTCCACATCGGGAACGTGGGGGCTTTTTGTGCTAAAAGCAGGCACTTTCATATCCGTATCAATATGGAACAGATCTCGAGCACAGAGTGTGATATCGGGCACATTTTCAACTTTAAGCTTTGTTTTTGTCATTGTTTTTTTGGAAAGGACAGGACGCTCTTTAATTTCGTTCATGAAAAACGATACTAGAGTTAGGGCACTTATGCAATGGCCTATAACGAGAGTCTTCAATATGAAAGGAGCATTCTACCCTATCTTCTGTAATATTTTGTGAAGACCAACAAAGATGATTCAAACAAGAAAACAGATTTGTAAAGACAGGTACAGGTTTCTTTAGCACAAGCCAGATTTTTTGAGCAAATTGTAGGCGTGCAAAACATCGCGAAAGCGCTCT
This sequence comes from Bartonella callosciuri, assembly GCF_014203215.1. Lineage (GTDB taxonomy): Bacteria > Pseudomonadota > Alphaproteobacteria > Rhizobiales > Rhizobiaceae > Bartonella > Bartonella callosciuri. The sequence continues at coordinate 14,773 of NZ_JACHIM010000003.1, read as the reverse complement.
TCTGAAGAGCGGTTACCACCATTAGAATCAGGATGGTGTTTTTTTACCAACTCTTTATATTTTGTTTTGATACTTTCAGCTGAAGCATTTGGTGGTAACCCTAATGTATCGAAAGCTTTGGCTTCTAAGGGTTTTAACTTTCGTGAAAAATTGGTGGAATGACGTTGGGTAAAGAGAGTGAATGGATCGCGCAGACGATTTTGATAGGCAGCTGTACCAGAACGAATTTGTGCATAATTGGCAGCTGTTTTTTTCGATGTGCCATTGCTAAAATCGGTAGGCCATGTTGGGCGATGTCCTGTGAGAGCATCCTTTTGAAATTTTGCGAGATCTTTATCACTAAGGCCAGAGAAATAATTAAAATTTTTGTTATAGGCACGCACATGCTCAATGCAAAAGTGTAAATATTGTCCTTCGTGATTTCGCCCTGCTGGTGCTTTATGGGATGCCGTTTTTTCACACCCTTCCCATTGGCACTTCTGTACTTCTGATACAGCTTCTTGTTTTTTATTAGAGCTTATACGAATTGAGTCGAAAAATTTAGATGTTATTATCATGTCGTTAGGTTTATGAAAAATCGATCGATTTGACAAGAATTGACTTTTGAAAAATTTGTTTTCACACTTGCTTGGTGATGAAAAAAGCACATTGCACCGTTTGTTTTGTGAAGGAACAAAAAATGTCTAATGCGATTCAAACAACAATCACAATGAAGCTCCAGGATGCTTTTCATCCGCAGAAACTTGAGGTCATTAACGAGAGTCACCTTCATGAGGGGCATCCTCATAACGAGCATGCTTTTGATGGTAAAGGCGAAACACATTTTCGGGTGAAAATTCTGTCCTCTTCTTTTTTAGGTATGACGCGTGTGGAAATCCATCGAGCAATTTATCAGGTTTTACACAAAGAGCTGGCAACCTGTGTTCATGCTTTGGCGCTTGAGGTTGAATCTCTATAATTTCTCCTTTTCGTTTAAGTTTTTAAGAACGGGGGTGCGCTTTTTTGTAAATTTCTAGTAAGTGGTCTGTATCAACATGGGTATAAGCTTGGGTGGTGGAAAGACAGGCATGACCAAGAAGCTCTTGAATCGTCCGTAAATCTCCTCCCCGTGACAAAAGATGGGTGGCAAAAGAATGGCGCAATGTGTGTGGAGTAGCAGTTTCTGGTAAACCAAGATGTGCACGTAAGTTTCGTACAGCGCGTTGAATAATGGCTGGTTGCAAAAGACCACCGCGGGCACCACGAAACATTGGTTGGTTGTCCACTAAAGGATATGGACAACATTTGAGGTAATTCTGTACGGCTTCGCGAACAGCTTGGATGAGAGGAACAAGGCGCGTTTTCTCGCCTTTTCCAGTTACGAATAAGCTTGTTTTTTCAGGATCCGAAAATTGTTCTGGTGTGAGTGCTAGCGCTTCTGATATTCGCATCCCGCAGCCATAGAGGAGCACTAAAACAGCGGTATTACGGGCGATGATCCATGGTTCATTTTCTTGTTGATTTTCTTGTTTGACCAAGTGCAGTGCTGACTTTATCGTTAAAGGCTTTGGCAGTGATTTTTGGTGCTTAGGGGTGCGGATAAGTTTAGCAGCGGGAATATTGATAATGCCTTCGCGGGATAAATAGCTGAAAAAAGAACGTAAACCTGCCATTCCACGGCTTAAAGAACGCGCACTTATATTACATGTGCGTCGATAAGCAAGATAAGCGCGTAAATCAATGACACGCAAATTGGCGAGGTCATGAAAGTTTGGCTGGTGTCCTAAATGTTGACAGAAAAAAGACAAGAACTGTCGCGTATCACGTTCATAAGCTTGTACTGTTTGTGTAGCCATACGGCGTGTTTGCAAAAGACACTCCAGCCAATTTTTTCTTGCATCTAAAAGCGCATGATCTGCTGGGATAAGAGGCGTATTTTTGTCGTTTTTGGTGTCATCTTTTGTGGTCATTTCTTAATTAAGAGTCTCTTTTTTTGCAGGTTTTTCGCTTTCAGAGTCACTATTTTTGTTTTGTGGTTTCTCTTCAAGATTGATAAGCTGCTTTTCACCTTTTAGGGAGAGTATTTTTAAAAGATTATTCGTTGACATCAAATGCGCAAAGATTAATCCTAAAAAGCCATTTTTATGGAGTTTAGCAAGTTGATTTGCAGAGAGTTTATTCAGCTTTTCTTCATCAACAATCCAAAAATGCTCTAATTGTGCTGAAAGACCTTTGTTATTTTTTACATTGATTGATTTTTGACCTAAAAGATCCATCTCCACAAGGGCGTCAATAAATTTAGCGGTTTTTTCCATAGCGATTTTAAAGCTTTCAAGAAAACGAATACGCTCTTCCATAAAAGGAGAAATAGATCCATCGGAATTAAAAAGTTCCGTACCTGCGACCTCATTGAACATGCCTGATTTTTGATCAAAGCAAACAGAAAGCTCCTTTTCATTGCTAATTTGTGCAAGAATAAAAGGATAACGACGGACAAAAGCTGGAACATAAGTATTTGTTTTCCAGCTTTTGTCGGAGGTAAGATAGTCATTTTCATCGTTAGAAAGGCCTACAAGAGCAGCGGATGTATAGTGTCGTTTCTTTTGTTCATCTTCTGCACACATAAACAGAATCGGATAATCTAGTGCGGCTTGAAAATATTCACTACTTGCTAAAGGAACCCAATGTGTATCTTTAGCGAAAGACATATCACTTGGTGGCGCATATTTTAGGTTTTTATGAGAAACTTTATTGATTGGTGTGACATCTTTGTAAAACAGCATAACATTTGCCATAAGACTTCTCCTTTAATTAATTTGTTTCTGTTACCAAGAAAGGTCTTTTGGGAAGATTGTCTCATATGGCAACAAGATTGAATAGAAAATTACGAGATTGAAGGATTCGCTTTTAAGAGGTAATATTTCCTTATGGAATATAATAAAAAAAAGCTTAAAAATAAAGTCTATCTTGCTATTATTGGTCCCGCCTACGGAATAAAAGGGGAGGTTTTGGTTAAAGTCTTAAGTGCTAAACCACAACATTTAAAAACTTATGGTATTTTTTATGATGATATGGGGCACTCTTATGAAATTGTAACGTTTCGCGTGCAAAAAAATAACGCGATTGTGCATTTTAAAGGGGTTGAAGATCGTAATGCTGCTGAAGCCTTAAAGGGGATTCGCCTGTATGTTGCACGTGATCAACTGTTGGATGATTTGACTGAAGATGAATTTTATCAAGTCGATTTAATTGGACTCCGTGTCCAGGATTGTGTTGGTCAAACCTTGGGCGAGGTGAGTGGTTTTTTTAATTTTGGGGCTGGTGATTTGCTTGAAATGCGTTTGAATACGCGTAAAACTGTGCTTATTCCCTTTACTAAAGCAGCGGTGCCAGAAATTTGCATTGTTTCTGGTTTCCTTGTTGTCGATCCAATGGCTGCTGGTTTGCTTAGCGACAAGGAGAAAGATTAAGGTAGGAAATGATTTGGGTTAAAAAGTGAAGATGAAAGAATGAAAATATGGGGTTTCAAGCGCGTATTTTAACACTTTATCCCGAAATGTTTCCTGGATTTTTGGGATATTCTTTAGCCGGGCAAGCGTTAGCGCGAGGGATATGGTCACTGGATACGGTGCAGATTAGAGATTTTGCTTTGGATAAACACCATAGCGTTGATGATACACCGGCTGGTGGAGGGGCTGGTATGGTGATGCGGGCAGATGTGTTAGCAGCCGCACTTGATAGTTGTCCACATGATTCGCCACGGTTGCTAATGAGTCCACGTGGGCGGTCTTTTAACCAAGCTTATGCCCGTTCTTTGGCCCGTGAATCGGGAGTAACATTGGTTTGTGGGCGTTTTGAAGGTGTAGATGAGCGGATAATAGAAGCCCGGGAATTGGAAGAGGTATCCATTGGTGATTATGTCCTTTCAGGAGGTGAAACGGCGGCACTGGTTCTTTTGGATGCTATTGTCCGTCTCCTCCCTGGAGTTATGGGTAATGAGGAGTCTGCAAAGTGTGAAAGTTTTGAAAATAGTTTGCTTGAACATCCGCAATATACACGCCCTTCTCTTTTCGAAGGACGGGGCATTCCGCCAGTGTTAACATCAGGTCATCACAAAGCTATTGCGGATTGGCGTCAACAACAAGCCGAAATGTTGACACGTCAACGTCGTCCTGATCTTTATGCGCGTTATGATAAAAATCGTCAGAAAACTTGATTCATGTTGGAAGGTAGTGTATTGCATGGCTCTCTTTTTTAAAGAGCTTTTCTGTGAAGGGTTTTCTAGAATTCCAAAATTAAAATGAAGGAATGGTGTATTCGCTCCTGTGTAAAGCATAGCCTAAAGAACTTCTTTTCTTTGTATGAAAAGGCTTTTCGGCAAGAGTTGAGCGCTCTGACTGTTCGATAAAGAACATGAAGGATAAAAGAAATGAATATTATCGCGCAGCTTGAAGCTGAACAATGTGCGAAAATTGAAGCAAAACGTAAATTGCCAGCCTTTCAACCAGGCGACACAGTTCGTGTTATGGTGCGTGTAACTGAAGGTACACGGACGCGTGTTCAAGCATATGAAGGAATTTGTATTGCACGTTCAGGTGGTGGGTTAAACGAGACCTTTACAGTGCGTAAGATTTCCTATGGTGAAGGTGTTGAACGTGTCTTTCCGGTTTATTCTCCATTGATTGAAGCTGTTGAGCTTGTGCGCCGTGGTAAAGTGCGTCGCGCAAAACTTTATTATCTTCGTGGTTTGAGAGGTAAAGCCGCACGTATCTCTGAAAAGAGAGAATACCGGAAAAAAGGTGAAAAGGTTGCTGACATGACAGAAGCAAAAACGGTAAGCACAGATGCTACAACGTACGTTGGCGAGTAAATACTGTGTCTGTTGGGGTTTATACAAAAGTGGCTTTTATGTTGCTCATTTGTATCTTTTTATGATTCGTTTTTTAGCTAAAAAATGGCTTTGAGTGTGCAGGGAATGTTAAGCCTCTCAAAGTCTCTATACCTTGTTTTTTCTTAACTTATAGTTGTAGTTTAAAGTTCCAGGGGGGAATCATCGATATTTAGAAATAAACGTGACTATACTTGAAAAAATGCATGTTTATATTTGATAAATGGTGTTAGGCTTTTGACGTGAAGATAAAATTGTATTAAATTAAAACGTATTTTACAGCTTATGTATGTAAAAAAATCGGTTTTTTTTATGCGTGACCTTTAATCCGTTATTTGAGACAACCGACCTGTGATAGAGGCAGCTTAAGATGCCAAACAAGTGAAAATGATAATACACTTGGTCGTTTTGTGTGAATTTTATCGTTCATGATGCAGTTGCAGTAAAAACCAGGTCAGGATATTTTATGACAGAGACAATTAGAATAAAAGAGCGTCCTCGTTCCCCTCACGTGAGTATTTATCGATGGACCATAACTATGGCGATGTCAATTGCACATCGGATTACCGGCATAGCTCTTTATTTCGGAATCGTATTCCTTGCTATTTGGTTGGTTTCAGTTGCTTGTGGCGCTGAGGCATTTCGAATAGTCAATGGAATTTATAGTTCTTGGTTTGGGCTTTGTATTTTGTTTCTTTACACGCTTGCTGGTGTTCATCACATGGTTGGTGGTATCCGCCACATTGTTTGGGATATAAAGCCTTGTCTTTTAGCTAAAGAAAAAGCAACAGTGACTGCTTGGGCGACAGTGTTTATTTCTCTCATTGTTACTGTTGCAATTTGGGTTATTGGATACAGTCTTGTCTGACTGGGGGTGGAGAGAGATGAAAGAAGATTTTCGAACGGAACTTGGAAAAGTACGTGGATGTGGAAGTGCGCATAAGGGAACAGAGCATTTTTGGCTACAGCGTCTCACAGGTTTTATTAATTTACCGCTTTTTATTTTTTTTATTATACTTATTCTCTCACTTGTTGGGAAGGATTATAGTGTTGTGCATGCACGACTTGCCCATCCTGTTGTTGCTGTTTTAATGGGATTGTTAACTCTTTCGGTTCTCTATCATATGAAACTTGGAATGCAGGTTGTTATTGAAGATTATATTCCGCGTGAAGGTTTCCGAATATTATTCTTGGCATTAAATATTTTGTTTTGTTTTGTTTTGGGTGGTGTCATCATTTTTGCTCTTTTGAAAATTGCATTAGGGGGTTAAACGATATGGCAAGTGCAGGATCATCTCTGGGCGCTAGAGTGGCTAATGCCCCTTATCGCACTGTAGATCATAAATTTGATGTTGTGGTTGTTGGTGCAGGTGGTGCCGGTTTGCGTGCAACACTCGGTATGGCGGAGCAAGGATTAAAAACAGCCTGTATTACAAAGGTTTTTCCAACTAGGTCGCACACAGTCGCAGCACAAGGGGGTATTGCTGCATCACTTTCCAATATGGGGCCTGACAATTGGCAGTGGCATCTATATGATACCGTGAAAGGATCTGATTGGTTAGGCGATACTGATGCAATGGAATATTTGGTACGTAATGCACCTGCTGCTGTATATGAATTAGAACATTATGGCGTGCCTTTTTCACGTACGCGGGAAGGTAAAATTTATCAACGTCCTTTTGGGGGGCATACAACGCAGTTTGGTGAAGGTCCACCTGTCCAGCGTACTTGTGCTGCAGCTGATCGTACAGGACATGCAATATTGCATACGCTTTATGGGCAAAGCTTGAAACATAATGCGCAGTTTTTTATTGAATATTTTGCCCTTGATTTGATCATGACCGATGGTGTGTGCACGGGGGTTGTAGCGTGGAATCTCGATGATGGTACAATACATTGTTTTTCTGCCAAGATGGTTGTCCTTGCAACTGGTGGCTATGGACGTGCTTATTTTTCAGCAACATCAGCTCATACTTGTACAGGTGACGGAGGAGGGATGATCGCACGTGCTGGATTACCACTGCAGGATATGGAGTTTGTTCAATTTCATCCCACAGGTATTTATGGTTCTGGTTGTCTCATTACAGAAGGGGCACGTGGTGAAGGAGGCTACTTGATCAATTCTGAGGGTGAACGTTTTATGGAGCGGTATGCCCCGTCCTTTAAAGATTTGGCTTCACGTGATCTGGTTTCGCGTTGTATAACGCTTGAAATTCGCGAAGGGCGTGGTGTCGGACCGAGGAAAGACCATATCCATTTGGTTCTTAACCATATCGATCCTGCTATCTTGCATGAACGGTTGCCCGGGATTTCAGAATCAGCACGGATCTTCGCAGGGGTTGATGTGACAAAAGAACCTATCCCTATTCTTCCAACGGTTCATTATAATATGGGGGGTATTCCCACTAATTACTATGGGGAAGTTCTCAACCCAACACCTGATTCGCCCGATCGTGTTCAACCAGGTTTGATGGCTGTGGGGGAGGCTGGATGTGCCTCTGTTCATGGCGCTAACCGTTTGGGATCAAATTCATTAATTGATCTTGTCGTATTTGGGCGTGCTGCCGCAATTCGCGCTGGTGAAGTGGTTGATAAAGACGCTGAAATCCCACCTATAAATGAGAAAGCTGTTGACGAAATTATGGCGCGTTTTGATCGTTTACGCTTTGCTCAAGGGAAGACGCCAACAGCTGTATTGCGTGAAAAAATGCAACGCACTATGCAAGAAGATGCAGCTGTATTTCGTACAGGAGATTCTTTGCAGCAGGGATGCAAGCGGATAACTCAAATTTGGGATGAATTATCTGATCTCAAAGTAACAGATCGCTCACTGATATGGAATTCTGATTTGGTTGAAACATTAGAGCTTGAAAATTTGATGGTCAATGCAATTACCACTGTTTATTCTGCAGAAGCGCGTTTAGAAAGTCGGGGGGCTCATGCACGTGAAGATTATCCAGAACGTGACGACAAAAATTGGCGTAAGCATACGCTTTCGCATTTGTCAAAAGATGGTAAGGTGACTTTATCCTATCGCCCTGTTCATGTGGATCCGTTAACATCTGAAGCAGAGGGTGGTATCGATTTGAAGCGTATTGCACCTAAAAAACGTGTTTACTAAGGGGAGAATAAATTATGGTACAAATTAAGCTTCCAAAAAATTCTCAAGTAAAACCTGGAAAGGTTTGGCCTAAGCCTAAAGGTGCTACCAAACTAACGGAATTTCACGTTTATCGTTGGTCGCCTGATGATGAGGAAAATCCCCATATTGATACCTATTATGTGGATCGTTCGCTTTGTGGACCAATGATTCTCGATGGACTTTTGTTCATTAAGAATCATATTGATCCGACTTTGACGCTTCGTCGCTCCTGCCGTGAAGGTATTTGTGGTTCCTGTGCAATGAATATTGATGGAACCAATACGCTGGCTTGTACAAAAGGTATGGATGATGTGAAGCATCCCATCAAGGTGTATCCTTTGCCTTCTATGCCGATTGTAAAAGATTTGGTTCCTGATTTAAAGCGCTTTTATGCCCAACATCGTATGATTGAACCTTGGTTGCAAACTGTTTCGCCTGAGCCTGCTAAAGAATGGTTGCAAAGTTATTCTGATCGTCAAAAAATTGATGGTCTTTATGAATGTATTTTGTGTGCATGTTGTCAAACTTCATGTCCGAGTTATTGGTGGAACGGCGATCGTTATTTGGGACCAGCTATTTTGCTCCAAGCTTATCGTTGGATTGCAGATTCACGTGATGAAATGTGTGGGGAGCGTCTTGATAATTTAGAAGATCCTTTTCGCCTTTACCGGTGCCATACCATTATGAATTGTGCGCAGACTTGTCCAAAGGGATTAAATCCAGCTAAAGCGATTGCTGAGATTAAAAAACTCATGGTTGAACGCAGCCTTTAAAAAATTTATTGGTTACTTTTAGGATTAAAGTGAAAGGCTGTCGGGCTTTTATATGCCCTTTTATGCTCTTTAAAGCTTTGCATACGGCTCAATCTATGAAAACTTATCAATTTCTTATGAGAATTAAAAAGTGGCTGTTCCCACATTAAAAAATGAGATTTTCTTTTGAGAAAAGGAGACGCCTTATTGAGAATATGTACCTTAAATAAAAGAAATGGAGAAATAAAAGAAATGGAGTTGCTCTGTTTGCTATGATCTATAGTCAACCATTATAGAAATTATGCTGCATTTTTATGAATCTTTATGGAGATTAATTTTGTATTCTTTCACATTTCTCCGTAGAAAATAGTAACTTTTAGCGTAGTTTAAGGTTTCGTTTTGTCATTCAACTTTGTTGTTTCTTGTATACAAGCGCAATAAACTTGTTTGAGCAACGAAATGCTTTTTCATCTTATTTTTTGGTATAAAAGAAATTTCTGAATATGAGGCATGGAATTTTATAGAAACCATGGATGGTATACTTAATTACTGTTTTGTATTTGATTGTTCATGATACGGTTATTAAAAAACTTTCTTATTTTATTGGATTCATTTTCTCATCATCTTTGAGTAAGAAAGTAAAGACTGATATGATTTTCAGAGTAGAAAGATACACGTATAATCTTTCTGGTGGTTAGGGAGTGATCTATAGTACTGCAAAATTATGCTAAAGAAGAAACCATAAGACGGAGTGTATTAACGTCAAGCATTTGTAAAATTGGTTGCAGGATATTTTCAGATGCAAATTTTGTTTTTTACAAAATACAATACGGTTCAAGGAAGATTTCAATGGGCGTTGCCCGTAATCAAGGCGATAACAAAGCTCAGTATGTTATGCTATCATTGCTGAATTGAAATATGGTTTGTTTATGCTAAATCGAAATTTATAGTGCATTAAGCTATCTCGTGTCAGTAAACTGTATAAAAGCGTTCTTTGGTTTAAAAATATATGCGTTAATGATTAAAAATGAAACCTAGAATTCTTGGACGATAAGCTACAGTCTTTATGGCGACAATTATTTTTGGTTTTCTAATATAAATGTTTCATAAAAATTACGTTGATAGTAGAATCGAGAGTTATTCCTCTTGTTGCAATATTTATTTTGTAGAGATTATCTCTCTTTTGTATAAAAACATACTTGCCAAAAAAACAATCAAAAGCAATAAAATCTCGTGTACAATTTGGTTTTTCCGAAGGGCTATTATCATATAAATCTCATTTTCACTATTAAAGGCAGAGAGCCTATTTTAATAAGAGCATGAAAGGTTTATTGGAAAGGCTAATAAAAAAACCGTGACAAATTGTCACGGCTCTTATTGTTTTTATGATAATATTAAAAGAAAAGTTTCACTTAAACTATCTTCGATTTAGAAAAAATTGGATCGTAAAAGACTTCGGAGAGTTTTCGATCCTTGAAGAACAACACTACATCTACTGTAGTGTAAAGTACTATTTTTATCATTTCTAGTTCGAGCTGACGACCTACTTCTGATCTTTTGATCAGTGTGGCACACCGTTCGAATGTTTGCAAAGCATTATTGGCGTGTGTTGTTGTAATTGATCCAGGATGACCAGTGTTCAACGAGTTGAGATATTCCCACGCTTCGTTGCCACGTAGTTCTGCAAGAAAAATGCGGTCGGGTGATTGACGCAGACACGCATCTAGGCATTCATCAGCCGAAACCCGACCTGCGCCATTGCCATACAGCATATGTACATGATTGGGATGATTGGGTAGAAAAAGTTCATGAACATCCTCAATTGTGATAATGCGTTCTTCTACTGGTACTTTTTCAATTAAGGAGCGAGCAAATGTTGTTTTACCCGACCCTGTTCTCCCTGCGATGACGATATTACGTTTGTGAAGTACACATTCTTCTAAAAATGCAAGAATTTTTCTCTCACGCTTGAGATGCAAAAGTTGCACTTCAAATGGTTCCAACCGCGTGAAATCCTGCTTGGATAACAAATCTGTTGCTTCTTTTTCCGAAGGTTTATTGAAGCTTACATCGCTAAAACCATCAAATACACCCTCTTCGTTGAGTTCCTCTAACGTTTTAACCGTGAGAGAATGCTTACGAATCATAAAGGAGAGTGTACCATTGATAACAGCGGGTGTTTGCACAATTGTACCACGCTGTCCACCAGGTAGCTGCACATAATTGATGCTCCTGGGAGCCACGCCATTATAAACAATAATGGCTGTGATAAGTGTTTGTAAAAAAGCAGCCGTCAACTCTGGCACGATATGTACTTGCCAACTATCAAAGCTTTTTGTCCATACTTCACAGGGGCGACAAATCGATAATTCAGTAATTTTCGGATCTTCTAAGAATTGATCAAGCGGTTGTAGAAGTTGCGCAACTGCTTGATCTTTCTGTATTCGGTTAACGTGTAACGAGGCTGTAGACATCACTGAAATCCAGATCTCGAGCAACAAAAATATTCACCCGCTCGCCTTGGTTTTTGTAAAGTGTTGGTGTAATGTTAATCGTACTTTGAAGAACTTCGGTAACCACCGATTCAGCATTCTGTATACCTTGAGGTTGTGTTTTCTCCTTATTTTCTTTACTTCCTTGTCCAATTTTATCTTTTATCCATTCTCCCAAATCACTGATTATGCTCACCATGATTGCACCACCGAACCGTTGCCAAAAATGCGTATCAACCCAACCACCGATACCAGCTTCACCAAGAGGACCAGTGCCAGGTGAGTCGAGATTAACAATAACACCAGAAGGCGTTTCAATACGTGACCATTGCACGAAGACCCGTGTTTGTCCTTGTTGTATGCCGCTTTGGTAGAAACCAACGACTTTAGAACCACGATCTAACAAAACAACACGACCACTAGTAGAATAAACATCACGTGTTAAATGACAAGTTGTCATTCCTGGCTGTGATGTGACAATTTTTGTTTCCAGTGTACAATCTATCTGTGTTCCCTGCGTAATCAAGAGATCACGGTTACGGAGTTGAGCTGCATGCGATTGACCTAATCGTACAGGCTGGAGATGGTCGAATAATACATCATTATTTCTATCATTGTTAGATGTATTGTTTGTTGAATGGTCTGTAGAGCTTTCACTGCCACCGTTGTTAAGACCAGAGTTGAACATACGTTTGCGCGCTAACTCTTCAGTATCTTTGAGCAAATGTGGTGGCATCGCTGTTTGAAGAAGTTGAGCTAAAGCTGGAGGGATACCCTGTGTTGGTTCTCCTGACTGTGTTGGTTTTTCTGTTTCTTCTACAACCTTTGGTTCCTCTATGACCCGAGGGGTATAGCTCGGTATAATTTGTTGTACCGTCTGTTGAGGCTTTTCTTCCTCAATATTTATGGCATTACGCATTTTTAAAGCTTTCCAAGTCAGAGCAATCGGTACTGCTACTATAACAATGAGTCCTACTATTAACAATGCACGGGCACCGGGAATTGTTGGACGGCGCTCCAAACCTAATTCGGAGCTACCATAGGCATCTTCAAGATGTTTTTGCTCGTCGTAGTCCAGTTTTGCACCTTTGTTAATTTCATCCCCTTTCTTATTGTCGAACATTAGTTTCCTCCTTTATTGATGCGATGAACCACCGAAGATACTGTCCCAGTTGTGTTTGGTATACCATTAGGATCATAGGCTTCATTGAAAACAGCTAAAGCACGTTTGCCAAGCCGTATAAGCCATTTAGGATTGACCTTATGAACGGCGATAATATCATTGGCACTACCTACAACAGTACGTGGTATTAAGCTTTCATTGCCTTCAGCATCTACTACGTAAATTGATGGCATATCCATGTTGGCAGGAAATTTGAAATAGGTAATACGTCCATTGTCCCAAGCATTTATCGGGGCAATATCTTGGTTGCCGCTCATAGTGTAGTTGAGGTTGTACCCTCTCACGCCTTGGTGAAAACCACGTTCAATGGCAAGACGTTGATTGTTTTCTTCTAATTTTTGGGTATTTGTCTCGGGATAATGGAAAGCGAGTTCATAGGTTGCTCCAGCACGGTCATTTCGGAATTGTAGTCGGAATTTATAGCTACGTTTATCGGTTACAACGATGAGATTCGTATTAGCGAGTTCTGCTTTGGGTTTAATAAAGATATGCCGTCCTTTATGTGCAAAAGCATAGGCATCCGAATCACCAAAAGCATGGGTGATATATTGTTCACCTTCTTCAAGGATGATATGTGTTGCCACACCGAGAACGGTTTCAATTTGAACAACATCAGCTGCATTATACATTACATAACGAATGCGATGATCGTATTGTGAACTGGATGGGGTTTTGAGTGCTTGTACGGGTATCGTATAAAAAAAGGAAAATGAGGACAGTAGGCAAAGGAACACAAATTTTTTCATAATAATCAATTCCTTAATTGTTCAACAGTACTTCCGGATCAGCACGATAACTTGTCACTTGGAAACCAAGGGGATTAAGCAATCGGTCAGATGATTTCATTGGTGCACCAACGTAGGTGTAGCCAATTGTTGCGATCTGGTGTTGTTTTGGTCCAACTGTGCCGTTGCTGTCCTGTTGCTGTGTTGTAAAACGCACGGTCGCTTGACCAAGTCCATTTGGCTGGATCGATCGTATTTTAACTGTGATGCGTGCTTTGTTGGAAAGCACTTGGTCACGTGCATTTTCACCCTCATAGATTTTATAAAATTCCTGTTGAACAGTAGGGGCACTTAAAAGTGCTGTAGTGTCATAGTTCAACTGAATAGTATCGTAATCGTAAGTTTCGCGATTAAGCACGTATTGATTGAGCCAGTATCTATCAACAACTTCTCCATAGCTGTCTTCATGTTCGCGCATTATCGAAATAACATCGACTGCACCAGTTGTATTATCAACGCGTAACACCAAAGGAGTGGGAGCTGGTTGGGAAAAGCCGACAACCCCGCATATCATGCCGAACAATCCAAAAATGCCAACAGCACCCGCTACACGCCATGCTGTTTTGCGCGACCTTACAAATTCATTGATGAGGTCACGTTCCAAGCCTCTGCTTTCCTCATAATAAGAGTTAAGTTGTTCAGCTTTTACTGGTTTTGGTTGTTTTTTTCTCATATGGCTCCTCGCTGAATTTCGGCAGGGACTGTTTTATTGATAGGTACACGGTTCCAATTACTTGGTTGCTTTGGCTTTGGAGCCAATATGCAAGCCGATAAAAGACTCGCAATTAAAATTGTAAAAATGATTTGTTTCATTTTAACATTCCTCTTTTATGACCGCAATATACACTTTAACACTTTTTTGTCATTATTTCAATTTTGATTAGAAAATATATTGGATTATAATTGCATTTATTTTCTAATTTCATTGTTTTATTTCTGTAAACAGAAATATCAGCTACAGTGCCGATATTTTCCACCGCGTTGCAGGGATATTTTGATCATTTAGTTATACGGCTGTTACGGGAAGCATTTCTTCCCATAATGTTTGGTCTCCAATGTCCAAACGTAACGCCTTTTGCTAAAGCATTTGCCATGCTTGATAGTTTGAGCAACAGGACAATAGAGATAATGGAAAGGATAAGTGCACCACCAAGTGCGTAACCTACATTCTGCTTTCCATCAAACTCTAGATCGGTCATATAATTTGCAAAGATCTCCATCATCAGACTAGATATGGTGGCTAGGAGTACAATGAGAATTGTATAGCTTAAGATTTGCGCTACCCATTGCTCAAAAAAGCGATAGGTTGGTTGCCAAAGTAAAGCAATAATGAAGAGTGGCCCAAGTCCGACGAGAAGAGCAAGTGCAATTTTTGCTAGCAGGATGAATGCACCACCGATTGCAGCGAGGAAACTTGTTGCAAGCAAGATAAGGATGCCGAAGAGACCGTAAAGCAACCCATCAGCATCTAAGAAAGCCGCTTCTTCGAAGGCTTTGCTTGCACATTCGAAACCTCTTTCAGCGACTTTATCAATCAAGTTGATTAATTGAT
>NZ_JACHIM010000002.1:118540-368030 GCF_014203215.1 Bartonella callosciuri | reverse complement strand
GCTGCATTTTTTTGGCTTCTGTCTAGAATTCCTCTCCCCACACGGACAGTTTGTAACTCATTGTGAAAAACCAGCCCTGGAACAACGGACATTGACAACACCGCATCCGTAGAAGGAGTGGTTAAAAAGTGAGCAACGGACAGCTCCTGGCTCGATTGGGGAAAAGGTTGATCCTGTTCGCTTGGACGCAAAATTATCTGATCAGCTAACGATAAAGAATCTGAAACAACAATAGGCTGCTGTTTTTCATCAGAAGCATGATGGTAAAAAGCTAGACGTGAAACTTCAACAGGCTGATCTTCTAGAGGTAATGCAATTGGATCAACAGAAAGAGGTTTTTGACTCAAGTTCCCGGGGTATCCTCTTCGACGCGACAAACCAACAGCGTGTTTTTCCGCTACTGAAATAGTTGAAAGAACAGAAACTGGTTGATTTTGGCTTAAATGTCGGCGAGATCTGCTCCTGCTACGCAGCAAATTGTTAATAAATGAAAAATTATCAATAAATACTGCAGACAAATACCAAATTTTTTTACCTTCATTATTATCCTCTCGCTCTTTCAAACCATACACATAGGTGCCACCATCAACACTTCCAATTTTTGCACCAGAAAATTTTTTCAGAGTAAAATGCGCTTTTCCACTTTGATCCGTAATTAAATCAAGGTTTGTTGAAGAAGGATCGACAATTTCAATACCAGAATCTACAACATTGATTGTATGAAAACCACTACCATTCTCGATAAAGAGGTAATCACCCTCTCCTTCTGCAAGGCTGACATGAAACTTGAAATGTAAACTCCCTGAAAGTTCATCAACATGAAGCCGAGAGTAGTATAAATCAGAATCAGCAGATTTAAAAATAACCCTCCCTACACCGCCCAATTTCTGAATGTGCGTAGTTGGGTTTTCATATCCACTAGCGATAGAGTATAGCCTAGCCTTTTCACCCTCTAAATTAATATCTTCTACTGTAGTTTGATCCTCATCATTTCCAGCATAAAGGTAGAGCCGTCCAGAATCATTAACCGTTATTTTTCCTCCTAACATCGCACCAGCAAAGACCCATGAATTGGCTCCACCTTCAATCGTTAGATTTTTGACAGAACCGCCAGCATGGACTTCTTGAACAGCATTGCTATGTAAAGTAACAATATCCGCCTCTCCTCCTGCTAACACACGCTGCATACCGCCCGCGAAGACCTCAGTATGGACCGCTAAACCACCACTCTTTTCTGCAAAATCATCATCGTCTGGAAACCATTTAGCAAGATTTTGTATCCCCCCGTTCATAATTTTTGTTCCAACAGCCATTCCATCATCATACACACTCTGCACCCCTGGGATTCCACTTTGACCATAAACTTTAGTGTTATAAGCACTGCTCACCACAATCCCACCATTTACAAAACCATCTCCAAAAATAAACTGTTCACCGCCGTAGATTTCCGCTTTCAATGCAGAACCTCCCCCTTCGACACTTTGTCGCCCACCTTGGTAAATAATAGCAGCTTCTGAAATGCCTTGCTCTCCGATAACCTCAGAACCACCATTCATAACCGTCGTATTTTTACTGAAACCACCAGCCTCAACATAGAGTCTTCCAGATCCCTCAACCATATTGTTTATGGACCATTTAGGGCCATCTGTCTCTCCATCATCGGAAACATAAACTGTACTATCATTGTTGACTATAGAGCTTTCCAGAACGAATTTATCCCTACCAACACTGAAATCATCTGCATAAAAACTAAAATTATTTGTATAAGAACTAACAATAGGATCTTGTAACACTTTAATATCTTCTTCTTTCCCAAGAGAACCAACTAGAGGCAATTGTGTATGAGATGGAGTGGTTAAAGGAGTAGAGATCTCTTGTGCAGCAGCTAAATACCAAATTTTTCCCTCTTTACCATCTTTCTGTTTTAGGTCGTAAATGTAAGCTCCACCATCCACGACATAAGTTTTTTCACCGGAATGTTTTTTAAAAGAAAAATGCGCTTTTCCACTCTTATCCGTAATTAAATTAACTGAGTGGAAGGAAGAACTTGTAATTTCAGCACCAGAATCCAGGATGCTTACTGTATGATTACCTGCTCCTTTCTCAATAACAAGATAATCACCATATCTCTGTGCAGCGTTAACCCTAAAATTGAAATCTATACTCCCCGAAAGATCATCAACATGAAGCAGAGAATAGGATGGATTAAACTTAGTGAGATCAGTAGGAGAAGTAGTAATAAAAATAACACTTCCATCACCACTTAATTTTTGAATCAGAGAGCTCGAGCCATCATCTTCAGTAGCAATAGAATATAATTTGGCCTCTTTTCCATTTAAAATAATTTCTTCTGCTGTGGTTTGCTGTCCTTTATCTCCGGCATAGAGATGAAGCTTCCCAGAACCATTAACCTGCACTTCCCCTTGCAATATCGCACCAGAATACACTAATGAATTGGCTCCGCTCTTAATCGTTAGAGTTTCCACATGGCCACCAGCATAGACTCTTTGAAGAGCTCCATTTTCCAAAGTAACGGTGTTTGCCTTACCTCCTGCGAAAACATTCTGCACCCCAGCTGCAAAGACTTTCGTATCTACTGCTAATCCCCCTTCATTTCCAAACCATGTCTTAAGATTTTGTTCTCCTCCACTCATAATATCTGTAAAAAAAGCTGCTCCTCCATCATACACATTCTGTTGTCCTGGTGTTTCACCTTGTCCATGAACTTCAGAGTTATAAGCATAACTTCCCTCTCCTAAAACACTCTGCTCACCACCATAAACTTTAACATCTTCTGTGTGTCCTCCATACTCAACACTTTGTAGCCCATATTTATGGATAAGCGTGCCTTTTGAAATTTCTTCCTTCCTGACAATCTCAACTTTACCATCCTTAATTATTGTAAAATCTTTGTCTACTTCTCCCAGCTGCTCATTTATACCTCCTGGTGTTAAGGCTCTCTCTCTTGACACAGCTATTGCAGCTGTATTTGTGATCTTTACAAGCAAATTACTGGTCATTAAAAATATCCAAAAACCTAGCTTTAATTTGCGTTGCATCCTTCATACTCCATGATTTCAAATAAAAATCCGCATATACAAAAACACTACCTTCCCCCCGCTCAATCTCATGTTTTTCAAGACGACAAACCATCGTACACGAAGCATTCAGTGCCTTAAGCTCTACTTAATGAAACACAACAATCTCTGTTTAAAATCAGTGCACAACCAATAGAATGAAAAGTATTATTAATACACCTAAAAAGTGTTTTAATTGCATCCATAACAAAATTTTTTGAATATTCTTGAAAGACTAAACACTGATCTAAAAATCAGATTGATTCCTAAACAACTAAAATAAAGAGCAACAATACGCGCTTAAGGAGAGTACTTCGTTTAAAAATGTATTTCTATCTTCTCTGCTATTTAAAGCGGTATCGCTATTGTCTTCAATATAGATAAATCTGGAGTGTAATCATCCCTGCTTATATTGTATTGTTCCAATGCATTGGAAACAGAGTAATATCGACTCGACACTGATACGAAATTTAATTATAGAAAATTAATTTCATAATTTGATTTATCATAGACTGGAAGGGACATTCTGTTCATGGCTAGAAACTCAGAAATACAAGATATAAGCAAAAGAAATTCTCCTCGTCGAATTTTATTTGCAAGTCTTATTGGTCCAACAATTGAATTTTTTGATTTTTATGTCTTTGCAACTGCTGCGGCTCTTATATTTCCTCATGTGTTTTTTCCAACGCAAAATGATCAACTCGCTATTTTACAATCTTTCCTGATCTTTGGAGCAGCTTTTTTTGCACGCCCTTTAGGATCAATTATCTTTGGACATTTTGGAGATAAAATTGGACGAAAAGCGACACTTATCGCTGCTCTTCTCACCATGGGGCTGTCAACTGTTATTATTGGTTTTCTTCCTACTTATGAAACAGCTGGGTGGTGGGCACCTTTCTTCTTAACTCTATGCCGTATTGGGCAAGGAATGGGATTAGGAGGAGAATGGGGAGGAGCCGTTCTGCTCGCGACAGAAAATGCTCCACCAGAAAAACGTGGTTGGTATGCGATGTTTCCTCAATTAGGCGTTCCAATCGGTTTGTTCTCGTCTATTGCTGTTTATCTAGGTCTGTTGCACTTCCTTGATCATGATGAACTTATAGCATGGGGATGGCGCATTCCCTTTATTGCTTCAATTGTTCTCATGTTTGTGGGATTATGGGTTCGGCTTTCAATTAACGAAACAGTTGCATTCAAGAAAACTCTCGAACGTAAAGAGCGTGTCAAAGTTCCTATAATAGATTGTCTTTTTAAAATGCCCACGAATTTTATTTCTTGGGACATTTGCTGGCATGGCAACATTTGTTTTATTTTACTTGGTCACTGCATATTTGTTAAGCTATTCAACAAACTATTTACAATTATCATTTTATCAGGCTCTTCAAGTAGAAATCGTTGGTGCTATTTTTTGCGGAATTTTTACTGTCCTAACTGGAAAACTCGCTGATCGTATTAGGCGCAGAACTTTAATGATTTTGATCACAATAATGACTGGTCTCTATTCTTTCGCAATTCCTTATTTCTTAAACTCTGGAATTATAGGAGTTCTTGCCATGTCTACAATTGGTTTGTCGATCATGGGAATGGTATACAGTCCTCTCGGTGCTGTTTTGGCTTCACCCTATCCAACAGCAATTCGGTATACTGGTTCTTCTATAACCTTCAACTTAGCCGGTATTGTAGGTGCATCTCTCGCACCTTATATTGCAGAACATCTGGTACAACACTTTGATACTTCATATATCGGCTAT
Organism: Bartonella callosciuri; assembly: GCF_014203215.1. Taxonomy (GTDB): domain Bacteria; phylum Pseudomonadota; class Alphaproteobacteria; order Rhizobiales; family Rhizobiaceae; genus Bartonella; species Bartonella callosciuri. Next base: position 363,202 of record NZ_JACHIM010000002.1, on the reverse strand, counting down.
TATTTGCTTCTTGCTTCTTTTATTTCATTGCTTTGTTTTGTTGGATTTACAGATGATGAAATATCCAATTAAAACGCAATAAAGAAGAATAAAACAAATACTGGCGGCAAAAATGCCGCCATTTTCATTTTTAAAGACATGGGTTGTGGCACACGCCACCACAATATTCCAGCAAACAGTGCACTAAGAAAAAAGAACAATATATCCGCGATATTGCTAATATAAACAATAGGAAAGATTTGTGATAAAATATGCGTTGTACCCAACCATGAAACGCAAAAAAAAGCCAACATTACAGCCCATAAGATAAGTAAAATCCGATCACTGATCATCATCAGTGCCGTTCGATTTTTTTGATTGTAAGACATATCTTTAAGACTCCCAAAGAAAAATCACAACAAGAACCCAACGCTCCTCTCCTGATCATTTCGCGATAAGGCGTGCTGTATTCATTATTTCTATAAATCCTATAAAATCAAAATAACAGACATTATACGCATCAAATCTGTTTTTCCCAACCGCGATCTTCAGTCTGCTGCCAATACGTTAAATTATGATTTTCCATTTTATATTTTTTCCACTGTGCACGGGCAAGATTTAATTGCTCATCGCTTCGACCATCAAATATCACTACAAGCCGGTTATAAACATTAATATCCGAACAAACCGCTCCCTCTATGAGAAAGCGTATTTTTGAATCATTCGGATTTTCCTGCCCTGTAGTAAGAAATACAGGCTGAAAATTTGGATATTGATCACACTCAGTTCCATGTCCAATAAATGCTTCATCAGCATAAACCCATAAGCGTGTATCTATAGCATCGCGTTTTTCTTTACTCACACATTGGATTGTTACCTTACCAAAACGCGCCAATGCACGCTCCACAAGCGTTGGCAAAATATCTTCCAGCCTTGACTGTGTCAAATGATAGAAAAGAATATCCATCCTCTTAGCCCTTATCACTCTTTATAAAAAAGCCAACATCTTTTTGGAGAAGCTTCTATGCCCTCAGCACAAAAGGAAATGGTTTAAGATGTAACGATTCCTATTTTTCTGATTGTATGTATTATCTTTTTTTCATAGGGATGAAAGAGAAAAAATATAGGTCATCATTTTAAGTTCATAAAAAGGTTTATTTTAGTTTGTTTTCTAGCTTCTTTGTAGACTACAGTTTAAAATAGGATATAATGTATAGAAAAATGGGTTGAAGCTAACAAATTTATATTATTTACTTATTAAAATGCCCAAGAGAGAGGGAAAGGTCATTTTTAAATTTTGTTATATTTTCTAACCCAACGTAGTGTAAAGTATCTGCTTTCTAATTAAAGACTGAGGATGTTGCCTAATCTATGCGTATTATTGAGTTATACATCCTGAAGCGTATTCTTATATTATTCAGTGCTGTTATGATTGTAGCAATCACTATTAGTTGGACGGTGCAAATCCTTGCACGAATAAACTTTCTTACAACAAGTAAACAAACGCTCTTAACAGTCTTACAATTTTCACTATCATTGGTTCCATCTGTTATTTTTCTCGTCATTCCATTTGCATTAGTGATTGCAATTACAAGCACCCTTTCAACAATGAATCAAGACTCAGAGCTCGCAATCATCAGTGCCTCTGGTTTCCCTAAAAGTACTGTTTGGAAACCAATTCTTCTTCTCGCTATTGTTGCATCGTGTGCCTCCTTTTTTATAGCCAATTTTGTTGTTCCTCAAGCACGTCTTAATATGCGACAAATGCTAGCAACCGCTCATTTTGATCTTATTAATCTTTTTATGAGTGAAGGCAGCTTCCAAAAACTAGCCAAGAACCTTTACATAGAAATTGGTGAACGCAATCCAAACGGAATGCTTGGGCGTCTTTTTATTGCTGACCAACGCGATCCTAAATCTGACCTTTTTTATTATGCAAAAGACGCATCAATTATGAGCAATAAAAACGGCAGTTTTCTAGTCCTTAATAACGGTGAAATAGAAAGGATCAATCATCAAAATGACAGCGTTTCAATCGTTCAGTTCAGTTCATATATCTTTAGCTTAGGTGAATTTATCCCCAACAATAAAATACCCACCATTTACCCAAAAGATCGCCCTCTTTCTTATTTACGGAATCCTGATCCAAAGGATCCCTATTTTCAACGAAAACCACTTCAATATAAAGCTGAGCTTCACCGCAGGCTTACAGAATGGCTCTATCCAATTGTTTTTTCATTAATTGCATTAGCGACAGCAGGAGATACACACTCCTATCGACAAGCACGTAACTCTGCAAGCTTCTCTGCAATTGCTCTATCTTTGCTGGTATATTGGATAGGATATTTTTTTGCCGAAAAAGCAAAGAGTGATCTTGCATACATTCCTCTCCTTTATATCACTCCCATAGGGATGAGTATTTTCATTTTTTTCCTGCTCTTAACGAATCATAAAATTGCCTTCCCCATAAAACTGAATGAAGTTATTCAAACAGCTTTTCAAAAAATGATAAATAAATTTGGGTACAAAAAATCTCAAAATCCCTCGGATAGAGTATCATGATTGGATGGACGCTTGGGCGATATTTTTTTATACGTTATCTTAAAACAACTTGTTATTTTTTTGGGGGTATTTTTATTCTTGCTCTGTTGATCGACTTTACAGAAAACTCTAGTCGGCTATCCCACCTTACGCATTATACAATAAAAGATGCCTTTCTCATCTCCGTTTTACGCATCCCTTTTATCATGCAACAACTCATTCCCTTTATTGCACTCTTTTCTGCCATGATAATGCTGATCTCTCTTAACCGAAAGCTTGAACTTGTTGTGACTCGTTCAATTGGTATTTCTGCATGGCAATTTCTTATGCCTGCTTGTTTTGGAGCTTTGCTTTTTGGATTATTTTCAATCTTTCTTATTAATCCACTCGCCGCATGGGGATTTTCTCAAGCAGAAAAAATAATGACTGGATGGCGGAATAACAGTGTATTAACAGCTCTACATAACACGCATATCCCATGGTTAACACAAAGTACGAATTCAGGGAGAACAACTATTGGTGCCAAATCTATCACCGATCAAGGACTTTCTCTTATCGATGCAACTTTTGTACAATACAATGATAATGCAACAGTCAAAAGCTGGATTAATACTAAAAAGGCAACATTAACAAACGGTGCTTGGCTGTTAACAAACGGAACAATCCATAAAATAGGGCACCCTCCTGAAAAGTTTACTACATTTCAAATAAAAACTAATCTAAAACCTGAATTTTTAACTGAACGTTTAGCAAATCCCGCGACTATCCCATTTTACCAATTGCCAAAAAAAATTATGATTGCGCGTTCATTTGGTTATTCTGCCAATAATTTTGATATGTATTTACAATCTTTGATTGCATTACCTGCATTGCTTGTGGCAATGACTTTCATTGCGGCAACTGTATCCTTAAACTTCACGCGCTTTGGACAATCTGGAACCTTGATTCTTGGTGGCGTATTCGCTGGATTCGTGCTTTATGTTATTTCTGTGCTCGTTCAGGCTTTTGGTAACGCCGGGTATCTTCCGCCAATTATTGCAGCTTGGACACCCGTTGTTATTGCATTATTTTTGGGAATCTCTTTTTTACTTCATAAAGAGGATGGCTAAGTGAAAGCGTCAATAAGTAAGAGAGTAATTTTGACAAAATTAAGCGTACTTTTATTAAAAAGTGTTATGAGCTTTGTCTTAGGTGTATCTTTATCCTACTCTGTAAACGCTAAAAATCCTACTCTTCTTGCTCAAAATCGCATCCAAAATCCGATAAGCCCTCTCTTGCTCTCTGCAGATGAACTCATCTACAATCGTGATGAAAACACTGTTTCTGCACGAGGCAATGTCCACATCGAATATGATGGCAATAAAGTTATCGCTCAAAAAGTCACTTACAATCAAAAAACAGGACGGATCATAGCGCAAGGAAATGTTGAAATTGTTCAAAAAGATGGGAACAAAATTTATTCCAATCAAATTGATATGACCAAAGACTTTGGCGAAGGATTTGTAAATGCCTTACACATTGATACCGCCAATAATGTCCATTTTGCAGCAGAAAGTGCTACACGCAGTAACAACCACATAACAGTCTTCGAAAATGCCACATATACAGCCTGTGAAGCTTGCTCTTATAAACCAGATAGTGAAGTCCTGTGGAAGATTAAAGCAAGAAAGATCATATGGAATAGCGTTGCAAAAAAAATTCGATTTGAAAAGAGCCGCTTTGAAGTTTTTGGTTTACCAATTTTACAGTTTCCTACTTTTGAACTCAATGATCCAACGGTGAAGCGTTCTAGTGGTCTTCTTGCACCGCATTTTTTTTATTCCGATTATCTCGGAATGGGTATAAAAAATTCCTACTTTTGGAATCTCGCTCCCTATTACGATTTCACACTTTCTTCAACTGTCTATACCCTACAAGGACTTTTAACTGAAGGTGAATGGCGTCAACGTTTTAAGACGGGCAATTACAATATTCGCTTTGCGCATATCTATCAAATGAATCCGCATAACTTTGACAATGATACAATTGATGCACACCATCAAAACCGTTATATGCTTGCAACAAAGGGTGATTTTCGTATTAATTCACGCTGGACTTATGGATGGGATATTCTCGCACAGTCTGATCAACATTTTAGCCGTGCCTATAAACTTATGAACTATAACAATCCTACACAACTTTCTCAGATTTATTTGAATGGTCTTGCAGGGAAAAACTACTTTGATATGCGTTTTTACCATTTCAAAGTTCAAGATTTAATACTGAACGCCCCCTATGAACGTCACTCTCGGCAAGCGTGGGTACTCCCTCGCATTGATTATTTTTTCGTATCAGATGAACCAATTTATAAAGGAGAACTCACCTTTCATAGTAATATGCAATCAATTTATCGTCATCATGCTGACTTTAGTTCTACTGACTGGAACGAGAACCGTCTCAACGCTGCCAAGGTTTCTGGTATTGCTGGAAATAGTTTTCGTTTAACAAACGCGTTAGAGTGGAAAAGCCGCTTTAACATGCATAATGGACTCATATTAACCCCTCTTCTCTCCTTACGTGCTGATATCATTACAACAAACGCGCATGAAAACGATATTGCTTATATAACGAATGACTCCTCATTTACGCTTCGTAGCTTAACACTTCGTGGTATGGCAACTGCCGGCTTAGAACTACAGTATCCTTTCCTCATTACGTTAGGAAATTCTACACATATTATAGAACCAACCGCACAAATTTTTATACGCAATAATGAACGATATATCGGACAACTCCCTAATGAAGATGCACAAAGCTTCATATTTGATGCCACCACCCTCTTTCAACGTGATAAATTTTCTGGTTATGATCGTGTAGAAGGTGGCACACGCACCAATATAGGCCTAAGATATTCTGGAAATCTTAACAATGATTGGTCTCTTTATGGTCTTATTGGGCAATCCTTTCACCTTGCAGGAAAAAATTCTTTTTCAGAAAAGGACTTTGTTAATGTAGGCATTCATTCCAGCCTCGAAACAACACGTTCAGACTATGTTGCAATGTTTGCTGCAAACCATAAGAGCGGTTTTTCGCTGGAATCTCGTGGACGTTTTGACAAAAAAACAGGAAAAATCCGCCGCAATGAAATCGAAGCATCACAGAAATGGCAAAATTTTTCAGCAGCTATACAATATGCCTATATCTCAGGCCAACAAGATTATGAATATACACAAGATCGCCAAGAGATTTCTTTTCAAACTGGTATTAAATTCGCCAATTATTGGTCTATTAACAGCAATGCCGGTTACGATTTAGTCTCCGGTACATTCGTAAAGCGAGAAATCAGTTTGAATTATACAGATGAGTGTTTTGGACTAACATTCGGTTATCAACAGGTAACTAATCCAGGGAAAAAAACACCTTTGCAAAACTTTAATTTTTCTCTTTCACTCCGTACAATTGCAGACATTGGAAAAAAGATAAACTCAAATTTATAGAAAGAATATATAGGTGATTTAACTTATCGTTGTTTTTATGGAAAAAAACGTATATTTTAAGTAATTAATGAGAATTAATAAACAATGCGAAGGTCTACTTACATGAATAAATTCAAAAAGTCTCTTCTTGCTTTATTTTGTGTTACATCTTTGAGCATAAACAACCTGCTAGTAAGTGAATTTTTAGTTGCACCGGCCTTCGCACAGACTGTCATTGTTGTCACAGTCAATGGTAATCCTATTACAAATTACGATATTCAAAGGCGTGCTGCTTTTCTCCAACTGCAACAGAAGCAGGGCAATCTTGCTGCGCAAGCTAAAAATGAACTTGTCAATGAAGTACTCAAAAATATTGAAATAAAGCGCCTTAATATTGAGGTGAGCAATAATGAGGTTGAAAGTGCTTTTGAGAACTTTGCAACACAAAATAATATGACTCTTGATCAACTTAACCAGATTCTGATTCAGAGTGACATTACAGTGCAACATTTTAAAGATTACATCCGTGGACAAATAGGATGGAGCCGTCTTGTCAATGCACGCTATCAAGCTGAAACGGGTATGATTACTGAACAGGAAGCTGTCCGCAGAATCTTAAAAAATGGTGGTGTTAAACCTTCAACCAATGAATATACACTACAGCGAATTATTTTTGTCATTCCTGAGCATCGTCGTTCGGAAATCTTTGAAAGGCGCCAGAGAGAAGCAAATAATTTCCGTGCTCATTTCCAAGGATGTGCTAACGCTCAAAACCAAGCAAGAGGCATTTTAGATGTTACTATCCATAACCTAGGAAAGTTTCTTGAACCCCAGCTTCCCAGTGCATGGGAAAAAGCTATCCTTGCAACGCCTGCTGGAAAAATGACTCAACTGCAAGAAACATCTGATGGAATTGAAGCACTTGCTGTCTGCAACATAAAAAGAGTCTCTGACGATTACGTGGCACGACTTATATTTTCCATTGACGATAATAAACAAAAAAGCCCGCAGAAACTTGAAGAATTAAGCGAGAAATATTTAGAAGAGTTGCGCCAAGTGGCGCATATTCAAAACTCATAATGACTACACTTGTCGTTAGTAGTGGTGATCCTGCTGGAATTGGTCCTGAAATAGCACTAAAAGCATGGAATTTGCGTATTACACGTCAAGTCCCGCCTTTTGCTTTGCTTGCTGATCCAGATATTATTCGTTCGCGTGCTCATTTTTTACAAATCGATGTTGAGGTAGAATGTGTTTTAACAAATAATCCTGTCAAAAACTTTCAAGCCGCTCTTCCTGTAATACCATTAAAAAACCGGCAAAGCGATCAATTAGGTTTTCCTTCACCCAAAAATGCTGCTGGAATAATTGAAGCGATTAAACGTGGAGTTCAGTTGATTCAAAGCGGACAGGCGTCTGCAATGGTTACTTGTCCTATTGCAAAAAAGAACCTTTATGATTTTGGGTTTGAGTTTCCAGGTCATACAGAATTTTTAGCCGATTTGGCCTATCAAATCTCGGGTAAACGTTATCATCCAGTTATGATGTTATCAGGACCTCTATTAAAAACAGTACCGATTACTGTTCATGTTCCATTCAAAAAAGTTCCTTCACACCTCACCCGTCAACTCATCATTCAAACGGCCCTCATTACTGAACACGACTTAAGAAAACGATTTAGCATAACTTCACCCCGTCTTGCTGTTGCTGGACTTAACCCTCATGCTGGAGAAGAAGGTGCAATGGGAAAAGAAGATATTGAAATTATCACTCCCACTATTGAATATCTTAAAAAGAAAGGACTTAATATTGTAGGTCCGCTGCCTGCTGACACAATGTTTCATGAACGTGCAAGAAAGACATATGATGTTGCCCTTTGCATGTATCATGATCAAGCTCTTATTCCTGTTAAAACATTAGACTTTAACACCAGTGTTAATATTACTTTAGGACTCCCTTTTATTCGAACCTCGCCAGACCACGGAACTGCTTTTGATATTGCTGATAAAGGGATTGCCTCGCCCGAAAGCTTTATTGCTGCTCTTAAACTTGCAAACCAACTTGCGGAAAATAGTTTGATGCCATGCCAATAGATAATCTACCTCCTCTTCGTGAGGTAATTGATACATATGGATTGCAAGCGTATAAGTCCTTAGGTCAAAATTTCCTTTTCGATCTTAATTTAACATCTAAAATTGCTCATCAAGCAGGAAATATAGAAGGAAAACCTGTTATTGAAGTGGGCCCAGGTCCTGGAGGTCTCACACGCGCTTTGCTTGCAAAAGGTGCTATTGTAACAGCGATAGAGTGTGATGAGCGTTGTATACCGGCTCTCTTAGAGATAGAAAAGCACTATCCGCAAAAACTAAAACTCATTTGTAATGATGCACTAAAGCAAGACTTCTCAAAACTCTTTGAAACATCTCCAGAAAAACCACGCATTATTGCAAATCTTCCCTATAATATTGGAACACAACTTTTATTAAACTGGCTTTTGGCTGAACCATGGCCTCCTTTTTATGAATCAATGACATTGATGTTTCAACGTGAGGTTGCCAAACGTATTATCGCCAAACCTCAATCCGCACATTATGGACGTCTTAGTGTTTTAACCGGCTGGCGGACCAATGCCAAAATTGCTTTTGATGTGCCTCCTCAAGCCTTCATACCAGCACCCAAAATAACTTCTTCTGTTGTTCATATTATTCCGCGAACACAACCTCTCCCCTGCTCTGCACAAAAATTAAGTTTTGTAACAAAAACTGCTTTTGGACAAAGACGAAAAATGCTTCGTCAAAACCTCAAAAATATTGGAGGTGAAACTCTTTTAGAACAAGCGGACATTGATGGAACACGCCGAGCTGAAACGCTCTCAATTTCCGAATTTGTCACTTTAGCTAATTTGGTGATCTAAAAAAATGCAACTTTTTGCTCACTGTCTCTTTTTAAAATAATAGAGATGTTAATCAACCTTTTCAGCAATAAGCCCATCAATAAAAGATTCAAGGAAAGAGCATCGTTCGCGTTTTGCTGTTTCAGCCAAATAAATCGATTTAATAAGCGATACAGACTGATTTAAATCTTCATTAATAACAATATAATCATAAGAACACCAATGCTGCATTTCCGTTCGTGCATTCTTCAATCGCAAATTAATGATATCCTGACTATCTTCTGCCCGACGATTTAACCGCGAAATAAGTTCCTTCATTGACGGTGGAAGAATAAAAACAGATACAGTATCCCCTGGCATCTTTTTTTGAAGCTGATCTGTTCCTTGATAGTCAATATCAAATAACATATCTCGACCAGTACCCAATGCACTTTCAACGCTTTCACGTAAAGTTCCGTAATAATTTCCATGAACTTCTGCCCATTCAATAAATTCATGATTATCACGCTTGCGTTCAAACTCTTGTTTTGAAATAAAATGATAATGAAGACCATCCACCTCACTAGGACGTCTTTTCCGTGTCGTCATACTTATGGAGAGCTCTAACTGCCCATCTTGCAGAAGTAGCCGAGAAAGTGTTGATTTACCAGCTCCTGAAGGTGAAGAGAGAATAAATAAAAAACCGCGACGTTTATCTCTTTTTTTAGCACGCAACTCATTCTTAAAGAATGTTATCATACCGCTCTACTTTTTTTAAATTTTGCTTCAAAACTTCAATAATATGTTCTTTACAGTCCCTAAAAGCTAACGTGTTGCCTTTAACGCACGCCACTTGCGGACATTCATATTATGTTCCTCTAAAGTTCTAGAAAAAACATGTCCTCCAGCACCATCAGCGACAAAATAGAGCACATCACTCTTTGGTGGATGCGCCACCGCTTTTAAAGAATCTCGGCCTGGATTTGCAATAGCTGTTGGAGGCAAACCATCAATTTTATATGTATTATAGGGTGTTTTCTTCTCAAGATCTGAACGGTAAATTGCGCGACCGGATGGCATTCCTTTTCCACCAAAGAGACCATAAATTACCGTCGGATCAGATTGAAGGCGCATATGTTTTGCAAGACGGTTATAAAACACTGCAGCAATCTTTGATTTTTCTGCCGTAATTCCTGTTTCTTTCTCAACAATTGAAGCCAATATAACAAATTCATCAATGGACTTTATTGGTAAATCAGGTGAGCGCGTAGCCCATATTGCATGAATTAATTTTGTCTGTTCTTCGCGCAATCTCTTTACAATTTCTTTACGTGTTGTTCCCCGAATAAAATGAACCGTATCTGTCATCAAACTGCCCTCTGGAGGCAAAACTTTTGGAAGATCTCCAATCAAAATTTCATTCGCAGCTAATCGATCAAAAATTTGTTGAACTGTTAAACCTTCTGGTACTGTAAATGTATACTCAATAGACTTGCCTTTTACAAGAATATCCATAATATCCCGCATCGAAGCATGTGCTGGAATTAAATATTCACCAGCCTTAAGATGTGTTGTTTTTTTATTATAACCAACTCCATAAATAAAAACATCCGATAATCGAATGAGACCACGTTTTTCAAGTAATAAAGCAATTTCACGAATTCCTGTTCCAGGATAGATTAGGACAACGTGTTCTCTCTCAGCCGTCCCCTTCCCTTCAAAAATACTTTTTCCAATATAAAGAAGCATACTTACAGCCAAAATGATAACCACACTCAGCATCAGAAAAAAATGACCGACGATGATCAATGGGTTACGCACAATAGACGATTTCTTTCGTTTCTTATGTGCTAACATATCATTATTATCTGCTGCATGACTCGAAGAGGAATCATTTACGTCCTTCAGCGATCTTTTATTTTTCACAGCGGACATAACTATCACCCTCAATAAGTTTTAGGTATACAACTATAATCTCTCACTTAAACTTTTATAGCTTTATAATAAAAAGTAGAAAAATCAGAAACAAAAAAAATAAATAGAATGTTTATTATGCCTCAAAGCGTCGCATTACCAAAGACGCATTTGTTCCACCAAACCCAAAGGAATTAGAAAGAACCGTATTAATCTTCCGTTCACGCGGTTTATGTGGGACAAGATCAATTTTCGTTTCAATTGACGGATTATCAAGATTAAGTGTTGCTGGCGCTATATTATCTCGTATAGATAAAACACAAAAAATAGCCTCAGCTGCACCGGCTGCACCAAGCAAATGCCCCACAGATGACTTGGTTGATGACATGGATACTTGTGATGCATAATGGCCTAAAACACGCTCAACAGCCTTCAACTCTATGACATCAGCCATCGTTGAGGTTCCATGGGCATTAATGTAATCAAGTTCGCTTACATTCACTTGTGCACGCTTAAGTGCAGCCATCATACTACGCTGTGCACCTTCACCACTCTCTGAAGGAGCTGTAATGTGGTAAGCGTCACCGGATAAACCATAGCCAATAATCTCAGCATAAATACGCGCACCACGTTTTTTTGCATGCTCAAGCTCTTCTAAAACGACAATCGCAGCTCCCTCACCCATGACAAAACCATCACGATCAGCATCATAAGGACGTGATGCTTGTTCAGGATAATCATTACGCCCCGTAGAAAGAGCGCGACAAGCAGAAAAGCCAGCAAGGGATATCCGATTTATTGGGGATTCAGTGCCTCCCGCCGCCATTACATCTGCATCACCAAAAGCAATCAAACGCGCTGCATCACCAATTGCATGTGCTCCCGTTGAACAAGCTGTTACAACCGAATGATTAGGACCACGCAAACCATATTTAATAGACACATAGCCAGAAGCAAGATTAATCAAACGTCCTGGAATGAAAAAAGGAGAAACACGCCTTGGACCTTTATCACGAAGCGTATAACCGGCCTCAACAATGCCTTCAATACCACCAATCCCCGAACCAATTAAGGCACCTGTGCGAACCTGATCTTCATCACTGGTGGGAAACCACTCAGCATCCGAAAGCGCTTGGTCAGCGGCAGCGATTGCATAAATAATAAACGCATCAACCTTACGCTGTTCCTTGATTTCCATATGTAAATCAGGATTATATGTACCGTCTGTTCCATCCCCCAAGGGGATACGGGCAGCAATTTGGCACGGTAAATCAGACACATCAAACTCAGTAATGCGTCGAACACCACTTTTCCCTTCAAGAAGCCTTTTCCAACTATATTCGACATCACCAGCTAATGGAGACACCAATCCTAAACCAGTAACAACAACACGTCTCATAACTTCTAACCTTGAATTGAGATCACCCCTCAAAGTTTCTTAAAGCTCTATTCTCAAAAATAGCGCCAAAGAATATAGGCAAAAGCATTTCATACCTTTGCCTTTCAGTCTTATGCAGAAGCTTTATCGATAAATTTTACCGCATCGCCAACTGTGAAGATCGTTTCAGCTGCCTCGTCTGGGATTTCTATACCAAATTCTTCTTCAAAAGCCATAACAAGCTCAACCGTATCAAGGCTATCTGCTCCTAAATCATCGATAAAGCTTGCATTTTCTACGACCTTATCTGCATTAACCCCAAGATGCTCCACGATAATTTTCTTAACGCGCTCTACTGTATCACTCATATTGAAATCCTCAAATTTATATTATTCCTATAATTTGGTTAGCTATATCGGGTCATCTAATCAAGCAATAGATGCATTACTTCTTAAAATTTTAGCAGCAATTTAAAACATCCTGTGGATATCCCCTACAAAATGAACCAATCTGACATTCCGACATAAATTGATTAACTTATCATGTTAAAGGAATAGACACATCTCTCCATTTCAATTCTTACTACTAAAATAATACAGCTTATAAATCAATGTGGAATCAAGAAAATCCTCAGATCATTGCCATTCCGCCATTGATATGCAGTGTTTGGCCGGTTACATATGCCGCTTCATCACTTGCTAAATAAACAGCAGCAGAAGCTATTTCTTCCCCAATCCCCATACGCTTCATTGGAATCGCAGCCATAATAGTTTCTTTTTGCTTTTCACTGAGTTTGTCGGTCATTGCGGACTTAATGAATCCTGGAGCAATACAATTGACAGTAATGTTTCGTGAAGCAATTTCTTGTGCCAACGCTTTAGAAAGTCCTATCAAACCAGCTTTTGCAGCACAATAATTCGTTTGCCCCGGATTTCCGACAACACCAACAACAGATGTTATGTTAATAACTCTTCCATAGCGACGCCGCATCATAGAATGTATTAATTCACGTGTCAAAATAGCAGCAGCTGTTAGGTTGATCGCTAAGACATCATCCCAGTCTTGATCCTGCATACGGATAAAAAGACCATCTCGAGTGATTCCAGCGTTGTTAACCAAGATATCAACACCACCCATTTCTCTTTCAGCCGTTTCAGCTAATTGTTTAACAGATTCACGCTCAGAGAGATTAGCGGGAAATACAAAAACATTCTGTCCCAGATCTGCTCCCACTTCTTTAAGCTTAGCTTCGCGTGTTCCATGGAGACCAACAACTGCTCCTTGCGCATGAAAACAACGCGCAATTGCCTCACCAATTCCTCCCGATGCTCCTGTCACAAGAACTTTACGGCCTGTTAACTTAAACATTTTTTAGACTCCTTACAAACTAAACACCAAGCATCTGTAATGCTGTTTCTATTTCTTCAGCTGCCCCAATTGTTAACCCCTTTATATCTTTGTTAATACGACGCACCAAACCTGTTAATACTTTTCCAGGCCCAACTTCAAAAAGTGTATCAACCCCATTCACACCAAACCACTCTATTGTTTCACGCCATCGCACTCTCCCCGTCACTTGTTGAACAAGAAGTGTAATAATACGCTCTGGATCACTTTCTGGTGCAACAGAAATATTGGCAACAAGAGGAACAAGAGGAGCCATTGCGTTAACAGTTAAAAGTGCATTCTTCATGACATCAGCAGCAGGTTGCATTAAAGCTGAATGGAAAGGGGCAGAAACTGGAAGAAGAAGTGCACGTTTAGCACCTTTCGTTGACGCAAGCTCCACCGCCATCTCAACCGCTTTTGCTTCACCTGAAATCACAATTTGCCCTCCTCCATTATCATTAGCAATCTGACATAATCCTTCTCGAGAAACAGTTTCGCAGATTTTTTCCACATCTTGTTCATCCAAACCAATGAGTGCTGCCATAGAGCCTTCATCAACAGCAACAGCAGCCTGCATGGCATTTCCACGAATGCGCAAAAGCCTTGCCGTATCAGTAAGACTAAATGTACCAGCAGCACAAAGAGCCGAATATTCGCCCAATGAATGACCTGCAACAAATTTTACCTTTTCTTTTATGTTAAGTCCCAATTGTTCCATCACACGAATAACAGCCATGGATACAGCCATTAATGCTGGTTGCGCATTTGCTGTTAAAGTCAAAACATCTGCTGGCCCTTCAAAAATGATCTTTGATATTTTCTCACCCAGAGCATCGTCGACTTCTTCAAAAACCATTCGCGCTACAATAAATTGCTCCGCAAGAACTTTACCCATACCAACGAACTGACTCCCCTGTCCTGGAAAAATAAAAGCTGCTGCCATCAATCAACTCCTAAAATTGCGCAATTAAATTATTTTCTTTTGATCTTATTCATAAACACAAATCAAGACAAAGCACCTTATTAGGAACGCGTATCTCTCTTAAAGTTATATCTTAATGGTGGAATTTGATATAAAAACTTAGGGAAATATGGAACCATAAACTGAATAACCCCCCAACTAATGAAACTTGCTAAAATTGTACCCGCTAAAATATCAAAAGGATAATGTACACCAACAAAAACACGCGCCCAACAAATCAAGCATAAAAATATTGCAGCAAGCTTAAAAGAAACTTTGTACCGATAAAAATAAAGATTCGCCGTATAAGATGCAATAGTCAAAGCATGATTACTTGGAAAAGAAGCTGTTGGCCGATGCTTAATCAGCGGTGTTGTCCCCTCCATAACAAATGGACGTGGATGAAAATAAATAAGAGAAATAAGGTAACCTATAAAAAGAGCTATACAAATGCTCACGCAAATGCTTAACGCTACGCGTCGCTCTAGATTTTCACCGCAAAACCATAACGCACAAAGATGTAGTGGGATAATATAAATTAAAAATTTTGCACAAAAAATACTAAACAAAATTAAACCTGACCATGATTGATGGTTGCCTGCAAACATTTCAAAAAGTGCAGAATCAATCTGATTTAAAAAATCCATTCTTCTTTCCTTCATTCTTACAGCTTTATAACGTCATTTCTGTATAGAAGCGTGAAACGTATAAAATATATCAATATTCAATAAATCACATTTTTTATACGGATAAACTTGCTATTTTTAAAGATAAGCTGTAAATGTCGAATGTTCGTTACCGGCACTTTGGCTGGAGGTTGAACGGAGGACTGGAAAGTAACCAGTAGGAAATGCAATGTTTCCGACCTCCCGTATCTCCGCTCTCGGATGTCTCGAATTGTAAACGCGTCCTTTCTTCTTTGGATCTCCAAAAAAGACAAGTCGCAGAGGCTTTGCGCCAAAAACCGGTGAAGTTTAATTGAAGAAAGGCAAAACAATGGCTCTTTATGAACATATGTTCCTTGCCCGACAGGAGATTGCACCGCAGCAAGTTGATGAACTTTTGAATGTATACAAAGGTGTTATTGAAGCGTATGGTGGAAAAGTTGGGCGTATAGAAAATTGGGGACTTCGCTCCCTTGCTTATCGTATTCGCAAAAATCGTAAAGCTTATTATGTACTGCTTAATATTGATGCACCAGCTACAGCAATTGCTGAAGTTGAACGTCAAATGCGCATCAATGAAGATATCCTACGTTACATGACCATTCGCGTAGAAAAACACGAAAAAGAAAAGTCCGCTATGCTCTCGCGCTTGGATCGTAATAGTCACATTGGACAAGATGAAGCAGGTTCGCGCTCGCCACGTCCTCAACGTGAAGATGTTATAGAAGGAGTAGAATGATGACTGAGTTGAATCAAAGCGCAGCACGTCGTCCTTTTCATCGGCGTCGCAAAGCATGTCCATTTTCAGGGACTAACGCTCCCAAAATTGATTATAAAGATGTCAAATTGTTGCAGCGTTATATTTCAGAACGTGGGAAGATTGTTCCTTCACGGATTACAGCCGTCAGTCAGAAAAAACAGCGTGAATTAGCTAATGCCATCAAACGTGCTCGTTTTCTAGGCCTGCTTCCATACGTGGTAAGATAATATTAAATGTGCCATGCAGCTGGAACATTTTTCTAGGCGTTTTCTGCATGGTTCAGCAACATATCTGATTGTAGATTCTGTGGGGATGTATAGAATATTCTAAAGTTGGGGCATTGTAATGCCCCTAACTGCAAAAGGCAGGACAGCGATAAATGCAAAATATTCATGTTTATAAGATAATGACCGGTGTTTTAGCGGGATTGTTTGCTGTTGTGATAGGAATGGCAATCATTAGTGTCGCAAATATCGCGCCTTATTTTTCTATCCTTCTGGGCTGCTTTCTTTCACTCCCAATTTTCATTGTTGCGTTCGGTCAAGGAACACTAGCCAGCCTTGTTGCCCTAATAAGTGCAACTGTTGTTCTTGTTATAACCACTGATCTCTATATTGCTCTTGGCTCTATGCTCTTATTTTTTCTTCCTGCTGTCTATGCTTCTTGGCTCCTTGGGCTTGCACGACTAGAGCAAAAGGAAAATATACTGATGTGGTACCCATTATCATCGGTTATTTTTTATTTAACCAACTTTATTGCTCTTATAGCAACCTTCATTGGACTCTATATTCAAACTCGTCCATCTACACCCCTCATGGCACAAAAAATCACGGCAAATATAGTACAAGCTATGCGAAAGTCGCAGTCACTAAAGGAAGCTGAGATAACTGCGTTTAGTGAACTTCTAATGACCCACGCAGCAACTTTTACAGCTATTGCCCTAACGATTTATAGTTTGATTTTTCTTATTGGTAATCTTTATTTTTCGATGATAACAGCACAACATATGAAGTGGCTGAAAAGACCCCGTGATGATTGGAGCCAAACTCTTCGCCTTCCAATTTCTGGGATTATTATTTTTATTATTGTTTGCATAGCATCAATGGTTGAATTGGGAGCTACTGTTAATTTGGGGACGCGTGTCTTCAGCTCTGCATATACTATCATCATATCAATCAGTGGTCTAGCATATCTCCATAATATTACAAAAGGGATCAACGGCCGGGTTATTATACTCTCTCTTGTCTATATTGCCATTTTAACCGTCGTTTTTGCTCCACCTATTTCTTTCATGATGCTTCTCATGGGTATTTGGGCAGCTATTCAATACAATTTTCAATCACGCAACAAACCTCACTAAATTTATTTGTTCGAAAGGAAAAACTATGGATATTATTCTACTGGAACGCATTCCTCGTCTTGGTCAGATGGGTGATATTGTCTCAGTTAAAGATGGTTATGCACGCAATTTTCTCTTGCCTCAAGGCAAAGCTTTACGCGCAAATGAAACCAATAAAAAACATTTTGAAACACAGCGCGCGCAACTTGAAGCCCACAATCTTGAACGCAAAAGTGAAGCACAAAAAGTTGCTGAAAGACTTGATGGTAAATCATTTGTTGTCGTCCGTTCAGCTGGTGAAACAGGTCAGCTTTATGGATCTGTATCAACACGTGATATTTCTGAAATTATAACAGCTGAAGGATTTTCTATTGGGCGTAATCAGATTGAACTTAACCATCCAATAAAAACTATTGGTCTTCATACTATTGCTCTTAGCCTACACCCTGAAGTTCAAATTTCTGTAACAATTAATGTTGCACGTTCAACCAGTGAAGCACAACGCCAAGCAGAAGGTGAAACGCTTACCTCTGCTGAAGCAATATATGATATTCAAAAAGAATCATTGGCAGAAAATAAGGAAAAACAAGTCACAGAACAAATGAATGATAACGATACAAGCGATATCAGCGAAGAAGCTTAACTATCTCTTTTTCCCTCTCTTTTGTATTCTTCTGTTGTTTAACATATTGATATCTCATAAAATACTCAGCCTTAAAAGCTGAGTATTTTATTATTACGACAACCCCAAAACTAAAATTTTATGGAAAAAGAATCTTTAATGCATTGTGTGATAGCATTAAATAGCAAACACTATGAATAAAGTGCTCTCATACGCTCCTTTGCCAAAAGAGAAAAAAATATTTAAGATTTTTTTTAAAGAATGCGTTCAGTCTAGATGATAATTTCTTACATCCCAACGTCATCTGAAACAATTTTGATCATAAATAAAGTAATCTTATTAAGACTAATATTGAAGTTTTGAAGCTATGTGATATCAAAAGACTCGAAACATAGCAGAGCGCTTTTTAAAAAGATTGAAAATGCAACTTTGAAAATTTACCTGACCTCTAAAATTTTTATATTATAAAATATAAAAGAAATATCTTCTATATTAAGTGATACACATAATATTAAGTAAACAATTGAGAGAGCCCTTTAAAATAAAAGTATGATTTTAACTTAAAATGAAGATGTATCCCTTATACTTTTGGTCTATATTTCAATAAATTGCCTAAATCGCTAAGCGCGAAATTTTAGTGGAAAAAAACTGTTATGGAAGAAACAAGCATTGTCAATTTCAGCTCTTCGCAAAAAGAAAGCACCTTTTCTTTTAAGCAACTTCCGCATAATATTGAAGCTGAACAAGCACTCCTTGGTGCAATTCTCATTAACAATGAGGCTCTTGATCGTGTTTCAGATTTTCTCAAACCAGTCCATTTTTTTGAACCATTACATCAAAAGATCTTTGATACGATCTCACAAATTATCCAAAAAGGAAAAGTTGCAGATCCAGTTACCATCAAACCCTTTATTCCAGCAGAAGAAAAAATCGGAGAGATCACCGTATTCAGTTACGTTGTCCGTTTAGCAAAAGAAGCAGTCACTATTATTAATGCTGAAGATTATGGACGGGTCATCTATGATCTTTTTATCCGACGCTCCTTAATCAATCTTGGAACACAAGTGGTCAATACAGCCTTTGAAGCTCCTGTAGAGCTCACGCCATCACAACAAATTGAAACGGTTGAACAACAGTTGTTTGCACTAGCAGAAAAAGGAAAATACGGTGGTGGATTTGAAAATTTCAAGGAGGCTGTCAAAAAAGCTATTGATATGGCAAGTGCTGCAAAAAAGCGTTCTTCACACTTATCAGGGATAGCTACGCACATTAAAACACTTGATGAAAAAATGGGAGGTTTACAGCCCTCTGACTTAATTATTCTTGCAGGCCGCCCTGGTATGGGGAAAACCTCTCTTGCTACCAATATTGCCTTTAATATTGCTAATGCTTACAATCATGATGGCAAAACACAAGAAAATGAGGGAGGCATTGTCGGATTCTTCTCGCTTGAAATGTCTTCCGAACAACTTGCAACCCGTATTATTTCTGAACAAACAGAGGTCTCTTCCTCTGATATGCGGCGAGGAAATATTTCAGAAGAGCAATTTTCTAAAATCATCCGTGCAATGAATCGATTACAAAAAGCACCACTTTATATTGATCAAACGGGGGGAATATCAATCACGCAACTGGCTGCTCGTGCACGGCGTTTAAAGAGGCAGCATGGTTTGGATGTCTTGATTATTGACTATATTCAGCTCATGACAAGCAATTCAAAGCGTTCGTCGGAAAATCGTGTTCAAGAGATTACAGAAATTACCACAGGATTAAAAGCATTGGCGAAAGAACTGAACATTCCTATTATTGCCCTTTCACAACTTTCGCGCCAAGTTGAAAATCGAACAGATAAACGCCCACAACTCTCAGATTTACGAGAATCTGGTTCGATTGAACAAGATGCTGATATCGTTCTTTTTGTCTATCGTGAAGAATATTATCTCAAAAATGAAGAACCCAAAATAGGGACTCTTGAATATGAAAAATGGCAAGATACAATGGACAACGCTTTTGGGAAAGCTGATGTTATTGTCGCAAAACAACGCCATGGACCAACAGGGACCGTTCATCTTGCCTTTCAGTCTGATTTCACACGCTTTAGCGATCTGGCTGATAGTAATTATCTGCCAGAACAAATTGGGTAAATCATCATGGCACGTAGCCGTATTCAATTTATCTGCCAAAATTGTGGAACCGTCCATTCACGTTGGGCAGGGAAATGTAGTTCCTGTGGCGAATGGAATTCCTTTATCGAAGAAAATGTGAATGGTGGCATCGGTACCGGTCCTCTGCAAAATACTCGTAAAGGGCGTATTGTCGCGCTCACGTCTCTTTCTGGAGTTCTTAAAGATGCTCCACGTATCCATTCAGGTATTGCTGAGCTTGATCGTGTTACCGGTGGAGGCTTTGTCCGTGGATCAGCATTACTTGTTGGTGGAGATCCAGGTATTGGAAAATCAACATTGCTGACACAAACAGCAGCGGCTTTATCGCGAAAGGGATATAATGTTATCTACGTTTCAGGCGAAGAAGCTATTGCACAAATCTGTCTGCGTGCACAAAGGCTTGGAGCTGCCAATACAGAGGTTAAACTTGCTGCTGAAACCAATGTTGAAGATATTCTTACAACCTTAAGCGAGCATAGAAACCTTGATATGGTCATTATCGATTCCATTCAAACTCTATGGTCAGATGCAGCGGATGCAGCACCAGGTACCGTTACACAAGTGCGCATCAGTGCTCAAGCGATGATCCGCTTTGCTAAAAAAACAGGAGCAGCTGTTGTTCTTGTTGGCCATGTGACAAAAGATGGACAAATTGCTGGTCCCCGAGTTGTCGAACATATGGTTGATAGTGTGCTCTATTTCGAAGGTAAAGGTGGACATCATTATCGAATTCTCAGAACTGTAAAAAATCGTTTCGGACCAACCGATGAAATTGGCGTTTTCGAAATGTCTGATAAAGGATTACGGGAAGTAATCAATCCATCTGAACTGTTTTTAGGTGAACGGAATGAAAAAGCACCAGGAGCTGCTGTTTTTGCAGGAATGGAAGGAACACGCCCAATATTAGTAGAAATTCAGGCGCTTGTTGCTCCCTCTTCACTTGGAACCCCCCGACGTGCCGTTGTTGGATGGGATGGGAATCGTCTTTCAATGATTCTCGCTGTTTTAGAAGCTCACTGTGGTGTTCGATTTGGACAACATGATGTCTATCTTAACGTTGCAGGAGGATATCGTATATCAGAACCAGCAGCTGATTTAGCCGTTGCAGCAGCTTTGGTATCCTCTCTTGCAAACATTCCTCTCCCAACAGACTATGTCTATTTTGGTGAAATCAGCCTTTCAGGAGCTACCCGGCCTGTTGGACACTCAGCACAACGTATCAATGAAGCAAAAAAACTTGGCTTTCAAGGAGCTGTTCAACCCACTACAACAAACGAAACGATGAAATTGCTCCATTTTCAACAAAAAACATTCTCCGACCTTCCTGAACTGGTTGCCGCTATTACTGCAGGTAAAAAATAGTCTGTATCACACACAATGATAATATAGAAAAAACTCTACAAAATACAAAAGATCCTTGCTATAAGAACAAAAAATAACATAACCAGAAATGCATTTGTGTGCTAACTTAAAAGATACAACTTTATGTATAAGGAACAAACAAATGATCATAACAGTCCTTGATGGAATTGTCGTAGGAATCATCCTGTTGTCCGCTTTTCTCGCTATGCTCCGAGGGTTTTCACGCGAGGTACTATCATTGGTTTCTTGGGCAATCGCAGCTGTTGCTACACTGTTTTTATTCAAGCCTGTATTACCCTTCTTTGAACAATATCTCTCTAACAAAATAATTGCATTGATCACAACATTGGTCACGATTTTTATTATTATTCTTATTATTACTTCAATCATTACGATGAAGATCTCCGATCTTATTCTTGATAGTCGAATTGGTATCCTTGACCGTACTATTGGTTTTGTTTTTGGAGCACTGCGCGGTTTATTTATTATGGTTATCGGCATGCTTCTTATTAATGCTCTGATAAAACCTGAGCACCAAGCTAACTGGTTAAAAAATGCAATAACAAAACCTATCTTAGATTCATTGGGACAAAAAGTTTGGGAAATACTTCCCAAAGATCTCGACACTGTTCTCGAAAAAGCAGAAAAATTCTTTAAAAGAGACAACGCTGATATACAAGATCAGCCCTCTCATGAAAAAACGACTCGGCAAAATGGAAAATAGTTTTTTCATAGCAAAGAGTTCCAAATAACATATGAAGTATGATATAATCATTCTTCATATCATAACTGAAAGAATATGATGATAAAAAGTGACATTTCCTGTCAGGAGTTTTCATTAGATGATGATACTCTTCATGAAGAATGTGGAATTTTTGGTATCCTTGGACATGAAGATGCGGCAACATTAACAGCTCTTGGGCTCCATGCACTTCAGCACCGTGGACAAGAGGCAGCTGGCATTGTTTCCTATCATAACAAAATGTTTCATCAAGAAAAGCACCTAGGTCTTGTTGGTGATCACTATACAAACCCTGTAACACTTGCGCGTTTACCGGGGAACCGCGCTATCGGGCATACCCGTTATTCAACAACTGGAGAAATAGCACTACGCAACGTTCAGCCTCTTTTCGCTGAATTAAACGCTGGAGGTATTGCTATTGCACATAATGGTAATCTTACCAATGGTCTTACATTACGCCGCGAACTCATTGCTTCGGGTGCCATCTGTCAATCGACATCAGATTCAGAAGTTTTTCTCCATCTTATTGCCCGTTCACGTTATGAATCGTCATCTGATCGCTTTGTTGATGCTATTCGGCAAGTGGAAGGTGGATATGCAATGTTAGCACTCACACGCACAAAGCTTATTGCTGCACGCGATCCAACAGGTATTCGACCTCTCGTGATGGGTGAACTTGATGGAAAGCCAATTTTTTGTTCTGAAACATGTGCTCTTGATATTATTGGAGCAAGATATGTGCGCGATGTCAAAAATGGGGAGATTATCATATGCGAAATACAAAAAAATGGGGAAATTACTAAAAAAATTATAAAACCAGAGAATGAGAAGCCAGAAAAACTTTGTCTTTTTGAATATGTTTACTTTGCACGTCCTGATTCAATCGTTGGGGGACGTAATGTTTACATGACCCGTAAAAATATGGGTATTCATTTAGCGCAAGAGGCACCCTGTGAGGGAGATGTTGTGGTTCCCGTTCCTGATGGAGGAACACCTGCTGCAATTGGTTATGCACAAGAAATTGGGATTCCTTTTGAGCTTGGTATTATTCGCAATCACTATGTTGGGCGCACTTTTATCGAACCAACACAACAAATTCGTGCTTTTGGAGTCAAATTAAAACATTCTGCAAACCGTCCTGTAATCGAAGGAAAACGTGTTATTCTCGTTGATGACTCCATTGTACGTGGAACCACATCTCTTAAAATTGTACGAATGCTTCGCGATGCAGGAGCGAAAGAAGTTCATATGCGCATTTCTAGCCCGATGATTTTCTATCCCGATTTTTATGGCATTGATACACCGAAAATCGAAAGCCTTTTGGCTAATCAGTATCCAGACCTAAAATCTATGTGCAATTTTGTAGGAGCTGACTCATTAGAATTTCTCTCAACAGATGGTCTCTATCTCGCTGTGGCAGGGGAAAAGCGAAATAACGCTGATCCGCAATTTACTGACCATTACTTTACCGGACATTATCCTACACAGCTGGTTGATCAAGAAAGTGTCCCCAAGATTCATCAATTATCTGTCCTTAAAACAAGAGATTAATGGTGGAAAAAATTGATTTTAGTCTCTTAGGCCGTGTTGCACTTGTTACCGGTGCTTCAAAAGGTATTGGCTATCATTTAGCGTTAGAGCTCGCAGCTCGTGGCGCTCACATTCTCGCCATTGCACGCACAGTTAGTGGACTCACTGAACTTGACAACAAAATTCGAGAAAAAGGTGCTCATGCAACACTCATCCCATTTGACTTGCATCATATGGATAACATTGATGCTCTTAGTATTTCAATTTCTAAGCGCTGGAAAAAACTCGATATTATGGTTGCAAGTGCGGGCATTCTTGGAACACTCTCACCAATAGCACATATCGAAAATAAGATATTTGAAGATGTTTTCCAAATAAATCTTATCAGCCAATGGCGTTTAATGAAAGCCCTTGAACCCTTACTGCGTAAATCTGATGCTGGACGAGCAATTCTGTTATCCTCAAGCGTTGCGCATGTTGCACGCGCTTTCTGGGGACCTTATGCGGCTTCTAAAGCTGCTTTAGAAGTTATTGCCCGTTGTTGGGCAGAAGAACTAAAGCAAACCCCTATTAAGATTAATTGTGTTGATCCCGGTGCAACACGCACTGCCATGCGTGCGCAAGCTATGCCTGGTGAAGATCCGCAAACTCTTCCTTCACCACAAGAAGTTGCAGCAAAGATAGTACATTTATTCTCACCTAATTTAAAAGAAACAGGAAAACTCTTTAATGTCCGTAAAAATCGGTTTATGGATTATCATGTGCCTAATTAAGGTAATGCATTGATTTGTGAAATAATTGATTGTTTCATAACTTAAATGAGAATTCCGAATAGGATGAGATTCTCTTATTTCAAACCTTGTTATTATAAATCAGAAAAAACGCTCGCTCGTCCACCAAAAAAGGAATCAACATGTAGACAAAACCGCTTTAAAAAAGGAAAAATACATCCCCCATGAACCCTCTACTAAATGCAAGAGAACCATAAAACATTGGGAGTTTGCAAACCGAACAATGATGCCAACTTATATCTTTATAAGCATAAAGATGGTGATGCACAGTGGATTTTGGGTTACACCTTCATCGTTGTTTCTGTGAAATGAGATTGGGAGCAACAAAGAGAGGTTTCTTTTAAACAAGTTCATAAATTACCAGCGTAATAGCGTGTTGTTCTTTATGAGGAGAGTTCTTCCATTAATCATAGATATAAAATAGAAATGACTAACCTGAATTAAATTGCTTTCTGCTTCTACTTTTCTTCCCCAAACTAAAACATAGAACTCTACGATTGTTGAATAGTTTTAGCGTCGGTCTTTTTTTCTTCTAAAGCAGCCCGTTTACTATAAGCCACAAAACTACAAGGAAGAAATATCATATAGCCAACAGCTGTGATTAACAAAGTGTACCATGTATATGTTGCGAGAAAACCGACATAAATAACAACGCCCAACATGCACGGGACAACAATATCACGCCTTAAATTTTGATCAACTGTTTTTGCATTCCATACCGGTAACCGGCTGACTAAAAGAAAAGCAATAATCACAGTATAAAGACTAAAAAACAATGCCCAGCTCCAACTTGGTACTAAACCAAGAGCTCCTAAATACATAGGCAATAAAAGCAATAACGCCCCTGCTGGCGCCGGAACGCCAACAAAATAATTCCCCTTCCATTTCGGTATATCGACATTATCTAACATGACATTAAACCGCGCTAACCGTAAGCAACAAGCAACACAATAGACAAGCGCTGCCACCCAACCAACTTGGTAGGCTTGATTCAAAACAAAAGAGTAAACGATAAGCGCAGGTGCAACACCAAAATTAACCACATCAGCAAGAGAATCCATCTGCGCCCCAAAAGATGAGCTCCCATCCACCAAACGGGCAATGCGGCCATCAACCCCATCTAAGATTGCTGCCAAAAGTACCATTAAAATAGCAGCCTCATAGCGATTCTCAAAAGCCAAACGAATACTGCTCATTCCTGCACAAATCGCCAAAATAGTGATGATATTGGGAATGACATACCGCATCGGCGTAGGTGAACGCCACCGATTTGCAATATCATCATGCTGTCCTTCAGGATTAAATGAAGAAAAGAGCGAAAAATTTTTCATTGTTTATCCTAATCAAATCTGAAATCAGTTGTGGCACTCTCATCATCAAAAGAAGCTAAAACTGTTTCTCCAGCAATTGCTGTTTGGCCAACCGCAACACGCAATTTTACTTCAGTTGGTATATAAATATCAAGACGAGAACCAAAGCGAATCAACCCAAATCGTTCTCCAGTCCTGACGGAATCATTTTCTTTTGACCAACAAACAATCCGACGAGCAATCATCCCAGCTATTTGTACCATACCAATTTTACCATGTTCGCTGTCAATCACTATTCCATTACGCTCATTAAATTGACTAGCTTTATCAAGCTCAGCATTGGCAAATTGACCCGGACGATAAACTATAGACTCTACTATGCCACTTATAGGAATACGGTTGATATGGCATGAAAAAATATCCATAAATATGGAGACACGGATCATCTCTTTATCCCCCAACCCCAACTCTTCAGGCGGAACACAGGGTTCAACAAATGAGATCTTTCCATCAGCAGGAGATACAATCCAATTTGAATTCAAAGGAATTACACGATCTGGATCACGGAAAAAATATATACACCATACCGTGAGAACAAGACCACACCAAAACAACGGAATCCATACCCAACCAAGAATGAGCGAAATAATAAAAAACACTACAATAAAAGGATAACCCTCTTTATGAATTGGCACAAAACTATTATGGACAGACTGTAGAATACTCATATCATTTCCTATTCATAGTATAACTTAAACAAACAATAAATCTCTTTGTTCCACCTCATTTTTGTACTGAATTAATCACTCTATATAAAGCTAGAAGCCACATTTTGCGCAGCTTATTTTTTATGATTCACAATACCTAGTTCATCTTCTTCACGCATTTTACGTAATTTTTCTTCAGCCTGCGATGCTTCAAGCTGCTTATTCCACATAGAAGCATATAAACCTTTCTTACGTAAAAGCTCTGTATGAGTCCCATTTTCAATAATACGGCCATTTTTGAGAACCAAAATTTCATCAGCATTAATAACAGTAGAAAGGCGATGTGCAATTATCAATGTTGTACGCCCACGGCTGGCAATGTCCAATGCTTGTTGAATTTCCTGCTCCGTTGCGGTATCAAGAGCCGCAGTTGCTTCATCCAGAATAAGAAGAGGTGGAGCTTTTAAGAGAGTTCGCGCGATAGCCACACGTTGTTTTTCACCACCTGACAACTTGAGCCCACGTTCACCGACCATAGACTGAAAACCTTCCGGAAGCATCTCAATAAATTTTGATATCTGTGCCATTTCAGCAGCTTTGCGCATCTCTTCATCTGTAGCACTCGGACGCCCATAACAAATGTTATATGCAATTGTGTCATTAAATAGCACTGTATCCTGCGGTACCATACCGATAGCTTCACGCAAACTTTTTTGCGTTATATCACGAATGTCTTGTCCGTCAATTGTGATGGAACCGGCATCAACATCGTAAAAACGAAAAAGTAATCGAGAAATAGTCGATTTACCAGCACCTGAGGGACCAACAATTGCAACTTTTTTACCTCCGGGAACCTCAAAATCAATATCTTTAAGAATTTGGCGAGACGGATCATAAGAAAACTTCACCTGACTAAACCGAATGGTACCACCACTCACGACCAATGGTTTAGCATCTGATTTATCAACGATTTCCTGTTCAACATCTAGAAGATCAAACATAGCTTCAATATCAGTTAAACCTTGTCGAACATCACGATAAATTGAACCAATAAAATTCAGCGGAATGGAAAGCTGTATCAAAAGTGCATTAATAAAAACGAAATCCCCTAAAGTTTGTGTCCCACGAAAAATTTCGTAAGCTGACATCAACATCAAGAGAGCCATCCCAATACCAAAAATAAGAGCCTGACCAAAATTAAGCCAGCTTAATGATGTCCAAATTTTCGTTGCCGCTTTTTCATAATTTGCCATAGAAGAATCAAACCGGCGCGCTTCCAGAGTCTCATTGCAAAAATATTTGACGGTTTCAAAATTCAAAAGAGAATCAATAGCACGCGTATTGGCCTCCATATCTGCCGCATTCATTTCTTGCCGAATGCGAATACGCCAATCACTCGCCTTAACTGTGAAAAAAGTATATAAACCAACCATTATCACAACTATGAACACATAATGCCATCCATAGTTTATGTAAAATACAAATGCTGTCAAAATAAACTCTAAAACCGTTGGTACTGTATTCAGAATTGAAAATCGAACAATAGCTTCAATTCCCTTCGTACCACGCTCAATCACACGAGAAAGCCCACCAGTTCGCTTTTCTAAGTGAAATCGCAAAGACAATCCATGAATATGTACAAAGGTCTTATAGGCTAGCTGACGAATCGCATGTTGCCCAACAGTTGCAAAGAGAGAATCGCGTAACTGATTTAATGCAGCTTGAACAATACGTGCAATGTTATATGCTAAAACGAGCATAACAGGAATAATCCAACTCGTTGCCCCCCACAGAGAAAACTTAACGCTTACATCAAGGGAATCCGTAGCATATTTAAAGAAATACGGTACAGATATGAGAATGAGCTTGGCTAAAACAAGATAAAATATCGCCCATATTACCCGCATTTTTAGATCACGCCGCTCTACCGGCCACATGTAGGGCCATAAATTATAAAGTGTGCGCAAAGTCTGTCCTGTATCTGATGATACAGTTTTTACTCTTTTATTCTGTTTCATAAAGCCTTTACTTCTTTATCATCCATTCAACAGGCATTACAATACTTTCCCCCTTATCGTTTATAGGTTATATTATCTTGTCTATACACTTCCTATAAACGATACATATTCATTTTTGAAGTTAGACTGTTTTTGAAAAAGGAACAAGAAATAATCCCTTATAAGGTTTATTATTTTGGTCTGTGCATTCATACCATTCTGCTGCAAATAAACTCTCAACCTTTACATGCTTTTTTTTCAATTCTGCTTGAAGCCATGCCTTTGATTTACCAATCTCTTCAAGACCCTTATCAAAGACTTCACCATTTTGTACTAAAATGGTAGACTTCTTACCCTCTTCTTTTTTAATAACAGAACAATCGCCATTGGTTTCTAAATGAACAAAAGCTGCTTCATGCAAACTACAGCCTTTAATTCGCAACATTGTAATCAAATCATTAACGCTTATACCTAAACCCTTAATCTTATCCATCTGAAATACACCATCTAAAACTAATGAGACATGCCGTCCCGCGACAAGACGATGAAAAAAAACTGAATAGCGTGCAAAAAAGTTAAGAAATGTAACCAAGGTTTGCCAAATACACAAAACAACCAATAGTTGAACACTACTAATGTTTGGATTATAAATAACCCCTCCGATAATACCCCCCATTACAAAATTGCTGACTAAATCAACTGGTGTCATTTGACTAAGGCTACCTCGACCCGTTGTTCTTAAAATGAATAAAAAAGCTACAAGTCCTACAGATAGCTTAAGTGCAACATATCCATAACTATATAAAAATTCCATCACATTCTCCCTTTTTATAAAAGCTGCTGGAAGAGGAAAATTATAATCGCTTCATTTCCCACATAGTCATACGCTCACCAGTCTGTGGATCTTTTTTGTCTTTTAAAATAATCCCCTCGGCTGCAAGCTCATCACGAATTGTATCCGCAGCTGCCCATTCTTTATTATGGATAAGCCGCAGTCTTTCGGCAATGCGCTGATTAACAAATTTTGAATCAAGGGGAGCTTTTCTTATAAACAATGGGCAATCTACGTCTCTAATCCACTCTTGACGCAGCAGTCCCAATAAACGCATTCCATTTGCGAGAGCGACAACATTGCCTGCTTTATAAAATTTTCGCAAAAGAGTCACTGCTTTTGGAGTGTTAAGGTCATCACTTAATGCATTTATTAAAGAATTATTCATCAATTCATCGTTTTCCGGCCGCTCCCTTTCACAACGAAGCACTTCATACCAGCGATACAGTTCTCTACTAGATTGCATTAAACGCTGAGCTGTCCAATTTAACGGTTCACGATAATGTGTTTGTAACATCGAAAAACGTGCTGATAAACCAGCCCAATTCTTTTTCATTTCATTTGTTAAAGTCTCATTGAATTCAAAAAAATGACTCTCTAAAATAGAATGAATCGTGATGAAATTGCCGAGGCTTTTAGACATCTTTTTGCCTTCAACCTGCAAAAAACCGTTATGCATCCAAAGATTAGCCATTCGCTCAGTTCCAAAAGCTGAACAACTTTGCGCAATCTCATTTTCATGGTGAGGAAAAATCAAATCAAGTCCACCACCATGAATATCAAAAATATTTGCTGCCGGATCATCACAAGCCAAACCACCGCCATAGGGCACCAATAGTTTTGCCATTGACATTGCAGAACATTCAATATGCCAACCCGGACGCCCCAAAACAGAAATTCCTGCTGGCGATATCCAACCTGGCTCTCCATCTACAGAGGGCTTCCACAAAACAAAATCCATTTCCTCCCTTTTATAAGCAGCAACATCGACACGCGCACCCGCTCTCATTTCATCTAACGAGCGTTTTGCAAACGATCCATAATGGGGATGTTTTTTTATACTGCTCACAGAAAATAATATATGATTTTCTGCTCTATAAGCGTGTCCTTTTTCAAGCAATCGTTCAATCAAAGAGCGCATCTCCTCCAAATGATCGGTTGCACGCGGTTCACTGGTTGGTAATAAACAGCCAAGTGCCATTGTGTCTTGTTGAAATTGAGAATAAGTCCGCATCGTTAATTGGCGAATAGCTTCGTTAAGTGCCAGCTCTGGATATTCGCAAGCGGCTCGTGCATTAATTTTATCATCCACATCTGTAATATTACGCACATAAATAACATGATCATTACCATAAACATGACGCAATAAGCGAAATAAAACATCAAAAACAATTACAGGACGTGCATTACCAATGTGCGCATAATCGTAAACGGTTGGACCACAAACATAAAGACGTACTCTCGTTGCATCTATCGGTATAAAGTTTTCTTTTTTGCGTGTAAGCGTATTATAAAATTGCAACTCTCTCATGCATTATACTCCGTCAGCGATATTACTCGCCGCTTCTTAAAGTGAATTTTACCCAAGATCATCGCGTTATACTGTTCAGATTAAAACTTTTATATATCTTACATAAAATTCTCATAGCCACCCCCATTTTACTTAGGCTGTATCCATAATCTATAATAAAAACAATCGATTTTATTTGGTTAGCTAAGAGCATTTATGGATAAAGATTATACTCTTTTGAATGAAAATCACTGTAGAAAACCTGTATACGCAATACAATGTAAATTCATACGAAAAACAGATTGCATACAGAAAGCCTGAAGTTTTTAACCACATAAAACTTCGTCAAAATTTGCAATATCTCCATGATGCTTTCCTTACTCTCTTTCACGCCCTAGATTTTATAACACGACTGCTCTTGGTAATGATATACAAACCATTTTATCTGCGATTGCAATCGCAGTGAAATTTATAAAAGGAAATCATAAAAAATAATGCGTAATACATTGATAAAAATAACTATTTTAACATTTTTTTTAATTTCAATACCAACTTTTGCGCAACAATCACCACCCTATGAAAAAAAATTGTTACGACTGGCAGAAATTTTGGGATCCCTGCACTTTCTACAAAATCTTTGCAGTACACCAACAAACCAATGGTATGAGTACATGAATGCACTCATTGAGGCAGAACAACCAATGCCACAAAGACGCGTTTATTTTTACGAAGCATTTAATGAAGCGTATCGTTCTTTTTCAGAAAATTATCACCGTTGTACGCAATCTGCAATTGAAGCAAAAAAAAGATACGTTAAAGAAGGCAGAACCTTATCCAAAAGTCTTCTTATGCATTTTTACAATTAACCCGTACAAAATACCAAAACCTCAATTTGCGCGACACCGATAGCAATAATCTCAAAAATGAATCGCCCAGTAAACCAGCTCTGATATAAATATAGTAAATACTTAAATACTGAAAAATATCCCCCTAATATTTTACTTCATAAAACCGGCATGAATCCTTTCGCACTAAAATCATTCCATCAGATTCGCCAATTTTAATCTGATTACGCCGAAGATTCTATAAATTTAACAGGTTCACCCTGCGAAGGTGTGACAATTTCACCTTCCCACATAACCCGCATACCGCGAATAATGGTCCCAATGGGCCAACCTTTAACTTTTTTACCGTCATAAGGCGTCCAGCCCGCGCGTGAACCAATCAATGTATTTGTAATAATTTCTTCTCGCTTAAGGTCAACGATGGTCAAGTCAGCATCATACCCAACAGTAATGCGTCCCTTACAGCTTATACCAAAAATACGACTAGGACCATGCGAAGTGAGATCAACAAAACGTTCAAGAGATATCTTACCTGCATTTACATGTGTTAGCATAACTGCTGTTGTTGTTTGCACTCCTGTCATCCCCGAAGGTGAAGCAGGATAAGTTTGACGTTTTTCTTCAAGCGTATGAGGAGCATGATCAGAACCTAAAACATCAATAATACCCTGCTGAACACCGTACCAAAGAGAATCACGATGCCGACTCTCACGGATCGGTGGATTCATCTGAATTAATGTACCAAACTGCTGATAAGCATCAGCAGTTAAAGTCAAATGATGATGCGTAACTTCAAGTGTTGCAACATCCTTATGCTTTTTCAGAAAATGAATTTCTTCCGCAGTAGAAAGATGCAACACATGGATGCGTGACTTCGTTTCATGGGCAATTTTTACCAAGCGCTGGGTACATTTTAATGCCGCAACCTCATCACGCCAAACTGGATGCGATGATACATCTCCTTCAATACGTAATACTTTACGCTCTCTAAGCCTTTCCTCATCTTCAGAATGAAAAGCCGCACGACGGCGTGTATTTTTCAAAATAAGACGCACACTTTCATCATCATCCACCAAAAGATCGCCAGTAGAAGATCCCATGAATACTTTAATTCCAGCAGCACCAGGAAGCCGTTCCAACTCAGCCAACTCATGGGCATTTTCACGCGTTCCTCCAACCCAAAATGCAAAATCACAATGCATCCGATGAAATCCACGTTTCACCTTATCAGACAATGCTTCTTCTGATGTAGTTAATGGGTTGGTATTAGGCATTTCAAACACTACTGTAACTCCCCCTAACACCGCAGAATAGGAGCCACTTTCTAAATCCTCCTTATGTTCATTGCCCGGCTCACGAAAATGAACTTGACTATCGATAATTCCGGGCAAAATATGGAGCCCTGTACAATCAATGACCTCACCAGCAGATGCACGCGAAAGATTACCAATTTCAGCAATACGGCCATTTGTAACACCAATATCACGCTTACTACTTCCATCATGATTCACAACTGTTGCGCCTTTAAAAATTGTATCAAATGTTTTAAACATAGCCGTGCTCCTTACATACCATGTCTTTATCGATTATGTAACTTTGGGTAGAAAGGCAAGAACCATGATTGAAAAACACAATGCCATTCTCTTTAAAAACCGTAGAATTATTAAAGTTACTGGAGAAGAAGCAACACATTTTCTGCAGGTTCTTATCACGACAGATGTTACAAAAATCGGCTCACAAGAAATTTTTCCTGGAGCTCTTTTATCCCCGCAAGGGAAAATTATTGCTGATTTTCTTATCGGTAAAATAGATGACGGTTATCTAATTGATATCTCTGATTCTTTAGCGGATACCCTCTACAAGCGCTTGCTTCTTTATAAGTTACATAAAAAAATAGAAATTACACAACCATTACAATATCTTATTACAGTTTCTTGGGATAATGAATCAAATACTTCCAATTTTGATTCAAGTTTTATTGATAAACGATTTCCACAAAAAGAAAAAATCATACGAATCTATGGAAAAATACCCTTTTCTGCTCCAGAATATCATGACAATTGGAATCAATTGCGTATTCGTTATGGAATTGCAGAAAGCAACCAAGACTATGAAATAGGGAAGGTCTTTCCCCATGATATTAATTACGATCAAATCAATGGGCTCGCATTCAATAAAGGGTGCTATATCGGACAAGAAATTGTTTCACGAATGTATCACCGTCGCACCGCGCGTCGCCGCATCCTGGTTGTAAAAGGCCAGCACGAATTAACCCCAGGTTCCAGCATTGAAGCAGAAAAAAAAATTCTTGGTTACTTGAGAACATGTGCTGCAAATAAAGCCTTGGCTTTAATGCGTATTGATCATGTCAAAGATGCGATGGATAACAATATTCCATTTACAGTAAAAAATATGCCCGTCACCATAAGCATTGCTGAAAATATGAACTTTACCTTCTCTGAAAGCACTGTAGAAACTTAATAATGGCTAAAGCTGAATTGTCACAAAATGGGGAAGCACGCGCTTGGCAAAGAATGCTTTCTGGTAGGCGACTTGATTTACTCAACCCTTCTCCTTTTGATATCGAAATTGAAGATATTGCCCATGGACTCGCCCGTGTTGCGCGCTGGAACGGCCAAACACAAGGAGAACATGCCTATTCTGTTGCACAACATTCACTTTTGGTAGAACAAATATTTCAAAAGCTTTGTCCTCAGTCGTGTAGCAATGACTGCTTGTGTGCCCTTCTTCATGATGCACCAGAATATGTCATCGGTGATATAATTTCACCTTTTAAAGCTGTCATAGGAAGACAATACGAGACGATCGAAAAACGTATACAAGATGCTATCCACATACGCTTTTCTCTTCCCGTTGATCCTTCTCAAAAGCTGTTAAAAAAAATCAAACAAGCCGACCGTATTGCTGCATTCTATGAAGCCACCACACTTGCCGGATTTAATACAGAAGAAGCCCTTCGCTATTTTGGTTCTCCCAATAATATTTTAATCGATGATCTCAATTTGAAACCCCACTCTACACAACAAATTGAAAACGCTTTTTTAACCCGCTTTAGTAACCTTGATACTCAGAGATCATACTAATCTTCCTTCACAACATTCATCCTTTATTCTGTGAGTTAAAAAATAAAGATCCTAAGTTATCGTTTTCTTCTCTTAAAACTTTTTTGAAAACAATCATAAAAAGAATAAATCTCTCTCTTCCATCCACTATCCTATCAATATTTGATACTCTACAATTTCCGCCTTTATAATAATTTGGCCCATATCATCAAGTTCAAGCTTTTGGTAATATACTATTGATAAGAACTTTAAAAACTTGTGTATTCATGAATCAATGATCTATAAAAACATAGCTCAAATCGAACACAAACAAGAAATATATGAACGCGTAAGCATTGATTATCAAAGCTCAGTACAAATGATCTCTTGTCATACTTTTCATATTAAACTGAATTTTATTTCAATTTATAAACTTCCTTATCCGCTGGAAAAGCACGAGAAGTGACATCTTCTGCATAATTCCTAATCGCGGTCTCCATTGCTTGCTCAAGAACACCATAACGACGCACAAATTTTGGTACAGAAGTGCCATAACCTAACATATCTTCCATAACCAATATTTGTCCATCACACCGATTGGACGCGCCAATACCAATAGTTGGAATAGAAAGTTTTTCTGTAAGCTTCACCGCTAAGGGTTCAAAAACCCCTTCTACAACAACAGCAAAAGCACCAGCCTCTTCAATCGCCGCCCCATCAGCTTCAATCCTTTGCCAATCACTCTCGCTACGTCCTTGCGTCTTAAAACCACCAAAGCGATTCACCGCCTGTGGAGTAAGGCCAATATGCGCCATAACTGGAATGCCGCGTTTACACAAAAAATCAATTGTTTCTGCCATATAAGCACCACCTTCAAGCTTAACTGCACCACATCCTGTTTCTGCAAGAACACGTGACGCATTAGAAAAAGCCTGTTCTGGACTTTCTTCATAAGAACCAAAAGGCAGATCAACAACGACAAGGGCTCGTTGAGATCCACGCACAACCGCTTGCCCATGTAAAATCATCATCTCTAAATGGACAGGGAGTGTTGTCTCAAACCCATATACTACCATACCAACGCTATCACCAACCAAAAGTAAATCGCAATATGGATCAGCAATCCGTGCAGTATAAGCCTGATAAGCTGTTAAAGAAACAATCGGTTGTTGCCCTTTTCTTGACCGTATTTCAGCAGCCGTTATGCGCTTCATGGTTTTATGTACACTCATTTTTAAGCCCTTCTATTGCAATATATATTGATCAATAAGTCTGACCTCACCAAAACGAACAGTTAATAATAAAACTGCAGGTTTATCTAAAATTCCCTTAATCACAGATAAAGTTTCCATATCTCGTAAATCTACTGATTCAATAACCGCACGCGATTCTTGTCGTAAAATATTGCGAACAATTTTGCATAATTTACCAACCGATCGTTCACCTTGACGGTAAAGCTCTTCAGCAGCTTTACCACTTTTAGGAATAATTTTTGCAGCTTTGCGATCTTCTAATGTTAAAAGTTGATTACGTGAAGAACGCGCTACACCATCTGCTTCGCGTAAAATAGGGACTCCAATAATTTTAATAGGAAACGCCAAATCTTCAACCATACGTCGAATAATCAAAATTTGTTGAAAATCCTTTTCACCAAAAAAAGCCTTATCTGGCTGAACAATGTTAAAAAACTTAGCAACAACGCTGGTCACCCCACAAAAATGCCCTGGACGTAACCTCCCCATCAAAATACGTGATAATTTTTCCACCTTTACAATGGTCTCATTTCCCGGTGGCCACATTTCTTCGACAGAAGGAGCAAAAACATATTCAACACCTTCTTTCTTCAGCAAAGCACAATCACCCATCAAATCTCTTGGATATTTATCAAAATCTTCATAAGGACCAAATTGCTTTGGATTGACAAAAATAGAAACCAATATTCGGTCACACATTGCTCTTGCTTGCTGTACTAATGCGAGATGACCATCATGTAATGCTCCCATAGTAGGAACAAAACCAATCGAAAATCCTAAACGTCGTTCTTCTGCGATATATTGACGTACTTCAGCAATTGTTTTTAAGATTCGCATTTTCACACTTTCTTCATTTTTTATTAAATTAACAAGTTAATGCTTGCGTACGAAATCGCCTTTCAAATAATTGTATCAAATTCATGCGCACAGATGGCTGTTTTATATCTCGTGGTTCCCAGACATGACGCATTAAGAAAAAGCGTGTTAAGATAAAACCATTTCTTATGTCACTAAAATCTACAGGACGGGCCGTTTTTTGCACAAGAAACTGGGGTAAAGTTAAAAGCTTTTCTTTCCAAGGACGCCCCGCTTCCTCACATACAGCACGTCCGGATTTAGGTGAAACGTAACAAAGTCTTTCTCGATTGCCTGTTGCAGCACAATGAGACAAATCAAGGCCAAAGCCAAGTTCTTCAAGAAGCCGCATTTCAAAACGTACAAGCAATTCTGCAACTACAAACGGCTCATCAAAATTCTGCATAAAAAGATGTAGCATATCATATAAAATGGGATGCGGATCACGCTCGGGAAGAAGGCGTAAATGAAAAGCCATCAATTGCACAGCATACAGTGCTTCTGGTAAAAGGATTAATCGTGCTGCATGTAAATCAAGCGCTTCAAGCCGAAAAATCCCCAAATGTTCATCTAAACGCGCCCACCATTCAGCCTCTACAAAATTGCCAAGCTGTAGAAGAGCTGCCATACGACGCGAACGTCCTCCTTTTATCATTCCCATATAACGGCCATGCTGACGCGTCATAACTTCAAGAATAACACTTGTTTCGCCATATTGACGTGTACCAAGTATAATGGCTTGCTCTTTCCATTTCATTTTATTTAAAAAGCTCTAATCCCATCTCGCGGTAACGTTCTGGATCGGCATCCCAATTATCACGTACTTTCACAAAGAGAAAAAGATGAACCTTCTGATCCATGATTTCCATTAATTCCTTCCGTGCTGCCTGACCAATCGTTTTAATTGTCTCGCCTTTTGTTCCTAAAACAATTTTTTTTTGGCTATCACGCTCTACGTAAATAACTTGATTAATTTTAACTGAACCATCTGAACGCTCTTCCCAGTTTTCTGTTTCAACTGTTGAAGAATAAGGGAGTTCATCGTGAAGACGAAGAAAAAGCTTTTCACGCGTAATTTCAGCTGCAAGATGACGCATTGGCATATCCGAAATTTGATCCTCTGGATAATACCATGGTCCCTCCTGCATCATTCTGCTCAGCGCATGGAGCAAATCCTTACAACCAGAACCGTTTAAAGCAGAAATCATAAATGTCTGCAAAAACTTGACACGCCCATTAATTTTTGCGGTCAATCCTAAAAGGGATTCTTTAGCAACTGTATCAATTTTATTAAGGACGAGAATTTTATCCTGTTTAATATTTTTTACAATATCCAACATCGCATAAACGTCATCCGAAAGACCATTTTGAACATCAATCAAAACTAAAAGAACATCAGCACTCTTAACACTCCCCCAAGCAGCAGATACCATCGCCCGTTCTAACCGCTTATGAGGATGAAAAACACCGGGTGTATCAATTAACACAATTTGTGCATTATCATGAATAATAATGCCACGAATCAAACTTCGTGTTGTTTGTACCTTATGGGTTACAATTGAAACCTTTGTTCCAACTAACTGATTAACTAATGTTGACTTGCCAGCATTAGGCATTCCAATAAGTACGACAAAACCAGAACGCGTTTTAATCACGTCATCCATGATCACTTTTTCCCATTGTTTTCCATATACCCTCTCGTCGTAAAATTTTCTCAGCTGCCATTCTTTCAGCATATCTCTTAGAACTGCCCTGTCCAATCTCGGGAGCAAAACCAGAAATGCTCACCTCTACCATAAAAACAGGATCGTGATCTGGACCAGAACGCTTTATAACCCGATAATGTGGCTGTACATTGCCCTTTATATGCGCCCATTCCTGTAACTCTGTCTTGGCATCACGCCGACCAGCATCCATTTGTTTTGCCCGACTTTGCCAATATCTTTGAATAAAAGGCCGAACACTCTCCAACCCTCCATCAAGATAAATGACAGCAATCAAAGCTTCCACCACATCAGCATGCATATTGATGAGTCGACGCCCCTCAAAATTTTTCATCTCAAAACCAACATGGATCATATCAGGCAACCCCATTTCTCGCGCAATATCGGCACATGTCTGCGCATTTACCAAACCATTTAGACGTACCGATAATTCACCCTCACTTGCCTGCGGAAAAAATTGATACAGCATTTCTGCAATCACAAGCCCTAGAACCCGATCACCGAGAAACTCCAGTCGTTCATAATTCCCTTGTTCTGAATCCTGTACACTGGAATGTGTCAATGCTCTTTTTAATATCTGTTCATCTTTAAAGCGATGCCCCGTCAGCTTTTCAAGCTGATCAATCACTGGACACTTCATCACTGATTCCTTGCTTAATAAGCGGCAAATCATGAACAGTATTGATAAAAGAAAACAAACGACTCCAACGCACATCAAAGGGCCAGCGCCAAATTTGCCAAGCGCTTGAACCATTGCTGATAGAGAAAAAAATCATACTTGCTCGACCAATAAGATTTTCCTCTGGCACATAGCCTACATCCAAACGACTATCGTCTGAATTATCGCGATTATCACCCATCATAAAATAATGCCCTTGTGGAACTTCAAAGACTTTCGTGTCATCAACTTGTGGAATAAAAGCTAAATTAAGTGTATCGTAACTAACACCATTGGGCATTGTCTCGCGATAAACATCAACGGGGTAATTGACCTCTGTTATATCAAAATTATCAACCCTCCCGATAAAATAACGTGAAACCGCTTTGTCATTAATGTAAAGAACACTTTGACGAACTTGTATACGATCACCGGGTAGCCCAACAACACGTTTTATATAATCAATATTTGGATTGCTCGGTAAACGAAAAACCACAACATCTCCACGCTGAGGCTGAGATGCCCAAATACGTCCCGAAAAAATAGGAGGAGAAAAGGGGATGGAAAAACGAGAATATCCATATGCATACTTAGAAACAAACAGATAATCCCCTACAAGCAAAGTAGGACGCATTGAACCGGAAGGAATACTGAAAGGCTGAAAAAAAAGTGTACGAATAAGCGCTGCTAAAAACAGAGCCTGTATCAAAACCCAAATGAATTCAAGAATTCCGCCCTTTTCTTCCTTTTTACGCATTGTCTCTTTCTGGATCATTACAGAACACCTTCCCATCACAGAATATAATTCATTTTTTTACCATAATGTTTAAAAAACAAAAGCACAATTTTCCATAATATTTATCCACGTGAAAGCGCTTCGATAATAACAAATGCCTGCGCCCAGGGAAAATCATCCGTTATGCTAAGATGAATAACAGCTTCATAACGAGGAGGTAATAACTTTTGTAATTGTATTTGCGCACGATCTGTTAGTTTCATGATTGGTTTGCCGGATGGCAAATTGACCACTCCCATGTCTTTCCAACCTACCCCACAAGCGATTCCTGTGCCCAAAGCTTTAGCACATGCTTCTTTGGCAGCAAATCTTTTAGCATAAGAAGAAGATCTTTTTTGAAGGTTTTCAGATTTTATCTGCTCAACGTCGGTAAAAATACGCTGAACAAAACGGTCACCATAACGAATCAACATTCTCTCAATGCGTCTTATATCAATCAGATCATTTCCAAGACCGATGATCATAAGGTATCACCTGAATTTCTTTGCCGCACACACTTTTTTTGTGTAATCTTTTGGTATCGCTTTTGTTGAAAACGCGCAATCGCTCTGTAAACACCTATGTAAGATAAACCACCAAAAACAAAACCCAAAAGGGTACCACCTAAAATCATCGGTCTCATGATCGAGTCCCATGCACCTTTAAAAAGTAGAGATACATTTGACAGTGTTAAACCATTAAACAGAGCGCGAATTTGCGAAAGAGAAATCTCATTTGTATTGCTAAAAAGCGATAAACAGAAATAACCTACCTTATAATCGGCCATAACAATCAGCAAAAATGTAAGTGGATTAGAAAAAATTGTCCCAATGATTGATGCTGCAAAATTTGCACGCAAAAGCCAAGAAAAAAATATTGCCAAAATAATATGCATCCCAAAGAGAGGCGAACAAGCTAAAAAAATACCGATAGCAAACCCTAACGCAACTTTATGTGGCGTTGCTGATATACGCAAAATACGTTTACGTATATAGTGAAATGAGCGAGAAAATGAACGACGTGGCCATAACCAAAATCGAATACGCTTTATAAAAGCTACTGGTTCTCGACGGCGAAAAAGCATAGGACTCTCAATATACATCTTGTGATAATAAAATAATCTGTATGATTCAAATAAATTTCTCCAAGCTTTTGTATAAAAAATAGAAAGACAACTAAATATTCCGACTTCCCGGCTTAATTGCTGGAAGCGTAGCGAGTTCAGCAGGGAGTGCATCACTGGCATAAGACGCTATCTCATATTGCGCAAGTGTAATCAATGGAACTCCGACATTAACCTTACCGCCAGAACGATCAAGAATACATGCACTCGCCACCACATCTGCTCCTGCTGTTATCAAAGCCTCAACCGTCTCACGAATGGAAAGACCTGTTGTCACAATATCTTCAACAATCACAACCCGTGCACCCTTCTTGATTTCAAAACGACGTAACTCAAATACACCATTTACACGCTCTACCCACAGAGAAGGAATACCAAGATGACGTGAAGTTTCGTAGGAAGGAAT
This sequence comes from Bartonella callosciuri, assembly GCF_014203215.1. Taxonomy (GTDB): domain Bacteria; phylum Pseudomonadota; class Alphaproteobacteria; order Rhizobiales; family Rhizobiaceae; genus Bartonella; species Bartonella callosciuri. The sequence goes on along the minus strand of NZ_JACHIM010000002.1, from coordinate 321,680 downwards.
AAGACCACCAATCGCGGGACCAACCACATAATCAATTTTGCCATTGATAGATTTTTTGATTTTTTCAGCCAACCCACGACATAACTTCTCCGTCAAATCAGCATGCATGAATACTTTCGCCTTTTGCATATAAGTAGCACTATGACGGCCTGAGGTTAAAATAAAATGCCCTTCTAAAATAGCATCTGCTTGTTTAAAAATATCAATCACATCTTGTGTATTCATCGCAAAATCTCTCTTTTTATCCATGAACTCGCTTTACTGCACTAATCGAACCCGCCTCTTTTAACTGAGAAAAAATACGATTCAAATGTTTTAAATCCCAAACTTCCAGATCAATCATAATTTCTGTGAAATCTGGTGCTGTACGGATAAAAGATAAATTTTGGATATTGGCATCATTGGCAGAAATCACTTGTGTAATTTCAGCCAATGAACCAGGACTATTAACAGCTAAAATATTAATCCGAGCAGGAAAACGTTCACTCATTTGAGCATCAATATCCCAGCGGACGTCAATCCATCTTTCTGGCTGATCATCATATGCCATTAAAGCCGAAGATTGTATCGGATAAATAACGATTCCCGCCCCCGGTTGCATAATGCCAACAATCCGATCTCCCGGCACTGCTCCTTCAGGAGAAAATCGGACAGGAATATCCCCACGGGTTCCTCTAATAGGTAACGCTTTGGATTGATGCTTCTTATCTACAGTTTCATCTTTTTCATTTTCTGGAACTTTAAAAATCATCCCTTGCGCATTTTCAATGTTAAACCACCCTTCTTCTCCCGGCTTAAAAGACGACTTTTGTATCACACGGTGATCTTGATAATCAGGATACACTGCTTTAATTACATCAGCAGAAGGTAACTCACCACGCCCCACAGCGGCTAAAACATCTTCCACATCTTTGCGCGCTAAACGTGGCAAAACTTGCTTAAGGACATCTTTTGAAAATTGCTTTCCCATATATTCAAATGAACGCTCGAGTATACGATATCCCAAACCGGAGTATTGCTTACGCACTGCGGCACGTGTTGCCTTACGAATAGCTGAGCGCGCTTTGCCTGTTACAACAAGAAATTCCCACGCTGCTGGCGGAATTTGAGCTTGTGAACGTATAATATCAACTTCGTCGCCATTTTTTAATTTGGTCATTAAAGGCATGATACGCCCATTGATTTTTGCACCTACACAAGAATCACCAATGTCCGTATGAACTGCATAAGCAAAATCAATAGGAGTTGCACCTTTTGGAAAGGCAATCAATCGACCTTTTGGGGTAAAACAAAAAACTTGATCTTGAAAAAGCTCAAGCTTTGTATGTTCTAGAAACTCTTCCGGATTATCTCCATCTGACAAAGATTGAATCGTTTGACGTAACCATGCATAAGCATTAGTTTCTTTTGATAATTTCGAAGGCGAATAATTGGAACCGTGATCTTTATAAATCGAATGCGCAGCAACGCCATATTCAGCAATTTCATCCATAGCAGCAGTTCTAATTTGCAATTCAACGCGTTGTCTTGAAGGTCCCACAATCGTCGTATGTATAGAACGATAACCATTCTGCTTTGGTATAGAAATATAATCTTTAAAACGTCCAGGTACCATTGGCCAAGTCGTATGGATAACACCAAGAACACGGTAACAATCATTCACTGTTTCAACAATAACACGGAACCCAAAAATATCGGATAATTGTTCAAAAGATAATGCTTTACTTTCCATTTTACGAAAGACGGAATAAGATTTTTTCTGACGGCTTTTAACATCCGCTTTTATGCCATGCTCGAAAAAAAGTTTTGCCAGTTCATTTTCAATTCTAAAAAGCAAATCACGGTTGCGTTTTGATAATTCAGAAAGCCGATTGGTTATCGTACGATAACCTTCTGGATTTAAATAAGAGAAAGAAAGATCCTCTAATTCCTCACGCATATCCTGCATACCCATACGACCTGCAAGTGGCGCATAAATATCCATTGTTTCCTCAGCAATTCGCCGACGCTTATCATCACGCATAACACCAAGGGTGCGCATGTTATGAAGACGATCAGCAAGTTTAACTAAGAGGACACGAACATCATCAGAAATAGCGATAAGAAGCTTACGAAGATTCTCTGCCTGTACGGCCTTCTTAGACACAAGATCAAGCTTATTAAGTTTTGTAAGCCCTTCAACTAACTTACCAATTTCAGATCCAAAAAGTTGATCAATTTCTGCTCGTGTAGCGCTCGTATCCTCAATCGTATCATGGAGGAGAGCAACAGCAATTGTCGCTTCATCCAACCGCATATCTGTCAAAATAGCAGCGACTTCTAAAGGATGAGAAAAATAAAGATCACCCGACGCACGCTTTTGATGAGCATGTTTTCGCATCGCATAATCATAGGCTCTCTTTAATAGAGCCTCATCCACGTCAGACTTGTAACGTTGAACACGCCCAACAAGCTCACACTGACGCATCATACAAGCATACCCTTTATCTTTTCAAAAATCTAACCCTTATTGAACATGAATACTTCATCAATAGAAAATAAAAGACAAGAAAAATAACCGCTTCCACATGACAACGTATATTCGCTCCCGTAATATAAACCGCAGCGATTAATAATCGTCATTCTTATCAGGAACAACCAATCCTTCAATACCGGCTAAAAGCTCTTCTTCCGACATATGATCGAATGAAGCACCTTCTTCTTCCGAAGATGTAGCAAAAACATTTTCAGATTCACCTGAATGCGTAATAAATTCACTTGCTACTTCTGGCTCATCCACTTCTACATGCTTTTGTAACGAATGAATAAGATCCTCTTTCAAATCGGCAGGGGACAACGTTTCTTCTGCTATTTCACGCAAAGCAACAACTGGATTTTTATCATTATCACGATCAACCGTGATTTGCGCACCCTGTGAAATCTGCCGAGCCCGATGCCCAGCTAAAAGCACCAACTCAAAGCGGTTATCGACTTTATCAATACAATCCTCTACCGTTACGCGGGCCATTTATGCCTCTTTCTTAAAGATTAAAAAACTTTGTATGTAAGATGATTATATACAAGAAACAAAATAAAACACAAGAAAAACAATACAGACTTGAATAGTTTTTTGCTCAAAGAACTCATTTTTAAAAACTTCTTAGAAGCTTATAAAAAGTGTCTAGTCGATTCACATTAGTTATCAGTAACTGTCTAAAAAAGGATTTAAGAGTACTGGATCAAACAGAAAAGTATACTCTTCTGTTCACAATCATCCCTGAATTTTGGAGAATTTGCCTTTTTAAGTCATATCAATCATTAAAACTTATTAAATCTTTTGCAATAATGATAACCCCATACATACTCTCTATAATGTATTCATTAAAAATAAAAAGTTTTATCCCATTAAACCTTGTATTCATTCTTATCCTAATTCATCGAATAAATCACTAAACGATTGTCACTTTTTGAAAAAGAGTTGGCAGTAATTTTATGTTAAATTATGTTAATGAAATAACTCATTTGTATTTATCATCGTTATTTACAAATATAGGATCCGTCATACACCTCATAAATAACTCAAAAGAATTTTTTATAAAAATAATGAGTCTCCACCCATGAATAGCCAATTAACATCGCTTTGCCCAGAACCACCACAAAATTGCAATTTATGTCCACGCTTACACAAATTCATCTCCGACTGGCGTATGAAAGAACCAAGCTGGCATAACGCACCAGTGCGTCCATTCTTTCCCTATAAAGGTGCAGCCACAACACGCCTTCTCATTGTGGGTCTTGCTCCTGGATTACGGGGAGCAAATCGAACTGGACGCCCCTTTACTGGTGACTATGCAGGACACTTGCTTTATTCTACTTTAAAAAAGTTTGGTTTTGCCCAAGGCACCTTTGAAGAAAGAGCGAATGACAATCTTGAATTAATTGATGCAGCAATTGTTAACTCAGTTCGTTGTGTTCCGCCAGAAAATAAACCCACTGGTACAGAAATTAACACTTGCCGATACTTTTTTGCGCCTCTTTTAACAAATTTGCCCAAACTTAAAGCTGTTATCACCCTCGGCACTATTGCGCATCATTCAACACTACGTGCCCTCAATGCAAAAATTTTAACCCACCCTTTCGGACATGGAAAAATAAACAACATTGGCAGATTACGCATTTTTTCAAGCTACCACTGTTCACGCTATAATACCAATACCGGCCGCTTAACGGACGCCATGTTCCATCAGATTTTCGAAGCGGCAAAAACATATCTTGATCAATGCTAGAACTTCTTTAGCAGTACTATAAAAAATATAATAACCGATACTGTTATCCATACCTTTTTAAAAGCCTTGCTTTTTCACGCCCCCAATCACGTTTTTTTTCTGTTTCACGCTTATCATGAAGCTTTTTCCCACGTGCCAGAGCAATTTCCAACTTAGCGCGTCCTCTTTCATTAAAATAAAGTTTGAGAGGAACAATAGTCATTCCTTCACGAGAAGTCGCATTAAAAAAACGTGCCATTTCACGTTTTGAAATTAATAACTTACGCAAACGACGTGGTTCATGATTAAAACGATTAGCTTGTGTATATTCAGGAATATAGCTGTTTACTAACCATAACTCCCCATTTTCAAAGCTCGCATAACTTTCAGCAATATTTGCACGGTTGGAACGCAAAGACTTCACTTCTGCTCCCTGAAGTGCGACTCCAGCCTCAAGATTAGCGAGAATTTCATAATTAAAACGGGCTTTACGATTATCAGCAATTATCTTTTGTACTGGCGCGTTCTTTTTTTTGTTCATGGTTATACTGGATCGTTTTATTCTTTTAAAAGGCCCGCATGACGCAGAGCCGCATCAATAATCTTCTTTGTAGTATCCGCTAGTGGAACAATCGGTAAACGAACACCATCACCACAAAGATCTAATTTTGCAGCAGCATATTTAATACCCGCAGGACTGGGCTCAATAAAGACTGCACGATTGAGAGGCATCAAACGATCATTGAATTCTAGGGCTGTTTTATAATCACCACGCAAACAAGCAGCATGAAGCTGTGCACAAAGTTTTGGAGCAACATTGGATGAAACCGAAATACATCCTACACCTCCATGTGCATTAAAACCTAATGCTGTACAATCATCACCGGAAAGCTGTACAAAATTCTTACCACACTTTTCACGTTGTTCACTAACACGCTCAATTTTCTTCGTTGCGTCCTTAACACCAATGATATTTTTAAAATCCCGACAAAGATCTCTCATCGTTTCCACAGCCATATCAATAACAGAACGACCAGGAATATTATAAATTATAATAGGTATAGAAATAGCTTTCGCAATGGAAGAAAAATGCGTGTATAAACCAAACTGATTAGGTTTGTTATAATAGGGAGTGACAACCAAAACTGCATCTGCACCTGCCTTTTGCGCATGTTGAGCAAGCTCTACAGCTTCACTTGTGCTATTTGATCCTGCTCCAGCAACAACAGGAACACGCTTAGCAACCTGTTCAACACACAATTCTATAACCCTCTTATGTTCTTCATGACTTAAAGTTGCTGATTCACCCGTTGTTCCAACAGGACTTACACCGTTAACACCTTGTGCGATTTGCCACTCAACAAAATTGCAAAATGCCTTCTCATCGATAGCGCCCTTGTTATCAAACGGTGTAATAAGCGCAGTCACAGCTCCCTTGAGCATGATAAACTCCCTGTAATGTTTTTTTTATTTTTCAATGACCTTTTATAAATTACGCATGATAGAGCATAATCTTGCTCGATCATTGAAGCAAGATGAATTTCACAATAGCATTCTCAAAATTTAACATGGACTTCCTTCAATCCTGAATATTTCTTTAAAATATTATCCACCATTAACCCGTTTTTCATGCTTCTTTTCTAAAAATTCTTGAGTGTTTTAGGAAATACAATCTCAAGGCCTTTTCTCTATGCGTGCATTTTCTACTTCCCCTTTTTTCCCCACTTCTACTGCACCTATACTGGCAACAACAATTTTACTGGCAACAACAATTTTATTTTCAAGTGCATCTTGTGCACAAACACCACTTTTGCATGGAAAAGTACCAATACCTCTAGTTCGCCCTACCCCCTTTACCATAAAAAAAGATGCTCAGAAACCTCTTAGAAAATTTCATACGATACCCCACGCTAATCCCACATTCAAACAACTTAAAGCTGGACTAGATGCACTTTCAGACAACAATATTGCAAAAGCAATAAGTCTTCGTAATTTAATGGAAAAGAAGAGCCTTGATCGTTACATTTTGACATGGGCAATCGCTCTATCTAGCCAAACGAATATACCAAGTTATGAACTATTTAATGCAATCAAAGAGCTAAAAGGGTGGCCAGGCATAAACACTATGCAACGTAATGCTGAATACGCTTTTATCAATGAAACCAATTCCGCACACGTAATCATCCAAAAATTTTCTCATCATCCCCCCCTCACAGCGGAAGGTATGGCTCTCTTCGCTAAAGCACTTATTGCAACTGGACAAACCGCCCGGGCTCAGCAAATCATTGCACCATGGTGGCATAAAGCAAAGCTCAATGCAAAAGAAGAGGAACTTGTTCTTAAAAGTGCAAATGCTGCATTAAAACCTTTTGATCATGTGAAACGCATGCAATCTATGCTTTATGCACGTCACTTCGATTCAGCTGAACGCGTTGCAAAATTAGCCCATGCTCAATCTCTTTGTAATGCTTTTATTGCAGTCGAAAAAAATGATCCTAAAGCTGCACAAAAGTTACGCGCTGTGAAACGATCATGGCAAAAGAATCCTCTCTTCCAATTTGCTCAAATTCGCCATCTTCGGCGAACTGGACAATATAGTGCAGCCACAGTACTCCTGATGAAAACACCAAGAGAAGCATTACGTCTTATGGATCCTCATACATTGTGGATAGAACAACGCGCCCTTTCTCGTGAAATGCTTGATTTAAATAAACCTAAAGTTGCTTATCAACTCGTTGCAGCACATACTGGCATGACGTCTTCACTGGCAGTCGATGCTGAATTTCATGCAGGATGGTATGCACTACGGTTTCTTCATAATCCTCAATTGGCAATGAAACATTTTTCACGTATCCCTCAATTATCTTCTGCACCTTTTTCTGAATCCCGTGGATACTATTGGATGGGACGAACAGCAGAAGTTTTAGGTGAACATAAAAACGCCAAAAATTATTTTCATCGCGCAGCCCATTTTGGTACAACTTATTATGGTCAATTAGCAGCTTCACGGCTTAACAAAAAAGAACTCAAAGTCTTCCTTCCAAAACCAACAGCCGCTGAGCGACAGCGATTTAGTGCACGAGAAGTCATTAAAGTAATTCAACGCCTTGAAGCAGCTGGCTATGCTGATTTTGCTCGATTTTTTTATCGAGAACTCGGAAAAAAAATAGAAAGCCCAGGTGAATTAGCTCTTCTAGCTATGATGGCAGAAAAAAATGGTGACTATCATACCAGCCTCAAAATCGGAAAAATTGCTGTTTTTCAAGGTAAAAATGTTGGTGCCCTTTCCTACCCGCTCGGAGCTATACCATCCTCCGCCAATATTCCCGTAGCAAAAAAAGCACTCATTTATGCAATTGCACGCCAAGAAAGCGAATTTAATCCAACAGCAATATCAAAAGCAGGCGCACAAGGCATACTCCAATTGCTTCCTACAACAGCAAAAGCACTCGCAAAAAAGCATTTTATTACATGGTCACAAAAAAAATTCAGCAGTGATGCCAGTTATAATGCTCTCTTAGGATCCCATTTTTTAAACGAACAGTTGGAACGTTTTAATGGATCTTATATATTGGCTCTTATTGGTTATAATGCAGGCCCTCGCCGTGTTCATGAATGGATACAACGTTATGGTGATCCTCGAGGGCAATCTCTAGATAAAGTCATCGACTGGATCGAACGAATCCCCTATACAGAAACACGCAATTACGTAATGCGTGTCATGGAAAATTACGGGGTTTACAAAGCGAGACTTACTGGAAAAACAGACATAAAAACTGACCTTCTTTCCGGACGATGAAAATAATAGAATCTCCCCCCTGATCAAAAATGCATGCTATTTTCTTCACATATAACAACACCGTAGCAATTATAAACATAAGATGTAAAAATCCATCAAAAACCCTGTGAAAATTAGCTAAATATCAAGGATACTCTGATGATTTTGTTCACTTTTGATGGGGGTGGGGGAGGAAAAGTGCCCACACGTTGAAGTGCCGTCATAGCTAACCGATCAAGTTCGCGATCACCAGCAGAAACTACGACGCGACTAGAAAAAATATGTCCCTGCTCATGTACCCTAAATTCTAACTTCACTGTTCCTTTTGCACGACTAATGCGCTGTCCCACAACATATTCTTTTTGCCTTTCTAATTGTGCCTGTACCTTTGCCAACCATTCTACTAACAACGCATTCTCACGTGCTACTGCATTGCCACCCTGAGTGGTGGTAGACGAACGTATCGTCTTTACAGTGGACTGTTTTACCACTGTCTTTGGTATCGGTTTTTCGGCCAGAATGTTACGCTCTTCTTTTTGAGAAAGAGATTTTTGCAAAGACTTGAGAGTCGCAAAATCATCTTGTTCCATATGATGGTGAGACTCTTCCTGTTGAATTTCATCCACTGATTCCAATATCTTTGACTCCTGCCCTGAAAGATGAGGCTGCAAAACTTCTGGCTCTGTGCTAATATTCGATAGATCTGTATTAATATCCGATAAATCTGTGTTGACATCCGGATAGAAAGTTTCTTGCGCAAAAGTCAGCATAATCGGAGATGAGAGTGTGCTATTCCTTACACCCGTATTGTAAAAATAAAACTGTGCTCCCACTGCTAGATGTAAAGAGAAAGCGCAAATAAACGCACTCAGCCAAAGAGTTAATAACCGCTTCGTATTTGCAAAATTCATCGTTTTTTCCGCCACTATTATAGGTTTAATATTGATGTTAAACTTCATTAAAACAAGCTAGTTTGAAATTACAACTTTTTTCTTGACTGATTTTATCATGTTTAATATGGTTTCTGTGTGATTTTGTGCTGAAGTCAAATCACGTTTGCTTGGCTGGCTATTTGTAATAGGTAAGTCAAGCGTTTTTTGTATGTAAAGTTTCAAGCAAGAGAGGGGATGTTTTTAAGAAAAGGTTATGATGTGTTATGCGAATAAGACGAGAGAATATCCATAAAACCTGTGTGATTTTAAGTGCATTGTCGGTCTGTATACCTTCTTTTGTTTTTGCTCAAAACAGCAACAGGGGTACTGTAACTGAGCTCAAACCGATTGTTATTAAAGGAAAAAAAATAGAGGATACTTCAGGTTCAGTAACCGTTTTGACCAATCGCAAAACTGCTAAGGATATTAGTGAAAAGCAAATAAGTGATGCCCATGACGTTAGTCGTCTTGACCCGTCTATAAACTACAATACAAGCAATAACAGTTTTGTGCTTCGTGGTTTAGATGCAAACCGTGTTCTTACAACGATGGATGGTATTGTTCTTCCATGGGTTTCGGATATAATACGTGGAAACAGTGGAAACACAACGTTTGACTTTGGAGCGCTTTCTACGTTCGATATTATTCAGGGATCGGATTCTAGTCTTTATGGATCCGGTGCACTCGGAGGGGTTGTTGCTTTGCGCACCCTTAATCCTGAGGACATTCTTGTAGAAGAAAAGAATTGGGGGAGCCTTATAAAAAGCGGTTATCAGTCTGTTGATAACAGTTGGCGCGTAGATCAAGCTTTTGCTGTACGTGGTTACCAAACATTCTTGCTTTTCCAGGGATCTTATGTAGAAGGTCATGAGCGCAAAAATATGGGAACTGTAGACGGCTATGGAGAACGTACACGTAAAAACCCTGCTCACTTTGACCAAAATAATTTGCTTTTTAAAATTCATCAATACTTTAATGACAATCACCGGTTTGGTTTTACAGCAGAGCGTTTTGGCTATAACAAAAACACGCATTCATTGAATGCGTCTACAAGATACGCTCCAGGTTCTGTTTATGATCAGGACAATAAACACCGTGAGCGTTTGTCTTTTTCTTATAACTATAATGGCAATGGAGATACAATTTTTGATGCATTTCATGGACAGATTTATTGGCAAAAACAGTCAAATAATCATACTATGAGTGGATTTCGTGTTAAGGCTCCAGAAGGGGATTATTTAAGAGATAATCTTGTACGTGATACCAATTATGGTTTAAATGCTCATGCTCTCAAAACAGTAAATGTTGGCTCCGGAAGTCATACATTAAAGTTTGTTACGAATATTTTATCATCTCAATTTCATCATTATATGTTTGGTAAAGACAGTTGTCATTTGAAAGAAAATGCGGATGCGTGCGCTTTTTTACCTGCTAATCGATCAGATTCACCGGATACAAATAGCTACAATTTTGGTTTGGTTTTTGAAGATGAGATTGGTTTAGCTCATAATCGTTTCCGTGTAACACCTGGAGTTCGTTATGATTGGTATAAACATATCCCTCAAAAAACGTCTTCCTATGAAAAAGCACTCATTTCTGACAAACACCCTCCCGAAAGGAATGGTTCGCGTTTTTCTCCTAAATTACGAATGGAATGGGATGTTCGTGATCAAGTAACGCTCTATGCCCAATGGGCACAAGCTTTTCGTGCACCACGTGCTTCGGAACTCTACCTTTCCTACATCAAACCTCCTCTTTATTATGTGAAAGGAAACCCTGATCTTAAATCAGAAACAAGTAATGGATATGATGTTGGCATACGGTATGGGAATGCAAATTTTGGTGGTTCACTCAGTGCTTTTGCTAATCAATATAAGAATTTCATAGATACCGAAGATAAAGGTGCATCAGAAGAGTTCAAGTTTTCACGGCGGCATTACATAAATCGTTCACGCGTACGTATTTTAGGTGCTGAAGCGAAAATACATTTGGCTGTTTATAGTGGGTTCCATAGCAATCTTGCCCTTGCTTATTCACAAGGAAAAGATCTTGATAAAAATGAATATCTTGACTCAATTCCAGCTTTGAAAACGATTATTGGATTAGGATATGCTACAAAAGCTTGGGGAACAGATGTTGTACTTACTTTGTCAGCCAAACGGGACAAAGTTGCTAAAGGATCTGACTACCAAAAAATTCCCGGATATAAGGTTGTTGATATATCCAGTTGGTGGAAACCACTGGGTGAAAAGGGACCTGTTATAAGAGCTGGTGTTTATAATCTTTTCAATGAAAAATATTGGAATGCGTTAGATCTTCCTTCCGGTAAAAGTACAACACCAAAGGATTATTATAGCCAACCTGGTCGTAACTTTAAGGTGTCGTTCGTGCAAAAGTTTTAGTCACTTCTATTAGTCATAAGATCAATAGAAAATTGTCTCGGTAAAAGGATAAATTATTGTGTTTCTATTGTCATTGTTTTTTGAAGCACAAAGATTTGAAAGAAAATCTTTAACTATCCCTGATTTAGCGGTTTTTGGTTGTTCTGCTTTTGATAATAGGACCTTATTTGTGATGGGTTGATTCATTCATTGAGAATGGTTCAACCCATAGCCATGGAATTATAAAGTTTTAAAAGCTAAATCTTTAAAGTAACATAAGGAAATTCTATGTCATATACAGCCGACATGATTATTCGTTTGCGTAAAGAAAAAAAAGCGATGCGCAATCGTGATTTTGCAGTCTCTATTGGCATATCTGAAGCAGAACTTGTTGCTGCCTATTGTATAATGGGACAAGCAAAAAGACTACAAACTGATGTTGCCACTCTCCTCGAGAGTGCTCCTCAGCTTGGAACAGTTATGGCATTAACACGCAATGAATATGCTGTTCACGAAATAACAGGATGTTTTGAAAAAATTGTTCAAAACGAGCATGTTCCTATAACACTTGGTGAAATTGATCTGCGTATTTTTCCAAAACAATGGAAATTCGGTTTTGAGTATGATGTAATTGTTCTTGGCAAGCCGACGAAAAGTCTGCAATTCTTTGATCAATATGGTGTTGCCATTTTAAAAATCTATTCTCAAGATACGACAAACATGGAGGAATGGAGGAAACTTATTGAAAAGTTGCTTCATAAAGATCAATCACCTGTTCTTGACGTCCTCCCTACTCCTATTTCAACCCAATATGATACGACAGAATTGGATGTTGAGCAATTCCGGAACCGTTGGCGAAATATGACTGATGTGCATCAACTTCATGAAATTATTTCTGAATTTAAAATTAGTCGACACGATGCTGTTAAATATGCTGGTCGTGAGTTTGCTAATGAATTAAAGTTAGAAGCTATTGAAATGATGCTTAGCCAAGTTTCACAGCAAGAAATACCTATTATGTGCTTTGTTGGTAACAGAGGGTGCATCCAAATTTTCAGTGGGCAAGTAAAAAACATCAAGCAGATGGGGCCATGGCTTAATGTTCTTGATCACAAGTTTGACTTGCATTTACTCATTTCCGGTATTGAGAGCGTATGGTGTGTTCGCAAACCTACCTGTGATGGTTATATCAGTTCACTTGAAGTTTTCGATAAAAACGGTGAAATGATTATTCAATTCTTCGGTATGCGAAAGGAAGGTCAGAAAGAACGTGAAGATTGGTGCTTATTATTGAGTAATCTTCCTCCGTGTCAAGAAGAAGAAGTCGCTTAGAAAGGTAAAGTCGAATATGGTTCCACTTTTTTTGCGTAGACTACCAAGGGCTTTTCTTGTTTTTATTCTGCTTTCTCTTTCCATCTTTTCTCAACCAATAATTGCTGAGCCTACAACGCACTTTTCTGAAAATGCACGGATTGTCTCTATTGGTGGTTCTCTTACAGAAATCGTTTATGCATTAGGAGCCCAAGATCAACTTGCCGCCCGTGATAGTACCAGCGTTTATCCGCAAGAAGCACTCAAACTTCCTGTACTTGGATATATGCGTGCTCTTTCACCTGAGGGTGTTTTATCACTTGCTCCAGAAGGCATATTACTCGTCGAAGGAAGCGGTCCGGCTTCAACAATTGATATTCTTAAAAAAACTTCGATCCCTATAGTGATCGTTCCAGAAAATTATTCTCGTGAAAGTGTGATAGAAAAGATTCGCATCGTTGGTAAAGCCATTCATCGTGAAGCACAAGCAGCTGCATTAATTAAAAAGTTGAGTCGTGATTTTTTAGACAATGATACGCTTTTGGCAAAAGTGACAAAACCAAAGCGCGTTCTTTTTGTTTTATCCGTGCAAAATGGACGCATTATGGCATCTGGAACAGGGACAGCTGCCGATGGTATGATAAAACTTTCAGGTGGTATCAATGTCATCACCGATTATAAAGGATACAAGCTTCTAAATGGTGAAGCTTTATTAAAATCAAACCCTGATGTTATTTTGCTTGTGAAACATGGCAAGGGATCCTCTAACCTTGAAAAGATTTTAGCTATACCAGCAGTTCAAGCAACAAATGCAGCAAAAAACCATGCCATTAAACAGATGGATGCTATGTATCTTTTAGGGTTTGGTCCACGCACAGCAAGTGCATCGAGAGAACTTATTAATATCCTTTATGGTGCCAACTAAAATGGTAAGAGTTTATAGAAATGATAGATAGCACCTCCATAGCATATGGATCTGAAACAAAAGAGAATAAAAAAGTAAATCGTGCAAATTTGAGAAAGATTGTATTCTTAAATCTCATTATATTCCTCATATTCAGCATTTTTGCTGGACTCTTGAATGGTGCTTCAAGCGTTTCTTTTTCTGATTTCCTTCATGTAATGTTTACGCAAGACTTTTCAGTGAGTAGCAAAACGCGTGATTATCTCGTACTTATCGACATTAGACTTCCCCGTATTATCTTGGGATTATTGGTTGGGTCATCTTTAGCTGTCTCTGGTGTTCTCATGCAGGGACTTTTTCGTAATCCTCTTGCAGATCCTGGAATTGTGGGCGTATCAGCGGGTGCAGGCCTAGGCGCGGTTTTAGCAATCGTTGTCGGTATTGCCTTTCCTGCTTCATTAGCTCCCTTTCTAGATCCTTACAAAGTTATCATAGGTGCCTTTTGGGGCGGCCTTCTCTCGACAATTGTTCTCTATACAATAGCAACGCATCATAGTTTTACCTCTATTGCAACAATGCTTCTTGCGGGAATTGCTCTTGGTGCTTTAAGCAGTGCTGTTGTTGGAACATTAATTTTTATCGCAAATGACCAGCAGTTACGCGATATTACCTTTTGGAATCTTGGCTCTCTTGCGGGGGCCACATGGTTAAAAGTTTGGCTTGTTCTCCCCTTTATTTGTATCGCTCTTCTTTTTTCGCCCCTTTTATCGCGAGCGCTTAATGCTCTTGCTCTTGGCGAAGCTGTTGCTGGACATATTGGTTTCCATATTCAACGGGTTAAAAATATTGCTATTTTTCTTGTTGCCCTTATGTGTGGTAGCGCAGTTGCTGTCAGTGGTGGCATTGGTTTTATCGGTATTGTTGTTCCACATATTTTGCGTCAGCTAATTGGTCCTGATCATCGTTATCTCATTCCCTGTTCTGCTCTCTTGGGAGCAGCATTACTTATTTTTGCTGATACCTTTGCGCGCTTAATTGTTGCCCCCGCAGAACTGCCAATTGGAATCGTTACAGCCCTTTTTGGTGCACCTTTTTTTCTATGGATCCTTATACGCAAAAGAGGAACAAATTTTTCATGATTGAGGCAACCAATATTTGCGTTCAACGCGGAAAAAAGCAGATTCTCAACCATATAGACCTTCAAGCTAAAAGCGGTACTCTTACCGTCATTATTGGTCCTAATGGATCTGGAAAAAGTACTTTTGTCAAAGCTTTGAGTGGAGAAATTCCTTACATTGGGAAAATGATCTTAAATGGTTATGATGTTAGCCAGACAAAAACTTGTGAAATGGCAAAGATGCGCGCAGTGCTTCCACAATCAACAATGCTAACATTTCCATTCTTAGTTCATGAAGTGGTCGCACTTGGTCTTTCTTTAAACCAATTCACCATTTCCAAAATCAAATTGCAAAATCTTATCCAAGAAGCCTTAGAACGTGTTGGCCTTGCTGATTATGATAACCGATATTATCACCAGTTATCAGGTGGAGAACAAGCTAGAGTACAACTTGCTCGTGTCCTTTGCCAAATATGGGAACCGGTTTCTAATGGAGTTTCTCGTTGGATGATATTAGATGAACCTATTGCTAGCCTTGATATTCAACATCAGCTGGTTGTTATGGATATTGCAAAAAATTTTGCCCGTTGTGGTGGTGGCGTTCTCGCTGTCCTTCATGATCTTAATCTTGCCTCGCATTATGCAGATAAAATGATCTTGCTAAAGCAGGGAAAAGTTTATTGCGAGGGAAGTGCATCTACCGTTTTGACAACGCAAAATCTACGTGATGTTTATCATTGTCCTTTAGTCGTTTCTGAATTACCTAAAACGGACGTTCCATTTATACTCCCTCAAACAGCATCCTACCTATGAAATAGCGTATTTTACAGAAATCTGTTTGCTTAAATCAGAGCATTCACGGACATAGGAACTACGAAGATTAGTTTAGAAGTCGTTTTGTTTTTAAATGAATTCTTGTTTATATTTGTCATATGTTATTTTGGAGAAAAAGGCCGTGCTTCCATAAAAAATATTTCGGAAAAAACACACGTGCTCAAAAACCTTTAAGACTTTACTTGCTAAAAACTTTAAAACCTAGTTACGCTGCTATGCCTTTTTTCATAACACACATGGGTTTTATCCCTCTATTCCTATCACTCCCATGACGTAAAGGGATACACACTAATGTCTCTGTAATGAACAGGGTAAAGTCAAATGTGTTATCATCATTGTTTTGCCAAGTATTTGACAGAAATTTCGTATCTTTTTCTCATCCATAGTAAAACTTTATAGCTTTTTTCTCTCATAAAACATGCATTTTAACTGTTGTTATCAAGGTAAATATTAAATATTGATTTAATGATATTATACCGCCCTCTCCATTTAATTAGAACAACGCATATAGTCATATTTTTTCATTTTTCTTCCACTTATTATGCAATAATCATTTACGAGCATATCATAAGAAGGATTAACTAGATATAAAGCTCATTAAAAAATGGACTTAATATCTCCTGTAATCTGTTATAATATAAGAAGAGTTGCAAAACAGGGAGATAAAATAAATGATGGCGCTGGTCTTTTCCTTCGTTAGCGTAAGGATGGTTCTATATAATGAATTTTGTGCTATAGCTTCGTAGAGTGTACGAAGAAAGAAAATGAGGAGCAAAGTGAAAATCTTTTTATGATTATGAGTTATCCAACACAATGGCGTTCTCTGCTTCAAGAAAGGCGAGATATTACAAATATAATACTCCTTTTGTCCCGCATTGGACAATTTTACATTTCATACACTTTCAAAAACACCTTACGAAAAGACATATCTTTAGATCGTTTAACGAAAAAAATTTCATAATCTCTTCTACCCAATTAATGATCGATCTGAATTCGCATTTTCATCAGCCTTTAGCGACCAATCATAAATATTAGACATTATAATCCCCCGTTCTTCTCAATAACGCTTTTCTAAATTTCTCTTCTGTGCACCAGAGTGCAACCTTCCCATCACCATTCGTTAATACATCATGTATTGTGCTACCCTATTCGTATTTACTCATTTATTTTTCTTCACTCCCTCCAATTAAATAAACTAAATTCATTACAGTTTTTTATAACACAAGCATCAATGCCCTTACTTGCAATGCCATCACTCATCTGACATTGCACACCTATTGTTGCTTCACTGTAGTTATGCGGTTATATTCGCGAATTTCCTATTTTGTTACAAAATGTACAAATATCGTTCATAAAATCCTTTGCTATGGATTTCATATGGCTCTCATTGAGATGGAATAATTTGTCAAATTCATAAAAACTGCTGACATATTTGAAATTCCTAAAAATATTAAATTTTATAGTATTTTCAATATATTAAAACTTTTTGGTCAGCAATATTTTATGCTTTCTCTTTTTATATTTCCTCTCTATGATTGGAATAAAGAGCCCCTCTCTTTTGACCTGTATTTGCAAAACTTCATAGTTTGTTTTTCTCTATCCTCATTTTAAATAAGCTAAGATTTTTTTGACTATTATCTGTATCAAAAAAATTTTAAAAGATTTCTCCAAATTCTTTACACTACTTATCATGTTTTATTTACACGTAGATACCCCTTAAAACATAGCCTGTCCTAGTTAAGTTTGTTTCTGAAAATTTATATCAGATAAACACCAGCGTGCCCTTTTAGCACCTCCTGTTCATAGCCCAGCGCTCCATAAGATGGTTCAGTATAGTGGATTCCCCACTCTTCAACTTAATCTGGAAATAATATCCTCAATAGACTAAAGATGCACCACATACCTCCATCAAATCTGAAGGATATGTCTCATTTTCTATGCAAATTGAAAAACGCAATTCTGTACCTTCACCTGCTGTAAAACGCGCATCACTGATCTCTGAAAATCAATTCTGCTCTCATCACCTCCTGTCTCCCCACGCTTAGAGCGATGACTTTTTTATTCTATTATAGATAGATTTTTTTGCAAGAACAATAACCACTTCTGAGTAGAACCTAGCAACTATTGGTCTTCTTCCTCTTCATTACAATACCACAGTAAATATTCGCCAAACTGTTTTGATAACCAACTCTGCTTTATTAAACCAACATAGAAAAATACGCTTCATCATCGAATTTGCAATATTGTAATAAAGATCTAAAAATTGAAAGACTACGCAAACATTTTAAGGTTTTATCAATGGTCCCTCAATCTGATAATAATCCTTTCGAAACGACAATTTTCAATCGCACACTTAATCATCTCCCTAAAGCTCTTGAGAAATGATTTCTGAAATTAAGAGAGCACAAAGCAATATAGCTATACCGTCCCGACTATTTTTATAGCTAGGATATCATCCCCCATTACTGATTTTCTTAACAACTATAACCATCACTTCTTTAAAAAACAGACAAGTAAATGTTTTTTATTGATAATTAAAATAAATATTAGTGTATTTATTATTCTAGCTTCATAGAGAAAAATATTATAAGCAGTAGTTTATAGAGAATCTTGAACAGATATAGATACTGTTCTTTTTTACACAGAGTTATGATGTAGTAATATCATTTACGTTCATTGAAAAAGCATACAAATCATACCATCTACTAAAAAATAAAAAACAAATGCTTTTTTAGTTTACCTGAACTAACCGTAATATTCTAAACTCGTTCCCTTGGAGATGAAGCAGTTATGCGTAATAAAGTTATAAGGTCCTCATCCCCAAAAGTATTAGGGACATATTTTATAAAGCTTACAATTAATTAGATAATAAAAAATAAGCACACAGATTAAGAAAATATGCACTAAAATAATATATGCTACGATCTCGGCTGGTTTCTAAATACACTTTACTAAGTGTAATCCAAGAACGACACAAAGGTGAAGAATAAAAATTAACAGAAATGCTAAAATATAAATCCCTTCGCGTTAGAAAAAAATTCTGATTTCACAATTTCTCTATAAAAAAATAAAAAACTTTAGTATTGTCACTGACAATTTCATAGTACCTTCTTTCGGTTTTAAAGAGAATATAAAAACCGTTAAAAACATATCTTTGCGATTGACAATACAAGGATTTAAGTCAACCATATTCTTAAAAGTAAAAAGTTCCTTAAATGGGGGATAATGCAAATATTATAAAATATATTGCAATCAATTTTTCAATAAAGCTTCTTGATTTTTATTTAAGATATATCGGTATAAAAAATTATATATAACCATTCATTCAAGCGCACATGATTGATAATTTGGACTTATCCCCGTTAACATCACAACCTGTTCTTAAACTACATGTTTATAAGGAAAAAGTTTATGCGAAAAAAGATTCCATCAATCAGTTGCCGCCCCTTTCCTGCCTCACGCAAAATTTATCAACAAAGTCCTTTCTTTTCTAATGTGCGTGTCCCATTGCGTGAAATTTCATTTACTGATGGCAGTGGTGAAGAACCTTTAAAGATCTACGATACCTCCGGCCCATACACAGACAAAGATACGATTATTGATATTGCAAAAGGCTTGCCAGAAGTTAGCTCATCTTGGCTCTCTAAACGTGCTGATACTGAACCTTATTCTGCACGATCAGTTAAACCTGAAGATAACGGATTCACCTATAATACCCTTGCTACACCAACCTTTGAACAAAAGCGACCCATTTTGCGAGCTAAAAATGGCAAAGCGATTACACAGATGGCCTATGCACGCGCAGGCATTATTACCGAAGAAATGGAATATGTGGCCATACGAGAGAATGAAGGATTCACGATAGAAGATCAGAAAAAAGTGCCATCAAATGAAACATTGCGTGGAGCAATACCAGAATTTTATACTGCTGAATTTGTTCGTAATGAAATTGCCTGCGGACGTGCCATTATTCCCAAAAATATCAATCATCCAGAATGTGAACCAATGATCATTGGACGCAATTTTCGTGTTAAAATTAATGCCAATATTGGCAATTCAGCAGTTACTTCATCTATGGCAGAAGAAGTTGACAAAATGGTTTGGGCCACTCGTTGGGGAGCCGATACAGTGATGGACCTGTCAACAGGACGGAATATTCATAATATTCGTGAATGGATTATTAGAAATTCACCAGTTCCGATTGGAACTGTTCCTCTTTATCAAGCACTCGAAAAAGTACAAGGTATTGCTGAAAATTTAACATGGGATATTTTCCGTGATACTCTTATTGAACAAGCAGAGCAAGGTGTTGATTATTTTACTATTCATGCCGGATTAAGGTTACCATTTATTCCTCTAACTATTAACCGTGTAACAGGCATCGTCTCACGGGGTGGCTCAATTATGGCAAAATGGTGTCTGCATCACCACAAAGAAAATTTTCTCTATGAACATTTTGATGAAATTTGTGATATTGCACGCACATATGATATCTCTCTTTCATTAGGAGATGGACTGCGCCCCGGCTCTGTTGCCGATGCAAATGATGAAGCCCAGTTTGCCGAACTTAAAACATTAGGAGAATTAACAAAAATTGCTTGGGCAAAAGATGTACAAGTCATGATTGAAGGGCCAGGACATGTTCCAATGCACAAAATTAAAGAAAATATGGCACAACAATTAGATCTTTGTCATGAAGCACCTTTTTATACTTTGGGACCTCTCACTACTGACATCGCTCCTGGTTATGACCATATTACATCAGCAATTGGTGCTGCTATAATTGGGTGGTTAGGAACTGCTATGTTGTGCTATGTAACACCTAAAGAACACTTAGGACTTCCTGATAAAAATGACGTTAAAACTGGCGTGATTACTTATAAAATTGCTGCCCATGCTGCTGACCTTGCCAAAGGTTTACCTAGAGCACAACTCCGCGATAATGCCCTTTCACGCGCACGATTCGACTTTAGATGGCATGACCAATTCAATCTTTCTCTTGATCCAGAGACAGCCTGTAACTTCCATGATGAAACAATGCCTAAAGAAGCTCATAAGTTAGTACATTTTTGTTCCATGTGTGGGCCAAAATTCTGTTCTATGCGTATCTCCCATGATATTCGTGAGGCAGCAGCAACTAAAAAAATAAAAAATGAAGGTATGGTCGCCATGGCCGAGAAATATCAAAAGGATGGTGACCTTTATATAGATACTATCCCTGTTCACAAAAAGAGAGTAAATAGTTGAAGAATATTCTTATCAAAGGTGCAGGCGTGGGGGGATTGACAGTTGCCTTTATGTTACAACAAAAAGGAATTTCTGTTACGCTATCAGCTCCTCCCCATTCTCCTATAGGAACAGCGAGTTGGTATGCAGGAGGAATGCTGGCACCTTATTGTGAAAGAGAAAATGCTGAACAAATCGTTGAAGATCTTGGCATACAGGCCATACAATGGTGGCGAAAAACACTTCCCAATCTTGTCATACAGAAAGGTACTTTAGTTGTTGCACCTACACGGGATAAGGTGGAGCTTGAACGATTTTCAATGCGTACACATAAGCATAAAACTATAACCGACGCAGAGATAACGCAGCTTGAACCGGATCTTGCAGAACGTTTTAACTGCGCACTCTTTTATGAAAATGAAGCGCATCTTGATCCTCGTAAAGCACTTAGCACTTTAAAAGAAAAACTGATAAAAAACGGAGCATGTTTTGTCGATATAGAAACATCTGAAACAAATTTTGATGTTGTCATTGATGCAACTGGAATAGCACGTTTAGGAAAAGACAAAAATATACGGGGTGTACGCGGTGAAATGCTTCTTGTACGCAGCATGGATATTAAAATTTCTCGCCCAATTCGCCTCCTTCATCCACGTTTTCCTCTTTACATTGTTCCCCGGCAAGATAATATTTTTATGATTGGTGCAACAATGATTGAGAGTGACTTTGATGGTGCTATCTCAGTGAGATCAATAATGGAGTTACTTAACGCTGCTTATACCTTACATCCTGCTTTTGCCGAAGCAGAAATTATTGAATCAGGCGTTGGTATACGACCATGCTATCCTGATAACTTCCCTTCTGTATACAAATATGGTAACCATATCTCTATTAATGGATTTTATAGACATGGTTTTCTTTTATCTCCAGAAATGGCAAAACGAGCAATAAAATTGGCATTGGAGTAAAATATGCAAATATTTGTCAATGGTGAAACAATCCAAACTGAAGTAGTCACTCTTAATCTCTTGCTTGAAGAATTAGGCTATGAAGGAAATTGGCTAGCGACTGCTGTGAATGCTGAAGTTGTTCCCGTAGATGCACGAAGCCAATTTGTCTTGCATGAAGGAGATAAAATTGAAATTTTAAGCCCAATGCAAGGAGGCTAAAACTATGCTGAATCTTTATGGACGACAATTTTCTTCTCGTCTTATGTTAGGTACAGCACAGTATCCTTCACCAATAGTTCTTAGGGATGCTATTTGTAAATCTGGTACAGAAATTGTAACAGTTTCATTGCGCCGAGAAACAGCAGGTGGAAAACAAAGTGGACAATTTTGGCAATTTCTTAAAGAACTGGATATAACAGTACTTCCTAATACTGCTGGTTGCTACACTGTGAAAGAAGCTGTTACAACAGCAAAACTCGCACGAGATCTCTTTAAAACATCTTGGATTAAACTTGAAATTATCGGTAATCCTGATACCTTACAGCCAAATGTTTTTTCCTTAATCGAAGCAGCACAAATTTTAAACAGTGAAGGTTTTGAACTTTTTGCTTATACAACAGATGATCTCATTGTCGCTGAAAAACTCTTCGAGGTTGGATGCCAAGTCATTATGCCTTGGTGTGCTCCTATTGGGTCTGCCAAAGGCCCTCATAATACCGATGGATTGCGTTCTATTCGTGCCTACCTTCCTGATGTTACTCTTGTTATTGATGCCGGCATTGGACGCCCATCACATGCCGCCATTGCTATGGAACTTGGTTATGATGCAGTGCTTCTTAACACTGCCGTTGCTAAAGCAGATGATCCTGTCTTAATGGCTGAAGCATTTTCTAAAGCCGTTCAAGCAGGACGTATGGGATATACAGCAGGAATGTTAGAGGCACGCGATGTAGCTGTGCCTTCAACGCCAGTTATTGGAAAAGCAGTATTTTCATGAAACTAGATCCCTTTTATCTCATCGTTGACAGTGCGGATTGGGCTGAACGTTTGGTTCCTTTGGGTACCAAACTCATACAATTGCGTATGAAAAATGAAAATCTTAAAATGATCCGTCAAAATATTAAACGCGCAAAAAACATCTGCGATAAACTGGGAGCACAGTTAATTATCAATGATTATTGGGAAATCGCTATTGATGAAAAGTGCAATTTTATTCATCTTGGACAAGAAGACTTAAGAAATGCTGATATTCCTGCAATTCGTAAAAACGGTATAAGGTTTGGTCTTAGCACACATGATGAACAGGAATTGGATATCGCGCTCTCTGTTAATCCTGCCTATATTGCACTTGGTCCCATTTATCCGACAATCTTAAAAGAAATGAAATGGAAACCTCAAGGACTAGAAAAAATAAAACAATGGAAAAAGCGCATTGGTACTTTACCTTTAGTGGGCATTGGTGGCTTAACCCCAGAACGCGCAATTAGTGTTTTAAAAGCAGGAGCAAATAGTGCTGCTGTTGTAACCGATATTATCCTCCATAAAAAACCTGAACAGCGTATGCTACAGTGGGTAAAGGTGACACAAGCATGGCGTTAATGCCTTCTATTCTCATTGTAGCAGGAACCGATCCCACAGGAGGTGCTGGTATTACCTGTGACATCGAAACAGCTGCACATTTTCAAGTAAAAGCGAATTTAGCCATCACTTGCGTTAACGTACAAGATAATAACCACGTTGCTGAAATTGTTCCAATGAGTGCAAAACTTATTGCCGCACAAATGCGCATAGCTCTAGAGGCTAATCCAATAAGCGCAATAAAAATTGGTATGACAGGAACTCAAGCTATCATAGCAGAGATTTGTCATGTATTAGAAGACTATCCCCGTATTCCAGTTATTCTTGATCCTGTACTTGTTGCCTCCTCAGGGGGAAAACTGACAACAGAAAAAATTATAGACATTATGATCAACAAACTTCTCCCTCATGTTGATCTTTTAACACCTAATAGAGGAGAACTTGCGCTTCTTAGCCAAAGTCCATTAGCGTCTTGTCGTGAAGAAGCAGTACAACAAGCAAAAAAACTTCTATCATTTGGCACACGTTCTATCTTGATAAAAGGTGGACATGCAGATGGTCCCTTTGCAATTGATAGCTTCATTGATAAAACTGAAATCATTAATATTTCTACTCCGCGCTTAAAGGGAACAATGCGTGGAACAGGTTGTATCCTTTCTAGCGCTATTGCAGCACATTTGGCATTAAATGAATCTATGATACAAGCCATAAAAAGTGCAAAAGCATATATTCAAACACGACTCTTAAATCACAAGGAAAAATGTTGTTAAAAGGTTAACATTGTATCACAATATGACTCAATATTCTGAATATAAATTACATTTTATGTAGATTTTTATTTTAAATCCAATGATTCTATATAAATAGATAAATACTTATATTATTATATAAAAATAGTATTTATAGTAAGATATATTTTATATTTGTTTTTAATATGCAAAATATAATTTAATAATAAAAAAATTATTTTATTAATTTATAATATCACTTTTATATTTTCTCAATTTATACAACTTGCATTCGGTAAAAAATTTTTTTATTATAGAATAATTCAGCATCTCTTAAGAGAGAAGATTGGCATTGAAAAATGCAAACAACTGTAAACGATCTCGTTTTACAGTTTCTTTTTTTTGTAAAGAAAAGAGGCCATCGTTGTTTCATACATCACGGACTAATGAATACACCATAAAGCTTGAAGGGTAATGTTGTCTGATCTATCCACAGTCAATAGGTCATTAGAAAAAGTAAAATGTTAAATCAAACGCCGTATTCAATCTCCTATGAAGAACTCTTAAGCTTTTATAAAGAAAGTGGTGCGGATGCTGTCCTAACCGATTTACCTGTTGATCGCTTTAGTCAACTTGCTCCCCTAAAGAAAAAACCAACACAAGAAGTTGATATTTCTCATAATCAACAAATATCCCCAACTATAAAGTTAAACAATCACCCATTGCCTAATCCTTTTACCATACAAGGCGGATCTTCAGCTATAGAAATCGCAAAAAATGCCAATACACTTGATGAATTAAAATCTGCTCTTCTCGCGTTTAATGGCTGTTCATTAAAGTTGACAGCAAAAAACACCTGTTTTTCAGATGGAACAGCAGGAAGCCCGCTCATGCTTGTAGGAGAAGCGCCAGGACGAGAGGAAGATATACAAGGGGTTCCATTTGTAGGAAAAGCGGGAAGATTACTTAATAAAATTCTCGCATCAATTGGCCTAACGAGAAATGATGTTTATATAGCCAATACTGTTCCCTGGCGCCCACCAGGAAATCGGACACCAACACCAAGAGAAGTCGCCTTATGCCGTCCTTTCATTGAACGGCAAATTTATTTAGCTAATCCTTGTATCCTCATAGCACTAGGAGGAGTTGCTATGCAGTTTCTTACGGGTTCTCAAAATGGAATTATAAGAACACGAGGGAAATGGTTTACCTATGAAAGCGAAAACAGCATAAAAATACCTGTTATGCCAACCTTTCATCCCGCTTATCTTCTCCGAACTCCTAGTCAAAAAAAACTTACATGGGTAGATTTCTTAGAAGTAAAAAACCGCTTAGACAGTCTTTTGTAAACTCTAACACTGCCTCCCCCCTTAACTCAAAACATAAACACTCGTTTAATTCTTTAACTTTTAAAATACGAATAGGAAAAATTATGCAACAATCAGCAGTACCCATTTATTATTTAGAAGACTACCAACCAACGCCTTATACTATTCCCAAAACACAACTACACTTCCGTTTGGCACCAACAAAAACCTCTGTTACAGCAACACTCTCTATTGAGCCGCGTCACAATACAAAAGGCTTAGCCCCTCTTGTGCTTTCCGGTGATGATCTTACATTAGTTTCTGTTACTCTTAATGGGAAAACATTGTCTGAGGATGCTTATAAAGCTACTCCTTCCCGTTTAGAAATTATAACCCCACCAACAACGCCTTTTACATTGCAATTGGTCACAGAATTGAACCCTGAAAGCAACCGAAAACTCATGGGGCTTTATCTTTCAAATGGTGTTTATTGCACACAATGCGAATCAGAAGGTTTTCGTCGTATTACTTATTTTTATGATCGACCAGATATTCTTTCTACCTATAAGGTAAAAATTGAGGCGGATTCTCAAAAAATCCCTATCTTACTTTCCAATGGCAATCTCGTGGAAACAGGAACTCTTGAAAACAATCACCATTTTGCCGTGTGGGAAGATCCTTATCCCAAACCATCTTATCTCTTTGCTTTAGTTGGTGGAGATCTTGATAAGTTAGAAGACCATTTTACCACCGTCTCTGGTCGACACATCGAACTTGGTATCTATGTGGAAAAAGGAAAAACGAAACGTGCAATCTATGCAATGGATGCCCTAAAACGTTCCATGCGTTGGGATGAGCAATGTTTCGGCCGCGAATATGATCTTAATGTTTTCAACATTGTTGCTGTTTCTGACTTTAACATGGGTGCAATGGAAAACAAAGGGCTTAACATCTTTAATGATAAATGTGTTCTTGCAGATCCTGAAACAGCAACCGATCATGATTATCGAAATGTTGAACGTGTCATTGCCCATGAATATTTTCATAATTGGACCGGTAATCGTATTACCTGCCGTGATTGGTTTCAACTCTGTTTAAAAGAAGGTTTAACTGTCTACCGTGATCAAGAATTTTCTTCAGATCAAAATCTGCGAAGTCTACAGCGAATTGAAAATATAAAAACATTAAAAGCCACACAATTTATTGAAGATTCTGGTCCACTCGCTCATCCTGTACGGCCTCGCCAATATAGCCAAATTAACAACTTTTATACCGCAACCGTTTATGAAAAAGGTGCAGAAGTTGTTCGCATGATACATACTATTTTAGGCCAAGATCTCTTCCGTAAAGGAATGGATCTCTATTTTCAACGCCATGATGGACAAGCTTGCACAATTGAAGATTTTATCGCCTGTTTCGCTGAAATTTCTCATCAAGACTTCTCACAATTTATGCTGTGGTATGAACAAGCAGGAACACCAAATGTAGAAATCAACCACCATTACAGCGATGGTACTTTAACAATCCATGCCAAACAGCATATTCCAGCAACCCCGCAACAAAACACAAAAAAGCCTATGCTTATCCCTATCGCTTTTGGCCTGTTAGGACAGAATGGAGAGTCTCTCACTTATGAGGCTGATGCGGATATTCAATCAGATGTTATGCTTCTATCCCAGGAAAGCCAGACCTTTACATTAAGAGGATTGAGAGAAAAGCCTGTTTTATCACTGCTTAGAGACTTCTCTGCGCCTATTAATCTACAAACCCCATTCAATGAAAGTGAACTTATCTTTCTTGCACAAAACGATAGCAATCAACTTAATCGTTGGCAGTCGCTTAACCGTTTGATAACGCAAGCTTTGATTCACGCCATTCAAGATAAAACACAAACAAAAGAGGATATGCCCTCTCCTTTGCTAAAACTGATTGGAGCCATTACTCAAGATGAAAGCCTTGAACCAGAGTTTCGCGCCTTTTGTTTAACTTTACCGAGCGAAGTTGAGCTTGCCCAAATAATCGGTGAAAATGTTGATCCAGATTGTATTCACCATGTGCGCAAGCAGTTTTTAGCTTCACTCGCACACACACATAAAGAACTCTTCACAAAAGTTTATATGCAAATGGGAACCAATGAACCTTATTCATCAACCCCTGCACAAGTTGGGAAACGAGCATTACGAAATATTCTACTCGACTATCTTTCCATTGCTGAAGCGCAACCAAACCGTGCTGCCACACAATATGCAACAGCTAATAATATGACTGATCGTATGGCTAGTATAACTATTTTAGTGCGGCACTTCAACAAAAGTGAGCAAACGAAAAATGCTTTAAATGATTTTGAAAACCGATATCGGCATGATCCTTTAGTAATGGATAAATGGTTTTCCATTCAAGCAATGGTTGCGGGAGCATCAACACTTGATCATGTTCAAAAGCTTATGCAACATCCGCTTTTTTCACAAGATAATCCAAATCGTGTACGAGCCTTGATTGGTGTCTTCGCATCTAATAATTTAACAGGTTTTAACAGAACTGATGGTGCATCCTATCATTTTCTT
The DNA here is from genome assembly GCF_014203215.1 of Bartonella callosciuri. Classification (GTDB taxonomy): domain Bacteria; phylum Pseudomonadota; class Alphaproteobacteria; order Rhizobiales; family Rhizobiaceae; genus Bartonella; species Bartonella callosciuri. The sequence goes on along the minus strand of NZ_JACHIM010000002.1, from coordinate 293,826 downwards.
TGCAAAATGATTTTAGAAATTGACAAAAAAAATCCACAGCTTGCTTCGCGATTACTAACAATGATGCGCTCTTGGCGACAATTAGAGCCTATTCGGCAACAAAAACTTGAAACTGCATTAAAAACAATTGCAGAAGCTCCCCAATTGTCAAGCGATGTCAATGACATCATCAATCGTCTGCTTGCTTAAAATAAAAAATATTTATAATCAGTATGTTATACCATTTTTTATGAAATAAGATTAATGCGCTGCTCTATAATAATAAGCCTATAAACAGGAACTTTAAACCTGTTTATAGGTCAGATTAATGTTCCTTTGCATTTCCACACTCCACTCTTATAAAAGTAAAATTACTTTTTTTTAAAAAAAAGACTGGACAGAGGACTCCTGTTTTGATTCATTGCACCCTATGGGTTTATTATGAGTATCGAAGCAGTTTTTAAAATATATTATTCTATAATTAAAGGAACTAGAAATGGCTAAACTGGACGCATATAATGCGCCAACGGAGGTCTATGCTGATTCAAAATTGAGCACTCAAAAGCACAAAGCGCAGACAGAGCGTATCAATTTGCTTTCTAACTCAGCCTATAAAAAACTTCTCTTTATTGAACCTTGGCTACGACGTTCACTTCCATTTGTAGTTATTGCATTTCTTGTTGTGCTTACGGCAATTCGTTTCCTATCAATCTATGATTTGCGCAATACAATTGATAAAAACACACGTTCTACTATCACTCTCTTAGCTGCTCAGCTTATCAACACAATTGATCGTGCCGCTATGCAGAAAGGAAAAGCAGCAATCCTTTCTCATGATCATTTGCAAAATATTCTTACCAATTTTCGCAATCAAAACCTTATCAATCCCAACACTGTTATTGCCATAGTTAATCAAAAAGGCAACGTTCTCGCTTCATCCAATTCAGAGATCATTTTAGGAAAACCCTTACAGGACTTTCTCTCTAAGAACATTACTTTACGGTCTCTAAGCCCACAGGCTGAAATCATGAAAATCACCATAGGTGAAGATAGCCCTGCTCTCGCTTTGTTTGAGCAAACAGAAAATGGGCAATATGGTGTCTTCATCAGTGAAAAAACACAACATACTTATAGAGAATGGCGCAAAATTTTTTCGTTAAATATAACCCTACTCATAGGAACTACGGGCATTATTTTAGCACTCCTCTATGCTTATTACAATCAAATTGTACGGGCACGCAGGACAGATCTTATTTCAGAAAAAACTCAAAACCGTATCGACATGGCAATGATGCGTGGACGCTGTGGATTGTGGGACTGGAATATGGCAAGCGGACGTGTTTACTGGTCACGAGCAATTTATGAAATGCTGGGTTATGTGCCTCAAGATGCACTGCTCTCAATTTCTCAAATTACCGCCATTATTAATCCAAATGATGCTAATTTTTTTGATCTTGCTCAAGAATTAATGAGTGGTAAAAAAAAGCATATCGATATTAATGTCCCTATGCGTCATGCCGATGATCATTATGTATGGATGCGCATTCGTGCTGAAGTGACAGATGAAGAAGAACCTCATTTGGTGGGTATTGCTTTCGATATTAGTGAACAACATAAACTTGCAGAAGAAACAGCGCAAGCCGATCTTCGTATCCGCGACGCGATTGAAAATATTTCAGAATCTTTCGTATTATGGGATTCAGAAGAGCGTTTAGTCATGTCCAATAGCAAATTTTGCGAATATGCGGCTATCCCTAAACAAGTCTTACAACCAGGAATCCAACGCGCAACTGTCGAAGCCATGGCCCGCCCTGCAATCAATGAATATCCTCTTAAAGACGATGGTACTGGTAATCTAACCAGTATTTGCCAAACTGCAGATGGTTATTGGCTCAAAATTAATGAACGGCGCACCCAAGATGGAGGGCTTGTTTGTGTTGGTACAGATATTTCTGAACTTAAACAACAACAGGAAAAATTTGAAGATAGTGAAAGACGCCTTTTTTCTTTCATTCAAGAGCTCAAACGTGCTCGAGGAAGTGCTCAACAACGTGCAACAGAAGTTGAAAAACTTAATAAAAGTCTGAAAGCAGAAAAAGAGCGCGCTGAAAGTGCTAACAAAGCTAAATCAGAATTTTTAGCCAATATGTCCCATGAATTGCGTACTCCCCTTAACGCCATTCTTGGCTTTTCCGATATCATGTTGCAGTCCACCTTTGGTCCTCTTGGCTCGCAACGCTATAAAGAATATATGCATGATATTTATAATTCAGGCAATCATCTTTTAACCCTTATCAATGATATCCTTGATATGTCCAAAATCGAAGCTGGAAGGTTTACCCTTGATTGTAAAAATACCGATCTTGGGCCAATCATCAGTGAAGCGACACGAACACTTACCCCCCAAGCTCAAGAAAAAAATATCTCTATTACAACAAATATTGCGCCGGAACTCCATGCAGAAGTTGATGGTCGTGCTATGAAACAGATCTTCCTTAATCTTATCTCTAATGCTGTTAAATTCACACCTTCTGGTGGGAGTATTGATATCTGTGCTTTCAAGAAAAAAAATAACCTTATCTGTAGAATTAAAGATACAGGCGTTGGCATTCCCCAATCAGCAATCAAAAAACTTGGGCAGCCTTTTGAACAAGTTGAAAATCAACTTACGAAAACCCATACTGGATCAGGCCTTGGCTTAGCCATTTCACGCTCCTTGCTAGAATTACACAAAGGGAAACTTGAAATTATCTCTAAAGAAATGAAAGGGACAACTGTAATCCTTACAATGCCAATTCAACAAAGTTAAATCTTCTTTAAATACCTCCATTTTTTTCCCGTTGTAGTAAAATCTTTTTCCGCCAAATACCCCAACGATATCCAGAGATAAAACCATTTTTGTATACCACACGATGGCAAGGAATAATTAATGCCAATTCATTACTTGCACATGCATTAGCAACGGCACGAAAAGCGTTTGGCATACCAATACGTTGCGCTAAGGCTTCATATGAAACTGTTTTGCCACATGCTACTTCACATAATGCTGCCCATACTTGTTTCTGAAGAACTGTGCCATTTATATCTAAGGGGAAATCATGTTTCCTTACCAACTGAGGCGTTTCTATCATTGCAACAATATGTGCAATTTCTCTCTTAAAAATGCTGTCCTCATCTACTTTCTGTACTTCACCAAAGCGTACGGTGAATTCCTGTAATAATTGTTCTGTCGTATCTCCCAATGCTATGTTACAAATCCCTTTATGAGACTTTGCTACCAAAAGCCCTCCTATTGAGATATTTTTCAAACAGAATATTCTTTTTTGAGAAATATTCATCCGCTTTCACTTTCTTTATATTTTAAAAAATTTTGAACCCCATAAACAAAATAAAGAAAAGGGATTTTTTCATCACAAGCTTACAAGGTAAGATAAAATCACCCTATCCCCTAATCATACATTCTTTAACAATTTTCATGGAATGATGAAAAAAACAATAAAAAGCTGAACTCTCTTTTATGCTTCAATCCTAATGACTATAAGAAATCAAATGGTGGCCACCATAAAACGTATAATTCCGACATATTAGAAAAAATTCAGTAGACATTTTAACCTAAAGTCCAAAAAAATGTTTACCTTTTGATAGAAAAATATCAACCTGAGCGACATAGGAAAATATAAAAAATCTCTGAAAGAAAACGTAAATGAAAATTCCAAGAATGCCTTTCTGTATTATAGGCCATAGCTCAAAGAATATTCTAGATAATAAACATAAAATTTTTATAAATTTATCATAAATGATGCAAACAGTTGGAGAGCTTCTTTCACAGATTTAGATTTATTAATTTTTCCTATAATAGGATCTTATTCTTTAAAAAAATCCACGCACTGTTTTCATTTAAAAGCGAAGTTCTTTTATTAGCGCATTTTATTGATTCACTATATATTACCCTTAATATTCTCAACGGCTCATTTTTATAAAAGCATACACTTTAGATTTAAGAAACTTCACCTTATTTGAAACAGGGATTGAAACAATCGAATATTTTACATATTGTATTGACTTTGTCTGCTAAATTTAAAGTAAAAGAATTTTGTATATTGATCTGATTTATCTCGGATAACAAACACACTTATTGAAGAAGAATAGAAACTACAAGGGTAAAAAACGGTTTACAGTCTTATAATAATCTCCTTTTCATTCGACTTCATGGTTTTTAGAGTATTCTTAGTACTGTTTTAAAATAGATTGCAGAACACCTTTTGTTTTTCTTCTTCACGTTTTTAATGAGTATCATAAAATTTTCGAAAAAGTGTATATTCATTATATTCCTGATTCATAGACTTACTTGAAAAAAATACCTTACCTTTTATCGAATCCTCTTTCTAGTACTATAAGCCCACTACGCATAAAACTCACTGATACCACACTCTTATTATTCTTATGAAGTAAGAAACCAACTCCGTTATTGTATTTTCTCGTTCCCTAACATTACTACAAATCTCGTATTAAGATGCTCTATAAAACTATATTCAAATCGTTCCAAAATAGGTCTTTAGCCACACAAAGATCCCTATTGCAATGCACAAATAACCAATTTTTATATCTAATAGAAATAATAAACAATTAAGTTTATTCTCTGCTATTATATTCAATATAAAAAGTTATAAGGTCTGTTTAAAAATAATTGAGATAATTATGCTTTCTCTGTTTCAATCATAGTTTTAGATTAATATTTACTTTTGTGCCAATAAATCACTCTATATTATTTATTACAAAGCATAAAATATTCAATTTTCCTAATATCCATTATATTCTGAGCGTAGTCTTATTATCTTAAAATTCTTTGCATTTGTGCTCTTTTTTATTTCCTCAATAAAACAATTTATGACATTGAAAAAATAGAGAAAAATACCAGCAGAAATACTCAAAATATATACAATATTTCTCTTTTAAAATACTCTCCAGCACATATAAAAAATAAAAAGTCCCATTCAAAATGGGACTTCTCAATAATTTAATCCTACGATAACTTAAAATTTGTAAGCTACCCCCACGCGAAAATCATCCGTTTTGTAACCCATTTCAATTTTTTCCTGTGCAAATTTCTTCTTACCATAATCTGAGTAACGGTATTCCGCACGCACAATAACATTATCAGTCATTGCGAAATCAACCCCTCCCCCAAGGGTATAACCAATCATAGTCTTTTTCTCATCATGCAGTAAATCAGAAACACTAACAGCTTTTTTACTTGTTCTATCTGCTGCCTTCGTAAAAATATTTTGAAGCTGCGTATAAGCAACCCCCCCCGCAATATAAGGCATCATACGATCAACAGCAAAACCAACTCGTAACCGTGTAGCACCAAACCATTTTTGGTTTAAAGTATGATGCACAATATCAGAAGACGTCCCTAGAGAATCCCTGGACTCTATTCCCCAACTTGTTCCTTCTAGACTATCTCGCCTTAGTTTCATTTTACTTCCTTGCAACGGCTTGATATCTTTGGCATCTTTTTGACCAGACAATATTATATCCGTATCAATACCTATAACAAAGCCACTGTCAATATCAAGATTAGAACTCGCATAAATGCCACCTGTGAAACCAGAAAGTTTAGGCAATAATTCCTTTCCCACAGGTATCCATTTTCCTGTATCCCCATCTTCTAAATAACTCAAAGCAGTGCTACTTGAAAGACCACCAACTAGGCCTCCAAGATAAAACCCTGTCCAAGAAAAAGCAGGTGCAGAAACAACAGGTGCCGGCTGTTCTGGTAGAATAACATCCGCAGCCTGTACCGCAGAAACTAAAATTAAAGAAAAAATAGATGTTGTGATTAAATATTTTTTAGTCATAATTGCTCCCCTAAAAGCTAATGTGACACTAATAGTTAAATATTTTCATATTTTTTTCAAAAAATCTGTAGTAAAAATGATACAGTAATATAAAAAATATATTGAAAAACACAAGAAATTAATAAATAATTTATAAAATTTTCTATGATTTGCTGTAATATTTCTCATCATTTCCCATATTCTATAATTAGGTGTAGATTTATTGTATTATTTTTTTAAAGAAAAATTTTTAAATAGAGATTTTTATTCTTTTTTCTCATTATAATTTCTTTGTCAATGTAGTAAGAAAGAATACGTGTACCTAAAATATCGTAATATTTTATCTAACAATCCCATACAATAAATTTCATAAAGTACTATAAAATATATTCAATATTTCATTACATGTGTAAAAATTGAACATACTGATTGCCCAATTTCCTCAATTAATTTTTCAATACGAAGTAAATCAGGTTCTCCAACACTGCTTAATAAAAGGTCGCTTAATCCAGGTGGCATATCATCAGGGTCAAGGGAATCATTTAGACAAAGTCGTATAATTTGGCTCAAATTTGTATAAAGGACATAGGCGTGATGTAAATCAGAAATAAACGACTGATGAAGAAAACTATTCGGTAAGTGGGCCAAAATATCCGCTGTAGTTGCTCCAATCTTAAACTCAATCACATGCGTAATCAGAGCAAACTGGGCAATAAACTCCAGATCCATGATACCACCCGGCATCGTTTTAAAATCCCATCGATTTTCTGGCGGTTTTTCTTTTTCAATCAAAGTACGCATTTCACATACTGCTTTTGCTACATCGTTCTTATTACGAGCAAAAGCAATAATTGCACAAACTTCATTTTCTAATTTTTGTAAAAAATCAGGATCCCCAGTGATACCCCGCGCCCGTGTTAAAGCAAGATGTTCCCATATCCACGCTTCATTGCGATAATATTTCTTAAAAAATTGAAAAGAAACAGCAACGGGTCCCTTATTGCCTAATGGCCGTAATCTTAAATCAACTGCATAAAGAATGCCTTGACTTGTGAGAGTAGATAAAGCTGCAACCAAACGCTGTGTCAAACGAGTATAATATTGAGGAATAGAAAGAGGTTTTTCTCCATCAGATATTTCGGCATCTTCATCATGTTCATAAAGCAAAATAAGGTCAACATCTGAACCAGCAGTTAATTCACGGCTTCCAAGCTTACCCATACCCAGTATGCCAACACGGCCTCCTTTAACATTGCCATGAAGACGAGAAAACTCTTTTTGAACCGCAGTAAACGTTTTTGCAATCATAAGATCCGCAAGTGCAGTAAACGCAAAACCTGCTCTTTCTCCCGTAATTGCCCCATTCAAAATCCGAATACCAATCAAAAAACGTTGCTCATCAGCAAAAATCCTTAAATTATCAAGAATTTCTTCATACGAAGAAACACCTTCAAGAAAACATTCAAGGCGTTTTTTTAGGTAAGCTTTTGTGGGCAATTCTGAAAAAATTGCTGGGTCTAACATCCCATCAAAAACATGTGGTTTACGTGTAATAATTTCCGCAAGACGCGGAGCAGCCCCCATAATAAGCACCAACATATCCAAAAGAGAGGGATTCGATTGTAAAAGGCTAAAAAGCTGAATGCCTGAAGGTAACCCCTGTAAAAAACTATCAAAACACAACATCACTTCATCAGCCCGTTTTGTCGCACCAAAAGCCTTTAAAAGTGCTGGAGTCAATTCTGTTAATCTCTCACGTGCTTCCGCAGATTGAGTAGCTTTATAACGACCACAATGAAGTGTTCGCATAATACGACAAATATCACTCGCTCTTTCAAAACCTAAACGGCTTAATGTTATTAATGTCTCTGGATCATCTTCTTCACCCGTAAAAACTAAATTGCCAATTTCTAAACCAAGCTCTTGCTCGTTCTCAAACAACGCTGCATAATGCTTTTCAACAACTTGAAGCGTTTTTAATAAATCATGGATAAAGCTGCTAGTTTCTTGATAGCCCATTAAATATGCAACACTTGTGAATTGAGAAACATCATTTGGTAGAAGATGCGTTTGTTCATCTGCAAGCATCTGAATGCGATGTTCCACATTCCGCAAAAAAACATAGCTTTTTATAAGGCTATCTCTCGTTTTTTGACTGATCCAGCCAAGTGTGTGAAGTTCTTTCAACATTGCAACTGTCTGACGCCCACGTAATTGAGGAAAGCGCCCACCAGCAATAAGTTGTTGTGTCTGGACAAAAAACTCAATCTCACGAATACCACCACGCCCTAATTTTACATTATGGCCATAAGCAGCAATTTGACCATAATTTTTATAAGAATGGATTTGACGTTTGATTGAATGGATATCAGCAATAGCAGCATAATCTAAATATTTCCGCCACACATAAGGAAAAAGCTCTTTAAGAAAGTTAAAACCTGCTTTTTTATCGCCAGCAACTGGACGTGCTTTAATCATAGCTGCCCGCTCCCAATTTTGTCCACGCCCCTCGTAATAACGCAACGCAGTCCTTACTGGTAAGGCCAAAGGAGTTGAACTTGGATCTGGTCGAAGCCGAAAATCAAGACGGAAGACATATCCCTCCACAGTACGTTCTTGAATGATGTGAATTAATCGGCGTACCATCTTAGAGAAGAAATCGACACTCTCAGAAAGATTCCCAATATGAGGTGACATTTCATCAATAAAAACAATAAGATCAATGTCAGAAGAATAATTTAATTCTCCTGCTCCTAACTTTCCCATCCCTAAAATGATTAAACCACAGTCTTTTTCTGGATCATCACGGCTCGATAAACTTATTTTACCATGATCATGTGCTTCTCTTAAAAGAAAACGTAGAGCTACACCTAATGCTACTTCACCCAAACGTGTCAACCAAGCACAGGAAACTTCACAAGTAAAGACACCACTCAAATCAGCTAAAGCAATAAGAACATGTGCTTCCCGTTTTTTTTGTCTTAAAGCCGCCATTAATGCAGTTTCATGAATAGACTCACTCTTATCAAGAACCACAATATCATCTATAATTTCGCTTAACCTCGTTTCTATATCGACATTCAATAAGGGACTGAGATAGGATGGGTTGGTGATTAAGACCCCACGCAAAAAAGGTGATAAGGTCATAACTGCGCTTACAAAATCAATTTGCTTTCCCTTGTCTGAAATATAGGAAACAAGCGATTTTAAATTTTCGTTTCTCGCTTGCTCTTCCATGTCATTCAACCATTGAGAACCATTCTCATCAAGGGGACATAAAGGGAGAAGCTGTGTTTTTAAAAAAGCATTTTTCATCTACACTCCCTTGAAAAGCACTTTGCCTCCCCTTCTATTGCATCATACTCAAAAAAAGAAATAGTCGTTCCCTGTAAAAGTAGAAAAATGAAGCAAAAACACCTTTAAGGAAATAATAAAACAGCCCTAAGCCCTGGATTTGCATTTTCAAGTAAAAGTTCTCCCCCATGAAGTTTCATAACAGCTTTTGCTATACTTAAACCAATACCAAAACCGGGCTGCGTACGACTTTCTTCAAGGCGAACAAATCGTTCTATTACTTTTTCACGTTTAGCCACTGCAATTCCTGGACCATTATCACTAACGACAACCAATAAATGCTCATCACGATATTCCATCGACAAGCAAACTTCCGCCTTCCTTCCATCTTTAGATGCATATTTAATTGCATTATCAATAAGATTAAAAATCGATTGTGCAACAAGCTCACGATTCAATTTAAGCTCTTTATCAAATGTATCTCCTAACCGAAGTAAAACACCTGATTCTTCAGCAAAAGGTTCATAAAGTTCAACGGCATCTTCAAGGATCAGCTTCATATTCATTATCTCAAGATGCTCAATTGCACTGCTGGCTTCAAGACGTGAAATCATTAAAATAGCATTAAAAGTACGAATAAGTTGATCTGATTCAGCAATGACACCATCAAGTGCCTGACGATATTCAAGCTTGGTTTTTTGCCCCGAAAGCGCTTCTTCAGCGCGATTTCTAAGACGTGTCAGCGGTGTCTTAAGATCATGAGCAATATTATCCGACACTTGACGCAAACCAATATTTAATTCTTCAATGCGGTCTAACATAACATTAAGATTAGCCGACAATCGATCAAACTCATCACCTACTCCAGAAACAGGTAAACGCCCACTGAAATCACCGTCCATCAAGCGCTGTGATGCAGCTGTTACATGATCGATCCTTTGCAATGCACGCCTACCAACAAAAAACCATATGAGTAGAGCCCCTCCAACCATTGCTGCCAGAGCAATCATTACTGCTTTACGAATAACCGCTGCAAAACGTTCTGGTTCATCCAAATCCCGCCCTATAAGAATTTTCATAGCATTGGGCAACTCAACAATAATTGCCAAAGCGCGATGTTCACTTGTTTTGCCATGTTCTCCGAAACGTGAATACAAAAAAGAATTTGAAATAAAGCCATTCTGATTCAAAAGACCTAATTCAATACGTGCCACATTGCCTGCTAAAATACGCCCCATAGAGTCAGTGACAAGATAAAGAAAAGCCCCTGGTTGTCGTGAACGATAATCAATAGTACGCATTAATAAAGGGACTCCACCATACTTATAAGCATTTTCGATATAGCTTAATTCTTCATGTAAAGCCTGTTCCGTTTGCTCTGTTAATAATGAAGCAGAAAACGCTGTCATATAAATAGAAAGTCCTGTTGCAACTAACCCAAACAATAAGATATAAAGTGCTGAAAGCCTTAGCGCAGTTGTGCGCATTATATTGATCAAATGATTCATATTTTGTGATCTGAAGCTTTCAACATATATCCAGCTCCACGCACAGTATGGAGAAGTGGAGTATTAAAATCTTTTTCAATTTTTGCTCTCAAACGGGATATATGAACATCAATGACATTTGTTTGTGGATCAAAATGGTAATCCCAAACATTTTCTAAAAGCATCGTGCGTGTAACAACCTGACCTGCATATCGCATCAGATATTCAAGTAAACGAAACTCGCGGGGTTGCAATGCAATATTTCGGTCCCCCCGTTTTACTGTGTGTGCTAACCGATCAAGCTCAAGATTGCCCACACGATAAACAGTTTCTGCCTCTTTAGGATTTTTCCGTCGTTGCAGCACTTCGACACGAGCAAGAAGTTCAGAAAAAGCATAGGGCTTTGTCAAGTAATCATCACCCCCTGCACGCAAACCCTTCACACGATCGTTCACTTGTCCTAAAGCTGAAAGGATGAGAACTGGTGTTTCATTACCTTTAGCACGCAATTCCGCAATAATAGAAAGACCATCACGATGCAAAAGCATCCGATCAACAACCATAACGTCATAATTTTCCGTGTCAGCTAAAGCATACCCAGTATCCCCATCATACGCAACATCAACTGTATGCCCTGCCTCCCCAAAAGCTTTTTCGAGATAACGCCCCATTTCATGATCGTCTTCGATAACGAGTATCCTCATAAAACGTATCTCCGTTATTTTATCAAATTCCATTGTAGAACAGAGATCTACAAAACCTCTGCCCTACAATTAATTAAGTGTTACTTTTTGAAAATTGGAAGAGCGACAAAACGATTTTGGTCATTTGTCCGCACTTGTAAAAGTATAGCTTTTCGTCCTAGCTTTTGAGCACTCTTGATTGCGTCAATAATATCAGATACCTTTTTAACTTGTTTATTATTCACTGTTATAATCACATCACCAGGGCGTATTCCTTTGTCTGCAGCATCTGAATCTGAATCGACATCAGTTACAACCAATCCTAAATCATCATCAGAAGGAGCAACAATCAAACCATAATCTTCCAATGTTTCATCCAAATCACTGGATCTATTTGAATGCTTTGAGCCTTCTTTTTTACCTTCGTCTTCAGGCATTGAATCAAGTTTAACCTTGATATTCTCCTCTTTGCCAGATCTCCAAATACCTATGGTCGTTGTTTCTCCTGGTCTAATATTCGCAATCCGCTTTGCTAAATCACGAGCATCCGTAATTTTTTCACCATTCACAGAAATAATTACATCACCTGCCTTGATACCAGCCTTTTCTGCTGGTCCTTTTAATGGATCAGTAACCAAAGCACCTTTGGCCTCTTTCAAACCCATTGATTCAGAAATTTCCTTCGTTACAGGCTGAATTTGGACTCCCAGCCAACCACGCTGAACCGAACCTTTTTCAATAAGTTGTTGCACAACCTGCTTTGCTGTCCCTGCCGGGATAGCAAAAGCAATCCCAACATTTCCGCCAGAGGGAGAAAAAATTGCTGTATTAACTCCAACAACCTTTCCGTTAAGATCAAAAGTTGGACCGCCAGAGTTTCCTCGATTAACAGCAGCATCAATTTGAATAAAATCATCATAAACACCAGTGCCAATATCACGCCCACGTGCCGAAACAATCCCTGCTGTCACAGTTCCACCAAGACCAAATGGATTACCGATAGCAACAACCCAATCACCAATGCGAAGTTTTGAATCATCACCAAAATCAACATATGAAAATTTTCTTTTTTCATCTACTTTCAAGACTGCAAGGTCGGTTCGCTTATCCATCCCAATGAGCTTTGCATTCAGTTCTGTACCATCATCAAGAACAACAGTGTAACTTGTGCCATCAGAAATCACATGATTATTGGTTACAATATAACCATCAGACGAAATAAAAAAGCCCGATCCAAAAGCTATAGGACGAAGTTTTTGCGAACGTTTTAAAGACTTGTTTCTAGATTTATCACGATCATAAAATTCCTCAAAAAACTTTTTCAACGGATGTTGATCTGGTAATTGGTCAAGACCCGGACCGCTAAAAAAATCACTAAAGAACCACTCTTTTTTCTTTTTATTGCTCTTCACTTGTACTGAAACAACCGCAGATTTTACTTGAGAAACAATATCCGCAAATCCTGGCTGCTGCACTAATGAAGTAAATACAGAATTTGCATGCGCCTCTGTCATCCACAAGCTTGATCCACATCCACTAAAAAATAGTGCAGTTTCCAAAGCAGCAGAAAAACTTACTGCGGCCAATGTTGTGAAGAAAGTTTTTTTAACCATTTGGTATATGCTCCTATTCAATCATACTTTTTATCCAGATTCCGGTCACTTGTAAAACAAATGACCTTACCATTTTCTGTCTAAATTATTAAAGTTTTGTAAGGTTTAAGTACGAAACAACGCATCATTATCAATAAGGTTGAATGGCTAAGTAAAACGACTTCAATTTTTTTCATGTCATATCTCTTTCAACTTAACAGGATTTCTGGCTGTTTTTCTTTATCAATATTTAAGTCATTATTTTTCGTGCTTGTACCGTCTTATCCGGAAAAAAACGATGCTTGCACCAATGATGATAATTATAAAAGGAGATAACCATAAAAACCAAGTCGTTTTATTAAATGGTGGTTTCAAGAGGATAAATCCACCATATCGCTCAACAAGAAAGTCAATAACCTGCTGATCACTCTCACCCATTTTCAATCGTTCACGGATCAACAGCCGTAAATCACGTGCTAATGAAGAATCTGAATCATCAATTGATTGATTTTGGCAGACTGGACAACGCAACTGTGATGAAATCTTACGCGCACGCGATTCCAAAACTGTATCCTGTAAAATTTCATCCGGCTCCACTGCTATAGCTAACGATAGAAAAAAAACAGTGACAAAAAAAAACCAAGTCCAAAACAGTCCCTTTTTCATCTCAATGTCTTTTTAGAAAATTTGAAGTATCCTTCTTCGTCCCCCAATGCGGAACCAATAACCCAAAAGAGAAAGACATCCACCCATAGCCATCATTAATACCCCTAACCAAACACATATTATATAAGGCTTCCACCATATATGCAAAACAAGTCCCCGATCATCGATACGTCCTGGCACAATATATAACTGGGATAAGCCATGATTTTGAATACCTACTTCCGTTGTTGAAGCATTTTGGCTTGAATAAAACCGCTTTGATGCTGTTACATTGCGCACAGCATTTTTATTTTCATCGATTGTAAAATAAAACTCTGTTGCAGAATAATTCGCGCCAGCGTTATCGCGAATTTCATCAAAATGAAGCGTTTTACCCGCTATTGTTACCATATCTCCTATCTGCATAGTAAGAATACGCTCTTGCCCAAAAGTTGCTACACAAACAATACCAAATAATGTAACACCTAACCCCATATGCGCCATTGCCGCACCAAAAACGGACCATGGTAACCCTAAAAATCTCTTAACCCGAAGCCCAAAGGCTATCTTGCGATGTCCGCTCTTTTCCCAAAGATCAGCTAAACTACCAAAGAAAACAAAAACTGAAAGTCCAATTCCTAAAACGGCAAAAATATCACGCAAGGACGTAGCATAAAATGTTATAAAACAGGCTATACAAACGAATGCAAAAACAAACCATAGCCTTTCACAAACTGCAAGAAAATCACCGCGTTTCCATGCCATCATTGATCCAAATGGGGTCAAGAACAACAGTAACATCATTAAAGGTCCACAGGTAAGGTTGAAAAAGGCAGCACCTACAGAAATTCTTTGCCCTGTTAATGCCTCAATAAAATAAGGGTAGAGGGTACCAATTAATACTGTTGCTGTTATTGTTGTGAGCAACAAATTATTTAACACAAGAAAACCCTCACGCGAAATTGGCTGAAATAATTTCCCTGTTTGCAAAACAGGTACACGCAAAGCAAAAAGAAGAAAAGCCCCTCCCGTAAAGAAAAACAAAAGTGCAAGAATTACCTGCCCCCGTGCTGGATCAACAGCAAAACTATGAACAGACATTAAAAGACCAGAACGAACAAGAAAAGTTCCCATAAGAGAAAGAGAAAAAGTAAGAAGGGCTAAAAATAAAGTCCAACTTTTTAATACCTCCCGCTTTTCAAGAACAAGAGCAGAATGCAAAAAAGCCGTTCCTGAAAGCCAGGGCATAAACGAAACGTTTTCAACTGGATCCCAGAACCAATAACCACCCCATCCTAGCTCATAATAAGCCCAATAGGATCCAACCATAATACCTAATGTTAAAAAACACCAAGAAAGTAGAAGCCAAGGACGAACCCAACGCGCCCATAGCCCATCAACATGTCCTATAATCAATGCAGCTATGGCAAAAGAAAAACAAAGAGAAAAACCAACATAGCCTAAGTAAAGAAGTGGTGGATGAATTGCTAACGCGATATCCTGTAAAAGAGGATTGAGATCTTTTCCCTGCAATGCTGGGGGATTAACCCGTAAAAATGGGTTGGAAACAAAAAGAATAAAGAAAAGAAATGTGCTGGTAATCCAACTTTGGCAACTTAAAATTAATGCCCTAAACTGTTCTGGCAAATGTTGGCTAAACAACGCCATCAATGTACTAAAAAAAGCGAGACTTAAAACCCATAATAACATGGATCCTTCGTGGTTTCCCCAAACACCAGTGATTTTATACAATATCGGTTTTTCCGAATGAGAGTTCTCAACAACATTTAAGACAGAAAAGTCAGACACGATATAGGCGTGAACAATAATCAAAAAAGATAAGAACAATAATGTAAAAGTAATATATGTTAGGGGAACAGCTGTTTCCATTAACGAACGATCCCTCCATAAAAAACCTAAAGCGGGTAAAAATGCCTCTAATAAACTCACGGCAAAAGCTGCAGCTAAAAAAATATGACCCAGTTCGACAAGCACAATCGAATTATTTCTCCATGCTGTGATGTTTGTTTAAGCGATCAGCTGTTTCTTTAGACATATAGGTCTCATCATGTTTTGCTAAAATACGTGTACCTATAAAAAAACCTTGTTTATCAAAATATCCCTCTACGATAACCCCCTGACCTTCACGAAAAAGATCCGGTAAAACACCGTTGAAAATCACTTTTTCATGTTTGGTATTATCCGTTACGAAAAAAACGACGCTCATCTCTCCAACATATTCAACAGTTCCCTTTTCAACAAAACCGCCTAAACGCAAAGAGCGACCTGTTAGAATATCTTCTCTTGTAATTTCAGATGGCATTCGAAAAAAACTGATCGTATTACGCATTGCATATATAATAAGACTCATTGCAATTGCTATAACAAAACAAGACAATAAGGCTATCAGCAATCGTTTTTGCTTCCGCTGCTTTAAAATGATGCTCAATGAAGAAGGATTATGGAGAAATTGATTGTTCATAGACACTCTACAGAAATTCTTTTACAAATGCGGTGTATAAACATTTATTATTCACAGACCTTAGCTTTCAAAGAAAGCTTGGCATACCCTACATACGAACGTAAACTTTTTATCCAAGATCTTTACCACTTTCAAGCACCCCTTCTGATTTTATAAGCTAAACTGGCAAAAATCATTTTTCTTAGTATTCTAATTGGGTGCGTCACGTAACTGAATGATCATGGCTTCGATACGTGATCGTCCTGTAAAATTCTCAGGCATTGTATCAAGAAAATTTTGTAAAAACTGCACTGCCTGCACAGAATTGCCAGCCTGATGAAGCGCTTCAGCGAGTAATAAACGCGGATAAAAATCATTTGGCGCTAAATCTGCTGCTTTTTGAAAAGCACTTTGTGCTTCTTGCGTAATCATTCCCTCCTCATAACCAACCAATGCTAACCCATATCCAACAAGTCTTGGAGCCGTTTCTCCATTCAAGCGCAGCGCATCTAAATAAACGTTTACTGCGTCTTGAAAATAACCCTCCTCGAGATACACTACTGCTAACGCATCTGCTAACATGCCATCATGAGGTGAACGAAAAAAAAGTACTTGTAAACGAACAAGCTGTTCATGCTTACTGAGTAGCTTTGGATGCTTATCCATTAATTCGCTAAAAAAATAACTTTTAACTCCTGGATTGCCTCTTAAACTGTAGATGCTCCAAGTCATAAGAAGAACAAACAAGATACTCAAAGTTTTAAGGATATATCTTCTTTGATAAGACGTGGAAATCTTATCAGAATACACCGAATACAGATGACTTCTATAACTATCAAGAGCACTAGCTCTCCACTTTTTTTTTGTTCCATATTTATGGAGCGAAAGAAAAAGAATACCTGCTAGAAAAGTAAGAAAAAGTGCTGCCAAAACTAGTAATAGCATATCATTTTGTACCAATACGAAAATCAAAGCACAGAGCCAATTTACCCTTCTTTCTTATTCACAAAAATGCTGACATAAAATGATAGTCCCATTTTTTATGAATAGCATTATAAAGTTTATCCTTAATTTTTCTCATAGGCACAAGAGCATAAAAACAAACTTTATTTCTCTATTTTGATTATAAACATCTATCTTTTAAAATTCTGAAATGATTTTTTGCCCTCTATACTCCTGTAAAAACACTGTGGTATGCTTAAAAATTTCAATGTATATATGCTCTAAGTAAAGAAAAAATAATCTATCCTCATCTTGGTAATAAAACTTTTGCACACAGCCCCCCCAAAGCAGAACGCGATAAAAAAAGACTTCCTCCATATTCATTGACCATGTCTGAAACAATTGCTAATCCTAAACCTGTTCCCGGTTTGCTTTCATCAAATCGCCAACCTCTTTTTAATGCCTCATTAATTTGGTCTTCTTTTAAACCAAAACCATCATCTTCTACGAGGATACTAAAACATTTCGTTTCGTTAATATTTTCTTCCAAATGACAAGAGATCATAACTTTTGTGCGAGACCACTGAACAGCATTTTCGATCAAATTTCCCACTATTTCCTCTAAATCCTCCTTTTCACCAGAAAACACAATATCATCAACCTCCATAACAAATTGAAACTGTTTTTCAGGGTTAAGCTTTTTCATAACCCGCACCAAACGATCAACCACATTGCGAACAGATGTGTGATAAACGATACTGTCACACTGTGCTGCAATTCGTGCACGCTGAAGATAATGATTTATTTGAGCTTGTATTATTTCCGTTTGCTCTCTTAATAAAAGAGCCTGTTCTCCACACATCTTATCAACCTCATTCATAATTACTGACAGAGGAGTCTTTAATGAATGCGCAAGGTTACCAACTTGTGTGCGAAACCGTTCAATAATACGCTGATTGTTATTGATGAGAGCGTTCATCTCTTGTGCTAACGGCGTAACTTCGCTCACTAAATCCGTATTCATATAATGAACTCTGCTCTCACGAATATCATTTAATGCTTGTCGGACCAGCTTTAATGGTTGGAAACTAAAGAAAATAATAGCAATGTTGATAAGAACACTGCCTATACCAAAACTCCAAAGAAAAATTTGTAAAGTCTGCTTAAATTCCTGTACTTGTGCATGTGCTTCATCGATATTCCCAATAAGGCGAAAACGCGCAATATGATTCTGATCATCAAGAACAACATCACTTTCAATGACTTGTAACTTCTGACCGTTGTTTCCTTTTATCCTATAGGAGCGAAAGAACTTATTATCGAAAGGTATATCAACATCGCTTGGTGAAAATATTTTTCCCGTTCCCAATGATGGGGATGTCAACCTTCCTTTTAGATTATGTGATGTAGCAATAACTTCCCAATACCATCCCGTTTTTGGATCTGAATAACGAATATCATCAATCCCAACACCTTCTCTTAAATTCCCCTCTGGTGACACCGTTACTGTTGCAATGAGGCTATAAAGCTGAGCAGAAAGAATACGCTCTAAGCTTTGTTCACTTGAGCGCCTATAAAATAAAATACTCACAGCAGAAATCGATGAAAGCGAAATAACGACCCATAATGTCGATAAGATCATAACGCGTAAACTGAGAGACTTACTGACGAAAAAAAAGAGCTCCCTAAGCCAGTTATTCTTTTTTAAACATTCATTGATCACCTGGCGTTCTCACACGATAACCCATTCCACGAATGGTCTCAATTAAATCTACTCCAAGCTTTTTACGGAGCCGACCTACAAAAACTTCAACTGTGTTTGAATCCTTATCAAAATCCTGATCATAGAGGTGTTCGGTAAGCTCCGTCCTCGAAACCACCCTATCACAATGATGCATGAGATATGAAAGAAGTCTGAATTCATAGGAGGTTAATTTAATTAATTGATCATCAACAAAAATACGAGAGGTCTTGGTATCCAACACAACACTGCCGCAGCATAACGCGCTTGTCGCATGGCCAGCTGCTCGACGAATTAACGCCCGCAACCGCGCCATCACTTCTTCCAAATGAAATGGCTTAACTACATAATCATCCGCACCTACATCAATCCCAAGCACTTTATCAGACCAACGGTCCCGCGCTGTTAGCATCAAAACAGGCATGTTGCATCCTTCTTGACGCCACTTTTCAACAACACGAACGCCATCGATACGTGGCAAACCAATATCAAGTATGACAGCATCATAAGATTCTGTGCTTCCTAAAAAATAAGCCTCTTCACCATCAAAAGCACTATCCGAAACATAACCCGCACTCTTCACAGCCTCTGCTAATTGATGGTTGAGATTGCGATCATCTTCAACAATTAAAATACGCATCACCACATCTGCCAAATACTAATCGGCGGGAACAAAAACCTCAACACGGCGCAGTTTTTTACCATCACGCGCAGGCACAACAACCACAACCATACACATATCTTTCCCATCCTGAACAACTGGTTTTAAACGTACTAATACCCCATTCTCCTGGGCAGCAACCCTCCTCCCCAATTCGGCACAACCAGAAGCCAACATAGGATTCGCTCCCAAAAAAACTGCTATCATTGCAAACAAAAAAACTTTTTTTATCATCGATATTTCATAATCTATTCTTTTGAAGGTAAAAGTGAATAATGACTTTTTATCTATTCAAAATCACGCATGAGGAATAACATATCCTTTGTCATAGACATAATGAGCGGATTTTACTCCAAAATTTAGGAATTTCAAAATAAAATGTTTTTAAATATTGTAAAAATAACTGAAAAAGAAAAAGTTAAAAAAACATAAAATTTGAATATAAATAGAGTCTATAATTAACTAAATCATTGTAATCGTGAACTAAACTCTTTACTCTGTTAACACTATAGCAAAAAATCGCTTGTGCTCCATATAATCATTATAAATTTTTCTGGTCGCATTACTTTGTTATAGGTTCTCTTTAAATGTTTAATCTTTTAAAAAAAAAGAAAACAAAACATAATAAGCCATTCCACAGTCCTGCACTTATTGAATTAGATGCACGCTTCGATACAGTACTTTATCGCATCTGTTCTGCTAACAGTTTTTTCTGGAAAAGATCAAAAATTATCTCACAATATTTTCATACACAAGGATGGAAAAGATTTATAGTTGAAATTCTCGATGAAACACTGACATTAGGATTGATTGGTTTTACCCTTTTCACCATCGTTGGCATTTCTGTTTTTGAATTAACCAAAAAAGATTGGTATTTTCCTAAAAATTTTTCCATTCTTTTTCTAGATCGCTACGGAAATCCTATAGGACACCGTGGTGGACTACCGGCTGTGCCTGTCCCCGTTGAAGAAATGCCTGATTATGTCATTAAAGCTGTTCTTGCAACAGAAGACCGTCGTTTTTTTGATCACTGGGGAATTGATTTTTACGGTCTCACGCGGGCAATTTCACAAAATATGCAGGCTAAGAGTGTGGTCCAAGGTGGCTCAACTCTTACACAACAACTGGCTAAAAATTTATTCTTAACAAATGAAAGAACCATAACACGCAAAATCAAAGAAGCCTACCTTGCCCTTTGGTTAGAGGCAAATTTCAGCAAAAAACAAATTTTGCAACTTTATCTTGAGCGCGCATACATGGGAGGAAATAATTTTGGCATTGCAGCAGCTGCAAAATTTTATTTTGGAAAAAATATACGCAATGTATCCCTTAGCGAATCTGCTATGTTAGCAGGACTTTTCAAAGCTCCAACCAAATATGCTCCTCATAACCACCTCTTTGCCGCCCAAACACGAGCCAATGTGGTACTTGCTAATCTTGTTAGCAGCGGTTTTATGACTGAAAGTCAAATTATTAATGCCCATCATCATCCTGCTAAAGCTCTTACAAAAGTAAAAGATAGTCAACCTGAGTATTTTCTTGATTGGGCATTCGATGAAATCAAAAAAATAAGTGACCAACTTCCAAGCCATACTTTAATTGTTCAAACCACTCTCGATCCAGATATTCAAAAAGTAGCAGAAGAATCAATCGCGTATTATTTACACCAATATGGTCAACACTATCGTGTCACACAAGCCGCTACCGTCATCCTTGACAATAACGGCGCTGTACGTGCAATTGTTGGAGGAGTGGATTATAATAAAAGCCAATTTAATAGAGCAACACAAGGCGGCCGGCAACCTGGTTCTTCATTTAAACCTTATGTTTACGCAGCCGCAATGGAACATGGTCTGTCTCCCTCAACAATAGTCTTAGATGCCCCCATCAATTGGGGAGGTTGGTCCCCCAAAAATAACTCTGGTCGTTATCTTGGTAAAATTGACTTAGCAACTGCTTTAGCTTTTTCAATCAATACAGTGCCTGTCTATCTTACCTATCAATATCTCCACCGCGATACCCAACCCATCATAGATCTGATCAAAAATATGGGGATCAAGGCACATATTTTATCACACAAAACTATGGTTCTTGGCACATCCAATATGACACCCATGGATCAAGCAACCGGTTTTAATGTCTTTGCTAATGGAGGCATAGCTGGAAATCGCCATGGTTTCACGCAAATTAAAACAACAGATGGACATGTCATTTGGAACTTCGAGCATAACGGGAATAAACCACATCGAGTCCTCAGTGGACAATCAGCGGCTTATATGAATCAAATGATGGTTGGTGTCACAACACGAGGTTCCGGTAAACGAGCTTCTCTTCCCATGACTCTTGTTGCTGGCAAAACTGGAACTTCACAATCTTATCGGGATGCGTGGTTTGTTGGCTTTACGGGTAATTATACTGGAGCTGTATGGATGGGAAATGACAACTTTTCACCAATGAATCGCGCTTTTGGCGGCGGTGTTCCTGCCATGATATGGCACCGTATCATGCTTTCTGCACACAAAAATATCATGCTCAAACAACTCTATGGTGTCAAAGATTCTCTGCTCCCTTACCAGCCACCACCATCCCCTTCTCACAATGATTCTGGATTTGCACCCCAAATACCCTATACGCTCTCACCTGAAACTTTGAATATCGTCGGTCTGATTAACAACGCGCTAAAAAAGCACCTACAATCTCTTTGAAAAGGAAAACTATCAGGACTTCAAAACTTTAAACTCGAGATAGCCTAGAATGTTTGTTAAGATCATAATTCTCTTTTTCACTTTTGCCTTTTCCATTTTATGTGGGACATTGAGTGTCGATTATATACTCAATTCCTTTAATAATTTTGGACGCTTCACAATTGGAAAATGGAGTGCTTACCCTCAAGTGGGAACATCCAATAGTGATCCCTACACTCGTGCACGCACTGCCAAACGGGGTGACATTTCAATCGGGCGCACAGAAGGCCTTATTTTTCAAATCTGGAAAGATAACCACGGGCATCCGCTACGCTCCCATTGCCATTACTTACTCAAAGGTCACATCCCTGAAGCCCGCCTCTTCACACTTTATACAGCCGACAAATCACTCAAACCCTATACTGCATCCAAGGAAATACCCTTCGAACTCTACACCGACAATGTTACCTATGAAAATGATGGCTCATTACGGGTTAACATTGCACCCACACCCCAAGCTGGCAATTGGCTTGCAACGGTTAGTCAAAAAGAATTCGGGCTTCTTCTTACTTTATACGATACCTCAATCATCTCGGCAACGGCATTGCAAAAGCTTACAATGCCATCTG
Source organism: Bartonella callosciuri (assembly GCF_014203215.1). Classification (GTDB taxonomy): domain Bacteria; phylum Pseudomonadota; class Alphaproteobacteria; order Rhizobiales; family Rhizobiaceae; genus Bartonella; species Bartonella callosciuri. The sequence continues at coordinate 271,188 of NZ_JACHIM010000002.1, read as the reverse complement.
TTGAACAAATTCCATCAGGAAAAATAAACTGTGATTAGATTCATTTACGCTGCACTTCTTGCAATCATTGGTGCTATCATTGTCCATATTTGTGTTCTATTTTTGATACCCTATTGGACGCAAAATAATATATGGACAGGACTTAAAAAATCGGGAGCTCCTTATCAATTTTTTGACTTGGATGTAAATAATTCTATCCAGCAGACTACTGATCCACTCTTTCTCCTGAAAGTTTGCAGATTTGATCTCGAAAATGGCCCTGTTCATTTAAAAGCTTTGAAGACAACACAATTTTGGTCACTCGCAGCCTATACATACGACGGAATTATTTTCTACACCCTTAATGATCACACAGCCCCTGATGCTACACTCGACCTCATCATTGGAAAACCAGTACAAATCATAGAACTTAAACAATCAAAGCCTAAAAACAAGGTCAATTCAGTTTTGGTCGCTAAAAATTTGAATAAAGGTTTTGCACTCTTACGCATCTTTGCCCCTTCCTTCCTTGCAAAGAAAGAAAGCGAAGTCTTCTTTTCATCTGCAACCTGTCGCAGGTTGAGTGAATAAAGGAAGGCGATTTCCAACTGCACAAATGCTTATTTCTACAAGAGTGAAAAAGAACATATCAAAATGGTTATTTTCAGCTTTAATCAATTGAATGTCTAAATGAAAATACAATTCTTTATTATAACTTTAAAAAAGTTGAACTTTTTATTGAAAACAATCATTCATAATGATCTCCTATTGAAACATAAATCACTACACAAGTACAGAAAAAATCAACGGGTTGATTATAAATATGCAAAGAGAATACGATCTTTGTTGCACATGATCATATAATATTCAATAGGGAAAAATCCCTTTGACCAAGGAGTAATACAGAGAGCTCAAAATTCTGGACAAACAGAATTGTAGAAAACGGACAGCTAGTCATCTGAATTTATATTTCTTTGTGATTACAAACTATTCTCATCAAATTGGAAAGATTACACAATATTATAGAGAGAATGATTATTGCCCTCAATGAAGGAGCTAGAATAATTACCAGAACTTGATTGAACATTAAGCATCCTTGACCTTAAAAATAAGTGCTTTACTTTTGGTGTAAAACCAGAAGCTTTTTAAAGATATAAAATCTAATGAGTACTTTACCTAAGATTCAAAGTTGAGGGAAAGAAAACTTCATGAAAAAAAAATATGTTCGGTTAACTTCAAGGGCAGCAGTATGGTCCCCTCGTTTTGGCGGGTTGGCGTTCTTTATTTTGTTATTTTCAATCCTTTTACAGCGCTTTTCTGTGATTGATGTGGTCAATTTCATCATTTTAATGGTCATTTCTGCCTGCTGTGTTACTGTGTCTCTTTTTCTTGCACTCAAAGCACTTTACAGTTTGTGGGTATGTGGTGCTCGAGGCGGAATGAACGCCTTAAAAGGTATCATTTATTCATTGATAACTGCCACACCATTGGTGCTTTTTTGGTTTTTTTGGTTTTCTTTACCAGCTCTTCATGACATTTCTACGGATACACGAAGACCACCAGCTTTTTTTCGCACACTACGTCCCAATGATGCTTTACCGCTTAAGAGTGTTTTGATTAAACAAACGGCATTACAAATGTCACAATGGCCAGAACTTTCAGGACGTCGTTATGATGGTTCTCCTGATCATATTCTACAATCCGTTCTCAATGTTTTAGCTACTTATGATTGGCCTATTATGGCTCAACGAAAATTTAAAGGCGAAGAGAATGAGATTTATATTGAAACGATAGCAAAAACCTTTTACCTTGGTTTTATTTCAGACGTTGTGATACGCTTAACTGATGAAGGCGATACAACTTTTGTCGATATGCGTTCAGCTTCGCGTTATTTACCAAGAGACTTGGGGTCTAATGCGGCGTTTATTATTGATTTCATGGATGCACTTGATACAGAAATAGCTTCACTTCCTCTTTCTCAAGAAAATGAATAAAAGCTTAGAAATATTATCCACTCTATTTAGTAATACCGTTTATTTTCAAAATAAATTTTTTAACGTATAGAAACAAACAAATAGCTTATTACTTCCCACCCCCATAAGCATATTGACTAAACTGTTGACCGTCTCCAAAGCAATTTGTTAAATCTTTTTAGTACGTGAAGCATAGTTGAAATAGTTGCATTTTAATTCTAAACTTAAACACCAATAGTAAATTAATTATATTATCAGAAATCTTATCACAAAGTTAGAAAATAGGATTGACCCAATAAGCTAAAAAAATTCCGTACGGAGTTATGTTTACAATAAGAGCAGAAAATTACATCTTCATAAAGATCTAAAAAATATATTTATACTGTCATTGAACTCAGTCTCATTGCTATCATTTTGTGCACATGCACTAGATCGCGTCATTTATTTTTCAGGCAAACTTTCAACTGCATCTTACTTTCTCAGCATATAGACAATCTCTATGTTACTACTCTGTTTTCTTTTCAAATAACAGAAAACAGCTAGCAAAAAAATCAAAATGAAAAAGTTATAAAAAGGTTTGGGATTGATAAAAAGTAAATTTGTTGAATCAAATTCTTCAAATTGCTGAATCTTTATTTAATTTCATTAAAGACTGGCTGGGGTACCTGGATTCGAACCAGGGAATGCCGGTACCAAAAACCGGTGCCTTACCGCTTGGCTATACCCCAAAAGAGAAACATGCCCACACCTACCTCTGTAACCTTATAGCGATTCCTGTAATTGTGCGCAATATCTGAAAATTAAAGCTTTTAATTTTTTATCATAAAGTTTTGAAAGCCTATTAATATTGCATTCGTAAAAAATTTGTAACAGAATCTGCATCTCTTCACAACCCTAACACAAAAAAAACAGCCATTTCTCTATCATTTATTTTGTATAATTCTATATTTTATGTATCTAATGGATTCTTTGTGGATTGCATTTTTCTTGATATATCAAAATCTAAGTCTTTTAGATGAGTAGGAGAACAGAGGTGCTTCGTGCGTCAAAAGCTTTTTGTTTTCTTAACCACATCTGTGATGTTGGCTCGTTTTATCATACAATACGCCTCTTCCCCACTTACAAATTGGAGCAATAATGCGTACAAATACGATTAGCTTATCATAAATAAGCACATTTTTGGTCAATATGTGCAAACTTTTAATTATAATTGATCTTATGCGATATTTCTAAAGTCTGTGCAAAAACTGTGATAAAAGCAGTAATAAACTCCTATGAATAAGCTGAGAAGAACTTTCAAACATGAGAGACATTTTGTGTGGAAAATATTGTAGGTAACAAAAACAAGAGCTGACAGCTATCTAAATTGCTTTTGATGCCTTTTAATGAAATAGTACATCATTCTTTTAAAAAATGTATTTTTGTTAGTCTACGTATGTAAAAATTTCTTCAAAAGAAATATTATATAAATCAATAATATTTGAATTGATTAAGCACCTACATACAGAAAAAACACCTTTATAAAGAAGTGGTCATCAAAATTAATTTAATACAAATAGATATTCAACATTTGCTTTTAGATACTTTAAATGGCAAATTAGATTTGTGGAGTGAGCTTAACAATTAGAATCGAGGAGATTTTTAATGGCTTTTAAATTGGCTGAGTTGCCTTATGATTATGACGCCCTTTCGCCTTATATGTCACGCGAAACACTGGAATATCATCATGATAAGCATCACCTTGCTTATCTTACAAATACTAACAATTTTGTGAAAGATTTAGGCTTAGAAAATGAAAGCCTTGAAGATATTATTAAAAAAAATTTTGGAAAAAATGTTGGTTTGTTTAACAATGCAGCGCAATATTACAATCATAACCATTTTTGGCTTTGGATGAAAAAAGGCGGTGGTGGTAAAAATCTGCCTGAAAAGTTAGCAAAGGCTATTGAAACTGACCTAGGTGGTTATGATAAATTCCGCGCTGATTTTGTTGCGGCTGCCGTTGCCCAATTTGGTTCTGGATGGGCATGGATTGCTGTCAAAGATGGTAAGCTTGAAATTATGAAAACACCTAATGGTGAAAATCCTTTGATTCACGATGCCCGACCTATTTTAGGTGTAGATGTTTGGGAACATTCTTATTACATTGATTATCGCAATGCACGCCCCAAATATATCGAAGCTTTCGTAGATCATTTAATTAATTGGGATTATGTTTTGAAACTTTATGAAGATTGTGGATTTTAAACTTAGTTCTTTCATTTTCTTTATCAAAGGCTTCATAAGTGAATGAATTATGGAGCCTTTTAACTTTTAAGAAGATAAAAATGTTTAAATTAACCGTGGTTTTTTCCCACAAGCTTTAGGATATATGCGTAGATATATGCGACTTCTTCCAATTTTGAAAAACGTCCAGCTGCACCTGCATGACCTGAGTTCATATTAACGCGAAATAAAATTGCATTATCATCTGTTTTTAAGTCTCGTAATTTTGCTACCCACTTTGCAGGTTCCCAGTAGGTTACACGAGGATCTGTTAATCCTGTAATTACAAGTATAGGAGGATATTTTTGAGCTTTAACATTATCGTAAGGTGAATAGGAGGCAATAAGGTTGTAATCCTCTTCTGATTCAAGAGGGTTTCCCCATTCAGGCCACTCTGGAGGCGTTAGCGGCAATGAATCGTCTAACATGGTCGTTAAAACATCAACAAAAGGTACATTGGCTACGATTCCAGCAAAATCCTGTGGAGCTATATTGGCAATAGCCCCCATCAACATTCCTCCTGCTGAACCACCGTGAGCAATCAATCGATCATGCGAAGTGAATTTATTGTTTACAAGGTAACGGCCACAAGCAATAAAATCTGTGAATGTATTACATTTAAAGCGGTGCTTTCCTTTTTCATACCATTCAACTCCCTTTTCCTTTCCTCCACGAATGTGAGCAATAGCGTAAATAAAACCTCTATTAACCAAAGAAAGAACATTGCTATTAAAACTGACTGGAATAGAAATTCCATAGGCACCATAACCGTAAAGTAAACAGGGTGCACTTCCATTAAGAGCTGTTGTTTTGTGATAAAAAAGTGAAATAGGAATCTTCTCACCATCGTCTGCTATTGCTGTAATACGTCGTGTGACATACTCATTTTTACTATGCCCAGAAGGAATTATTTGCGTTTTTAGAAGCGTCCGTTTACGACTCTTCATCTCATAGTCAAACACTTGATCAGGTGTTGTCATAGACGAATAGGAAAAGCGAAGGGTCGGGCTATTATATTCTGCAGCACCTTGTAAACCTAAAGAATAAGCCTCTTCAGAAAAAGAAATGGAATGAATTTTCTTAGTAGTACGCTCCATAACTTTTATGCGAGGAAGCCCTTCAAAACGTTCAAGCCAAATAAGAAAATCCTGATAAGCATCATGGGACAATATCAGGCACCCAAGTTGATGTGGCACAAGTTCAGACCAATTTTCTGATTGTGGAGCTTTATAAGGCGCTACCATAATCTTGAAATCTTTTGCATTATCTAGATTGGTCAGAATATAAAAAACATCACCACCTTCTGTAAGTGAATATTCAATACCTTTTTGTCGCTTCCGTACACATTGGGGAGCAGTAAAAGGTGATTCAGCAGGAATCAACCATATCTCGGATGTTTCATGATCATGAATATTAATGTAAATAACATCATTAAGCTTGGAACCGCTTACATGTAAAAAAAAACCTGGATTATCTTCACGAAAAATAAGCTTATCTTGCGATTGGTCAGTGTTTAATCGGTGATAATAGAGCTCAGAAGGACGATGATTTTCATCCATTCTAGTATAAAAAAAACCTTCCGATTTAGCATCCCACACAATCTGTCCAGATGTATCAGTAATTATGTCCATACAGTCAGATACTGTTTCCAAATTACGAACTTTAGCTGTGTAAAATTCTGATCCTTTGTCATCATAAGTCCATACAACATGTGTATGATCGGGAGATTCTTGAACTAAACCAAAATTGAAATACTCTTTACCTTCAGCCAAAGCATCCCCATTCAGGTAAATGTTTTTTTCCCCGCCATTTTTTGGTGTACGAAAATAATGTGGTTGTTGACCTCCCGTGACATAAGAAAATCCGTAAGCAAAAGGTCCATGTTTGATAGGAACAGAACTGTCAGTCTCTTGGATGCGACCTTTCATTTCGGTAAAAAGTAAATCTTGTAACGATTTTGTATCAGCCATTTGAGTAGCTTGATAAGCATTTTCATTTTCGAGATAATGCCGAATGTTTGCATCAAGACAGTTCGGATTTTTAAAAACATCCTGCCAATTAGATGCACGTAGCCAATGATAAGGATCATCACGACAAATACCGTGATGTTTTTCTTGATAAGCAATTTTGGGTGCTTTAGGGGGAAGTACAAAAGAGCAGGTCATACACGATCCTATTAAAAGATATTGAGGGTTTCATTTATATTTAGAATCATATCATTTATGCAAGTGCGTAAATCTGTAAATTCCGTTTACTTGCCCAAATAAAGCTGTAACAGTTCCTATAATAATATTTTGCACTCCCTTCATTGCATATCACAACTCTCGTCTTCTATGAGAAGTATGCTACTTTTGAAGTGACAGGCAGAAAAAATTAAGCTATTTGGCAGTGGAAATTGAATTTTTTTAAACTGTGTAGTTGATTTTCAAATATATACAATAAAAATTTATTTTAGAAAAATTTTATTATATCAGTATTATAAATTGGTAATATAAAATATTTTTTATTTGCATTTATATATTATTGTATATTATTTCATATATTATCTAATTTTAATGTATATTTTATTTTTTATTTCTATATTATTATGTAAATAAATATATTTATGCTATATTATTTTCTACATTCGTTATATACTTTTATTTGTACATGATTTTTTATAGAATAAGGATATCTTTCAATAGGTAAGAAACTGGCTCTTCTTATCGAATATTATGACTAAAAATAGGTATTTGTTTGATTTTTTTGTGTTTTGGCAATTTTATAGAATAATTGAATTGACAAAAAAGATTTTTGTACAATATGAGATCTATGTGCATGCGATCTCTGTATTATGAGTATATGTGCTATATCTCGATTTTAAATTACTCAATTTTAAATTAAAGGAAACAAGAATGGAACATCGTCCAGTCTTAGAGACTGAAAGCAATTTAGTTATTACATTGGTTGCTGATATCGTTGCTGCCTATGTAAGTAACAATTCTATCCGACCGACTGAGGTGCCAAGTTTAATTGCTGATGTTCATGCCGCTTTTTGTAAAGCGGGGAATGTAGAATTAACAGAAATCGAAGTTGAAAAGCAAAGGCCAGCCGTTAACCCAAAACGTTCAATTTTCCCGGATTATCTCATCTGTCTTGAAGATGGTAAAAAATTTAAATCTTTAAAGCGTCATCTTATGACACATTATGGAATGTTGCCAGAAGAATATCGTGAAAAGTGGCAGTTAGATAGTTCTTATCCTATGGTTGCACCTAACTATGCAAAAGCACGCTCAGCTTTGGCGAAGGAAATGGGGCTTGGACGTAAAAGCAAAGGGAAGAAAACCAAGTGATTTTGTTTTTCAAAAATGGTTATCTGTAGTATATTAAAGCACTTTTTAACAGTTAGATTTCATATGGAGTTTTTGTTTAATGTTTGCGACGAGGGGGCTCTTTTATATTATACATAACTCTCTTTACGAATCTGTTCAATCATCGATTTAAGACCATTTGATCGTTGTGGTGTAAGGTTTTCATTTAAACCAAGTTTTTCGAAGAGTTCTTCAACATTGGCATTGCGAATTTCAGAAGCTTTTTTTCCTGAATAGAAGGCAAGAAGAATGTAGATAAGCCCACGCACAATATGGGCATCAGAATCACCTTGAAAGGTTAATATTGGATTTTCTGAATTACTACGTGAAGATAAAAGCCATACTTGGCTAACACACCCAGGCACTTTGTGAGAATCATTTCGAGCACTTTCCGGAAAAGGTGGTAGTTCGTGGCCAAGTTCAATCACATAACGATAACGATCTTCCCAATTATCCAGAAGAGAAAAGTTCTCTATAATATTATCGATCGTTTCTGCCATAATCTCAGTCCTGTTTTGTCTTAATGATCATACTGTATGTATTTAGATGGTAGATAAGTGCTTATTTTCTTAACATAACACCAATGATGAACGTTAAAAATCTTTATTTCAACGGTAAGGCAGTATGTTTCTGTTGTCGTACCGACTCTTGTGTTCCCATCTTAGACTTAACATTTGGGCGAGCTGCCATATTTTTGTCATTCAATATGCGTCCCAAATATTCGTAAGCTACCTTTGCACCATAATATGCGCGTTCGCCAAGTGAACTTAAAAAGGACTTCCCAACTTTACAGGCTTTTACATTACGGTCACAGAACGTTCCTAAATCATTTAAAAATTCCTTAAAAGCAATAATCGCTTCACTCGTTGTTGTTTCACTATTTCTTTGAGGAGAAGAATGATTAGTGCTCGGCTTTGCTACAAAAAATGAAACAATGACAAAAACAAAAAACAAAAAAAATGATAATTTGATCAAAAAACGTATCATGAGCAGCCAATTTACCGCAGTTATAAATGAAACAGAAAAGCAGTCTATACTCTTCTTCTTTATAAAAAATTTATAAAATTAGTCTTTTATAGAATTGAGCAATCGCTTATCAGCGTTCGTAGTATTAATGTTCGTAGTATTAATGATGTCATTATAATATATGATACAGCTGTACAAAAACGAGACGTCTTATCCTTTCCTTAGAACGTGAAAATCAGAATTATACCGTAAAAAATAAAAGCGTTGAAAATATGTGAACCTGTACTCTCATTACATACATTGAGAACAAAGATACTACGTAAAAAACAATAGCTGATAACTATGGTAATGCGTGATGGTTAGGTTACTATCCAATACAGGTTGCAATTTCCTGTTTCACAAAAAAGCATAAATATAAAATTACAAAGATGAAGCAAGAAATCTATTCTTTTGCAGATTTTTAAAAATCACTTCAGTTGATATTTATAAAATTTATTGAATATTAGTAGAGTAGATTTATACTAAGAGTAGATATGATATTGGAAGACAATGATGTCTCATAACATCATATATGTAAGACATTTGAAAGAGATATGCACTACCATAATCTCTGCAACGTGATAGGCAAATTTGTTTCAAATTGATCTCACATACTCCAAAATCTATTGCAAAAAATGAGGAAATGACAGAGCACTTTCAGTTTAGATGACGATATGACTTGCAAGCATAAAGATGATATTGCAGAGGTGGATGCTCTTTTTATACATTCTAAAAATGCTTCAGAATATGAAATTAAGAAAAATGGATGAGGGCTATTATTGATTTATCAGCTTAGACATTGATACGCCAAACCTTCTCATTTTAACAATTTGAAAAAAGAGGCAACAATGCGACATATATCTTCCTCTCTCTGAAAGTGAGAATAATTTATTTTTGTTTCTATGTAAGAAACAATCACAATTGGAAATAAAAAATAAAAATAATGACAAAAAAACGAAAGACTCGCAGAACAAAAAACGTAAAAAAGCGTAAATACCACAGTAGTATTGTTATAACAGTTCTTCTTATCAGTGGTCGCTTTCTTTTTTGGATAGCAAAAACACTTTACTTCTATACACGCAAAAATGCTTTGTTTTTTGTTGGATTCTTTCTTTTTAATATTAGTTTTGTATTTTTTTCTGTTAATGCTTTATTTTTGCAAACAACAACGTATCAGGATGTTTTTCCTAAAACGAAATTCACATTTGCTCCAGAGATTGAGCAAAACTCTACTTTATCTGCAAAAAAAGAAACACTTCACACACTTTCTCGTGCTACTTCTGTACCTTTTCCAAACAACCTACGCACAAATTTATCTTCACATTCTCCCACAGAAAATACCCTAAAAATACAAAAAAAGCTGGCAAAACTAGGGCTTTATAATGGTCCTTTAGATGGGTTAGAAGGACCTAAAATGCTTCGTGCCATAGCACTATGGAAACAACAAGCCGCCCAGGAAAAACAAAACAATAGTTTATCCAAACCGGAAATAGATGAAATTGCGGTATTAATTAAGCGTAGCGAAATGGAAATGGCAAATGAGACAACAAAAACTAAAGATATATCTCTCTCAAAAGAAACTGTTTTAGTGCCTCCTGTTGCAGATATTATACAAGTGCAAAAAGCTTTACGTCTTTTTGGTAATCAGGAAGTTATTGTCACAGGTGTAGAGGACCAAAAGACAATAGAAGCCTTAAGACAGTTTCAAAAAATGTTTGATCTTCCCATAACAGGTAAGATTGATCATACAGTTTTGATGAAAATGCGTGAAGTTGGTTTGTTAAATTGAAGATAAGCCTCTATCTTATAAAGCAAACACTGAAACTATGGCAATAATTTACTATCCCACCTTATCCCTTTTCCTATGAATACATCAAAGTACACTGTCCCATCTCCCACATATACAATTATGGTATGTCCTGTATTTTTATCCTTTTCTTGAAGAAAAAGAAGAATACATACAATTTATTCTGCGTCTCCCAATCAACACATTGATTTACAAAGATAACTCTTCTTTTTTGCAACTTGAAAAAAGTGCTTAATACAGCAATATTTCCTTATCATTCCCCCCTTATCATAAATCAAAAAGATCGTTCGCTTGCACATTACAAGAGGGATTAGGTATGAATAAAAATATTTAAGAAACAAATAAATATGCTTATTATGAAGAGTCTACATGTAAGAACAGCGGCCACACAATGAAAATATCCCCAAAACCTTTATGTCTTTTTTGTAATTGCCGATTGTGCTGCTGCTAAACGTGCAATCGGTACCCGAAAAGGAGAACATGACACATAATCCAGATTATTTTCTTCACATAAAGTAATAGAAGCAGGATCGCCTCCGTGTTCACCACAAATTCCTAGTTTAAGTTTTCTACGCTGTGAACGACCACGCTGTGCAGCAATAGCAATAAGCTCCCCTACCCCATCACGATCAATAGATACGAAAGGATCTTGTTCTAAAAGCCCTTTTTGAAAATAGGTTTCCAAAAAGGGAGCGGCATCATCACGTGAAATTCCAAAAGCAGTTTGCGTCAAATCGTTTGTACCAAATGAAAAAAACTCAGCAGTTTGTGCAATTTCATCTGCCCGAAGAGCTGCTCTTGGAAGCTCAATCATCGTTCCAACCATGTACTGAATAGTGATTTCTTTTTTTTTCATCACTTCATCAGCTATCTGATCAATACGAGCTTTAACAAAATCAAGTTCAGATTTAAGGGCTATAAGCGGCACCATAATTTCAAGCATAACAGGAGATCCAGTTTTTTCAGCAGCTTGTGCTGCTGCTTCAAAAATCGCCCGCGCTTGCATTTCTGCAATTTCTGGATAAGTAATCGCTAAACGGCATCCTCGTAATCCAAGCATAGGATTAAATTCGTGCAACTGCTGTGCGCGTTCAGAAAGCACTCTAACAGAAACTCCCATAACCGTTGCAACATCAAGAATTTCAGCATCCGTTTTTGGTAAAAATTCATGGAGTGGTGGATCTAGCAAGCGGATAGTAACAGGTAAACCACACATAATTTCAAACAATTCCGTAAAGTCTGAGCGTTGCATTGGCAAAAGTTTATCCAATGCTTTACGACGACCACTTTCATCATTACTTAAAATCATTTCCCGCATGGCAACAATACGTTCACCAGAAAAAAACATATGTTCCGTACGGCAAAGTCCAATACCTTCAGCCCCAAAGGAACGCCCCATACGTGCATCAGATGGTGTCTCAGCATTGGCGCGAACTCTTAGACGCCGCATTCCATCAGCCCACTCCATCAATTTTGCAAAATCTCCACAAAGCTCAGGTTGCAACATTGCAACCCTTCCTTTTAAAATTTCCCCACTTCCACCATCAATCGTAATAATATCACCCTTTTTAAAACTTTGTCCTGAAGCAAACATTGTGTTTGTATTATAATCAATCCGTATATTACCAGCACCAGAAATACATGGCTTTCCCATACCGCGCGCGACAACAGCAGCATGACTTGTCATACCACCGCGCGTTGTTAAAATCCCTTCTGCAGCATGCATCCCATGAATATCTTCTGGACTTGTCTCTACACGCACCAAAATAACTTTGCGGCCTTCTGCCGATGCCGTTTCCGCCTCTTCCGAAGTAAAAACAATCTCACCCATTGCCGCTCCCGGAGAAGCAGGTAAGCCACGAGCAATGACAAAACGTTTTGCTTTGGGATCAAGAGTCGGGTGTAAAAGTTGATCAAGCGATTTTGCATCGATTCGCATCACCGCCTCTTCACGACTTATCAATCCCTCCTCAACCATTTCAATCGCCATTTTTAAAGCTGCACGAGCTGTTCGCTTTCCTGAGCGAGTCTGCAACATCCATAATTTGCCTTTTTCAATTGTAAATTCCAGATCTTGCATATCCCGATAATGCTGTTCAAGCTTCTGCGCGATCTGACACAGTTTTCCAAAAGCTTCTGGCATGATTTCTTCTAAAGATGGCTTATTTGAGCCTGCAACAATACGTGCATTTTCTGTAATATTTTGGGGAGTTCGAGTGCCTGCCACAACATCTTCACCCTGCGCATCCACTAAAAACTCACCGTAAAGCTCTTTTTGTCCCGTAGACGGATTACGTGTGAAAGCAACACCTGTTGCCGAATCTTCACCCATATTGCCAAAAACCATGGCTTGCACATTAACTGCCGTGCCCCAACTTTCAGGAATATTATGTAAACGGCGATAAGTAACTGCACGCGCTGTCATCCAACTTGAAAAAACTGCTCCAATCGCTTCCCATAACTGTTGTTCAGGATCTTGTGGAAAAGGCTTTCCTAATTTTTCTTCAACATATGCTTTATAAGAAATAATAACATCTTTCCAATCATCTGCTGTCATTTCTGTATCAACAATATAACCATTACGTGCTTTTGTTTCATCAAGTATCTCTTCGAAATACGAATGGTCTAATCCCAAAACAACATTAGAATACATTTGGATAAAACGGCGATAACTGTCATAAGCAAAACGTTCATTATTGGCTTGTAAAGCAATTGCTTTTACAGTCTTATCATTCATACCAAGGTTAAGCACTGTATCCATCATCCCTGGCATAGAAGCCCGAGCTCCTGAGCGAACAGAAAGTAAAAGTGGCCTTTTTTCATTTCCAAATTCACGTTCTGTTTGTTCACCAACGCGCTTAAGTGCTTGCTTAACAACTTTCTGTAATTCTTCTGGATATGATTTGTCATGTGCATAATAAAAATTACAAACTTCTGTTGTAAGGGTAAATCCAGGCGGGACAGGCAGGCCAAGATTACTCATTTCGGCCAAATTAGCCCCTTTGCCACCAAGAAGACTGCGCTGACTTGCACTTCCTTCTGCACTGCCATTCCCAAAACTATAAACCCACTTTGTCATCACACAAGTCCTCTCATATCAGCACTAAAACACCATTTGATCCGAGCCCACCATCAAAAGTAATAATTCTCTTCAAAATTGGTCAAACCAAAGAAAATATTGCCCCAGAAATGCACAAAAACCACCCCTCCAAAAAGGGAAATGCTCACAAGTATCAAGATACATCTTTTGTAAGAAAAATTTAGTTTTTAAGAAAACTATCAATCACCGAAAAGAAGTCTTCTACTGACATAGCCCCTTCATATTTACTACCATTGATAAAAAAAGTAGGTGTTGCTGTAACACCAAGCTCTTTACCACGCTCAAAAGATGCATTCACTTCATCTAAAATGGTCTGATTTTTCAAACAAGTATTAAAACTTTCATCCGTAAAACCCGCCATTAAGCTAATTTTCTTCAATGGTATCAAAGCATCTCGTCCCCAAACCCATTCATGCTGTTTTTGAAATAAAACTTCTATCAAAGGAAAATAGCGATCTTCTGGTGCACACCGCGCCAACATAAAACCTGCTGTCGCCCGAGGATCAAAAGCATATTCGCGGAAAATAAGTTTTACTTTCCCTGTTCTGATATATTTTTTACGAAGCTGAGGAAGGATATCATTATAAAAATGCGCACAATGAATACATGTCAAAGAAGCATATTCAATAATTGTTACTGGTGCATTCACCTCTCCCTCAAACCGATCCTTCACTTTTCCCGATTGCAGGAGCTTAGCCATATCGACAGTTGCAGCTGGTGGTTTGACGCTACTAGCGACAACAACCGTTGCACTAATTTTTAGAGCTGCCATTAAGAGAAAAATGATCCCGAAAGACAAAAAAGAACGAAATTTTATCATAGATAATACTTTTCTGTTGTTATAAACGAAGAAGAATTGAACATTTGCCCATATATACTAAAAGAAAACATATAAAATATCTTGCTATTTATTATTTTTTTCCCAAAAAATGCAACAGCCAAGTTTATAAAGTGATTGGCGTAAACTTTTATCTTCAATTTCCTGAAGCATTTTTTCTAGACGCTTTTTATCTTTTTCATTCGGAGGTAGCTTCATTGGCAAGTGATTCGTCAAGAGAGATCTATACCTTTGCTCAATCTTGATACGGTCAATAGCAATATATCCAAAAAAAACATTAATTCTACGGAGCAATTCATCTGTTTCATGCATCAATTTTAAGGCAGCAAATCCTTCACATGCCACAATAAGTGTTGCTGGTCGAAAAACTTCATCTTGATCGGCATGAGATTTCCAAATAATTTTAAGTGGCATGGTGTTTTCACTGATATCATAACCTGCAATTTGGGGCCAATTTTCTATAAGCGCTACATTGAGTCCTGTCCGTTTGCGTAGAACCGGATCAAGTATTTTAGATACCGTCTCAGAAAGAGAGTAAAAATGGCGTTTCTTAACTTGTTTGCTCATTTTTCTAGGCTATCTTTCAATCATATCATTATAGAAATTTTTTCTTTATATAAAAACTCTTACCTGAAAAACGCATCCTTTATCAACAAAATCTAGTTCTCGTTTAAGAAGCAAAATGAACCATGAATTAGCAAAGCAAATAATTTTTTTCTTTTGCATTTTATATCTGCCTATGATTGAAAGCAACCATGCATGAAATTTCTTCGCACCTCCTTTCTTGGTACGATCAAAAGCAACGATATTTACCATGGCGTATTACCCCTAAAGAACAAGCACAAGGCATCCGCCCTGATCCCTATCGCGTTTGGCTTTCTGAAGTCATGCTTCAACAAACAACCGTCGAAGCCGTGAAACCTTATTTTCAAAAATTTCTGAAACTTTGGCCTGACCTTGCTTCTTTAGCAAAAGCCTCACAAGATGATATTATGAAAGCATGGGCTGGACTTGGTTATTATTCACGTGCACGTAATCTTAGAAGTTGTGCTCAACAGCTTGTGGAAAACTACCAAGGACAATTTCCACAATCCGTAAAAGCATTACGGACTCTCTCGGGTATTGGAGACTACACTGCCGCAGCGATTGCCGCAATTGCTTTTAATCATCCTGTAGCAGTTGTTGATAGTAATGTAGAACGTGTGGTAACCCGCTTATTTGCAATTACCTCAATACTAAAAAAAGCAAAAACTGAAATTAAAGAAAAAACACAAGAAATTACTCCTTTAAATCGCCCTGGCGACTTTGCTCAAGCAATGATGGATCTAGGAGCAATCATTTGTACACCAAGAAAACCATCTTGTTACCTTTGTCCTCTTCAAAGTTTGTGCAAAGCTGCCAAGATGCAAATAACTGAGTCTTTTCCAGTCAAAACTCCTAAAAAAGAACGCCCTTTAAAAACTGGTGCTGCTTTTGTTATCCTTAATGAAAATAAGCAAATTTATTTGGAAAAACGACAGGGGCAAAAACTACTCGGTGGAATGACCCAAATTCCTAATGATATCGGAATAAACAACGAAAACGGACTTCAAAACGCTCCTTTCACCGCCGACTGGCAATTTAAAGGACAAATTACACATGTTTTTACCCACTTTTCTCTGAAACTTAACGTTTACTATATCAACAGTGTTCATGAAATGAATCTTAAAAATGGCTGGTGGTGCGATATCCAGCACCTTGCCGAAGAAGCACTTCCTACAGTTATGAAAAAAGCTATTTCCATAGCGATTCCAAATTCCTTTAGATTAAAGTAACCCTCGTCACCAAAAAATGAATTTTTAGTTTAAGATGCAATGTTTCATTTTTTATAAAACGCATTAATTGATTAATGATCATTCACTATTTCACGGTTTAAATAAAAACCTCGAATATAGTGAGATTTTCTCATTTCAGTCCCTTTTATAATGGATCACGAAAAAATTGCTCACTCGCATGTTACAAGCGGGCTCAGTGTGTGAATAAAAAACGTTGAAGAAAGGAGTAACTGCTCCTCTTTATCAATCGTCTAAGTACAAAAGCACATATTGGAAGTTGATCTATATAAAGATACTGTCGGTTTAGTATTTCATAGAACACCAGTTTTTAACATCTGTGAGCGTATTATCATTCTTAAATTATCTATTGATTTCAACCGCCCATTTTCCTGATAATACCAAAAAGTCCAACCGTTACAGCTTTGTGAATCTTGAGCTTTTCGCCCCATTGCATGAATAGAACCAGCTTCACCAGCATGCATGATTGTGCCATCGGCCCTTACAATAGCAGACACTTGCTTTTTGCGATCATAAAGAACTTCTCCTGGATGGAGTAAGCCTGCCTCAATCAAACTGTTGAATGCTACCCGTGGTTCTGCTTTTTTTCTATCCAAAACTGCTAATTCTGGTTTTTCTAAAGGTTTAACCACAGCAATCCTCTCACATGCTGCATCAATGTAGTCTTGCTCGCGTTCAATACCCACAAAATCACGCCCTAAAAGTTTGGCAACAGCGCCTGTTGTTCCCGAACCAAAAAACGGATCAAGAATGACATCGCCAGGCTTAGTAGAAGCCATAATAATACGGGCTAATAACGCCTGTGGTTTTTGGGTTGGATGCAATTTACGCCCTGCCTCATCTTTTAAACGTTCAGCTCCAGTACAGAGAGGGAAAAGCCAATCTGAACGCATCTGTAAATCTTCATTCGCAGCTTTTAAAGCATCATAATTAAATGTGTATTTTTTATCTTTTTGGTCTCGAACAGCCCAAATAAGTGTCTCATGGGCATTTTGAAAACGGCGTCCCCGAAAATTAGGCATGGGATTATTTTTACGCCAAATGATATCGTTAAGTATCCAAAAACCTAAATCTTGTAATGCCGTACCAACCCGAAAAATATTATGGTAAGATCCTATAACCCAAAGTGTCCCGTTCGGTTTTAAAACACGACGACACGCAAGCAACCATGCGCGCGTAAAAGCATCATAAGCAGCAAAATTCTCAAAATGATCCCATGCATCATCGACCGCATCAACAAGCGAATGATCTGGACGATATAAAGCACCATCCAATTGCAAATTATAGGGAGGATCTGCAAAAATCACATCAACTGAATGTTTTGGAAATTTTTCCAGTACCGCAACACAATCCCCTTTAAAAATTTTATTGCGCCATAACATCTGTGATGGAGTACGAACAAAATCTTTTTGAAGCTGAATAACTGTCATAAAAAACCCAAAAAAATGAACTGAATTTGCCCTATAATAAATTAAAATGGTTTATAGGCTCACCACGACCAGCTCATATTTACAAAATAGAGTAAACGTATCGTTAAATCCTTGCAAAATTAATGTTCGTTTTTATTCTTTCATAAAACTTAAAGAAATTTTATACTGACAAATACTTATTTTTCTTCCTTTCAATGTACTTTCTCATAACCTTTATTGTATCAAATGAATAAGAATCACTTTCAAAGCATATTTTTATGAAATAAAGTACTCTCAATGGTATTTTCATAAAAGTTTTTGAACTGTAAATCATGTGTAAAGGAATATCTCATGCCTCAGATAGATCTCATTATTTTTGATTGTGATGGAGTTCTAGTAGACTCTGAGTACCTCGCAGCAAAAATTGGATCTCAATTAATTACACAAACAGGATATGAAATATCTCCTGAAGAATTGAGTAAGCGTTATGCGGGACTTATTTTTTGCGATATCCTTAAACAAATTGAAAAGGAAACAGAAAAACCGATTTCTGCGCATCTCATAGATCAAATGTCAGATCTTTTTCGAGCACAGATAAAAACCGAATTACATGCTATTGATGGTATAAGAGAAGCAATAGAAATCATTCAAACGCGCTATCCCTACTGTATCTGCTCTAATGCAAAGAGCACTGATATAAAAGAAATGCTCACCACCGTTGATCTCTACGATCTTTTTGATGGTAAAGACAAAATATTTTCTGCTCCCGAAGTTGGAACAAAAAAAACGAAACCAGCGCCGGATGTTTTTCTTTTTACCGCACAACAATTACATGTAAAGCCGACAAATACTATTGTTATAGAAGATTCACTACATGGCGTACATGCTGCATCAGCAGCAGGTATGCGCGTCATAGGCTTTACTGGAGGATCACATAGCTATCTTGGGCACTCTAATGTACTGGCAGAGGCGGGTGCTGAAACGGTTATTGCTAAACATGCTCATTTAGGAGAAGTCTTAGAGGCAATGGCAGTATGGCGAGATTTACCATAAAAAAATCTCTTACGTGTATATCAGCTTATAAACTCCCTCAATAATCTTTTTACCAAAATTCCCTTGCTCCGATTAAAGTGACCCACAAAATCTTAGACATTAAAATATAATATATTAGCTGCATATGATGAACAGTATGCAACACCATTATTATAATTCAGTAAGATCTTCATCCTTATCCAATTCTATTCTGAAATAAACTATACATTTTGTTTCGGATCCATTCCATAACATCACTCGAAACTGATATAATTGAGGATGAATCATGCTCCTTTCGGCAATAAGAACACAAGTAAGTAAAAAAATTGAATAACGTGATATAGTTTAGAGCCCCTATAACACATAATAACTATTGTCATAGAAAAAACTCCATCAATAAAAAAATCAGTGTTTGATTTATTGAGAATGGTTTTAATCAATCAACCCATAAAAACTCTCATTCTCAATATCACTTTCTCACTGCACACTAACTCAAGACCGAACGAAAGATCTATCAATTTATCCCATCAAGATTTTAAAGTATAACCTATAAAATCAATTTTACAGCTGCATGTATCAAAAAACGCATAGAACCTGCAATAACAATCCCGATACCCCCTCTTTTTGAAAAGATTAAAAATTTTATAAATAAACAAAATAACCTTTTTGTGCTTATTATTATAATAATTAATATTTTTCTGTCCATGCTATTGTTTAATAACTACATGTAAGTAGCATAATACATATTTTTAATAATAATAAAATTATTTTTATAAATACATATCATATTAATCAAATATAATTATATATCATTATGTATTTTTATTATTGACTAAAATTACATAATGATGTACATTGCAACTTATAAAGTAATTATATTTTATTTATATATTTGCTTATTAATTTAATAACGTATTTAATTATATAAATTAAAGAAAGTATTTGAGGTAATAATTATGGTAAATTTATTTAAAAATCGCGTGTTGGGTATTTTTCTAGCAGCCACTTTTTCTCTTTTTCAAATCTCGAATGTTAATGCAAACTACTTGAAAAGTAGCTATCAACAAGAAACTTTCTCCGTATCTTTAGTGGAACAAGAAAAAAATAAGGTGTTCAATACAGCTGCTCTCTATACCCATAGTTTTAATGACGTAATAGGAAATGAAGCAGCCGTTGAAGGAAATGTTGAAAAAATAGTTGGACCTCTCGCCCTAGGATTTGGAATTTTGGTAGGTGGATATACAATAAGCACGTTAATAGATTGGATAATCAAAATTGTGTCATTCTTTGTTTAAATAAATAAAGATTTTAGCGTAAACGACCAGAAAATGAAACTATTATATGTTTTTCTGTTTTTTACAAAGATGCATAATGAAACACCCACTATTTACACTATTACAAAGACAACCATCCTTTGGACTTACTAATTATACTCAATGAATTTATCTATTTGGGTTAAATTAAAAAATATTTGAGGTGAAATTATGGTAAAAGTTTTTAAAAACAATGTATTAAGTGTTTTTATAGTGGCTGCTTTTTTTCTTTCACAAGTTGTGAATGTTAATGCAAATCATTTGAGAAATAGCTCTCAAAAAGAAGATGTTATTGATTACATACTGAAACAAATGGGAAATCCAATTTCTAACATAACTGGTATAACTGATCTCTATGTTTCAACTGTCAATTATGGAGTAGAAAATAAAGCTACCGTTGAAGGAAAAATTGAAAAAGTAATTGAACCCGTAACGATAGTAACAGGGTTGGTGATTGCTACATATGCAATAAATCTCATAGGAGCACTAACAGCATGGATAAAGGAGATAATATTCATGTCTAAGAAAAAACCGTTAAGTATAATTTTTTAAGAAAAAGCTGCATTATACTCTAGAAATGAGTATTTATAATAATACACAATGTAGCAAATTTCCACCATCTTAGGTAGATGAATATAAGCGGTAGATTTTAGTCTTTGCGTCCATTTAGTCTATTGCATTCACTCACCTACGATAAGAGTAGAAAATATTTGAGGTAATAATTATGGTAAAATTATTTAGAAATTATGTGTTAAGTATTTTTACAGCAGTTGCTTTTTTTCTTTCACAAGTGGTTAATGCTAATGCAAATCATTTGAAAAACAATCCTCAACACGAGAATATTCCTGTTTCCGTAATGGAACAGAGAGAGAATAAAATAATTAATATAGCTGCTCTCTATGTTCCAGGTTTAAGTTATGGAGTGGAAAATAACTCTGTTGCTCAAGGAAAAATTGAGAAAGTGTTTGAGCCCATTACACTAGGAACCTTTAGTGTCGGGATTGCTGCTGGATATGCAACAAGTATGATTGGCATGCTCCTAGGGCTTATAATAAGTGCGATAGTATCATACTTCAAAAAATAATGATCCTTGATCAAATTCCCTGTTTAAATATGGATTTCATAAAATACATCAAAATAAAACACTAAATATAATACGTTATGTATATGAAAAACATATAACTAACTAAATTTGGGTGAGGAAAGACCGGAACAGTTTTGTATACCTCTCTCTGCGTTTACAAACTGTACTGATATATTCGCTCACTTCTGTAAAAGTAGAAATTATTTGAGGTAAAATTATGGAAGAATTACTTAAAAATCATATGTTACGTATTTTTATAATGGCTGCTTTTTTTCTTTCACAAGTTGTTAATGCTAATGCAAATCATTTGAAAAACGATCCTCAACACGAGAATATTCCTGTTTCCGTAATGGAACAGGGAAAGAAGAAAACAATCAATATAGCTGCTTTCTATGTTCCAGATATAAATCATGGAGCGGGAAATGAAGCTACCATTGAAGGAAAAATCGAGAAAGTGTTTGAACCCATTACACTAGGAATTTTTACGACAGTAGGATCTTTAGGTTTTGGTTTTTTAACTGGATTTGTTATGTCTATATTTAGTGCGGTAATTGGATGGGCAATAAGTGCTGTTAAAAAACGCTAGAGTTCAAAGCTATCCGGTTATTTTTTATTAAACAAAGTAGTGCTTAAATTGCGGCTTGCCTTAAAGTAATTAGGCAAGCTGTTTTTTGTGCTGTCCATGGTAACTTTGTTCGTTATCGACAATAGTTTGTAGCACAAATAAGATACTTATCGGCAAAAAATTGATCATTTACACTAAACAAGATAACTCCGGATGCCCAATAGACGCACGTAATACTATAAGTTCCCTGAAAAATTTCTAACATATGTCATAGCTAGAAGAACTTGATTATCATATGCGTTTTTGACTACACAAATAAGAGTAGAAAAACAATTATAAGCAATCGCGTTTCTGCAAAAATGGTCTTCTTGAAATGCCATGTTCTATCTTATTTGCCAATATTCAGGTAGCTGAATAAAGGAGTATAAATTATAAAATAAACGAACGAATATTCACGATAAATCCTTCATATATGAATATATTTAATATCAATAGCTTAATAATAAAAAAACTAATGCCTTTGTTTTTTCATTATTTATAATAATAAGCAAACAAACTTTCATTCATTTAATAAGTTTAATATTATTAAAAACATGAAATATACAATTTTATCGGTTTATTAAAAATAAATGAAAGAAAAAGCTTATGCGATATATCAGCACAAGAGGTGAGGCTCCTGTTTTAGGCTTTACTGAAACTATCATGACTGGTCTGGCTAGTGATGGAGGTCTTTATCTTCCAGAAAAATTTCCCCAATTATCATTCAATGCATTACGAGAGCTTCGCGGACAATCCTATACGACAATTGCTAAAACAATTCTTTGGCCTTTTGTGAATAATG
Source organism: Bartonella callosciuri (assembly GCF_014203215.1). Classification (GTDB taxonomy): domain Bacteria; phylum Pseudomonadota; class Alphaproteobacteria; order Rhizobiales; family Rhizobiaceae; genus Bartonella; species Bartonella callosciuri. Next base: position 248,795 of record NZ_JACHIM010000002.1, on the reverse strand, counting down.
AAATCGAATATACCGTTTTTGAAAATATGATTGCAGAATCATATGCCTCTTTTCATCATCCAGCAATCTGTCCACTGCGGCAAACTGAAACGGATGAATTTATTCTTGAGCTTTTTCACGGTCCTACTTTGGCATTTAAAGATATCGCAATGCAGTTTCTTTCTCGACTGATGGATTACATTCTCACTAAAAAAAATAAACAGGCAACCATCATTGCTGCCACATCGGGTGATACAGGTGGTGCTACAATACAAGCCTTTGCGGGAAAAGAACATTTAGATGTTTTTATTTTGTTTCCTAAAGGACGCATATCACCTATTCAGCAACGGCAAATGACGACAAATCAAAGTACAAATGTTCATGCCATCGCCATTGAAGGAAATTTTGATGATTGCCAAGCACTTGTCAAAGCAATGTTTAATGACCATAATTTCCGTCAAAAAAAAGCGCTTTCAGGAGTTAATTCTATAAACTGGGCGCGTATTATGGCGCAAATTGTTTATTATTTTTCATCCGCACTTTGCTTAGGCGCTCCTGATAGAGCTGTTTCATTTGCTGTTCCTACAGGAAATTTCGGTGATATTTTTGCAGGTTATGTTGCTGCCCGTATGGGATTACCCATCGCCCAACTCATCATTGCAACAAATGATAATGACATTCTCGCACGTACATTAACGAATGGTACTTATGAAATACGGCCAATAACCCATACAACATCACCCTCGATGGATATTCAAATTTCTTCTAATTTCGAACGTTTACTCTTTGAAAGTAGTGATCGCGACTCACTGTGGATTCGCAATGCGATGGAAAACTTGCAAAAATCAGGATGTTTTGACCTTAACGAAAAGCAGCTTAAAAATATCCGTTCTCTATTTTCTGCTGGGAAAAGTAACATGGATGAAACAGCAAAAACAATTGAAACTGTTTACAAAGAAAGCGGCTATCTAGCTGACCCACATACCGCTGTTGCGCTTAAAGTAGCTCGCGAAAAAAAACAACCACATATTCCAATGATCGTCCTTTCTACTGCTCATCCTGCCAAATTTCCTGATGCTATCAAAAGTGCCTGTGGACTTAATACCCCGCGGACATCTTGTCTCGACGGTTTAATGGAACGCGAAGAACATTTTATAGGTCTTGCTAATGATGAAAAAATAGTAAAAGATTATATTTCTTTAAAATCGCATGCATCTTATTAAAGTTAGCTGCATTAATTCAAATCAAGAATATTCCAATGTCCCTATTATGAGGTATTTGGCTTGTTTAATGGAGTCGTAAACACATGACTGTAGATATCAGTCGCCTTAGCAATGGTTTGACTATCGCCACACATACAATGTCACAAATTGACAGTGTAGCACTTGGCATATGGGTTAAAGTTGGATCACGCAATGAAACCTTAACACAACATGGTATCGCCCATCTTCTTGAACATATGGCTTTCAAAGGAACAGAAAACCGTACAGCATTTCAAATTGCAACCGATATTGAAGATGTTGGTGGTGAAATCAATGCCACGACTAGTACTGAAACAACCGCCTATTTTGCACGCGTACTCAAAAATGATATCTCACTTGCTATTGACATTCTAGCCGATATTTTGACGTCTTCAAAATTTGATGAAGAGGAATTAGAACGAGAAAAAAAAGTAATTCTGCAGGAAATTGGTGCCGCTCATGATGTTCCTGATGATATTGTTTTTGATCACTTTACGGAAACAGCCTTTCGTCACCAGTCTCTTGGTCGTTCCATTTTAGGAACACCCAAAACAATTCAATCATTTACCTCTGCTGACCTTCACAATTTCATGAACAAACAATATAGTGCAGACCGTATGATCGTAATTGCAGCAGGAGCTGTCCAGCACGAAAACTTCCTGCAAGAGGTTGAAAGCCGTCTTGGCACTTTTCGTTCTCATTCAACAGTGCCCCTCACCAATCTTGCAAATTATGTCGGCGGTGATTTTCGTGAATATCGCGATTTAATGGATACACAAATTGTTCTCGGTTTCGAAGGGCGCCCTTATCATGCACGTGACTTTTATGCTGCCCAAATGCTTTCAATTATTCTTGGCGGAGGCATGTCATCACGCCTCTTCCAAGAAGTGAGAGAGAAGCGTGGATTGTGTTATTCTATTTATGCTTTTCATTGGGGATTTTCAGATACCGGGCTCTTTGGTGTTCATGCCGCTACAGGACAAAAAGGACTAAAAGAACTACTTCCTGTGATTCTTGATGAGCTTGCTAAGGCAAGCAAAAATATTCATCCCAATGAACTTCAACGAGCACAAGCGCAATATCGTGCAAACCTTACAATGTCGCAGGAAAGTCCATCTAGTCAAGCGCATCTCATTGCCCGCCAAATGCTTCTTTATGGTCGACCAATTCCAATCTCTGAAACAATTGAACGCTTAGATCTTATTACCCCCGCAAGATTAACTGATTTAGCGCATCGTCTTTTTATCAATTCTACTCCAACATTAGCCGCTGTCGGACCTATTGGCTCCCTCATGAATTTTGATGATTTAACATCAAATCTTTCCTACAAAATAAAGTAAAATTAAACAAAACTTTTCCCAATGCTTTCGTGCATATTAGAGAGGTAAAAAACTATTTTTAACTTTAGAAACATAATAGCACGTGTAGTTTTTATGATAAAATTTACCACAAACTTTTTTCTGGTTACATAAGTTTGGGAAATACTTATAAAATAAGTGTACAAAACTATCCAACTCTTATTTCATGTGATAAATAGAATTTGAAAAGCAAAGGGATATTCTGTGAAATCTGAAAGTTCATGGTTTAGCTTTATCCTACAAAAATATAAGATTCTATCAGTTTCAAGCTCCATTGAAGCAGATATATATCTGATCTATTTTTGTATAAATAGCATACAACTTTTCAAAAAAATGATGACCGCTTGTTATATAAAACAAATTATAAAGGGTAGCTGTTTTTTCTCGAAAATCTAAATTAAAATTAAACACCCTAAAATACTGAGAGTGGGACATTGTGAAAAGTTTGCGTAAAATCATTAACATCATTTTTATTGTAGTTGTCAGTTCTTTTGTCCACTTTACGTCAGCACAAGCAATTGAGCCCGTTAAAATTTCTTCTCAAGATGCTGCTCTTGATCTTTCAAAAGCAATAGAAATTCATCATACAAATAACTCCATCTTTCAAATAAGTACAGCACCAGGACCAGATGGTATTGTTTGGCGTATTGAAGTGCAGGCAAAAAGTGAAAAATTTTCTGGAAACTGGGCTGTATTTTCTCTTGCAAACCCAACAGATGAACAAATTGATCGTCTCATCGTTGCCCCTCATTATCGTATGGCTCATTCTGGCTTCCTTCGGCCAGACCTTGGATCAGCGCGCATCCAATCAATCACTCCGAGTGAAGGTTTTTCGCTCGACCGTCAAGCAAGTACCAATTCTGATATTTTTCGTATTACACTTAACCCTGGTGCTGTCGTTACATTTGTTGCCGAGCTTAATTCTGCAAATCTACCGCAAATTTATTTATGGCAACCTGAAGCCTATAAGGACGCAATCAATTCTTATACGCTCTATCATGGTATTCTTCTTGGGATATCAGGTCTTTTAGCCCTCTTGTTAACTGTTCTCTTCGTCGTTCGTGGAACAAGCCTCTTTCCTGCAACGGCTGCTGTCGCTTGGGCAGTTCTCTTTTATATTGGCATCGATTTTAACTTTTTGAATAAATTCTTTGCAATTACTCTAACAACGCAACCGATCTGGCGTGCTGGTACAGAAGTAGCGCTTGCCGCTACACTCTTCATTTTCCTTTTTACCTATCTATGTCTTAACCGCTGGCATTATCATTTCAATTATGGTGCAATTGCATGGATCATCGCTTTTTGTAGTTTGGGAGCATTTGCTATTTACGACCCAACTAGGGCAGCTGGAATCGCTCGTCTGTCATTCGGTCTCACTGCTATGCTTGGTATAGTTTTAATCAGCTATTTTTCGAGCCGAAGTTATGACCGTGCGATCATGCTTATCCCTACATGGTTGCTCATTAGTTTCTGGTGTATTGGAGCCTATGCCTGTATAGCAGGGTATTTAAACAATGATATTATCCAGCCAGCATTAGCAGGAGGATTAGTGCTCATTGTTCTTCTCATTAGTTTTACTGTCATGCAACAAACTTTTTCCAATGATGCTTTCCATGAAGGGATATTTTCCGATCTTGAACAACAAGTGCTTGCCGCAAAAGGAGCTGGAAATATTATTTGGGACTGGAATGTCGAACGTGACCACATTTTTATACAGCCAGATATAACAACTCTTTTTGGTCCTGGAACCCATAAACTCAATGGTCCTATGCGCAACTGGATTTCAGCCTTGCATCATGATGATCGTGAGCGCTTTCAAGCCGTACTGGATATCATTCTTAAAAATAAAAAGGGACGCATCGATCAAATTTTTCGATTGTCTTCTGGTGGAGGCTATTATCATTGGTTTTCTCTTCGTGCACGTCCGGCTATGCAAAAAGAGGGAAAAATTACGCGTGTCATTGGAACCATCGTTAATATTACCAACCATAAAAAGGCCGAAGAACGCTTATTGTATGATGCAATTCACGACAGCTTAACAGGACTTCCTAACCAACAAATTTTCCTCGACAGATTACAAAACTATACCTCTTTAGCTAAAGCGAATATCAAAATTAGACCAACAGTCTTTATGATTGATTTTGATAATTTCCACCAAATTAACCACAAATTAGGTATAGCTGTTGGTGACACCGTACTGCTCATCATAGCACGCCGTTTGAGCCGTCTTATTAATTTTCAAGATACCCTGTCACGCCTTTCTGCCGATCGTTTTGCAATCATTTTGCTCAGTGAAACTGAACCACAGAAAATTGCAGCATTTGCAGATCATCTGCACAAAACAATCTCAGCACCTATTTCGCTTACAGAAAAAAAAATAACGCTTTCAACATCAATTGGGCTGGTCACATGGAGTGAAAATAGATCGACCGCTAAAGATATTTTAAACGATAGCGAACTTGCAATGATCCGTGCAAAACAAATGGGTGGCAACCATATTGAACCTTTTCGTCCCAATTTTCGCGCGTTAAACATTGAACATAATACAATGGGGAAAGACATTCATTATGCTATAAAACGTAATGAAATAAAAATCCTCTACCATCCTATTCTTAATTTATCAGATGGACACATTATTGGTTTTGAAACAATTGTAGAATGGCATCATCCAAATTATGGACACTTAAATGTCTCTGATTTTATCAAGGTCGTAGAAAACGAACAAATCGTTATGGATTTGGCACAATTTATTGTCGATAATGCTGTTATTGATCTTACAAATGTACAAGAAAAATTTTCTCAAAAATCTTTCTTTATTTCAATCAATTTACCAAGCACAGAAATGATTCATCCTCGCTTCATAAGTCAGTTGCGCTCTACCCTACTTCGCCATCCCCTCAACAAAGGGAGCTTGATGATAGAAATATCTGAATTTGTCTTACGAAAAAATCCTGAACAATCAGCGCACTTTCTTGAACAAATTAAAACACTCGGAATGAATCTTGCACTTGATAATTTTGGAACAGGTTATTCATCACTTGCCTATCTTGTCCGTTATCCCTTCGACATAGTTAAATTAGATCGCTCACTCGTCTCAATCGATTCTCTCAAGAAAAAACTTGTTCTGAAATCCATCATCAACATGGCAACAGACCTTAATTTGCAAATTATCGCAGAAGGCGTTGAAAATGAAAAAGAAGCACTCTTTCTACGCCAACAAGGTTGTCAATATGTTCAAAGTACACTTGTCACTAAACCAATCGCCATCGAAGAATTAATCACTCTCGTTCACAATCATTTTCCTTATACAAAAAAACATAACGGATAGGTAAAACAAGGGACAGGACGTTGTGTAAAATAAAAAACTCGGAAAATATTTGAAACTCTACGCGTGCCCCATTTCAGAAGCAAGATAGATCGGATTGATTCCCATGCGAACCAAGCTTTCATCATATTTGCGACTTAAATCGCTTTCAAAAAGAAAACTAGGTGATGTAGAACTAATAAGCCAACCATTCGTAGAGATTTCTGCTTCGAGCTGTCCGGCTTTCCATCCAGCATAACCTAATGCTATCAACGCATGTTGTGGGCCTCGTTCACAACTGATTGCTTTTAATATATCAATCGTCGCAGTAAAACAGATCTTATCTGCAATAGAAACAGTTTCTTCACAGGTATAATCATCAGAATGCAGCACGAAACCACGTGAAGGATCAACAGGTCCACCATAGCGTACGGGAAACTTCTTTATTGGTTCAGAAAGATATTTTTTTTGACCACTCTTTATGACGCCAAGATGCAGCAAAAGCTCTGGAAAATCAATATGGTGCAATTGATTGAGAATAATCCCCATGGCACCAGCATCAGAATGCGCGCAAATATAAACAACAGAACGAATAAAGCGTTTGTCATTCATCCCTGGCATTGCTATGAGCAACTGCCCACTCAAAAAGCCATTACACTGCTTCATCAATCTGTTATTCTCCATAATTTACATGATAAAGTTCACTTTAGTTAGTACAACAGGAAAATAAAAATCCAATGAAAAAACTTCAAATATTTACAAGTTTACAAAATACCGTCATTTCCCTTTATAAAAAACTTTTAGTTACTTTAATCTTAACATTCATATTTTTAGGATTACCCGCCCCCTCTATCAGCGCCCAAACAAAACAAAACGCATATCTTCTTGCAACATCCTGGTATAACTCAGAGGGTGGCCGTATCAGATTAGCGATTACCGAGCCCTCTCTTTCTAGAATAAGAGATGGTATTATTGAAATTGTTCTTAAACCAGGATGGAAAACCTATTGGCGTAATCCAGGTAATTCAGGTATGGCACCATTTTTTAACTTCAACCAACAGGTTTCTTATGAAATATTTTACCCCGCACCACAGCTTTATGAAACAGAAAATGACTGGTCACTAGGCTATAAAGATAAAGTAGTCTTACCCTTCAAGATTTCCGGTTCAAACAAAAATTTAAGTGGTACTTTAACTCTTGGATTATGTAATGAGATCTGCCTCCCATTCACCGTTAACTTTAATTTTTCACCATCTGCTCCACACAATAAACATCTTCCTGATTCTTTATTAAAAGATGCCCAAGCTGCTCTACCCGATACAACGCATCATGACTTTAAAATAAGTGCTAAAAAAGAAACAAACACCCTCTTCATCAAAATACAGAATAACAACAAAATCATACCTTCCTCTCTCTTTTTAGATGGAGGAGAAATGCAAATTGGACCAGCAAAAAAAATAAGTCATAACGCAGAATATACACTCTTTAGTGCTCCACTTTATTTCATACCTGATGAAGAAAACTACACAATTTTTTATACAATTTCTTTTAAAGGTCATGCTTTAAGCGGAACATTCATACTCCACACGCAACCCAATACTGTTCCTACTGAGCGATAAAAAAGAAAATCTTGCAAAAAAGACTATTTTAAAAAATATTCATTTTCGCGATATTCTGTAATTGCTTTCCTTGCAAGTGCATCTGCACGCTCATTGATCGGATGACCAGCATGCCCTTTTACCCAGTGCCATCTAATAGTATGACGAGAACAGGCGTTTTCAAGAGCTTGCCATAACTCTCTATTTTTCACAGGCTTTTTTGATACAGTACGCCAATTATTCTTCTTCCACTCTTCAAGCCACATAGAAATACCATTGCGTACATAAATTGAGTCCGTATAAAGATCGACCGAGCAGGATTCTTTAAGTGCCTTCAATGCACAAATCGCTGCTGTCAATTCCATTTGATTGTTGGTCGTGTGCGCTTCTCCACCATAAAGCTCACGTTCATGGCCATTCCAGCGTAAAATTGCTCCCCAACCTCCAACGCCAGGATTCCCTGAACATGCACCATCTGTATAAATTTCAACGACTTTCTGCTGATTTAACATAAAATTTAAAAACCTAATTCACGCAGCGACGGCGCATCACTGAAGAAACAAAGCTTGTACCAGTATTCCCATGGATCTTTCTTCACGACAAAACTAGCAGACGGCGTATGAAACCAATCATAAAGACGTGTGAGTAAAAAACGCAAAGCCGCCCCACGCACTAACAGGGGAATCGCGTCCAATTCTAAAGGCACCAATGGCCTCATTTTTTGATAATTTTCCAATAGCCTACGTGCTTTGGTAAGATTATAGGAATGATCATATTCAAAACACCAAGCATTCAGACAGATTGCCAAATCATAAGCTAAAAAATCATTACAAGCAAAATAGAAATCTATAATGCCAGAAAGATGATGGTTTAAAAAAAATACATTATCATTAAACAAATCAGCATGAATAATACCCGTTGGCAAATTCAACGGCCAATTTTCTTCTAAAAAAGCCAACTCGGTATTAATTTTTTGCCCAAACTCTTTAAGCAACGTATCTCCTCCCGTTTGGCAACTTTTCCATAATAGTTTCCAATCCACGATAGAAAGAGTATTTCTACGACTAAGTGAAAAATCTTGTCCTGCTAAATGCAATTGCGCTAAGCTAGACCCTACTTCGCCACAATGACATACATTGGGATGATGGACCCACACCCCTTCCAAAAAAGTAATAATAGCAGCCGGACGTCCTGCTAATTCACCAATCATTGTCCCATCATTTTGAACTATCGGTTGAGGGCAAGGAATTCCACGCTGCCCCAAGTGTTGCATAAGACTACAAAAAAAAGGCAAATCATCTTTTGAAACACGCTTCTCATAAAGCGTTAAAATAAACTTCCCTTCTGTTGTATAAAGCATAAAATTGGAATTCTCAATTCCTTCTGCTATCCCTTGATAAGATAAAAGTAAACCGATTGAATAACGCGTCAAAAATGCTTCCAAATCATTGCGATGAATATCAGTGTAAACTGCCATTATTTTGCTTTCGTTTTCAGTCTTTTATCTATCATCATTTTCATTTGTTAACGTCTCAACCTGACCATTAACGAAAGCCATATCTTTAGGGGTTAAAATGACATCGCGCAATTCGCGATTCACTAAAAATGTCTCCGTTTCTACTGCAGTTTCAGTTAATTCTATTTTAACGTCATAACGCTTACGAAAAGCTGTAATAATTTCATTAACAATAACTTCAGGGGCAGATGCCCCAGCTGAGAGACTCACGACAGAAAGAACTCCAAGCTGATCGAAATCAATTTCATGAACGCCTTGCACTAAAATAGCCTGTCGCGCACCAGCTCTCTGAGCAACCTCTACCAAACGTCGTGAATTAGAAGAATTTGGTGCACCGACAATTAAAAATAGATCGCTCCCTAATGCTGCAGCCTTAACAGCATCTTGTCGATTCGTGGTGGCATAACAAATTGATTCAGCAGCTGGTGCTTCTAACGCAGGAAAACGCTGTTGCAACACCTCAATAATTTCTGCCGTATCTTCGATAGAAAGTGTTGTTTGCGTGACAAATCCTAATTTTTTAGGATCATCTGGTTGATAATATAAAGCGTCCTTTACTGTTTCAACTAATGTAACAGCTCCTTTTTCAAGCTGTCCCATTGTTCCTATTACCTCTGGGTGACCAGCATGACCAATCAATATGACATGGCGACCATGACGTTGATGTCTTATCGCTTGTTTATGAACCTTAGAAACCAAAGGACATGTTGCATCGAGATATAACAGATTATATTGACGCGCCTCTTCTGGTACTGATTTTGGTACCCCATGAGCAGAAAACACAACAGGTTGACTACGATACTCTTCTGGAATCTCATAAAGCTCTTCAACAAAAATAGCACCACGCTGCTGTAACCCCTCAACTACATAACGGTTGTGGACAATTTCATGACGAACATAGACTGGAGCCCCATATTTTTTTAACGCAAGAATAACAATTTGAATCGCACGATCAACCCCCGCGCAAAATCCACGTGGACTGCAAAGGCGCATTGTTAAAGAAGGGAGTATACACATAACCTATCCTTTCATCTCTAAAACTTGGACCAGATACCCACTCTACCCCTATAAACCTGTACAAGTGCGTAAAAGAAAGATTGAAAACATTAGTTTGTATATAATATACAAAAGCATTGTATTGATGGTATGCTGTTAGTGCGTTTTTTTAATGAAAAACCCTTTAATTTTTACTCCTTATTTAACAAGATTAAAAGATGATAAAAATCAAACCAGAGCTTCAATCAAAAGAACTGCGAATATAGCAAACAAATAAAATAATGAAAAGAAAAACGTTTTCTTTGCTCGTAGAATAGTTTTCTCGTGCGTATCAGTTTTCCAAAGCCGATAAGCAAAATAAATGAAGGTAATGCTTAAAATTGTTGAAAAAATACCATAAGTAATCTGAGCAAAACCGGTAATATAAGGTCCCGTAGCACATATCGCCATAATAATAGAATAAACTAAAATCTGTTTTTTTGTTGACCGTTCACCTCGCACATTAGGCATCATAGGAATATCTGCCGCATCATAATCAAGAGATGAAAACAAAGAAAGAGACCAAAAATGTGGTGGTGTCCACATAAAAATGATTAAAAATAATAAAAAGCTCTCAATGTTCACTGTCCCCGTTGCCGCAGCCCATCCAATCATAGGTGGGAAGGCCCCAGATGCACCGCCAATAACAATATTTTGTGGCGTTCTACGCTTTAACCAAATTGTATAGACAACGATATAAAAGAAGATTGTGAACGCAAGCAGAAATGCTGCAAACCAATTAATGAAGCTGCCCATAATCAACACTGACAGCATAGAAAGGACCATACCAAAAACAAATGCCTTTCTGGGACTGATTTTACCGGTAGGAATAGGACGATTTTTGGTACGTTCCATCACTGCATCAATATCAGCATCATACCACATATTCAGTGCCCCTGCACCACCACCACCTATAGCAATACAAAAAATTGCTAAAAAACCATAAAATAGATTCATACGAACGGGCGATATCACCAATCCAACTAGAGCTGTAAATACAACAAGTGACATAACGCGTGGCTTTAATAAAGTGATATAATCACCAATACTGGATTTTGGCAGAATTGGTTTATCCCTTGCAGCCGTTAATTCTCCTGAAACAGACATTCCGTTCAAATACCCTTTCTACTTTCATCATCGACAAATAAATACTATCTAGCATATAAGAATGACTAATTAACATCATAGTATTTTTGAGAATATAGTAGGAGATCCCTCTTATATGTATCCCCTAAAAACAGACAGAGATACTTGCAACAAAAATACATTTTTCAACACCAAATGTACCATAAAAATACCTCATACTAAACTCATAAAACAACACTAAAGACTTTGTCTTCTATGACAGATTGTTTGTCTCCTTTTTTATTTGTGCATATGGATTAATATGTTTGGGACCATAATGGTTTTGTGTTATATTTAATTTAAGAGTTTATTTTTATGCAAAGCTATGCGTAAAAGCGTAATGCTGAGATGGTTAGGATTTTCTGTGATATTTTATAAATTACTAAAAAAAACTTTCTTTGTTGGTGCTGTTATTTACACACTCTATAACGCTTCGACAAACCATGCTTTTGCACAAACGTCCAACGCACAAAATGTCCCTTCCCCCCAAACCTATGGTGCATGGACAAAAGTTTGTTCTCTTCCACTGGGTACACCTAATCTACAATGTGAAGTTGTACAAAATGTCCACACACAAAATCGCCATGATATTACCTTGCGTGTTACATTTTATAAACTCCCTCAAAATCAAGGCGCTTTGATGCGTGTTTTTGTTCCAATCCGCGTTGAGTTGCGTCCTGGTGTTGGACTTAAAATTGACGATCAAAATATAGGAAAAGTCGAATACCGTCGCTGTCTCGGTGATAACTGCGTTGCTGAAGCCATTCTTAAAGAAGATATCCTACAAGTCTTTTTAAAAGGTAAAACAGCAACCTATTTCATTTTTACAACTCCCGAGCAAGGAGTGGGAAGCCGTATTGATCTTCATGGTCTTAGTGATGCTTATGCAACCTTACCAACATAATAAAATTTACGCACATTAAATAATTAAACCCTTATAGTGCACACTTCGCCGCTTCTTAAATTTAGCAACTAGAAATCTTCTAAGGACTCATGAAAATAGGATCACTATTATGAAATCGCTGATTGACCATTTTGATATTGCTTCATCTAAAGTGCAATCACTTGTACAAGAAACCCTTCATCATGCTGATGATGGCGAACTTTACCTTGAGTATACAGAAAGCGAAACGCTTGTATTTGATAATGGACAACTTAAAAATGGTTCATTTCACCAAGATATAGGTTTCGGTCTGCGCGTTGTTGCTGGAGAGGCTACCGGATATGCACATTCTAGTGAATTATCAGCTGCTGCACTCAAGCGTGCTAGTAAAGCAGCGAAAGCTGTAACCTATAATAATCATGCAGGACCTTATAGTGCACCACCTCAAAAAACAAACAAAAGGCTTTATCAACCCCATAACCCTCTTAATACTCCGTCATTTGAAGAAAAAAGTGCACTTTTACAAAAAATTGATGCCTATTTACGTGCAAAAAATGATAAATTGCATCAAGTGACGGTTTCTCTTTCCGGTTCACTACAGCATGTTGAAATTTTACGCGCAGACGGGCATCTGATTCGTGATATTCGTCCTCTTGTACGACTTTCTCTCTCTGTCGTTGCAGCTGAGGGAGATCGGCGTGAAAATGGCTTCTATGGTTGTGGTGGACGGCAAACATTTAGCCAATTCATTAGTGAAGAAAATTGGAAAAAAGCTGCTGATGAAGCCTTGCGTATGGCTCTCATAAATTTAGAAGCAGAATCAGCACCAGCAGGAACATTTGATGTTGTTTTAGCCAATGGATGGCCCGGCGTTATGCTTCATGAAGCAGTAGGCCATGGTTTAGAAGGGGATTTTAACCGCAAAAAAACATCTGCTTTTTCTGGACTTTTGGGCCAACAAGTTGCTGCAAAAGGTGTAACCGTTGTTGATGATGGTACAATTCCCCAGTGCCGTGGTTCACTCACCATTGATGATGAAGGGACTCCATCAGGATATAACGTTCTTATTGAAGATGGAAAGCTCGTTGGTTTTATGCAAGACAGGTTGAATGCACGACTTATGGGGGTTAAGCCAACCGGAAATGGACGGCGTGAATCCTATGCACATGCGCCAATGCCAAGAATGACCAATACGCTCATGCTAGGAGGAGACAAAACGCCTGAAGAAATTCTATCTTCATTAAAAAACGGTATCTATGCTGTTTCATTTGGCGGAGGACAAGTTGATATTACTTCTGGAAAATTCGTTTTTGAATGTACCGAAGCTTACAGAGTAGAAAATGGCAAAATTGTAGCGCCAATCAAAGGTGCAACCCTTATTGGAAATGGACCTGATGCTATGAAACGTATCACAATGATTGGCAATGATAGCAAACTTGATAATGGTATAGGAATGTGCGGAAAAGCTGGACAAAACGTCCCTGTTGGTGTTGGACAACCCCATTTGCGAATCAATAATATGACAATTGGTGGAACAGTGCTTATGACGTAATAAGCTAGTGGCAACGTTATATTTACCAACTCCCAATGTTGTCATATACTTTTTGCATTAAGAGGATTCATAAAGGATAGATATTCATCCTTTTTCAAATGGTTTTTATCTATAACGCCACTTTCTCTTATAAGAGTCAAATAGGTGTTTTTATGTTCCAATAATAAGGAAAATAAAACAAGAAAATTTTATTGTACTCAGTGCTCTAACTCAAGCTAAAACGAAATAAAGTATTGTTATTAATCAAATGGTTGATTATTTTATGAATAATAAAATCAATTTGATTGAAGAATTTCAATGGAATTCAAAAGATCTTTTCAATTGCGACTAAAACTTCCAACCTACCTTTATTTTGCGCTTGCTTAAAACAGCAATAACTTCAACATGTGGTGACCATAAGAATTGATCAATCGGTATGATTTGTTCTACCGTATACCCCCCTGCAACAAGAAGAGATAAATCACGAGCAAACGTAACAGGATTGCAGGAAATAGCTATCACGCGTGGGATTGTTGTCTTCGCCAATTCACGTACTTGTTCTTGTGCACCAGCGCGTGGAGGATCAAAAACAACACACTCAAAACGCTCAAGTTCCTTCGCAGAAAGTGGACGGCGAAAAAGATCACGTTTTTCACAGGTTACTGTTTTTAAACCAGTCGCAAAACGTGCTGCTGAATCTAAGTTTGCTAATGCACCCTCATCATTTTCGACCGCATGAACATTTACCTTTTTTGCCATACGCAACGTAAATGTTCCCACTCCTGAAAACAAATCAGCAGCATTCTTTGCTTTTTTTAAATGAGTCAAAATAATATCACCCATGATATTTTCTGCTTCAGACGTCGTTTGGAGAAATCCACCAGCCGGAAATTCAACACAGACATCTCCGAAGTAAATCAATGGTTTTTCTTGTTCAACTAAAATTTCACCTTCTACAGACAATCGTGTAATCCCACATGAAAGGGCTGCACAGATCATTTTCTGACGAAGTGATTCATCGCCTATAACACAACCGCTTAAAGCAACATCTAAACCATTTTCAACGTGTGTTATCGTAATATGAAACCGTTTTACATGATTACTTAGAAAAGCACATAGCATCCTAATATCATCGAGTTTCGATATAATCTCTGAACGGCTTACTGGACATTCCTCAAGAGCTACAATATCATGAGCAACATGGCGGTTAAAACCAACTCTATAGCCTTGCGGTGTCATGGCTGCCGTTAAAGTAATTCGCCGACGGCTATAGGGCTTACATTCAATTAAAGGTGAAACAACAATATCAAGCCCATATTCTTTCAGTGCATCAACAACCAGTTGTCTTTTCCATATGCGATAAGCACCAGCATGCCAATGTTGGAGTGTGCACCCCCCACATTCTCCAAAATGCTGACAAAGGGCATCAATACGTTCTGGTGACTTTTCCTTTAATACTATGAGTTTAGCGTATTTTCCATCAACGATGATTTCGGCACGCTCTCCTGGTAAAGTAAAAGGAACATAAACCAAGCCATGCGATGTTTTGATGACACCATTGCCATTCGCTCCAATATGATCGATTATGACATTGTCACTCACTCTTGTTTTCTCCAAATAACAAATATTTCAAATCAGCACCTGCAATAGGCGAAGGAAGCAGGCCTTTTGCATTCCACTCACTCTGCGTATTCAGCCAATCAAAAAGTCTTTCAGCAGTTTCTTTCGCTACTGATGAATCTTCAATACCCTACCCTTACCAATATGCTTACGACCAACCTCAAATTGAGGCCCTATCAATAAAACAGCTTGGACTCCCTTCTTCGCTAAAGACAAAACAGGAGGCAATGCCAATTTGAGAGAAATAAAACTGGCATCTGAAACAATGAGATCAATTTCCCGACCACCTAAATGTTCTTCTTTCAAATCTCTAACATTTAAGCCTTCTAACAAGGTTATCGCACTATTACTAGATAAACGTGTATCCAATTGATGATGACCAACCTCAACAGCAATAACATGAGCTACTCCACGTTCTAACAAAACTTGCGTACCTCCCTGTTAATGCACCGATATCAATAACAGTCACTTTATCCGTTACAATTGGAAATGCATCAAGTGCACTGATCAATTTTAACGCCGCACGTGAAACATATTTCTGTGCAGGATCGCAAACGATAATTTCTGCATCATCAGAAATAATTTGCCCAGCTTTTAAAATGATCTCATCATTAACCTTCACCGTTTGACGTAAAATCGCATCACGTGCCCATGAGCGTGTCGTAAAAAAGTTTTTTTCAACTAAAAGAATATTAAGCCTTTTTCTAATAGCCATCTCACACTCAAATTTTCTGTACGGTCCGAATCTCACGTCCCAAAGCAGTAAAAACCGTGTTGATAATACCAACTGCATCAAGCCCTATGCGTGAAAGAACTTTCTCTGGTGAACCATGGTTTAAATATTCATCAGGAAATGTTAATGTCCGAGCTTTCAAACCATATTCTAAAAGCCCTTCTTGCGCCAAAAATTGTAGTAAGTGTGCTCCAAATCCCCCTATGGCACCTTCTTCAATTGTCACTAAGACCTCATGCTCACGTGCTAAACGACGTATCAAATCCTTATCCAAAGGCTTTGCAAACCGAGCATCCGCCACCGTCGTAGATAACCCCTCTGCGACCAGCTCATCAGCAGCCACCAATACTTCTGACATCCGCGTTCCAAAACAAACCAAAGCTATCCTGTTTCCCTCACGCAGAACACGCCCTTTTCCAATCTCAAGCAACTCACCGCGCTGCGGTAAATCCATGCCAATACCTTCACCACGCGGATAACGAAAAGAAATTGGCCCCTGATCATAAGCTGCAGCAGTACGGACCATATGCATCAGTTCGACTTCATCAGAAGGCGCCATAACAACAAATTCAGGAAGAGTAGCCAAAAAAACAATATCAAAACTGCCAGCATGTGTTGCACCATCTGCCCCCACAAAACCTGCTCGATCAACCGCAAAACGCACGGGTAATTTTTGAATCGACACATCATGAATAATCTGATCATAAGCACGCTGTAAAAAGGTGGAATAAATTGCGACAAAAGGTTTGTACCCTTCACAAGCAAGCCCTGCCGCAAAAGTCACTGCATGCTGCTCAGCAATACCAACGTCAAACATTCTTTCAGGAAATTTTTCCCCGAAAAAATCAAGGCCTGTTCCAGTTGGCATTGCCGCCGTTATACCCACAATCTTATCATCATGCGTCGCTTCCTCTATTAAAGCCTTAGAAAATACCTTCGTATAAGGAAGAGCATTGCTTTGCACTTTAACCTGTTTACCTGTTATAATATCAAAACGATTAACCCCATGATATTTATCAGATGATGCTTCCGCAGGCGCATAACCCTTGCCTTTATGCGTAACCACATGCACCAAAACAGGACCACTAGGATATTCGCGAACATTTTTTAAAACAGGCAATAAATGCCTTAAATTATGGCCATCTATTGGTCCAACATAGTAAAAGCCAAGTTCCTCAAATAAGGTTCCCCCAACCAAAAAACCACGTGCAAATTCCTCTGAACGACGTGCCTTATCTAAAAAGAATTTAGGCAATTTTTTACCGAGTGCCTTTACCCGTTCACGCAAACTGCGGTAAGCAGGACGGGAAACCAATCGTGCAAGATGGGCACTCATAGCACCTGTAGGCGGTGCAATAGACATATCGTTATCATTAAGAATAACAATCAAACGCGCATCCAAAGCCCCAGCGTTATTCATCGCTTCATAAGCCATACCAGCAGACATAGCACCATCACCAATGACGGCAATGATGTTCCGCCTTTCCTCTGCCTTCAAAACACTCGCCACTGCCATGCCAAGGCCAGCTGAAATAGAAGTAGAAGAATGACCTGCACCAAATGGATCATATACACTTTCTGAACGCTTCGTAAAACCTGATAATCCGCCTTCTTGACGCAATGTGCGAATTCTATCTCTACGCCCTGTTAAAATTTTATGCGGATAAGCTTGATGACCAACATCCCAAATAATCCTATCTTCAGGTGTATTAAAAACATAATGCAACGCAACAGTAAGCTCAACGACACCAAGCCCCGCTCCAAGATGACCACCCGTTACGGAAACTGCATCAATTGTTTCCGCCCGCAATTCATCAGCTAACCTTACCAAATCAGACTCAGGCAATGCCCGTAAATCTCGTGGTAAACAAATACGGTCAAGTAATGGCGTCAATGTCCCAGACAAAAAAAACTCCTTAATATTATCTCATCAAGAAAATGAAATGGTAAGAATATGCCTCCTTCCATCTTCCATTTATAATTTTCATTTTTTTACTGAAAAATGCTTTCTATTGGTGATGCTTTATAATTTTCCTCATCTATTTCACACAAAAGAAACCGATAAAAGCGTTCCCTTAAATTACCGCATCTCCTCTTGCAATAAATACCCCCCAATTATGCAATATTATTCAGAATCAAGAGGCTCTACACCTACTGGAGAACCTCCCTCTGAAAGCTGAATTTTTTCAACTTTAGCTTCAGCTACTTTCAAGAGTTTTTCACAGTGTTTTTTTAGAGCTTCACCACGCTCATAAATATCAATTGACTGTTCTAAAGGAACATCGCCGCGTTCTAGATTCTCGACAATTACTTCAAGCTGCTTAAGTGCTTCTTCAAAACTTAACGTGGGAATATCTTCCTTTTTTATTTCTTGTTTCATGTTATCCTCACAAAGTATCTGTTCTGGATATACGAATCCCGAAACTCTCTAAACCTACACAATAATGCTCCTTAGGAGCATACACAATAACAGAACGAATTCCCAAATGTCTCAAAATTTGTGATCCTAAACCAATTTGACGCCATTCTTCTTCGCGTTTAATTGCCTGCACATGATTTTCTAAACCTTCTCTCACCATCTCCTGAGTGCCTATAGCTGATTGTATACCAACAGACTCTTCACGCAAATAAACAAACACACCACGTTTTTCTTTTTCCATCATACGCTGCATGATAAGTGTAACATCTGAAGATTGCTCAAAAATACCACTCAAAATATTTTCATGATGCAAACATACAGGAATATTCTCACCATCAGAAATATCACCAAAAATGATTGCAATATGCTGCACAGCTTCCCAAGGAAGTTGATAACTTTTAACAAAAGTTGATCCTACCGAAGTTTCAAGAGGCATTTCTCCAACACACCTGATCAGGATTTCTCTACGTTGGCGATAAGCAATCAAATCTGCAACCGTTATTCTATGCAATTGATGATCTCGTGCAAACTTTGTAATTTCATCTCCGTGTTTAACGGTCCCATCATCATTGACCAACTCACCGATAACACCAACTGGCGGTAAACCAACCAATTTACATAAATCAACAGCTGCCTCCGTATGGCCTGAACGCATAAGGACTCCCCCTTCATTCGCAATCAAAGGAAAAATATGTCCTGGACGAATAAAATCGTTCGGACCAGCATTTGAATTCGCAAGATTACGCACTGCTAATGTACGATCGTGCGCTGAAATCCCCGTTGTTGTTCCATGTTTAAAATCAACAGTAACAGTAAATTGGGTACGATGCGCGGAGTTATTATCTGACACCATAGGAACAAGATGAAATCGCTCAGCTTCTTCCTTTGCCATAGGAGCACAAACAATACCCGTTGTATGACGAATGATAAATGCCATCTTTTCTTCGGTACAATGTACAGCAGCAACAATTAAATCACCTTCATTTTCACGGTCATCATCATCGGTAACCACAATAATCTCACCGCGTTCAAAAGCACGAAGTACAGAAACAATTTTTTTTTCGTCGTACGCCATTACCCACCTTTCGAATTACCCAACCTGACCACGATGCCTTAGATAATGATCAGCAATGGCACAAGCGACCATCGCCTCACCAACAGGAACAGCACGAATCCCAACACAGGGATCATGACGTCCTTTCGTTACAACGTTTACATCATTCCCATCAACATCAATCGAACGACGAGGTGTTAAAATTGATGAAGTAGGCTTTACAGCAAAACGTGCGACTATTGGCTGCCCACTCGATATTCCGCCTAAAATACCGCCTGCGTGATTGGATAAAAAGAGGGGTTTTCCATCACTTCCCATTCGCATTTCATCTGTATTTTCTTCTCCTGTTAGGCGGGCTGCTGCAAAACCATCACCTATTTCGACACCCTTCACTGCATTAATCGACATGAGTAATGATGCAATATCCTGATCAAGCTTTGCATAAATAGGTGCTCCTAAACCTACCGGGACATTTTCTGCGACAATCTCGACAACAGCACCAACAGATGAGCCATCTTTACGGACTTTATCGATATAATCACTAAAAACCTGTACCATCTGTGCATCAGGCGTAAAAAAAGGATTATTATCAACCTCTGACCAGTTCCAACGATCGCGGTTAATCGTATGGGGACCAATTGCTATAACAGCGCCCCGTACAATCAAACCAGGAACAATCCGACGAGCAACAGCGCCTGCCGCAACCCGTGCTGCCGTTTCACGCGCTGAAGCACGTCCACCACCTCGAAAATCACGGATGCCATATTTAACATCATAAGTATAATCTGCATGACCAGGACGATACTGATGGGCAATGGAACCATAATCCTTAGAACGTTGATCCATATTTCGAATCAAGAGAGAAATTGGTGTTCCCGTTGTCACCAATGTTGTCCCATCATCACGAACAATAATCCCTGAAAGGACCTCTACTTGATCCAACTCTTTACGCTGTGTTGTATATCGAGATTGTCCTGGTCTACGCTTATCAAGATAAGTTTGAACGTCTGCAAGAGTAAAAACAATCCCCGGAGGACAACCATCAATAACGCAGCCAAGAGCTTGCCCATGGCTTTCACCCCATGTTGTTACACGAAACAAATGACCAAATGTATTATGCGACATGAAAAATGATCCGTTTCTCCGTCAAATATAGGCAACCACAGACTCTGTTGAGTTGTGTAGAGACAGCCTCTATCCCAAAATATCATTGGCTGTTTTAAAATCGGTCAAATCACCGTGGTTGAATATAAGCTTTATAAAACAAACTTTATTCTTTAACGACGGAAATATCTGGCGCATCAACCGCTTTCATGCCTATGATATTATAACCTGAATCCACATGATGCACTTCTCCTGTAACAGAACGAGACAAATCTGAAAGAAAATAAAGAGCAGAATCACCCACTTCTTCAATTGTTACTGTACGACGTAAAGGGGCATTATACTCATTCCATTTTAAAATATAACGGAAATCACCAATACCAGAAGCGGCTAACGTTTTGATTGGTCCAGCAGATATCGCATTAACACGAATATCTTTAGGCCCCAAATCCACTGCAAGATATTTTACGCTTGCTTCAAGAGCTGCTTTTGCAACTCCCATCATATTATAATTGGGAACAACCTTTTCTGCACCATAATAGCTCAGTGTTAAAATTGAACCGCCATCCGACATCAATTTCTCTGCACGCTTCGCCAAAGCTGTTAAGGAATAAACGGAGATATTCATGGTCATCATAAAATTCGATTCACTAATATCAATATAACGACCGCTTAATTCGTCTTTATTAGAAAAACCAATAGCATGAACTAAAAAATCGAGTTTGCCCCATTTCTTCTCTATTGCTCTAAAAACCGCATCAATAGATGCATTATCAGAAACATCACAATGACCGCAAACGAATCCTTTTACTTCCTCAGCCAAAGGCTCAACCCGCTTTTTCATCGCTTCACCCTGATAGGTAAAAGCAAGCTCTGCTCCTGCACTACTCGCTGCTTTAGCTATCCCCCAAGCGATAGACCGATTATTGGCCAGCCCCAAAATTAAACCACGCTTGCCGTACAATAAACTATTACCCTTAGCCATGAGCACTGCCCCATTGTTACTTGAAATGAATATTATTTACCTGCCTATGGCATAGGTCAACTTTTTCTTCAAGCAATTGGTTTAAAGTCAAACAAAAACTACGCTTTTATTTTATATCACACAAAAGTTAACTTTTTTGCATTTGCAAAAATTGCTCTAATCCCGCAGGTCTATCTTCTGGCAACATAATACGGATATGTACATAAAGATCATCTCGTTTGCCATTTTTTAAACGAAGTCCTTTTCCCTTCAATCGCAAAACACGATCAGAACTTGACCAAGCGGGAATAGTTAAAACCACACGCCCTTCTAAAGTCTCAACTTCTTCTTTTGCTCCTAGAACAGCATGTTTAAGGGAAACAGGTAGATCAAGATGAAGCGCCCTTCCTTCAACCCGAAAACGAGGATGTTTTTGAATCTGAATGGTGACCAACGCATCTCCTGCCTGTCCATAAGCCACCTCTTCTCCTTGGCCTTTTAAACGAATGATTTGACCATCTTCAACATAATCTGGAAGCTTAATTTGTAACTTTTTTCCATTAGGAAAAATAGCTTCCACCTTTTCTGCACCAACCATCTGCTCTAATGTAATAGAAAGATTGGCACGAACATGCGTCCCTTGTTGAGGTTGATTAAACCGCGTAGAATTTGAAAAGCCCCCTCCTCTCCCAAACAGATCACGAAAAATATCGCTTGCATCAAAGCCGGCACCACCTGAAGAACCAAAATCAAATCCCTTCGCTCTTCCTGAAAAAGGATTGCGACTATTGCTAAAATTTTCACCCGCACCATAGGCTTGATAAAGTGGTTTTCCTTCCATATCAATTTCACCACGGTCAAATTGTGCCCTTTTGTCTTTATCACCTATAATTTCATAAGCTTGATTAATTTCAGAAAACTTCTCTTTAGCCTTTGTATCATCCATATTGTGATCTGGATGATACTTCTTTGCTAATCTTCTAAATGCCGATTTAATCTCTTGCGGTTTTGCGGTACGTGCCACACCCAGAATTGCGTACGGATCACGCATATTGCCCTCTTTTCAATTTTTTTGTTTTCAAAATATCAACTGATATGTCATCCAATATTCCTGAAAGCCCCATCAATCTCTTCTAAAGAATGACCTTTCCTTTCTTTATATGTCTATAAAGAAATTAAAATACCAGATAAAAGAGATATTTTATTTAATAATAGCGCATTGCATTCTATTCTAAAAACAAAGATGATTAAAATACCATAAATTGAGAGATATGATGACGTTAGCTTTTTGAAATAAGAAAAAACAACGCTTTATTTCTTGATAGCAAAGTAAATAAAGAGCTTCCCACTCATACTCACTGATCCTCGGAGATACTATGAGCAATAAACGACAAACCGACAATGATTTTATGCAAATGCAAAAACCTTTTGAGCTTTTCGCAAAGTGGCTTGAAGAAGCAGCAGTGAGTGAAATAAACGATCCTAATGCTATGGCATTAGCAACAGTTGATGAAACAGGCTTGCCTAATGTTCGTATGGTTCTTCTCAAGGATTATAGTTCTCAAGGTTTCGTCTTTTATACCAATTATGAAAGCCGCAAAGGACAAGAAATTTTAAAATCAATGAAAGCATCCTTAGGTTTTCATTGGAAATCGCTTCACCGCCAAGTTAGAATCCGCGGAATAGTTGAAAAAGTTAGTGCTCAAGAAGCAGATGCGTATTTCCAATCACGACCACGCGGTAGTCAAATTGGTGCATGGGCATCTAAACAGTCTCAACCACTGGAAAATCGTTTTGCCCTCGAAAAGGCAATTGCTGAATATACTACACGTTATGCACTAGGCAATATCCCACGCCCACCTTATTGGTCCGGTTTTCGCGTTAAACCCCTTTCTATCGAATTCTGGCGTGATCGCCCGTTTCGTTTACATGACCGTCTGCTCTTTACACGCGACTCCGTTGAACAGAGTAATTGGCAAAAGCAAAAACTTTATCCCTAATCTTTTAAGCATGAAGATTGCATCTTTATGATGATTAAAAAACTCTTTCCAAAACTAAAAATAACTCATTGATTCCCCTTTAAATGAGAGAATTACATCTTCACTGTGAAACTTGATTGATAGCAATCTTTTGCCTGCTGTACCGCTTTAAAAAGGTTACAGTCACAAGCTCATAAAAGAAAAACTTTATTTAACAGAAACCCAATAAGTTGATAAGCAATGTTAAAATAGAGCGTAACACGATAAAATGACCTTACGTATTTTGATCATCGTGACGTAAATATATGTAAGCAATTTAAATTAAAGAAAAAGTTGTTGAGTTAAATGTTCTAACGAAAATCTTTTTCAGCTTATCCTAGAAATAGGTAAAGTTCGGCACGCCTGCAACTTTGCATGAGAAAAAGCTCTAAAGCCGAAATAAAAAAGCTTAAACGTAAAATGCAAACGGACTATAAAAGTTGCAAAGGAAGAAAAGTTTTAAATTCAATAAAAGCATCCTTAGGCTTTTATTTTCTTCTTTTCCAAAATCACACAGCACATGGCCCTTTCAGGATCACATACATAACACATGATTTTATTTTTAACTTTTTGTTAAACAGTAGGATAAACTATCATCCATACACCGCCACATACCAAACCAGCAAAAACCACAAGACCAATAAACGAATTCGATTTGAAAAGCTTTAGGCATTGTGAACTGTCATCTATATCAATGACTTTAATTTGTATAAACATATGGATACTTGCGACTAGAATCCCAAAAAAACTAAGCATAGGAACCTTTGCCAAATAAAATGCTGAGCTGACAAACACCACAAAACCACTATATAAAAATACTAAAGCTCGCTTGGTGCCTTTACCAAAGAGAAGCGCTGTAGAACCTACGCCAACTGTAGCGTCATCCTCTTTAT
The DNA here is from genome assembly GCF_014203215.1 of Bartonella callosciuri. Taxonomy (GTDB): domain Bacteria; phylum Pseudomonadota; class Alphaproteobacteria; order Rhizobiales; family Rhizobiaceae; genus Bartonella; species Bartonella callosciuri. Next base: position 224,420 of record NZ_JACHIM010000002.1, on the reverse strand, counting down.
CTTGATGTGCGTAAATTGTATCATATCCGATGGTCCACAAAATAGATCCTCCATAAAGCAAAATCGGTGCCCAACTCAGACTTCCATACACAACTGCCCATCCCATTAATGCTCCCCAATTAAATGCAATACCTAAAAAAAACTGTGGCCAATATGTTACCCGTTTCATAAAAGGATAGAGGGCAACTGCTACCAATGACGAAATACCTAGAAAAAAACTGTATTTATTAAATTGCGATAAAACGCCTAAACCAACCAAGCATTGCACTAATATAAAAACCTTTGCTTGAAACCGACTTACATGGCCTGTTGGCAATGGACGAGAACGTGTTCTCTCCACCTGAGAATCAATTTTATGGTCAATAAGATCGTTCCAAGTGCACCCTGCACCTCGCATAGCTATAGAACCTAGAAGAAAAAGAAAGAGATACCAGAGCCAATGGAATAACGTTGATAAAAGAGGCAATTGGTCCATTTCGTAAGAAAGAAAAGCCATTGTTGTTGACCAGAAACAAGGCCACATCAACAATTGCCATCCGATAGGTCGGTCCCAACGTGCCAATTGAGCATAAAACCACAAAGAAGGGGGAAGAAACCGGTAGACCCATTGTTTGGAAGATGCATCCACAACCCTTCCCTGCCTTTCACAGGATTGAATATGTGCACTATTTTTATTCTTTTTCATCAAGTGGTTTCACTTTTAATCTTGCGATAGAGACATTTCATTCTTATGACAAGAAGACTGTATGAATCATCTTCTGTAATAGGAGTAAGTAATGAACGTTCTTCTTATCGGCTCAGGTGGACGAGAACATGCTTTAGCATGGAAAATAGCAGCATCACCACTGCTAAAAAAATTATATTGCGCTCCCGGAAATCCTGCAACCATAGAATTTGGTGAAAATATTGATTTAGACATTAATGACCATACTCTTGTCATTGATTTTTGTAAAGCACACTCTATTGATCTTGTAGTTGTTGGACCAGAAGCACCACTCGTTGCAGGTATAACAGACTCTCTTAACAATGCTCATATCTGTGTATTTGGACCAACTCAAAAAGCGGCTCAGCTAGAAGGTTCAAAAGCTTTCACAAAAGATCTATGCTATAAGAATAACATTCCCACAGGAACTTACCAATGCTTTAATGATGCTGAAAAAGCCAAAGAATACATTCGTCAACAAGGTGTTCCCATTGTCATTAAAGCCGATGGTTTAGCGGCTGGTAAAGGCGTTGTGGTCGCAACAACAAGAGAAGAAGCATTTAATGCAGTTGAGGCCTGCTTCAAAAATGCATCAAGCAATGCAAAAGAAAAAATTGTTGTAGAATCCTTTCTTGAAGGGGAAGAAGCAAGCTTTTTCTGTCTTTGTGATGGTAAAGTTGCCCTTCCCTTTGGATCAGCACAAGATCATAAACGTGTGGGTGACGGTGATACTGGAGCTAACACTGGCGGCATGGGTGCCTATTCACCTGCTCCTATCATGACCGAAGAAATGATTAATCGTACCCTCAAAGAAATTGTTGAACCAGCTCTACGCAGTATGAACGCAATGGGAGCTCCCTTTAAAGGTATTCTCTTCGTCGGATTGATGATAACGCAAAAAGGACCTGAATTAATTGAATTTAATGTGCGATTTGGTGATCCTGAATGTCAAGTTTTAATGATGCGCTTACAGGAAGACATTCTGCCACTTCTTCTTGCCGCTGCTCAAGGAAATCTGAAACAAAAACACCTTAAATGGTCTGAAAAAACTGCTTTGACTGTCGTTATGGCTGCCAAAGGTTACCCGGATTCTCCCCAAAAAGGTACTGTTATCCGCAACCTCGATAAGGTCAATACTTTCCCTGATGTCAAAGTTTTTCAAGCTGGTATAGCATTACGCAATGGAGAACTCATTGCTAATGGTGGACGCGTTTTAAATATAACAGCGACAGGAGAAACCATTACCCAAGCACAAAAACGTGCCTATGAAGCTGTCGATTGTATTGATTGGCCAGATGGCTTTGTTCGCCGCGATATTGGATGGCGCGCTATTGCGCGAGAAAGCTAAATTTTTTGTAGCTTAGTTTTCACAATTTTATAATAGATTTTAATAGCATGATGCATAATTTTGTTCACTGTTCTCGATACGCTAATAATTTTGGAGAAGAATATCTGATTTTCCGCTGAAAAATAAAACACTACAAATGCGCTATTCATATCCATCACAAAACAAAAAATAAGAAAGTTGCCTGAGTATGAAACTGTGATCACACCCCCATAATTATCTTATTGCTGTGCCCACTAAAATTCACTTGCTTACTTCTTTTCACAAATAAGTTTTTTATCCAAACTTGAAAACAAGTATCGCCTACTGTCATGATCTTTGCCTAAAGAAAAGCATAAAATTTTGCCTACTATGACTTACCAATGCTTTAATAATAAAGACTCGATTTATTTATAAGTTATTCCTATTGTCATTAAAGTTGGAAATTTAGCTACCTCGGAAAAAAGCATTGTTGTTATAACAACAATAGAAGAAGTATCTAATGTCAATCGTCTCCTACTGCAAATGCACTATTGTTAAACAGAGATAATACATTAATTTATTAAAAATAATTCATCGTTTCGCATATCCAATGAGAGTCCCGAATATAGTAAGACTCTCTCATTTCAATCCTGTTTGTGATAAATTAGTAAAAACCACCTACTTGCATCTCATAAGCAAAATCAACAAGCAAATAAAATCCTTTTTAAAAAGACTAAAAAATGCCTCTTATGAACTGATTAAAGGCAAAAACTGTAGCAGTATTGAGAGCTAACAAAGCTTTCATTTATAGTCAATAAAGTGCAAAATATAGCAAAAATAAACGCACATAGTAGTGCAATAGCAAAAAAATGAATGTACCTCAATACTACTTACTGTAGCGTAATTCGATTCGCGATAATCAAACGCAAACCCAATGGATTGCTATAACGAAGTGAAAAGCGCTTTTGTTTAGAATGCAGTGTTGTACAAAAAAATCGACGTAGATCAGAACGATCTTTGACAACCATAAGGCGGTTATCTTCATTAATCATAAGCATAGGAAGGTCATAAGTATCCGCCCATAATCGCCAATCTAAAAGAACATTATTTAAGTCTCTAGAAACTAAAAGCGGGATACAAGCTTCTTCATCTGCATGCAAAAGTTCTAATGCAACAGCTCTCTCTCCTGAGCGCGTTTTTACAGTACGTGCTGCAATTCCTTTGAAATGATAAGGCGGCATTAAATGTGATAAACTTGAGAGAGTCTCCGTTTTAAAAAAAACACCGCGCTCACTTAACGAACAAACGATTTGATCGCCCGTTTTGGATGAGAAATATGTTGTTGTTTGTGGCAAATGGCACGGATCTAACCGAAATTCAAGCACCGCTTTTGCCTGATTAAAGCATTGATGAGCCATATATAGTGTCCCAATTTATCTTAATAATATACACTCTTTAACAGCTTTCCTTCATTGAATTATTAAAAGATTTTAAAAAAAACAACTGGTTTCTTTTTTGGTTATTGAAATATAAACAAAAACACATAATAAAATTCATCTCTCTTGAATTATAATATTTTTCTAGGATTCATAATCCCTAAAGGATCGAGTGTTTTCTTAATCCCTTGCATAATGTCTAACGCAACAGGTGATTTGAAAGTGCGCAGTTCCTCACGCTTAAGTTGACCAATTCCATGCTCAGCAGAAAACGTACCTTTATAGTGCATCACTAAACTGTGAATGCTATGGTTGATTTGTGCCCATAGACGCAAAAAGGCTGCAGAATCAGCTCCTATAGGCTGTGTAATATTATAGTGCAAATTTCCATCGCCCATGTGACCAAAACAAACCACCCGCGCACCTGGAATAATATCTTCAACAATAAGTGTTGCCTCAGCGATAAAATCAGGAATTGAAGCAGTAGGGACCGCAATATCATGCTTAATGGACCCTCCCGCTAATTTTTGCGCAGATGATATACTTTCACGCAATTGCCAAAAAAAATCTTGCTGCTTTAACGATTGCGCAATAACCGCATCTTCTATCACAGTATCCTTTAAAGCTTCTTCCAAAATAATACTGAGCACTGATAATGCCTCATCCTCGCTCTGTAATGATGAAATATTAATTAATACATACCATTCATGCTCATGTTCAAGAGGAGATTTTTCACACATCTTATAGTCTAAAGCCATTTGCAAACTGAATTTTCCCATGAGCTCAAAACCAGTCAACATCCCCACTCCATGAGATTGTGCAAGAGATAAAAACCCAAGAGCCTTAGCTGGACTACATAAACCAACCAAAGCAACTGCTTTTCCTTTGGGTCTTGGAAAAAGCTTTAAAACTGCCGCTGTTATAACTCCTAAAGTGCCTTCTGCACCAATAAAAAGGTTTTTCAAATCATAACCGCTATTGTCTTTTTTTACAAAACGCAAATCATCCAAAATACGACCATCAGGCAAAACGACTTCCAAACCAAGACAAAGTTCACGCATATTGCCATAAGCTAAAACAGCCGTCCCTCCAGCATTAGATGAAAGATTTCCTCCTATCTGACAAGAGCCTTCCGAAGCCAAAGAAAGAGGAAAAAAACGATCTGATTCATCGACTTTTTTCTGTAAGTCCTGTAAAATAACACCAGCTTCCACCACAGCAATATTACCTTCAAGATTCATACATCTTATCTTGTTCAATCGTTCCATGGATAAAAGAACGCTGTTTCCACTCTCATCTGGCTGTTGACCACCCACAAGACCTGTATTTCCCCCTTGAGGTACAATCGGTGTGCATGTTTGGCTAGCTAACCGCATAATTGACGATATTTCTGCGGTAGAAGATGGCCGTAATAGTAATGGTGTTTTTCCATGAAAAAGTCCGCGTTGTTCGAGTAAATAGGGTGCAATTAACGCCTGATCGGTTATAGCGTATGCATCGCCAACAATTTTTGTAAACTTCTCAATTAACTCCTGCTCCATCTTCATTTCTCCTTTGGAGCCGCAGCACGTATGAGACGATCATTAATGGCCTCACCTAATCCGTATGAGGGAATAGGTTCGACGGCAATAGATCTCACCTTGAATGAATCCAATTCCCTCATGTATTGAAATAAATGAGAGGCCGCCTCTTCCAACTGTCCACTCTCACTAAGATTTAAAACAGAAACGGCATTTTCAACCCCGATAATGCGTTTTCGACCAAATGCCAAAAGTGCTTCACCGCTTTTCACTTCTTTTACATTTAAACGAATCGAGGCATTGGGTGCATAATGTGATTTTAACATACCTGGTGCCTCAATCGCAGCCCGTTGATCTATCCGCTTCAGTGATAACCCTGCAATTTCTTCAATCTCTTCAGCGGCAAGCCCACCGGGACGCAAAAGATAAATACCTTCACCACAAACCTTAATAATTGTTGATTCTAATCCTATTTTACAAGCGCCTCCATCAAGTATCAAAGGAACAGATTCCCCTAACGATTCTAAAACAGCTTTAGCCGAAGTAGGACTAAGACGTCCCGATTGATTCGCACTAGGAGCAGCGAGCGGTCGACCAAAACATTGTACAACTTTTGCAAAACAACTCTCTGGAAAACGGACAGCCAATGTATTCAAACCGGAAGTGGTTAAAGGATGAATATTATGCTGCGCCTTTAAAGGTAAAACTAATGTCAAAGGTCCTGGCCAAAATACCTCCATTAATCGACGTGAAAGAAAATCAATTTTAACGTAGCGTTCTGCCATATCAATGCTGCTTACATGGGCAATAAGAGGATTAAATTGTGGACGCCTCTTCATAGAAAAAATAGAAGATACTGCCCTCTCATTGGTCGCATCACCCGCCAATCCGTAAACAGTTTCTGTCGGTAGAGCCACTAACCTCCCCTGTTCAAGAAGTGCAACTGCCTCTTTTAACGAAGCGTTATTGAAAGGCAAAATCGTCATGACATATCATCCCTGTAGCGCTCTTTGAGTGGAGAAAAACTATAACGATGTAACCTCATAATTGGTCCGTATGTATTAAGAGCTGCACGGTGCGCTGGCGTTGCATAACCTACATGCTTCTCTAAACCATAACCTTTATAAACTTGCCCCGCACATTCCATCATCCGATCCCGCGTTACTTTGGCAATAATAGATGCTGCTGCAATTGAAATGGAACGTTGATCGCCTTTAATTAAAGCAGTTGCTGAACATGGCAAATGAGAGGGAATATCACGCCCATCAACCAGAGCATAGTTAGCTGGAACTGCTAGTCCTGTAATACAGCGACGCATTGCTTCTAAAGTTGCTTTTCTAATATTAGATTGATCGATCGTATGAGCACAAAGACTAGCAATCGAAATCGCTAATGCATTTTGCAAAATTTCATCATAAAGTTCATTGCGTCGTTGGATAGAGAGTTTTTTTGAATCATTCAGCCCTTCAGGAATATGGTCTTTATCCAAAATAACTGCTGCCGTTACTACAGGACCCGCAAGAGGACCACGTCCCACTTCATCAACACCCGCTATATGCAAAAAACCCTGTTTCTGCAAATCTAATTCGCATGAAAAATTTGGCTGAAGTGGTAAATTAAACATCTTTGATAAATCACAAATACAAGGAAACATACATCCATTTTTATAGCTTGCCTTTTTCTGCAAGCCCTATTCAAAATAGTTCACCAAACGTCCTAGTGAATTCTTATACAAACACAGAAACAAAAAATTAGATTACCGACTATTCCACACTACTTTTCGATTATTTTGCTAAAATGTTATACTAGCATGCACAAATTTAATCGTAAAAACAAAAAATACACACCCCATCGCACATAACAGAACCGTTTCTCAATAAAATCTTTTACTTTTATGTTTATCTATCAAACCCTTCCTAAAGTTATGATAGATTTCACAAACCAACTTGGATGCATCGACTTTATCAAAAGGGCAGCCTTTTGGGCTGCTTGTTGATCTTTAAAAATACCAAAGCAAGTCGCCCCTGCCCCAGACATACGAGAAAAAAGAGAACCACACTCATCTAATGTAGCTAACACTTCAATTAATTGAGGTGCAATTTTTAATGCAGAAGAAAAAAGATCATTACGCGTCTTTTGTAAAGCTTCAACCAATGAATCAACCGTCGTTAGAGCTGCTGGATCAATTTTCAAAGGAAGATGATTGCGCTTCTCCAAAGCCTTAAAAACAGCTTTCGTTGCAATCTGTTGACCATGATTCACTAACACTACTGCCAAAGAACAGGCATCTTTTAGTCGAGCAATATCTTGGCCAATTCCTTTCACAAGAAGCGGCTGCTGATATTCCAATGCAAAAAGACACATTGGCACATCAGCACCAAGTGCTAAGCTCATTTCCGCCAATTCTTCACAAGAGCAATCAAGATTCCATTGCCGACGCAATATGCTCAAAACACCAGCAGCATCGCCTGAACCACCACCAACGCCTGAAGCAACAGGTAACATCTTAATAAGTTGAAAAAAAGCAGGTTTAGCACTTTCAGGAAATTTCTCACGCATAAAATCACGTGCGCGAATAACTAAATTTCCTGTATCAGAAGCAAGTCCATCCGCAAACGGACCTGTTAACACGAAGTGGTCACTTTCATAAGGTGCATAGCCTAAATAATCACCGCTGAGACTAAAATAGACCAAACTTTCTATTAAATGATAACCATCAGCACGCTGCCCCACAACATGCAAAGCTAAATTCAACTTAACAGGTGTAAATAAATTAAGAATGCTCTTTGAAGAAAGCTTGTACATCCAATATCATCTGACGAAATATTCACCTGTACAAGGATCTTTTACCAAAGTACTTCTTTTCCCCACATGTGACTCAGCCTCTACACGACAAAAGCCCTGTAATGTCTTCTGTAATCGTTTCCTAAATAAATAATAAATATGGAAAGCTATGATACAAAATAAACCGAACGCAACCATCCGTATCATTTTAAGTCTTTCTTTCTAACAAACGTTTTTAAGTAAAATTATCAACTAAACTCATCGTTTATCGAACCACTTTTTCTATCACAAACCATAACGCTGCCAAAGTGCCCGCTCCTGTGCTGTCATTAACAGACTATCAACTGCAGTATAAACCGCATTAGCCGTAATTCCTGAAGCGGTTTTAGGTCCTAAAAAACTTTTTGGAGGAGCTATTAACCGAAGTTTTGTATCATCACCAAATCGCTCCTTAATAACAGAGCGCACATCATTCAGTCCATCAATTAAGCCAAGCTCAACGCTTTTCCTTCCACTCCAAAACATTCCTGTAAAAATATTGGAATCGTTCGATAATTTCGCTGCACGTCGCTCTTTAACTAAATCGATAAAAGTTTTGTGAACTTCAAGTTGTAAAGATTTCAAATGCTCAATATCCGCTTTCTTTTCTGGCTGAAATGGATCCAAAGTAACCTTATTTTTTCCTGCTGTATAAACACGCCGCTCAATACCAATTTTTTTCAAAAGTTCTGGAAAACCAAAGGACGCTGAAACAACCCCTATAGAACCAACAATCGAAGAAGGATCAGCAAAAATTTCATCCCCAGCACAAGCAATCATATAACCACCTGATGCTGCTATATCCTCAATAAATACAAGAACCTGTTTATTTTTCTCTTCTGCCAAATCGCGGATACGCTTAAAAATAAAACGTGATTGCACAGGAGAGCCACCAGGAGAATTGATAATAAGTGCAACAGCTGGTGTTCTTTTGTACGCAAAAGCCTTGTCTAAAAGATTCGCACACTTGGCTAATGAAAGCGTACGCGCTACTGGCGAAGCTGAATCCATAATAGCTCCATAAAGACGCACCACAGGAATTTCAAGTTTACTAGAATAAAAACGGCGCGGAACAAGATTCTTGATAACATCCATCAAAACGAAATTTCCTTATAAATTATTAGAAGAAAAGAAAAGGTAATAAATGAGGAAGACCATAACTAAACACGACAGTGCCCAAAAAAGCCCAAAATGCAAACCAAAACCCGATTTCATCCATAATTAAAATCCTTTAAAAATAAAAGATCAAATCTGAATTTAAATAATAAACTGGAAAACACAAGATATCATTTAAAAAATTCCCACAAACTTATACGTCCATTATTGATGGCATCAATCTGTGGTGAAAAAGCTTGATCCTCCTCATTATGCATAATCAACGCGGGTAATACGGATAAAGCTGCTCTACTTCCCCGTTTTGCATAAAACAAAATACGCATTGCTGCCGTTGTCGCACGTGCATGAACAGGAATTATACAGATACCGCCAAAGCGGCCCTCTAACGCGTTCAAAATATTAGTCAACGACTGTGGACGCGCAATGAGCCCTAAGTACCCACCTGGCTTTACAATTGCTGCTGCGCTCCGTAACCAATTTTCAAACATATCTTCAGACATTACATGTGCCTCAGATTTTTGTTTATCAGGTGTTCTACAATCTGCAGGATTGTTAAAAGGTGGATTCATAATTGCAAAATCAAAAGAATTATCTTCCAGTCCTGCTTTTAAGCGCTCCTTACCTTTGAAAGTAACATCTGCCCTTAACAAACAAATTCGCTCAGCAAGCTTTTCATTCTGCTTTAGCATCAGCGTTTTTTGAGCATAAGATGCCATAAAAGCTGATCGTTCAACCAAAGTAACATAAACTTTTAGACAACGCGAAGCAACCGCCAACCCTGCAGCACCAGCACCAGCACCTAAATCAACAACCTTACCCTTTAAATCATTCGGCACCAAACTGGCTAATAACATAGCATCCATACCAGAACGATGGCCATATTTACGTGGTTGAACCAAATAAAACTTCCCGCGATGAAAACTATCAATTGTTTCATCACTCTGATTCGTTATTTCATCCATTTGAAAGCCTAATGTTCACCTTTATAAACTGCACTTTATGTCTGTCATCTGTTATTTAAACAACGCTTGTTCAAATTCTTTCCATAACTTCATAATAACAACATTACACAAGCTTTTAAAAATATTCTTTGCCAATATCATCGAAGACTTCCACTTCGTAGCATCAAAAGCTTGAGTCAAAACAAAACCCCCTTTATGCTAGTACACAAAATAGAATTCATATACGTTCATCGCAATACTCTAGGAGTAACCATATTGAGTGTAGCCACCAAATCAGATCAAACAAGAAATAGTCAAATGTCTCTTCAATCCCTGATCAACCTTACCAAAAATGATATGGAATGCGTAAATCAGCTTATTCTTTCTATGGCAAAATCAGAGGTTGAAATGATCCCTGAAATTTCCAACCACCTCATTTCATCAGGTGGAAAGCGGTTACGCCCAATGATCACGTTAGCTTCCGCTCATATGTTCGGTTATCAAAGCGATGGGCATGTAAAACTCGCAACAGCCGTTGAATTTATGCATACAGCAACCTTATTACATGATGATGTGATTGATGAAAGTAATTTACGACGTGGAAAATCTACTGCACGAGTGATTTGGGGAAATCAAGCAAGTGTACTTGTCGGTGACTTTTTGTTGGGACAAGCTTTCAAAATGATGGTTGAGGTTGGTTCTATAGAAGCTCTTTCTGTCCTAGCTAACGCTGCTGCAATTATTGCCGAGGGAGAGGTTATGCAACTTTCTACAGCAAAAAATATAGAAACCAGTATTTCAGACTATCTTAAAATCATCAATGCAAAAACGGCAGCACTTTTTTCAGCTGCCGCTGAAGTTGGACCAATTATTGCTGGCTATAAAGATAAAGAGCGTTCGGCATTACGTGAATACGGAACATTGCTAGGATTAGCTTTTCAATTGATTGATGATGCACTTGACTATGGTGGTGCTACTCAAAATTTGGGAAAAAATATAGGCGATGATTTTAGAGAAGGAAAAATCACAATGCCTGTTATACTCGCATATGCACGGAGTAATACAGTAGAAAAAGCATTCTGGAAACAAGCTCTCGAAAACAGCAATAACAATGAGGAAGCCTTCGCACATGCGCAACATTTAATCGAAAAATATGATAGCCTTACAGATACAATAGAACAAGCACGCATCTATGGGAGGCGTGCAATTGATGCTCTCGCTTCAATTGACAAAAGCCCTGCTCACCATGCTCTCATTGAAACTGTTGCTTTTTGTATTGCACGCGTAAACTGATTCTTTGAAAGAATCACAATAATTTCTCAGTAAAGTAATCGGAATATGATATAAACCATACAGTCGATTGATTATTTTCAAAAGGATTAGCTCTATGTGTAGTGCTGCAGCATCCCGCTTTTTCACTTTCTTGGTCGCGGGCATCATGTTGATGATATCAGGTACTTACAGCAAAACAAACGCCACTATAAATACAACCTCATTTACAGGTGCTTATCTAGCTGGAAGAGTTGCAAATCACGAAAATAAAACAGTTCTTGCTATCAATTATTTAAAGAAAGCGCTCGTTTATAAACCTGATAACATCGAAACACAAAAAGAACTCCTTGAAGCCTTGCTCTCCGTGGGATCCTTCAAAGAAGCTGTTCAGCAAGCAAAAAAACTAAAAGAGCAAGGTATTATAACTCCCTTCGTTTCCTTGACATTATCAGTAGACAGTCTTATCAAAAAAGACTACAGAAATGCTAAACTTCTTTTACAATTAAAAGCACTTCCTGCACGTAATAATCCAGTCATTGAGCTCATCGGAGCGTGGGTGACATTTGGATCTGGACAAAAATCTCAAGCAATCTCTGATCTTGAAAAGATCAAAGGAACTGTCTGGTATAACCTTTTTATAAGTTATCACCTCGCACTTATGAACGACTTAGCAGGACATACAGAAAATGCAAAAAAGTATTTTATTCAAGCACTTAATAACAAACAAAGTCCTCTGATAGCCCCTAATACCTATGAACGTATTATCATAGCCTACGCCTCATTCCAATTGCGCCATAACATGCGCAATCAAGCTCTTCAGACTATTAAGCATGGCGAAAAAATGTTGTCAGGTCAAGAAGCGCTCAAAAACATCCGAGAAAAAATTGAAAAAGGCGCTCCCTTAGAAAGGTTGGTTAAAACTTCTCAACAGGGAGCAGGCGAAGTATTATACAACTTTGGAACAGCCCTCAACCACAAGAGCTCAGGAACAATTTCACGTATTTTCAAACAGTTATCTTTCACTTTATACCCTCAAAATGATGCAATACTGTTTCAACTCGCACAGATTTCTTCTAAATTGGGGGATCTACATCAGGCAATTAAATTTTACTACGCTTTACCACCTAAATCCCCTTATTATAGGGACGGACAGCTTCACCTTGCGTTCCTTCTTGCAAAGAACAATAATTATAATGAAGCTATCAAACTCCTTACGTCATTAAAGAAAAAATTCCCCAATGACCGTCACACTTTGATAACGCTCGCTGCTATTTATATGCAAAATAATAGATTTTTCGAAGCTATCCAACCTCTGGACCGTGCTATCGCACAAATAAAAAACTTTCAACGAGATGATTGGAAGCTCTTTTATCAACGTGGGATCGCTTTTGAACGTTTAGATCAATGGCAAAAAGCCGAGATTGACCTGCGAAAAGCACTTGAATTTTTTCCCAATCACCCACAAATTCTTAACTATCTAGGCTATTCACTTGTTGACCGTGGTCAAAAACTTGAAGAATCACTCCATATGCTGCAGAAAGCTTTCACGTTACAACCGCAAAATGGTTATATCTTGGATTCTTTAGGGTGGGCCTATTACAAACTTAAACAATATAACAAAGCTGTTCAAATGTTAGAAAATGCTGTCAAACTGCAACCTGCAGATCCAACATTAAATGAGCATTTAGGCGATGCCTATTGGCAAGTTGGGCGTAAACGTGAAGCATTATTTCAGTGGAATCATGCAGTTGATGCGGAAGAAAAAAACTCAAAAAACGCCAAGAGAATCCAAGAAAAATTAAAATTTGGCTTACAGTAAACAATGATGCTTGACCATAAGCACATGAAACAATAGACAACTATAGAGTCTGAAGTTCCTTTGGTTACTATCTATTGATTAAAATATTAAAGAGTATAAAGCGTGAAACTACCTGAACATCTTAATCCAAGGCGCTCTTTTCAGGGACTTATTTTAACTCTGCAAAATTATTGGGCTCATTATGGATGCGCACTTTTGCAACCTTACGATATGGAAGTTGGAGCTGGAACTTTTCATCCAGCCACAACACTGCGCTCACTGGGACCACGCCCTTGGAAAGTGGCTTACGTCCAACCCTCTCGACGCCCAACAGACGGAAGATATGGTAAAAATCCAAATCGTTTACAGCATTATTATCAATTCCAAGTGCTTCTCAAGCCCTCTCCCTCCGATTTACAAGAACTTTATATTAAGTCGCTACAAGCCATCGGTCTTGATACAAAGCTTCACGATATTCGTTTTGTCGAAGATGATTGGGAAAGTCCAACTTTGGGTGCTTGGGGACTTGGATGGGAATGTTGGTGCGATGGAATGGAAATTTCGCAATTTACTTATTTTCAACAGGTTTGCGGCATTGAGTGTGCCCCAGTTTCGGGAGAACTCACCTACGGACTTGAACGTCTAGCAATGTATATCCAGGGTGTTGATAACGTCTATGATCTTAACTTTAATGGTTTAGATGGAGAAAATAAAATAAGCTATAGAGATATTTTTTTACAAGCAGAACAGGAATATTCATATTACAATTTCGAATTTGCGAATACAAAACTGCTATACCAGCATTTTATCGATGCAGAATGTGAATGCATCGCACTCCTTGAGGCTGGAAAACCAAATAAAGAAAATGGCTTACATCGGTGTATTTTTCCAGCTTATGACCAATGTATTAAAGCCAGCCATATCTTCAATCTTTTGCAGGCACGTGGCGTTATTTCTGTGACTGAGCGACAAAGTTATATTCTTCGTGTTCGCGATCTTGCACGCCGCTGTGGAGAAGCCTTCTTACGCACGCAAGCTGGTCAAATACAAAAAGGAGAAGCCTAATGTCTGATCTTCTTCTTGAACTTTTCAGCGAAGAAATCCCTGCACGCATGCAACGAAAAGCTGCTGCTGATCTCAAAAGGTCTGTTACGGATCGACTTGTGAATGCAGGCTTGACCTATAAAGCTGCTCGAGAATATTGGACACCCCGTCGACTAACATTAGATATACGTGGTCTTTCTATGCGTTCAAAAGATATCCATGAAGAGCGCAAAGGCCCCAGTATAAAATCACCACAAAATGTGATTGATGGTTTTCTACGCTCAACAGGACTAAGTGATATTTCTGAAGCGCACATTGCGCATGACAATAAAAAAGGTGATTTTTATATTGCTAAAATCATCAAAAAAGGGCGGAGTGCGGAAGAAATTATTGCTGATATTGTACCGGATATTATTCGCAATTTTCCATGGCCTAAATCTATGCGTTGGGGGAAAGATTCAGCCAACAGTGAAGCATTAAAGTGGATCCGATCTTTACAGAACATTCTCTGCATCTTCGGACCCGAAATTGGTGAAACACATGTTGTTCCGTTTACCATTGGTTCGCTCAAAAGCAATAATGTAACCTATGGTCATCGTTTCTTAAGTGATGGGAAACCAATTCAAATTCGTCGTTTCGATGATTATATAACCAAACTTGAAGCCCATAAAGTCATTCTAGATGCCGAAAGGCGAAAGAATATCATTTTGGCAGATGCTCAAAATCTTTGCTTTGCAAACGGCTTAGAACTTGTTCAAGATAGTGCTCTCTTGGAAGAAGTCGCAGGACTGGTTGAGTGGCCTGTTGTGCTTCTAGGAAATTTTGATAAATCCTTCCTTGATATTCCTCCAGAAATTATTCGCTTGACCATTCGAGTTAATCAAAAATGTTTTGTAACGCGCAAACAAGGCGAAACGATCAAACTCTCTCATCATTTTATTCTTGTTTCTAATATCCTTGCAAGCGATGAAGGCAAAAAAATTTCCAAGGGAAATAGTAAAGTTGTCTGTGCTCGTCTTTCCGATGCACTCTATTTTTGGCAAACGGATCAGCATGACTTGCCCAATATCGAAAATTTGAAATCCTCCGTTGAAAAATTTGATCTTGATTTAAAAAAACCTCTCGATCAAAGAATGGCGCGGCTTGATCATTTGAATGTGACTTTCCATGTAAAATTAGGCACACAGGGTGCAAGAGTAGAGCGCATCGTTGCTTTAGCACAAAAAATTGCCCCTTTGGTACAAGCAGATCCTCTCTTAGCTAAACGTGCAGCAGTACTCGCAAAAGCTGATTTACAAACAGAAGTTGTTGGAGAGTTTCCTGAATTGCAAGGACTCATGGGACGAAAATATGCCCTTCTTCAGAAAGAAGATCCTCGCGTAGCTGAAGCAATTGAAGACCATTATAAACCTCTAGGACCAAAAGATCGCATTCCGCAAGAACCTCTAGCTATAACAATTGCGCTAGCCGATAAAATTGATATGCTCGTTGGCTTCTGGCTCATTAATGAAAAACCGACTGGCTCAAAAGATCCCTACGCGTTAAGACGAGCAGCATTGGGAATTATTAAGATTTTACTCTTGCATGACTGGAAAATTAATCTTATGCCACTGTTTAGACTGGCAGCGAATCTTTTCTTACAACAAAAAACTAAATATAAGACATTTCAAAGAAAAGATACACAACCGCAAAATCTACTTCTAGAAAAAATAGAATATATTTTATCAGATCTTTTACTGTTTTTTCATGAACGTTTAAAAATTTATCTAAAAGAGGAAGGCGCTCGTTATGATGCTATTGAAGCAGTCTTAAATAAAGATGCTGATGACTTTTTATTAATCGCACGTCGCATCGAGGCACTCATCGCTTTTATTAATACAAGTGATGGAAGCAAATTTTTAACTGCTGTAAAACGTACTGTAAACATTCTCGAGAATGAATTTCAAAAAGGTACAATAATAGCAAACGAAATTAACCCTAAACTCTTTATTGAAAAAGAAGAAAAACAGCTCTATCATGCAGTCATTGAGACAGACAGAAAAGTTTGTGATCACATTAATGCAACAAATTTATCGCTTGCACTCAATACATTAGCGCCACTGGGAAAGTTTATTGATACATTTTTTGAAAGAGTATTGGTAAACGATAAAGATCACAATATTCGCACTAATCGTCTTGCTCTTCTCCAACGTATCAATATCATAACACAAGCGGCCGCTGACTTCTCAAAGCTTGTCGTCTAAAATTTAAACGCGCTATAAACTGAAAAAGTAATAAATAAAATAGAATTTTTCTCTTCTTGTCACCGAACATTAAAACATTACGAGACAATTTCAACATGAAGTTTGAAGCAATTTTAAATAATTGTAACTTCATAGCATAAATAACAATTTATAATAACTTATCAAAAAATTGCATAACCTCTCAAACGAACCACATTGACATATTCCTAATAATTTATCATTTTACATATTAAATTAGAATAAAAAATAAAGAATCCCCTTCTTCAAACTCTCTCATTATGAATAGAAAACTGTCTTCTTCACCTTGCAAGAGATATAAACATGGGGATAGAAAATTCTTTGAAAAAAGGGTAAATACACCTCTCATAAAGTGTCTAAATATAAAAGAAATCGCAATATTTTTTAGCTAATAAGCCAAATGAAAATCCTAGCTTCGTTTCTATAAAGCTAAAAATAGTGCCACCCTATCACCTTGTATTATACTCCTAACGAATAAACATTGAAAAATGAGTTTAAAAGATGGAGAGATGTCTCTCTAAAATAAATACGTAAACTCTTCGCACAAAATGAAGTTAAAAAAATGAAACATCCACCCCTGAAAAGAAATTCCGCTTCTGAAAAACTAGTTTTTTGAACACCACAAACTGCTATTAATTAAGATATGTTTTCATTTGACTCAAGGACTTTTCACAAATAGACTTCTTAATAAGTTCATTGGCTTTATCAGAATCTAATTCCTTTTCAATAAGCGTCCGAGCAGCGGAAACCGCTAAATCGATAGCAGATGAAGAAACCATACGTATCGCATCAGCTTCTGCTTGAGCAATTTTCTGCTCTGCCAATTTATTACGATTCTTTACATATTCTTCTGCTTTTGCACGCGTTTGAGCGATAATAGTGGCAACTTCATGTTTAGCTGCTGCAATAATCTCCTGTGCATCCTTCTCTGCTTCCGCATGTTTGCGCTGATATTCGGCCAGTATTTCCTGTGCCTCTTCACGAAGACGAAGAGCCTCATCAAGCTCATCTTTGATACGTTTTGCTCGCACATCAAGATGGCGTACAGCCATCTGCGGAACTTTGAAATAAACCAAAAGAGCTAAAAAAAGAACTAACCCAACAAAGGCCCAAAAAGTATCAGTCATCTTTGTATCCTTTAGTAATCTGCAGCTTTAACAACCGAATGAACAGACACTTTTTCAACATCAACATCAATCAATTTTTTTACAATTTCAAGGGAT
This sequence comes from Bartonella callosciuri, assembly GCF_014203215.1. Taxonomy (GTDB): domain Bacteria; phylum Pseudomonadota; class Alphaproteobacteria; order Rhizobiales; family Rhizobiaceae; genus Bartonella; species Bartonella callosciuri. The sequence goes on along the minus strand of NZ_JACHIM010000002.1, from coordinate 206,977 downwards.
AGTTCCTCAGCAATTGAGCCAACGTTTTGCATAGCTTTATCCCGTATTTTCGCAATCTTTCTTTCAGCGTCTGTTAGTTTTTTCTCTAAACCTGCTTCAATTTCCTTTCGTTCAAGCTCAGCTTTTTCTTTTATCTCCTCATTAGCGGCCTGCGCTATAACATACGCTCGAGAATGGGCTTCTGCTAATTTCCGCTCGTAAATTTCAACCATAGTGTCTGCTTCCTGCTTCATACGCAGTGCCTGATCCAAATCAGATGCAATCCGATCCCGACGTGTTTCAATAACACCACCAATACGCGGTACAATAACACGAGAGATAAAGAGATAAAAAAAACCAAAAGAAATTGCCAACCAAAAAAGGTGTGAACCAAAATGCACAAAATCAAAAGGTGGAAATACACGATTGGCATGCCCTGCCACATTTTTGATATGCTCTACCGACGTTTCAGTAGTTTGTGCATAAGCGCTGGAAACAAACATCCTCTTTTATCCTTCAAACAACTTATTAAAGCTCTTTAAAATTATGACAAGTGACTAACGTTTCTTCTACCAAAACTAAGGGTAGGTCTGCCTCTTAATATAGAAACGAACATACCCTCTTGGAACTGATTAAACCGCAAAAAGAAGCAACAAAGCAACGAGTAATGAAAAAATACCCAAAGCCTCTGTCACAGCAAAACCAAAGACAAGGCGGCCAAACTGACTATCAGCTGCTGATGGATTGCGTAATGCACCAGAAAGATAGCTACCAAAAATATTCCCAAGGCCTAAAGCTGTCCCGGCCATACCAAAGCAAGCAAGACCAGCGCCAATATATTTTGCTGCAAGCACTAATTCCATATTATTCTCCTTTAAAGCAAAATTATACCATTCGACGGAAAACCGCCAGTTTTATTAATGTCCTGGATGAACCGCATCATTAAGATACATACAAGTTAAAACTGTAAAGACATAAGCTTGAAGAAATGCAACCAAAAATTCAAGAGCAGTAATCGCTACAGTCATGATAAGTGGCAAAATTGAACCACCAGCACCTAGGACTCCTACCCCAATCATTGAAACAACAAAACCAGAAAAAACTTTGAGGGTAATATGACCAGCAAGCATATTAGCAAAAAGACGAAGGGAGAGACTGATAGGACGAGAAAGAAAAGAAATAACTTCAATCATCGTCACAAGAGGCAAAATCAAAACAGGGACACCACTGGGAACAAATAGCCTCAAAAAACCAGCCCCATGTTTATAGAAACCATAGCCAATCACTGTTAAAATTACTAACATCGCTAACGAAAACGTAATCATAATCTGAGAAGTAATCGTATAAAAATAGGGGAAAAGACCAATAAAATTAGCAACCAAAATAAAACTAAACAGGGAAAAAACCAACGGAAAAAATTGCATTCCTTGCACACCAGATGATTCTCGCAAAGTCGACGCTACAAATTCGTATGCCATTTCTGAAAGAGACTGCATCCGTGTTGGAACCAACCCACGACTTGATGATGAAAAGAAAAGAAAAACTGAAGTTATAACAACTGTAGCGACTATAAAAAACGATACATTTGTAAAGGACAAATCTATATTTCCTATGGAAATTTTAATCAGCCGTGAAACCTCAAACTGATGAACAGGATCCGGAGCGTGCGATGTCACTTCAACCTCATTTATCGGACCTTTTATCGGCCCCTTTATCTTGGCGCGATACGCCTTTTTGCCTTAATTGACTGGAGGCAATATACCCCACAGACCGAAGAATACTCAATACACCAGCAGCAAATCCAAGAAAAAGAAAAAATACCAATCCCCATGGCAATGAACCTGCTAGCTTGTCAAACCCCAAACCTAAAACAGCGCCTACAATAATACTTGCCAGAAACTCACTGGAAAGCTTAATTGCATGCGCCATCTTTCCTTTTGGTTCTCCTCCTTCATTTCCGTACTTCCGCTTCTTTAATGCTTGTCTACGCATTAAAGCTAAACCTAAGTTCTGACTCCGATATTCCAAATCCTCTGAACGGAAAGAACCACCCTGCTTTTTGCCTTCAGCTTCCTTCAGCGGCATAATGGGTTTATCGCCCTTCGCCATAACTGACTCCTTAGTAGAAAAGCAAAGTAGAAAAGTATCTCATGAAACCCTACGTATCATATTGTTCTGGAATTTATTCGTCAAGACGCTAAAAGATATCTATCACAATTTATCGCATAAATATCAAGAATGTGTTTTTCAATTTTATGAATGCCACCCTTACATACATTTTAAATAACAATCGTAACCTGCGAATAATGCGTTACTGCCTCATCTTTAGCAAACCATATCTGTTCTCATGTCAGAGTTTTAGAAATATATTTTTAAATATCCTCTAAAATCAATCTTTGTACATTTCATTTATCATTCGTAAATAAAAATCAGCATCGATGAAGCTTCCTATATTTTTAATGTACACTATGCGCCTGTGATTTCATACATGTTATGCAAATAGAACTAAATAAACAGGGCTTTAAATATCAAAACTACAGCACTTTTTATCACTGTAATCAACTTTTTACATTCTTTTCCTTACATTTGAATATTGATAGATTTGAAAATAGTGCCGCTTTTTATTTGAATAGACCACCGCAAATTAGCATTTCTGTATAACAATTATATATAACATACTAAAGGATTCTGCCGGTACATTATAGTTCTCCTACCCCCTGTTGTTATATGTTCTCCGTATTTAAGATGATCTGTTAAAAGAACTGTGTTCTTTCTCAAACGATTTTGATCCACACGCTGCAGTCTCTCATAAAGCATGAATAAACGCTTTTTTTGATTCCAGAATAAGAAAAGTCGAAAAAAGAGAGTGTCCACTGTATTCAATCGCTCATTCTTTTATAATAAATTATTTTATAAATCACTTCATTGTTCAATAAAAAATATTTTTTCTTCTATTAAAGGTGATCATTATCTGTTGATAATAAGCAATTAACTTTCGATATTAAAATCTAATGATTTCTGACAAAGCTTATTTTCAAAACTTGTTCTTAAATGTAGATTTCACGCATCTAAAAAATTTGAGAGAAATCATTTCTTTTTGGAACGTGCTGCAAAAGGATTATCCGATGTCCGTAATGACATGCGAATTGGTATACCGGGCATATCAAACGTATCGCGTAATCCATTGACAAGATAACGCAAATAGGATTGAGGTATTGCCTTTGGGCACGAACAAGAAATCATAAATCCAGGAGGGCGTGTTTTAACTTGTGTTATATATTTAACCTTAAGTCGGCGCCCCGAAATTGCAGGTGGTGGGTGATGCACAACGACAGCTTCAAGCCATCGATTTAATTTGCCTGTAGAAATACGGCGATTCCACCCACGATGCATCATCGTGACATTTTCCATCAGTTTATCAATCCCTTGACCATATTGGCCCGATAAAGGAACGGCTCTCAAACCACGTACCTGAGGGAGAAGGCGGTTACATTTTTCATGCAAATCAATCAATGTCGCCTGACTATTTTCAATAAGATCCCATTTATTAAAAGCAATAAGCGGAACCCGTCCTTCACGAATCACGAGATCAGCAATTTGTAAATCCTGCTTTTCAAAAGGTGCAGTTGCATCCAACACGATCACCACTACCTCTGCAAAACGAATTGCCCGCAAAGTATCCATAACAGAAAGTTTTTCTAATTTTTCTTGAATTTTTGATTTTCGACGCAGGCCTGCAGTATCAAAAAGTTTAATATAACGGCCATGCCATTCCCAATCTACAGAAATAGAATCACGTGTCAGCCCCGCTTCAGGACCTGTTAACAACCTATCTTGTTTCAACATACTGTTAATGAGGGTCGATTTTCCTGTGTTTGGGCGACCAGCAATCGCAATACGAATGGGTTTACTTTCATCGTAAACGGGGGGCCCCTCTTCTTCCCAGTCTCCCACATCATCACTAACAGATACCGGCTTTACAGCAATAGGTTCTTCTTCACTTTTGCTTCCAAAAGCACGCTCTCTGCCAACAGCATCCAGAATTGCATCACGAAGATCGGTAAGACCTAAACCATGTTCAGCAGATATTGGGCAAGGCTCCCCCAAACCTAATGACCACGCTTCATACCCTCTTCCTGTTGCCGCTTTTGACTCAGACTTATTAGCAACAAGCACAATCGGTTTTCCTGCCTTGCGGACCAGGGAAGCAAAATTCAAATCACTCGGCGTTATTCCACTCTTCGCATCAAACACAAATAAAATAAGATCTGCCTCATCAATGGCAGCTTTTGTATGAGAACGCATGCGACCTTCAAGTGTATGATCACCCGCGTCTTCTAGCCCTGCCGTATCAATGACATCAAAACGCAAATCCTGAAGTTTTGCTGCATGAATACGCCGATCGCGTGTAACGCCGGGCTTATCATCAACCAAAGCTAATTTTTGCCCAACCAAACGATTAAAAAGCGTTGACTTCCCAACATTGGGGCGACCAATTATAGCAATGGTAAGGCTCATAAATTTATTCCTTATTTGCCTTACCCTCAGCTTGGATAAGCTCAAGCATAATCCGAGCCCGATCTGTTATTCTTGACCCTAGAGTACCTTCTTCAAAGTTTTTTTGGAAATAACCAACCGCCTCATTCATCTTCTCTGCTTTATATGCTGCTAAGCCCAAGGCCTCTCTGGCAGACATACGCATAGGATCAGTATCATTTGCCATATCTTTAACGCGCTTTTTGACATCGTCTAAAGTCCCTGTATCAACTAAAATATAAGCAGCACGAATTTTTGCAACTTTCTGCAAAATTTGCGGTGCCTGTTTATCAGACGCAACAGAATCAAAGAGCTCCACTGATTTAATGATATCACCTTGTTCCATGAGTAAAGATGCTTCACGCAAACGAGCAAGAAAAGGATATCCCCCAAAGTTAGAGGCTTTCACATTTTCCAATTGTTTCATCGCCTCATCAAAATGACCTGTATTCGCAAAATCAAGGCTTTTTATAAATGTATCACCAATATGGCTGGCCTTCTTTATTTGCTCATGATGGTAAATTTGATAAATAACTATCATCACCAAAAAAAGAACGACTGCAACAATAACCCGAAAACCATAACGTTTCCAAAAAGCAAGAGCCTTTTCCTGACGAAACTCTGCATTCACTTCAGCAATAAAACTATCATACGACATAGATCATACCTTGGAAAAAAATCACTTTTTGTACTTTTACGCATAAATAAACAAAGATGGTAGCCCCAATTAACTAAAAACCTTAAAATTTCTAACCCATTCGTCTAAAATCAGTGTATATCTGAAACACTTGAACTTTTGCAACTGTATCAATTAAAAACGATATAACTGCCTTTTGATTCATATTACAGTTTTTATATTTCTTTAAATTTATAAAAAATTTATAACTGCCTTAATGTTCACCATGTATACTTGCCTATAATCTCCAGATCTCTTTTAAACGCCTTCTCGTTATCTATACGAGGACAACCTTTAAACACCTTAAAAACAACAATTTTATTGTACTTTTTAAAACCCTCGACTACAGATCTACAATGGGAAGCTTATTCATTAAAAAATCTTCAAAAAAGTATACCTTAATTTTCATGATTAAAAACACCTGGAACAAAATAAACAAGTCTTGTTATCTAGAATAAATGCTGAAACTCCATGAGAAAACTCAAAACAAAAACTCTAAAAAACTTAGTATAAAATGTATCTCTTCAATTTATTGTCATCCCATTGATAACCTTTTTTGAGTAAGACTGACAGTTTCTGAAAATGCTCTATTGTAATGGCCAAATCCACATAAGCATCGGAACAGCAACAATGACTATCAGTAATGCTAGTGGAGCACCAAAGCGTGGATAATCACTAAAACGATAACCTCCTGGCGCCATTACAAGCATATTGCTTTGATGTCCAATAGGTGTAAGAAACTCACATCCTGCACCAATTGCAACAGCCATGAGAAAAGCTTCCGGCTTATAGTGAAGAGAATGAGCAAAACTTGATGCGATTGGTGCGACCATCATAACTGTCGCTGCATTATTTAAAAATGGCGTTACCAACATGGCTGTAACCAACATTAGTGCTAATGCACCAGATGGTGGAAAAAATACCGCCAATTGGCTCAGCCATTGGCCTATAAGATCCGTACACCCTGTTTTTTCCAGCGCTTCACTCACGGGAATAAGAGCTGCTAATAACACTAATATTTTGCCATCTAATGCCTGGTACAAGTCACGCGCTGGCAAAACGCGAAAGATAACCATTGCAGCAGCAGCGAAAAAAAAAGAAAAGGCGACTGGAACAATATGAAAAGCTGTAAACATGATCGCTATAAGTAAAATAGCTAAAGAGATAAAACCATGCCGTAAATTACCAAACACAATATTACGTTTTGCTAAGGGCAAACATTTTAGTTCCCGTAACAACTTCGGAATAAGCATATCCTGTCCCTGCAAAACAATCACATCTCCAAGATGGAAAACAATATCACCAAGCCTTCCCCGCACCCTTTCATGCTGACGACTTAATGCAAGCAAATTCACATCATAGCGATCAAAAAGCGAAAATTCTCTCGCACTGATACCAAGAAGAGGAGAATTATGTGTAATGACTGCCTCAATGATATTAATATCGCTGTCCTTATCACCAGCAGAGATAGTTCGATCAGTAGAAAATTCCAAACGAGCAGAATTCATCACACTGTCTAAACCTGTATGAGAACCTTCCAGCAAAACAATATCGTTTTCAGACAAAACAAAATCTGGCAATGGCGAAATAGATATTTTGTTTCTGATGATTTGAATCACCATGACATCACCACCTGACGGCTTAACGAGATCAACTATGGTTTTTCCCACAATAGGTGAACTCGCTGGAATATGCACTTCCGAAACATAATTACGAATATCAATAGCATCATCAAACGATACACCTGAACGCACACGTACAGGCAAACGCCAAGAAAAAAAGATCAAATATAAGACACCAGTAGTCGCAACAGCTGCACCAACCGGCGTAAAGTCAAACATGGAAAAAGGAACCCCCGTTAAACGTTCTTGCATGGCTGAAACAACAACGTTGGGGGACGTCCCTATCTGTGTCATAAGACCACCCAATAAAGAACCAAATGCCATTGGCATCAAAAAAACAGAGGGTGTAACTTGAGAACGACGAGCAAATTGAAAAGCTATCGGAATCATGATAGCAAGAGCGCCAATGTTTTTAACAAACATTGACAAAAGCACTACGGAAATAACTAAAAAAGCCAGTTGAAGACGCACCGATTTCACATCTGGCCATATCCGTTGGATGATAAATTCCATTATGCCAGAACGCGATACAGCCGTACTGACAACAAACACACTCCCCACAATAATAACAATATCATTACTAAAACCGCTAAACGCCTCCTTCGGGCTGACAAGGCCAACAGCGCAAGCAATCAATAATGTACAAATAGCAACAAGATCATAACGGAATCGATCCCAAATAAAAACAACCATCATGAGACCAATGATAGAAAAAGCCATTATTTGATTTTCTGTCATGATACCCATCTCTCCCCATTAGATTATAATGAACAACAACATATCTTTTGTGTTTTAACTATTCAGATAAGCAGCAGCAAGATAAAAGCAAACATGTATATATTCTAGCATGATTTTAAGGAGTAAAATTATGATCAACATAGACTTCCTCTACCTATAGGCTTTTATATAAAATGCTGAAACCAAAGAAAATTGGTGAATGTTGATAAAAGCGTATTGCAAAAAAAATGACTCTACATGTAAAAGAGAGTAAAAGCAGATAATTGTTAAAGCTGGTGCATACTATATCTGAACCTTTATTGTTGCTTAAAAAAATTTATCTCCATTCTCACAGAGAGTAATAAAAGCGAAAGAAGAAATGATGGGCAATTTTAATGGTGGATACCAAAGTACTCTAAAATACTGGTTGACGTACATTATTGGATTTGTTGCTATTCTGGCGGTTATCGTCGTCGGTGTTTTTTATATGACAAAGCCCTATCTTGAAAGTTTTGTCCGACGAGAAATAGCCCGTCACTCCATAAAAGCAGAGACATCTGAAGTCAGCATCATAGGCAAAGTCAATTTGACAAATGTTACATTCCCAGTCCCTGCAGGCATATCACTTAAGATTGGTGCCATTTCAGCCCGTCCTCCTATTTCCTTTATTCCTGGTGCTTTTACACTTTATAACGTTGATTTAAAACATAATAATATTCATGTACAAATTCCCCAAATCTCTCTTAATAGAGTCTCCTTAAAAGAGAAGGATACCAAGCTTGCATCACGTCTTTTACAATCCATTAGGCGTATTGAACTTGCCTCAGTTTTTGCTCCGGATATACGACTTTCTATAGAAAATAATAAATTAACCGAAAAAGTTGAGTTAAAGAATTTTCAGCTTTCTGACTTTAAAAACGGTTATATTCGTTCTGTTAGCATCAAAAACATGAATCTTACAGAAATAGCCGCAAATGATACCGAACAGATGCGCCTTATTGCTAAGAGTGATACAGTAAAAGCGCATAATATTGACATCAATTACGCTTATTCTATCATTTTCGGGAAAAGCAATACTCTCAGTCAAGGGGGAACCGTTACAGGTCCTATTTCTTTGAATAATATAAGAGTTAATATCTTTGAAGAAAAAGAAAAGAATGCCTCTTTCTTTGTTGGAAAATTTACAACATCTGGTCTCAAGATGAAACCGTTCGAACAAACGCCTGAAAAATTAATTAAAGCTTACCTTAACGCCAGAAAAGAAAATAATCAGGTTGCCGAAAAAACAGTACGAAATGATATTTTCTTAAACACAGTGCTTGCCATTACCTCAGCTGACGCAAAAATTGATAACGTTACCGTCGATATACCACAACTGAAAGCAACTCTCGAATCATTCCAATTCAAGCCAAGTCTGTGGAAAAAGCCTATACCGAAAAAGCTTTTTCTTTCTCTCGAGAACTTTTCGATTTTACCTAAAAAAGTGGAAGGAAAAGACTTAGATTTCCTCAAAAAAGTGAATTTTGAACGCTTTGATGTTTCAGGAAAACTTGATGTTTCTTATGATGAGAAAAAGCGTACACTCTTCCTTAATGCAATGTCTTTCAATATAAAAGATGGTGGTTCTGGGAAAATATCAGCTAAAATTATTAATGTTGATGAAAAACTCTTCTCTGGTCAGAAAAAATTAATGCTCGCCGCCTCTCAAGATCTTAGCTTCAATGAAGTTGACATACGCTATGCGGATACAGGTTTCATTGATCAACTTTTTTCGTATCTTGCACAAAATCTTAACGATAAAACCCATGACCTCAAGAAGGAACTCTACGACGATTTCTATCTGATAATGACACAAAGCCCCAAAATATTTCTAAAAAATCATGATCAAGCTGAAAATATTTCAAAAGCTCTTGGTGAGTTTGCTAAACATCCCCAAACGTTGACCATTAAAGTCAAAGCAAAAAATAACGACGGAATCACAATGACTGATCTAGAAACCGCACTACAAAATGATCTATCCACTGTTTTGAATAAAGTACATTTAACCATCAAAAATGAACCATCATCCTAAAAATATTTTTAGCTGTAAACAGAATAATACTGTCTAAATTAGGCGATTGATTCCTCTTTTTTCTTTTGTATGAACAACAAAGTAATGCATAACAGGTTACGAGATATCTATTAGCAGAATTATTGATACTTGGAGTTTTTTTATGTCTTCAAATCGATTGCCAAATCGCGCCTCTCTTGTCACAAATCGTGCATTTTCTGCTCTTGAGCGCTTTCTGCATATTGAAGCTCTCAGCGGTGTTGTTCTTTTATTAGCCGCCACTGCCGCACTTATTTGCGCTAATTCTCAATATGCTTCTCTCTATGAATCTTTCTGGCATACACCTTTTGGTATTAACTTTGGTCATTTTAGCATTTCATGGGATTTACATTTCTGGGTTAACGATGCTCTTATGACTGTTTTCTTTCTCGTAGCAGGAATGGAAATCCGACGCGAAATTCATGAAGGCGCTCTCACCAATTTTAAACAAGCAATTTTGCCAATTGTTGCCGCAATAGGAGGTGTTTGTCTTCCTGCACTTATTTATCTCATATTCAACTTTAACGGAGGACATACCCATGGTTGGGCTGTACCAACGGCAACAGATATTGCTTTTGCACTAGGTATTCTTGCTCTTCTTGGGAAAAAAATTCCTTCTAACCTTCATATCATTCTTTTATCCTTAGCAATTATTGATGATATTATCGCTGTTCTTATCATTGCTTTCTTTTACTCAACAAATATTGATACTAGTGGTTTAATTACTTCATCTGCAGGGATTGCTTTGGTGCTATTTTTTCAATGGATTGGACTGGCATCGGCGTGGATTTACGTTCTACCTGGTGCAATTATATGGTGGGGTTTAATGAGCACAGGTGTTCATCCATCACTCGCGGGCGTGATTTTGGGCATGATGACTCCGGTGTTTCCTACCCGTACCCTTGTAGCGCCACTCACCATGTTAAGCAATGCAATGCAAGTTCTTCAAGAAAAAAACACAAAAACAGATCCGCATCATATCTCGACTGCATTGAAAAAAATGCGCAAAGGACAACGCGATCTGATTGCACCAGTAACCCGTGTTCAGCAAACATTGCATCCATGGGTTGCGTACGGCGTAATGCCAATTTTTGCCTTTGCAAATGCTGGTGTTAGTTTTGCAAATTTTGATCTTTCTTCTCATGAATCATTTTTGATTGTACTCGGTGTTGTTATTGGTCTCTTTATTGGCAAACCTTTTGGTATTATCATTGCAAGTTATTTAGCAGTAAAGTCAGGACTATGCCGTTTGCCTCCTCAGATGACATGGACAGGCATTTTGCTCATTGGATTTTTAGCAGGAATTGGCTTTACAATGTCTATCTTTGTTTCAATGCTCGCTTTTAAAGATATGATTCTGCTTGATTCTGCAAAAATTGGTGTCCTTTGTGGATCTGGTTTATCTGCCCTGCTCGGCCTTGGATATGGATTCATTTACATCAAGCGTAATAAACCTGATAGTCCCCCACAAACAAAATGACAATGTACTTTTATGCTAACTTTTCAAAAGTGATTTTGCTCATTTGTCGCGCTATGGTTCATAACAATGACAAAAATAAATTAAAAAGAACTATTTTAACGTACTTTATTCTTGCACCAATGAACAAATGAAAAAAGCTTATTCCTTGTAAAAGCTATTTAACTCCACTGATAAACTTTATGTAAGAGACTCATCAAAAAATAATACGTAATTTCCATAAAATAATATGTGTTCACCTAGTGAAATATTATAACCTTGTCTGATCAATACAAATGGATGACATGAATTAGATAACTGACAGAAAAGAAGTACAAAACAAATTGTGCATTTGTAAACGTTTGTACCAAAATCTTATGGCAATTTTTTAAGCCCCTTAATGCATCATTATTATAATTGCGCAAATTGTAGTTTCCATAACAAAGCCCATGTTATTTGATTTATTAAGAACTATGAGGATTTCTTTACTCCCTTTAGAAGAAATGAACCCATATCAAAAGTTAAAAGAGAAGCTAAATTAAGAGCCATAATTCAATATGCCAAAGAAAAAGAAAGCTTTTGCGGTTCTCTAAATTGAAAATATTTCGTTATGGGTAATTATTGTCTAACTTTTATCTTAGGTTTTTATTCATTTTTAGAAAAGAATAAAATGAAAACCACGGAGCATACACATAAAATTCTCAACAGTCATGTGAAAACATGTAAAACATCAATGAAATATCTTTTATCAACTCTATTTTACGCAATTGCGTGAATAATCCAATGAAATCAAATCCATATCTCTACAATTTGAGCAGTTACGAAGATTCCTACATAACATGTTTATTTATAAACGAGGGATGCATTTCTTCTTTCCTAGGAAACGCTTACGTAGGAATTCTCCACTCCCTTACACATATTGATGCTTCATGTTATTTGAAAATCTTTTCAGTGTTAAAAAATACTTAACCTTTATCAAGCCCATAAACAGCATGTAATGTTCTGACCGCAAGTTCAGTATAAGCGCTATCAATCAAAATAGAAATCTTAATCTCTGAAGTCGTAATTGCCTGAATATTAATGCCTTTCTCAGCCAAAGCCTTAAATGCTGTAGCCGCAACACCTGCATGGCTGCGCATTCCAATACCAATAACAGATACCTTGGCAAGACCACTTTCAGATTGGATAACATCAAAGCCAATCTCTTTACGATTTTTCTCAAGAAGCGCAACGGCTTTTTCTGCATCTGCCGATGGTACAGTAAAAGTCATATCAGTTTTTGAACCATCTTCAGAAATATTTTGCACAATCATATCGACATTAATTCGCTCTTCAGCCAAGGGACCAAAAATTGCTGCAGAGATCCCTGGGCGATCTGCAAGTCGACGGAGTGAAATTTGCGCTTCATCTTTAGCAAAAGCAATACCAGTAACATTCTGTTGTTCCACGATTTCATCCTCATCGCAAATAAGTGTTCCAGGAGAATTTATTGGATCCCCTATGCCTAAAATATCAGGATCCTCAAAACTTGAGCGCACAAAGGTCCGGACTTTATGAACCATAGCCAATTCAACAGAACGAACCTGTAAAACTTTTGCCCCAAGAGAAGCCATTTCCAGCATTTCTTCAAAAGCAACTTTTGGTAAACGACGTGCCTTAGGCTCTATACGCGGATCTGTTGTATATACGCCATCCACATCTGTATAAATATCACAGCGATCAGCTTGTATAGCTGCCGCCACAGCAACAGCACTCGTATCTGACCCACCACGCCCTAAGGTAGAAATGCGATTATCTGGAGCTATCCCCTGAAAACCAGCAATAACTGCTACCTGACCTTCCTGAAAAGGCTGTATTAAAAAAGATCCATCAATATCTGTAATACGTGCACCACTATGCGCACTATCCGTATGAATAGGAATTTGCCAACCAAGCCATGAACGCGCATTCACTCCCATTGCCTGGAGTGTAAGAGCTAATAAACCCGCTGTTACCTGCTCACCAGAAGCAACAATCACATCATATTCGCAAGCATCTTTATGTGTCGGTGAAGCATCACGCGCCCACTGAACCAACTCATCGGTTTTTCCGGCCATTGCGGAGACCACGACCGCAACCTCATTGCCTGTATCTACTTCTCTTTTGACATGCCGTGCAACATTATGAATACGCTCAATGTTTGCCACAGATGTTCCACCAAATTTCATGACAATACGCGCCATAAATAACACTCTTACTTTTAATTTCTTATCTCAAATAATGGTGAGAATAAGGGTTTATAAAAAATCACTTTCTCACATACAGAATATCTACCATTGGTGCAAGTTTAGTTATGTTTATGTTAATTTCTCTTGACTTTAGCTAAAATCTACCTGACTTGATCATAAAAAAGTAAAAGGAAAGAGACATGAAAAACAATGAAACGCGTACCACAATTGACCAAAATGAAATTGATCACTTTTCACGTATTGCAGCTGAATGGTGGAATCCACAAGGAAAATTTCGTCCACTTCATCAATTCAATCCAACACGTCTTGCTTACATTAAAGAAAAAATCTGTCTAGAATTTAATCGTAATCCTCTTTCACTTATGCCCTTCGAAAATCTGAGAATTCTTGATATTGGCTGTGGAGGTGGTTTGTTGTGCGAACCAATGGCACGTCTTGGTGCTACGGTTGTAGGAGCTGATGCTGCACAAACAAATATTGAAGTAGCAAAAACCCATGCAGCCAAAAATGGTCTTTCAATTGATTACCGGACCACGACTGCAGAAATACTCTCCAATGATGGAGAGCAGTTTGATATCATCCTTAATATGGAAGTGGTTGAACATGTATCTGATGTTAACCTCTTGATAAAGGCCACAGCAAAAATGCTTAAAACACAAGGGTTGATGTTTGTCTCAACACTCAACCGGACATGGAAAGCATGGGGGCTCGCTATTATAGGTGCTGAATATATTTTACGTTGGCTTCCCAAAGGAACCCATGACTATAAAAAGTTCCTAAAACCTCAGGAACTTAAAAATTTCTTATCGAAAAATACTCTGACTGTCATTGATGAGATGGGTATTACCTATAATCCATTAAACGACAGTTGGAATCTTTCAAAAAACACGGACGTTAATTATTTGCTTTTGGCAAAAAAGTTCTAGCTGAGCATATTTTACAATTTTTGTACATCTTGCAACAAAGCATTAAGCTTCCCTGCATCTTTTAAAGCGTATAGATCATCGCAACCGCCAACATGGTAATCTCCTATAAAAATTTGTGGAAATGTATTACGCCCATTCGCTCGCTGCACCATTTCTTGGCGACGAGAAGTTGATGCATCAATATCTGTATATTTTACCCCTTTTTTATCCAGCAAATCACGTGCTTTTGCGCAGTAAGGACAGTTAGGACGTGTGTAAAGTACTATCTCTTTCATCGTGTTATTCTCCAAGTTTTTAAAATAGTGTCAACTTTAAGATCCTCTCAAGAATGAGGAAGTATAGAAGATTCTTTTAGAACACGTGAAAATGTTAACACATCAACCTGCCGAGCACCTGCATGCTTTAATGTTGCTGCAGCTGCTGTCACGGTCGCACCTGTTGTGAAAACATCATCAATCAACAAAACAGAACGCCCCTTTAGATATTTTTTTATTTTACGTGGCACCTCAAAAGCATTCATCACATTCAGTTTTCTTTCTCTAGCAGAGAGACGCACTTGCGGACGGGTATGTCGACAACGCACAAGCCAACCGGGCTTAAAAATTTTTTTCTGCGCTGCTGCAATATAACGTGCAAGCTCAGCAGATTGATTATAGCGTCGCTTAAAAAAACGACGAAAGTGCAAAGGAACAGAAATAATAACATCACAATCCTCAATAATCTCGCGCCCAGCAAATATCATCCAATTAGCCATAAACGATGCTAATTCTATATGATCACCATATTTCAATCGCGTTACCAGAGTTTGTGCTACCCCTTTATGAATAATAGCCGAACGAACACGCGAAAAAGGAAGAGATTTTTTAAGAGCTTCACCACTGAGAAAACCATCCCCCATATCACAAACAAAAGGAGTTCCCATAACAGGACAATAAGGTTTTGTGATAAATTGAAGATCTTTCCAACATTCAGAGCAAATGGTACCACAAGCAGAAACGCTTTGCTTACACCCAGGGCACATCGGCGGATACAAAATTGTTAACAACCGCTCAATGAACTTACTTAATATATTCCCGCCACTTAAAGCTACTTCTTGAAAGCATAACATCATTAATTTAGGCTTTTATCGCTTCCCTGTACAAAAAGATCTTCTATATTTTTTAACTTTAATTCCTTTAAAAATTGTTACGTCTTATAAATCTGTTTTTTTCACATCATAAACTTGACAAAGCTTACGCAAAAATGAACCATCTCAAAATATAGGCATTACAGATCGAAAGAGCTTAACAATATGTCACATCCTTTAATTTTTGATCACGATCGCATTGAACAGTTTCGCAAGCGTGCTTTCCAAAAAGTAAAAAAAGGATATGACTTTCTACTGTCATACATGGCTGAGGATCTCTATAAACGTCTTGGTACTGTTGATCGTCTCTTTACATTAGCTCTTGATTTACACAGCCATACAGATCTTGCCATGCAAACTCTACTGAAGTCTGGAAAAGTCCATTCTATAGAACGAGTTGAAACCGACATGCTTTATCAAAGTCATGGCAAAAAGTTTCATTTACGTCATCGAGAATTTCTTGATTTTCCTCAAAATTATTGTGATCTTATTGTTTCACTTCTTTCATTACAATTGACCAATGATACCCCTGGTGTTCTTAGTCAGATAAAACATATCCTTAAACCAGACGGCTTATTTTTAGCTGTGATGGCTGGAGCCGGTACACTGGTAGAATTACGTGAATGCCTCCTACAAGCTGAAATTGAAATCTATGGCGGAGCAAGCCCTAGGATCTATCCTTTTGCCGACATTCGTGAAGTCGGTGCTCTTCTACAGCGTGTTGGTTTTGCTTTACCCGTAGCAGATATTGAAGATGTTACTATACGCTATAATACAATGTTTGATCTCATAAATGACCTTAAAGCTATGGGAATGCAAAATGCACTCATTAATCGCTCCCGACGCCCCGTATCTAAGCGCTTTTTCATACGTGCAGCTGAAATCTATGCACAAAGATTTAGCGATCCCGATGGCCGCATTCGCGCACATTTTTCTTTCATCTGGCTTTCTGGTTGGGCTCCTCATCCAAATCAGCAAAAGCCTATACAACCAGGTTCAGCTCAAATATCGCTTGCAGATGTGTTAGGAAAACAACTCTCAAAACCATAAAGTTAATCTGTATGAAAATTATTTGTCAAAAATGCTTTTATCTGTTGTCCGTAACACCTGACTGGTTATCGTTCCAGCTAGCATTGAACCACTGACATTTAGAGCAGTACGCCCCATATCAATTATGGGTTCGATAGAAATAAGTACAGCAACCAAAGAAACGGGAAGCCCCATAATTGGCAACACGATCAATGCAGAAAAGATAGCACCACCACCAACACCAGCAACACCGATAGAACTCAAAGTTACAACGCCAACAAGAGTAGCAATCCAGGCAGCATCAAGAGGGTTAATACCCATAGAGGGTGCTATCATAGTCGCAAGCATTGCTGGATAAAGACCTGCACAACCATTTTGCCCAATCGTTGCCCCAAAAGAGGCTGCAAAACTTGCAATTGATTGTGGCACACCAATCGATTGCACCTGAGCCTCAATATTCAAAGGAATACTTGCAGCACTTGAACGACTGCTAAAAGCAAATATCAAAACGGGTAAAGCCTTTTTGAAAAAACGGAGCGGGTTAATTCCTGATATGCCGAGCAACGCACTATGAATTCCAAACATAAGAATAATACCAATATAGGAAGCGATGACAAAAACCACTAAACTTAAAATATCTCCAATACGCGAGATCGCTCCTACCTTAGTCATAAGTGCAAAAATACCATAAGGTGTCAAAGAAATTACTATACGGACTAACCGCATAATCCAAGATTGTGCCACTTGAATAAAGAAAAGAGCTTTTTCCCCTTTTTCTAAATCATCTTTCTTTAAAAGAATAACCGCGGCCCCTAAAAACACTGCAAAGATAACAACACCAATAACGGATGTACGTTTAGCTCCACTTAATTCAGCAAATGGATTTTTAGGTATCAAGGATAAAATCATCTTTGGAATATTCATATCTCCAAGCTGAAAAATATGATTCTCAAGAATAACAGAAGCATTGTTCTCTTCATGTACCAAACCACTTGCCGTTAATCCAAAGACATTAACGATTAAAACGCCAACCAATGCTGCAAGAGCGGTTGTAAAGAGTAATAATGAAATTGTTATTATACTCATTTTGCCAACAGCATAAACAGAATGCAAATGAGCTACTGCTGAAACGATAGAGATAAAAACCAATGGCATAACAACCATTTGCAATAACAAGATATAGCCATCCCCTACAATGTTAAACCATTCAACAGATTTTAACAATGTAGCTTCCCCCTCCCCATACATAACCTGCAAAACACTTCCAAAACCCAAGCCAAGAATAAGACTTAACATAACACGCCATGAGAGACTCATGTTCATTTTTTTGCTTTGAGCAAGCCATAATAAAAAAATAACAAATAAAAATAAATTGATAAGGAAGTTGAATACCATTGTTTCTGCCCACGATCGTTTTTGTACTTAATATTGAAAATATAACGTATTGCTCAAATTTAACGCGTAATATCTAAAATTAAGTATAAATCTTACGACATTATTACAAAATCATTGTTTTTTAATTTATAGATTAAAAGAGAATTTTTATCTCTTAATAACTCGAAAATAAAAAATCAAAGGAGCTCATTTTCTATTATTCATAAAATTCTCTAATACGGAATAAAATATAAACAACTCCTAAGTCACAAGAAATAATTTAAATACATCGATTATGTGAAGGATGTTATCATTCTCTCTTGGACTTGAAGCAATAAGAACTTTCCTAGCAACAATAGATAAACTCCCAGCCAATCCCATAGCTTATTTATACAAGATCAAACCGTCCTGACCCCATTTTATTACTAGCACCCTCAACAACTTTTATCACTACCTCTTTTAAATAACCTTACCTTATTGGAATAGCTTTTACACATCCAGTCCTACTTGTAGGTAAAGCCTCTTTTTGTTATTTAAAACCTTTATTGTAAGTTTTTCTTTTTCCCTCTAAATAAAAAAAAAACTGAAAACACGAAATTTTTAGAGTTCACAACATCGTG
The DNA here is from genome assembly GCF_014203215.1 of Bartonella callosciuri. Classification (GTDB taxonomy): domain Bacteria; phylum Pseudomonadota; class Alphaproteobacteria; order Rhizobiales; family Rhizobiaceae; genus Bartonella; species Bartonella callosciuri. Next base: position 188,599 of record NZ_JACHIM010000002.1, on the reverse strand, counting down.
TGAAAGTGCAGTATCACTCGTGCTATCCGTATTCTTAAAAACACAATGCTGATTAAAGAATTTAGAAGAAATTTTTTTAATAAAACTTGACTAAAGACTTTCTTATCCAAAGTCTGAGTACGCAAAAAAATCCTTAGATTCTCCACCTAGCATTCGTCGAGAAGAGAAAACATAGTACAGAGAGAATAATAAAGCGTAATTCTGTAGCTCATTTTAAAATACAGCTCCTGTTTGTATTCTTGCTATAGAGATATAGCATATCATGAGGCAAAAGAAAGAAAACACTAGTAAGATATTGCCTTTTTAAAGAGAGAAAAGTGACGCAATCTCTGCCTTTAGTTAATAGCAAAAATGTTTTCTACATTATCAACATAACAAGCTAGCTTTTATGTTTTTATTTCAAATAACAGAACCTCTTGTATCTATAGCGATATAAAATATCGCGAGATTAATATAAAAAAGAAGCAATTATAAGGCAAATACAAAATATGCATAAATGTTGAAAGCATATAAAAAGCGATTTGTTAAAACAATATATTGATAAATAAAAATAATTTACTGTTTTGTAGCTTGAGCAAGAACTTTGAATACGCTCGCTCAATTTCTCTCTTTTAAACTCCATCTTAACGCAAGAGAAAATACAAAACTTTTTATTGATTCAATATCATATGGTGCAGATATGTTAATTACATAAGTAAAGATGGACATATCTAATAAACCTCGCATTATTCCCTTTCATGAACGATCCAGCGAAATGGGATTGAAAAAAATGACAAATCTCTTTCAAGAAAATCTGTAGATTAGCAGCGCAATAATATATTTTTTGGGAAATGCAATGTAGTTTCTTCTTTAAATTTAATAGGCACACTCTAAAAATAGAGGTTCCACAGCACCACTCCAAATAGAATTATAAAGAGATAAAAATTTATCAGCATCTGTTTTACCTATCGCAATCATCTCTTCTAAGGGAACGAGAAAACGTGTCTCATCCAAACCATCATCATCATACTGTCTACGGTTTTTTAAACCCTTGCGTGAAATAGCGACAGCTTGACGGGCTATTTCTAAAATTGTGGTCTGACGAAAAGGTGTTCTTAATCCCTCTTTAGGGACACGTTTGCGCAACTCTAAAACTTCTTCAAAACACCAATCCTTTGTTAAAACCTCTGCTTCATTAAGCGCTTCACTATCATAAAGAAGCCCAACCCAAAAAGCCGATAAAGCACAGATATGCCTCCAAGAACCGCAATCAGCACCTCTCATCTCTAAAAATGTTTTTAAGCGCACTTCGGGAAATAAAGTCGATAGATGATTGATCCAATCTCCCATAGTGGGGATTGAATTTGCAACCTGTCCTCTTAATGCTCCATTCATAAATTGACGAAAAGTTATATGTGTACAATCATAATAACGACCATCACGTATGACAAAATACATTGGTACATCAAGTGCCCATTCAACATAATCTACAAAACCAAAACGTTCCGAGAATACAAAGGGAAGGATTCCAGTCCTCTGATTATCGGTATCACACCAAATTTCAGAGCGCCAAGATAAAAATCCATTTGGACGCCCCTCCGTAAAAGGTGAACTAGCAAATAATGCTGTTGCAACGGATTGTAACTTCATGGACACTTGCATTTTTCGCCGCATATCAATTTCAGATGAAAAATCAAGATTAACCTGAACAGTCGATGTACGATACATCATATCAAGTCCACTATGACCAACTTTGGGCATATAATTGGCCATAATCTGATAACGTGACTTAGGCATCCGCGGAGTTTCCGCTAAGGTCCACTTTGGACTAGCACCCATCCCGAGAAAACCAATACCCAATGGCTCTGAAATTTTCTTGAGAAGTGTTAAATGCTCCATCACCTCGCGATAAGTATGACCAATTGTTTTCAGTGGTGCACCAGACAATTCAAACTGCCCTCCAGGCTCCAAAGAAATAGCACCTTGGCCAACTGATCCTACAAGCCCAATAATATTCCCCTCATCTACAATAGGTCTCCATCCTAAAACTTCTTGCATTCCCTCTAAAAGTGCGCGAATTCCTCTTGAACCTCCATAAGGGACGGGACAAAAACCATCTCTATAGAATGGAAACTTTTCATGTTCTGTACCAATACGCCAATTATGCTCTGCCTTACCTCCCCCTTGGAAATAGCTAACCAAAGAATCTAAGTTATAAATTTCACTTTCATCATTTATATCAAGCGCCATAACTTATTATATCCTCTCATCAGTCCCAATCATTTAAATGAATTGTTTAGAACGATTTTACGAACTTCTCAATTCATTGGCCAATTCCCCACGGTAACATTAAGAAGAGCCAAAGCAGCAACAGCTGCAGTGTCCGCACGTAAAATACGCGGCCCCAAAGATATCGGTATCACAAAAGGATATTTTTTTAAAAAATTCCGCTCTTTTTCACTAAACCCACCTTCTGGTCCAATGAGAACACCAGATGTCGTGACTTTGTGCTTTTTTAAAAGATTGAGTGGATTATAAGATTCGTGTGCTTCATCACAAAAGAACAAAGGTCTTGTCTCATCCCAAGATTCTAAAAGTTCTAATAATGAGACAGCTGCAATACATTCAGGCAAAGATAAAATGCCACACTGTTCAGAAGCTTCAATAACATTAGCCTCCATCCGAGACATATTGATACGCGTAACCTGTGTATGATCCGTTACAACAGGCTGCAAAACCGATACCCCCATTTCAACAGCTTTTTGCACCATATAATCCAAACGCGCATTTTTGAGTGGAGCAAAGCAGTAAATGAGATTCGAATGCGTCGTTTGCAATCTTTCTTGATGGATAAGCTGAGCCACAACAAATTTCTTTTTAATGGTGATGAGTTTAGCAATCCATTCACCATCCTGTCCATTAAAAAGCAAAATTTTAGCTCCTTCTTGCATCCGCAAAACACGGACAAGATAAGAAGCTTGCGCTCCCTCTATCTTTATTTCGTCATTCAAAGCGAGTGGCTGTCGGATAAATAATCTTTTAAGTTTATAATTTATGCGCATAAAAATTGTGCCAAAGCTAACTATAATCATCTAAAAAATGAAGAAAAACATATAACAAAAAGAAAAAATTATATCTATAGAACTATAGCGTATAAAGAAATATAGAGTTTTTTTAACTTTATGGGATAATAGTGGAACAAATTAAACATGAAGTGATTCTGTTTATCGACAGCTTTATAAATACACACTGTTCATCATTGTATTCAATCATTAACCGCATGCTTGAACCGCATGCTTGGAGGAAAAATATGTCTGCTAAAAAAGCCACAATTATTACAGTTTCTTCTCTGTTAGCTTTTATTCTGATTACTGTAGGCATTGGTTCTCTTAGAGCAGATGGAAAACATACAATCGCCAAAGATGGCTATGGTATTTCTTCTGAACTTAAATAAAAACCACCTAGCTTATCTCTAAAACTTTATAACAACACAGTATTTTAAAAGTTTTTTAAAAATTTTCTCAAATTCTCACCAGTGCTAATAATTAAAGAAACAATAATCAATCTGCATCGATATCCCGTGTAATCCAAAAATTGCCGCGATCTTACCCTTGAGAGCTAAGAGAAACGGTAAAAGGTCGTGCAAGGCTGTTAGTAAAACATTGGATATCTCGGCATAGAATTTCTGAGCTATGACTTTTCCGCAATTGTGCCTGCAATGTAAATTCACCCTGCTGATCTTGAGCGATAGCAGATGTAATTATTCCCCAAATAGATCGACTCCAATCTGCCGTATGTATCAATGACTCTGTTACCTTTATCTTACCATCTGAAAAGCTCGCTTTAATATTCCAGAGACCAAAAACTATTGAAAGGGTGTTGTGACCCATTAAAAGAAATTGCTCATTTTTTGCAAGCCTTATCTGAAAATTATTCAAATCATATCCTAATAATCGGCCAGACAACACATTCAATGCTAAATCACCTTGCATTTTCATAAAGATTTCTGACTAAGAACGAGGAAGCGTTTATATCGTCATAGTAGATCCGCTTTGCCCTGTGTAAATGGGGTAACACTTAAAGCCTCTGAAGCAGTCTGTATATCAACGAAAGTTCCTGAAGCACGTCCTTCAAGTCGGACTTTCTGACCAGCTAGTACAACTTCGATATTGCTTTGAAGTGAATCCGCCAAAAACATTCGCATATCCAAGATAAAAAATACCATTCCTATTTCTTATTTGTATCGCAGCGCTAAATTTGTGAGCGCAATCTTCCCTATTTTTGCTTATGGCGTCGAAAGCCCCACATCTACCCCAATATGATAAAAAATTGTCAGATCAAGGAATGGATTCTTTTCTTTCACTGAAGAAAACACTGACCTCAAGAAGTTAAAATCTAGATTATCAAATGCTAAAGATCCAATTACAATTGGTATATAGTCCCAATAATCCAACTCTAAAGCTCCACGCGCATTTGCTCTACCCATCGTAAATGCAACATTATTCATTTGGGTATGCATTGGCTATGCTAAAAAATCGGACTCCCATACGATAGGTGCTTTTAATCTATGCCCTCCAAAACTGATTGCCTCCAACCCAAACTAATGTTTGATTCCAACCAGGAGAACGCACCGATATTTTTCCGTCAAAATATAATATTCAGATAACCGTGCCTGCCCGATAAAGATTATACCACTACGCACAGGATTGAGATTTGACTTAACCTGGCTTTCCCCTCCTACTAAAAACAGCAACGCTTGATCGGCTTCAATTGATAGTTTTGTCAACTCTCCACACCAACGAATATCTGCACGAGATCGTGCTTCTTGGGTCGATTCTGGCCAATCTAAAGTCGCATTTAATCCTGTCATTTTTTCTGCTATACCGGGAAATATTATCATAATATACGAGTACACCGTTCTCAATAACAATCCGCCCAAAAGGTTGGTTTTAAAGATTTTCTCTATTTGTATGATCAGGGTTATGGTTCAATATTTCACGAGCATTGCGTATCACTAATCCTAATGCACCCTGTGATCGTGAAAACCTGCCGAAAAATCCGTGATTGTTTTTGGGCTTTTCCATAGCAAATTGAGGATACACAACTCGCGTCTCTGAAAAAGAAACATACATTCGAAGAAGATCTACAAAAGAAAGATCAACTTTCTATTGATTCAGCTTTCATCAATGGTACAATATTATTCTCTTTTGATGTAAAAGTAATACCGGAAAGATATGCTTTAGGGTAAGGGAAAAGATTCAACCGCGGTGGATCATGCAATTGCACATTATAACTCGTCCAAGCACTCAAATCCTGCGCTAAACAAATACGAATCGCATCTGTAGACACAAAATAAGGTAAAATGAGAATACTAATTTCAAATAAAAAAATAATTGTAATAAAATTCCGCTCAAAAATTTTATTATTCTGATGCGTACAATATTCCTATAAAATTTCATCCCTATAACGGATTAAAAAAACTTAGATGATTGTTAAAAAAACTTCTTATAATCCTAAAGTTTGCTATGTCTCATTTAATAACTTAAGTATTGTTGTTCTTATCCAAAGTTTATGAGAACAGCAATGTCACTACTCCTTTACAAAGCAATTACTTTAAAGTCCTGTAGAAACTTAAAACACATAAACACTATCAAACCATTCTCACCGTCTCATATAAGTATTGCTATAAAGCTCTATCGTATTATCAGCAAATGCTTTACAAAAAAACAAACAGCCCTACCGAAAGGACCTCTCTCATGAATCATATTATTGACGGAAAAAAGCTCGCTGAAGAAATTATTGTGAAAGTTAAAGCTGAAACAACAAGACTCCGTAATAACTACAATGTACAACCTGGTATCGCCGTTATCATTGTTGGAGACGATCCCGCAAGTCAGGTGTATGTCAGCTCAAAAAGCAAAAAAGCCGAAGAATGTGGTTTTTTGTCAATCAAACATATGGTTTCAAAAGAAACACGAGAACAAGAACTCCTCCAACTCATTGCAACATTAAATTCTGATCCTAAGATTCACGGTATTTTGGTACAGCTTCCTCTCCCTGCCCATATTAATACAAACCGCATAACACAAGCCGTTGCTTTCCAAAAAGATGTGGATGGCTTTCACTATATCAATGTAGGAAAATTGGCAGCTGGCAACCTTGAAGATGCTATCATTCCCTGTACACCAGCTGGTGCCATGATGATGATTGAACAACAATGTGGACGAGATTTATCTGGTCTTGATGCCGTTGTTGTTGGACGCTCTAATATTGTCGGCAAACCTATGGCAGCCCTTTTAACAGCAGCCAATGCTACTGTGACGATAGCGCACAGCCGGACCCGTGATCTTGATGACGTATGTCGTAGCGCCGATATTTTAGTAGCAGCTGTAGGCCACCCAAAAATGATTAAAAAAGACTGGGTTAAAAATAGTGTCGTGGTTATTGATGTTGGTATTAACCGCATTACAGCTCCAGAAAAAGGTGCGGGAAAGACGCGTCTTGTCGGTGATGTTGATTTTGAAGAAATAAAAGGAAAAGCTAGAGCAATCACCCCTGTTCCGGGAGGAGTTGGACCGATGACAATTGCTATGCTGATGGTTAATACGCTCAAAGCAGCCGCTCGAGCACATAATTTACCCGTGCCAAAATTCTAAGAAGTTTTACTCATATTTATTGCAATGAATATCACTTTCATTCTTTTCGCACTTTCCTCATACTCACAGAATAGATGCCCTCTTATCTGCAAATATCTGCAAAACTAACGGATTGGTGAAAAACATGAAAGAGCTCCCGCCCGACGCCATATTCATTCTTTGAAAAGTCAGGAGAAATGATCATTCGTGCGTTAAATTTTGACAAGTCTTCCAAAATAGTTAATTTACCCACATGAGCATCAAGGCAAACGATATCACCATCTTGTAAACGCGCAATGGGACCATTATCCAAAGCCTCTGGTGTCACGTGGATTGCAGCAGGAATTTTTCCTGATACACTTGACATACGACCGTCCGTTACCAACACGACCTTTTGACCTCGATCTTGTAAAACACTTAAAATAGTTGTTAACTTATGCAACTCTGGCATACCATTAGCTTTTGGTCCTTGGTAACAAATGACAGCGATAAAATTTTTATCATTCAATGCTCCAACTTTGAAAGATTCCTGCGATTCCTTTTGATCATTAAAAACAAGAACTAGAGCTTCAATCCGCCAATACTCAAACTTAACAGATGAAACTTTAATAATAGCTGTGCCCAAATTTCCCGACAAAACACAAATACCACCATCAACTTGAAACGGTTTTTTCCGCCCTGCAATATTTTATGGTTACCACTTTTATTGAGAGCTGGCTCACGGACCACACAACCATCAGCGTAAAGCTTTACTTCAGTTGCATAAGCATTGAGATCGGTACAAAAAACTGGACAAACATCTTCACGCACTAAACCTACCTCAATGAGCTCACGAATAACAAAGCCCATACCACCAGCTGCATGAAGATGATTCATAGCAGCCAAACCGTTAGGATAAATCCGTACTAAAAGAGGTACAACTGGTGAAATTTCTGCAATATCATGCCATGTCAACCGAATACCACAAACAGCAGCCATAGCAATCAAATGAATCGCATGATTAGTATATCCTCCTGTTGCATCTAATCCTACAATAGCATTCACGAAAGAGTGCTCATCAATGATCATACCAAGTGGTCTATAATCATCACTAAGAGCTGTCATTTCAAGTACACGCTGAGTGGCTTCCTTTGTTCGTAATGGCATACTCGCATTCATGAAAGAGGCTCCAGGCATATGTAGCCTCATCATCTCCAATATCATCTGATTTGAGTTAGTAGTTCCATAAAATGTACAGGTTCCTGGCCCATGATAAGAACGTACTTCTGATTCTAGCAATGTTTGGCGATCTATCTTATTTTCAGCGTACAGCTGGCGTATCTTCATTTTTTCATCATTATCTTGACCACTTGTCATGGGACCCGCAGGAACAAAAATACCTGGTAAGTGACCAAATATTAGGGCCCCAATCACTAAACCAGGTACGATTTTATCACAAACCCCAAGAGACAGTGCAGCAATCAAATATATCATGTGATAAGCCTATAACCGTCGCCATTGCAATCACATCACGTGAAAAAAGAGAAAGCTTCATCCCAGCATACCCTTGTGTTGCACCATAACACATTGCAGGTACACCACTGGTCACTTGTGCAACACCACCCGCCACACGAGCAGCCTCTTTAATTAAGTGAGGAAAAGATTCAAAAGGGTGATGTGCTGAAAGTATATCATTATACGCAGTAATAATACCAATATTCCCAACGATATTATGCTTTAAACGCTCTTTGTTTATTGGGCTACAAGCCGCAAACCCATGAGCCTGATTGGCACATCCTAAAAAACTTCGCTTGGGACGATTTACCTGTGCCTTAGCAATCCGATCTAAATAAATTTCTCGCGTCGGGAGAGAACGTTCATAAATCCTTCGTGTAACCTTAGCAATTATTTTAAAAAGTGCCATATATTCCCCCTTGCATTTACGTATCTCATCATTCGTTAAAGAGATTTTGTATCATTTACATCGGTATTATATTTCCACTTTGCTTATTTCATTTTCATCCGGTGACCAATAAACCTGAACAAGATGATGAACATGACGCAAAACTGCTCTAATAGGCATTTCTATTTCAGACCCATCTTGACAAGCTGTTTCAAAACAATCACGTTTCTGAGTACCTTCAAAATGGAGAACAATGCAACGAGATTGTATTATGACTGGCAAAGTCAGCGAGAGTCTTGGCTCCAAAGCACTTTTTGCATGAAGTGGTAAAACAAGGGCTTGCGTTTGAAGATCAAGCGCTTGCTTCAAACGATCAGCATCAGGAAAAAAGGAGGCTGTATGTCCATCAGTCCCCATTCCTAAAACAGTAACATCAAAAGGTTTAGGCAAAGTATTGATACGACTAGCTGCTGAAAAAGCAGCAAGCTCAGCAGTAACTGCTTTATGATAAAGTCCTACAAAACGCGCTTTAGCAGCAAAGTTTTGTAATAAATGACACCGTACCATATATTCATTTGAACGCTCATGATGAGTGGGTACAAAACGTTCATCAACCAAAGTAATAATAATATTTTGCCAATCAATATCAGCTTTTGATAAATAATGAAAAAACAGTTCTGGTGTTTTCCCACCAGAAACTGCTAAAGTTGCTCTTTTACGTTCAAGAACAGACACACTAAGTTCCGCTGCAACGCGATCAGCTAATGCTAAAGCTAAGATTGCAGGTGTTTCAAAATTTAAACGATCAATATTCATTCCATGCATATTTATTGCTCTAAATTAAGTTGTTCCATATACGCCCATCACGTTCCATCAAAAGTGTCGAAGCAGATGGGCCCCATGAACCAGCACTATAGCCATGAACAGGCTGCTTTATTGTTTTCCACCCCTCAAGAATCGGATCAATCCAACGCCAAGCAGCCTCAACTTCATCACGACGCATAAATAGTGTTTGATTTCCACGAATAACGTCCATCAGCAAGCGTTCATAAGCATCAGGATTACGCCCAGAAAACGCAGACGCAAAACTCATATCCAATGGAATATGACGAAATCGCATATCACCAGGACCTGGATCCTTAATCATCAACCATTGTTTTACACCCTCATCAGGTTGGAGACGAATAATAAGCCGATTAGAAAAAATTTCATCTGACTCGGTATCAAAAATATTATGGGGAATGGGTTTAAAAACGACAACTATTTCAGACATCCGCATAGACATCCGTTTACCGGTTCGTAAATAAAAAGGGGTATCCGCCCAACGCCAATTATCAATCTTAACTTTCAACGCCACAAATGTTTCACTCTTACTGACCTTTTTACCCAGATCATCAAGATAAGATCCTACAGAAACACCATTCAATAGACCAGAAAGATACTGCCCACGCACAGTATGTTGCTTGATATTATGAATATCAAGAGGCATTAAAGAATGTAAAACTTTCAGTTTTTCATCGCGCACAGCATTTGCTTTATTAGTAAATGGTATTTCCATAGCAACCAAACAGAGCAATTGCAGCATATGGTTTTGTACCATATCACGCAACGCACCTGTACTCTCATAATATTCTGCACGCCCTTCCAATCCAAGTGATTCAGCAATCGTTATCTGAACATGATCAATATAGTTGGAATTCCATAATGGCTCATAAAGCGTATTAACAAACCGCAATGCCATCAAATTCTGAACAGTTTCCTTGCCAAGATAATGATCAATGCGAAAAATTTGATCTTCATGAAATTCTGCTGCAAATATATCATTGAGTTCAACTGCTGTTTTTACATCACGGCCAATAGGTTTTTCAATGATAATCCGTGTTTGTCGCGTCACCAAATCATTTTGCTTTAATCTCCTCACGACATCACCAAAAAGTGGTGAACCAACCGCTAAATAAAAAGCCCGAATATCGGCTGGATCTTTTGACAGTAGGAAAGCAAGATCTTGCCACCCTCGGTTTGAGGTAACATCAACAGAAACACAAGTTAAGCGTGCAAGAAAACGATTGAGTTCAATTTGGTTGAGGTCTTTTGGATGAACATATTTCTCTAAAAAAGTGCGGACAAAATTTTGATACTCTTCATGACTCCAGAAAGAACGTGAGACCCCAATGATACGCGTTGGCTCACTAAATTGCCCAACACACTGACAATGATACAGAGCAGGGAAAAGTTTGCGTGATGCCAAATCACCATTACCACCAAAAACAATACAATCAAAGGGAGAGACTGGAATAATTTTATGCACCATGAACCTGTTTATTTTCCCATTCGATTATGAAAGCTAAAATTAATTTATAGAACTCCCAATCATTAAAGCCAGATAGATACTAAATAAGCCATTAATTTTCTTCATTTCAAACAATGTTCCATTAAAAACGATCCATAAAAGAAAACCAATGCATTGCTAAAAATACAAGTGAGGAACGTAAAACTCTTCCACCCGGAAAGGATGAAATCTTTAAATCCTGAAAATACGCAAAGCGCTCACGCTTCCCCATCAGCCATTCAGCGTATAATTTTCCCATAAAAGGTGCAAGCATCACTCCATGCCCTGAATAACCACCACAATAAGTTATACCTGGTAGAAGTTGACGAACATAAGGCATGCGTTCAACAGTGATAGCGACCGTTGCCCCCCAATAATGAGTGAGATTTATAGATTGTAGATGAGGATAAATCTCCGTCATCTGCCGTCGTATACGTTCGTCTAAATTTATAGGATACTGATTATCGTAACTTTCTACTCCACCAAATAATAAACGATTATCAATGCTTTTACGAAAATAGCGAACCATAAAACGAGAATCATCCACCGCTTCATTTCCCATAAGGATGGGAGTATGCTTTGGTAACGGCTCCGTTGCTCCAATATAAGAGCGGATAGAAAAAATATTTTTTTCAACAAAACGCTGAAGCCCAAGTTTATAGGCATTGGTTGCCAATAAAACATGCTCAGTCTTTATATTTCCTTGTTCTGTTATCACTCTCCAATAGCGACCACCGCGCTCTACAGCAGTGACTTGTGTTTTTTCATAAAGCTGAGCACCAACATTTTTTGCTTTTTTTGCCAACCAAACAATTAGCTTCAAGGGATTTATATGACCCGTGTCGGCATCATGGATACCACCATAATAAAAAGATGATCCAAGCCGGTTAGCTGTTTCATCCTTGTCCATAAAAGTAAGACCATGATAACCATAACGCTGCATCGTTTCAACATGTTGTTGATAAGCTACAAGCCTACGTTTTTTATGAATCACAGAAAGTTGCCCTGCCATAAAGTCGCACTGACAATCAGGCATAGCACACCAAGACAAAACATCCCTTTTAGCTTCCTCTGCTAAATCAAACAGCGCTTTACTTCGCTCAAAACCATACTGTTTCTCTAAAGTTTCTACCCATTGTCGATGACCTGTTCCTAACTGGCCACCATTGCGCCCCGAAGCACCATCGCCAAAACGTGAAGCGTCAAACAAAACAACACTCACTCCAGCCTTAGCTAAATGATAAGCAGCTGAAAGCCCGGTAAATCCGCCTCCAATAATAACCACATCGCACTGTATTTGTTCGTCTAAAAATGGATAAGAGGGGCGCTCTTTTAAAGTATCTTCATACCATGAAATTCCTGGAGAAATTCGATTATAATCAATCATCGCGATAAAACTTAAACATTAAGCAGAAGATATTCACGCTCCCATGGACTAATCACTTCCATAAAAGTCTCAAACTCTTGTCGTTTGATAGCAGCATAAGTACTTACAAACACATCTCCTAGAATAGCACGTATCTCTGTATCTTGCTCAAACAAATTAACCGCCTCAATCAATCCACGAGGTAATTCAATATTGTCAGCATTGACAGTTTTTGTTGCCGGCTCATCCGGTTCAAGCTTTTGCTGTAGACCGATAAGGCCACAAGCCAAAGAAGCAGCAAGTGCTAAATAAGGGTTCGCATCTGACGAAGGAAGCCTATTCTCAACGCGCCGTCCCTGCGGAGCAGAACGGGGCACACGAAACGCTGTGGTACGATTATCATACCCCCATCGCAAATTAACAGGTGCTGAAAGATCTGGCATAAGGCGCCTATAAGAATTCACATAAGGGGCAAGCATCACAAGAACTCCAGGCATATGTCTTTGTAATCCCCCTATAAAGTGGCGAAAACAAGCACTTTCTCTGCCATCCTTTTCTGTAAAAATATTAGAACCCGTTTTCTTATCAACAATCGATTGGTGAATATGCATAGCAGAACCCGGCTGCCCTTGAATAGGCTTAGCCATAAAAGTTGCATACATATTATGTTTAAGTGCCGCTTCACGAATTGTTCGTTTAAACATAAAAACTTGATCAGCTAATTCTATCGGATCACCATGACGCAAATTAATTTCAAACTGGCCAGCCCCTTCCTCATGAATGAGCGTATCAATCTCCAACCCTTGTGCTTCCGAAAAATGATAAATATCATCAATGAACTCATCAAATTCATTCACACCGGCAATTGAATAGCCCTGTCCTCCACCAATTGAACGTCCAGAACGACCAACTGGAGGAACTAAAGGATAATCAGGATCAGGATTTTTTTGTACCAAATAAAACTCAATTTCTGGTGAAACAACTGGCTTTAGATTCATTTGCGTATAAAAATCAATCACTGTTCGCAGAACATTCCGTGGTGTATAATCTACAACTTGCCCATTTTGATAGACAAGATCGCAAATCACTTGTGCAGTAGGAGCATCTTCCCATGGCACAATACTTAACGTAGAAAGATCAGGCTCAAGCCGTAGATCTCCATCTGTTTTTGGATATTCAAAACCATGACCATCTTCAGGATAATCTCCTGAAATTGTTGCCACAAAAACAGCTGAAGGTAATGCTAACGATGCTTCGGAAGTAAATTTTTTAGAAAGCATCATCTTGCCACGCGGAACCCCCGCTTGATCAGGCGTAATACATTCAATATCTTCTACATTACGGAAAGCAAGCCACTGCGAAACTTGCTCCCAATTGTTTACGCCACGTAAATTTTTGAGAAAACCAGAAACAGGCCTAGAACTTTTGTTTTTCATTTGTTTACCATTTTTTTACAACCATAACATACCAACTTAAAAAAACAATCAAGTCCCGCTGGTTAGGATATCATCCCATACATGAACGTCACGAAAAACTTTATCAACTGATTTTTTAAAAAAATGTTACAACTTCCATCAAGGTAAAAGAGACCTTACAATTACCACAAACTGCTTATCATATCAAATTAGAGTGAGAAAACTGGTACGGTTGGTGGGATTTGAACCTACGACCTCTGGTGCCACAAACCAGCGCTCTAACCAACTGAGCTACAACCGCATAAAGTCAATATATCATAACTGTCTACTCTTTTGTAAACACTTATTTTCTGTTTGTGTGACATAAGGAAGATCAGAAGAATTTGCAAGCCCCCTTAAAAAAATCCCGCAATTTTTATCAAGAAAAAATCATTTTATCACAAAGGAAACGCACGTTTTGCCCAATAGTCAACACGATGGTCACGATAAGCCTTGATGGTATCAATACCATCTTGCTGCATAAACTGCAAAATCTCTTTCAGAATGACTGTAGCAAGATCGGGGCCCTCATAAACCATCCCACTATAAAGTTGGATTAAATCTGCACCAGCTTTCACTTTTTCCAAAGCTGTTTGTGCATCCCGCACGCCACCAACACCGATAATTGCAATCTCCTTACCCAATTTTTGACGCATCTTTGCAAGCACAATCGTTGAACGCTCAAAGAGTGGGCGTCCAGAAAGCCCCCCTTCCTCACTGCTCAGCAAATTATCCGTAAGATCTCGACGTGAAAGAGTGGTATTAGAAACAATGAGACCATCAAAATTGGAAAACTTCATTTCCTCAGCAATATCATCCAGTTCCTTTTCCGATAAATCCGGAGCAATTTTTAAAAAAATAGGAACAGAGAATCCATGCTTTTTCTTTTGCTCACTTCGTACTCGCGAAATCTCATTCATCAAAAGATGTAAACTGTCACGTGCCTGTAAATTACGCAAACCTGGCGTATTAGGGGAAGAAATATTAACTGTAAAATAATGAGCAATATCATAAAAATAAGCAATACCAGCAGTATAATCGTCAATTTTATTGACTGTATCCTTATTGGCACCAAGATTAATTCCTAGAATACCAGACCGTTTACATGCACGAATTCTGTTATAAACAATTTTATGTCCATCATTATTAAAACCCATTCTATTAATAATCGCTTCATCTTTTTGTAAGCGAAAAAGTCGTGGTTTAGGGTTTCCAGCCTGAGGTTTTGGTGTTACTGTACCAATTTCAGTAAAACCAAAACCTAAACGAAAAACAGCATCGACAACCTCTGCATTTTTATCAAAACCGGCAGCAAGACCAACAAAATTTTCAAACTCAAGGCCTGCAACAGTCACACACAAACGTTTATCAACAATCTTTTGACAACTATTCAATCCACTTTTCAGCCCTATAATCGCTAAACGGTGCGCATGTTCTGGGTCTAACATAAAGAAAGCAGAACGGCCGATACAACGAAAGAAACTCATCAATCCTTCTCCAAACACATAAAATGAATCCCCTACATTTCAAGTAAATCTTTTAACATAAAAGACTGCCAATAAAGATAACTCATCATCCAAATAAGAACGCCCCCCTACCTACTACAAGAAAGCTCATAATAGAACTACAAGAAAGTTCATAAAATGATCGCCATTCACGTTTATGTTTACACACGACTGTACAGAAAAAAACTTTCGTTCTTGAAAAAAATTCTCTACCTTTTCGCAATTGTTCAAACAGTAAAAATTGCAATCATTTGCAAACAAGAGCAACAAATGTTTGGTAAAATAATTTTTTTTCAATATGTTGTCATAAAAATTTTATAAATTAAGCATGGTTTCCTATTTTTCTCAAAAAGCTTTCTATCATTCTGAATTCTATGAGATACTCCTGTCTTAAATCAAAGAGAGCCCTTCGTTAGACTTTTTAATATGCCTTAACACTCTTGGAAAAGAATTCTAGGCTTTGTAATATAACACCTACCAAGAAAATAAAAATCGCCCTTTCCTTTTTTATTAAAAGCGGTAATTAAAATTACAGGATATTGCCTATATGAAAGGGGAAAATGCAATGCTTAAAGAATTCAAAGAATTTGCCCTAAAAGGGAATATGATTGACCTCGCTATCGGTGTGATTATAGGCGGAGCTTTTGGTGGATTGGTCAATTCAATTGTCAATGATATTTTTATGCCAATCATTGGACTTATCACAGGTGGGATCGACTTTTCTAACATGTTTATTCAGCTTGCAGGTGAAAAACAAGCTACATTGAGTGCTGCTAAAGCAGCTGGAGCAACCATTAGCTATGGTAACTTTATCACTTTACTTATCAATTTTCTCATTATTGCTTGGGTTCTTTTTCTCTTTGTTAAAGCTATGAATAAAGTGCGCCGCAAACAAGAAGAAGAGAAAAGCACCACAAAGATGTCTCTAGAAGAACAACTTTTGTCAGAAATCAGAGATCTTTTGGCTAAGAAATGAATTTATGTGTGGTTTGCCTCATGGAACACAGGAAAAAACATGTCCACAGTTGTTCCATGATTGGGTTTTGAAAATAATAAAAACTGGCCCCCTCCTTCTTCTACCATTGCCTTGCACATTGGGAGTCCTAAACCAGTTCCAACAAACGCGCTATCACCAGATCGTCCATCTTTGCGCTTTACTTGACCATAAGGTTGGAGTGCTTGTACGATTTCTTCATCGCTCATCCCTATACCGTTATCACTTACTGAAATCTTTACGCGCTCTTTTTTTCCATAAGCAACATGAACAATAATTTGCCCGCCTGATGGCGTAAAACGAATAGCATTGGAAAGAAGATTCCATATAATTTGCCGAAAAATCTGTTGTGACACACCAATAAATGGCACATGAGCCGGAGCAACAACGCGCATGGTAATACCATTATGATTAGCCTGTGTTTCAAGAAAAGCCATACTCGCACGCAAACAAGCGATCACATCAAATGCTTCAGCTATAAGAGGAGGGGTGATCTGATTATTTGAGCTCAAATAATTTGCTTTCGAGCATTCTAGTAATTGATTAACCAGTGATAATATATGTTTTCCAGATGAGATAATATCGCATAAATACCCACGATAACGTTCATTGTCTATCGGACCAAAACGGCCATCTCTCATAATTTCTGCAAAACCAATGAGAGTATTCAAAGGTGTCCGCATTTCATGAACAACTCCAATTGTTTTGTTCTCTTCTGCTTTTTTATCTGCTGGTAAAACTGTTCCTGTCATGGCATGCAATATAACAATAACAGTATAATCGTCTTGCCGTGCTAAAGATACAATCGTCATAGAGACTATTATATTTTTACGACTTTTCGTCACTAACTCAGCTGTCTCACCATGATTAAAAACCTGATTTTTTTCTTTCATACGGATCGACTTAAAATATTTTTCAACCAAAAATTGACTCTGTAAAGTAAATAATGACGATAATGGTCGTGCCAATAATTCATTTATTTCATAACCCGTTAACGCTAGAGCAGCACTGCTAACCGATTGAATTAACCCCTGTTCATCCAACCAAAAAACACCATCAGGCACTGTATCCAACAATGATAGAACAACTGCTGGTTCTTTTATGGGAGTTTGTTCTATAGCATTTGTCGGCAATATCTGTGCACTCGGCAAAAGAACTGCAGTTTCTTTAATCAAATGCTCACATCCTACAGATGAATCCAACCCTCTACGCAATCGTTCTGCGATCTCACGAAAAGCTGAACGTTCACTCTCTGAAAGACTTGATGTTTTTGTATACAGACTTTCATCTTTTTCCTCTCGTCCTTTTTCCTGTATCTTCAAAATACCAAAGCCTCGAAATCCCTTAAGCCGCTGTTTGGAATCAAAAATTGGCACAGCAGATAATTCAACATCAAGCCACTTTAAACAATCATCAACAGGCCATTGAACAGTCTGTTTGCTCCAAGATCTAGCCTTTGCAATAAAACTGCTAAGTACTTGATATCGCTCATCATTAAATTGATTGGCAATTTCACAAAAATCAGATCCTAAAATAGAAGAAGATAGGGGACCGACAGTTTCAGATAACTCTTTTGAAACATCACAAAATCGACCATTTTTATCCATTTTCCAAGTAAAACGTCGTGGTAAAAGTTCTGGCATAAAACGAAAAGGTTGTTGTTCACTCTGTAACTCCTCCGATTTTAATGACACATATAAAACCAAAAAACTTGCCGGCTTTACCTTCAAGCGAATAATACCAACTTGTGTACAAACACCTGCTATGGGTAAAATAGTTTTGACTGGCGTCTCACTATCAATCGTCTGTAGTAAAATTTTAACCGTTTCATCAACAAAAGAAAAATGAGAGGAAGCCTCTAACACTGTCCCATGTTCATCGATTACTGCAGAAGAAATTGTTGTGTCATCCAAACCAGCTATAAGAGAAATCTCTTCTTCCAAAAAAGATTCTAACAAAAACGCTTTACCAAACCTCATAATATCAACAGAAACTATAGAAAATTCAGCGCTACGCTTTAAACCATTCAATGCGACAGCACTTGCAGATCGCACATCCGTCAATATCTTGTAATGCTCCACTTGGTCACAAAAAGATCTTTCTTCCATCATAGCCTTGACAGAAGAAAAACCAAAAAAATACGCAGCGGCACCATTTGACCAAAGAACATTTCTACAATCAGAGGAAAGAACAAAAGCTATTTTTCCTTGCATAAAGGTTTGTTTAATTTCTTTACATTCCAGATAATCTAAAAATGTCAAAGACATCTGCAACCCTTCTTTGTATCACTCTACACTACATATCAGCAGCCTTAATAAAAAATATCACTTCTGTTTTATCATTCCCCATTTAATATTTTAAAGTAAAAAATAAGCACGATATAACAACAGTCCTTATAATAAAATAAGCACTAATAATGATTGTTATGCATTTTTAAAATTATTTTATTTATGATTGGACTCACTTATTAAAATTTCACGTTTTCCAACGTGATTAGCGGCCCCAACAACGCCTTTTTCTTCCATGCGCTCAACAAGAGAAGCTGCTTTATTATAACCGATTGCAAGCCGACGCTGAATATAAGATGTTGAACATTTTTTATCACGCATAACAATTTTTACAGCCTGCAGATAAAGTTCCTCACCATCCTCACCAAGATTTTCTTCCGTAGAAACTCCAGAAACTGAATCAGCAGATTCATCCCCTTTGTTATCGCCTTCACTAGCCGTTATCGTTGCTAAATAATCAGGTTTTCCCTGCATTTTAAGATGTGCAACAATGGCTTCAACTTCTTCGTCAGAAACAAAAGGCCCATGAACACGTACGATGCGCCCACCACCCATCATATGAAGCATATCTCCCTGGCCCAAAAGTGTTTCAGCACCTTGTTCTCCCAAAATTGTACGACTGTCTATTTTCGATGTTACCTGAAAAGAAATACGGGTAGGAAAATTTGCTTTAATCGTACCAGTGATGACATCAACAGAAGGACGCTGTGTAGCCATAATAAGATGGATACCTGCTGCACGTGCCATTTGTGCTAAACGCTGAATAGCATTTTCAATTTCTTTACCTGCCACCATCATGAGATCAGCCATCTCATCAACAATCACAACAATATAAGGAAGCTGCGTTAGATCCATTGCTTCTTCATGATAAAGCATTTCTCCACTTTCCTTATCAAAACCCGACTGTACAGTACACATGATTGTTTCACCTTTTTGTGCTGCAAGTGCAACGCGTGCATTAAAACCATCAATATTACGTACGCCTAACTTAGCCATTTTGCGGTAACGCTCTTCCATTTCACGAACCGCCCACTTTAAAGCTGTTACCGCTTTTTTAGGATCCGTCACTACCGGCGTTAAAAGGTGTGGAATACCATCATAAACAGAGAGTTCTAACATTTTAGGGTCAACCATGATCAAACGACACTGCTGTGGTGTCATTCGATAAAGAATCGATAAAATCATGGTATTAATCGCAACCGATTTACCCGACCCTGTTGTCCCCGCAACCAATAAATGAGGCATTTTTGCTAATTCTGCAATGACAGGTTTACCATTAATCCCCTTCCCCAAAGCAAGAGCTAGTTTAAATTGGCTTTCACGAAAAGAACTTGTTTGAACTAATTCCCTCAAATAAACGGTTTCACGAACCGCATTTGGCAGCTCAATCCCAATAACATTGCGTCCAGGAATTACAGCAACGCGTGTAGAAATAGCAGACATAGAACGAGCAATATCATCGGAAAGATTGATGACCCGCGATGATTTTACTCCTGCTGCAGGCTCAAATTCGTACATTGTTACCACTGGACCTGGATGAACATGGATAATTTCACCCTTAATGCCAAAATCTTCCAAAACATTTTCCAAAAGTCCAGCACCACGCTCTAATGTTTCTTGTGGAATCATCGTGCCTTCATGAAAAACAGGTTCTTGCAATAAACTGATCGGAGGAAATTCATAGTTCTCATAATCAAGAGATTGAACATTTGACGTAAAAGCAGAATTATCACTACCTAACGACATGCTAGCAGATCGCAATGTTTTGCCTTTCGGTTCCATTACAGAGAAACCCTTTGAATGTTTTTTGATTTCTTCTGTTACACAACCGGCAATATTGTTGGTATTCTTGGTTTCTACAGCAACTCCTACCCCTGTAGCTCCTCTATCGCGTAACAACGTATCAGTAGAATCTTCTACAACGGGCTTAGAATGACATTTTTGAGCTTCTTTAATAGTATCATTCTTTGCATGCATTAAATTAGACGTTTTCTCAACATCTGGAACCTTCTCTGTTGACGATTCTGATGTAATGGAATCGTAAAATTGTGGAAAGCGATACTCAAGAACACGGTAAAGAGTAGTAATGGACTCATCAAAGGTAGAAGCTGTACTCGGTATAATTTTATTACACCTGCAATCAATTGATGTTCTATCCTCTCTTGAAATTTTAGTATTAACCTGTTCTAATATAAAGGACCCACACTCAAAAAATATATCATCAGAAAGATGCAAAATAGGCCTTGTTTTTTGCGCCACATTTTCTAGCTGTAATTTATGCTCTCCTGGATCATCCTCAAGCGGCTGACAACCAGTTTGCCGTGGCAATTCCTTCAAGACTGTTGTATGACAGACTGACGTTTTATTTTCTATCGATTGAGAATTAATGACCCTTTTTGTTGGTAAGGAGGAATTTTTTGTGTTTTTATTACAGTTTACAAGATGTATAAGATTTTCACGCTCTTTCTCTTTAAAGAATTTAAACTGTTTCGCAAAAACTGGGTCTGTTTCTATACGACGACGCAAAATTTCAACTTCTGGTGTTCGCGTAAAACGTACGTTTTGTCCAAGGGTGAATGCCTTTTTCCACACTTCCGGATAAGGAAATATCTCAGCAATTTTGGCAGACGAATTTCCTTCTGATGCACTTTGTGTACTTTTATCAGAAAAAGAAGAGGAAGAAATAGATTTTGTTTTCGAATTATGCATGATATCCAACAACTTATTTATGGCAACGAGAACAATTACTTTTTCAAAAAGAATGCATAAAGGCTATAGTATGAAGGTTAATAACCTTTTGCTGATTGTCATTTTTTAACAAAAAAATAATGCTGTAATTCTTCTCAATGAAATTTTCTCCAAAAATATTGAATAAACTGTAAAATTCATAGTTTCATACAGTTGTCCTCAATTTTTTATGACAAAGAACTCTATGATAAAAAATTACAGAAAAACTGCCGATTATTCTCTGTCTTTCGCATTTCATAAAAATTATTAGTATAAATAATACAAGCAATTAGTATAAGAAGTGCTCTTTTAACTCTCCAGCCTAATTGTTATAAAATAAGCTCGTTTCTCTTTCTTTTATTAAGCTTACCCTTGTTATTGTTTTGTAAAAAGGATCTAATAGGATGAAATTTAATCATACAAAAATTTAAAAAATAGGAAGCAAATCATGTTTAATAAGCGGAAATTTTATATCAATGGTATATGGGACGACCCAAGCACTCCTTATGATCTACACGTCATCGATCCATCAACAGAAGAGGCTTGTGCTGTTATTAGCCTTGGCAACACAAAAGACGCAGATAAAGCAATTAACGCTGCCAAAACAGCTTTTCAAACCTGGAAAACAACCACGCCTAGTGAACGTCTTGGCTTCGTTGAAAAAATTTCAGAAATCTATGAAAAACGCTCAAGTGATATGGCAAAAACCATTTCAATGGAAATGGGAGCACCTATTGATATGGCACTCAATGCACAAACTGCAACCGGCAGTTCTCATATTCGCAACTTTATTAAAGCTTACAAAGAGTTTTCCTTTCAAAAGGTTTTAATAGAAGGAAATGAACAAGCGATTCTTCATTATGACCCTATCGGTGTCGTAGGATTGATTACTCCATGGAATTGGCCCATGAACCAAGTAACGCTTAAAGTTATTCCTGCTCTCTTGGCTGGCTGCACTATGGTGCTAAAACCCTCTGAAATTGCGCCTCTTTCTGCCATGCTCTTTGCTGAAATTTTAGATGAAGCCGCCCTCCCAGCTGGCGTTTTTAATTTAATCAACGGAGATGGTGCTAATGTTGGTTCTTACCTCTCTGCTCATCCAGATCTCGACATGATTAGCTTCACCGGATCAACCAGAGCAGGAAAAGACATTTCTAAAAATGCCAGCGACACTTTAAAGCGGATCTGTTTGGAACTTGGGGGCAAAGGAGCGAACATCATTTTTGCTGATGCCGATACAGACGCTGTTCAACGTGGTGTACGACACTGCTTTTATAATAGTGGACAAAGCTGTAATGCACCAACACGTATGCTTGTGGAAAAAACCATCTATAACGAAGCTATCAAAATAGCTAAAGATATTGCCGAAAAAACAAAAGTAGGCCCAAACTACCAACCAGGAAATCATATTGGCCCAGTAGTTTCAAAACAACAATACGACAAAATTCAAGATCTTATCCAATCCGGAATTGATGAAGGTGCAACTCTTGTCACGGGTGGAACTGGTTTACCAATGGGAATGGAGCGCGGTTACTATGTACGCCCAACAGTCTTTGCCAATGTAAAACCAAGTATGCGTATTTTTCGAGAAGAAATCTTTGGTCCAGTCCTCTCGATTCTTCCCTTTACAACAGAAGATGAAGCCGTAACCTTAGCCAATGACACCGAATATGGTCTTACAAACTATATACAATCACAAGATCGTAATAAATGTCGTCGTATCGCTGCGCAAGTGCGGTCTGGTATGGTAGAAGTTAATGGACATGGATTACCCGGTGGAAGTTATTTTGGAGGTGTCAAACTTTCTGGACGAGCCCGTGAAGGCGGTCACTGGGGAATTAAAGAATTTCTTGATACCAAAGCAATTTCATACTGGTAAAAGGGCCTTATAAAAGTTTAATAGGAATCTTATGGTAACACAGCAAATAACGGATGAAAGTGCTCTTGGACAAAGACTTGATCAGTGGCTTGCTCAACAATACCGCAATGCACTGTCACGTTCACGTCTGCAAGCACTCATTCGTGAAGGCCATCTTAAAGTTGATGGTCATCCCATAAGAGAGCCAAAAACGAAATTAAAACCCAACCAAATCATCGAATTAACAATGCCTGTCCTTCGTGATGCAGAGCCTAGCGGTGAAGACATTGCATTGGATATTCTCTTTGAAGATGATTATGTTATTGTTATCAATAAACCAGCTGGTCTTGTTGTTCACCCCGGCAATGGCAATTGGACAGGAACATTAGTGAACGCCCTTATCCATCATTGCGGTAATAGTTTATCTGGTATTGGCGGTGTTAAACGTCCAGGCATTGTCCATCGTCTCGATAAAAATACAAGTGGAGTCATGGTAGTCGCTAAAAATGACCTTGCTCATCAAAGCCTCAGTGCCCAATTTTCTGACCATGGACGTACCCGTGCATTAGATCGACGTTATCACGCCTTAATTTGGGGAGCTCCTAGCCGTAATGTTTGGACAATTGATGCATCCCTTAGCCGTTCTCCCAATAACCGAACAAAACAAGCTGTTGTCCAGAACAGCCATCCTCATGCTCGCCATGCTGTTACACATTTTTCTCTCCTAGAAAAATACAGACTTCATGCAAATCCCACACCTGTTGCTAGCCTTCTGGAATGTCGTTTGGAAACTGGACGTACGCACCAAATCCGTGTTCATATGGCACATATAGGCCATCCGCTCATAGGTGATACTGTTTATGGCAATGCCTTTAAAACAAAATCAAACACGCTTAATCCTATTATTAAAAATGGAATCGACCAATTCAACCGACATGCACTCCATGCAATAAGTCTGACTTTTGAACACCCTGCCACAGATAAAGTTATGTCTTTTTCCTCACCACTTCCTCAAGACATGGCTGAACTCATCAAACATTTAAAAAAAATAAATTGAAACTTTTAGCCTTTTCAAGATTTCACAATAAAATATCTCTTTTTGAAAAAAATTAAAAATTATGCTAGGATAAAATTAGAGAGATGTTTATATTATCTAGAAATGGAATTCGCCTTATCAGGGAATTCATGCAAAAGGAGGGTGCTATATGGCCCATATGAATATGCTATCAGTGATTACAGGTGACGGGGGATTGAATCGTTACCTAGAAGAAATTCGTCGTTTTCCAATGCTTGAGCCAAAGGAAGAATATATGCTGGCTCAACGTTATCGTAAACATAATGATCTAAAAGCTGCGCATAAATTGGTAACCAGTCACTTGCGCCTCGTAGCTAAAATCGCAATGGGATATCGGGGCTACGGACTACCCATTGGGGAAGTCATTTCAGAAGGCAATGTAGGGCTTATGCAGGCTGTCAAGCGTTTCGAGCCAGAACGTGGTTTTCGTCTTGCAACCTACGCCATATGGTGGATTAAAGCATCAATTCAAGAATATGTATTGCGGTCTTGGAGTTTAGTGAAAATAGGAACAACAGCCAATCAAAAGCGCCTATTTTTCAATCTCCGTAAGGTAAAAAATAGACTTCAAGCACTTGATAATGGTGATCTTAATGTAGAACAAGTAAAAGAAATTGCTACAAGTTTGAATGTCACAGAAGATGAAGTCGTCTCAATGAACCGACGACTTGGGGGTGATACCTCACTCAATGCGTCTCTTCGCACAAAAACAGGTGAAAGTAGTGAATGGCAAGATTGGTTGGTAGATGAATCGGACAATCAGGAACAAACTTTGATCGAGCAAAGTGAATTGGAAAACCGCCGTTCTATGCTTATAAACGCCATGGATAATCTGAATGAGCGTGAAAAGCGTATATTCAAAGCACGTCGTTTAAGTGATAACCCACTGACGCTAGAGGAGCTTTCAAGCGAATTTAATATCAGTCGGGAGCGTGTAAGGCAAATTGAAATGCGTGCTTTTGAAAAAGTACAAAATTCTATCAAAGCGTCTGCTCTATCCCAAATTAAAGTATAGTGCTTGAAAAACTTAAGTGTAAAGCCAATTGCATGCGCACTTTTAAAGTAAAGAAAAGCGAATATGTATTGGCTCTATACTTTTAAATCAATCTACAAAAACTTTTTAACGGTTGAAGTTCTCTTTACAATCTTTTATATTATCAGCCTCGATGCTTTATTTTTTCTGACCAAGAACTGTTAGTTTATCTGATGGTGCAAGCCATTGCCCAATAACTTGATTAAAAATAGATTCACCTGTTGGACCTTTTGTAAAAGTTAATTCGTTTATACGTCCATTTTTATCCGTTAACACTAAACGCATCCAATCCAACTCTCTCATTAATTGTAAATTGCGGTCAAGAATTTGGGGATTGCCGCTCAATGCAATAAGAAAAAAATCATCGTTAATCTTTTCTGCAACGGTTCTTGCTAAAGTCTGTCCAATGGAGTGTTCACTTGCTTTAAAAGTTAATGCTTGAACATTGCTTATAGCTTTCCCTGAAAATTTATCAGAAAGAATAAAAATAAGATCCATAATATAGGCAGCAGAAAAAGACAGATCGGTATTACGACGTAAAATTAACCGTAATGATAACCCTTCATCCGGAATTGTTATATCACCTTGTATAGCCGACTCTTCTGGAGCTCCTTTCGCAGGAGATTCCTTTATAAGCGTCCAACGAGCACTCCCCGTAGCCACTTTTTCTGCATCATAGTTTGTCCGCGCTTGATAAAATATAGCTTCGCCTGACTGTTCAATTGACTGCAAATTGCTAACAACAGCTTTTGAAGTTCCTTCTTCATTTGAAGAATTTACCATTTGATCTAAACCGACATCAATTTCACTCCCATCCTCTAATAAACGTTTCGTTAACTTTCGGTGAATCGAAAGTGCCTTTGGTAACGTATGAGACAATTGAAGACTTTCGCCCGGAAACTGATGATCATTTGATACAAATATACGTCCACCAACAAAACAAATACTAAAAGTTAAGATGACAAAGCTGGCAACAACAGCAGAACCTATCACAATACGCCTTTGCATCGACGACCGATTAGCACGACGTGCGGCTTGAGAAAAAATATACGAAACAATGTGCGGATTATCCCTTTGCGAAGAAGCTTCTAAAGAAGCTACTTTTAACACACTGTCGTCAACATTCTGAGAAGCCAAATAAGCTTCCATATTGACAAGCTCTGCATCTGGCATCCCTGATACATAAGACTCATCAAACGCCTTGCTGTCCTTTGGACTTGTAATAGAACCCTGTTTTTTTTCTATTTCACGTCCTAAAAATATATTACCTTGTTGCGAGATAGAACTTTGTGTGGACCTGTCATCTTCAGTTATAGCTGTAGGGCTCCACCCAATAACTGAAGAAAGCAACTTCTTTTCAATCGCTAAATATTCTTCTTCAACAGTTGCAATAGCATTTTGTAAAACCTTCCTTTGCTCATCTGCCATTGCTTGTGATACTGTCGCTACTACAAACTGATGTTCTAGTGTTTCGATAGCTCGTCTATAAATCCGTTTACGCATTTGCGATGTGGTACTATTCTGCGCATTGATTGCCTTTTTTAAGATTCCAACGAAATCTACCATATCCTCTATAATCTTTCTCAAGCTGAGAAAAATCCCAGCCGTAAGGCCAAAAATGCCTTTATTTTAGCCTGCTAAATTAATTGTCATTTTATCTTGGTATAACTATTGTAATAGTTTAAAATGAATATGAAAAATAAACAATGTTATTTTGTGCACCTTGCTCTCACTCGCTTTTAAGTCTCTCTTCGTAGAAAAACACGAAGAGACGAACTGAATGCTTATACGGAAACTTCAAAATAATAATTAATTTGCAAAAGGATCAGTAATAAGAATTGTATCTTCACGCTCAGGGCTAGTAGATAATAAAGCCACCTGTGTGCCAATCAGTTCTTCAATATAGCCTATATATTTGATAGCCTGCACCGGTAAATCTTCCCAGCTCAATGCGTGCGCTGTAGCTTCATTCCAACCTTCCAATGTCTCATAAATGGGTTTCACACGGGCTTGTGCTCCCATAGAAGAGGGTAAATAATCAATTCTTTTCCCATCAAGCTCATACCCAATACAAATTTTAATTTCATCCAAACCATCCAAAACATCAAGCTTTGTCAATGCTATACCCTGAACACCGCAAATGGCTACCATCTGACGTACTAAGACAGCATCAAACCAACCACATCGACGTTTTCGACCAGTCACAACCCCAAATTCTTTGCCACGCATTCCAATAAATTCGCCAATATCATTTATCTGCTCTGTTGGGAATGGCCCTTCTCCAACTCGTGTTGTATAAGCTTTCGCAATGCCCAAAACATAGTGAATTGATCTAGGCCCCATACCTGAACCAGTACATGCCTGGCCAGCAACTGTGTTTGATGATGTAACATAAGGATAAGTCCCAAAATCATTATCTAATAAAGCACCTTGCGCACCTTCAAAAAGAATGTGCTTTCCCATCCTATAACTTTCATCTAAAAGACGCCACGTACAATCCATAAAGGGTAGAATTTCATCCGCCACTTGCATCAACTCATCATAAAGCGCTTGAGAATCAATCTCTGTAACACCCATCCCACGCCGTAAAGCATTATGATGTACTAAAAGTCGTTCGATCTTAGCCATAAGCGTATCAGTTTCGGCTAAATCCATCACACGGATAGCACGACGCCCCACTTTATCTTCATAAGCCGGACCAATACCACGCTTTGTCGTCCCAATTTTTAAACCTGATAAACTGCTTTCTCGAATTGCATCAAGATCGCGATGCAAAGAAAGAATCAAGGGAGCATTTTCAGCAATACGTAAAATTTTCGGTGTAATTTTCACACCTTGATCACGCAGTTTCTTTAATTCTATTACAAAATGATGGGGATCAACGACAACACCATTACCAATAATTGATAACTTCCCACGAACTAAACCAGACGGTAAAAGTGATAATTTATAACTGGCTCCCTCAACAACCAATGTATGACCGGCATTATGGCCACCCTGATATCTTACAACAATATCTGCCCGCTCAGACAACCAATCTACAATTTTACCTTTACCTTCATCGCCCCATTGTGTACCAACAACTACTACATTGGCCATAACTTTCTCCGTCGTGTTTGGTCAAATAAAACCAGCATTTAAAAACAAATGCTTCTTTATAACGAAACCTTAGAGCAAGTGCGACTCTTCATTTCAGCTTTCTCCCAATCTTCAAGCGATTAAATTTTTATATTCTTGATAATAAAAGCAATATTAGGATATAAAATATATCTTCATTCTCGATCGGTCATTTTTCTGTAAAAAGTAAAAAAACTTAGCGCTTTTATTTTCTGTCTTCACCAACATCTGAAAAATTGTTTAGACTAGCTTCGTAATTTTTGTGATCTATGCGCTATTTGAAGACCGTTTGTCTAATACAAGAATATGGAAAATTCTTATAATCTCTCACATTCCCTCAACTTCTCTTAGCTGCGTTATAAAAATTGTTAATAGTACCTTAAAGCCGAGTTTTTTCAACCTGAAATGCCCATTCAAGCCATTCTGTTAAAATTTCAAGGTCGGAAGCCTCAATTGTTATACCGGTCCAAATCCGAAGTCCTGGAGGAGCATCTCGATACGAACCAATATCATAAGCGACACCTTCCTCATCAAGACGATTCACTACCGCTTTTATAAAAGATGTTCGCTTTTCAATATCCAAAGCAGTAATAACTGGATCCACAATCTTTAAACAAATAGATGTATTAGAACGCACCTGAGGATCTTTTGCCAAATATTCTAACCATGGTGTTTTACGAATAAAAGCATCAAGTACAGAAAAGTTTTTCTCAACGCGCGCCATTAATGCCTGCAAACCACCCTGCGACTTTGCCCACTTTAAGCCATCAAGAAAATCTTCAACACAAAGCAGAGAGGGTGTATTGATTGTTACCCCCTTAAAAATACGTTCATTCAACTTTCCATTTTGTGTCATACAGAAAATTTGTGGAATGGGCCAAACCGGAACATAACTTTCAAGCCGCTCAACAGCACGAGGACTTAAAATCAACATACCATGGGCTGCCTCACCTCCTAAAACTTTTTGCCATGAAAAAGTAACAACATCTAATTTTGAAAAATCAAGATTTTGTGCAAAAGCTGCTGATGTTGCATCACAAATTGTCAGTCCTGCTCGCCTCTTTGGAATGAAATCTGCATTTGGGACTCGTACACCAGAAGTTGTCCCATTCCACGTAAAAACAACATCACGATCAAAATCAATTTGTGTTAGATCTGGCAGTTCACCATAAGGTGCTTCAAAACGACGCACATCAGAAAGTTTTAATTGCTCAACAACATCGGCAATCCACCCCGATCCAAAACTTTCCCATGCCGCCATATCGACACCACGCTCACCTAATAAAGACCATAAAGACATTTCAACAGCACCGGTATCTGAAGCAGGCACAATCCCTATACGATAATCGGAAGGCACTTCAAGAATCTCACGAGTTAAATTAACAACTTCAGCAAGTCTTAATTCTGCTTCTCTAGACCGATGAGAACGTCCAACTAATGCATTTTTAAGCACTTCCGGAGTCCAACCAGGTCTTTTGCTACAAGGACCCGAAGAAAAATTAGAATTATTTGGACGATAATTTGGTTTTCGTAACATTATTTCTCCCCTTTTAAATGGCTTGCCTTTCTTTAAAGAAAAACAGATTCTTATAAAGACTGTGCCAATAGTCTTTGTAAGACAAAATCAAAAATGTTTTCTATTTATTTCATAGCTTAAAATACGCACAACCTTTTAAAAGTCCCTCTCAATCACGATTCTAGATTTTGGTCTTTTAAAAGGCTTCACCCAAATCATCTCCACGATAAGACAATTTCTTGATAAAAATACCGTAACGTATCGTGGTATAGCTATCAAGTTTATTTTATGAAAAGAGTAATTATAATTGCCTAGACTACGGAGATAAAATTATAAAAAATCAATTATTTTTCTTTTGATGACTGGACAGAGAAAATTTTAATGTTATAACCGCACACGTTTCACATGTTTTGTGAAACGTGCCCAGATAGCTCAGTTGGTAGAGCAGCGGACTGAAAATCCGCGTGTCCGTGGTTCGAATCCGCGTCTGGGCACCATTCTCTTTTTCATTGCGCATAATTTTTTGTTTTTATTAATCTTTTTTAAGGTGAGGGATGCATAAATTAAAGTGAGGGAATAAGATTTTTAAATATACCTCGACAAAGCGCGCTTTTTTTGCCAACTTTCTCTAATAATTGTTTGAATTCTGCTAAATTTTGGTATGAAAAACACTTCAACGTTCTGACAAACATGCCAACAATCTCACAACTCAATGGATCAGAAGGTTTTATTGTAAGAATTTTCGCGAGAAGCATCAGCTTCTTTTCTTAAATTAGCTGCAGTCTCTTGATCTAAAGCATAGACTTTTATGATCTTTTCTTCCATGCCAACTGGAACAGGCTTTTTGCCAATCTCTACAGAAGATAAAAATAGTACAGATATAGCTAACTAATTCTTAGCCATATCTAAAATACGTTCTGAGTGATCAATACGAAGCTTGCATAATGTTTTACCAGAGGGTGTGAGCATCTAAAAAATCCTATAATTATTTCATTCTTATTCTAGCATATTTGAAAAAACTATTTCTCCCAGTTATTACGAATCAGGGCTTCTTTTCGGGGCATTTTAGCAATTTTGAGAGAGATATGGAGAAACTAATTCTTTGAGAACCACTGTTTTAAATGGGCAAAGATATTGTCTATCGCATCCATGAGACGGGCAAAATCAAGGATAAGCAAAAAGATAAATAATGTACCCCATTTCATAAAACAAGACATCATTTTCACATTTTGGTCGGTTATGATCGTTTCTTGCAGCATTTCTTTTTCTGCTTCTGTAAGCTCGGTATGTTTTTTCGTTTTTTTTCTAACCATGTTTACACCCACACAAGCGTTCACGTTGCGTATTATGTTTTAAGATCTCTCTTGCTAAGTTCGAACTGATGACAATAAATCTTGCCTATCCAAATAAATTGGGCAAGTTGTAAACACAATACCAGACAAAAAGACTATACCATTGATCAAACACTCCACCTGATGCATCATACGATGAAAGTGAAGGTGTCATCTATATGAATTAAGAAGATAGATAAACAAAACTGTCGTCCTTTAAATACCATTACGGTATATATTATTTATAAGTGATATTACTATTTTGAAATTATCATTGGCATATATATTATTTACTTCCCGACAAAATAATTGTTTTAATTGAAAAAAATATCATAAAAAAATATCATAAAAGATGAATAGAAAATATCCATTAAGTTTTTTTATTTTATATATTGGTTTATAAAGAATTTTACTTAGACTTCTTAATGAATTTATTTTTTGCGGCGATTAAAGAGAAAAATAACGAATAATCAAATTAATTGTTAATTGTAGATTTTTCAATTAAGACATGTATAAAACGTTATGTGTTTTGAATGTGGATTATAAAGTACTTTATGAGTACAAAATGTTTAACTCTAATATTTGTTTTCGCTTTTACAACAGCTCCTGTATTGTAAGCAATAGGTATTGTAATCCTTACTTGTTCCTTGGGTAGATTTTTACTTTTCTAGAAAGATAAATTTTTTCAAGTAAGATTGCGTTCGATGACACTAAAAGTGTTAGTGCTGGAAGATGGAGATGAGTTGATAAAAATTTGTTACCTAAACCTTTATAATTTAGAGGTGGTTTTTGTATAATTTTTAATATCAACGTTGGAAATGATTTTATTTCGAATGTTGGTGAAGATGTGAATGTAATCTGGTAAAGAGGATAATGGGAAGATGATGGTTGATTATACCTTTTGCATTGGTGTTAACTTTACGATAATCGGTAATATTGCTGTGTGCACGGAGTATTATTACTCAGTTTTTTGTTAAAAAAGTTTGCAAAGAAAAAAACTGAGATTAGCTACAAAATCAATGGTCTCTCTATTGGTGTAACCTGTGAATTTCCATTTATCTGACATGGAGTAAAAATTATCCTTGAGAGCTGTAAAATGTATACAGCTTTTTAGCTGCTTTTCATATTTTTTGATGTGTTATTGAAGAATGATTTCTCCTTTAAACAATAGGTATTTGAGATTGGATTTATTGGAAATCATCGTCTTTTAAGCAGAGAAAAAACTGATTGTTACAGAGTAAATAGTAATTAATCTAATCTTTTTTCTAATGAAAAAGCGGTATAGATTTTAACAAACTTTACTGTAGGGGTGTTTTAGCTCTACTCAACCACTTTGTTGTCCCACTCTTTAGAATGGGCGAGGGTGTTTTTTAATTTTTATTTATGTCCTGCTTTGTATCAGGCTTTTTTATAGGATAAAAGTAATACGAAGAATATCAAAAGAAGAGCTTGTCTTGATTAAGCGGTGGGAGGGATTGAAGTTACGAGCCTACGAGGATTCTGGCGGTATATGGACCATTGGTTATGGACACACCAAGCGCCGCTGGGGCTCCTCATGTCCACAAAGACATGCAGATTACAGAAAAGGAGTCGAAAAAGATTCTTTGTCAAGACTTGAAACAATTTGAAAGCGTTGTTGAAAAAACTGTTACCGTTCCTTTAACTGATGAACAATTTATCGCGCTTGTTTCCTTTTCTTATAATGTTGGAACAGAAGCTTTTCGTCGCTCTACACTCCTAAAAAACTTAATGAAGGGAATTATGAAGCTGTACCTATTGAATTGCATAAATGGACAAAAGTAGGAGGAAAGCGTCACAAAGGTCTTGTTAATCGTCGAGCAGCCGAAGCAGAGTTATGGGCTCAAAGTACTTATGTATCTCCAAATTACCAAACAGTAGAATCACAAGGTGTAACGGGTATTTGTAAATTAGAAGCTCTTGCACCAATCATTGGTTCTTTTTCGGGACTTGGAGAACTCTTCGCAGGCAATGGTCCTGTTCAATGGGCTTTAGCAGGCATTATGGTTTTGGCTGCTTGTACAGCTTGGTGTATATTGCTAAACGCTTTCAGAAGCATCGTCTATGATTTTATGGATAAAAAATATTTCATGATAACAGTAACAGTCTTAGCAGCTTTTTTTGTGGCTTTAATGAGAGCTTTTTTCCTTGGGAAAAAAATTGAGTAGCAAAAATAAACAGAGAAGGTTTTAAAGACAGCTAAAACACGATTAGAGATAGAAAATGAAATTAACAAGAAAAGTGATGCTGATGTGCGTGCTAAACTTTCTGACTGGATGCGCAATGAATGAACGAACTTCTTGTGTTGGGTGACTGCCAATTTATTTGAATCGGCAAGATATCAATGTGATTAGCCCAAATTTGGCGAGAGATATTCTAAAGCATAACGAACAAGGTGAGCGTCTATGTGGGTGGAAACGTGAACAAAAAACCAAATAACATCTATGTGCATTTGAAGTAATGGTTCTCAAAAAATTAAAAAATCATTATGATAAAGAAGGAAGTTTAGCAAACGCTCTCACTCTATAAATTATGGCTTCAATCATAAATGCAGTTCAGTCTGCAAAAAAGACCATAAAAACTGCTTAAGTTTAAGTGACGACAAATCCCCCTTCCCGTTCTTAAAATGGTAAGGGAGTTGAGATGCCTTTTCTAACTCTGTTCGTTCTTTATAATTATTTGAGCTATGTGTTAAACTGATTTAAAAATCTAAAGCACTCAAAAAACACTAAGAAAAATAGAAAGCCGTGGATCACCTTTATCACTTAAAAAACGATAGAGAGAATCTCTTGATAGCCCTGAGTTTTAAGCAATTTTTTTCGTTTCTTGGTTTTTAGCTATTACGCCAAGAACATGTGCAAGATACTTGCTATCTTTTCTTTCAAGAGCATCTTGTAAAAGAATTTTTGAGTCTCAAATGTTTTGAAATATTCACTTGTATTAAATTTGGTGATTTCCATTTTTATTTCCTTTATGGCTATAATTGGTAAAAGTATATTCCTATCCAAAAGGAAAAGACATTCGTTTTCATTTTACTATCCCTAAAAAACAACCAAACAACGTTCAATCTTTATCATTTTATCTGCATGAATAGAGTTAAAACTTGTACTTACTTTATCACACCTTACCGTTATAATCTTATCAGCCATTACTTGCGAAGGCTTTTTAAACTATTTTTGCTATCTGGCTGAAGAGGAATGGGGAATAATAACACCATAACAAGTGTACATGTAATTGGTAAAACCGTTACGATTGTATGCTCACTCAAATGATTAGCCTGAATTATCAATGCTGGTTTGGTTTACCAAACTCATCCTGCATAGCTAGTTGTTACGAGAGATCCACACATTATTCTGTCAAACTATTATAACCATTAAAGATTAATCCATAAACAATTGCATAGATGTTTCAGCTTTATCCATTTTGCTACTAAGCGACACTGGCAATGGCACTCTTCTGCAAAGTTCAGCTGATGTGTAGCTAGCCCCCAAATTTGCATTAAGCGCAATCCCACTTTTCTTTGTACATTGCGATATTTTTTAACGCGTTCATTGACGTGCATTGTACCTATAATAAAAGCTCCATTATGTGTTATATAATGTCTACTATGGAACGAGATTTTTAATAATTTTTGCGGAAATTATGGTTTTGGATCCGTTATGCCGTAACACATAGCAATTCACCTAAACGTCATATTTTGAATCAAAACTTCTTTTTAAGCCATTTTTAGTTGTACCAGACCTCCAAACTTTTTTGGTTGCTAAAAAATAAAAATATTTTAAGATCTCTCATATCACATCATAATCGTTAAAATCTAACACAAACTGCCTTGTGGATCACTTTGCGCATACGCATTATATTGATGAATATCATCTGCACTCGAAGAAGAGTAATCACCCTTGAAAAAACACAGAAGATCTAAATAAATAAATTCTCTGAAGCATCATAAAGATATAAAAATCAACAACACGTTCCCATAAAAAATTTTAATTTATATAAAGTGATTTTGCTTAACCCACTTCATTTTTTTTAAAAGCTCTTCTGGATTGAAAGTAACTGATCTTTTTTAGAAAAGTTGAAATATTTTTAGTCTTTTTGTTAAATAGAACAGCATTGCAACAATAAAAACGTGTTACTCTTACAAAAAGAAAATCACCAGAACCAATTTGTGCAAAATAAAAAATATTTTTTTGAACAAATGAGCCATTCTATTTTTTTTTGCCAGATCAGCAAAATTATTCTGAACTATTAGAAAAGCTTAGTGATCTCACCTGTAACCACTTCTACTTGCAAACCTGTAATCACTTATGCCTGCAAAGCATTGTTTAATGCACCAGATTATAACACATAAATTCATGTATACATACTGTGCACATCCCCAACTTTTTACCTTGATAGGCATCCTAAAGTTCCTCTCTCAAAAAGATTTGAGCATTCCCTAAAGCATATTTTTCATATTTTTAATGCAAAAACTAAAACAAAGAATACTATACTCTTCTATCCTTACTTGAATATAAAAAATATGGATGCACATAAATATCGCCATAACTTAGCGTACACAACCCCCACTCTCCCCCAAAATGACGTTAAACTTTTCCAAAGTACAGCATGATTACCTGGATGAGCAGGTAGAAAAACTTTATTCAATAAAGGACTAACCTTTTTACTATGAAATAAACTTATCTTATAAACAGTAAGAGATGTAATAAAATGTGTCTTTTCTTGAATAATAATACGATCTGATGCTTTCACATCAGAAGAAATAAATAAAATAATAGCGAATACAGCAAAAAAATATCTTACATTCATGGCTTTAATTTTACAAATTTAGATTATTAAATAATTTAAAATGGATTTAATATAAGTATTAATATGTATTTATATATTAGAAATGACATAATTACAATAATAAAAAAATATTTTATAATTTATTATAATACAGATATTGAAATATATTATACCCTATACATTCGCATATAAATCAATCATTCCTAGGATTTAAATAAAAATATGACCAGAGTTTTAGTTTTTACTCCATTTTTTCGAAAAAAATCATGAAAATTTTCTTATATAAAACTAATAAGCTCCACGACTTGTTTTCAAAACGTCACCTAAATTTTCAATGATAATGTTGTTCTTTTAATATCTCTTAATAAGAAGAGATACAAATTGTATATTACTTATTTTTGAGATGATCGCTTAGATAACATATAATAAGCTTCTTTTATCTTACATATTTGCTCTCAATTAAAATGCAAAAAAACAAGATAGAGAATTTTATCATTTTTCTCTAAGTATATCACTATATAAACCCCTCATTCAAAGCAAAAAACTATCCTTTTTTGAGCACAATAAGGGGAATTGTTTTTTTAATCACGAGTGCTACAAAAGATGCAATCAACGCTTTGACAAAGCCGCCAACCATAAAACCTGATGAAATCATTAAAGCCTTTAAGAGAGGGATTTGAGTAATATATGCCATCCATGGTATTCCAAAAGCGTAGACAATCCCTATACCACCCACAGTATTTATCACAAATAATATTATAAAATTTAATCGCTGCCAAAATAACTCAACCATGAAGCCAATAAAAAATGCAGCAACTGGAAAACCAATTAAATAACCAGCACTAGGTCCTAAAAAAACGCCAATGCCTCCATGCCCACCAGCTAATAGTGGCAATCCAATAGCAACAAGTACAAGGAAAAGAATCGATGCTAAAGCCCCTCTTTTCGCTCCAAGGATAGACCCTGCTAACATCGGTCCCATAGACTGGGCTGTAATAGGAACCCCAAGAAAAAAAGGAAGGAGAATAGGAGGAAAAAGGCCTAAAACCGCATAAATAGTAGCAAATAATGCAATATAGACGAGATCTTTTGTATTCATTGAATTATTCTTTCATTATAGGTGTTTTTTTATCATCAGATAGTTTAACAACAATATCAGCCTATAAGAGCGTAGCTCCAATCCCTTAGCCACTTCTGATGCCATTCTTATGCATAGTGCAAATAACAAAACAATATCTTATATTGATATATTTATTTCTATTATTTTAAAATATAAGTAATAATTTTACCACAAATTTATTTTATGTATAGATATTATAAGTAATATAACTATAAAAATTAAAATAATATTCTTGAAATAAACAATGTTACATCCCATTTTGTTGTGTATATAATAAATAATTATTTAAAAAATCTAAATAAAATTAAAAACTATAAATAAAAATACTACCAGAGCGCCAATCATTACTTTCCCCTTTCGACAAAAAGCCTACAAATCTTCTCACAAAAAAAGAACGATTTGCACGATTTCCGTTCAACACATCATCTAAATTTTCAGCAATAATATCATCCCCAATAAAGCATAAATAGGCTTCGCAGCTTATCAAGGGATCGTATTGTACTGTCTTTTGAGATGATCAATTAGATGACATACAATAAACTTCTTTTATCCTGCATATTCTCTTTCATTAAAGCGCAAAAAATGAAATAAGAAACTCATGTTATCACTTCTCCCCTTTTTATCTTCAAATGTATCGCAATAGAAAATCTCATTTAAAGTTAGGAACGAGTCTTTTCCTTTAACGAAATGAGAGGAACGGATTTTTTAACTGTAAGTGCTACAAAAGATGCAATCAATACTTTCAGAAAATCGCCAATCAAAAAACCTGATGAAATCATTAAAGCCTTTAAGAGAGGGATTTGAGTAATATATGCCATCCATGGTATTCCAAAAGCGTAGACAATCCCTATACCACCCACAGTATTTATCACAAATAATATTATAAAATTTAATCGCTGCCAAAATAACTCAACCATGAAGCCAATAAAAAATGCAGCAACTGGAAAACCAATTAAATAACCAGCACTAGGTCCTAAAAAAACGCCAATGCCTCCATGCCCACCAGCTAATAGTGGCAATCCAATAGCAACAAGTACAAGGAAAAGAATCGATGCTAAAGCCCCTCTTTTCGCTCCAAGGATAGACCCTGCTAACATCGGTCCCATAGACTGGGCTGTAATAGGAATTCCAAGAAAAATAGGAAGAAGAATAGGAGGGAAAAGGCCTAAAACTGCATAAATAGCAGCAAATAATGCAATATAGACGAGATCTTTTGTATTCATTGAATTATTCCTTTACTATGAAAGTTGTATCATCGTTAGATATTTTATCATCAGGATCACTATTATAAGAACGCGCATCTAGTGCTTCAGCAACCTCTGAAGCCATTCTTATCGTTCGTATAATTAACGGCATTGCAAGAGCAAAAATGTTGGTATCAAATCCGCGCGCTCGCTGTGCTTCACGTACTTCATTGAATTTTTCACTAACAACCGGAATAAATCTGATTGCCATAGAGACTACCATACTAAATTCTGATGGATTGATACCAAAACGTCGAAATGGTTGAAGCCACATTTCAATTGTACTCACCATATCTGAAACTTTAGTCGTTAAAGGCACAAGTGATGCTAAAAAAACAAGAGAAATAAGACGCAATATGATTTCAAAACCTGTAATCCAACTCTTAAAAAAAACTTGAAAAACAAATATAAGGACTAAAAACAGGCCTATTGATTTAAGCTGCTTTAATACATTGTTAAAAGGAATCTTAGCAACTCTATACAATAAAGCCATAAACAACAAAAAAAGTAACAGAATAGGTATTGATGATACCATCAATAGCATAGTTGCACATACCGTGAGCAATAAAAGCTTAACCCCTGGTCTCAGTCTATGAACAAACGTATCCTCAGGAAGATATAATCCGATCACGACATTCTTCTTACATATTCTTTGATCGCAACAGAAGGTATATCATCAATAATTATCTCCCCTTTATCAAAGACTAGCACTCTATCAAACTTTTCTAGAAACTGCAAATCATGCGATACAACAATCGCCGTTTGAGATAATTCCTCTATAACTTGCGTAACACGACGCTTATTTCGCAAATCAAGTAACGTCGTTGGCTCATCAAAAACAATATAGTCTGGTTTCATTGCTACGACACTGGAAATGGCAACGAGTTGTTTTTGTCCACCACTTAATAAATGAACTGCGTGATTTCTGAAATTTTGAAGATCATAGCGCTGTAAAATTTCATCTACACGCTCCTTAATTTCATCTTTACTAAGTTTTAGATTTTTTAGACCAAAAGATAAATCTTCCTCCACTAATGGTAAAACAATTTGATTATCAGGATTTTGAAAAACAAATCCTACTTTACGCTTTACTGCTTTTGCATCACGCTTTGTATCAAGCCCATCAACGCTTACACAACCATGCGATGGTAATTGTAGCCCATTGATAAGACGAACAAATGTACTTTTTCCAGAACCATTCGCACCAATAATGGCGATTCGTCTTTCGGTAAGCTGTACAGTAATATCCCTCAAAACGCACAAATCACCAAAAACTTGTGTCACTTTATCAAACTTTATCATCCCCAACATTTGTTTTAATCAATCCCTCTATATTACCTCTTCTATCACTGTCGCTTAAGTTTATAGCCCAAGAGTAAAAACAAGCACCATATAGGAATAATCATAACTGCCAAACTCATATCAGGCATCTGCACAGGGATATATATTTCAAGAGAAGATACCCTTATTCCTATCATATCAAAAAGTTGA
Source organism: Bartonella callosciuri (assembly GCF_014203215.1). GTDB lineage: Bacteria > Pseudomonadota > Alphaproteobacteria > Rhizobiales > Rhizobiaceae > Bartonella > Bartonella callosciuri. The sequence goes on along the minus strand of NZ_JACHIM010000002.1, from coordinate 148,849 downwards.
ATCATTAAGCCATTTTGCCTAAAGCCACTTAAAAACATAATGCAAAATAATAAAGCAAGAAAGCAGAGGCAAAAATAGTTGGCGTAAGGATACAAGCCAAACGTATAAATAAACGTTTCCTTTCTGTCCTTATGGGCCTTTCTAAATTTCAAATGAACAATAACAATAATAGCCCAAGTAATAACAGCTGCTGCAGTTGCAAGAGCCATGATCCGCATAAAACTATTATCAGGAACAAGAGCATTAACGACGATAATCAACGCAGTACAGATCGATGAAAAAAGGATAGCAACATAAGGAACCCGAGCAATACTCAATTTACTAAAAATATGTGGAGCATTTTTTTGTATAGCTAAACTATAAAGCATACGACCATTGGAATAAATGCCACTATTATAAACCGAAATGGCAGCCATAATGACCACAAAATTTAAAATATGACCAGCAGCAGGAATTCCTACAGTTTCAAAAATTGTGACAAAAGGACTACCATTTTTACCAATCATATTCCATGGGCTTATCATCATAATCACGCTAATAGAACCAATGTAAAAAATTATAATCCTCCACATAACTTGACGAATAGCAGTTGGAATTGTTTTTTGCGGATTAGATGCCTCTCCAGCGGCAATAGCAATAAGTTCTGTTCCACCAAAAGAAAACATCACTACAGAAGTAGCCAAGATAACCCCTATCGCTCCATAAGGAAAAAAACCGCCATGCTTCCAAAGATGATGAACACTCGCTTGGCTATCATTCATTCCAGTTACAATGAGAAACATCCCCAAAATAATCATACCAATAACAGCAGCAACTTTGATCAAAGCGCAACCAAATTCAAATTCTCCGTAAAAACGAACATTAAATAAATTAATGAATGTAACAAACAAAAGAACAATAAAAGAAGCCTTCCAATGATCAATCAAAATCCAATGATCAAGATAAAATCCAATCACTGTAAGCTCGGTCATGCTCACAAGAATATAAAGAAACCAATAATTCCAACCTGTTATGAAACCAGCAAGGTTTCCCCAATATTTATAGGCAAAAAAACTAAAAGCACCTGAAATTGGTTCCTCTACAGACATTTCACCAAGCATTCGCATAATAAAATAAATAATAAGCCCCCCAAAAAGATAAGCTAAAATAGCTGAAGGGCCAGCCAATTGAATTGCCTCTGTTGATCCATAAAAAAGACCCGTTCCGATAACACCACCCAAAGCAATCATTTGAATATGGCGATTTTGAAGGCTACGCTTCAATTCATCATTCTTACCCTTAAACATCATCCCTCATTACTTTTTTTGGATTCAACATAAATTTTTATTGCAGTAAAATACACATTGTTTTTATGAATCTTTTTCAAAAAAAACATAAAACGAACGTAAATTTATTTTCTGGTTACAATGCAACTCCCTGTTTTTCTATGCATTATGCAAATGTTCCATTAAAATTGTGGGAAGAAATATGCTCCATCCTCTACGCAAATTAATTGCTTTCATTTTCGTTACGCTAACAATTATAGTATTAGTCACTGATAGCGTACACTCTGTGAGCACGGCACATTGGACGACGACCCCCCTGAATAAAATATTGGCAAACCTTTTGCAAACAGATACCTCTGAGCTTAATCAGTCTATACGTAATATCATACCAACTTTCTTGTCCTCCATTTGCATTGCCCTCACTTATTTGCCAGCATGGTCTATCTTTGGTGCTTTGGCGATAGCATTTTGTATCTTGAATCACGAAAAACAAAAGCCTTTTCATAAAATATCGTATATTTAAAAGAAGAATATATTTGATTTTTCTATTGCAAAGATTCTTCTCAAGTCCATTGTAATACATACAATTGTTACACTTTAGAAAACTTTATCTTACCAAAATAACGGAAAGCTATTTTATTAATAGGAACAGATTAAAAGTACCGTCTTATAAGCATCTACATTAAAGTCATGATTGCTATAAACGACTACGGGATCAATTTTTTATCAATTAAAAGCAATTAGCTATTCAGTTTAAGCTCTCATCCTACTTATAAAAAATTTGCGCAGAGAAGCTCGAATATATTGAAATAATTAACCTTTTTATGATTGCTTTTTTATCTCCTCAAAAAGGCTTTCTAATAATATCAGCATTTTTATATAATTGAAAATTCTTGAAATGATGATGAGGAAAATTCTAAACCTTATAAAAACTATACCACATGCCTACAAGGAAAAACTGAGCAGTAAACAACGATAATTGTGATAAAAATACCCACCATTGAAACCTACTGCCCGTCATATTTTTAAAAAATCCAAAAAGCAATTACTAGAAGAAATTTGAAAACTTCAAAAAAGTATCCAGCATACCTATCGATGAAGAGATGATGGAATAATAGCTTCAAACACACCCTGTTCTTCTAAATCCGAAAATCGCCTCGTTAAGATATCCAATTTTTTAGATATCTCATTTAAACTTTTCCATTGATCAGTGACCACGCAAGAAAGTTCGTCAATAAGCTTTTCTTGGTAAGTTAGCTTCGTTTCTAGTTCTATCAGCCGATTTTCATCCGACATGGTTCTTACTCCATTTTAAATAGAAAAACGTGTTTAATTTTATTAAATCATCCCTTTTATCCCCATTTCTATAAGAATGAGAAGTAACTTTTCTACCAATTCCACGGATCTTATCTTCACGGCGTGGTTGATGATATCTTTTATTCCCCCAATCCTTGCCCAATAAATTTCCTCCTTTCCATAGAAGCTGCAGATATGTTTATCTTTACAAAGATATCTTGTCATCATTTTCCACCTTAAAAAGGCGCTTTTCAGCCAAACTTCCAACGTTGAACACGGCTGCAAATTGGAAAGCATTTTATAGTATCAAGATCAAAAAATACTGTTCTGCTCCTGATCTTCACGCTTCACCCTCCTATCCCAATAATTACCGCATCTTATAAATTACTGAAAAAAATGCATACTTGCTTTTGTGCGTATTTTTGGTTATTACGCTCGAACTGAATTTTTTAATTAATGTACAAGCCTATGCCGCATTAGCTCAGTTGGTAGAGCACATCATTCGTAATGATGGGGTCGCTGGTTCGAATCCGGCATGCGGCACCATTTTGTGTTTTTAATACGTTGAAATAGATGACAGGTTGTTCACCTTTAGTTATTTTAACTTACCTACTCATCCACCTTTTGATATATGATTAAATCCTGCTGTATACCATACAAAACTGTTAGCAAATTCACATTATTATGAATGAGAAAATCAAAAAAACTTGTTTTAATTGTGATGTATCCATCAGAATTATGTCAACAGGATTTTGAAAACTGTCGTTCAGACTATTGCATGATTTTCAATTGCGTAATACCATAAAATTGCCTGTACATATAAGTTGTATTTGCTCACTGGCACAAGCTGCAGAAAAAATCGTTAAAATTTTATCTTTTCATCAAAGATTTACGATCACTTCAAATAAAATTATTTCCTCGTATATTTTTGATACTCGCATCAGACTTCCTATGTTTTATATTTTAAAGTGTAGTAGATGTAGTGTGAGCTAGATGTTTAACAACGATGAATGCATCTTTTTAAAAACGAATGTACTGAAGAGTGTTTTATTTCTTGGAGTTTTTAGTAATCCTGAAGCCTACTTTTTACTCAATAACTGTTTATGGAATCTTCTCATTGAGGGATGACACTTTATGACAAGTGTTATGACTTCTTGTTGTTAAATTTCTTTTTACCTAGACAGGATTATTAACAGCTTATCAGAAGTTTACAGATTTAATTTACTCAATTTCACCTATACAGTCAAAGGTGAGGAAAGCCCACCTTGGTTCTCGAATAACTTTAAAAGAGATACTGCACTTAGTAGAGAAAATATTGCTTACTTTATGAAAAAGTGAACATAAAATCAAACATTGGATAGCAGTGATTTCCCGAGAGCACATATGTCTTGCGACCGAATTCAACTTTCTTCAAATCTATCATGATAAGGCTGAACCACTTCGAAAAACGTTTAAGGAAGATGAAACTTTTATTTACTGTCCACGATCACAATAGGCATTAGGCAGATTCTTCAAACCAATAGAGTTCCAATTATTTTAAGGGTAACCATATTTATCAAGTGGAGCAAGCGCCTAATTTCATATCTTTTTGAAAAGATGTTATTTTTAATAAACAAGCACAACTTTTTGTTTTAAAAGAAGTCAAGGTCTTGAATTTTTAACCAATCCCCACGGGAGGAATGTTAGCGCAACGAGTTTTTTGAAATGACAGCTTACAATGCGACGCTCATTCGCGAAGCAATGGGGATTCCTTATGTCTAATTATTCAACTGTTTTGGTTATTTCTTATTTTTGATCAAGTATCTAAAGAAGATTTCTTTTAGAAACTGAGGGGCTTTGTTTAATTAAAGCATGGTCTAAAATAATGTGTTGGTATCATCTCACTATTTGTAATGACACTGCTGTTCAGAGCTCAACTGCAACAGGAGGAAGTGCCTTAAATTTAAAAATTTCTTTTAGCCTGAATATTATGTATTTAATTACTGAAACGGGAATTTTTTTGTAAAATAAGGAGAACTTTCATGTTTAAATGGATACATAGCGAAGAAATTAATACAGAAGCAAGTTCTGAACAAATTTGGGCTATGTGGGAAAACGCGGCAACTTGGCCTTGTTGGGACCACGAACTTGAGTGAGTAGAAGCTTCCTGGTGCTTTCAAAGAAGGAGCTACAGGGTAAATGAAACCTAAAAAAGGACCAAAAGTAACTTTTACACTTGATAAAGTTATAAAAAATATTTGGTTTTCTGATTATGCTAAACTCCCTTTTACACGCATGAGTTTTAATCATGAGTATATTGCTTCAACGGAGTCTGATTCTTCAAAAAATAAAATTCGTCATACGGTAACTCTGTCTGGCTTACTTGTTCCCTTATTTGGAATGATTATTGGAACAAAAATTAAGCGACACCGTCGCGATGCAATAGTTGAAATGAGCCGGCATCTCTTACTGGAAATAAAACTATCGCGTAATGATACCTCTTCATAAAGAAAATTGATATTTTTTCAAAAAGAAATGATGTAGGCATCATACCCCACGTGAGAATTAAGTCTTTGAACCATGGGTATTTTACAAACCAATACACCCACAAAGCATCTTAGAGTTATTTGTTTAAACCTAATGAGACCATTGTGTAAAATCGATTGTACCCTGAAGCTTTTATATAAAAAGCACTGGATTCTATTTTATCGTAAAAAATTGATAAAATGCTTTTTTATTGAAAATAAGAAAGCTGTAGCTATTAATTGTTATTCTATAAAAAGCGTAAAAAGCTAAATAATTTCTTCTTTAGTAATACTTTTAGCGGGTGAAATTGAAAGGTCCGAGGTAATAAAATAAGCGCAATACCTGCTTTATAAAAATTGACCTGACTCTATTGTTTGCATTTCTTCAAAAACGATTGATTTTTTATGCGTAGAGATGGTTCGTTACTGGTAAAAAGCTCTTTAGTTGTTAAAAAAATTATAAATTATGATTTCTGTAGGAATAACTGAATCAAGACTTTAACTCTCAAGCTAAGTTGAGAGTTAAACACAGGGGAAGTACATCAGATTTTTCTGTTTAATGAAAAATAAGCCAATTTATTACGCGTATAAAAATGATAAGATGCTATTATTTATACGCACTAGCAGCGAAAAAATATGTCATAATTATAATTTATTTTCAATAGATATAAAAAGAGAGCTTGTACTGATATCGTGCATGCAAAGTCAAAGAAATTTATGCCTGCTTATCTCAATCGCAATAAAACCAATAATAAAAAAGTTATCTTTTACGCTGTCTATAGTTTGTTTCATTGACAAGATTATTGAGCTCATGGAGAAAAAGCTTATAAATGTCAAGAAGGCATATTATAGTGAAAACCTTCCTTATGTCTGCGTAAGAATCTATAGGGAAGATAACATAAAAATCGGTTTAGTACTTCATGGCCAAGGAGCATATGGTTTTAGACATCTTTCAATTCTTGAAGCGTTTAAAAATTTGAGGTTAAAGTCAAGTGTTATCGCACAATTTTCTATTAATTTGATTATCTATTAATTTGATTATAAAGACGTATTTTTCTTGTACAATAACATGAAGTAGATTGGAATGATTAAAACCTAAAAAGTTGATAAGATCTTGCACCTTTTTGAAAAGAAGCTAAAAGAGAAATTGCTCAATTCATTGAAAGAAAAAGAATGCGTTAATGACGCATAGTTTTTTATGGGTGAACATACGAGAACTACATTTTGTGTAAACTTGTTAATTACCTACCCATCTGAACGAATTAATACTTAAGGGAGTCCATGATGACTGACAAGAACCAGATTGATAAAGCTGCTTCATTGGTTGAATCGGCAAAGCGTTCTGGAGCAGATGCTGCTGATGCTGTTATTGTTAGCGCACATTCTACCAGTGTAGCTGTTCGTTTTGGGAAAGTCGAATCGACAGAAGCTTCAGAGAGCAATGATTTTACATTAAGGGTTTTTGTCGGCAAAAAAGTAGCAAGTGTTTCTGCTAATTTAGCATCTTATCCGCAAGAACTTGCAGAACGCGCTGTTGCGATGGCAAAAGCTTCTCCTGACAGTTTATTTGAAGGTTTAGCAGATAAAGAATCTTTGGTTAAAAATCCTAAAGATCTCGATCTTTTTGATGATTTTGTTCCGCACAGTCAGTTTCTAACAGAAGATGCCTTAAAAATAGAAGCTGCAGCCCTTGATGTTAAAGAAGTGAGCAATTCTGGTGGAGCCGCAACAGCTTACGGCCATAGCGGATTTGTTCTTGTAACCAGCGATGGTTTTTGTGGGAGTTATCGTTCCAGTTATTTTTCACGCTCTTGCAGTGCACTTGCTGGTGAGGGTACAGCAATGGAGCGGGATTATGATTATACCACGGCCTTACATTTTTCTGATTTGGAAGCAGCAGAAACTGTGGGAAAAAATGCAGGTGTTGGAGCAGTTCGACGTTTGGGATCAGTTCGTGCTGCTACAGGAACGGTTGATGTTATTTTTAATCCGCGTACGGCTCGCGGAATTGCTGGACATATCGCATCTATGGTGAATGGAGCATCTGTGGCTCGCAAAACAAGTCTTTTACAAAATCTCTTAGGAAAACCGGTGATGAAACCACATGTCAATGTGATAGATCAACCTTTGCGATTGCGTGGGAATGCTTCTCGTCCTTTCGATGGAGAGGGAGTAGAGGGGAAAGTATTAAATATCATTGAAAATGGTATTTTAAAATACTGGCTTCTTTCATCATCTTCAGCCCGTGAATTAGGACTTAAAACCAATGGTCACGGTGTGCGTTCAGCGTCATTGGTCCAGCCGTCCAGTACCAATTTTTCTATTGAGCCGGGTTTAATATCACCTGGTGATATGATAAAAGATTTGCAAAGGGGGTTTTATGTCACCGAACTGTTCGGACATGGCATTGATTTTGTTACGGGGCAGTATAGTCGTGGAGCTTCTGGTTTTTGGATCGAAAATGGCGAAGTCGCTTATCCAGTAAGTGAAGTGACACTAGGTTCTGACTTACTCCATATGCTAGCGCATTTAACACCTGCAAACGATATTGATCGGCGTTATGGTATAGCAGCTCCAACATTATTAATTGAAGGGATGACACTTGCAGGAAAATAACACGCATCATTCTTCTGATTTAAACCTTTTGCTTGATGTTTGTCGAGAAGCAGGAGATTTAGCAATGGGGTATTTTGGAAGTGCACTGAACGTCTGGATCAAGGAAGGTAATTCACCTGTCAGTGAAGCAGATTTCGCAGTTGATCACTTTTTGAAGGAAAAACTTCTTGGAGCACGCCCAAATTACGGATGGATTTCAGAAGAAACAAAAGATGATCGGGGACAAGAAGTTTATGAACGCTACTTTGTCGTTGACCCTATTGACGGAACGCGTGGTTTTCTTTCTGGCAGTACCTATTGGTGTATTTCGATTGCTATTATTGAAAATAAGTATCCTATCGTAGGTGTTGTACAATGTCCAGCGCAGGGAGATATTTATGCAGCTGTTGCTGGTGGAGGAGCAACATTAAATGGCACAGAGCTCCCTCTTTTGGCATCTCAGATTAATAGAAAATACAAAATCTCACTTGATAAATCGCTAGCACAAAAATTGCCGGATGATTTTCGTAATAAAGTCAGTTTTTACCAAGACATTCCCTCCCTTACGTATCGTATTGTTCTTGCTGCTCAAAATGAGATCGATATCGTACTAGTTCGTCCCAATTGTCATGCGTGGGATATTGCTGCGGCTGATCTTATTTTACGAGAATGCGGAGGATGTTTTCTATCGCTTGATGCATCTTTTATATCTTACGGGATTGTACCTTATCAGTATGGGCTTTTAATTGCTGGTAAAAATAATTGCTGTAAAGATATGCTAGATATTGTTCGTAAAGTAAAGTTAGTTTAATCACATAAAAATCGGGCTAACGTTTTTTAATGATATGGAGGCATATATGACTGAAATCAACAAAAAAAAACAATCTTTGTATCTTGTATTTGGCGGGGAGTTAAAAAATCTTAACAGTAATCAATTTAAGAATATTGATGACTTAGATGTGGTTGGTATTTTCCCAGATTACAAATCAGCTCAAGAGACATGGCAAGCAAAAGCACAAAGCAGTGTAGATAATGCATTACAACGTTATTACATCCTAGACTTGCATCGACTTCTTGACACTGAAACAAGCGATACATAATAGAATTTGAATATCCGATCATCATTTTCTTAAGTTTTGCGCGAGCAGAAAGATTGAATATCAGAATGAATAAAAAAATCAGAACAAAAGCAGTGTATTTTAGTGTTTCTGATCAGAGAACAATACTTATTGGAAAAAAAATTGTATAGTTTTTTGCTGTGTGGCTAGCTTATTCGCATTTCGTCTCTTGGATAAATTTATCATTGAAAATTTTAAATAATGTTTATGAAAACACAGAGTATTTATAATTTATGTTCTTATCACTTTTTTGCATGGATAGCATATTATAGAATCCTTTCTTCTTTTTCAAAATAAAAAAGTTGTGGTCATATTTTTTCATTTTGTTTATTTAGAAATCAATGCTTAATTTGTAAAAAAGTGAGAGCTTAAATTGATGTAGAGTTCGTGAGAACGAGAAAATATTCCACGTTCATAAAATGATGCGTATGGAAATTTTTAATGTTCAAAATGTTCTTAAATCTGACAAAAGATACTATAATTGTAGATATAAAGCGCGTAAAATAAAAAAAGACTGTTTTATTAGCTAAATTATTTACCTATCCTATTATACTTTGTGTACATGCATTCTTATAGGAGAAGATTCTTAAAAAATATAGGATAAAATTGCGATTTTACTTCCCTACAATCTTCTCATAAGTAAAGCACTTTTCATGAATTAAAATGCAAAGGATATTTTTCTATTCGATAGAAAAAACAAATGTAATAAACAGGGGTAATGAATCATTTAATAGGAAAAGCTGATAAACGTCTCAAAACAAATGAATGAGGTGGTTTTCATGATGGAACTAAAGGCACATATGGCTCTTTTAATCTATCGGATGATTGGCTTTTGCTTACGTCCTGTTATTCCTTTTTATTTGTTTCTTCGCACTATCCGTGGAAAAGAAGAGCGTGGTCGCCAAAAAGAGCGTTTGGGTAAAAGTCATAAAACACGTCCTCAAAGTCCATTAATTTGGTTGCATGCGGCAAGTGTTGGAGAAACGCTTGCCCTTGTCCCGCTTATTAATTATATTTTATCATTGGAAATCCATATATTATTAACAACATGCACTGTAACATCTGCTTCCCTTGTGAAAAAGCAGTTTGGTAATCGGTTAATTCATCAATATGCTCCATTGGATTTAAATTTAGCAGTGCGTCGTTTTATCAGTCATTGGAAACCTGATTTGGTATTGATTTGTGAATCGGAGATTTGGCCTCTACGTATTAAAGAACTTGCCAAAATGCAGATTCCACAGATTTTAGTTAATGCCCATATGTCCGAACGTTCTTTTAAAGCTTGGCAAAGACGGTATGTTCTTGCCAAACATATTTTTAAACATATCGACTTGGCTATTGGTCAAAATGAAAGAGATGTTGCTTACTACCATGCGCTTGGGGTAAAATCTGTTGCATTTTCTGGCAATCTTAAGGCTGATGTTTTACCGGTTGAAGATCAAATATTGCTTACACATTATCGCAGTGCTATTGGCAATCGCCCAGTTTGGGCAGCTGTTTCAACCCATGAAGGGGAAGAGGAAATTGCTTTTGAAGTTCATAAGATTCTTAAAAATTATTTGCCAGATTTATTAACAATCATTGTTCCCCGTCACCCTGAACGGGTAGAAGATCTCATTAAAAAATGCGTCAATAAGAGTTTGCGTTTTATTCGCAGAAGCAACAATGCTAAGCCAGATATAAATACGGACGTTTTGTGGGGAGATACCGTTGGAGAAATGGGGCTTTTTCTTCGTTTATCGAAAGTTGCTTTTATTGGTAAGTCGTTGTGTGGGGATGGTGGACACAATCCATTAGAATTGGCTTTTCTTGGTTCAGCCATTTTGACAGGACCTTATATCTCAAATTTTCAAGAGATGTTTGAACAATTCTTAACCCGTGATGCAGCCTATATGATTCAAGATACAAAACAGCTTGCTATTCAAGTGTATAAGCTTTTAACAAATGAAGCATTACGACAAGAAATGGTTGATAAAGCCTATGAAGTTGCAACAGACATGGCAGGTGCACTCGAGCGCACATTAAAAGTTCTTGATCCATTTTTGCAACCTCTCGTGATACAAACAGGTTTAAGTCAGCATCGGAGTAGATATGCCCATTAGCGCGCCACATTTTTGGTGGAAAGAGAGAAGCTTTTTGCGTGTTTTGTTAACGCCAGTTTCCTGGGTATATGGTTATTTTTCACGTCGCCGTATGGCAAGACAGCCCCCCGTTATTGATCTTCCAGTTTTGTGTATTGGCAATTTTACATGTGGTGGTGCTGGTAAAACGCCTGTTGTTATTGCTTTTTCTCAAGTGGCTAAAGAGCTTGGTTTCGTGCCTGGTGTTGTATCGCGTGGTTATGGTGGAGCATTTAAGGGAGTGCATCTTGTCAATGAGGAATATGATAATGCGCGTGATGTTGGAGATGAAGCCCTTTTACTTGCACGGCATGCTTTTGTTGCTCTATCAGCCGATCGTTATGCAGCAGCACAACGACTCAAGCAAAAAGGATGTAATTTGATTTTAATGGATGACGGATTTCAAAGCCGCCGTCTTTATATGGATTATGCATTGCTAGTTGTAGATGCGATGCGTGGTTTTGGAAATGGAGCTGTTTTTCCAGCAGGGCCTTTGCGTGTATCGTTAAAAACACAGCTTTCTTTAACGGACAGTGTTTTATTGATTGGTCATTCGGATAAGTGTGATAAGATTACTTTCCTTGTCAGGCATACTGAAAAACCTTTACATCATGCGCACCTTCAATCATTGGCGTCTGATGAAGTTGCAAGAAAATCATTTTTGGCATTTGCAGGTATTGGCAATCCAGATAAATTTTTTAAATCCATTAAAGAACTATCCGGTCATGTTGTGCAAACTTATTCTTACCCTGACCACTATTTTTTTAGTGATACAGATTTAAAAAATCTTGCACAAAAAGCTAAAACTCAAAATTTATGGCTGGCTACAACTGCTAAGGATTATACACGTATACAAACAAGCAGTGCACAAAAAAGCTTAAAAAATCTTATTGTATTTGATGTTAAAGTCGATTTTATTCAAAAAGACTTCTGCCGTATAGTCCTTGAGAAGGTCACGACTCGTTTTAAAGAGCGCAAATATCTCCTTTAAAGAATTGAATTTATAGTTTTCAATGGGTCATTTTTTCTGCGTTTTTAATAATTGACTGAGATACGGATTGCATTCAAGTTCGCGATGATAGGAAATTTCACAACTAGCATAGGCTTCTTGGCGGTGATGATTCCAATATTTTAAATCCTCGATTGGAATTTTTTGTCCGCTGACGGCACAAAGGGTATAGGTTCCATATTGTATGATTTTATATCCATTATTAGAATAATGAATTTTCGCTTCGCGTTCATCACTGGAAAACATTGCTTTATACTCCCTTTCTATTTTTATGAGAGGTTATACAAGTAAAGTGCCATAAGGTACATTATAAAGTCGAGAGCAAATTAAAAAATATTTTTTTCCGTAACGGTAAATGGTAATTTATTTTCTCCCAAAAAGCCTTTCTATATCAGCCAATTTGAGTTCAATATAAGTAGGACGACCGTGATTACACGTTCCTGTATTAGGTGTTGCTTCTATTTGTCGTAACAGTGCATTCATTTCTTCTGGGTGTAAAAGACGTCCTGACCTTATTGAGCTATGACAGGCCATAGTGGCTGCAACATAATCAAGCATTGCTTTCAAATTGTCTGTCGTGTCATATTCAGCAGCTTCATCTGCAAGATCTTTAATGAGAGATTGTACATTAACCTCTCCTAACATTGAGGGTGTTTCACGCACAACGATTGCTCCAGGTCCAAATGGTTCTATACCCAAACCAAATTTCTGCAAAGCATCTTTGTGCGTTAAAAGGCATGTTGCATCTTCTTCAGAGAGTTCTACAATTTCAGGGATAAGCAATAATTGTGAAGAAAGTGGCTTGGAATAAAGCGCATTCTTAAGTGCTTCATAAACCAATCGTTCATGAGCAGCATGCTGATCAACAATAACCAAACTATCTTGAGTTTGAGCGATAATGTAGTTCTTATGAATTTGTGCTCTAGCAGCTCCTAGTGGATAAGATAATTCTTCTGATGAAGGTGCTGTATTTGGAATATAAGCATCACTACTTGGTGTATCTAAACCCTCTATAAGAGAAGTAGCATCTTCTTTTAAACCAAAAGAACTGGTAATATCTAATGGTTTATGAATCGTTGATGCGGATGCAAAATAAGGGGATGGTGGCTTGTAAGAAGAAAGCGAATTCGTGGTTTTAAAAGTTTTCAATGGCTGTTGGGTCTGAAATGCGGCCAAAATTGCTTCAGAACACGTTGAAGTAGGACGAACACCAGTTTGATGCAATGCTTCACGAATTGCTCCAATGATTAAACCGCGAATGAGCCCTGAATCACGAAAGCGTATATCTGCTTTGGTCGGATGGACGTTAACGTCCACATCAGCGGGGGGTAAATCAATAAAAAGAATGGATACAGGATAACGATCCCGCGCCATGACATCAGCATAGGCTCCTCGAATTGCTCCCCAGAGAAATTTATCACGCACTGGGCGTCCATTAACATAAGCAAATTGATGAAGGCTATTACTACGATTGAACGATGGCAAGCAAGCAAACCCAGTCAAACGAACTGATTCACGTTCAGCATTCAGGACGATGCTGTTAGGAGCAAATTCTTTGCCCATAATTTGGGTAATACGTTGTAATTGTCCTTGGGTATTATTTTCCGTAGCAGGTAATTCCATAGAAGTTCTATCTGGACCTGAAAGAGAAAAACGGATCTGTGGAAATGCGATAGCAATTCGTTTAATCATATCGGTAATGGCATTCGCCTCAGCACGATCAGTTTTCATAAATTTTAGCCGTGCTGGAGTAACAAAGAAAAGATCACGAACTTCAACAATCGTTCCAGGATTCGCCGCCGCTGGTCTTGGTCCGACAATCTTTCCTGCTGTGACAATAATTTCAGTAGCGTTATCAGCATCTTGCGTTCGTGAAGTTAGTTTAAGTTTAGCAACAGAACCAATGGAGGGTAAGGCTTCTCCTCTAAACCCTAGGAAGCAAATATTATGCACATCATCAGTGATTTTTGAGGTACAATGACGAGAAACTGCTAATGTTAACTGATCTGCAGGGATACCACAGCCGTTATCGCTCACCTTTATAAAGTTTTTTCCACCGTTTGCTATAACAATTTCGATTCGGGTTGCTCCAGCATCAATGGCATTTTCAACAAGTTCTTTGACAACATTTGCTGGCCGTTCAATAACTTCACCGGCAGCAATTTGATTAATAATATTTTCGCTAAGATGACGTATGATCATAATAAATTCTAACAAGATTCCTGCGGATTCTATAGAAGTTTTCAATTATGATAGCATTATTTATCCAACATTCAAGAATGAGAATATGGGAAAGGTTTTATTCTCAAAATAACTATTCTGTATTTTCAAAGAATATTGTACCAATTGCTGGTTCATTATTTGTATCATTCTCATATGAATTATAGCAGCTAATTGATTGGAAAAATCAGAGGAGAATAGTTTTGATTTCTCCAAATAGCTTGCACCAATCAATCATTTGAGCCAAAAAGAAATGAAGTAAAAATGGAAGGCAAAATATATGGTGCGTATAAGCGGTATTTTAGCAGATAGGGATATAAAAACTTTGATTGAGAATGACATTCTCAAGGCTCTTTGGCCATTTGATACAAACCAAATACAGCCGGCAAGTCTTGATCTTCGTTTAGGAGAGAAAGCTTATCGTATACGTGCTTCCTTTATGCCAGGATCAGATATAAAAGTTTTAGATAAACTCGAACGGTTAAAGTTACACGAATTTGATTTGCGCAACGGAGCAGTCTTGGAAACGGGTTGCGTTTATATTGTTCCTCTTTTGGAAAATTTGGCTTTACCGGAAATTTTATCAGCAGTTGCCAATCCTAAAAGTTCTACCGGACGATTAGATGTTTTTACGCGTGTGATTACCGATAATGCTCAGGAATTCGATAAGATTTATGCCGGTTATCATGGTCCACTTTATCTTGAAATTAGTCCAAGGACATTTCCAATTTTGGTACGTACCGGTTCACGTTTATCTCAGCTTCGATTTCGCAAGGGACACAGTTATTTAAATGAAATTGAGTTGCATGCTCTACATAGGAAAGAATTGCTAATATCGGATGATCTGCCTAATATTAGTGCAAGTGGTATTGGACTTTCTATTAATTTGAAGGGAGATAAAAATGGGCTTGTAGGCTATCGTGGTAAACGTCATACAAGTGTTATTGATATCGATAAACGTGCTGTTGCACACGTTCTAGATTTTTGGGAACCTCTTTTTGACCGTGGTCAAAAGGAACTGATCCTTGATCCTGATGAGTTTTATATTTTAGTTTCGCGAGAAACGGTCCATGTTCCTCCACTTTACGCAGCTGAAATGACCCCTTTTGATCCCTTAGTTGGTGAATTTAGAGTGCATTATGCAGGTTTTTTTGATCCAGGATTTGGGCATAGAGAGACAGGTGGAAATGGAGCAAAAGCGGTTTTGGAAGTGCGCAGCCATGAAGTTCCGTTTATTTTGGAGCATGGTCAAATTATCGGCCGTTTAGTATATGAACATATGCTTAATCGGCCGTTAGTACTTTATGGGCATGATGCTGGATCACATTATCAAGCGCAGGGATTAAAATTATCTAAGCATTTTAAATGATTTGAAAACACAAACTCTGATAAAATATTTGCAAAAAGCATATTTGAGCAAAGGAAGAGCTTCAGTTTTTTGCAGAGGGCGTGCACTGTCAATTTGTTTGTTTCTCAAAATGAATGGTTGCCACATTTTCTCCATGTTAAAAATTTTAAATAAAGCTATCATGTATTTTATTTCACAAAGAATATCCTTAAACGGTAAAAAAGTAAGTTTTCAGGAAAAGAACAATAACAAATTTTTCCAATGGAGCATTATCTATAATTTTTTAAATGTATCCTATCTTTGATTTAAATAAAATTTTGATAATTTTATATAAATCAGGCTCTTTGTGTATAATCAATTTATAGTATGATTAGAAAATAGTTTTATCAAATATGCTATTTTTTTATTTATCTGTATTCATATTTATTTAAAGTTCTTTCAAAATCCCTAAATAGATCAAAGAATGTACTTTTTATAAACTGTGCTCAGTCCGAAACCCGCGAAAGAAAGCACTGGATTCATATGAAACGTTGCGTTCGTCTATTAATGCTCTTTTTCATATTTATAGGGAGGATTTCATGTTTTATACTCAATAGTTGGCTCTATAACTTTTTTGACTGTAATGTGAAATATCTTTATCATTCAGAAGAAAGAATATCGCTTTGAAATTGGAATCGATGACCCAAAAAGTCTCTTAAAGAGCAGTTGTTATAACAAGGCTATCATGTCTTAATTCTTGGATACTAACAACCTATGCATTTGTAAGTTATTGATAAGACTTATCACCGTTAGATTCTTAATCTGGATAAGAACAATAACTGGATAAGAACAATAAAATGTTGTTCTTATGGATGTTTTTATGTTGTAATCTTAATTGCCTCCATCTACTGAATGGAGCATTCTATTGGGGCGTCTAAGAAGAGACGCGTGGGTTGGGACTTGTTAGTTTGAAAGTGCTTCAGTTTTTCGTTTATGGAATCATGGTATCGTTATGATTATCTCCTCAACACTTGATTATCGCGAAGCGGCAAGACGTCGGCTTCCACCTTTTCTTTTTCATTATATTGATGGCGGGGCTTATGCTGAAGAAACAATGCGACGCAATTATACAGATCTTCAAGCACTTGCACTACGTCAAAGGATTCTACGGCAGATGAGTAAAGTTGATCTTTCAACCAAGCTTTTTGATCAAACACTTGATTTGCCGATTATACTTGCACCCGTTGGATTAACTGGCATGTATGCGCACCGTGGTGAGGTACAAGCCGCACGTGCAGCCGTTGCAAAAGGTATTCCCTTTACCCTATCCTCAGTTTCAGTTTGCCCCATTGCAGAAGTTCAAAAAGCGGTTGGAAGTGCATTTTGGTTTCAACTTTACGTTCTCAAAGATCGCGGGTTCATGCGTGATGCATTAGAGCGATCTTGGGCATCTGGTGTGCGGACGCTGGTCTTTACAGTTGATATGCCGGTTCCTGGTGCACGTTATCGTGATGCGCATTCGGGAATGTCTGGACCTTATGCTAAGTTACGCCGTATTTTACAAGCTTTTACCCATCCACATTGGGCTTGGAATGTTGGTGTTATGGGACGTCCCCATGATCTTGGAAATGTTTCTACTTATCTAAAAAAGCAAATTTCATTGGAAGACTATGTTGGTTGGCTTGGTGCAAATTTTGATCCATCAATTGGTTGGCGTGATCTGCAATGGATTCGAGATTTTTGGAAAGGAAAAATGATTTTGAAGGGTATTCTTGATCCACAAGATGCACGAGAAGCGGTACAATTTGGTGCGGATGGTATTGTCGTTTCCAATCATGGAGGGCGTCAACTTGATGGTGTCTTATCAACTGCAAGAGCTTTGCCAGCAATTGCGGAGGCTGTGAAGGGTGATTTGACTATTTTAGCAGATTCTGGTGTTCGTTCTGGCCTTGATGTTGTACGGATGATAGCACAAGGTGCGGATGCCGTTATGATTGGTCGTGCTTTTGTTTATGCGCTTGCAGCAGCGGGTGAAAAAGGTGTGACACACCTCCTTAATCTTTTTGCGAATGAGATGCGAGTCGCTATGACATTGACTGGTGTACCCGCAATTAAACAAATCACACGTGAGAGTTTAGCAACTACAACTACTTTCGAGCAATGAAGAAAGCACGCTTACTCTCTTCGGAAAAGAGAAACTACTCGTTCATTGAAAACTGGAAAAGCGCGGTTTAGTATGTTTATATGCCTCTTATTTTTTCATCTCCTCAATGGTTTATGATATTTTTCATGTGCGAACATATTCAGATACAATTGAATGTTTTATCTGTTATTTCTTATTTCAGCACTAAAGCAGTTTTCGTTATACCCTCTCTCGACTGATTCCATAATTTGCCAAAACATCCTATTGGCTTCAATTGCAGATCGGATCATTCGCTATTCCTAACGATACAAATTTACACGCAATGTTCTGTTACATAAGCAATCTAGCAATTGCTTCTCTAAGCCCTCCATTGATGCTCTGCTCTTCACAGACAATAACAGATCTGTGAGATTTGCAGAATTCTAGCACAGATGCATTATCTAAAGATCGAATTGTTGGTACACTAACAATCGTTGGTATAACTTCATATTTTTGGAGTTCTTCAATGACATCGAGACAAATCTGAACAGTCTCACCAGTGGCAAGCAAGAGAAGATCTTTTCCCTTTTTTATAACAGAAGCTTTACTGATATCGATTTTTACAGCATTACTATGAATATTTGTAATAGCATGCTTTCCTAAACGTATATAAGCAGGCTTAGAATTACTTAGTGTCGATAGAATTGCAGCTTCTGTTTCTTTAATTATTCTGCAGGAGCAATGTGATGCGTATGTTAGGAATAGCGCAAAGCGAAGCAAAATCGGAAATAGCATGATGGGTTGCCCCGAGCGGCCCATAGCTAATCCCAGTATTAATACCAATCAGTCAAACAGAATTTTTGCAATAAGCAACATCTACCTTTATTTGTTCAAGTGCACGCATTGTTAAAAAACAAGCCTGCGAAACAACAAATGTTTTTTTCCACACAAAGCAAGACCAGCAGCAATAACTACCAAATTTTGTTCAGCAATTCCAACTTCTATGATACGTTCGGGATAGAGCTTTGCAAATTGATCAATCTTTCCAGATAGGCGTGAATCAGCCGTCAAAACGACAATATCTTGCGCTACTTTTATAAGAGTCTGATTTAAAATTTCGAGGTTTGAAAATTTCACGGCAGTTTGTGTCTGGTGATGAAGATTATCCACGGCTATGCTCCCCATTAATTGAATTTTTGACTCAATTTCCTTGACAGCAAGATTATATTCCTCATCTGTTGGAACTTTATTGTGCAGGTTATTTCATTTTCCATGGTGAAAATTCCACTCCCCTTTATTGTGTTCCTAATTATTGCTGTTGGTTTGTCTTTATGGGAGGGAAGTGATTCTAATGATGTTTTCAGTTGTGTTATATCGTGACCATCAATTTCGACAACATGCCAGCCAAAACTTGTAAATTTATCTGCCAAGGACTCTGTTTTCATTAAGACATCCGTTGTGTCAGTATAATTT
The DNA here is from genome assembly GCF_014203215.1 of Bartonella callosciuri. GTDB lineage: Bacteria > Pseudomonadota > Alphaproteobacteria > Rhizobiales > Rhizobiaceae > Bartonella > Bartonella callosciuri. The sequence goes on along the minus strand of NZ_JACHIM010000002.1, from coordinate 129,800 downwards.
AGAGCCGATTTCTATCAACAACTGCAATGAGATTGCTGATTTTATAGCGCGCCGAAAAAATGCAACCTCCCAGATAAATCACTCTGTCATTTCACCATCGCAAAGAAGCACAAAAACACGGTAGAATTGAGAATTAAGCTGTCCAGAAAGAGCCATTCCTGCACAGGGAGACAAGCCACGACCAAGAGAACCTGTGCTTTGCTCAATGCCAGGAACTTTTTTGGTGACATGACCAATAAAATTTGACACAAAGCTTAAATAAGTATCAAGAAGTTGAGGATTAAATATCCCATTTCTGATAATACAATATGCAACATGCAACGCATCGACCGCATGTCCCTTACTTTGGATATATCGATCGTGATTGCGATCATGGATACACGTTGGATTTAGTTGAAGAATATATTCGTATAAGATATAAATGAAATCAATACGGAAAAAACTCCCAGCTGTGTGACCGGAATTTGCTTTTCTAATGAGATCAAGTATTTTAAGACGCAAACGGAGAGCTTAGATTGCATCGTAAATATCTGCTTTATTAGGTTGCATAAGCCATACTGTCTCCCCTCTCAGAAGGTTAAAATAGAACCCGCAAATCGCAATTTTATATCTTACTTATCCCTTATTTTGAACGTATAAGATAATTTGCATGATAAAGAGGATACTGAATCTGATAAAATTTAGGCTGATATTATATCAATGATGTAGCAAATTGCAGATTTATTTATTTTAAAATATTTTTATGTATTTTTTCATCGTTACACTTCGTAGATATTTTTTACAAAAGCATAGAAAGTTATCGCATCATCGATTTTAAAGATTGCAACTTGGTATAATATTATCAAAAATTTGGATAATACAGCAACATTGAAAGAGCAGTTACACTTTCTATACTGCCTATATTGCTGGCCTAAAATTAAATTATTGTAATGATCATGAAAAGCTCATTTAAACCATGCCATATATTTTTAGATGCATCGTGTGTAGAAATAAGAAATTGTATGTTAGTGATAAAAATAGTCGTATAAAATCTTTCCCCATTTTTGATTGGTTTTAGAAACGACTGTTGATTCATAAAGCAATCGCTCCATAAAAAGAGCAGTGAAAAAAGATCTATAAATAATATCTCTCATCCTATCGGATAAAAATGAGAACTTTTTCAAACCTGAAGCTATCATCGTAGTTTATAAAGACGGATTGCTGTCTCACCATAAAAACGCTCATCATCGAGACAAAATACATCAGGTAAATGAATAATTGCATCTTTCTTTTCTTCAAGCACAAAGAGCGTATCAGCTTTTGCCCACCCTCCCCTTAGCGCCTCCACAAAAGCACGTTCACCTAAAGAATAGCCATAGGGAGGATCCGCAAAAATAACATCAAATGGAAGCATTGTCCCAATATTACCCAGTTTTGTTGCATCACGACGCAAGATACGCCCAATAGACTGTAATTCAAAAGCTTCAATATTTTTTTGCAGCAGTCCACGTCCCTCAACAGAACTTTCAACAAAAACAGCAGCTTTTGCACCACGTGATAGAGCTTCTATACCTAAAGCACCAGTTCCAGAAAAAAGATCAAGAATACGTTTGTTGGTCCAAAATTGTTCTTCTCGGCTAGCAAGAATATTAAAAAGACTTTCGCGTGTACGATCACTCGTTGGACGAATCGACTGCCCCATAGGCGCAAACAACACACGTCCAGCAAATTTACCGCCGACGATTCGCACGTGGTCCTCCAAATTTCTTCGCTGCTTTCGCATCACCACGATACGCTTTAGATTTTTTCATGGCACCATCAAATGATTTAACCCTACGCTTACTCTCAAAAGAACGCGCATCATTATTGCCTTTCATAACCTTTTCTTCTTTCTTAAAAAAACACTCCTTCTTGCCAAAAACATGCGCTTTACTAAAAGGTTTTTTACCACCTTTTTGATCAAAAGGAGCACCCTTCTCTTTCCGCAACTGAACGTCTGATAGCTTTTCCTTGCTTCGATGAAAAGATCTCTGACCAGCTAAATTACTTTTACGTTCATGAGGGGACTTCTCATTATAGGAAGACTTCTTACACGCACTTTGTGGACGTGCACCAGGAGCCATCCAAACATTAGAACGACGGTAACGAGGCAAAAAACGCTCCGCTTCTCCATCCTTACCCTGGCCTTTGCACATAAATTTTTCATCAGATTTTGTATCTAATCGTGATTGAGTGTGCTTAGCAGAACCGTCTCGCTGTTTGCGTTGTGTGCCTCCCCCACTTGAAAAAACCCAACTATCATTTGTGACAGAAGAATCTTTACTGCTTCGTTTTTCCGCAACAACTGCAGAATTTGAAAACGGCTTAAGGATAGGAGCATCAAAATTTGCATTGGCTTGCATAATTAAACGCTCACCCAATTGCTCACGCAGCATCCGACCCTTTATCTCACGAACGGCTCCTTCTTCCAAGTCAGAGAGCTGAAACGGACCATAAGATATACGAATTAAACGATTAACCGATAATCCTAATGCACCTAAAACGTTCTTTATTTCACGATTTTTTCCTTCACGCAAAGCCACAGAAAGCCATACATTTGCCCCTTGTTCACGTTCAATCGACGCTTCAATCGAACCATAGAAAATACCATTAACCGCGATACCATTTTTAAGGCTATCAAGAGTACTTTGTTTTACTCTTCCATAAGCACGAACCCGATATTTGCGCACCCACCCCGTTAACGGAAGTTCCAAAACACGTGCTAAACCACCATCATTGGTTAATAGCAAAAGCCCTTCTGTGTTAATATCAAGCCTCCCCACAGAAAGGACACGAGGCATTCCTTTCGGCAAATTTTCGAATACTGTTGATCTACCTTCAGGATCACGGTTAGTGGTGACAAATCCTACAGGCTTATGATAAAGCCATAACCGCGTTCGTTCTATGGGAGATAAAGGTTTGCCATCAACTTTAATAACATCAGAGCGGGTAACATTAAAAGCGGGTGTCGTTACAACTTTACCATTAACAACAATACGACCTGCAAAAATCATCATTTCAGCATCACGCCGTGAAGCAACACCAGCACGCGCTAACCTTTTGGCAATCCGCTCACTCTCACTGTTTTCATTCATTTGCTTTTTATACCAATCTCTTCCCGTACGTTCAGCAAATCGTCGCCCCGTACCATACCGCTTATCCTAAAAAGGGAGGGAGTAACACAATCATTTATCATTTTCTATCCTTTAACAACAATAATGTATCGGTTTACTTGCAAGTTCGTTTTAAACATTTTAAAAATGATGCCCCTTTGTTATAAAAGGATCATAGCTCACTCATTTTATATTACTCTTCTCTACGGAGAAACCTTTCGAATCTCTACGCTTTTGCAGAAAGAACTTTATGACGTTGACTCCCATGGAAATAGCCCTCTTAGAAGCCCAATGGGCAAAAAAAAAAGATGAAGTCCCGGTAGGCGCTGTTATCACACGCGGTAAAACAATCATTGCACGCGCTGGGAACTATATAAAAGCCGCATATGATCCTACAGGACATGCAGAAATGCGTGTTATCCGTATGGCTTGTGAAACAAGCCAAAGTGAAAGGCTTCCTGATTGCGACCTTTATGTAACGCTTGAACCTTGCGCTATGTGTGCTGCAGCTATTTCATTCGCACGTATTAGGCGTCTCTACTATGCAACAAGCGATCCTAAAGGAGGCGCTATCGAACACGGCCCACACCTCTATCAGCAACCAATCTGTCATCATAGGCCTGAGGTTTATTCTGGTTTTAAAGAAAAAGAAGCTACTCAACTTCTTAAAGATTTTTTTGCACAAAAGCGGCGTTAAAAACAACTCCTCTTCTTATCTATAACCTCCCCTTTTAAAACAATATTCAATTCCCTTTAAAAAATTACCAGCTCTTTTTCCAGCACCTGCTTTCCAAGCACTTTTTCTCTGACGCTTTTTTAGCACTTCGCCTTACTCTGTTGACAAAAAAGTACAATCCTTGCCGGTTGACGATAACTTAAAAGCAACTCGGTGAAATATCAACGATACTGCACACTTTCCACTCGTGCTCTCTGATGGCAGAAATATTCCTGTCACTGTTTTTTACTGAACCAAGAAACACTTTGCAAACCAGAGAGATTATTAATGGTCATTATCTAAAAATACTTTTTTGGAAAAACAGAAACTCTGCCATCACAAAAATATTTCTTTAGTGTTACTGTCCCAACAATAGAACTATCTTGTATGTACTCCACCTTTCTGATGGTAGTGGTAAAACTAAGCGTGAGTCAAGCTTTGGAGTTCTGGATGGGGCTTTATAACAATCTGACTCTTGTTGTTTGTAGGTGTTAGCGAAGTAATGTTGGCAATATCTCCAAAAAATTGTAACAAAGCCGCTTTACCTGTACCATAAGTGGGAGCAGATATACTACATCCCGTTAAAACAAAGTATAAACCTAAGATGCTGATTTAAAATATTTTCATGTCAGATCTTCTCATCATTTATTCATTTTTTTCAGTATATGGCTGATTTGATATTCTTGTGATTTATAGATATCAACTCCACATATAGACAAAACAAAGAGAGTTCTTTGTACTACAAAAAACTATACGCATAAAAAAAAGAATTAAAATGATTACAATGCTGTTTTAAATCCTATTTTTCTCCCTTCTGACTCCAAATTTTAAATCTTTCCGAGTATCTGTAACTCTCGTAAAGCAGCTGCATCGCGAGCAGATACATCAGGATAAGCTGGGTCGCATCCAACATCTTGTGTATAACGCCACGACCTGGCACATTTTTTTCCTAATGCCTTCCCCGGATAGACCCCAACACCTTCAACATCGCTTAGAGTAAAAGCATCAGAGGGTGGTATGCCTTGTGTAATTGTTAGAGCACTGGTGATACAAATTTCCGCCATATCCAAATTTTCTAATGCCTTCAATAAAGCTGGATTAGAAATAAAAACAATAGGTGCTGCTTCCAAAGATGATCCAATACGCTTATCAGCACGTTCAAGCTCTAAAGCACCTGTCACAACTTTACGAACCTGCCGAACTTTCTTCCAACGTTCCGCTAAAGATTCATTTTGCCATTCTTCTCGCACAGGGCGGAATTGCTCCAAATGTACCGAATGACTTTCTGGATAACGCTCCAACCAAGCTTCTTCCATAGTAAAAGGCAACATTGGAGCAAGCCACGTTACCATTCGCTCAAAAATCTCACGAATAACCTGCAAAGAAGCTTTACGTTTTTTTGATGAAGGTGCATCACAATAAAGGGAATCTTTGCGAATATCAAAATAAAATGCCGATAACTCAATGATCGAAAAGTCTAACAATGCACGCATAATCTTCTTAAAATCAAACTCGTCATAGGATCGATTAATCAATTGATCGAGTTCAAAAAGCTGATGCAATATAAATTTTTCAAGATCCGGTAGTGCACAATAAGGTATTTCTTCTCCTTCATCATGCGCTAAAGTTCCAAGCATCCAACGAATAGCATTCCGGAGTTTACGATAAGAATCAACATTTGTTTGAAGAACGTTTTTGCCTAAACGCTGATCTTCCCAATAATCAGTTGTCATCACCCAGAGACGAAAAATATCAGCACCAGATGTTTTAATGATCTCTTGAGGAATGACCGTATTCCCCAAAGATTTAGACATTTTCTTGCCATTCTCATCCAGAGTAAAACCGTGTGTGATCACTGTCTTATAAGGAGAACAAGCGCGCGTACCACAGCTTTCCAAAAGAGAAGATTGGAACCACCCGCGATGTTGATCAGATCCTTCAAAATAAACATCGGCAGGCCATTGTAAATCAGCCCGATCTTCCAATACAAAACGATGACTCGCGCCAGAATCAAACCAAACATCAAGAATATCATGAACCTGAACCCAAGGCTCATGCGCACGTTCACCTAAAAAACGTTCACGTGCTCCCTCAGCAAACCAGGCATCTGCCCCTTCTACTTCAAAAGCTCGCAAAATGCGCTCATTCACACGCTCATCTTTAAGAACAACACCATCCTCATTGGCAAAAATACAAATTGGAACGCCCCAAGATCGCTGACGAGAAAGGACCCAATCAGGACGATCCGCTATCATAGAAGCCAACCGGTTTTGACCAGAAGAAGGAACAAAACGCGTCACAGAAATAGCTTTCAAAGCTCGGCTACGTAAAGTTGAACCATCACCAAGATCTTTATCCATTGCAATAAACCATTGTGGTGTATTACGAAAAATAACTGGCCTTTTTGAGCGCCAACTATGAGGGTAGGAATGCTTTAAACGACCGCGTGCAAACAATCGATTCGCTTTAATTAGAGCGTCAATAACCTCTTTATTGGCATCTCCCATCTTCCCATTGTCATCAATAATGCGTGCAGGACCTCCTTTACGGTCCGGCCCAAAACCAGGAATATCTTTCGTATAAAAACCAGCATCATCAACAGGAAATGGTATCGACGTATCAATCCCCGCCTGTTCCAATAGAGGCTTATAAGCATTCCAAATTTCAAAATCTTCACGCCCATGGCTGGGTGCGGTATGAACAAAACCTGTACCCGCACTCTCTGTTACGTGCGAACCATCAAGCAGCGCAATCTTATAATGATAACTTCCAGCTAAACCTTTAAGTGGATGAGAAAGGATAAGCGTTTTTAGCTCATCAGCCGAAACAACACGCAAATGTTTCAAAACAAGTTTTGCTTTTTCTGCACAGCTCATGGCCAACGCATCAGCAAAAAGAAGTTTTTCCCCAACTTGAGGACCAAAATCATTCTCCGCACTTTCAACTTCGTAAAGACTGTAAGAAATCTGCGAAGAATAACTAATCGCACGGTTCCCTGGAATTGTCCACGGAGTTGTTGTCCAAATCACGACATAGGCATCATATAAATCGCTAGAATCTGCTTCAGAAACTGGAAACTTGACCCAAATAACCTCTGATTCATGATCATGATATTCAATCTCTGCCTCAGCCAAAGCCGTGCGCTCAACAACAGACCACATTACAGGTTTTGAACCACGGTAAATCTGATCAGACATAACAAATTTTATCAACTCACTGGCAATGCGTGCTTCTGCATGAAAAGCCATTGTGGTATAAGGAGTATTAAAGTCTCCGATAACGCCAAGGCGTTTAAACTCTTCACTTTGAACAGTTATCCAATGTTGTGCAAATTCACGGCACTCTTGACGAAATTCGTGAAGGGGTACATCGTCTTTGTTTTTCCCTTTCGCACGATATTTTTCTTCAATCTTCCATTCAATGGGGAGTCCATGACAATCCCAACCAGGAACATAATTTGCGTTAAAACCGCGCATTTGGAATGAACGAACAATCACGTCCTTTAGAACTTTATTCAAAGCATGGCCAATGTGAATATGGCCATTTGCATAAGGTGGACCATCATGAAGAATATAAAGTGGGCGCTCTTTTGCTTGTTGGCGCAACTGCGTATAAAGCCCCATATCTTCCCACCGCGCCATCAATTCAAGCTCTTTTTGCGGCAACCCCGCACGCATAGGAAAATTTGTTCGTGGTAAATAAAGGGTTTTCGAATAATCTCTTGTTTCATTTTTCACAGTCATTGTGAAATTCCTGTCCACTTTTACGATTTCATTTTTGCATAACTTCCCTGAACCCTGCAACTCTGTTTTTTTGATCTATAGGGAAAGCCGAGCTTTTCATTCGTATTAAGCAGCGATCAAGAAGATATATTGTCACATTTTATGGGCTTTATCATGAAATTATCAAGAAAGGAAACCCAAAAATAATCTTCTCAAAAAATAAAGGCTCCACTAGTGGTGGAGCCTCTTAGCAACTTATTCTTAAGGCAAATTAGAATTTGTAAGCGACACCAACGCGGAAATCATTGGTTTTATATTTCATTTCAAGTTTTTCCTTTGCAAATTTCTTTTTACCAAAATCAGAGTAACGATATTCCGCACGCACAATGACATTGTCGAGCATTGCAAAATCAATTCCACCACCAAGAGTATAACCAACCATTGTCTTCGTTTCATCGGTTAAGTTCTTAGAAGAAAGGCCTGTTCCATCCTCTTTCTTAAGTGATATGGATACAGTGTCTTGGAGCTGCGCATAAGCAATACCACCAGCAACATAAGGCATAAAGCGATCAGAAGCAAAACCTATACGCATCCGTGTAGCACCTGCCCAATTTTGCTTCAAAGTATGGCTGAAAGTTTCAGCGCTATCACTATACTCAAGACCAAGTTCAGAGACCATCTCTTTTATTTGCTCTATACCATATACACTGGAACCGTTCTGATCCCCAGCTTGTGTACCTTGCGTACCATGCCCAGCTCCATTCTGTGCACCATGCGGATTAGAGGCGCGCGAATTAGTAACCTGGGGATTAGCACTAGCACCATGTCCAACTCCATGAGATGCACCATGACCATGATAACTGTAGGTTGTGCGATCTGTCCCGTTGACAGTGTGTACTGTCTGCTTTGCTGCTGGTAATAGTCCTTCTTTTTGTGTTGTTACTGCTGCAGATGAAGATCCTGATCTTGCCAGGACTAATTCTGGTTCTGATGCTGCTTGTGTTCTTGATCGTCCTAGCAATAATAATCTCCCTTCACCTAATCCCGGTGATACGGCTGGTGTTTTTGTTTCTCCTGTTGTTGATTTCGCAGATACTGTTGTTTCTGTTGTTGCAGCTACCGGTTTTTCTGCTGGAGCTGTTGGACCTTGCGCTGCCTTCGCTGGAGTTCTTGACGCTGCTGGAGCTGGCGTTTGCGTTTGTGTTGGCGCTACTGGAACTGTCACTGGAGCTGTTTCTGTCTCTGATCTTGCAACTTCTGGCTGTTTTATTACCGCTTTTACTGATACCGTTCTTCCTACTACTGATTTCGCTTGTACTGGCCTTGGTGCTGCTGGTTTTGCTGCTTTTGGTCCCGCTACTGCATTCGTTTGTGTTGTTCTTTGTGATGTTGGCGCCAGTGTTGTTGATGATGGAGTCCCTGATAATGATCGCGCTGATCTACGAGATCTTGCTACTAAATTGTCTACTACAGCATTATCAGAGGCCCCTATAGTAACAGTCTTTGTGTATTTTTGTCCAGACCAGATTAAATCCGTATCGATACCAAAAACAAAATTATTGCCAAGATCAATATTCGCACCTGTATAAAAACCACTCTCAAAAGCTGAAAGTTTAGGTGATAAATCTTTACTCAGTGGTACAGTTTTATCTTTACTAATAATACCCATATCCGTTTTACTTGAAAAACCACCAATCTGACCACCAAGGTAAAAGCCCGTCCATGTAAAATTAGGAGCGACCAAAGCTGACGAAGCAACTGGCGCTGGTTGGCGAGGAACAGTCACATCAGCTGCCTGCACTGCAGAAGCTGAAATCAGAGCAAAAATAGATGTTGTTAGTAAACGATTCATATTCATAAAATATCTCCAAATATCCAAAACGGATTGTATATAGTGAATCTGTTTTAAAATATCTGTAGCAAAAATATCACATTCACAAAAAAATAGAGGCCCTGTCAAAGACAGAACCTCTTAGTAATTCTATTTTTTACAAAATTAGAATTCGTAAGCTACACCAACACGGAAATCATTGATTTTGAAATTATATTCTTTTTTCTTCTTTAAAAAATTTCTTTCTACCAAAATCTGAGTAACGGTATTCTGTACGCAACAGAACATTATCAGTCATTACAAAATCAACATCAATAGTGAAACCAACCATTGTCCCTGTTTCAGAAGATGAGTTCTTTTTTTCTCCAGCATTCCACCCTTGACCGCTAGCTGCATATAAGCAACACTACCAGAAACATAAGGCATAATGGGATCAACAGTAGCAAAACCAATACGCACGCATGTAGTACTAGACCAGTTCTGTTTAAATTCAACGCTTTGTTTTTACAATATAGTACCTTGAACTGAATCTGAAACAGCTAAGAGCTTCACAACTTCTACATCTTCAACTCCGGCTCCTGCATTTCCAGCTTCAAGTTTTGCAGGTTGTTCAAGCGCTACTGTATTTTTTTCTAGACCAAACCAGATCCGTTTCAACACCCAAGACAAGATTTCTTCCAAGACAAAAATTGGATCCTGCATACAGACCACCAATCAAACCTGAAAATTTAGGTGAGAGATCTTTATAAATTGAAGTGTCATTATCCTTTTATAACTCAAGGCAATTTTACTCAAAAAACTACCAATCTGACCACCAATCTAAAAACCTGTCCAAGAAAAGGTAGAAGCAGTTATAACTGCTGGTGTTACTTCATGCGAAACAATAACATCAGCAGGCTACGCCACAGAAGCTGCAATCAAAATGATAACAGCAGTTGCCATTAAATATTTTTCACAAATTTTGCTCCTATTTATTTGCTCCTATTTATTTTAGGATGCAATATTATACACCTTGGCAAAAATCTGTAGTAAAAACGACACAATTACACAAAACAGAAACCCTCTTGAGAAGCTTAAGCTTCTTAATAATTTTATTTGCATGACAGTTTATAATTATAATTTATTATTATATAAATTCAAATTACTGAAATTAAGTTTAAATTTCTACTTTTAATTTACGAATTTTCTTTTACCAAAATCGATGAATAACACCATTCCACATGCATAAGAATATGGGCTATGTAATAATATAGCAACAGAAAAACATGTGAGGTCCCACCACACGGATGGAACTTCTCCTTAATTTAAGCCTCTATATTAAAATTTATAGGCTACACCAACACGGAAATCATTAGTCTTGTAGTTAAACTCAGCACCATCATCTTGGAATTTCTTTTTACCAAAATCTGAATAACGGTATTCCGCACGCACCAGAACATTATCAGTCATTGCATAATCAATACCCCCACCAAGGGTGTAGCCAATCATCATTGTTGTTTTATCAAGCAAAGTACCAGAAACCGTTTTTAGTTTATTATTTGCTACATCTGGATCATCATATGGTGCTGCCACTGCTGGTGCTATCACTGCTATTGTTCCTGTAACGGTAGAGATACCTTGCATCTGTGCATAAGCAATACCACCAGCAACATAGGGCAGAATGCGATCAGCAGCTGCAAAACCAATACGGACTCGCGTAGTACCAGACCATTTTTCTTTATAAGTAAAGCCATATGAGGCTGTACCACCCTTTACGACCTTTGCACCATCAGGCAACTTAATGCCAGCATCTTTAAGATCTTCCTCGAAATCTGCAAGATTACTATCATCAAGAACTTTTGTAAGAATCGTTTTTGTATCT
>NZ_JACHIM010000002.1:0-118445 GCF_014203215.1 Bartonella callosciuri | reverse complement strand
GGCAGGGGCAGTTACAACTGCTGGCGCTGCGTCATGAGGAACGATAACATCAGCAGCTTGTACTGCAGAAGCTGAAATCAAAGCGATAACCGAAGTCGTCATTAAAGATTTTACATTCATAAATTTTGCTCCTAATTTATTTATGGTGCGATGCTACACGTTTTTTAAAAAAAAATCTGTAGTAAAAATGACACAGAAATACAAAATAGAGGCCCAATTTAGGAACAAGGCCTCTTAATAGTTCTATTTTCCACATAAATCGATAAGTTGCATATATGTAGAAGTTATTGAAATTAAACAATTAAATCAATATTTACTGTTTGTGCATCTCTTTTTAATAGAATCAATATGCAGGAACCTTCCACATAGGCAATAATATGTATTATATGACATAATAGCCACAAAAAACACCAAAGGCATTGTAAAAAACAAATTCTTAGCCATTGAGTTTACGACACATTAAAATTTATAGGCTACACCAACACGGAAATCATTGGTTTTGTACGAAATTTCAGATTTATCCTTTAAGAATTTCTTCTTACCAAAATCCGAGTAACGATATTCCGCACGGACAATAACATTATTGGTCATTGCCAAATCAACACCAGCGCCAAGGGTGTAACCAACAAACGTATTTTTTTCATCAGACAAATTACCAGAAGCAATGACTTTGTCCGTGTCCTTGTCTGTTATTGTTATAGATGCAATATCTTGAAGCTGTGTATAGGCAATACCGCCAGCAATATAAGGCATAAGGCGTTCAGCAGCAAAACCAATCCGTACCCGCGTAGCACCAGACCACTTTTCTTTAAAAGTGAAACTGCCAACACGCTTATCACCTGCTTGCAATGCATTTTTATCAATTTTAATGCCAGCCTTTTTCAGTATATTCGTAATATAGAGCACACGCTCTTGAACAATCGGGTCTGTTCTCCCCGTTTTCGTATCACTCTTACCAGACAAAACAACATCTGTATCAACACCTAAAATAAGACCATTGCCGAGATCAATATTGGAACCTGCATAAAGCCCCCCCATAAAACCTGACAGTTTGGGCAAATAGTCTTTATTCACGGGAATGGTTTTTCCTTTATTAATAATATTCATCTTTGTTTCACTCGAAAAACCACCAATCTGACCACCAATGTAAAGACCTGTCCAAGAAAAAGATGGAGCAACAATAGCCGGTGCAACAGGTGTAGGATTAGGGGAAACAATAACATCTGCTGCATGCGCGGCTGAAGCGGAAACAAAAGCGAAAGCAGAAGCTGTTATTAACCATTTCATATTCATAATTTTTCTCCATAGTTGAATATTTGAACACCGGACCTCATATAGAGCCCACTCTACAGATATCTGTAGCAAAAATGATACACTCATAAAAAAAACAAAATCTCTAGCAAAGAGGTGGATTTTTAAGTGGATTTGCAACAGTGAGAATTGAATCGCCTGACGTTAAAAGCATTAATCCTCCAAACACACTTTTACTGTTTATGAATTCTCTTAAAAAGCCTGAATAATGCTACTTTCCATAAAAACACACTGTATCGATTATTGAAAAATGTAATGCTTCCAAAGTATCCAAAAATAATGTCTTCAACTTTCACCATCCCATACCACATGTACAAACACGTGCTTAAACTGTCAGATTTTCCTCTTACAATTTTAAAGAAGCCTACATTGTAGATAAACAAAATCACTAAAACCACAAAGACTAAAAAACTAGAAAAAAATTATCCCTCTTCTGATGAATCCAGCATATTTTTGCTTAGAGTAGAACGCTTCACGCATTCATTATTACCATATCGCTTATTTCTATCTCTTCCAACTTTAGAAAACTTTTGCAGAGTATTTACAATTATAGAAATCTCATAGAAATGGTTCACAAACCACTTCCCTTATACCCTCCTCCAGGTGATAATCACACTCCCTCGACAACAAGACATTAGCGAGATAAACACTGAAAATTACATATAAACTTCCTCTCAAGTGAAGAAATTAAAGCAATACTCTGTTCACCAAGTGAAAATTCTCAGAGACCTTCAAACTCAACTTTGCTCAAAAAATACCACTCCCTCCCAAACAATCAATGCCAACTTTGAAAAAAGAAAACCTTAAACGTCTATAAGGAAAGTTCTCTCTGATGAAAATCAAAAACATTAAAAGTTTTTTGAACTCTAAAGACAGACTTCACGCCCCCACACATGCACGCCCTTACACTAGAGCCTCATTTTCACATCTCCACTTTTTTATTTATCGTCAAGAGCCCGATGCAGCTTACAGAAACGATATCGCGCCTCACTATATAAGTGGTGCCACACCCAAAAGCGGAATAAACAGTTCTCCCTACTTCTAAACTCGTAGAAATACCTTTATTCTCCAGATTCCACCGTTTACCAAGAGTAAAATAATACTTCTTAAGAGACTGCGGCTTCGCTTACTAAAAACTCATCGGACCTCGAGAGAGCGTTGGCCTTCTTGATCTTCCACCAGATCCTGAACCTCTTTTTCTTGACGAAGATGATACAGGTACCAACTCAACATCCACTTTCCATTGATCATTATCAAGATAAGGAGATCTCTCTTGAAAAACTTTATCTAAAGAACTTCTAACCTTTTCATTCAAAAGAAAATCGTTAAAAGATACTCCCTGCACCAGCTTTTGAGCAGTCATAAAACTTGCTCCTTGTGCTATAGATATTGAAGCAAAAGTAGCGAAAGCCGTAATAAAATATTTTGTGTTCATAAAACTATCTCCATAATAATATCATAATGGATTTTATATAGAGCCGTCACTTCAAACTTCCATAGAAAAATGATATATTAATAAATAAAAAGTGAGATCTCTCCAAAAATGCAGTTTTGTCGTTCTTTGATCTTAAAATAAACAGGAATTTTTGACCTGTACTAAGAAACCACTTGTTTTGTAAGCAATGCGTATATAATGTATCGCCACATATAAAACTAATTAGACAGGTGTTTACCAGTACATTTCTCCAATAGAGATATTTCGAATAAAAACATTCTGTATTGCTTAACGTAATTTCAACAGAATCCTATAGCAATTTTTTATGCAATATTATTATTCACCTTTTTTGCTACCATCCTCCACAAAACTATCTTTCCCTTTTTTAGAGAGCCAAAATAGAGACAATCATAAACATAAAATATATATTGATATATATGTGTGTTTTTATTTCTGCAATCTTCAAATTTAATAGCACTTACTCTATTAAGAATTATGGCACAAAACACCATCATCAAAATAGATTAAGAGCATAGAAAATATAAATGCCCATATTAATATATATGAGCATTTTATTCTGTTTTTTCATTAATCTTCTCCTCACCTTTAAAGGACAAGGATTCTTATCCGCATAAATCTGTAATAAGATTGGTTTTTCCTGATGGACTCTACCTGCTGATTACTTATGTAATTCTCGCTTCATAAACTCTATAGAGAAGTCCTATCCTAAACCTTCCATTCAAATTTATACTTCTACACTTAGTTGGTGCAAAAGAAAATGGAAATTAGACAGAAACGCTCTTGTATTTTATATGTATGAATATGCCTTATACGATTGTCCTAAAGCACAATGTTTTACGGCACTGCGGTTAACTCTTCCTACTCCGTTTAAGAAAAAAATCCTTAAACTCAGCTATGCGCAAAAATATCAACCTCCGACCATCCTAAAAGATCAAGTTTTGCCCTCATCGGCAAAAATTCAAAACATGCCTTTGCAACACTTTCGCGCTCTTCACGTCTTAAACGTTCTTCAAAGATGTCCTTTAAACGATGCAAATATAAAACATCCGATGCAGCATATTCAATTTGCGCACGTGATAAAGTTTCAGAAGCCCAATCCGAAGATTGCTGCTGCTTCGAAATATTCACATTTAGCAACTCACCACAAATTTCCTTTAATCCATGACGGTCCGTGTAGGTACGGGTGAGTTTTGAAGCAATTTTTGTACAAAAAACCACATCTGGCATAACACCAAATGTATGCGCTAAAATAGAAAGATCAAAACGCCCAAAATGAAATATTTTAGTAATTGTCTTATCTTCAAGCAATTTAACCAAATTAGGTGCACTCTTTTGTCCTTTAGCAATCTGTATAACGTCAGCAGTGCCATCTCCACAAGAAAGCTGAACAACACATAAACGATCACGATACGGTTGTAACCCTAAAGTCTCGGTATCAATCGCAACGGCATCAACTTGATAATTGTCTAAGTCTGGTAAATCCCCTTGATGAACGCGAATCTCAGCCATTTACCCCCCTATTTGCTAAAGCTACAAGAATTCTTGCCCACGACCGCTGCCCCTTATGGAACGATTTCAGATTATACTTTTCATTAGGCGAATGAATACGGTCATCCTCTAGCGCAAATCCAACCAAAACAGTTGCCATGCCAAGAATTGATTGAAAATCTCCAACAACCGGAATCGAACCACCCATAACTGTTAATAAAGCTGGATTACCCCATTCTTGTGATAAAGCATCCTTCGCTGCCTCGATAAAAGGCAAATTATAGGGAAGCTGAATCGCTGGAGCAGCACCATGTTCTTTAAATGCGACTGTACAGTCAGCAGGAAGAAGGCTGCACACATAACCTCGAAAAGCTTGGCGTATTTTCTGTGGATCCTGCTTATGTACTAAACGAAAAGACACTTTTGCACTCGCTTGAGAAGCAATAACTGTTTTAATCCCTTCTCCTTCATAGCCACCACTAATACCATTAATTTCTGCTGTAGGACGCGCCCAGACCAGTTCTAAAATGCTTCGCCCTTTTTCACCAGCAGGAATGGAAAGCCCTATAGGACCAAGAAAATTTTCAGCAGTGCAATTAAGCTCATTCCATGCTTGCAAAATATGTGGAGGTGTTTCTTCTACTCCATCATAAAAACTAGGAAGTGTGACCCGCCCATTTTCATCGTGAAGTCCTGCTAAAATCTTAGCTAAAATACGAATGGGGTTAGCTGCTGCTCCCCCAAAATAACCAGAGTGTAAATCACGATTAGCTGCTGTGATAATAACCTCTTCTGCTAAAATCCCCCGAAGAGCAACAGCAACAGACGGTGTATCGGCATCCCACATCGACGTGTCACAAACCAATGCACAATCAGCCTTAAGTTCATCCCTATTTGCTTTCAAAAAAGGAATAAGAGAAGGAGAAGCACTTTCTTCTTCACCTTCACATAAAACAGTAACTTTAACAGGAAGCTGCCCTGTCTCTTTCTTAAATGCACGACATGCTTCAATAAAAGTCATGAGCTGTCCTTTGTCATCTGAAGCTCCACGGGCACAAATAACTCTCTTTCCATCTCGTTCTTTTACAGAAGGTGTAAAAGGGTCGTCTTCCCATAAACTCAGCGGATCAACAGGTTGAACGTCATAATGTCCATAAAATAGTACATGCAGACAATCATCTGAAGGTCCTGGGTGATGCCCAACAACCATTGGATGCCCGGGTGTATCGCGGCGTGAAGCTTCAAAACCAATGCTTTTTAAATCCTCTACGAGCCAATCAGCTGCTTTACGACATTCATCCTTATAAGCTGTATCTGTAGAAATCGATTGAAAACGTAAAAGAGAAAAAAGGCGTTCAAGGCTCTTTTCTATATTCTCATCCAGATGTGTTAGTACTTTATTCAGCATAAAAAAATTCTCAGCCTTCATGTAATTATAGAGACGACTTTAAGCCTCTTGTAGGATTTTGCAAGATACCTTATTCACTTTTGACACTGTGAACAGTAAAAACTGGACCGTCCCGACTGCAAAATACGTATAATAGGCGTTCCACATTGTAAGCATTCCTTGTCCTCTCGTCCATAAACCGAAAAAGTATGTTGAAAATAACCAAGTGATCCATCAACATGCATATAATCACGTAAAGAAGATCCACCAGACAAAATTGCTTCAGTAATCACATTGCGTATATTATTTGCTAAAGAATCTGCCAATTCGCGTGCATGTTTAGTTTTCAGGGCTAATGTAAACGCACCACGTTGTGGAGATAAACGACTACGCCAAAGCGCTTCGCAAGCATAAATATTCCCAAGTCCCGCAACAATAGACTGATCAAGCAAAACGCTCTTAAGGGATATTTTTTTATTAACAAAGGCTTCTTGTAAATAACGACCAGAAAACGCATTACTCATAGGCTCAATCCCTAGCTTTTTTAAAAGCGGATGATCATAAAGCTTTCTTGTATCTACTAAAAGCATAAATCCAAAACGACGAGTATCATTATAAATAAGGCGATAAATTTTGCCATCCTTAGCCTGAATATCCATAATAAAGTGATCATGCCTAACAAATTTCTCTGTAGGAAAAAGTGTTTTTCTTAAAAAATTATCCTCTATGCGCCATGATCCTGACATTCCTAAATGGCTTAAAATCGTTTCATTCTGAGAAAGATGAAACAACAAATATTTTGCACGCCGACCAAGTCCCACGATCATCCGCCCCATAAGCCGCTCAGAAAACTTCTCTGGAAAAGGAAATCGCAAATCTCTACGATTAAGCGTAATAGATATAATCTTTGCATCAGTTACTACTGGCTCTAGCCCACAACGAACCGTTTCTACTTCAGGAAGTTCAGGCATCCATCTTCCTTAATAATTACGCGCTTTCCAACAAAATACTATAAAAAAACAAGAATATTTAAACCCATTCACCCTTACGAAATACAGGAACCTTTGTGCCGTCTTGCGTAATACCATCTATGTCGATTTCACCTGACCCAATCATCCAGTCAATATGAATCACACTTTTATTACCGCCACGCGCGGCAATCTCCTCTGTCGTCAACGATGCTCCATCTAAAAAGCATTTGGAATAACACTGCCCTAAAGCAATATGACATGCAGCATTTTCATCAAATAATGTATTATAAAAAAGAAGACCACTTTTAGAAATCGGTGAAGAATGGGGGACAAGAGCGACTTCACCCAATCGACTTGCACCCTCATCACTTTGCAAAACCTGTTGCAAAACTTCCTGCCCCGTCGAAGCACAAGCATCAACAATACGCCCTGCTTCAAACCGTACTTCAATATTATCAATCAGTGCTCCTTGGTAGGAAAGTGGCTTCGTTGAACGAACAAAACCTTCAACTTTATGAGCATGAGGAGTAGTAAATACTTCTTCTGTTGGAATATTAGGATTGCAGACAACACCATTTTGAGCAACTGATGCACCACCATGCCATTCATGATCATCTGCCAAACCAACTATTAAATCAGTTCCTGGCCCTGTAAAATGCAAAGCAGAAAAACGCTGCTCATTAAGCCAAGATGATCGTTGCTTCAAAGTCGCATTATGCACAGCCCACGCAAGCATCGCATCCTCTTCTGTAACACGTGAAGCAGAAAAAATTGCATCAGCTAACTTCTTAATAGCCTCATGAAGTGGTAAAGAAGGGAACATCACCTCAGCCCACCCAGCTGTTGGATAAGCAGCAATTGACCAGTTCATAGAAAAATTCGATATTTTTTTGAGAGCAGGCTGATAAGCTATTGAAGTAGCCTTATTTAAACGTGCAACTTTATCAAAATCTTGATTGGAAAGCAGCAAAGGATTATCACCAACAATAGCTAAACGCGCAGCCCCATTTTCAAAAGCCTTCGCCATTCCCTCATACAACCAAGAAGGTGCACAATCAAAACTAGCATTATGCGCATTTTTAAACCGTGTAAGCGATAACATATCATCACTAAAAAGTGGTGTAATCACACCAACGCCAGCTTTATAAGCATGGTATGCAATACGACGAACAAAAGGTAACGCTGAAGCTGGAGCAGTCAAAACAAGATCTTGCCCTTCTTGTAAATTCAGCCCAACTTTTACCGTAATTTCTGCAAGACGATTAAGCATTTCAGGAGAAATTGCTTCGTGAATATCAAAGTACATTACCAATATCTTCTTTAATTTTGCAAAATTACCGACTGTACCGTTTTTCTAACATTGCAACAACTGCATTTAACTGCTCTGATGAAGGTATAGAATAGGCCATAATTGCTTTACTTTCCTCTTCCTTTTCGACACGACGTGGTGCATATGTGGGAATGGGAACCTTATTAAGTTGTACGACAAAAAAAGACGCGGGATGCATCTTTTTCGCCTGCACTAATTCTATTGAAGGAGATATATTTTGTGTTTCTTCTGTTTTTATTTCTTTACCTTTTAAGTTTGCATCCATGAAACTCAGTACATTGCCAGAACGTTCTTGGGCAAAAGCATAAGCAACATCATAAGGACGATCATTCGTAGGAACTTGGAGCGATCCATCACGTGAGCGCTTTTCATAAAAGGCATTTCCTCCCACAACACGAACATAGTGCATGTTTTTATAAGGAAAATATAAACCTGCGGTATGAAAAAACTTAGCATTTTTAAGTTTCTTATCTCGTTTGCCGCGTAAAACAGCATCAGCAGCCTCTCTAGCACGGGCAACAGATGCAGGCTCCGTCATAGGACGTGTTAAAACACCGGGAGCAAACTGCTTGTACTGACCAACGACACCACAAATTGTTTTTGGATAGGCGGTTGAATTAACACGATTCATAACAACCGTTCCAACAGCAACCATTCCTTCAAAGCTTGTACGATTTGATTCAAAATACATTGCACGCATAAGGCATTGACGCTCAGTCAATGGATGGATTGCTGTTTTCGTCTTCTTATTATCCTTGACTTTACCAAGACCCAAATGATTTGCACATCCTACGATATTAAACGGGACCAAAAAACAGATAATAAAAAAAGTCCAATAATTTTTTTTCATTTTATACAACACATTCCTATATCTTTGAATGTTCAAAATTTAAACAATTTTTAAATGTATCTCCAAAGCAAGTATACGATTAATTGTTACTACTTAATAAAATTTTAATACAAGTAGTAATTAAACTCTGTCTATGTGAAATAAAAATGAAAGCTTCTAATTTATGGTTCAATATTACCATTGTTATGAACGAATCTAGCCAGACAAAATTAATACTCAAGCTTCAACCGCGATAAACTATTATCCTCCAAAACTCTCAAACAGTTTTATACACAACAAATTATTGTAATAAAACTATCTGCGTCAATATTGAAAAAATTGATCAGAAAGCAATTTTCCCTCCCACCAAAATATAAATTGGTGATATTATCCATGCACCCAATCTATTAAATTAAGATTTTAAAATTTGTAGTATTGGCTTGAAAATATTCTAGATTATTTCGTTGCTCTTGCCTATGAGCTCTATATTATATTCCTCCTACAGCCATGCTGCAACAAAACACCTTTTTTATCTTTAACAACAAACTCATTTTAGATATCTTAAGAGAAAAACTTTAATCTATTTTCTTTTTACCTACCCCAACTTTATAGGTAAGATCATCACGAGGACGATCCGAAGACATATTGTACCCCGTTATAATATAATGTAACATTTCAGCAATATTAGTGACATGATCACCAATTCGTTCAATATTTTTTAAACAAAAAAGTAAATGCGTACAAACCGTAATATTACGCTTATCGTCTGTCATATAAGTCAAAAGCTCACGAAAAAGAGAAGTATACAGAGCATCAATTTTACCATCACGCTCACGTACTGCGTCAACACGCTCTAAAAAACGACTCGTATAAGCACTTAATACTTCTTTTAACTGATTAAGTGCTAAAGCTGTAATCGTTTCAAGCCCATGATAAAAAGTAGCAGATTGACGTATTTCTGAAACTGCTACCGTCCGCTTTGCAATGTTTTTGGCCATATCTCCAATCCGCTCAAGATCAGAAGAAATACGAATAGCACCGATAATTTCTCGCAAGTCAACAGCCATAGGCTGACGTTTACAAATAATGGTAATTGCTTTTTCATCAATGTCACGCTCTGCTTCATCTAAAAACAAATCATCGGTAATAACTCTCGTCGCAAGTTCAAGATCACTACACACAATCGATGCAACAGAACGCTCAATCATTTTTTCTGCATGACCACCCATTTCTGTGATTCTTGCTTTTAAATATTTTAGTTCTGCATCATAAGAACGAACAGTGTGGTTCATAGCCATTTTTATACTCCTCAATTCACCTATCCAAAACGCCCCGTAATATAATCTTGCGTACGTTGTTCTTTTGGTGAAGTGAAGATCATTTCAGTCGCACCAACTTCTACCAAATGCCCCAAATGAAACATGGCTGTATATTGAGAAACGCGTGCCGCCTGTTGCATGGAGTGTGTCACAATAACAATTGTATAATTTTGTCGTAATGCATCTATAAGCTCTTCAATACGTGCCGTCGCAATTGGATCAAGAGCTGAGCAAGGCTCATCCATCAAAATAACTTCAGGACTAACAGCAATGGCACGCGCAATACACAAGCGCTGTTGTTGTCCTCCTGATAAACTTGTTCCTGCCTCATGAAGACGGTCTTTTACTTCTTCAAATAACCCTGCCTGTCTCAAACTCTTTTCCACCACTTCATGCAATTCAGCACGCGACTTAACTAAACCATGAATGCGTGGCCCATAGGCAACATTCTCAAAAATAGATTTTGGAAAAGGACTGGGCTTTTGAAAAACCATACCAACACGGGCACGCAATTCTACAACATCAACTCGCGAGTCATAAATATTCTCTCCGTCTAAGGTAATCAGACCCGTTACTTTAGCACCTTCAATTGTATCATTCATACGATTAAAACAACGCAGAAAAGTTGATTTTCCGCAACCTGAAGGACCTATCAAAGCCGTGACTTTATGTTCAGGGATATCAAGAGTAATACCATGAAGTGCTTCTTTTTCCCCATAAAAAACCTTCACATCTTGACCGCGCATTTTAACTTTCATTACAAAAACTCACCTTACTTTAAAACACAAACCTTATTGAAATTAATGCTTTATCGAAGTTACTGGCGTCGTTCAAATCGTCGACGTAAAAAAACAGCAGAAATATTCATAACCGCAAGGAAAATCATTAATACAATAATAGCACCTGATGTCTTCTCAACAAAAGCGCGCTCTGCTTCACCTGCCCACATAAAAATTTGAACCGGCAAAGCCGTTGCTGAATCCATGGGTGTAGTAGGAATATTGACAACAAAAGCAGCCATCCCAATCAAAAGTAAAGGAGCTGTTTCCCCAAGAGCCTGCGCCACACCAATAATTGTGCCCGTCAAAATACCAGGTGCCGCTAAAGGAAGAACATGGTGAAAAACCATTTGTGTTTTTGATGCCCCCAACCCTAAAGCTGCTGCACGAATAGAGAAAGGGACAGCACGCAAAGCAGAACGTGTCGCTATAATAATTGTTGGGAGCGTCATAAGAGCCAACACAAGACCACCAACGAAAGAAGCTGAACGTGGTAGCCCCAAAAAATTAACAAAAACAGCAAGTCCTAAAAGACCAAAAATGATCGAAGGAACAGCGGCAAGATTATTGATATTAACCTCAAGAAAATCTATAAATTTATTTTTGCGTGCATATTCTTCTAAATAAAGAGCCGTTGCTATCCCTATTGGAAGTGAAATCACTAAAACTATAGCTATCATGTAAAGAGAGCCAATTATTGCAACACTCAATCCTGCAGTCTCAGGGCGGCTGGAAGCACCAAATGTAAAAAAACCCAAATTAAATGTTTTATAAAGGATACCATCATAGGCTAAGCGTTTCATCCATGCTATTTGGCGATCAGAAACTTTGCGATTTTTTTCTGCTACATGCAAATCAATCTGCCCTTTATAAGCAGAATCAATATCTGCTGCCGCCAAGACTTTGATTTTTTGTGTCGTTCCAATTAACTTTGGATTCTTTGTTACCATTTCACGAAGTTGAACGCGGACTCTACTTGAAAACATATGGTTAACATCCCGCAACGATGCCCTATCATTTTGGTCTATATCAAGCTTTTTTACCAAAGCATTTCGTACAAGAAGCGGATAATTAGCAGTTATGAGCACCTGTGGACTTGTTGCACGCTGACCACTTGGATCAATAACCTTCTCATCCAAATAAATCGGTAATATCATTTCACTTTGAAAAAAAGCTGTATAACCCTGACTTATGATAGACCATAAAAGCGCAAATAAAAAAAATAAACCAATAAAAATAGCAATCAAACCATACGCTCGGAAACGACGTTCAGCCCAATATCGACGTTTAAGACCAACATTGCGACGAGGAAAAAAAAGGTCTTCATTCATTCATATTGTTCCCGATATTTACGCACAATGTAAAGAGCAAGAATATTCATCAAAAGAGTCATCACAAAAAGTGTCATTCCTAAAGCGAAAGCCACAAGAGTTTGGGGAGAATTAAACTCAAAATCACCTGTCAATTGGTTAACAATCTTAACAGTCATCGTGGTCATTGCTTCGAATGGATTAAGTGTTAAGTTCGCTGCAACACCTGCCGCCAAAACCACAATCATCGTCTCTCCAATTGCACGTGATGCTGTCAATAAAATTGCCCCCATAATCCCTGGAAGCGCAGCCGGTATAACCACTTTCTTAATTGTTTCAGATTGCGTTGCTCCTAAACCATAAGATCCTTCGCGTAAAAAACGCGGAACAGCTGTTATAACATCATCCGACAAAGAGGAAACAAAAGGAATCAACATAATTCCCATCACAACTCCAGCGGTTAAAACACTTTGGGCCATAATAAAACCAACACCATCAGAGAGAGAAACAGAGAGATCCCGTAAAAATGGTCCGACAACCTTCAAAGCAAAAAAGCCATAAACAATAGTTGGAATACCAGCAAGCACTTCCAACAACGGCTTCACAATTGATCGTAATCGAGGAGAGGCATATTCAGCCATATAAAGAGCTGAAAATAATCCAATAGGAACAGCAAAAAACATTGCTACAAATGCAATATACACTGTGCCTGCCAGAAGCGGTATTAAACCAAATTGCCCCACTTCATCCCCCAAACCGCTCGCTGAAAAACGTGGGTCCCAAACCGTTCCAAAAAAGAAGTTTGAAAAGGGTACAGACTGAAAAAAACTGACCGTCTGAAAAAACATGGAGAGTGCAATGGCTGCTGTTGTCAAGACTGCAACGATAGACGCACACACCAATCCGCTAACAATTAAATACTCAACCTTATTGCGTGCACGTTGACGCGGAGAAGTTTGTACAACTCCACAAATGAAACCACCAAATGCAATAGCAAAAAGGAGGCTATGACCAATAAACTGTAATTTTTTAGAACAATGAACCCATGACTGTGCTATCCTTAACACATCATCTGATACCTCAGAAGACAAAAAAATCCCTTTTGTGAGTAATTGTGCTCGCACTTCTTCATATGAAGCGGTAGCAAAATCTCCCTCAAAACGATGAATATTTTTGATTAGACTGCGGATAGAACTCAAAAGAAGATCATGATTAGAAACCTCTATTACGCCCGCACTAGACGCATAAACTTCTCGAGAAGCAATATATTCTAAATAAATTATACTCCCAACATCCCAAAAAAATAAAAAAATAACGGCTGGAATAACAGTCATCAAAAATGTCCACCAACCGTAATAATACGCGCGAGAATGCATCTTGTATTGTGCATATTCAAGAGTACGAGCCCGCATATAAGAAATAAAAAAACCCAAAAAACTAAGAACCAATAATAGAAAAATAATGAAGGAAATGCGCATATTGTCTTTCAAGTTTTATAAAAAGCAGCAGAGGAAATGCTTCAATTCAGAAAATTATTTCAAAGTCATCACTTTACCAGAAGAAAAAGCAGAACGCTGCGCTTGGCGCTCCTTTTCAGAAACAACAACCAAACCATATTCAGCTAAGGGGCTATCTGGACCAATCATCTGATCAGAAAGAAAAAAGTCAACATATTCCCGCAAACCAGGAACAAAACTTAAATGTGCCTTCTTAACATAGAAAAAAAGTGGACGGGAAATCGGATATTCCCCACGGGAAATTGTTTCAACGGTTGGCGCAAAACCATTAATCTTTGCAACTTTTAGCTTATCAGCATTATTTTGATAAAAAGACAAACCAAAAACACCAATCCCTGTTTTATTAGAAGTCAGACGTGCAAATGTTTCAGAATAGTCACCATCAATATCAATAGCCTTACCATCTTTACGTACGGTAACACAAGCAGCATGTATCGCCTTATCATCCATTCCTAAAACCTTCATTGCCTCAACTGCTCCACTAGCTTTACAGCCTGCAGCTAGCAATTCCTCTTCAAAAACTTCACGCGTTCCATGCTTCTCTCCAGGAATATAAACTGCAATCGTCCAATCAGGAAAAGCCCTATTAACTGCCTTCCATTTCGAAACGTTATTGGGCTGCAATTTTCCGTCTACCATAATATGAGCAGCAAGTGCTCTATAAATATCTACTGGTTGTAAATTCCAATCAGGGCCATTTATATCTGTTGCAAAAATAATGCCATCATACCCGATACGTATTTCCTCAATATCTTTTATACCGGCATCAAAGCAAGACTGCAATTCACCAAACTTCATTGCCCGTGAAGCATTAACGATATCAATTGCATTTTCCCCAATACCACGACAAAACTCCTTAATACCAGCTCCTGTTCCACCCGATTCGATAACTGGAACCTTAAAATGAGGATAAATTTCTCCAAATATCTCAGCAACGATCTTTTGATAAGGTAAAACTGTAGATGAACCCGTAATTTGTATTTGATCGCGCGCATTCCCAACATCAACGGACAAAAATACTGCGAACACCAGTCCTACTCCAACTGATAATACTCTGCTCATCCATAAACTCCTCAGATTTTGAGCCAAGACATTTTACTCGTATCATACAATAATCTGAATTGTAATGCACATTTGTAGTATGAGACATAAAAAAACGTGTCGTTGATCATTTTTTCACAAAATTATGTTTTGGCTCCTTGTCTTAAAAAATTAATTTTAACGTTTGAATTCAATGATATCCCAGAAAAGATGCGCAACGTCTGCCCCACCGAAACGTTTAATTTCACGAATTCCAGTAGGAGATGTCACATTGATTTCTGTTATATAATCTCCAATTACATCAATGCCCACAAGAAGAAGACCACGTTCCTTTAAGGCTGGACCAATACGCTCACAAATCTCATAATCACGTTTTGTTAAATCAACATTTTCCGCACGACCACCAACATGCATATTAGAGCGAACATCTGTTTCTGCAGCAATCCGATTAATTGCACCAACAGGAGTACCGTCAAGCAAAATAATCCGTTTATCCCCTTGTCGCACTGCATCTAAATAGCGCTGGACAATAAAAGGTTCGCGATAATTTTGTGCAAACATTTCCAAGAGCGACATTAAATTGTGATCATCTTCTTTCAAATAGAAAACACCGGATCCCCCACTGCCATAGAGTGGTTTTATAATAATGTCCCCAAACTCAGCTCTAAAAGCCATTATTTCTTCAATGTTTTTCGTAATTAACGTCTCTGGCACCAAATCAGGAAATTCAGTTACAAAAATTTTTTCTGGACTGTTGCGCACCCATGCTGGGTCATTCACAACGAGCGTCTTAGGATGAATACGTTCTAAAAAATGCGTTGTGGTAATATAATTGAGATCAAAAGGCGGATCTTGGCGTAAAAGAACCACATCCATATCACTCAATTGTGTGCGAAAAGATTTCCCTAATTCATAATGCTTTCCCTCTTCATCATGCACTTTCAATGGTTCTAGATGTACAATGACACAACCATCGCACATTGATAAATAATCTGGTGTATAATGAAAAAGAGAATGTCCACGTTCTTGTGCCGCTAAAGCAAGTGCAAATGTTGTATCTCCTTGAATCCGGACTGTTGAAATATGGTCCATCTGAATGGCAACTTTCATAAATAAAACCTCCCTATACTAAAAGCAGACTAGTTTATGCGCTAGAAACTTGGTAAACAATAAAAGGACTATGACAAGAGAAAGCCCATGACACAAGAAGCGGGTACAAAATTAAGTAACGAAGAAATCGAACGCTACGCGCGCCATATCATTTTGCCTGAAATTGGTGGTGCAGGACAACAAAAGCTTAAAGCTGCACGCGTTCTTGTTGTTGGCGCGGGTGGTCTTGGTTCTCCTGTTCTCACCTATTTGGCTGCTGTAGGTGTTGGTACCCTTGGAATTGTTGATGACGATACCGTTGCACTTTCTAATTTACAACGCCAAGTTATCCACAAAAACAGCACAATTAATCAATTTAAAATTGATAGTGCAAAAGCCTCTATAAAAGCAATAAACCCCCATATTATAGTTGAAAAATATAATATGCGCTTGGACAAAAGTAATGTGGATAAACTCCTCAATATCTACCACATCATTGTTGATGGAAGTGATAATTTTGCCACACGCTATCTGCTTGCTGATCACGCTGCCCAATGCAAAAAACCTTTAATAAGCGGCGCTGTAGGGCGTTTTGACGGTTCTCTGACGGTGCTCATGCCTTATAAAGACAACAATCCTCACTATCGTGACCTTTTTCCCAATCCGCCAGCTCCCGGTACTATCCCGACATGTTCTGAAAGTGGAATCATCGGTGTTTTACCCGGGGTGATCGGGACACTACAAGCAATGGAAGCCATTAAGCTTATTACAAATATTGGCGAACCGTTAGTGGGAAAAATTCTCCTCTATAATGGATTATCTGCACAATTTAATGTCATTACCTATAAACGATCAGATTCCAATGCGAATGCAACAGCCATCAAGGTTTGTGTATAAGAATTTGAGGATAATAAAAATACGATCAGCAGAACTGCCTTTAATCATTTCCCCATTGCGCACACCAATTAACTTCTCCTTCATGGGCAAGCGTTTTGACAATTTTTAAATCATGCCTCATAAACAGATAATCTAAATGGATATTTAGGTTGTAAATGACGCAAAAGATCAATGGTCTATGTCTGCACACATTTAAACACTAGGAGAAAACTTCAACTCCTTAAGCATAATAAAACATGGCGTGAAGATTGAGTGCGCATGAGAGGAGCAATCCGCTATCTCTTTCCACTAAAAACTCATGTGGATAACATGCGTGAAAAGAAACAAGACCAGCCTCATGTAAAGCCTCAATATATCAATGATCTTCTCTTTTTCCATATTCTCAAGGCTTCTGAGAAGTTTTTTTCTCTACACTTTTGAATAAAAGCAAAATTGCAGTTTTTAAAAGAAATCTTAGAAACTATGTTCAGTGAAATAAACCAAATTTAACAGGACAGAATTCTGTATGATTTCAGTGCGCTTTATTTAGTAAATTACGATATAGAAAAATTTCTGGCAGCAGATTATCCTGTTTTATTAGTAAAACAAATCCTGATTGTTTTCTCGGTCTATAAACTTCAGAAGCAATCATTTTTCAGCTGTATTTGTAATATGGTTTTCTTCCAATATAGCTTTTGGAGAGGATTTCATTCATCTCATGACGACCAATCCGCACATAAAAAAGTTAAAATGGTAGTACAAGGTAATAAGAGGGTAAAATTTTTGCAGGAATAAAAGAGAGGACGTTTAATATAGCTACGGAAAATATTCTTCTGCTAAAAGATATAGCACCAACAATGTCAGAAATATGTTGGGTTTATTCTTTCTTAAGTTCAGAGAAAAACAAGCTTTTTGCGCCGATCCGTACAGTACAAATAAATAAAACGAGAAGGCGATAACCGACGCAGCAATTTGCTGGCTATAGACGAAAAAATAAAGTGCAACACACATGAGAGCAGAGAAGAACGAAAAATATTTTACAGAACTTTTATATTTTTTATCAATAACATGATATTTAGACAGCAGTAAATTGGAAAAATATTGCGCTGAGAAGGCCCCAATATGGCAGAACATCAGTACCAGTATCTGCGAGCCATTGAGGTGATCAATCTTTCCACTGGAGAGTATTATCGGTTACCAGAAGTGATAGATAACTTGAATACCGACACTGAAAAGGCACATCAGAAAAATAAACCACACTCCTCCTCCCACGGTGTTTTGAAAAATCCAGAGGGTTTCCTTAGCATGTTGCACAATCGTTTTTGTTTTTATCCCTTCGCTCTCCGACGTTTTTTCTTCAGAAATAACAAGGAATATAAAGAAAATCATTCACATCATCAGGTATGAAATGATATATCCTATGAAATATTGTCCAGAGTAGTAGCTCGTTGCAATTCCTACGATACCGCTGATAATGCTACCGAAAGAGTTTATCTGATGAGAGAGATGAGCATAATGCGAAAAGCGATCCTGTTTGTTGCCTAGAGAATGGTAAATCCAGCCATCAATGGTACTGACAATGAGGTAAACTCCTGCAGCATAAAGGATTTGCGCAATAGTAAGGACTATCACATTGGGGGCTTGAAGGGATAGCGGATAAAACAATCACGTCATAAACACTTCAGCCGTAACAGAACAGAGTATTTACGCTGATATCTGTCAGCTAAAACAGCACAGGGAACATCAAGAAGCAAAACGGTTACCGAAAAGGTGACTTGAAGCAGAGCCAATTGGGAAAGGCTAACACCCATAGACATTAAAAAGGTATGGTAAACACCAATCAGCATCCGTACTGCGTGGTAAGATCCATAGCGAGTATTCGAGGTTTGTTCATTATTATTCTGTTCCACAAACTTTGCAATGAGGGTTCTTCTTTAGAGAAAACGCTCTTCTATGAAAAGTTTGCTACTCCAGATCCCTACATAGCGATCCGTGGAAAGCAGAGTGCCACAACCACCCAAAAATTTAAGAGCATCGTTAGCACAAATGGCAGCTGAAAGAGTATTCACCAGAGGAAACGTTGCAACTTTAAAATTATGATTAATAGCAGCGCAAACCTCATAGATTAAATCATTGCTTTTTTCGGGGAGATTTGCTATGGATAAGCTGCATGCATAATAACCTGTTTTTCTAGGAATGTAAAAAGGTCAAAGTACAGTGATGTCATTGACATAGTCGTAGAATTTATATAAGCTTGTTGATTTTTTACACACCATTCGTTTATCCATGACACCAGATGGTCATGTTCATCAGCAGAAATATCCAAAAATCGGCTCTAGACAATTTGTTTATATCTTCTTTTACAGTGATGTAGCTCAGTAACTTCACTCTGACTGTTGCTCTGTGTCAATTCACGTCGAAGAACAGTCGTCTTAGGAAGTCCAACATTTTGTTTCAGTAAAAAAAATTGTCTAGTAAGGTTGGTTATCTCGATCACATCATTGTCGACAATATTAATTTTCCACGCCAGAGGATTCAAGTATCACTGATACATGATTATCAATTCCACCACATCCTAAATGACCACTACTTTTTGTAAAAGGGTATGCTGAACGGACTCTGGATCCATATACCGTAACCTTGATAATGAAGGTGATTTCTGGAATATCGATTATTGAAGATACTGCTCGATGTTTCGGCTAAAATAAGAAAGTGATTAGAAAAAAGAAAGTCACATGCGCGGTTAAAATCTTCTCTTAACATGATTGACAATAGCGAATTGTAAACTTCCTCCACCGTCTTTTTATCGGTCTATTGTGCGGCGAGGAGTACAAAATTTTTCCAGTCTTTTCTTTCGTTGATAACAAACTGCTTTTGAACTCGCACCAAAAATTGTATCCCTCCTTACGGACAAGAACACGGGTGTATGTTCCTAAAATACACTGCTCTTCCATTACCCCCCACTTATGCATTAAAGCAGCCTTTCTCTGAAAACTTATTCCAGAGAAAAAAATTTTTCTTATCAGTTATAAGCCTCTATGATGCATGACACCCCCATTAATTTTTTATGTCTTTATTATTCGCAACGAATATAACAGAGAAAAAAGCCTATGTAAAAACACAATTATTATAATATACTTTTATGGTGTAAAGTGAACATTTTTACAAAAAATACTAATCAAGGTGATTTAGAAAACGGAAAATATTTTACGTTAAGGATTATTTTGCTGTGTTTGAAGAATAAATAAAGCTTGTTTTTAGCAGATTTTATTTCCCATGATATTTGAGTTGGTTAACTCGAAAAAAATTCAAATGATGTACCATAAAAATATTCATTCACTCGCGTTAATAATATTGCTCTAACTTGGGAGATGATAGCGGTTTTGTTTCTCAGTAAAATGCTAGATATTGCTTTGCCTGATTTATGCTTATCCTCCAAATTAAGCGGATTAATTTGATTCAACTAATCATAGGCATATTTTATTTCATTACCAACAACAGAGAGAAGGAATGCAAATGGAACCTTTGTAATCATTATACAATTTTAAGTGACCATCGAACTCAACGCATCCTCCTAGCTATTTAATAGATAAATTTTGGATAATACGTTTCCACTCTTGAGCATGAAAATCTACTTATGAAGTAATGCATTCAGAGAAAATTAAATTGCTTTTCTTAGCATAATTAACTGCATAAATATCAAAGTTTTAATGGAATACCCTTAAAAAAACTACCGTGTGCCAATGATAAACTGACGCGTTAAGTATAAATACCTGCATACTTTTGTGTTATGTAGCGGATTTAATGATAAAACAAAAGATAGATTGATGAGTGAATTAAAAAACACATTGGAACCCAAACTCCCAATAAAAATCTAAAAACCGATCGCATCTCTTTCTCAAATGATTTACTTCTGGAGTAGTTTATCTTTGGTTTGATCTGGCTCACCTTCTTCATTATCCATTGGTAAAGGAACAGGATGATCCGACAAACTGCGTAAATAAAGCAAAAGATCAGCACGATCTTGATCATTTTTTATCCCACGAAAAGACATAATTGTTCCTGGAAACGCTTTACGCGGTGATTGCAAATAACGATCTAAAGTGACAAAATCCCACCTTTGATAAGAGTTTGCACGCAATGCCCGTGAATAAGCAAAACCTGGTGCTGCAGCCAAAGGACGGTTCACTATGTCCCAAAGCACTGGACCAACACGCCCTGATTCATTGCGTCCAGAGGTATGGCATATAGCACATTGATGAAAAATTTTACGCCCATTTTCAAGATTGCCCTGTTGAAGGCGATCATTGAATGATAAAGAAGTCTCAGATACCTTCTGTTTCTCCTGAAACGCATCCTTCTTTGTAATTGTATGAGAATATTGAACCGATGGAGAACTATCATAGATTAGATCGCTGAGTGTGGAAATTCCCACCAAAATAATCAGCACAAAGAGACAAGCAAAAACAAAATAGACGACTGTCGAGCGATTCATAAAAATTTAAACGTTCATCTTTTTATTACCACTTCCAGATTAAGCTTTTTCCTTATAAAATACAACATTATAAATGCATTACATATGGCATTTGGAGCTTTAGGATGGCACTTGAACCGATTATTCTTATTCCCGCCCGTATGGGCTCAACCCGTCTACCCCAAAAAGCTCTCGCTGAGATTGCCGGAAAGCCGATGATTGTTCATGTTGCTGAACAAGCAAAAAAAGCTGCAATAGGACGTACTCTCATTGCAACAGATCACAATGCCATCGCTAAAGCCGTCACAACTTATGGGCATGAATGTATCATAACACGTGATGATCATAAATCTGGGTCTGATCGTATTTATGAAGCTTTAACGCGTATTGATCCTGAACAACGCTATAACGCTATTTTGAATGTACAAGGTGATCTGCCAACAATAACGCCTTGTGAAATCATCAGTACTTTACAGGTTTTGGAAAATAACTTCACTGATATTGCAACCTTGGGTGCTAAAATCATTGAAGAAGGTGAGAAAAGAGACCCGAATATTGTCAAAATTATTGGTACACCGCTTTCTCAAAATCGCCTTCGTGCTCTTTATTTTACCCGCGCAACAGCACCTTATGGAGATGGTCCTCTTTATCATCATATTGGAATATATGCCTATCGACGCGAGGCGCTTGAAAAATTTGTGGCGCTTAAACCTTCTCCCCTCGAGCAACGTGAAAAGCTTGAACAGTTACGCGCATTAGAACATAATATGCGCATTGATGTAGAAATAATCGACACAATCCCCTTAAGCGTCGATACGCAACATGATCTTGAAAGAGTCCGTAAGATTTTAGCATGACAATACTTAAAAAAACCAATAAAATCTCCTTCCAAGGAGAATATGGTGCAAATTCCTATATCGCTTGTTCTAATTATGTTTCCCAATATGGAGGCTGTGCCCTTTGCTACTTTTGAAGACGCACTCAACTTAGTGAAAATGGGCAAGCTGATCTTGCTATGATCCCTATTGAAAATACTTTTGCTGGCCGTGTTGCGGATATTCACTACCTTTTACCACAATCATCTCTCTATATTATTGGTGAATATTTTTTTGCTTATCCATTTTCAACTCATGGTTCTACCTGGCGTTACGCATGACGAAATTAAAACTGCACACAGCTATATACATGCTCTTGCACAATGCCGTAAAATCATACGTAAAAATGGCTGGATACTTATTACTTCTGCCGATACAGCAGGAACTGCAAAATTTATTTTAAAAAAGCAAAACGTTCACAAGCAGCCTTAGCTCCTCTGATCGCAGCAGAATTCTATGGGCTTGATATTCTTGAAAAAAATGTTGAAGATAATCCCCATAATATTACCCGCTTTGTCAGCCTTTCACGTGCTCAACAACATCTGCCAAAACTCCAAAATGGTGAAAAATCATCACGAGCCTTCTTTTCCGCGTACAGCAATGTGCCAGCTGCCCTTTATAAAGCCATGGGAGGATTTGCCACAAACGGTATCAATATGACAAAATTAGAAAGCTATCAAATTGGTGGAAATTTCAATGCAAAACAATTTTTTGTTGACATCGAGGGACATCCTGAAGATCCTATGATGCAACTTGCCTTAGAAGAACTCGCTTTCTTTTCTACTGAATTTCGCATTATCGGTATTGATCCTGCCAAAAACGATCGAACGCTGCAGGTATGAAAGATAATAAATTGTACAACTTTTTTGACATCGAAGAGCATCCTGAAAACGCCATGATGCAACCAGCCTTAAAAGAGCTCGTTTTTTTCTGCTGAACTCCTTTTCATCAAGGATAGTGAAACACAAAAATAAGCGATAGTACCCACTAAAAATACTCAAATCATTCCGATAACATTTTTTTACAAATTTATATTAGAATAAACATCAATAGAGCCAGCACAAAAACAACACAAAGAAATAACGCAAGGACCCAAAATACATATTTCTTTGACCATCCCACTCCCCCATACGAGAAAAATATCTTGAGAATACGAACAATTTCTTCATGGTAGCTTATCCAAAAAGGGATCGCTGTAAAACTTCCAAATAAGAGGAGAAAATAATTTAGATTACCATCAGAGTAAATCGAAGCTACAATATATTTAAATCTTTCTGGCATTCAACTCGCTCGATTGCAAGCAATTTTCAAAATGGTTTTTATAAAGCTAAAAACGCCGTTTAGCCTTACATTTCGGAGTTTAGTGCAATCTTTTATATTTATAAAAGGTGATTTATGATTAATCGTATTTTAGGATCAAGGAGAAAAATAATTGAAGAAAATTTTCACTCAAGGGCTATTAACCGCTAATATTCTTGTCTTTTCCAGTGTTGCATTGGCTGGATTTGGTGAGAAAAATGGAATTTTACGCCAAGTGAAAGCGTTACGATTGGTGCCTCCACTACAATACACCAAGGCGTTGAATATTCTTGCAAGACATTTAATCCCAAGAAAGCATCCTTTACTTTAGCATACTCTTCCCATCTGACCTAAACAAATTAAAGATTGTCGCTGACAATGAAAATAAAATAATGCATGATAAAGAAAATAAGGTCTTTACTCTTAAAAATGTAAAATCTCTCGATATAAGTTTCCCGTCATCGGAAAATTATATTTTTAAAAATATTACGAAAAAAACGGTTATTGGAAAAAATTGTGATACAGGGGGTTATAATTGATCATATTTCGAAGCACCTAACTTGAGTAAACTTATCTAATAACTCAAATAAGCTTGATTTTGAGAAGGGTTGAGTTTTTATATTTACCGGCAAAATCAAATTGTTCGGCAAAATTGAATATTGAATGACTTTTCATCCAATGAAGTTGTTTTGTATTTTCATTATCAGAGCAGTTTTTTCACAGGGCCATAACATCCAGCCGTGGAGCCCAATCATCTCCAAAATTGCTACAAACTAAATTAGAGACAAATTATCCATATAAATAGAGAAGCAATAAATACCCCACTTTAGGCTGTTAAGTATATTTCATATCCTGTTACAAAATAATAATGCACAATGATAGATATATCCTGTTAACAGTAGAATGAATGCCGCAACATATAAAAACTAATTCTAACCTTCTTTTGTTTTGACTATTCTAAGACTCGTAATTACATTGTGTTTCAGGTTACATTCATTTAAACTTAGTCAAAGAGAGATTAACCTTACTTTTTCTCTCACTTTTAAAGAGCGCATCAAACATGAAATATTTAAAGCAGAAAATACAGATTACGCACATTATTTAGCAACAATATTTTATTTAGCAACAATATTTTTCTCCAATTTTCCAATTTCAGCTAATTGAGTGACCCACAGATTTCATACCTGTTTTTCTGGTTGTAACTTCTCACCAATTGACTACACAACAGTAAATAAATGTTCCCACCCCAAAATTTCTAAACCAATCTTAATCAATTAGCACCTTCGGGCATTTCACCATGATATCAAACAAAATAAACACTTTATTCATACTCAACGAACACAAAAAGCTATTCTAATGAAAATTGAGAAATCCCTATTCTCTTTGTTATCCATAATACAAGAATTAAGCTTAAAGGAAAAATTCGCTATAGATCTTGTCATATTTTTTGTTTCTTAGCTTGATTTTTCATTTTAAATCGACAATATGAATTTGGGAGGTTGGTGGTGGACGAACTACTCGCCAACCGGGTCAGGTCTGGAAGGAAGCAGCCCCAACGAGTTCTGGTACGGGTCATCGTACCAGCCTCCTATTTTGCTGAATAGATCGTATTTTTGCCGTTTTTCAGTGAAATATTTTTAGTTTTTAGAGCAATATTATTCATGTAGCAAGCAAAGAGATTGTGCTATCTTTAAGCAAACTGTTCTATTCTTTAAAAAATAAATTGATTGAGAAAAAATCCTTTTATATTAGACTGGGATATTAACTTGTCCTTTTATGTTATCAAAATATACGCATAAAGAAGCCTCAAATTTGGAATCATTGATGGAAAATATGCCAGAAGAAACGACCTATCGTGTTCTTGCTCGCAAATATCGACCTCAAAATTTCTCTGACCTTATTGGTCAAGAGATAATGGTGCGTACCCTCACGAATGCTTTCGAAAAAGGGCGCATTGCACAAGCATGGATGCTAACAGGAATTCGTGGAGTCGGTAAAACCACAACAGCGCGTATTTTGGCACGTGCACTCAATTACAAAACAAAAGATATTGACCAACCAACAACCATCTTGAAAACACTTGGTGAGCATTGCACACAAATCATTGAAGGACGCCATATCGATGTTATAGAAATGGACGCGGCTTCGCATACGGGTATTGATGATATTCGTGAAATTATTGAACAAATACGTTATCGTCCTGTTTCAGCACGCTATAAAGTTTATATTATTGATGAAGTACATATGCTCTCAACGCAAGCATTTAATGGCTTATTAAAAACACTTGAAGAACCACCACCACATGTAAAGTTTATTTTTGCAACGACAGAAATTCGCAAAGTTCCTATTACGATCCTTTCACGTTGCCAACGTTTTGATTTACGGCGTATTGAATCAACAATTTTGATCGCTCATTTACGCAAAATTGCTAAACATGAAAATATAGAAGTGGAAGATCAAGCGCTTTCCATGATTTCCCGTGCTGCAGAAGGCTCTGTACGTGATGCATTGTCCATTTTTGATCAAGCGATTGCTCATAGTGATGGCAAGGTCAGCGCCGTTACCATGCGCGCAATGTTAGGATTAGCTGATCAAGCACGTATTATTGATCTCTTTGAATTTATCATGAAAGGCAACGTTGTAAATGCATTGAGTGAACTACGCAGCCAATATGATGCAGGTGCTGATCCTCTCGCTATATTGACAGAATTAGCTGATTTCAATCATCTGGTTACACGTCTACGTTTTACTCCAGAGATAGCCGAAGATCTCTCATTTACTGAAGATGAACGTTTGAGAAGCTTAGATTTTTCACAAAAACTTTCCATACCTGTTTTATCCCGAACCTGGCAAATGTTACTCAAAGGCTTACAGGAAGTGAGTCAAACCGCGCATCCACTTCAAGCTGCCGAAATGTTACTCATTCGCCTTGCACACACTGCTGATCTGCCAACGCTTGATGAAGCTTTGAAAAAGCTTATCAAAGAAAAAACACCTCTTACTATCATCCCAGATTCTTCTCATCAAGAATCCATAAATACAAATAAAAAAACAAAAGAAACCACTGCATATGCCCATTCTTTGTCAGATGCTTCAGAGCCATTCAACAATCAGTCAGATTTAAAAACACCCTTGGAAAGCCAATTAGCCCATTCCTTACAACAAAAAGATTCAGCTAAATTTCAAACTCTTGAAAGCCATAAAGCCACTGAAATAACAGAAGCTTTTGAAATTTCTCAATCTATTAAACTTTCTGAGAATATTACAAATTTATCACACTCCTCCACGAAAGCAGCAGCGGAAATTGTCAGATCACAAACTATCATTATCAATTCCTTGCACGATATTGTTAAATTAGCCGAACAACATAATGAGATTCCTTTCAAACTCCTTGTTAAAGAATTTGTTCATCCTGTTTCTTTTAAACCAGGACATATCACCTTGAGACTCTCTGAAGATGCGCCACGTTCACTCGCTCGTGATATAGAAAAAATGCTTTTCCAATGGACTGAAAAACGCTGGACTATAACTTTTGTCAATGAAGGAGGAGGACCAACCCTACAAGAGGAAAGTGTAGCTGTTCAAAAAACTCTTTTTTCCAATGCACAAGCAGATCCTGATATCGCAAAAATACTTAACCATTTCCCAGAAGCAAAAATTGTCGATATTCGCCTGAATAAACAAGAAAACGATCTTGATTTACTCCCTAATAGCTTTAAAAATGCTGATGCTTTTAAAAATGAAAATGATATCAATGATGAATAAGGACACCTATTTCTATGCGTAACATGATGAACATGATGAAAAAAGCTAAAGAAATGCAAGAAAAAATGCAGCAAATTCAAGAGGAAATATCTAGTCTGCAAGCTGTTGGCACTGCAGGTGGTGGTCTTGTCAATGTCACCTTAAATGGCAAAAATATCATAACGGCGATTCAAATTGATCCTTCATTACTCAAACCTGAGGAAATTGAAATTCTTGAGGATCTTATTATGGCAGCCTATAATGAAGCCAGAACAAAAATTGAAGTCGCTATAGAAGAAAAAACTAAAAGTGTGGCAAAAGGCTTACCACTTCCATCAGGTTTTAAACTTCCATTTTAATGAGCTCAGTTTTATTGAATCCCGTGGGGATAAGATATGTCTAAATGTATTGCAGGACCTGAAATTGAGCGTCTCATTCAGCTTTTAGCGCGGATACCTGGTCTTGGTCCACGTTCGGCTCGTCGTGCTGCACTTCAACTTATCAAAAAAAAAGAGACATTGTTGGAACCTTTAGGAGCAGCAATACAAGCAGCTGTAAACAAAGTCTGTATTTGTTCTGTTTGTGGAAATGTAGATACAACTAATCCTTGTTCAATTTGTACAGATCCCCGTCGCGATGATACAATAATTATTGTTGTTGAGGATATTGCTGATCTGTGGGCTCTTGAACGCGTAAAAACTTTAGCAGCACGTTATCATATATTGGGTGGACGACTCTCTCCCTTAGATGGGATAGGTCCTGATGAACTTAACATAGCTCCCTTAATACAGCGGGTTGTACAAAATCCAATTACAGAAATTATTTTAGCTGTTAATGCTACAGTTGAAGGGCAGACAACAGCTCACTATATCACTGACCAACTCTCTCATTTTTCAGTTAAAATTACCCGGCTTGCCCATGGAGTACCAGTAGGAGGAGAATTGGATTATCTTGATGATGGAACCTTAGCAGCCGCCTTACAAGCAAGAACCAATCTTTAAAATTATCTTTTATTCCCTGTTATTTCTTTGTTCTCTAATATCGTTTTTTATGTGGGGAATATACAAAATGCACAAGAAAAAGCTCTTTCTCTTAAATGATTTTGGTCCTGGGATCTTGGCCTGTCTTCTTATATCTGTCTTAGCCTATGGTTTAGAAATCATAGAAAAACAGCTTTTTGCAGAAGCGTGGCTTGAAAGTCTTGTTTTGGCAATCCTCTTAGGATCTATGATTCGTAGTTGTTTTAATCTACCAAAATACTTTCAAAAAGGTATAACCTTCTGTGCAAAAACACTTCTTGAAGTGGCTATTGTTCTTTTAGGAGCAAGCATTAGCATCCATTCAGTTCTTTCAGCTGGTTGGAATTTGCTTGCGAGCATCGTATTCGTTATATTCATAACTATTCTTATCAGTTTTTCTATCGGACGGCTTCTTGGGCTTTCTACACGTTTAGCAATGTTGGTCGCTTGTGGTAATGCCATTTGTGGAAATTCAGCGATCGTCGCAACAGCGCCTAGTATCAATGCCAAGCATGAAGAAGTTGCAGCATCAATTGCTTTTACCGCTCTTTTAGGGGTTTTAATTATCCTGTTCCTCCCCTTTTTCCATCCACTTTTGAATTTATCATTTAGCCAGTATGGTGTGCTCGCCGGCATGGTTGTTTATGCTGTACCACAGGTTTTTGCAGCAACAGCATCTGTTTCTTTTGCAAGTGTTCAAATTGCAACCATTGTCAAATTGGTGCGGGTTTTAATGTTAGGTCCTGTGATTTTTATTCTCTCAATCATCTATCATCGATCAGCACAAACACGCTTTCGTTTACACACCCTCATCCCATGGTTTATCCCTGGTTTTATTCTTGTGATGCTTATCCGCTCAAGCAATCTTATCCCTGAAGCAGCTCTCAACCCCATTAAATTTATGACTCAGTTGTTCACTGTTATTTCAATGGCAGCATTAGGTTTAGGTGTCGATATCCGCTCATTAAAAAAAGCAGGATGGCGCGTCATTTTGGCTTCAACTTTCTCGATAATCATTCTTGGTATTTGTAGCCTTATTATGATACAATTAAATGATTTAAATCATATAACATTTTGAAATATGCGTTCTCAAATATTTTTGCTTTTTTAACGTAGCGTATAATCGCCCTAAGAGCTTGCTAATATTGGAGAAACTCTTTTATCAAACCAGATTAGAACTCCAAAAATTTTCCTATCATTTTATATAAAAGATCGGATATAGTTTGATATTAGTAGAAAACTGTTAAACTGATTGTTCAATTGTTTTTTCAGAACACAATTATTTGCAACTGAGCAGCATAGTAACAGAAAAAACTATCCCGTTTTCTTATTTTATCTGTTCTAATCAAAATCAATTTTTTATAAAAGCTTTACAGAATATGCTCTTATTGGGAAAAATAAATGTGACTTCAAGATTCCTTCCTTTCAAATTGCTTTTACTCACGATATGTATGGCAAAAGAATACAATGAAAATCAAACAAACTTACTGTATTCAATAAAAAGGTATTGTTATGTATTGGTACTAGAAATCTTCTTAAAATGTTGCAAAATATCTCAACAAAGTAAAAAACTAAAAAATACAGAAGACCTTTTGTTTATCATATTATTCAATTAAAATATTTTTATGCTTATTCTTGCCATAGACACTGCTTCAATTCATTGTGCCGTTGCACTCATTCGTCATAAATCTGTCGTTGCGCGTATCAGCGAACCCATGCACAAAGGGCATGCTGAGAAACTTATTGGATACATTGCACAAATAACGAGCCAAGCCAATATCACTCTGGACCAAGTTGATCGTATTGCTGTCAATATTGGACCAGGATCATTCACTGGTGTGCGTGTAGGGGTTTCAACAGCACGCGCTTTAGCACTAGCACTCGAAATACCGGCTGTTGGAGTAAGTACACTTGAAGCATTAGCAGCACAAACAACAACCAATAAAAACGCTGTATCAACCATCGCCGTTGT
The DNA here is from genome assembly GCF_014203215.1 of Bartonella callosciuri. GTDB lineage: Bacteria > Pseudomonadota > Alphaproteobacteria > Rhizobiales > Rhizobiaceae > Bartonella > Bartonella callosciuri. The sequence continues at coordinate 88,359 of NZ_JACHIM010000002.1, read as the reverse complement.
CATTGAAGCTGGAAGAGACATGTTTTACCACCAAAACTTCAAAGAAGACCTCACACCTCTGGGAGTACCGGGATTAAAAAAAATTGAAAATATTATCGAAGATTTACCGCAACAAACCAGGCTAACTGGTCCAGCAGCTGATATCATTGCACTGCACATTAAAAACAATAAGATAAACAAAAAAATCATCCGAAACCAAATTCTTTGCAAGGCAGCTGATATTGTAAGCTATGCTCATCTTGCTGCAAACAAAAAAACACAAGATTCACCCCGCCCACTCTATTTACGCAATGCTGATGCAAAACAACAAACCGGTTTTGCTTTACCACGAAAAAATAATGTCTAAATTTTCATTGATAAAAAAGCATTTTTGGATTGCCCCGCTACAAGCTGATGATAGTTTTTCTCTTCATAAAATTCATCAACTTTGTTTTGTTCCTGCTTGGGGAAAACAAGCTTTTGATAATTTCTTAACAGATCACTCTATATTCGGATACAAAGCCTCTCTTATTGGTCGACCTGATCAAATTTTAGGCTTTTGTCTATGCCGCCTCATTTTTGATGAAGCAGAAATTATCACAATTGCTGTTCACCCTCATTTCCGTCGAAAAGGAATTGGCACCTTACTTATCGATAGTACATTTCGACATCTTCACCGTGAACGCGCTATAAAACTTTTTCTAGAGGTAGAAGAAACAAATATTTCTGCTTTGAACCTTTATCAACGTTTTGAATTTCAAAAAATTTCTAAACGCCTTGCCTATTACCAAGAAAAAAACAATCGGGGAGATGCAATCATTATGCAAAAAACTTTTAAGCAAACAGATTGAGATTTTCATAAAAAACATTTAGACATGCGCTATGAATAAAGTAAATCCTAAAAACATGCCTCCTGTTCCTCCTAAAAAGGTTTTTATCAAAACCTATGGATGTCAAATGAATGTTTATGATAGTCAACGAATGACTGATAGTCTTAGTTCACAAGGTTATGTTACGACACAAACACCAAATGACGCCGATCTTATTCTTGTTAATACTTGTCATATTCGTGAAAAAGCAGCAGAAAAACTTTACTCTGACCTTGGTCGTTTGCGCGTAATGCGTCAAGAACGAGCACCTGATAAGCCCCTGATGATCGGGGTGACTGGTTGTGTTGCACAAGCTGAGGGAAGTGAAATTTTACGCCGTGCTCCAACAGTGGATCTTGTCATTGGTCCACAAATGTATCACCGCTTACCAGATTTGTTAGAAAAAGCTAAACAGGGAAAAAAAGTTATCGAAACGGACTATGCTGTTGAAGATAAATTTGCTCATTTACCACCTCATAATAAACGTGCTGTAAGAAAACGTGGTGTTAGTGCATTTTTAACAGTACAGGAAGGCTGTGATAAATTTTGCACTTTTTGTGTTGTTCCTTACACACGGGGTGCCGAAATATCGCGATCCATCGAACAAATTACCGAAGAAGCCCGCCAACTCATTGAAGCTGGTGTCAAAGAAATCACGCTCCTTGGACAAAATGTAAATGGTTGGCACGGACAAAGTGCTAATGGTAAAACTTGGCGTCTTGGTGATCTTCTCTATCATCTCGCTAAACTGGATGGTTTAAAGCGTCTACGTTACACAACTAGCCACCCGCGTGATATGGATGATAGTCTTATTGCCGCACACCGAGATCTTGACATATTGATGCCTTACCTTCATCTTCCTGTCCAATCGGGTTCGGATCGTATTTTAAAAGCGATGAACCGCCAACACAAAAGCGTTCATTATCTCCGTCTTATCGAAAAAATTCGTACCGCACGACCCGATATTGCTTTTTCAGGCGATTTTATTGTAGGATTTCCAGGAGAAACAGATGAAGACTTTGAAGAAACCATTAAACTTATTAAACAAGTGCAATACAGTTCAGCCTATTCTTTCAAGTATTCACCCCGCCCCGGAACAGTTGGTGCAACAATGAAGAATCACGTTGATGAAACTGTAAAAGATGCCCGACTTCAACATTTACAAATCCTTCTCCTTGAACAGCAAAATGCATTTTTGCGCTCTAAAATTGGTCAAACAACGGATGTTCTCATCGAAAAAGCTGGACGTCACTCGGGACAAATGGTAGGTCGTTCGCCATGGCTTTTACCTGTTGTGGTAGATACAGAAGCCTCTACGGGTACCGTTGTGGCAATTCATCTTAAAAATGCAAGTTCAAACAGTTTTGTCGGTCAAATGGCAAATGTATAAACATGTCTTGTTCATAACAGAGATTTTAGAAAGATCTTTTATTTTCAAAGAAAATGATTACATCTAAAGTTTATACTCTATGAAAGAGTGATTGTTTTTTATAAAGTTTATTCAAAAAAGTATGCAATACTTGGGAGAATGGGTTGAAAGGTTCAACCAGAAAAGTAAAACGCAGTAAAGGGAAAATAAGTACTTGTTCTGAGAATACTCGTATCTTGAAAAAAGTAAACGCATCAGATGTTAATTATGTTGTTTTAATTTTTGAAAACAACATGTATGCGAAAACAGTATTTGGTAAGTTCGACGAAAACCTTGCTTATATTGAACGAAAATTCGGGATTAGTATTCATCCACGCGGTAATGAAGTTCTAATTCGTGGAAAAAGTCTTGCCACAAGGCACGCACAATACGTATTACAACAGCTTTATGAACACGCAAAAATACATCAAGAGCTCACTTTATCGGATATAGAAGGAGCGATTGCCATGGCAGATTTCCCACAAGAACAGCAAGAACTGCCAACAAAAACCCAGGCTGAAACAAAACAACCAGCACGGTTGAGTACGCATAAAAAAATAATCCATGCCCGAACCCTAACACAAAATACTTATATACGTGCAATGGAACATAGCGAACTTGTTTTTGGTGTAGGGCCAGCAGGAACAGGCAAAACATATCTTGCTGTTGCTCATGCTGTAATGCTTCTCGAACGTGGTATCATTGAACGAATTATCCTCTCACGTCCAGCCGTTGAAGCTGGAGAACATCTTGGCTTTCTTCCCGGTGATCTCAAAGAAAAAGTCGATCCATATTTACGTCCACTTTATGATGCCCTTTATGATATGATGCCAATCGAAAAAGTAGAGCGCATTTTAGCCTCTGGTGTTATAGAAATTGCTCCTCTTGCTTTCATGCGCGGACGAACACTTGCCCATGCAGCTGTTATTCTTGATGAGGCGCAAAACACCACGCCCATGCAAATGAAAATGTTTCTCACACGCCTTGGGGAAGGAACACGCATGATTGTCACAGGTGACATAGGCCAAATTGATTTGCCTGCAGGGCAAAAATCGGGTTTAATCGAAGCAATAGATATTCTTTCAAATGTAGAAAATATTGCAATTGTTCGTTTTGATGAAAAAGATGTTGTACGCCATCCCCTTGTTGCCGCTATCGTCCGTGCTTATGACAGTGCTTCTAAAGCACAGAACAAAGAAATGCTACTCTCATGCAGTGCATCAAAGAAATGAATTTGTTTCGTTATGATTATTATTGATATAATTGTTGAGAACGCTGGATGGAATGATGAAAAAATGCTTTATAATATTACAGAAAAAGCATTAACAACGACAATGCATCATATTTCATTAGAAAATATTGTAAGTGAAATCAGCCTACTTTTTACGGATGATAAACATATGGCACAGATTAATGCACAATGGCGTGGTAAAAACAAACCCACTAATGTATTATCCTTTCCTGCTTTTCCAATTAACGCTGGAGATCCTCCTGGACCCATGCTTGGTGATATCATTATTGCACGAGAAACTGTTGTACTTGAAGCAAAGAAAGAAGGAAAAATATTTCAAGATCACTTAACGCATATGATTGTCCATGGTACCCTCCATCTCCTTGGATACAACCATGAAACAGATGAGGAAGCGCATCATATGGAAAAGCTCGAAAGAGAAATTCTTCAAAAGCTTTTCATAAAAGATCCCTATGCTGAATTATCTTAAAATGATAAAAATTAACTTTTTAAATCAATATCCCATCATACAGTTTAAAATATCTTATGCCTCTATTATAAAAAGAGTTTAGAAGATTTCAAAATCATGGCAAATAAAACAAATATACAAAATAATAGTCAAACATCTTCTGATATTGAAGACCATCCCTCTCAACAGGCGAATCATACAGAAAAATACTCGCTGATGAACCACTTGCTTTCATTTTTACGTAGACGTAATTCTACATCACGGCGTGATGATCGTACTGTTGCACTTACTACGGATCATGAAAAAGACACAGCCTTCTTTTCACCTGAAGAACGTACTATGCTGCATAATCTTCTACACTTGCATGAAGCACGCGTTGATGATGTTATGATTCCACGTTCTGAAATAAAAGCATTAGAGATAAACACCCCTCTTGGTGATGCTCTTAAATGCTTTGCAAAAATTGGACATTCTCGCGTACCTGTTTATGCTGAAATCTTAGATGATCCACGTGGAATGATCCATATCCGTGATATCCTTAATTATATAACGCGCTTTATTATCAACTCAGCCCAAACCGAGCAGAAATCTGATTCGCTCCAGTTAAACCATACGCATTTACACACTCCAATCGGTGAATTAGATCTGATTCGAACAGTCCTGTTCGTTCCTAGTTCCATGCTGGCAAGCAAACTATTAACACGTATGCAAACCACACGAACACAAATGGCTTTAGTTATTGATGAACATGGCGGTACAGATGGTTTAGTTTCAATGGAAGATATTGTCGAACTGATCGTTGGTGATATTGAAGATGAACATGATAATGTTGACAATGCTATTGTACGTGAACCCAATAATAAATGGCTTGTTGACGCCAAAACCGAACTAGAGGATGTTGAAAAAGCTCTTGGTCCTGATTTTGTTGTAGGTGAATATGGTGATGACGTCGATACCATTGGTGGTTTGATTGTCTCTATTCTTGACCGCATTCCAGCAAAAGGTGAAGTGGTTGAAGCTGTACCTGGTTATCAGTTTCGTATTTTAGAAGCTGATAAACGTCGGATTAAGCGGTTGCGCATTTTTCGTATTCCAGAAAATAAAAATTTTGAAAATAATGCCATCCCCAAAGAATAGACAAACATTTTTAAAAAATTTCACACTTTTCTTGTTTTCTGCTACTGGCTGGAAACGACAAATGTGTGTGTTTCTATGTGGTGCTTTTACATCTCTTGCGCTTCCACCCTTTTATTTAACCCCCCTTTGCTTCTTAACTTTTCCTATCTTTGTTGTTTTACTTGACTCAATCCGTACTATCCAAAACAGTAGAAAGCGCTATCTAACCTACGCTCTAAGCTGTGGAACCTTTGGCTTCAGTTATTTTATTTGTGGCCTTTGGTGGTTGTGTAATGCTTTGTTCACAGATCCAGTTGCTTTTGGTTGGGCAGTGCCATTTGCCATTCTTGGCCCTCCCCTTTACCTTTCTCTTTATTGGTTTTTTGCTGGTTTTATTGTTGGTTTATTGTGGATAAAAGGGATTGCACGCTTCTTTGTTCTGGCCTTTGCGCTAGGATTGGCAGAGTGGTTGCGCGCACTTTTATTTACAGGTTTTCCATGGAATGCTCTTGGCTATACAGCGATGCCAACGCCAATGCTCATGCAGTCCGATGCAATCATAGGCCTTCAGGGAATGAATATTCTTACTGTCCTAGTCTACAGTTTACCAGCTGTTTTATTAACAAATGAGAAAAAGAAAACAGCGCTTTCTCTTTGTTTATCACTTATATTGCTCCATAGCGGCTTTGGATTTTACCGCCTTAGTACCATACCCAATACAGCAGATCAGAAAAAAAGCAATTATTGGGTACGTATTGTTCAACCTTCTATCCAGCAAAACATAAAATGGAGTCATGCGACACAAGAAGCTATATTTGCAGCGCATATGCGCTTGAGTGCAACACCAAAAGCGGCTCACAATCCAGAACCTGACTTTATCGTATGGCCGGAAGCATCCATTCCTTACCTTCTCGATGATAACTCTATTACCACAATGCGCATTGCTTCTCTTCTACAACCTAAACAATGGGCTATTATTGGTGCTATACGTGCGAGTAACGATCCCCTTGATACACAAATGCACTATTTTAATACGATTGCAGTCATTAACAATAAAGGTAATATTTTAAATACCTCTGATAAACTTCATCTGGTCCCTTTTGGTGAATATCTTCCTTATCGAAGTTTATTGGAAAAAATTGGATTGCATATCCTTACTAATAATATTGGTGGATATAGCGCTGCAAGTGTGCGCAAAATTGTCACGATGCCAAATGGATTTTCTTATCTCCCTCTGATTTGTTATGAAGCAATATTTCCCAATGAAATGGCTTTTAAAGGTCCTCCTCCTCAAGCCATCCTTAATGTTACTAATGATGCATGGTTTGGCGTAACGCCAGGCCCCTACCAACATCTTCAACAAGCACAGCTTCGTGCTGTTGAACTGGGAATCCCCCTCATACGAGCAGCCAATAATGGAATATCTGCTGTTATTGATTCTTATGGACGAATCGTTGTAGCTCTCCAGCAAAATGCTGTTGGCATTATTGATGCGCCGATTCCGTTACCTGCTACTTCTATAGGAAGCAATGAATACAGAACTTTCTCTACTTTCATCTTATTTATTCTTATGCTATTGTGCCGCATCAGTTTTGGTTCTACAAAACAGCTTAAATGATCAAATGCCCATGTACGGTGTTACATTATGCAGGCCAGTAATATTGGGAAAAAGTATTAAATATTCTCTTAATTATATGATAAACAAACCTTATATAAATTTTATGTTGGTTTGGCAGTAAAGTGCTGGAAATAAAGAGTTACATTATGACCGAGACTAGAAAAAAACCCGACCCTATAGATATCTATGTCGGAGCCCGTATCCGTTTACGTCGTAATATTTTAGGACTGACCCAAGAAAAATTGGGGGAAAAATTGGGTATCACTTTCCAACAAGTTCAAAAATATGAAAAAGGTACAAACCGTATTGGTGCGAGTCGTCTTCAAGCAATTGCAGAAATTATGGATGTTCCCGTTTCTTATTTTTTTGACAAAGGCATTAATACAAACCATGTAGAAGGCTTTGCTGAAAGCGACAATGATTTTATGGATTTTTGCTCTAGCAGTGAGGGAATCCAGCTCATGCGTGCTTTTACTAATATATCTGATGCTAGAGTGCGTCGAAAAATCATTGACTTGGCAAAAGCACTCTCTGAAGAAGATATGACAAACAAGCTATAAATAAAACTACACTTTCTCTCATTCACTTTATAAATTAGCACTGACGATTTGCTATGGGATTGGCAAAGAGGAGTGACTTTAATAGACAGTTAATAAACTATTGGTTTTCTTTTTTGCAGGAGTTCCTATGCCGCATCAAGATTATTTTTTTACAAGTGAATCGGTATCGGAAGGTCATCCCGACAAAATTTGTGATCGTATTTCCGATGAAATTGTTGATATGATTTACAAAGAAGCTCAAAAAACTGGTACGGATCCATGGTTAGTACGAATTGCTTGTGAAACTTTAGTCAGTGTAAACCGTGTCGTTATAGCCGGTGAGTTGCGTGTTCCTGATACACTGTTAAAAAGAAATAAAAATAAAGAATTTATCTGTGATGAAACTGGCATTCCAATTATTAATCCTACTCGTTTTCGTGCAGTAGCACGTCGTGCTATTCGTGCAATTGGTTATGAACAAGCAGGCTTTCATTGGAAGACTGTTAAAATTGATGTTCTTTTACGCCCTCAATCAATAGATATTGCACGTGGAGTTGATAACGCTAAGGATCGGCATGGTGAAGAAGGAGCAGGGGATCAAGGCATTATGTTTGGATATGCTTGCAACGAAACATCCGACTTCATGCCTGCACCAATTTATTATGCGCATAAAGTTCTCAAACTTCTTGCTGCAGCCCGCCATAAAAAGGAAGGAGAAGCTGGAAAATTAGGACCAGATGCTAAAAGCCAAATAACGATACGGTATAAAAATGGAAAACCTATAGAGGTAACGTCTATCGTTCTTTCAACACAACATTTAGATGAAAACTGGGATTCGAATAAAGTACGTACAGTAGTTGAGCCTTATATTCGTCAGGCTTTACATGATATTCCCATTTCTGATCAATGCAGTTGGTATATTAATCCAACAGGGAAATTTGTCATCGGTGGTCCTCAAAGCGATGCGGGATTAACAGGGCGCAAAATTATCGTTGACACTTATGGAGGCGCAGCACCCCATGGTGGAGGCGCTTTTTCAGGCAAAGATACAACAAAAGTTGATCGTTCTGCAGCTTATGCTGCACGCTATCTAGCTAAGAATATTGTTGCTGCTGGTTTAGCGGAACGATGTACCATTCAACTTTCCTATGCAATTGGTATTGCACAACCCTTATCCATTTATCTTAATCTCCATGGAACAGGAAAAGTCGATGAAAAAAATCTTGAAACAGCCATTCGCAAAATAATGGACCTTTCACCGACTGGCATCCGAAAACATTTAGATCTCAACAAACCGATTTATGCAAAAACAGCTGCTTATGGTCATTTTGGACGCAAACCCAAAGATGATGGTTCTTTTTCATGGGAAAAAATTGATCTCATTAAAACACTTCAAACAATAATTAATTTGCCATGATTGACCATAATACACGTACGCGTAGAGCCTTTTTTAGTCGCCGACAAGGAAAGCGGCTACGCAGCAATCAGCTTTCACGTATAAAAACACTTCTTCCAACTCTTAACATTGATTTAAATACCCTTCCACCCTTAGATTTAACAACTTTATTTCCCAGTAAAGTAAGAGAAGTCCGGATTGAAATTGGCTTTGGGGGAGGTGAACATTTGCTTCATGAAATGAAACATTTTCCGCAAACTGGTTTTATTGGCATAGAGCCTTTTATCAATGGTATGGCAAAAATTTTACTTTCTCTAGAACAACATAAACAGTATCAAAATCATCTTCGCCTTTATGATGATGATGCCACACACCTCCTTGATTGGCTTCCCAGTGCATCACTTGATGGAATAGACATTTTCTATCCTGATCCATGGCCCAAAAAGAAACATTGGAAAAGGCGCTTCATCAACATAGAAAATCTTAACCGTTTTGCTCGCATTCTTAAAACAGGGAAAAAGCTCCGCTTTGCTAGCGATATAGGTAGTTACGTAAACTGGACTCTTTATCATTGTGCACAGCATGGTAGCTTTGAGTGGGAAGCCGAAAATCCTGAGGACTGGAAAAAACCTTATCCGATATGGATAGGAACCCGCTATGAAGCAAAAGCTCTACGTGAAGGACGAACACCGGCTTATCTTACCTTTATCAAGAGATAAATGATGAAATGTTCTTCTGATAAACAACTTGAAAAATTTTGAATTTAAGAGTATCAATAACGTAATTCTTGGTCTTATGATGGAGAGTGGGCTTCTGGACCCGCTCTTTTTTAATGTCATAAAGCTGATGAAAATGATTTAGGTAAAGTGTATGAATGAAGCTGGAAAAATAAATGATCTTAACGAACCGCGTCTGTTTGAAGAAGATGGCATCGAAGCACGTGTTGCTGCTCTTGTCATACCATTGCTTAGACCTTTAGGGTTTCGTTTGGTTCGCGTAAAACTTCTTGGTTTAAATGGTTTAACACTGCAGATTATGGCTGAACGCGCTGATGGCTCTATGACCGTAGAAGATTGTGAAACTGTTAGTCGGACTGTTTCCCCCCTTCTTGATGTGCAAAATGTTATTGAACGCAAATATCATTTAGAAATTTCATCTCCTGGAATTGATCGCCCACTGGTAAGAAAGTCTGACTTTTTTCACTGGCAAGGGCATATTGCAAAAATTGAAACTAAAACAACAATTGATGGACGCAAAAAATTTCGTGGAATACTTAAAGATATCACACAGGATGGATTTACTTTAAACACTGATAAAGCCGCTTATGGAGAAGCTATGTATACCTCTATCCCCTTTTGTGATATCACAAATGCGCATTTGGTACTTACCGATGAACTTATTTGTGACGCATTGAAAAAAAATAAAAAATTAAGTCAACAATTCATTCCAGAAGATAATCCTAACGTTTCAAAACAGACGTCAGATTACAAGAATTAATATTACTGGGAAAATGCCTATCGTGTGGCACAAAGAAGGAGAAAATTGATGGCTACAAGCGCTAACAGGCTTGAAATTCTGCAAATTGCAGATGCTGTTGCACGTGAAAAATCAATTGATCGTGAAATTGTCATTTCTGCTATGGCCGATGCTATTCAAAAAGCGGCGCGTTCTCGTTATGGTCAGGAAACCAATATCCGTGCTGAAATTAATTCTAAAACGGGTGAAATTAAATTACAACGCCTGCTTAAAATTGTTGATGTTGTTGAAGATTATACAAGTGAGATCACTTTATCCGATGCACTTAAACGCCAAGCAGATGCAAAAATTGGTGATTTTTTTGCTGATCTTTTACCTCCTATGGACTTTGGACGTATCGCGGCACAATCTGCTAAACAGGTCATTGTACAAAAGGTCCGCGATGCAGAACGTGACCAGCAATATGAAGAATTTAAAAATAAAATTGGTGAAATTATTTCTGGTACAGTAAAACGGGTGGAATATGGCAATGTTATCGTTGATCTAGGACGTGGCGAAGCTATCGTGCGTCGTGATGAATTAATTCCACGTGAATCCTTCCGCTATGGAGATCGTATTCGTGCTTTTGTTAATAATGTGCATCGTGAAACGCGCGGTCCACAAATTTTCCTTTCACGCACACATCCTCAATTTATGGTAAAACTTTTTACCATGGAAGTTCCAGAAATCTATGATGGTATTATAGAAATTAAATCTGTTGCCCGTGATCCAGGTTCACGTGCTAAAATTGCTGTTGTCTCACGTGATGGTTCCATTGATCCTGTTGGAGCATGTGTTGGGATGCGGGGAAGCCGTGTTCAAGCTGTCGTTGCAGAACTACAAGGCGAAAAAATTGATATTATTCCTTGGTCCCCTGATGCTGCAACATTTATCGTCAATGCACTGCAACCCGCCGAAGTTTCCAAAGTTGTTCTCGATGAAGATGCAGAACGCATTGAAGTCATTGTGCCTGATGACCAACTCAGTCTTGCCATTGGTCGGCGTGGACAAAATGTTCGTTTAGCCTCACAATTAACAGGATGGAATATTGATATCTTAACAGAACAGGAAGAATCTGAAAACCGTCAGAAAGAATTTGCTGAACGCACTAAATTGTTTATGGAATCCTTAGATGTTGATGAAATGATCGGACAGGTTATGGCATCAGAAGGATTTTCTTCTATTGAGGAAATCGCCTATATTGATCTCGAAGAAATCGCTTCTATTGATGGTTTTGATCATGAGACTGCTGCCGAGATCCAAAACCGTGCGCGTGAATATCTCGAACATAAAGAAAAAGAACTTGATGAAAAGCGCAAAAAACTTGGTGTTTGCGACGAACTGCGAACACTTCCTGGAATGACAAGTGCTATGTTGGTTGCTATTGGTGAAGATGGTGTAAAAACAATGGAAGACTTTGCGGGCTATGCAGTCGACGATTTGGCTGGCTGGAGAGAACGTAAAGAAGATCAAATACAAAACTTTTCTGGTATCCTGACCCCATTTGATATTACACGTGCTGATGCAGAAGCTATGGTTTTAGCCGCACGTGTGCAAGCAGGCTGGATAGACCAAGCTGATCTTGTTACAGAAAATCCTGTAGAAAGTGAAAATTCTGTAGAAGATGAAAAAACAGATAATGTGAATGTGGATACACTTTAAATGAATGAACGGACATGCATTGTGACAAGAAAAAATGCTTCAGCAGAAACGCTGATCCGTTTTGTTATTGGTCCCAATAATCAAATTGTTCCTGATCTTAAATCTAATTTACCTGGACGTGGTGTTTGGATCTCTGCTCGTTGCTCTGCCATTGAAACAGCAATCAAACAGAAAGCTTTTAACAAAAGTTTTAAAACAGATGTTGAAGTGGCGCCAAATCTTGCACACATTGTTGATAAATTGTTGCTAAAAGCTGCGCTTTCAAGCCTTTCTATGGCACGAAAAGCAGGTGCCATTGTTATGGGGGCAACAAAAGTTGATGCAGCTATACGCTCTGATCAAGTCATTCTTGTACTTCATGCCAAAGAAGCTACAGAAGATGGGAAACGGAAAATTGCACAAGCTATCCACACAATACAACAGCAAACAAATAGAGATATAAAAATCCTGTCTTTATTTACAAGTAATGAAATGCAGGTGGCTTTTGGCGCTAATCCTGTAATGCATGCGGCCTTATTGGACATCAAAGCTGCTGAAGGATTTTTCAAAACGATATACAAACTAGTCGTCTATCGTGGTGACAAACAGAGCAAGCCTGATGAGATGACGGCTCAAGCCGTGAAGGAAGTACAATGAGTGAAAATAATAACGACAAAACAACAGTCAAGAGGACACTAACCTTAAAGCGGTCAGTCCTGGAAACAAGCACGGTCAAACAAAACTTTAGCCATGGCCGTACAAAGGCTGTGGTTGTCGAAACTAAACGGCGAAAAATTACGCGACCCGATGAAAAAGCTGAAATACAACAGTCAATTACGAGACCACATGTGGCTTCCCAGCGCTCTAAACCACAATTCGAAGAAACAAAGCCAAGCAAACCTATCGCTAAAAGCAACCTTTCTTCCGCTGAAATGGAAGCGAGAATCCGTGCGTTAGAAGAAGCACATATCCAAGAAAAAATAACGCGTGAACAAACCGAAGAAAAAGCAAGACGCGCAAAAGAACTTGAAGAAAGCTTGCGGCAGTCAATTCAAGAAACAGAAAAACACCAAGAAGAAGAAAAGCAACCAGTACAGACTCCACCACTTCCCCCTGCCCACTCCCCAATAGAACCGATAGATATCCCTATCACGCCTAAAAATACAATTGTAATTGAAAAACGCAAAGTAGACGAAAATAAAGAAGAAGACGATCGGCCTAGCCGACGCGCTAACCCTGCTAAATCAGAAGTGCGTGCACCAAAAGTTGTAAAAGGTGCTGACGAACGGCGCCGTGGAAAATTAACCCTCAGCAGCGCTCTAGACGAAGAAGGGAGTGCACGTGGGCGCTCAATGGCTGCAATGCGCCGCAGGCAAGAAAAATTTAAACGTGCACAAAACCAAGAGCCAAGGGAAAAAATTTCTCGCGAAGTTGTGCTTCCTGAAACTATTACTATTCAAGAACTCGCACAACGGATGACTGAACGCTCTGTTGATGTGATTAAATTTCTGATGAAACAGGGACAAATGATGAAACCCGGCGATATTATTGATGCAGATGTTGCTGAACTCATTGCCTTTGAATTTGGTCATACTGTTAAACGCGTCTTAGAATCTGACATCGAAGAAGGCATCTTTAATATAGCTGATAACCCTCAAAAAATGCAGCAGCGTCCACCCGTTGTAACAATTATGGGCCATGTCGACCATGGAAAAACTTCTCTTCTCGATGCTATTCGAAAAGCAAATGTTGTTTCTGGTGAAGCTGGAGGTATTACACAGCATATTGGTGCTTATCAAGTCGAGCAAAACGGTCAAAAGATTACCTTTATTGATACACCTGGACATGCTGCCTTCACAGCTATGCGTGCTCGGGGAGCTCGTGTTACGGATATTGCCGTTCTTGTCGTAGCCGCTGATGATAGTGTCATGCCACAAACGATTGAATCAATTAATCATGCCAAAGATGCTGGCGTGCCCATTATTGTTGCTATCAATAAAATTGATAAACCGGCTGCTGATGCACAAAAAGTGCGTACAGAGCTTTTACAACATGAAGTATTTGTTGAAACTATGGGTGGAGAAACTTTGGAAGTCGAAGTTTCTGCTAAAACTGGACAAAACCTTGATAAACTTCTCGAAGCTATTCTCCTTCAAGCTGAAATTCTTGATCTGAAAGCAGATCCTGAACGAACAGCAGAAGGCGTTGTTATTGAAGCAAAACTGGATCGAGGACGTGGGTCTGTTGCGACAGTTCTTGTTCAAAAAGGTACATTACATCCTTCTGATATTATTGTTGCGGGCAATGAATGGGGACGAGTGCGCGCTTTAATTGATGACCATGGTCGTCATGTCAAAGAAGCAATTCCCTCTACACCCATTGAAATTTTAGGTATGCAAGGAACACCGCAAGCTGGTGACCGTTTTGCTGTTGTCACACATGAAGCAAAAGCTCGGGAAATTGCCGAATATCGCCAACGATTAGCGCATGATAAAGCTGTAGCGCGGCAAACTGGTTCACGTGGCTCTCTTGAACAGATGATGACCAAATTACAAACTACTGGCGTTAAAGAATTTCCTCTTATTATTAAGGGAGATGTGCAAGGATCAATTGAAGCAATCGTTTCGGCTTTGGAAAAATTAGGGAATGAAGAAGTTCGTGCACGCATTGTACATGCTGGGGCTGGAGGTATCACTGAAAGTGATATTTCTCTTGCTGAAGCTTCTAACTCAGCAGTAATTGGCTTTAATGTGCGCGCTAATAAACAAGCGCGTGATTTTGCAAAAACACAAGGAATTGAAATTCGTTATTATAACATCATCTACGATCTTGTTGACGATATCAAAGCTGCCATGTCAGGATTACTTTCACCAGAGCAGCGTGAGACTTTCCTTGGTAACGCTGAAATTTTAGAAGTCTTTAACATTACAAAAATCGGAAAAGTTGCTGGGTGTCGTGTTACAGAAGGTAAAATAGAACGAGGAGCGGGTGTTCGCCTTATCCGTGATAATATTGTCATACATGAAGGAAAGCTTAAAACACTCAAACGCTTCAAGGATGAAGTCAGTGAAGTACAAAGTGGTCAAGAATGTGGAATAGCATTCGAAAACTATGAAGACATACGCGCAGGAGACATCATTGAAACCTTTCACATCGAACATATTAATCGCACATTATAAATAATCCAATAGCTTTATTCTATAGTGAAATAAGAAAAGCTATTGGATTTATACGCTATGCTTCCCTTCTTTCTTAATCTTTTAAGAGAGTTAGAAGAGGGAGTAATGGTAATAGGGATAAAACTTCGATGAAAAATGCAGGACCATCACAACGGCAACTAAGAGTGGGAGAACAGGTGCGCTACGCAGTAGCGCATATACTACAGCGTGGTATTTTAGTCGATGATGCCTTGAAAAATATGGTGATTTCTATCTCTGAAGTACGCATGTCACCAGATTTAAAAATTGCTACCTGCTTTGTTTCTCCTCTCAGCACTCTTAAAAATACGCCTCATGTTGATGTCGTTGCCGTCCTCAATAAACATAGTCGTTTCATCCGTAGGGAAATCAACCATGCGTTGCGACAAATGAGATATATGCCTGAACTTCGCTTTCGACTTGATAAAAGTTTTGATAATTTTTCAAAAATTGATGCTCTGCTTCGTTCACCTGAAGTAGCACGCGATCTCCACCAGAATGATGAATTTGAGAGTTAAAAATATGGCACGGCAACGCAAAAAAAGAGGTCGTCCTGTTTCTGGCTGGATAATATTTGATAAACCAAAAGGAATGAGATCAACAGAAGCTGTTGCACAAATTAAATGGCTTTTTCATGCGCAAAAAGCAGGACATGCTGGTACGCTTGATCCTCTTGCTTCTGGTCTCCTACCAATTGCCCTGGGGGAAGCAACCAAAACCGTTCCCTACGTTATGCAAGGCACAAAAACTTATCGTTTTCACATCGTTTGGGGGGAAGAGCGCTCAACAGACGATTTAGAGGGTGAAATAACGAAGAAATCTCTTAAACGTCCAACACAAGAAGAAATACTCGCCCTTCTCCCTCAATATACAGGCGTTATTTTGCAAACGCCTCCACAGTTTTCGGCAATTAAAATTGCTGGTAATCGAGCCTATGATCTCGCACGTGAAGGTGAGATTGTTGAAATTCCACCACGCCAAGTAGAAATAGAAACTTTCAAATTAATAGAAACTGCGACTAAAGAGCGTTCTATCTTTGAGATAACCTGTGGAAAAGGAACCTATGTGCGCTCCTTAGCACGCGATATGGGACGTGATCTTGGTTGTTATGGGTATATTGCTGATTTAAGACGTATTGCAGTAGCGCCTTTTTGTGAAGATGATTTTATCACATGGGATGAATTAAAAGCGGTAGCATTCGATAAAAGTGTAACAGATGAAAATGATACGTCTTTCCAAAGAAATTTCTCAACACTTGATGCACTTTTAACCGAAACAGGTGCTGCACTGAATTGCCTCTCTCATTATACCCTTAGCGGATCCCAAGCACAGCGAGTCATGATGGGTAATCCCGTGCTTCTTTGTAATCACAATGGACCTATTGATGAAGATGAGGTTTGTGTCGTCTACAAAGGCCAACTTCTTGCTATAGGCACCCTTGACAAGAGCTTATTCAAGCCAAAGCGGATTTTCACAACGTAATTCGTTTTTTCTCACAACAATCTCTTCCAAAAAGATATCTTCTCAAATTAATGAAAAGAAGTGAACTCTTTTCATTGCGCTATCTTCGTCTTTTAAAGATATTTCATATCATAACTTACATCAGTGATGCATTCATACGTCCAACCTTAGTTCGCACAATAAAGTACAAGAAACTATCTTTATCGTTTTAAATCGTTTCTTTGATTATTACGACATACATGTGCATATACTACCGTGTTAAGAAAAATTTTTTTAAATAGAAAATTAAGGCTTTAGCCTAAACAAACCTTACTGCTCATAACCTCAAACTGTTTGTTCAGTAGAACATCTATCCTCAACTTATCAAATATAAAAAACTCATTGAAGAACCCTATCCTGTTTGTATCAATAAATTTATCCGTAAAAATAGTATTGCACATATCGAATAATTCACAAAAAAACTATTCTAACCTTCTTCCCCTCAAGGTAACTGTTCAGTAGAGGGCTTTAAATGCATCTCACTGGCATGCGGTATTGTCTGTCGCTCAATCATACGATGTACTTTTATACCATCTGGCATACGATTTAAGTGACGCAAGAGCTTATTTACTTCTGCATCTGATTTTGTACGACGGTGATTATGACGCAGATAATCTACCCATGTTGGCATATGATACGCTTCCGTCCAATATTCAGGCCTTTCAAGATCACGTAAAAGAACCCATTGACGAGCGCCATCACGTAAACGAATATGGCGGCGACGTGTCATCACGTTAAGAAATTCTTCAAGATCATTTTCATGAATTTGATAATCGATCATAATCATGATCGGACCGCTTCGTGCTTTTAAGTCGAGTAAAAGCTCAGGTTCTCTGAAATGATCAAGCGGATCAAGATCTATCTGAGGGATTTCTTGAATCCTAAACTTTACTCCTGCAAGAGCTCCCAAAACCAAGAATAGAGAGCAAATACTCAAAGCAACTGTTGGAGAATAAGCATCAGCCAAAACGCCCCAAATTACACTTCCCACAGCCATCCCCCCATAAGATGCCGTCTGATAAAGTGCTAAAGCCCGTGCAACAACCCAGCGTGGTGTGGAAAGCTGTACAGATGTATTAAACAGCGATAATGCCAAAACCCAGCATAAACCTGCAGGAAATAACGCAAGGTGGCTTATAATCAACGAACGGCTCATTGCTAAAAAAAAGCAGGAAAAGGCAAAACCAATAAATGCACTTGCAATAACCGTTTCTGAACGAAAATAATTCCGTATAAATGAATTAGTAATACCAGCTGTCATGGCTCCTAAACCAAAACAACCGAGCAATGTACCATAAAGGAGTGCACTCCCCCCAAGAATTTTATGCACAACAATTGGCAAAAGTGCTAAAATCGAAATCGCTCCAATACCAAAAAGGAATGCCCTGACCATAATACTCAGAAGATTAGGCGACATCATAACATAACGCAAACCATCTGAGACAGCTCCTAAAAATCTTTCCCGTGGCAATGGGTTGTTTTTAGTGCTTGGTTTCCAAAAAAACAAAGCACTAATTAAAGGAATGTAACTTATCGCATTGAACAAAAAAGCGGCAGCAGCACCAAGAATAGCAATGATGGCACCACCAATAGCAGGGCCTACACTACGCATCAAATTAAAACCGACACTGTTCAAACTAACAGCAGCAGGAATATTTTCCCTGCTCACAATGTCTCCGATTGTTGCTTGCCAAGAAGGATTATAAAAGGCCGTTCCACACCCAATCAAAAACGTAAAACATAATAGAAACCAAGGTGTTAGAACCCCCATATAGGATAAAACAGCCAAGCTTATTGATATAACCATCATCATGATCTGCGCACACAACATAATCTGACGCCGATTAAAATTGTCAGCCAAAGCCCCTGCCATCAGTGAAAACATAACAAGTGGCAATGTTGTAGCACTTTGAACAAAACCAACCATGGAATGCGAAGAACTGATCAACGCCATTAGCCACCCTGCTCCTACCGACTGGACAAGCGCTCCTAGATTAGAAATAAGAGTGGATGACCACAAATTCCGAAATACCGAATTGCGAAAAAGTTCTAATGTCGAGATATTCTGCATCTTTTGCCTCCAAATCAGTATTTATTGCTTTTTTATCATGCACACACTCTGCAAAGCAGTAATCTTTGTATCAAAAGGATGCATAATTCTTTAAAAATTTCTCATAAAACCATATTAAAATTAATATTTCAAAACAAAATCCTTTATTTAAAGAAGGTTTTTGAGATACTTTTAAGGACTAGCATTTTAACCTCCTTTCCTATATAAATGCCAAAACAAGTGAGAGTCTTTAGCTCTTCTTGTTTCATCACAGACCCTTGCTGAACGACATCTCGGCTGTGGGTGACTTTTTTTCGTTTTTTGAAAGGATAATACGATGTCGATTACAGCTGAACGTAAACAAGCTCTTGTCGCGGAATACGCAAATAAAGCCGGTGATACAGGATCACCAGAGGTACAGGTTGCTGTGCTATCTGAACGTATTTCTAATTTGACTAACCATTTTAAGTCTCACAAAAAAGATAACCATTCTCGTCGTGGTCTTTTGAAAATGGTATCTCAACGCCGTCGCCTTCTTGATTACCTTAAAGGAGTTGATCCAAATCGTTATCAGACACTTATCAGAAAGTTAGGTTTGCGTCGCTAAAAAAATGGGTGGCATTTCTAAAAAAGCCCACCCATTTTTCCAGCTTGTTGCTTTTAGTTAAAAACTGATGACTAATCATTATAGGGCAGGATTGCTAGTTACTTCGTGTTCGAATGGCGATTTACTTCTCTCTCTTCGCGGAAATACAGAAGTGTCTTGTTGTCCTGCCCATAGCTTTAAAATATGCTACGCAAAACCAGAATGTAAGCATTTAAAGATGCAAACACTTGGTCATGAAGGATAAAAAATGTTCAAAACGCACAAGATAGAAATTGAGTGGGCCGGTCGACCACTTATCATCGAAACAGGAAAAATAGCCCGGCAAGCCGATGGTGCGGTAATTGCTACCTACGGAGAAACTATTGTCTTAGCAACCGTTGTATCGACAAAAAACCCGAAACCAGACCAAGATTTTTTTCCACTCACCGTTAACTATCAAGAAAAATCCTATGCTGTTGGTCGAATACCAGGTGGTTATTTAAAACGTGAAAGCCGACCAACTGAAAATGAAACATTGATTTCACGTTTGATTGACCGTCCAATTCGTCCTCTCTTCGCCGAGGGCTATAAAAATGATACACAAGTGATTGTTTCCGTTATACAGCATGATCTTGAAAATAACCCCGATATCCTTGCGATGATTGCATCTTCCGCTGCACTAACTCTGTCAGGTGTTCCTTTCATAGGTCCTATTGCAGGTGCCCGTGTCGGTTATTGTAACGGACAATATGTTCTCAATCCTCATATTGATGAAATGCCTGAATCAAAACTTGATCTTGTTGTTGCCGGAACGGAAAGTGCTGTGTTGATGGTTGAATCAGAAGCACAAGAATTATCGGAAGATATCATGTTGGGTGCCGTTATGTTTGGGCACAAAGGCTTGCAACCTGTTATTGATGCCATCATCAAACTTGCCGAAGTTGCCGCAAAAGATCCACGTGATTTCGTTCCCGAAGATCTCTCTGATCTCGAAAAAGCTATGCTGGAAATGGCCGAACAGGATATAAGAAAGGCTTATACAATTACTGATAAACAGGAGAGGTATGCTGCAATTGATGCACTTAAAACAGAAGTCATCAATAAATTTATGCCGAAAACAGAAGAAGACTGTAAATTTAGTGTAGATCAAATTGCAACCGTTTTCAAACAGTTGCAAGCAAAAATTGTTCGTTGGAACATTCTTGATACGGAAAAACGTATTGACGGACGTGACCTTTCAACAGTACGTCCTATCCAATCAGAAGTTGGTCTTTTACCCCGAACACATGGATCCGCACTCTTTACCCGTGGAGAAACACAAGCAATGGTCGTTGCAACACTGGGAACCGGTGAAGATGAACAATATGTTGACTCCTTAACAGGTATGTACAAAGAAACGTTTCTCCTCCATTATAATTTCCCACCATTTTCAGTGGGGGAGACAGGACGTCTTGGTTCTCCTGGCCGCCGCGAAATTGGGCACGGAAAATTGGCATGGCGTGCACTTCATCCCATGTTGCCAACGAAGGAAGCCTTCCCTTATACTATTCGTGCTGTTTCAGAAATTACTGAATCGAACGGATCATCTTCCATGGCGACTGTTTGTGGAACTTCACTTGCTCTCATGGATGCTGGTGTTCCGTTGGCGCGCCCAGTAGCAGGTATAGCCATGGGCTTGATTAAAGAAGGTGAACGCTTTGCTGTATTGTCCGATATTTTAGGAGATGAAGATCATCTCGGTGACATGGATTTTAAAGTAGCTGGAACAGAAAATGGTATTACCGCCTTACAAATGGATATAAAAATTGATGGTATTACCGAAGAAATTATGAAAATCGCACTTGAACAAGCCAAAGGTGGTCGAATCCATATTCTTAATGAAATGGCCAAAGCCTTAACGAGTGCACGTGCCGAACTTAGCGAATTTTCTCCACGCATCGAAGTTATGAACATTGCTGTTGATAAAATTCGTGAGGTTATCGGTTCAGGCGGTAAAGTTATCCGAGAAATCGTTGAACAAACTGGAGCTAAAATCAATATTGAAGATGACGGAACAATTAAAATTGCTTCTGCCGATGCTAAAACTATTGATGCGGCAAAGCGCTGGATCCATTCCATTGTTGACGAACCTGAAGTTGGTGCTATCTACCAAGGAACTGTTGTCAAAACAGCAGAATTTGGCGCATTTGTAAATTTCTTTGGCCCACGTGATGGGCTTGTTCATATTTCTCAACTCACATCAGAACGCGTTACAAAAACAACAAATGTTGTCAAAGAAGGCGATAAAGTTTGGGTCAAATTAATGGGCTTTGACGAGCGTGGTAAAGTTCGATTATCAATGAAAAGCGTCGACCAAAAGACCGGTGAAGAAATTATAAGTGAAAAGCCGGGAAAAGAAGAACAAGAAAAATGCATGGATGAAAAAAACAAATCCGAAAACAAGCGCCGTCGTAAAAAAACAGAAGAATAATCTTCCTTTTGTCACAAAACAAAATGCCATCCTCATAACAGAATGGCATTTTTCTTTGAAAGAGACACATGTGTTCCTGTTTTTACCTTTTGAAAAGCATGCACTTCCTCTTCCCGATTCAAGCCAATCTTGGTTAAGTTTTGGTTTAACGGAAATCCCCGCTCAAGAATGGACAAAAAACTTAAAAGTTATAACACCATGGCGACAAGATTTTTTAAAATTTTCCAATGCTCAATTTCACTGCTTTCCTCAAGTAGATAAAACTTTTACCTATGATGGTGCATTTTTGCACTTAAGCAAGTATCGTGGTTTCAACCAGAATTGTTTTCTTGATTTATTAGAATGTGTTAAACCTGGTGGATGGATTGTTATCGGTGGGAATAAAACTGTCGGTGCTGCTTCAATGATGAAATGGGTGAAAACTCTTGTTCCCATCACTGATAAATTGTCTAAAAACCATGGACTGGTCTTCTGGCTTCAAGTTCCACAACAAATAGAGAAACAGAGTATTGCGCAGTTGCGCTCACTACCGCTCACTTTTGAAAATAAATTTCAAACCACTTCTGGCATGTTTTCGCATGGTCGTATTGATCCAGGATCTGCCGTGCTTGCTCTGCATATGCGTAAAGTTATTTCTGGAAAAACTGCTGATTTCGGTGCTGGCTGGGGTTTTCTTTCTTACGCTGCACTTGAAAAAAGTGAGAAATTAACAACTCTCGATCTCTATGAAGCCGATTACAACGCTTTGAGAGCAGCTAAACAGAATCTCAAACACATAGCAGCTCCTTGCCCAATTCACTTTTATTGGCATGATGTTGTGTACGAACCGATCACAAATCTGTATGATACAATCGTTTCAAACCCACCATTTCACACGCAACAAACTACAGATATTTCATTAGGACAGCATTTTATTATAAATGCTGCAAAATATCTAAGACCAGGCGGCAAGCTGCTTCTTGTTGCTAACCGCCACCTGCCTTATGAAACAGTGTTAAAGAATATTTTTCGCACAGTATTGATACATGAAAAAAACCATAGCTTCAAAGTTATTGAAGCCCACCGTTAAAGGATAACTCTAAAGAATGAAACGTGAAAGGTCGACATCAGCAGCAAGCTCACCTATCGATTGTCTCACATAAGCAGCATCAATTTTAAATGAGGTTCCGGCTTTATCAGGGGCCGTAAAAGAAATCTCATCCAAAACGCGTTCCATCACCGTTTGCAAACGTCGTGCCCCTATATTTTCAATCCTTGCGTTTAGATCCACAGCAATATCCGCTAATGCATCAATCGCATCATCGGTAATTTCTAAATGAACTTTTTCTGTTGCCATTAAAGCAATATATTGCTTAATCAGACTGGCTTCAGGTTCGGTTAGAATACGCCGTAAATCTTCTCTTGTTAAAGCATTTAGCTCCACGCGGATGGGCAAACGTCCTTGAAGCTCCGGCAATAAATCAGATGGCTTGGAGACATGAAAAGCACCTGAAGCAATAAAAAGGATGTGATCTGTTTTAATTTGCCCATATTTTGTAGCAATTGTTGTTCCTTCGACCAAAGGCAAAAGATCTCGTTGAACACCCTCACGCGAAACCGCAGCACTTGCCCCACCATCTCTGGTCGCAATTTTATCAATCTCATCGATGAAAACAATTCCGTCATTTTCAGCAACACGAAGCGCTTCTTGAATAATTTGGTCTTGATCAAGCAGTTTTTCAGATTCATCATCAATGAGTGGCTTAAAAGCATCTTTGACGGTCGTTTTGCGGATCTTTGTACGGCTTCCTATTTTGCCAAAAATATCTGACAAATTCATAATTCCCATTTGGGCACCAGGCATTCCAGGAATATCAAAAGTCGAAGCACTATTGCTATTATTATCGGCTACTTCAATTTCAATCTCTTTGTCATCCAATTCACCTTCACGCAATTTTTTACGAAAACTATCACGGGTAGCGGGACTTGCTGTTTTACCAACAAGAGCGTCCAAAACACGCTCTTCAGCATTCATATGCGCCTTTACTTTAACTTCATCTCGCTTTTTTTCACGCACAAGAGAAATAGAAATCTCAACAAGGTCACGAATAATTTGCTCAACATCACGTCCGACATAACCAACTTCAGTAAATTTAGTCGCTTCTACTTTAACAAAAGGTGCTCCAGCAAGTTTTGCTAATCGACGCGCTATACCTGTTTTACCAACACCTGTTGGCCCTATCATCAAAATATTTTTTGGCATAACCTCTTCACGCATTGGACCATCAAGCTGTTGTCTACGCCACCGATTGCGCAGTGCAATAGCAACAGAACGTTTAGCATCATTTTGGCCAATAATAAAACGATCAAGTTCAGAAACAGTCTCACGAGGGGAAAATATAACACACATTCAAATAGCTTTCTCTAAAGAAGATAATTCTGCATCCAATGTTTCAATCGTAAAATGATCATTGGTGTAAACACAAATTTTAGCGGCAATAGCCATAGCTTTATGAGCAATAGTTTCAGCAT
The DNA here is from genome assembly GCF_014203215.1 of Bartonella callosciuri. Classification (GTDB taxonomy): domain Bacteria; phylum Pseudomonadota; class Alphaproteobacteria; order Rhizobiales; family Rhizobiaceae; genus Bartonella; species Bartonella callosciuri. The sequence goes on along the minus strand of NZ_JACHIM010000002.1, from coordinate 64,264 downwards.
CCAAATCCATATCCATGAGTGCCCGCGCAGCCGAAAGAGCAAAATTGCCTCCAGAGCCAATTGCCATAACCCCATCTTCTGGTTCTAAAACATCACCAAGCCCCGTTAAAGCTAAAGTTATTTTCTTATCAGCCACGAGCATCATTGCTTCAAGACGACGCAAATAGCGGTCTGTTCTCCAGTCTTTTGCAAGTTCTACACATGCACGCATGAGCTGATCAGGATATTGTTCAAGCTTCGTTTCCAATCTTTCGAGTAAAGTGAAAGCATCTGCTGTAGCACCTGCAAAACCAGCAATAACTGCACCACCCTTCCCAAGGCGACGAACTTTACGCGCGTTGCCTTTCATAATTGTTTGTCCAAGTGAAACCTGACCATCACCGGCCATCACGACTTTTCCATCCTTTCGTACAGTAATAATAGTTGTACCATACATTATGTCTGGCTTATGTTCCGCCATAAGGAAACTCCTTAATATTAACTTCTATTCTTAATATTCATTTCTTTTCATTCAATGTAAAATGCAATTACTATTACCTTTATTTAAGAACATATACTGCAAAACACAATAATTCAGTACAATTCAATTTATTAAAATAAAAAATGATATCATTGTTATCAATGCAAATTGTTGCTACATAGTTTTTACAAATAGTTTGCGTTTTGTAAGGGAAAAATTATGAAAAAAATAGCCATAGGAACATTGGGAGGAACCATTGCAATGGCCACTGATAGTTCTGGCCAAATGCAACCGACATTAACCTCAGATATCCTCATTAAAAGTATTCCTGGTTTAAATAAAGTCGTTAATATTCATGCGCAAACGTTAACACAATTACCAAGTGGATCTTTATCGTTTAAGATCCTTTTTAAAATTATAGAGTGGGCAACACAACAAATAAAGGCCGGAGCAGAAGGTATTGTTTTAACCCAAGGGACTGATACTCTGGAAGAGACAGCTTTCTTTCTTTCCCTTTATTGGAATAAAGCAGAACCCCTCATTATAACTGGTGCTATGCGTGTACCCTGTGAAGCAGGTGCTGATGGACCAGCTAATGTTTTAGCAGCAATCCGTGTTGCTACTCATACACAAAGTCGAAATAGAGGCGTTCTCGTTGTAATTAATGATACCATTCACTCCCCTTATTGGGTCCAGAAAAACCATACTGTTAAAATTGAAACATTTCAATCAGGTTTGGCAGGTGTTTTAGGCACTATTTTGGAAGGAAAAGTGATTTATTTTAATGATAGAAATTTTTTCTCGAAAACATTTGATCTTCCCAAAAACTATGATCACCAAGTTGCACTTCTATATTCTTCTTTGTCCTCTGACACCCAATTAATGAAATTCTGCCTTGAAAGTGGGCATTATGCTGGACTTGTCATTGCTGGTTTCGGATCAGGACATTGTAGTTTTGAAGAAGCAGATCTCGTGCGACAATATACACAAAAAATGCCAATCATTATCGCTAGCCGTACCTGTACTGGCTCTACAACACGTACAACTTATGGCTATAAAGGCTCAGAAGTTGATATGATTGCTTCTGGCGCCCTCATGTCTGGTTATTTATCAGCAGTAAAAGCACGTTTACTCTTATGGGCTTGTTTGGCACAAGGACTAACATTGGAACAAATTAGTGCACATTGGAATGACTGGACTATAAGCTAATAAAAGATTACTCCTATTTTAAAGAAGAGAACATGCAAAATAAAATTCATTTGAACACTAAACAGTCTGCCTATCTATTTTTAATTAATTCCTGCTGCAAAAAGATTCTCGACCAATAAGATGATTAATAAGACTCTGCCAAAAATTGATCCTAAAGATAACCTGGTTAAATCTATTTCTGATCGATATTCACCCTACCGTGTCTTTACCGCACAAGAATGGTCTCGGTTTCGTGCGGATACACCCCTTACTCTGACCTTTGATGAAATTAAACGTTTACGCTCAATTGATGATCCAATTGATCTTGAAGAAGTACAACGTATTTATCTTTCCTTATCGCGTCTGTTATCGTGCCATGTTGAAGCAGTACAAGAACTCTTTTACAAACGTCAAAAATTTTTACAGCAAAAAGGAGCCAAGAAAACTCCTTTCATCATTGGGATTGCTGGCTCTGTTGCAGTAGGGAAATCAACAACGGCTCGTATCCTCCAAGAACTTTTGAAACGTTGGACATCCAGCCTTAAAGTTGATTTGATCACAACCGATGGTTTTCTCTACCCTAACGCTGTTTTACAGAAAAAAAACCGTATGAATCGTAAAGGATTTCCTGATTCCTATGATATTGAAAAATTGCTAAACTTCCTTTCTTCTATAAAGGCCGGTATTGGTAATATTAGAGCCCCCCTTTATTCGCATATGACCTATGATGTTCTGGAAAATCAGACCATTACCATAAACCATCCCGATATTTTAATTATTGAAGGTATTAATGTCCTACAAGTCAGAGATCTTCCTAAAGATGGAAAAGTCATTCCTTTTGTTTCAGACTTTTTTGATTTTTCAATCTACGTAGATGCTGAAACAGAAGTCATTCGACATTGGTACTTGGAACGTTTTAAACATTTGCGTAAAACAGCTTTTCAGAATCCTAAGTCCTATTTTCATCGTTATGCACTAATGCATGAGGAAGAATCCTTAAAAATCGCTGAAAATATCTGGCAAACAATTAATTTGAAAAATTTACAAGAAAATATACTGCCAACACGCCCACGGTCTAACCTCATTCTACGAAAGGGAAAAGACCATTTGGTCGAATATGTTGCACTTCGACGATTATAAGGAGTTCTTAAATATGAAGCATCTACACCACATTACTTTCACTTCAACACGTATCGATAATAGTTGTCCCATCTTCTTGGTAAGTCCTAAAAGTCTTGCTGATTTATCGTTTGATACAACCACAACAACATGGATGAAAGTGAATGATTTTACTGGAAAAGCAGGACAAATACTCTTTATACCTCACGAAACGGGATCTTTTAAAAAAGTTTTATTTGGACTAGGCAATGGTGATGAACCTTTTATCACAGGACTTCTTGCCAAAAAACTTCCCGCTGGTAAGTGGCATTTAGAAGGAGCAGCCTCCCATGAAATGAATACTTATCTTGGATTAGCTTTTGGAAGCTATCAATTCAACCGCTATCGTCAAAATTCCTCCCACAAAACACTCTCTATTCATGTTAAAGACACGGTGAATTTGAATGAACTTCAACGCCTTTATAAAACTGTCTTTTTTATCCGTGATCTCATCAATACTCCAGCCAATGATATGAATCCTGATACCCTTGAGGAAGAGGCACGTCAACTAGGAAAAACCTACAATGCTTATGTCGAAAGCATTCGTGGAGATGCGCTTTTAACACATAATTTTCCAATGATTCACGCCGTTGGACGAGCCGGCAGCACGGCACCACGACTGATTGAGTTACGTTGGGGCCAAGAAAACCACCCTAAAATAACGTTAGTTGGCAAAGGCGTAACTTTTGATACTGGAGGGCTGGATATTAAATCAGCTAATAACATGTTACGCATGAAAAAAGACATGGGAGGTGGTGCGCATGTTTTGGGGTTAGCTAAACTTATCATGGATGCGAAATTGCCCTTTCGTCTTCGTGTTTTGATTCCAGCCGTTGAAAATGCAATTTCTGCCAATGCCTACCGACCAAGTGATATTCTCCAAAGTCGTAAAGGTTTAAATATTGAAGTTGGCAATACAGATGCTGAGGGACGACTTGTCCTTGCCGATGCGCTCACTTATGGTGATGAAGAAAGTCCACAATTCTTGGTTTGTATGGCTACTTTAACAGGAGCAGCACATATAGCATTAGGACCAGATCTTCCCGCATTTTATTGTAATGACTCAACATGGGCGCAACAAATTTCTCAATCTGCTCTTTCTGTTTCAGATCCTCTTTGGCAAATGCCACTTTGGAAACCCTACCAAGAAATGTTATCATCACCAATCGCTGATCTAAACAATGTAACTGGAAATAATTTTGCTGGCTCTATAGTCGCTGCTTTATTTCTTAACTCTTTTGTTGAAAAAGCGGAACATTTCGCACATTTTGATCTTTATGGATGGATTTCAAAAGAAAAACCAGGATACCCTGTCGGTGGTTCCGCACAAGTTATTCGTGCTCTTTATAATCTCTTTAAGAATCAAGTTTGACACAAAATCTTCACAAAAATGTATAATTCTAAAACTCGAAGAGTGACTTCTTACCGTTTTAGAATGCGATTCTGTGCTTTATTTTTCAATATAACTATTTTATTTATAAAGATAATTTATTGTTTTGCGTATTAAGGTAAGAACTCCAGAGAGAGTGAGATTCTTTCATTTGAAGTCTTTTTATGATGAATCAAACAGTGTTTTAAAAAAGAGCAAGATATCTCTTATGATGAAACATTTTAATGCAAGAGTGGTAGCAATATTGGAAACTGGTTTGTTACCTCATCAACGTAAAAATGATATTGTACAATGGGTGCAAAATTCTACAAATATTGTTTTCATACGCCTATTTAAAGATAAAAAATGAAAGGTAAACAGATGGTAGCTAAAGATCCAAGGTTATATGCATTCAGAGATGATCTAGCAGATAAGCGTCTTGAAACAGAGGTTACTGCTCAATGTTTTGTTCAAGGTGAAAAAAAGCGCGTTAATACTGCTGTTGCTGGGTTGTTTAAAGAAAATAACAAAAAAAGTGAAAGACAAACAGAGTGTTTATTAGGAGAAGAGCTTCTCATCTTTGAACAAAGAGAAACAATGTCGTGGGGGCAATCACTCAAAGATGGTTATGTCGGTTATATTGATACAACAGCTCTTTGTACATCAACTGTAAAACAAACACATGTTGTTTCAGTACCACGCACTTTTCAATATTTACAAGCTGAATTACGTGGTCCAATGGACTGTTCCTTATCTATGGGAAGCAAAGTCAGTGTTGTCGATGAAATCGAAATCCGTGACACAATCTATTCTAGACTTGAAAATGGTAAAGCAATCATTAGCCATCATCTCAGTCCCATTGGGCACGTGTATGAAGATTATGTTACAGTTGCTGAAACTTTTATCCACACACCTTACCTTTGGGGTGGTGTTAGTGGGTTCGGAATTGATTGCTCAGGGCTAGTCCAGCTCTCCATGATGATGACTGGACAAATGGTTTTACGCGATACTGACATGCAGCAGAAAACTATAGGAAAACAGCTCACAGACAGTGATAAACTTCAACGAGGTGATTTGATTTTTTGGAAAGGCCACGTCGCCATTATGATTGATCATGAAAATATCATTCATGCAAATGGCTTCTCCATGAACGTTATGATCGAGCCATTAAAAGAAGCAATTACCCGGATCGCTAAAAAACATCAAAAATATCCTGTAGCAAAACGCCGTCCAATATTGGAAACGTAATATGTGCTCTTAATAGAAGCACAACTAAAAATTTTCATTGTTATGTTTTTTGATGATCCATTTTAAATCCTTAAAAAATAAGGCGGATTGGAGTAACTTGTTGATCTCCTATCAACGAAAAACATATTTACAAGCTTATTTATGTAGAATGGAGTTAATCACTTTGTCTTTTCTTAAAGCGCATATTCAGCATTCACCCAAAAAACCTTTATCAATATTCATGCATTTTTTAGATATTATGAAAATTCGTCAACCAGTTTACTAAATAGCTTGCATTAAAATACCATCTATTACAAGTAAGAGATTTATTTTAAATCATAATTACCATTGTGCATATCCAAAGGTCTCTTGATATTATACTGCTTCATTGCTTTAAACATTTCTACTGAGTATCCAAAACTGTTCAGTAACAGCCGAAAAAAAGATTTGCATATTCGTTTCGGAAGTAGATAAAATTATAACAGTAAAAATTATTGCTCGGCTTTATTACTCCTTTTTGTTCAACTTCATGGCTTTCAAACACATTCAAAGCAACATATTTAAAATTATAAAGATTGTTTGGTGTTTTATGTTTTTGTTTCTTGCATTTTGGAATAAAATTCAGGATCTTCATGAGTAGTCTCATACCACTGTATTGCCCGTTTGCGTCCTTCATTGGATAGCTTTACTTTCTCTTCATCTCTCAGCACTTACCTATGAATGCATAAAACAAAATCTCCTGAACACCGTCATATTTACATTTGTGGAGACATAATCCAACTTTATCATATTTAATCTCCACTTACTGTTATGAATGATATTAAATTTAAACAGTCTATTCATCGTATATTTCATCTATTCCACAACTGTTTTTCAAATTACTTTCTCCTTTACAGGCTTGTAATTGAACAATTTTCTCTTGATTTAGAGTAAGAGTATTTAAAAAATGGAAAAGTGTAACCTTAAGAAGAAGAATTAACTATCGAAATGATAATTTTTTTATAAATCAATTTATTATAGTTAATGTATCATAATGATGATTAAATCGTTTTATCACGTAAAAAGAAAATCTTTAACGAAACCACAAAGCTTTTTCTTGGAAAAAATTTTCTTCATCATCAATATCTCATGAAACAAATGCACCTTATCTGGAAGCGATATTCTCTTCTCCCAAACACATTAAAGAAGAAGATTTTTTAGTACCTGAACCAACGGTTTATCAGCATCAGGCATAGGATATTTATCAAGATCGCCAATAAAAATCCATTTTAAATTTTGCCCCTCTCGTCCTTGCACAACACCCTTATAATGGGCACAAAGATACAATGGCATTAAAAGATGAAATGTTTCATAACCATGGCTCACAAATGTTAAAGGCGATAAATCATTTGGCTGAACATGAACACCAAGCTCTTCTTCTAACTCACGAATCAAGGATTCCTCTGGAGTTTCTCCGTGTTCAACCTTTCCACCAGGAAATTCCCACAAACCAGCCAGTGACTTTCCCTGAGGACGCTCTGTAAGCAAAACATGATTATCTTGACCTAATAACGCGCATGCAACAACAAGAAGAAGTGAAGTTTTTATAGACATACCGCTCTCCAACGGGAATAATAAAATAAGTCTCTTTTTTACCACATCCTCTTCTCAAAGACAAAATAACTCAAGTACTCAGGTAACCTCTGACAGAACATACAAGCCCCCAATGTCAAATTTATGATGCATCATTTAACTTCTGTAATCGCCATTGAGCATAACGTACTCTTTCGTCAAATCGCAAGACCAAACTGTCGCTTCACCAATGCCTAAACCGATCTCAACCCGAATTGTAATATGTTTACCTCGCATATAAGCGCCTATTGTCTCTTCGCAATATTCAGGATCTCGTTCACCATTGACAGCCAAACGATGTTCCCCAAACCAAATTGCTAAGAGATCACGGTCTACTTCAACACCTGCCTTACCAACTGCCATAACCACCCGCCCCCAGTTAGCATCTTCACCTGCAATGGCAGTTTTTACAAGTGGTGAATTTGCAATTGATAAAGCAATAGTCTTAGCAGCACTATCTGTTGTAGCGCCAACCACATTTACCTCAATTAAATGACGCGCCCCTTCTCCATCACAAACAACTTGTAATGCAAGCTCATGCAAAAGCGCACTCAATTGCTTTGCAAAAACCTCATAACGTGGATCAGATTGACTCGTAATACAAGGGATTTTTTTCTTTGCTTTTCCTGTCGCAAATATCATAAGTGTATCTGATGTTGAGGTATCACTGTCAACAGTAATTGAATTGAAAGAGCTCTGAACTGCCTCCGATAACATGGATTGGAGTATATCGGAAGAAATTCCTGCATCACTTATAACAAAAGAAAGCATTGTCGCCATATCTGGTGCGATCATACCAGCACCTTTTGCAATCCCATTAATAGTAACAGTCTCTCCCCCACAATCAAATCTGCGCGTAGCAAGTTTTGGAAATGTATCAGTCGTCATAATGGCTTTTGCAGCTTCCAACCAGTTTCCTTCTTTTGCTGTTTTCGCCATACTTGGTAAAATATTTATAATACCTGACGCATCCATTGGCTCACCAATAACACCTGTAGAGGCCATAAAAATTTCATTTTCTCTCACCTTCAAAGCGTTTGCTGCTGCACACATTATTGCATCTGTTGTATGCTTTCCTTTATGTCCTGTAAAAGCATTTGCATTCCCAGAATTAACAACAATACCCCGAGCAACTCCATGAGGAAGTGATGCACGACAATGCTCCACAGCAGCAGATGGACATTTTGAGCGCGTAAAAACACCCGCCACACTTGCTGGCTCATCAAAGATGATAAAAAGAAGATCTGTACGACCTTTATATTTAATCCCAGCTTCAGCTGTCGCTATCCGCACACCAGATAATGGTGGAAGTTCCTGTATGTTTTGGTGAGACAAAGGCGATGTTTTTAAAGTCACAGTACACTTTCCATAAAAATAGAGGCAATTTCATGCAAGAATATTATTGTCGGAAAACACCCGCTAGCAAACAACCGCCAGGCTTTTCGAATGAAATTAATCTATCAAATTGCCCAGCAATATACTCTCCACTTCATTTTCCTTCCTATTCCGTATCTTCTTCATCAGATGTTTCATCTGGCAGCGACATCCCATTCTGGCTGAGCGACTGCATGAGTTTTTCAATATTAGGATCAGGATATTTCACATCTATCTTGCTGCGCAAATCAACAATCAGTTTTTGGTAGCGTTCTTTGATCAGCTGTGTACGCAACATCTCTTTAACTTCATCAAATACAGGAGGTTGTTTCAAACGACGATCTTCTACCTTAATAACATGCCAACCAAAAGGACTTTCAACGGGCGTTTTAGTGTATTCGCCAACTTTTAGCCCAAAAGCAGCATCTTCGAAAGACTTGACCATTTGACCATGACTGAAATAACCAAGATCGCCCCCAACAGCTGCAGAACCATCTGTTGAACTCTTCTTTGCAATCTCTTCAAAATTTTCCCCTTTATTTAAACGCTTAACGATAGCTTCTGCTTCTTTTCTCGTTTTTACTAAAATATGGCGCGCTTTAATCTCATCCTCTTTGGGCAAAGCAGCAACCTCTTTATTGTAAAGAGTTTCCAAATCAGCATCCGAAATTTGGTCAACAACCGTCTGTTTAAAATAAAGCTGTTGAAGAACATTATCCCGCATAACTGCCATACGTTTATCGTAAGCTTCACTCTTATCGAGACCCTTACTTATTGCTGCTTTAGCAAGTGCCTGCATATCCAAGTAAGCTTTTAAAACCATTACACGGCGTTGTTCATCAGGAAGACGTGTTAAATTAGGATTTATTTCAAGCGCTAACTCATCCAATTGCCCTGCTGTAATATTCTTCCCATCAATAACTGCCATAATATGGGAGGGAGGAATGTTTTTTTCAGAAGCTTTCTCCAAAGTCTTTAAATCATTAGACGATGAATTCAAACTTTCTCGGGCTATCACCCCTAAACTCGTACTTACCAATAAAGTTGATGCCAAAAACAGCGTGATAAACTTGAACTTCATAAATATACTCCTTAAAAATGAAGGCTCGTTCAATATTCCAATTTTTTATCATATTAATCTCTAAACAAAGATAAATAAATCAGTAATTTTATTTTAAAAAGTGTAAACATGTTCTTTTATCTCAGTTTATCACACACTGCCTAATGCTGTTAAAAATCATGATAATATAGAAAAATGGCATACTAGATCCTAAATTACTTTGTATTGTATCAACTAAACAGCATGACTAAAGTTGACATGGTGCACTTAGCCTTTTATCTCTATTTTATAATCGGAGTAAAAAATTGCACACAAACAGGTATAATGGTACCATCTGCATCTCGTTATATTGAATAGCTTGAAGGTGCAGAGTATAGAGATAACGTATGAAGTGTCCAAAAATAATGACAACAATTAGTAGAAAGGACCAGAGATGGTCAGTTTAGGTGTCTTTGCACGTAAGTTTTTTGGTTCAGCTCATGAGCGACGTCTCAAGAATCTTCGCCAAAAAGTCATACAAATTAATGCGTTGGAAGAACAGTTCTTGAAATTAAGTGATGCACAGCTCTGCCAAAAAACTGATGAGTTTCGCAAACGTCTTGCTGAGGGTGAAACCCTTGACTTGCTTCTTCCAGAAGCTTTTGCAACTGTCCGTGAAGCAGCAAAACGTGTTTATGATATGCGTCCTTTTGATGTACAACTCATTGGTGGAATGGTTCTTCATGACTGTGGCATCGCTGAAATGCGCACCGGCGAAGGTAAAACATTAATGGCAACTCTGCCAATTTATCTTAATGCATTGGAGGGAAAGGGTGTTCATGTTGTTACAGTAAACGATTATCTTGCCAGTCGTGATGCTGAAACAATGGGAAAAATCTTCAGTTTTCTCGGACTAACAACAGGTGTGATTCTCCATGATCTTGATAATGATGCCCGCCGAGCAGCCTATGCATGTGACATTACCTATGCAACAAATAATGAATTGGGCTTTGATTATCTGCGCGATAATATGACCTTTGATCATAGTCAAATGGTCCAGCGTGGATATCATTATGCAATTGTCGACGAAGTTGATTCAATTCTCATTGATGAAGCACGTACTCCTCTTATTATTTCAGGTCCTCTAGAAGATCGCACTGACTTCTACAACCTTATTGATACATTTATTCCTGCCTTAACTTCAGAAGACTATGAAATAGATGAAAAACAAAAAACAACAACTTTTACCGAAGTCGGCACTGAAAAAATTGAAAAAATGCTTGAACAAGCTGGGCATCTTAAAAGTGAAAGTCTTTACGACATAGAAAATGTCGCTATCGTCCATCATATCAATAACGCCCTAAAAGCCCATAAGTTATTTGTCCGCGACAAGGATTATATTGTTCGCAATAATGAAATTGTTATCATTGACGAATTTACAGGTCGTATGATGCCAGGGCGGCGTTATTCTGAAGGTCTCCATCAAGCATTAGAAGCTAAAGAGCATGTGACTATTCAACCAGAGAATCAGACTCTTGCTTCCATCACTTTCCAAAATTATTTCCGTATGTATAGAAAACTGTCTGGAATGACCGGAACTGCTATAACAGAAGCTGAAGAATTCAGTAATATTTATGGTCTTGATGTTGTTGAAGTACCTACAAACTTACCAATACAGCGTCGTGATGAAGATGATGAAATCTATCGAACAGCAGAAGAAAAATATCGTGCCATTGTGGGTGATATTCGTCAAGCACACGAAAAAGGGCAGCCTATTCTCGTTGGAACAACTTCTATTGAAAAGTCAGAACAATTAGCAGAGCGTTTGCGAAAAGAGGGCATTACTGATTTTAGAGTCTTAAATGCTCGCTATCATGAGCAAGAAGCCTATATTATTGCACAAGCAGGGGTTCCTGGAGCTTTAACCATCGCAACCAACATGGCTGGTCGTGGTACTGATATACAGCTTGGTGGGAATGTCGAGATGCGCATTCGACAAGAATTACAGGATATACCTGATGGAGAAGAGCGAACGGCTAAAATTGAAGAAATAAAAAAAGATGTTAAGACACTTAAAGAAAAAGCCTTAGCTGCTGGTGGTCTTTACGTCATTGCTACGGAACGCCATGAAAGTCGTCGTATTGATAACCAGCTCCGTGGACGTTCTGGTCGCCAAGGTGATCCTGGTCGTTCAAAGTTCTTTCTTTCTCTTCAAGATGACCTCATGCGTATTTTTGGCTCCAACCGTATGGATGGTATGTTGCAAAAGCTTGGATTGAAAGAAAATGAAGCTATTGCCCATCCATGGATTAATAAAGCCCTTGAAAAAGCGCAAAAAAAAGTCGAAGCACGAAACTTTGAAATCCGTAAAAATTTGTTAAAATATGACGATGTCATGAATGATCAACGCAAAGTTATTTTTGAACAGCGTATGGAAGTCATGAATGCAGATGATTTAACAGATACTATCCTTGAAATGCGTAATGAAGTGGTTGAAGATCTCGTAGAAACCTATATCCCAGCTGGAACATATTCTGAAAAATGGGATGTGAAAACTCTACAAGAGGAAATCCACCAACTTTTCAATCTTGAGCTTCCGGTAGAAGAATGGGCAAAAGAAGATGGAATTGCCGAAAAACAAATTTTAGAACGCATATCAGATGCTGTTACAAAACTTGAAAATGAACGTATTGAACGCTACTCTCCAGAAGTTATGGCTTATTTTCACAAAGCCATATTACTTGAAACCATTGACACTTTATGGCGTGAACATCTGGTAAATTTAGATCATCTGCGTTCCGCTGTTGGTTTTCGTGGTTATGCGCAACGAGATCCACTCAACGAGTATAAAACAGAATCATTTGAACTCTTTCAAACTATGCTTAGAAGTTTACGCAGAATCGTTACGTCTAAACTCATGCGTTTCGAAATCATTCAGCAACCTACAGCTTCTCTCATGCCTGGGCAAACAGAGGCTGATAACTCTGTTCCAAATAATCGAGGAGAAGAAAATACTTCCACCCTATGGGCAGGGACACAAGGAAATAAAATTGTTAATCCGAAGAATCGTGACCCAAACGATGTAACTACATGGGGGAAAATTGGACGAAACGAACGTTGTCCTTGTGGTTCAGAGAAAAAATACAAACATTGCCATGGAGCCTTCGTTTGAAAAATAAACAATTAAGAAGATGAATAAAAAACGGAAATATGAGCAGGAATTAAGAACTGCAGGTTTAAGAGTAACACGCCAAAGGCGTATTATTCTCGATATTTTGACTGATACAAATGACCATCCGAACGCGTCTGAAATTTTTCAGCGCGCTCACAAAATAGATTCTAGTATTTCACTCTCGACTGTTTACCGAACCATGAAAACATTAGAAGGAAACGGGACAATTCATCGTCATACATTTAGTGGTGGACCGTCTCGTTTCGAGCAAGCAGACAGGCAACACCATGACCATCTCATTGATATAGAAACAGGGCAAGTTATTGAATTTCATTCTGATATCATTGAAAAGCTGCAAGAGGAAATTGCTAAATCCCTTGGCTATGATATCATTCACCACCGCCTTGAACTTTACGGAAAAAAACGCAATACTTAAGTCAATGATTTCATATGTATAAGCAAAACGCTTCCCATGCAAATCAAAGTTTGTCCATGTTCACTCTAAAAACTATCATTTTTATTGGTAGGAAAGTTTTTCTTTTTTATTACCCTTTTTGTAAGATGCGATAAAGCACTCAATTACCAATATTACAACAAAAACTGTTATAACAAATTAGGCCAATATTATCATGGTTTCTTTACCACAAGATCGTATGAAACAGCTTGAAAAGCGCTTTGAAATAATTGAAAGCCAAATGGCTAAAAATCCAAATGCTGAGACATATGTGAAATTAGCTTCTGAATATGCAGAACTACAGCCAATTGTTCATTCCATACGCGCATTAAATAATCTCTACAGAGAAATCACAGAACTGGAAACTATCATCAGTGATAAAGCAACAGATATAGACATGCGTAATCTTGCCCAAGAAGAGCTACCATTGTTATGCCAAAAAATGGAGCAACTTGAGCAAGAACTTCAAATTCTTCTTTTGCCAAAAGATGTTGCTGATGAAAAAAGCGCCATTGTTGAAATTCGAGCCGGAACTGGTGGATCAGAGGCAGCACTCTTTGCCGGGGATCTTTTTCGCATGTATGAGCGTTATGCTGCTTATCATAACTGGAAAGTTGAAGTCGTTTCGCTTAATGAAGGGGAAGTTGGTGGATATAAAGAAATTATTGCAACCATTTCAGGAAAAGGTGTTTTTTCTAAACTAAAATTTGAATCAGGTGTTCATCGTGTGCAGCGCATCCCTGAAACAGAGACCGGTGGACGCATTCATACGTCTGCTGCTACCGTTGCTGTGCTTCCAGAGGCCGAAGAAATTGATATTGAAATTCGCCCAGAAGATATTCGCATCGACACAATGCGTGCATCTGGAGCAGGAGGACAGCATGTCAATACAACTGATTCAGCTGTTCGTATAACACATATTCCAACCGGCATTATGGTTGTGCAAGCGGAAAAATCACAGCATCAAAACCGAGCACGCGCACTTCAAATTTTACGCGCGCGCTTATTTGATATCGAACGGCAAAAAGCGGAAAGTGAACGTTCAGCTTCCCGTAAAAACCAAGTCGGTTCTGGTGATCGTTCAGAACGTATTCGTACCTATAATTTTCCACAAGGACGTGTCACTGATCACCGTATTAATCTTACGCTCTATAAGCTTGACCGCATCCTAGAAGGAGATCTTGATGAACTTATTCATGCGCTTATATCTGATCATCAAACAGCTCTGCTTATGGAAATGGACAAGAACGGATGAGCACGCATACCCTCAATCACCTCATCCTAAAAACACAAGAAAAGTTGCGTACTCAAGGGATTTCTGAAGCCAATCTTGATGCAAAAATACTTGTTGAATGGATAACGAATACAACTCTATCTGATAGGATTTCCCAACCAGATATGTGCCTATCTTTTGAACAAATTGCACAGTTAGAACACGCTGTACAACGACGTATTGCTGGCGAACCTGTCTACCGTATTATCGGAAAACGGGAATTTTATGGCATATCTTTTGCCTTATCTCAAGAGACATTAGAACCACGTTCCGATACAGAAACGCTCGTAGATCTTGTTTTACCGCTCCTCAAAAAACAGGTTGAAAACTCGAGAAAAACAACACTGCTTGATATGGGAACAGGCAGTGGTGCTATTGCCATTGCTATTCTTAAACAAATTCCCCAATCCTATGCAGTGGCTGTCGATATTTCTGAAGATGCCCTCAAAACAGCCACAAAAAATGCAAAAGACGCTGAAGTTATAAACCGCTTTACACCTCTTCTTAGCGATTGGTTTGATTCTGTCACAGGTAAATTTGATCTCATTATTTCCAATCCACCCTATATTCCAAAAAAAGATATTAAAAACCTTGCCAAGGAAGTGCGTTTGCATGATCCCTTACGGGCATTAATCGGTGGAAAAGATGGTCTTGATTTTTATCGAAAACTTTCTCATGAAGCAGCAAACCATTTAAAATCAAAAGGCTATATCGCTGTCGAAATCGGCTACTCTCAAGAAAAAGACGTCTGTAACTTATTTGAAAAAAATGGCTTCCAGCATTTAGAAATGCGCAAAGACTTGAGTGGTATACCCCGCGCCCTTCTCTTTACATATAAGTATTAAAACTCCCAATCATCATCCGTGGTAGCAACTGCTTTGCCAATAACATAAGAAGAACCAGCCCCTGAAAAGAAGTCATGATTTTCGTCAGAATTCGGTGATAAAGCTGCTAAAATAGCAGGATTAACGTGGCAAACCTCTGCTGGAAAAAGTGCTTCAAATCCCAAATTCATTAAAGCTTTATTCGCATTATAATGAAGAAAAACTTTCACATCTTCCGTCAACCCAAGTGCATCATAAAGATCTTCAGTATATTTACATTCGATGTTATAGAGGTCAAAGAGTAAATTAAAGGCAAAATCTTTAATTTCTTGTTTTTTGGCCTCTTCAAGTTTTGCAAATCCCACTTGAAATTTATAGCCTATATAATAACCATGTACAGCTTCATCACGGATGATAAGCCGAATGAGATCAGCTGTATTTGTTAATTTAGCACGACTCGCCCAATACATAGGTAAATAGAAGCCAGAATAAAATAAAAAGCTTTCTAGTAAAGTCGAAGCAATTTTCTTTTTTAGTGGATCATTTGCTTCATAACGCTCAAGGACTAATCTGGCTTTTTTCTGCAAATGAATATTTTCTTCTGACCACCTAAACGCATCATCAACCTCTACCGTCGAACATAAGGTTGAAAAAATAGAGGAGTAAGAACGTGCATGAACAGCTTCCATGAAGGCAATATTTGTCAATACTGCCTCCTCATGCTCTGTTATTGCATCAGCCAGAAGTGAAATGGCTCCTACGGTATTTTGAATTGTATCCAGGAGCGTTAACCCTGTAAAAACACGAATCGTTAACTTACGTTCTTCCTCCGTCAAACTTGACCATGAAGGAATATCATTAGAAAGCGGAACCTTTTCAGGCAACCAAAAATTTCCAGTTAAGCGATTCCATACTTCAAGATCTTTCTCATCATGCAATCTATTCCAATTGACAGCGCAAACAACAGGATTCTTAGTTGTAATCTTTGTCATATGATTATCTCCTATAGACTGCACGAAACACAGCCATCCACTTCTGTTCCACTCAATGCGACTTGCCGCAACCGTATATAATAAATACTCTTTATCCCTTTTTTCCAAGCATAAATTTGTGCGCGGTTAATATCACGCGTGGTAGCAGTATCAGGAAAAAATAATGTTAACGAAAGACCTTGATCGACATGCTGCGTAGCAGCCGCATAGGTATCAATAATTTTTTCAGGGCCAATCTCATAAGCATCCTGGTAGAAGTCCAAATTCGTATTATCCATATAAGGAGCAGGGTAATAAACGCGCCCAATTTTTCCCTCTTTGCGAATTTCAATTTTTGAAGCAATTGGATGAATAGAAGATGTCGCATGATTAATATAGGAAATAGACCCCGTAGGAGGAACAGCCTGTAAATTGCGATTATAAAGCCCGTATTTAACAACTAAATCCTTGAGTTCCTGCCAATCCTTTTGGTCTGGTATAACGATATTATTACGTGCAAAAAGCTCTTGTACAAGTGCAAATTGTGGCTTCCATTCTTTCTCAATATATTTTGCAAAAAAACGACCATCTGCATAAGCTGACTTCTCAAACCCCAAAAATATTTGGTTGCGTTCACGTGCAATTAAATTGGAGGCACGTATGGCATGATACGTCACAACATAAAAATAGATATTGGTAAAATCAATCGCTTCTGGAGACCCATAATAGATCTTCTCACGCGCTAAAAAACCATGCAAATTCATTTGTCCCAAACCAATCGCATGGCTTTCGGCATTACCCTTTGCAATGGAAGGTACACACGCAATATCGCTCATATCAGAAACAGCAGTAAGAGCACGAACAGCAGCTTCTACCGTCTGCCCAAAATCACGACTTTCCATTGCTTTTGCAATATTCATTGAACCAAGATTACAGGATATATCACTTCCAACAGTACGATAAGTTAAATCTGTCTCTAGCTCACTCGGCTCACTCACCTGCAAAATTTCTGAACATAAATTGCTCATACTTATACGACCAGCTATTGGGTTAGCTCGGTTGGCCGTATCTTCAAATAAAATATAAGGATAACCTGATTCAAATTGAATTTCCGCTAATGTTTGGAAAAAAACACGTGCACTTATTTTCTTTTTACGAATCTTAGCATTATCAACAAAAGATCGATAATGCTCCGTCAAAGAAATATCGCTAAAAGGTTTGCCTGTAACGCGCTCAATATCATAAGCTGAAAACAGATACATATCCTCATTATTACGTGCAAGCTCAAAAGTAATATCGGGAATAACCACACCAAGCGAAAGCGTTTTGATTCTGATCTTTTCATCAGCATTCTCGCGCTTTGTGTCTAAAAACTTCATAATATCTAAATGATGTGCATGTAAATAAACAGCACCAGCTCCTTGCCGCGCACCAAGTTGATTGGCATAAGAGAAGGAATCTTCCAAAAGTTTCATCACAGGTAAGACACCTGAAGATTGATTTTCTATTTGCTTGATCGGTGCCCCTGCTTCTCGTAAATTCGTCAAACAAAGCGCTACACCTCCACCGCGTTTCGAAAGCTGTAAAGCTGAATTGACCGAACGTCCTATTGATTCCATATTGTCTTCAACACGCAACAAAAAACACGATACCAACTCACCGCGTTGTTTCTTTCCCGCATTCAAAAATGTCGGTGTTGCAGGTTGAAACCGACCTGTAATAATTTCATCCACAAAAGTCTCAGCAAGCGCTTTATTCCCTTGAGCTAAATATAAAGCGACAAGGCAGATACGGTCTTCATAACGCTCAAGATAGCGCTTCCCGTCAAAAGTTTTCAGAGTATAACTGGTATAGTACTTAAATGCACCCAAAAAAGTAGGAAAACGAAATTTAAACGCGTAAGCGCGCTTAAAAAGCTTTTTGATAAAAGAAAAATCATAAAGCTCAAATAAAGCTTTTTCATAATAACCTTCCTCTATCAAATAGTCTATTTTTTCCTTAAGATTATGAAAAAAAACCGTATTTTGATTAACATGTTGAAGAAAATACTGCCGTGCAGCAAGACAATCCATATCAAATTGGATATGGCCATTTTCATCATAAAGATTAAGCATTGCATTCAACGCATGATAATCCATAATCTGACCTGATTTCTGTGATTTTTCTACACTGACTGTTTCCAAAATCTTTCCAATCCCTTCTTTACACAAATAACATCTTCATCAGTTCCACGCAGCTCAAAACGATACAGGCAAGGCACAAAACATTTTTCAGCAATGATCTTGCTCGCTAAATTATAATAGCAACCAAAATTACGATTCCCACCACCAATGACACCACGAATTAATTTGCGGTTCTCTGCTTCATTGAGGAAGCGAATAACTGCTTTCGGCACAGCCCCTCTCCCTTCACAATCTGCATAGGTAGGAACGGCTAATACATAAGGCTCATCAACTAACACAGACGGTTTTTTTTTATCAATCTTGAAAAGCCGTTGACCAAGCTGAGAAACAAAATTTTCAGTATTACCCGTCGCACTCGAATAATAAACAATGAGTCCCATTCAACACTAAAGACCGCTAATCATATCCGGCCTAAAACCAGACCAATGATTTTCACCACAGACAACGACAGGAACCTGACGATACCCTAAAGATTGAACAAAACTGTATGCTTGTTCATCGCGAGAAATATCCACAACACGATAATGAATGCCTTTAGCATCAAAGGCGCGACGCGTAGCGTCACATTGGACACACAATGGCTTACTATAAATGGTGATCGGCATTTTTTCAACTTTCATAATTTCAAGAGAATAAACCCTCAAAGAGCGTTAATTCTAATATTTTATAGATACTCAAGAATAACAAAAAACAGCAATTGTACGCAAACACAGATGGCTACACTCTTGTTCAAATAACACGGAACCTTCTCAATACAATAGAAATCCCCATCAAATAATTTCAAAATTATGATGAGAATAAACGATTATTCTATAGCTTAAACGCCCCCCCCAGTTATAAAATAATCTTTTGCTTGCATTACAATTCCCTCCTGTTGTCTAAAAAACTAATGCGCCCAGCATGCGCTTCTCAATGCTTAGTTTTACTCTTTCATGACAAAAACGAAAGGAAATTCTCCCGACAGAGATCTCTCAGCAGAAACACTGCTCCCCTCTTAGTCAATAAACTCTTCGCGATCATATTATGGAAATAATTCAGATGCCAAACGAAACACACCATACCCTCACTTGTGTCTATTTAGAATCACCAGTCATTTTGATACTATATATAGTATACACACTCTCTCTTTCGTCAAGGAAAATTCAATCATTATTTTGAATTTTCCACGATCTTCCCACTGAAATTCTCAGCTCTAAAAACAGATGTAATAATATAACATTTTATTGACAAACGTTATATTATTACATAGTTATCCCAAGACAATAATCAAAGGTGTTATAAATTATGGATCTGCATTTTGACGATGCAACATTAGGCTATGTAAATAGAATAGCAATAAAGGGCTTTTCAGCAAAGTTAAAAGCGAGCTCGTTGATAGCAATAACGGGTGATAATGGTGCTGGAAAATCTACACTGCTGAAAACCATCGCTGGATTAATTAAACCTCTCAAAGGTAAAGTTACAAAACCAAAGAAAAGCCGGATCGCTTATCTTACTCAACGATGTGATGTAGATCAAACATTTCCAATTGATGTACAAGCGCTTATAAAAACAGGACTGTGGTCTTTTTGTGGATTATGGAAAAACCAGCGTCCCTATTACTCTAAAATTCAAAATGCACTTGACAGGGTTGGGCTCACAGCACTTGCTACCCGTCCCCTTGATACACTCTCAAGTGGACAATTACAACGCGCTCTTTTTGCGCGTATTATTGTACAAGATGCCGATATTATCTTGCTCGATGAACCTTTCAATGGTATCGATCATAATACTCAAAAAGACCTTCTTGCGTTAATCACACACTGGCAACAACAAGGACGAACAGTTCTTACAGCCCTTCACGATCCCCTCATTGTGCAAGAATATTTTCCTCACATGATTCACATAAAGGAACAAAGCGCCTTTTATGGAGAAACAACACAGTTTTTCCATGACAATATTCATCACATTAGACCACCTCTCACATCCAGCTCTTTGTGTATCGGTGCACTAAAACAACATTTTTCCCTTCATGATTCTGATTCTATTAGGTTATAATACGTGTATACATTTTTTCTTGCCCCCTTCATTGATTTCCATTTTATGCAAAGCGCGCTTATCGGTTCAATCCTTCTATCCATCAGCGCCTGCCCTGTTGGGGTGTTTTTGATGCTACGTGGAATGAGTTTAACAGGAGACGCTATATCCCACGCCATTCTTCCTGGTGTTGCAGCTGCTTTTCTTTTCTGTGGATTCTCACTTATCTCTATGACACTTGGCGGCATCTTAGCTGGAATCATTGTTGCTTTAGCAACCGTTTTGACTTCACGAAATAGCTTTCAGAAAGAAGATGCATCAATGACAGTCTTTTATTTGATTGCACTTGCGACAGGCGTCATTCTTGTTTCACTTAAAAAGTCCACAATTGATCTGCTTCATCTCTTATTTGGCTCGGTGCTTGCACTTGATACACAAGCTCTTTTTTTGATTGCTACTATCATGCTCATCACAGTGTGTAGTCTCTGCATTTTCTGGCGTGCACTGGTAGTAGAAAGCTTTGATTCCTTCTTTTTTAAATCACTCTCTCCATTGAGCAAATATGTTCATGTATCATTGCTCGGACTTGTTGTGTTGAATCTGGTTGGTGGTTTCCAATCACTGGGGACATTACTTTCTGTTGGCATTATGATGATTCCAGCCATTACAGCCCGTTTTTGGCTTTCGCGTCTTGGCCCTATCTGCATACTTTCCATCCTTTTAGGAATCATTGCGAGCATATGCGGACTACTGCTTTCTTTTCATCTATCACTTCCCTCCGGCCCTGCCATCATCATTGCTGCAGGATCTATTTATGTTTTTTCCTGCTTCACAAGTCCACGCGGCCTTATTGTGGCATGGTTTCCCCATCTCTTCTATAAATCTCTTCCCACCTTAAGGAAATAATATGTCTAAACTTATTCAACAATTTGTTCTTCTTGGAACGCTGTTATTGTTTGCTCTTTTTCCATTTTCTGCTTCTGCATATAATAAGATTAAAGTTATCGCCAGCTTTTCTATTCTTGCAGATTTAGTCAAAAACGTAGGGGGCGACCGTATTTCTATAACCACTTTTGTTGGCCCCAATGCGAGTACCCACACTTATGAACCTACCCCCCGTGATGCCCAAGCCCTTAGAAAGGCTGATATTATTTTCATCAACGGACTTCATCTAGAAGGCTTCATTGACCGCCTCATCGCAGCAAGCGGTACAAAAGCACTTCTTGTTGAAGTCAGTTCCAACATTCCTCCCCTCGAAATTAAAGATCAAGAACATGATACCCAACGACCTCATCACCACGGTGATATTGATCCACATGCTTGGCAAACTATCCCTAACGCTGAAATTTATGTTAAAAATATCGCCACTGCTTTCTGTAAAATCGATCAACAATCCTGTGCAAACTACAGCAAAAATGCCGAATCTTACATTAAAAAGCTTAAAAGAGCCCAAGAAACACTTAAAGCAAAGATTGCCATTCTCCCAAAAGATAAGCGTATTATTATCACATCTCACGATGCTTTTGGCTATTTTGCTCAAGAATATGATTTTACCATACTTGCACCTCAAAGTGCTTCAACAGAAGCTGAAGCAACTGCAGCCGACGTAGCCAAACTTATCAAACAAATTAAAGCCAAGAAAGCGGCCGCTCTATTCGTTGAAAATATTTCTAACCCCCGTCTCATAAACCAGATTTCAAAAGAAACAGGTTTAAAAATCGGTGGAACACTCTATTCTGATGCATTATCAAACAAAAATGGTCCTGCTGCGACTTATCTTGATATGATGGAACATAATGTTAAGACTATTATCGATGCGATAACAAAGCACTAAAATGTAACTGTATAAAGAGAAGATAAAAAAATAATAAAATTACAGTCATTAGAATTTACACTGTTATCAATATTGGTAACAGGGATATTTGATGCTCAGATATTTATGAATCAGAAATTATAACGAATATGTGAGAATATGGATAGCTTTATCGTCTATATCATGCTTAAAAGGCGTAATGATTTTGAAAAATAAAGGCAACAACTCAACATGCAATGGCGATATTAGCAGAAAATAATTTAAATGATATCATCACAAAACGTCTGTTATTTTATTTTTTATCGCGATTTTGAAAATCTATGTGTTACCCATCAAGCAGAGAAAAACTTTCAAAACACCTAACAACACCCCTGCTCCATAACTAAAATGGACTGTTCTATCCTTCTTAGGCGGTTCCGAAATTATGTTACATTGGAAAACTTTTCTTTAGGTGCTCCAAATACATCTGATAATGTGTTAAACAGAAAAACACTTCCGGAAAGCTTAAAAATTTCTCTAAAGGCTTTTTAAAAAGTCTTATAGAAATTATCCAAGACAAATCAAAAAATATCCCTCACAAAAAACACCATTTATTCGTGAATTAACTGTCTCATTTTCCAAATTTTCTAAAGATGCATTTACTGCTCCTGAAAAGAGCTGATTATGTTATCCAAAATTTTTGACGTTTTTTTGCAATTATACGTTTTATTTTAAAATTGTTTTTTGCCCATAAAACTAACAACACCTATGTAATAATTTTTTTATTTTGACGCCAATCGAAACGCCTCATAAATCATAGTTTCTGAACCGTATAGGAACGCTAAAACAAGCGATTTTATAGCCCAAAGACATCATTAGAACCCCAAGAGTCTCTCATTAACTTTAGGGATCAAGGCTTGTTAGAGAGATTCTAAAACACAAATTAAAGGCATGATTTTGGTGAATCCACCAGAGGGTTTAAAAAGTAATATCCGCTCATTAAATCAACTTTTAAAAAGCTACCTTAGCAGATGTTTTAGCAGACGTTGTTATAAGTAGAGTACACAGAGTTTACTTCATACTTTATTTATTGCACCATTCAATTTTTATCAGATGTTTATAGTGATCTCGTTAACACACAATAGCACTCACAAAGGAAAAACTAATAAATCTCAACAAATTCGTTTGACCTTTTGGTGGTTCCTGTTTAAATGAACTAGCATATTTCTGAAACAAAACTGTCATGGCATGTTCATGTGTAATACTATCAATTTTGGAGAAATCTGTATTCCATCACTTCAGAAAAGGTTGAGCATGAGTCGTCTTTATATTTTCATAGCAACATTTACAGTTGCTATCGGCATGACAACAGCGAGTTTTGCACAAACAAAAATTAGCTTTTGGCATTCTATGAGTGGCGAACTAGGAAAACAAACTGAAAGTCTCATTAATGACTTTAATGCCAGCCAATCTAAGTACAAAGTTATTTCTTCATTTCGTGGTGAATATGAAGAGGGCATGGTCTCACTTATTTCAGCATTTCGCGGAAAACAACAACCGGTTCTCGCCCAAATCTATGAAATCGGAACGGGAACCATGATGGCTGCAAAAGGCGCAGTTTATCCCATTTATCAACTTATGGCTGACACAAAACAAGAATTCAACTCTACAAATTATTTTCCTGCCATAAGTGGTTATTACTCCGATGTTCAGGGACGAATGCTTTCTATGCCATTCAACGTTTCAACACCAATCCTTTATTATAATAAAGATATCTTTAAAAAAGCAGGACTTGATCCAGAACAGCCACCAAAAACATGGCAAGAAGTCGAAAATTTTTCCAAAAAAATTCTTGAAACTAAAGCAGCAAGTTGTGGTTTTACAATGGCTTATGCAGCCCAATGGATTGGCATAGAGAATTTTTCAGCATTGCATAATGTTCCTTTTGGGACGAAAGAAAATGGTTTCGGTGGGCTTGATTCAGAACTTACCTTTAATGGGCCATTACAAGTGCGTATGTGGACCGATCTTAAAAAATGGTCTGATAAAGGTATTTTCCGCTATGGTGGCCCTTCCGGTGCATTAGATGCAACACCAATGTTTATGACACAAAATTGTGCAATCTTTATGCAATCTTCAGGATCGCGTGCAGGAATCCTTTCCGAAGCACAATTCAATGTTGGATTTGGTATGTTGCCTTACTATGATGATATAGAAGGTGCACCACAAAATTCAGTTATTGGAGGTGCCTCTATTTGGGCTCTAAAAGGGCATAAACTTGAAGAATATGCAGGTGCAGCTGCTTTCCTTAAATTTCTCTCACAAGCAGAGAATCAAGCTAAGTGGCATCAGATAACAGGTTACCTTCCAACCACAAAAGCTGCTTATGAATTGAGCAAAGAACAACATTATTACGATAAAAATGCCGGAGCGGATATTGCCATAAAACAGATCACTCTTAACCCACCAACTATTCATTCAAAGGGCATAAGATTTGGTAATTTACCGCAAATTCGTTCCATTCTTGATCAAGAACTAGAAGCCGTTCTTAATGGTTCAAAAACACCAAAAGATGCATTAAATGAAGCCGTTGAGCATGGTAATAAACTCCTGCGCGAATTTGAAAAAGCCAATCATTAAGGTCTTGTTATTAGCGTTAAATATTAAAAACTCAACAAAATGGTCGAGTTCTTTCAATTCTTTTTTATCCTTTTTAAGTCTTTGTGTTTAAAGAGCCCTGCCAATGCAAGAAAAACACGCATATTTTAAAAATAGTCTACTTTCTTACTGGTTTCTTTTCCCTCAGCTCATGGTGACTTTTTTGTTTTTCTTGTGGCCTGCTGCCCAAGCGATAAAGTCATCTTTTGAACGTGAGGATCCTTTTGGCTTTACAACAACCTTTATCGGTTTTGAAAATTATGTGACTGTTCTCTCTGATCCTGCTTATTTAAAATCACTTTTTACAACCGCAGTATTTTCCGTTTCAGTTACTGTCACTTCAATGACGATATCGCTTCTTTTGGCTGTTTGTGTTGATCGTGTCATCCGCTCAAAAAAGGTCTATACAACACTTTTACTCTGGCCTTATGCTGTTGCACCAGTATTAGCAGGGATATTATGGTTATTTATCTTTCATCCAACCATAGGGATTGTCCCTATTCTTTTGGAAAAAATAGGTATTATATGGAATTATCGTATTAATGGCACTCAAGCAATGATCCTTATTGTTATTGCAGCCAGCTGGAAACAGATCTCCTATAATTTTCTTTTTTTTCTTGCTGGTCTCCAATCTATTCCACGTTCCCAAATAGAGGCAGCAGCAATTGATGGTGCTAGCCCTTTTAAACGATTTTGGACCGTAGTTTTTCCGCAAATTTCACCAACGACCTTTTTTCTTCTTATCATTAATATTCATTATGTTATGTTTGATACATTTGGTATTATTGATACCATAACCTCTGGAGGTCCTGCACGTGCAACAAGCACTCTCGTCTACAAAGTGTATGACGATGGTTTTAAAAATCAAATAATCGGTGCATCAGCAGCACAATCAACAATATTGATGTTGATGGTTATTGCCTTAACGTTTATTCAGTTCCGCTGGATTGAACGTCGTGTACAATACTAGGAAGCGAGTTATGGTTGAAAATCGCCCTGTTTTAAAGTTTCTAACCCATTTTACTCTCATTATTGGTATTATCATTATTTGCTTTCCGGTTTACGTTGCTATTATTGCATCAACCCATAGTTCAGCAGCATTTAGTTCAGGAACACTTCCACTTTTGCCGGGGAAATATGCTCTAGAAAACTATAAAACAATCTTTGGTGATGGTCTTGTACAGATGGGTTTACCGAATCTTTGGCCACTTTTAATGAATTCGCTTATTATGGCACTTGGCATTAGTATTGGAAAAATTATCATTTCACTCTTTTCTGCTTATGCAATTGTCTATATGCGCTTTCCCTTTCGAAAGACTGCTTTTGTCCTTATCTTTATTACATTGATGCTCCCTGTTGAAGTTCGAATTATTCCAACATATACAATCGCTGCACAGTTAGGCATGATAAACACCTATGGTGGAATGATTATTCCGCTCATTGCATCTGCAACGGCTACATTTTTATTTCGTCAGTTTTTTTTAACTGTTCCTGATGAACTCTTAGAAGCTGCTCGTGTTGATGGTGCAGGACCATTTAAATTTTTTAAAGATATTCTTCTCCCTCTCAGCAAAAGCAATATCGCCGCTTTATTTATTATTATGTTCATTTATGGATGGATACAATATCTTTGGCCTCTTATAGTTACAACTGATCAAAACCATCAAACTATTCTTATTATTCTAAAACAGCTTATCGTAGAATCGCTTCAACATGATCCTCAATGGAATATACTCATGGCAGTATCGGTCGCTGCCATGGTGCCGCCTGTTCTTGTCGTCATCTGCATGCAGCGGCTCTTTATCAAAGGTCTTATTGAAACGGAGAAATGACTGTGGCCATAATCCAGTTATCAAATATAAAAAAACAGTATGCCAACGGCATTTTAGTCATTGATGATTTAAATTTAACGGTTGCAGACAGGGAGCTTCTGGTCCTTGTTGGTCCTTCAGGATGTGGAAAATCAACGCTATTACGTATCATTGCAGGACTTGAACAAATCACATCTGGTGAACTCTGTATTGATAACGAGCGTATCAATGAACGTGAACCAGCTGATCGTGACATTGCTATGGTCTTTCAAAATTACGCACTTTATCCCCATATGACAGTCCGTGGAAATTTAGAATATGGTCTTAAAAATCGTAAAACACCTAAAGATGA
Organism: Bartonella callosciuri; assembly: GCF_014203215.1. Taxonomy (GTDB): domain Bacteria; phylum Pseudomonadota; class Alphaproteobacteria; order Rhizobiales; family Rhizobiaceae; genus Bartonella; species Bartonella callosciuri. The sequence continues at coordinate 37,332 of NZ_JACHIM010000002.1, read as the reverse complement.
AATAAATAGGCGTATCACACACGCCGCAAAACTTTTGCAAATAGAGCAATTTCTCGATCGTAAACCACGACAATTATCAGGAGGGCAACGCCAACGTGTTGCAATGGGGCGTGTGATTGTTCGTCAACCACGTGTTTTTCTCTTTGATGAACCTCTCTCAAATCTTGATGCAAAATTGCGGGCACAAATGTGTATTGAGATTAAAACACTTCAACGTTCATTGGGTACAACCAGTCTTTATGTTACCCATGATCAACTAGAAGCAATGACATTGGCTGATAGAATAGTTGTCATGAATAAAGGAGCTATCGAGCAAATTGGAACACCAATGGAAATTTATGATTATCCAGCAACAACATTTGTTGCTGATTTTATTGGTTCTCCTCCTATGAATTTTCTTGATCGCCCAATCCTAGAAAAACATTTAACTCATTCATTATCTTATAGTGAAGAAACTGATCTTTTGGCATTCAGACCAGAAGTTATCTTGTTGGGGGAATATCCAGATCAAGGACCTGTCTTCGAAACACAGATTGAGCTTATTAAGCCTGTTGGAACAGGATGCCATGTTTTAACGCGTTGGAATGACAATATTTTTACTATTGAAATAAAAGAGCGTCTTACACATGACTATGGAAAAAAACTAAACTTCACTGTCGCCTATCAAAACTTTCATACTTTTAATAAAACTACAGGAAAACGCACAAGTCATAAGTAAATAAAGTGAAAACTTTGACCTTATAAGTGGATTCAGTAAATACTTTCTACGTTTTCCTATTAAGTTCAGCTTTGTTAAACAGTATCATTTTTCTTATATGACAGACGTATGCTTTTTATCTTTGTGTGCGCAATTGTAAAGCGAGGTCAGGCTGGTCTGTCGTAATATAATGGACAGGCATATCAAGCCAATGTGACAATCGGGCTCTCCCATTGATTGTCCAGACCCCTACAGTAAAACCAGCATCAACAGCAGATTCAATAAAATCGCGTGAGACAATGAAGCCATACAAACTCAGATCAGAATATCCCAATTGTTTCCACTCAGAAAAATGACGGTGCATATCACCTTCAAAGCTATCAATACATGGGCCAGATGTTATTCCTGCTTCAATGAAAGGACGAAGGCTTGCAGGATCAAAACTGATTGCAGAAACCCGTTCTGCTAAATTTCGACTTTTTATTAACGCAAGCGCTTTTTGAGATAAAATCGTTTCACGTTCAACTTCACCACATGTTTTTATTTCAAGATGCAATGCAACATTGGTTGGTGCTAAAAGATCAAGCACTTCTTCTAGCAAAGGGGGAGCTTCGCTACTTCCTTTTATGCAGAGTTGTTTGCGTGTTTCATTATCAATATCATGAATATATCCTGTTTTCCCAACCAATTGTTCTAGACAAAAATCGTGAAATACGACCACTTCACCACTCTTAAGTAGATGAACGTCACATTCAATTTCATCAATTCCCAATGCAATGGCATGTCGAAATGCCGAAAGTGTATTTTCAGGATAAAGATGGGCTCCACCACGGTGTGCAACAATTTTTTTCTCAGACATACAAAACTTCACACTTCTCAATTTTGAACGATATTGATCAACACGCGACCAGTTAATGACTTTTTAAAATCACACAATTTTTTTTAAAAACTGCCTTCTTCTGTTTACTTGCTAGAATAACAAATTTTGAACAACACTCTGTTCTTAAAAGGTTTCTACTCCGTTTCAATCATTCCCACTCAATGGTACCGGGAGGCTTTGAAGTTATATCATACACAACCCGATTAATACCCTTTACCTCATTAATAATACGAGCTGCTGTTTTGCTTAAAAACTCCATATCATAGTGATAAAAGTCAGCCGTCATCCCATCTACAGATATTACCGCACGAAGAGCACAAACAAATTCATAAGTGCGTCCATCACCCATCACACCAACAGTCTTAACAGGTAGAAGAACAGCAAAAGCCTGCCAAATTTCATCATAAAGGCCGGCTTTACGAATTTCATCAAGATAAATGGCATCCGCTTCACGTAAAATCTCTAATTTTTCACGTGTAACTGCACCTGGACACCGAATTGCCAGACCGGGACCTGGAAAAGGATGACGGCCAATAAATTGCTCCGGCAATCCTAATTCTCGCCCTAGCGAGCGAACCTCATCCTTAAACAACTCACGTAATGGCTCTACAAGCTTCATGTTCATCCGTTCCGGCAATCCCCCTACATTATGATGACTTTTAATTGTTACTGACTCACCAATCGCTGATACACTCTCAATCACATCTGGATAAAGCGTGCCCTGTGCTAAAAATTCCGCACCTCCTATTTTTTTGGTTTCTTCTTCAAAAACTTCAATAAAAAGGCGGCCTATCGTTTTGCGTTTTCTCTCTGGGTCTGTCTCACCTTCTAGAGCATTGAAAAACATATCGGCGGCATTCACGTGAATAAGCTCTATATTATAATGATCGCGAAAGAGTGTAAGAACTTCTTCAGCCTCGTTCTTGCGCATCAACCCATGATCTACCAAAATACATGTCAATTGGTCTCCTATTGCTTCATGGAGAAGCACAGCCACAACTGATGAATCTACACCACCTGAAAGACCACAGATGACACGACTTTTTCCAACTTTTTGTCGTATTGTAGCAATTGCTTTCTCACGATAAGAAGCCATTGACCAATTGCTTTTAAGACCAGAGATTTTATGAACAAAATTTTGCAACAACTTTTCACCATCGGGTGTATGAACAACTTCAGGATGAAACTGCACTGCATAAAAGCGCCGTTTTTCATCAGCAATAGCAGCATAGGGAGCGCCTTTTGAGGTCCCTATAACATGAAAGCCTTCTGGTAAAGCCGTCACACGATCACCGTGACTCATCCATACTTGATAACAAGATCCTTTTTCCCAAACACCATCAAAAAGTGCATCATTTTCTTGTACCTCCAAAAAAACGCGCCCAAACTCACGCTCATGTCCAGATTCAACTTTTCCTCCAAGCTGAACACACATAACTTGTTCACCATAACAAATCCCAAAAACTGGAACACCAATTTCAAAAATTTCCATCGGAACACGCGGCGAACCATCGTCAAGAACTGAATAAGGGCTTCCTGATAAAATAACAGCTTTAGGTCTTACTCGTTTGATGCTTTCTAAAGCAAACTGAAAAGGAACAATTTCACAATAGACACCCATTGCCCGCACCCGCCGTGCGATAAGTTGTGTCACTTGTGAACCAAAATCGATAATAAGAACAGTGTCTAGATGTGTTACGCTCATAGAAAACCAATCAATAATTGTAAAAAAGAACTAATGGGATTTATTATTCAATCTTTCTCTTTTCACAAGCCTATTAGCTTTAAAAAAGGTTTTTCTCGTAAAATTTAAGATAAAAAATGCCAAAATATGTATCAATGTTTTTTTTGCAACACAGATAAAAAGAAACCATCTGTTTTTGTTGTCGCAGGTGATAAGGTGAGTCCATAATTTGAAAAGTTCGGTTGAATAAATGAAAAACTAAAATGCTGCTGCCAAAGTGCACGCATATTTATTGGATAAAAATTGGAATGTTGTTGCAGAAAACGGAAAATTTGTTCTTCATTTTCATCCACAAAAAGAGAACATGTAATATAGACTAAACGCCCATTTGGCTTAAGATAATCTATAGCCTCATTCAAAATAACCTTCTGTTGTATTTGGCGTTGTCTGACCTGTTCTAACGTCAAACGCCATTTTGTATCTGGTCGACGTCGCCATGTCCCTGTACCACTACATGGTGCGTCTAGTAAAACTATATCCATCCGGCCTACTAATGACTTTAATTCTTCTATATGCCCACGTGGCTGTACATTCCGAACACCAGCGCGTCGCAAACGATCAAAAATAGGGGCTAAACGGGCTTTGTCTGAATCATAAGCATAAATTTGTCCCTGATTCTTCATATTAGCAGCTAAAGCTAATGTTTTACCGCCAGCTCCAGCACAATAATCTAATACCTGCATACTTGCTTTTGCTTCAGCAAGATAAGCAACAATTTGAGATCCCAAATCCTGTATTTCAAAGTGCCCTTTTTGAAAAGCTGGTTCAACTTGAACATTGGGATGACGTTCAAATTTTTTGATCGGCGCAATTCTTAAGGCTTGCGAAAACCATGACAACGATTGCACTTTGGTTTTTGCTAATTCTTTAAGCACTTTTTCTGGCGTTGCCTTCAGGCTATTCACACGTAAATCTAAAGAAGGACGTGTTGCTAACGCAGCAGCTTCAATAACCCAATTGTCAGCAAATGAAGGAAAAAGATGCGCTTGACACCATTGGGGAATATCACCACGAATATAGTCTGGCGCATCAATTAATTGCTGTTTTTGCCATGATTGACGCTGCCGAGCCCCTAATAACTGCGGTGCAAATCGATCTTCTGCTAATTCACTATCAATTTGTTCAATCGTCATTTTTCCAGTATCTAATAAGGTACCAAAAACGATATCCCTAATATCATCACTCTCCATACGCCATTGCAAAGAATAACGCCGTCTCAAAACATCATAAACGATTGTACCAATCGCTGCGCGATCACCTGCACCAGCAAAGCGATGAGAAACTCCCCAATCTTTTAAAGCTTCACCTGTTGGGCGATATCGAATTTCTATCTCTTTTAGAATATCTATTGCTGCCTGCAAACGCCCGCCTAATCGCATCTATTTCTCCCATTGAATTTCAACAAAAGTCCAAACCCTTTAAGAAAAGAATAACATCATCTCTCTTATTGCCAGTGACAATCTTATTAAGACTATCTCAAATTTTCATTGCGTTCCGTATAATTCTAATCACGCTTTTTAGTACACTAGGATTTTTCCTTTCATATGCTATCTGTTTAGATTCTTCTCAAGTCAAAATACATATATACTCTAACTTGAACCGCAAAGCCGAATGGTCCCTTAAAATCCCTCTGCCAACATGTGTACGCAAAATTTATCAAACCCTTATTTCCTTCGTAAATTAAATTTTCATAGCTCTCTATAAACAGCACATCATATAAAATATCGACTATCTTTAAAATATTATCTTTCTGAAAATGTGGAAAAACACTTCTACTAATACCGACACACGCATCTTATTCCCGACAAAATATTAACTTTTTAGAAAACGCTTGGAACCACTATTTGGCATGACCGTTTTTACTGTACTGGCTTTAAGCCAGATAATTTAAAAGGAGAAAATAATGAACACTTACAATAATGGAAAAACAACTTCATCTAAAAGCCGTCACAATACAATAACCTCAAACAATGGAAAGAAGTCCATCCAAAGTGATCAGGCTAACACTCGCCAACGTGCGTCAAAGACGGAGCGGAAAACAACAAAAAGTTAATTCCCTTCATTTCATATAACCTACGGAAGGAATTGGAATATCAGCCTCCAATTCTTTTCCTTTTAGGATTATGGTAAAAAATTACAAAGAGAAAAAAGACAATCTCAATACATCTTTTCAAAATATTTTTATACCATATAAGGCAGTCTTAAGATCTTATCCATCAAACAGGACCACGATAATTTGGACTCTCCCGTGTGATAACAACATCATGTGTATGGCTTTCATGAAGTCCGGCATTAGTAATACGAACAAATGTCGCTTTTTCACGAAACTCTGCTAGATTTTTTGCTCCAACATACCCCATCGAAGCACGCAACCCACCAGCAAGCTGGTGTAGAACCGATGCTATAGGACCTTTATAAGCCACTTGTCCCTCAACGCCTTCAGGAACCAACTTAAGCTCATCACGAACTTCATCCTGAAAATAGCGATCTGCCGATCCCCTCGCCATAGCACCAACTGATCCCATACCGCGATAGGCTTTAAAAGATCGCCCTTTATAGAGATAAACTTCACCAGGACTTTCATCTGTGCCCGCTAAAAGAGAACCAATCATAGCAGCACAAGCCCCACCTGCTAAAGCTTTAGCAAAATCACCCGAAGCTTTTATCCCGCCATCAGCAATGACAGGAATACCCATTTTTTCAGCAACTTCTGCAGCACTCATAATGGCTGCCAGTTGAGGTACACCAACACCTGCAACAATTCGTGTTGTGCAAATAGAACCAGGACCAATACCAACCTTTACAGCATCTGCACCACTATCAATTAACGCCTGCGTTGCTTGAGAAGTCGCTACATTACCAGCAATAACAGCTGGAGAACACGTCATTTTTTTAATCCGCTCAACGGTTTCTAGCACACGTTGAGAATGTCCATGCGCTGTATCAATTACCAACACATCAACACCTGCGTCAATTAATCGTTCAGCTCGTTCAATCCCATCATTTCCCACACTACTGGCTGCTGCAACACGCAAGCGACCTTGAGAATCTTTGGCAGCATTTGGATTTAATTGTGCTTTTTCAATATCCTTAACTGTTATCAAGCCAACACAGAGATTTTGTTCATCCACGACCAATAATTTTTCAATACGGTGATGATGTAAAAGATACTTCGCTTCACTGAGTTGGACATTTTCACGCACTGTGATCAAATTTTCATATGTCATTAATTCATGAATTTTTTGTTTTGGATCCGATGCAAAACGGACATCCCTATTTGTCAAAATGCCAACAAGCCGGCCAGCAGTCTCACCTTTTGCACCATTTTCAACAACAGGAATACCGGAAATACTATGAGAACGCATTAAAGCTTTTGCTTCTTCAAGTGTTGCATCTGGCCCAATTTTTACTGGATTGACAACCATACCAGATTCAAATTTTTTCACCTGACGAACTTCTTCAGCTTGCTCTGTAGGAGACATATTACGATGGATAACACCAAGACCACCAGCCTGAGCCATCGCGATAGCTAAGCGTGATTCTGTTACAGTATCCATTGCAGCAGAAAGCAATGGCAAATTTAGCCTAATATCAGCTGCAATACGCGTTCTAAGATCTACTTGGCTAGGCATAACAAGAGAATGACCAGGCTGTAAAAGCACATCATCAAAAGTTAGTGCCAATGCACCTGTCCCCGTTTCAACAATCTTTGCCATAGCCAAATTCCTTTTATAAAAAAACACCGCAAGGTGTTTTAAAATACAACTGCAGTTCTCATACGTTGTGGATTGGCAAAAAATTATGCCATGATACAAACAAAATGAAAAGAAAAATAATTATTATTTATAAAATCTACAATTGCGATTCAATGGGTAACCAACTTATTATTTTGGCAAATGCACGGCGCCAAAAATGACTTTCTGGCTCATGATCAACACTATGCTGTTTTTCGTTTTCAATAAAGTCCCAATAAATACGATTGTTATCATCAAGGCGGAGACGATAACTCATCTCACCTGTCGTTTCTTCAGAAAAAAGCAAATCTAACCTAGCAGTAATTGGTGCACATTCAAAAAGAATGCCCATTTCTGTATTTAGAGCAGCTGACCTGGGATCAAAGTTTAAAGATCCAATAAAAGCAGTTTTACGATCAACTAAAAAAGCTTTAGCATGTAAACTTGCTTTACTTGATCGAAACAATCGCAACCCGTGCATGTTTCTATCCGGTTTTAACTCATAAAGCTTAACTCCACTTTTTAATAACGCTTTACGGTACGGCACATAACCACCATGAACAAGCGCTACATCGGTCGCTGCTAAGGAATTCGTAAGAATTTTGACATCAACACCCTTTGAAACCAAGTTGCTAAAATTCCGCGTACCTGCCTTACCAGGAACAAAGTAAGGTGATGTAATTTGAACAGTTTTTTGGGCATCCCCAATAACCTGTGAAAGTGCCTTCATGAGCCAATTTCCAGCTTTTTTGCGCAACGCTTTTTCCGGAGGATCAGAAAGAACAACAACTTTATCTGCTAAAAATAATCTCTTTCCTGTCTGGATAAAACAATCAAAATTAATATGATCTTTGACATAATCTAAATAAACTTTTGCAACCTTGGAATCACGAAACTTTCGCAGCTTCTCCTTCCAATAGCTAAGATCACTTGCATTTTTAGGAACAACCAAAGTATGAATCGGTAAAACGACAGCACTATTCCAAAAGTCATCAAAAACGGTTTCCACTTTTTTAACCGAGGGACCGATTAACATCAAATCTAAATCTCGAAAATGTGATTTTTTACCAGCATCAAAATAAGAATCTGCAAGATTACGTCCTCCTACAAAAGCCACCCGGCCATCCACAATAAAAGCTTTATTATGCATTCTGCGCGTTACAGTAATTGCCCGCAACATAATCTCTAAACCACGGCGTAAACCACCCTTACGTGATCGTCCTGGATTAAACATTCTCACCTCAATATGAGGATGTTTATCCAACGCAATATAAGCTGGATCACGTGCTTGAGCATTAATATCATCTAAAAGCAGTCGTACCCGAACACCACGATCAGCTGCCTCCACTATTTCACTTAATAATAAGCGCCCTGTTAAATCATCATCCCAAATATAATACATTAGATCAAGACTACGCCCCGCCTGTGCTGCTCCTATGGCACGGACACAAAACGCATCCAAATTGCTAATGATGAGTGAAAGAGCATCTTTATCAACCCCTAATCCATCCGTTTCTTCTGCTAATCGACTTACTATCCGATCAAACTTGGTTTCATCTTTCTTAACAGTCAACGCATAAGAACACGTCCCCCTAGCACTTTTCACAAAACGTCCATATGTGTAAATCGCCAACATAGACGCAACAAAAAAAAATAAGATAAAAGCGATAATAATTTGTAACAAAGTCAAAGTGGGTCAACTTTCCATTTTTTAAACCACCGCACCACAATCAACACGAACTACAACATAAAAAATTAATAATCTTATCTTAAGAGTGTAACAAGCAGAATGCCATCTTTTACTTAAAAGAATATAAACTCAACCTCACCGATCCCAGAATTTTAGCTTTCGTGCTAAAAAGCGCAAAAGCTCTCTCATCTTAGTAGCAAAAGCACCTTTCCAAACCTCTTTCGCCCCCTTTAATATTAATAGCTAAAGCTGTGAAAATTGAAACAAGAAAAGAGAGTTGAAAATGATTCTATCAAATAAAACCTTTACTTATTGCGTGTACAAAATCATTCTCACTTCTAAACACTACATAGACAACATTCCTTTAAAAGCCACAAAATACTCCCCCCTCGTCTTTACCCAAAACTGCTACATTTTTCTGAAAATCATACTTTTGACCAATGGAAGTTTATCGTGGATCTTACTTCCGTTCTTGGTTTTTTATTGCTTTCAACCCCTCTATTTTTCGATAAAGTGTAGAGCGCCCTATGTGAAGACGGCGAGCAATCTCACTCATATGTCCCTTATAATGTTTAACTGCTTTCTCAATAATATCACGCTCCATCTCTGCAAAAGTACGCACATGCCCATCAGTATCCAAAAATTGTATTAATTCTTGTTCATGATCTTCGTACACATTACTCTCAATAATATTTGGAACACCCATTAATGAATTTCCCATCAATTGGGGAAAATCCCGAACAGTTAACAATGGCCCTTCACTGAGTAAAATCGCACGAAATAAAAAATTTTCAAGTTCATTTCGATTGCCAGGCCAATCATACTGCATAAGTAATGAAAGAGCTGATCCTGCTAAACCATGCACATGCGATCGCCCTGTTTCCGTAATAATACGATCAATCAAACGTTGCGTCAGCTCGGGAAAATCATCCCTCAATTCTCGCAAAGCAGGAACGCTAATAGATAATTGAGAAAACTGCTCAAACAAACTACGCAAAAAAAAGTCCTCTGCAACCAGATCCTTCAATCGCGACGTTGAAATAGCAATGATACGAAAAGGAAAAAGCTTATCCTTTGTATTCTTTTCTCTTTCGTTAAGATAATGAGCTAAACGCTTTTGCTGTTTAGGCTCGAGTCGATCAACATCACAAAGACAAAGTGTGCCTTTTTCAAAAGAAGAAACCAATGGTAAAAATTCTTGAAACCAATGGTGATTTTCTTTTTCCGGATCAACAATCGCTGAACATTGAAAACGAATAAAAGCTCCCTCCGATAACAAACCCTCATGATGAATAATGCGTGCTAATGTTTCACGACCAGTTCCTACCTCGCCTTCTATCAATAGATTTTGTAAAGAAGATGCTGCTTTCCTCGATTTTTCTAGAACTATCTGCATTGCCCTACTTTTTATATAAAGGTCAGAAAATCGTAAATGATTCTTATTTTTTCGCCGAATATAACGAACCTCACGCTCCAATGCAGAAATGAGAGCAAGAGTATCCAAAGTAACTCTCAACCGCAGTAATGTAACTGGATGAATCCAATAATCAATTGCTCCAGCTGTTAAAGCTTTTTGCAGTAAATCTTGATTCTCTTGTTGCGCTATCACAACAATAGGAACAGCAACACCAGCGACTCTAATCATTTTAATCAAATCACTCACATTCAGATCACTCATGATGACATCAAGGAGTGCAAGCACAATATTTTTACGTCTGTGTAAAAGATCAATCGTCCGGAGACCATTTTCTGCTTCAATGACACGGTAACCAAAACCTCGAAGCATAGCAGAAAGCTCTAAACGCCTTCCATAATCTTCACTTGCAACAAGAATGGGACCAACCATAATTTCAATAATCCCCTTTGAGACTATTAAATAGCTTAATGTAAAAATTATTGTAAACCATAAGAAATATTTTACCTCTTGTGCTTCACCTAAAAAAATTATTAAGCTGCTAATTAAATACAACATTAAGGCATTTTTTTCCATTTTTTTGCTTTTTCATTGATTTTCATCAAATATTTCGTATTGACTCATGGAATAATTTAACAATGTTATAGAAATTAGAGAGCAAAGTAATATAAATAGAGTAAAACAGATGAAGCATATCTACCGTGTTTTATGTCTTACAATCACTGCTGTGGTAGTAGGTGCTTGTGGCCTTTCGCAATATTATGGACAAAATATACCAGCTGGAATTGATGGTAAATGGGTTGATGAAAACGGTATTATCTCTTCTTTCCACGATGGTGTTTTTGAAACGCGCGCAGCAGATACCGAAGAAAAACTATCAGAAGGCACATATAATTACGTCAGTGCCCAAAATATAGAAATTGAAATACACTCCATTCTCCGTGGAACAATATCCAAAGTCAATTGTGTGATATCACGTGATGCAACAAAACTTCTCTGCATATCACATACAGGATCACAATTTTCTCTTAAGAGAAATTTTGAAATAACGCTATAGCTTTCATTAGAGACATAGTAGGTGCACGCATATCAGGAGGTATAAACTTTCCTCCTGATAAAAAAGTTTCCTCTAAAATATGTAAGAATAGTGACACACTCCTCTATCAACAGAGTTTGCAAACACTATAAATGCACAAGAAACCATCTTTTCTAAGAAACATCTATAAAGCTGCTGCACAATAAGATTTTATCTTTTTATTTTTGTCGCTAGTTTATTCTAAAATAAACTTTAGCTGATATGAGCATTCCAAATTATACAGCACCGATGCGCAAAAGATCATGAAAATGAACAATTCCCACTGGTTTTTTATTCTCAACAACGAAAAGGGCACCAATATGGTGATCATTAAGAAAAGCCGTGGCAGCACCAACCAATGTATTTGGCTCCACAACTTTAGGATTTTTTGTCATCACCTCATCAACATTAAATTTTGATAAATTAAAGTGCATGTTACGCGCAAGATCACCATCGGTCACAATTCCGATTAACTCATTTTTTTTATTCACAACACCAACGCAACCAAAATGTTTTTCAACCAAAACATTCATCGCTTCAGGCATTGTTGTCCCCTGCACAACTAAAGGAATACATTCACCCTCATGCATAATATCACGCACATATTTTAAGCTTGCACCAAGAGAACCACCAGGATGATAAATTTTGAAATCCGTCGCAGTAAAGCTACGCATTTCTAAAAGAGCAACAGCTAATGCATCTCCCATAGCTAATTGCATAACGGTTGAAGTGGTCGGAGCAAGTCCGTGGGGACAAGCCTCTTCTATCTTCGGCAACAAGAGTACAATATCAGCTTGTCGCCCTAATACAGAATTCTCACCCGATGTCATGGCAATAAGTGGTATGCGAAAACGCGCCGCATGATTAATAATGCCACTTAATTCCAAAGTCTCACCTGACCATGACAAAGCAAGAATGACATCATCAGATCCAATCATACCGAGATCCCCATGATTGGCTTCTGCAGCGTGAACAAAAAAGGCAGGAGTCCCTGTTGAAGCTAAGGTTGCAGCAATTTTCGTACCTATATGACCACTCTTTCCAAGACCAGTAATCACTACATGACCATTAGCATTTCTAATCGTTTGAACAGCAGCTTCAAAGGCAGAAGAAAGGTCTCTAAGAAGAGCTTCTTCAAGAGCTTCAAGCCCTTGTTTTTCACTTGTAAGTGTTTTAAGCGCCGATGTAACGGCACCCTGCAAAGTCATATGAAGAGGCTGTATTGTCATAAACAAATTTGATAAATAAAATTAAACGAGGAATCTATATCATTTTTCAACTTTAATGGTTTCTAGTAAATTTTTTAATAAAGCAAAACGTGGTTACGCATATCAGAGCGTGCTAAAAAAAATGCAATGTTGGCTTCAATAAAACCAGCTTTAGAACCACAATCAAATGTGAGCCCTTTTAACTGAAAACCAAAAAAATCCTGCTCATTTGAAAGCCGTTCCATCGCATCTGTTAATTGAATTTCATTGTCTGCTCCTCGTTTTTGGTTGGAGAGAATATTAAAAATTTCTGATTGCAATATATAACGTCCATTAATATAATAGGTTCGACGGCACTGTTCCTTTTGTTAGTTTTTCTACCATTTTTGTGATTTTAAAACCGTTTGCTATCTGCTTTCCTTGTCCAACAATACCATATTTATGTGCTTCTTCGGGATTGCACCCCTGAACCGCAATAATATTTCCCCCACCTGTTTCCTCATAAAGATTGATCATCTCAGAAAGGCAACGTTTTTTAGCTTGTATCAGCATATCTGGTAATAACAAAGCAAAAGGTTTATTCCCAACGAGTTCACACGCACACAAAAGAGTATGCCCTAGCCCCAAAGGCTCCTTGTTGCCACGTGGAAGAAATTGCACCAGGGAGAGGCTGTAAGCTGTGTAAATACTCAAGTTCTTCTCTTTTCTACCTTTAGAAAGAGTTATATATAACTCAACTTGCTCATCAAAATAATCTTCAATGACTGCTTTATTGCGTCCAGTAACAAAAATAAAATCTCAATATCAGCTTCACGTGCCTCATTTACAAAATATTGAATAACCGACTTATAAACAACAGTCAGCATTTCTTTAGAAACAGTTTTTGTTGCAGAAAGAAAACGTGTACCAAGACCAGCCACGGAAAATACTGCTTTCCGGATTTTACGCACTCTGATTCTTCTGCTCCTCATTAATCTTGTAACTTTCTGATTTTGTTTAACATATATTTTTACGAAACAGTAAAAAAATATCGTATTGTCTTGATTGGCATTATAATGGACAGCAAAAAAATGTAAGAGTATAATCGTTTATTGAGAAAATTTCTTAAAAACAAATAATGCATTTCAGTCTTCCTTATTCGCTTGATAACATCATCGATAACACCAAATAAAAATGACGTCCTTGTACATCAAAATATTTAATATCTAAATGTTGAAAGGAATTTAAAAATGCAAAAGATAGAATTCCAAACTTTCTCTTCTTCAGAGAAATCGATAAATTGGAAAAATTTTATCATAGGTTTGGCCGTTCTTCTTCCTGTTTTTTGTATGTTTTTTGCGTCAATTTTACATGCCAATAGCGGTTTTAAACACTGGATTAAAGAGTTTAAAAAAACAGCTATCGCCAATAAGATTTCATCCTCTACGTTTGATATGGCTTTTAAAGGTGTCAGCGCAATTGATCCAGAAGTTTTAGAAAAAGCTGCACATCAGCCAGAATTTGTCGATCCTTCATGGAACTATTTCGACAATCGTGTTCATGATATTGCAACTATAGAAGGACAGCGCCAAGCTCAGAAATGGGAAAAGTGGCTTCTTCAAATTGAGAAACGTTTTGGTGTTGATCGCAATATTCTCCTGGCTATTTGGTCGATAGAAAGCAATTATGGAAAAATTTTAGCAGATAAAGGTGTGATGCGTGATACCATTCGCTCACTTGCAACCCTAGCCTATGCTGATCAAAAACGTTCAAGATACGCGCATACACAACTGATTGCTGCCATGAAAATTCTTCAAAATGGTGAAATTACACGAGAACAACTTACTGGATCTTGGGCCGGTGCAATGGGACATACGCAATTCATTCCAAGTAGCTATCTTGCTTATGCCATTGATATGGACGAGGATGGACGGCGTGATATCTGGACCTCTGTTCCAGATGCTCTCGCGACTGCCGCTAATCTTCTTCACATGAATGGTTGGCAGTCTAATCTTCCTTGGGGAGTAGAAGTTAAATTGCCGCAAGGGAAAAATTTTCCTGATGATTGGTATTCTTTCGAGCAATGGGCAAAGTTAGGTGTAAAACATGCGAATGGGCGCCCTCTTCTTGCATCATCTGAACGAGCAATCTTAAAATTCCCAGATGGTCCCAAAGGACCTATATTTTTAGTAACAAAAAATTTCTTCGTTCTCAAACGTTATAACAATGCAGATAGATATGCTTTCGCTGTTGCCCTTCTCGCTAACCGCATTGCTGGACATCCTGGATTGGTTCAAGATTGGCAACGTCCATTTCAACCTCTTAATTTCCATGAGCGCAAAGAACTGCAATCTCGTTTAATCGCGCTTGGTTATTATAAAGGAAAAGTTGATGGTAAAATCGGTAAAGCCTCTCGAAAAGCGATTAAAGATTTTCAACTACACCACGGCTTAAAAGTAAATGGATATCCCACCCCTGAAGTTCTCTCTCTTCTTCGAAAACAATAATTTGGAGTAAAGTGTTTGTCCCATCTCCACCCAAAATACTTAATTTTTATGTTTTTTTCTCTCTTTTATGTGAATGTTCTACACCCAACTCAAAGTGAAGCGACAAATTTTTTTAAATGGTTGTTACAACATAACGAACAAGAGCAACTACCACAACAACAACCACAACTTATAGAGAAAAGAACATACAAACTACAAAAAAAGACTATAATACAAAAATCTGTGCAAAAATTAAAAAAAGAAAATGCAAAACGCATTCTTGTCCTAGGGGACTTTGTAGCTTCTGCTGTCGCCGATGCACTTAAGACGCTTTTTATTGATAATGTCGATATCATCATCATAAAGAATACAATGCCGGCTTCTGGCTTAGTGAGAACGGATTATTATTCTTGGAAAGACAATATTTCTGCACTCATTGAGAGAAATAAAGCCGATATTATTGTCATCCTGATGGGTGCAAACGATAATCAACCAATTACGAGCTCTCAAAACATACTCAGCACAAGTCAACCAGAATGGATAAGCATTTATAAAAAAAGAATTACCGAAATTGCTGAACGCCTTCATAATTCTGGAAAATCATGGATATGGATGGGCCAACCTATCTTTAAAAACAGCGATTTAACACAAAAAGTGAAAATTTTTAATGAGCTTTATAAGGATATAACAGAAGCAAAAGGAGGATATTTTATCGATATTTGGAACGGTTTCATTGATAAACAAGGTGAATTTTCTTTTTCAGGCTATGATACAAATGGAAAAGTTGTTAGATTACGCACGGATGATGGTATCAACTTTACCTCTGAAGGAAAGAAAAAACTCGCCTCTTATTTAGAAAAAAAACTGAAAGACATTTTATATCATACATTCTCGCATGAAAATCCACTTTTTATCAATGTCAATACTCTAAATCTTACGCAACAAACGCAGAAGATTGAGCGCCAACCGCCAATGAGCCTTAATGATTTGGCACAACAAAATACTCACTTACTCAAAAAAATAGATCAAAGCTCTATAAAAAGATCATGGTTTCTACTCAATGGTCATCAAAGAGACCGAGCTGATAATTTTTCTCTCCCCTGATGTCTTTAAAAATACAGAGCCTGAATTTTCTTCATAAATGGAAAGCCGCTGTTCATTAACCATAATGGAGCGGGAATTTGCATAGATCTCAACCGCAGAAAAAATAGAACAACGGTATGGCTTACACCATACCGTATCGTTGTACCTTATAATCCACGTTTTTTAATCATCGCTTCTGGTGATGGTAACCGTCCCCGAAAAGCTGTATAGAGCTCTTCTGGATCGCGGCTTCCTCCAGCAGAATAGATAAAACGTTTTAAGCGATCAGCAAGCTCTGAATTAAAAACATCACCTGTTTCTTCAAAAGCTTGAAAAGCATCAGCATCAAGTACTTCTGACCACATATAAGAATAGTAACCAGCGGCATAACCATCTCCTGAAAATATATGCGTAAAATGCGCAGGGCGATGACGCATAATAATTGTGCCAGGCATTTGCAATTTTTCTAATTCTTGATGCTCAAACATTGTTGGATCAGTTACCGTCTTTCCCTGATGAAAAGCCATATCCACTAAAGCAGATGAGGTAAATTCAACCGCAGCAAAACCAGCATTAAATGTCTGTGCTGATAAAACTTTATCCATCAATGTTTGTGGCATAGGAAGCCCTGTTTTTATATGCGTAGCATAAGATTTTAAAACCTCTGGTACAGTTAACCAATGTTCGTAAAGCTGGGAAGGAAGTTCAACAAAATCGCGCGAAACTGAGGGTCCTGCAACCGAGGGCCATGTTACATCAGAAAGCAAACCATGCAATGCATGGCCAAATTCGTGGAAAAGTGTGCGCGCATCATCAAGTGATAAAAGTGCAATCTCCCCTTTGGGTGGTTTAGCAAAATTACAAATATTGTAGATAATAGGCTTTTGTCCGCCATCCAGTTTATGTTGGGATTGCAGCCTACTCATCCATGCACCAGACCGTTTTGAAGACCGTGCGAAATAATCACCAATAAAATGTCCAAGCAAGCTTCCATCAGATTTTTTAACTTCCCACAAACGAGCATCAGGATGCCAAAGTGTAACAGCGCTTTTTTCTTCAAATGTAATCCCAAAGAGTTTTCCTGCCACTCCAAAAGCCGCTTCAATCATGCGATCAAGCTGAAAATAATATTTAATTTCAGCCTCATCGAAAGAAAATTTTTCAGTGCGAAGTTTTTCAACATAATAACGCCAATCCCATGCCGCTAAAGTTTCATTGCTTCCCTGATTTTTTGCAAATTTTTGTAATTCAATCTGTTCACTAGCAGCCTTAGCTTTCGCGCGTTCCCATATAGGTGTGAGTAAATCCATAACTGTATCAACACTTTTTGCCATAGTATTATCAAGTTTCAAATCTGCGAAGGATTTATAACCTAGTAATTTAGCTTGCTCATCTCGAAGCGCAATAATCTCTACAATAATGGCTCGATTATCATTCTCGTTATTATTTTCACCACGTTTAGACCAAGCTTGGAATGCACTCTCACGCAAATCGCGACGATGAGAGAATTTCAAAAAGGGCTCAACAATTGAGCGTGCCAACGTTAATGCATAAGCGCCTTCATGGCCCCTTTCACGGGCAATTTCCTTCATTGAAGCAATAAGATCATCAGGTAAACCAGACAAATCTGTTTGTTCTAAAAGTAAAATCCATTCAGCTTCATCTTTTAATACATGCTGACCAAAAGTAGCACTTAAAAAAGCAAGTTTTTCATTAATTTCTATAAGCCGTTTTTTCCCTTCTTCATCAAGTTTTGCACCATTACAAACAAACTTTTTCCACCATAATTCAAGCACACGTGTTGTTTCACTATCGTACCCACCCTGCTGTGATTGTTTATAGAGCACATCCATTTTCGCAAATATCCGCGTGTCCATCATAATTTTGGACGAATAATGAGAAAGTTTTACAACAAACTCTTGTTCTAACTGTTGAATCAACGCATTACTATGTGCACCGGAGCGCAAGAAAAATATTGAACAGACACGATCAAGCGCTTTGCCAGAAAGCTCAAAAGGTTGCAAAAAATTCTCAAGTGTTGGTGGTTCTTGCACTGTTGCAATTATCTCTATTTCTTCCTCTGCTTCTTGAAGAGCCTGTTCAAAAGCGGGTTTAAAATCTTCATCACTTATCGAAGAAAAATCAGGAAGCCCTGAGAATCCCTTCCAGTCCAGTACTACTTCTTTTGTCATAATACGCGCTATCTCCATTCTAAATTTACTGTAATAATAATTACCTTTACGACACAAATTGATCATATACTAAAATCATTTAGTCTGCTTTACAGATACCTTTCAGACCTCTTTTTTAAGAAAAGAAATAAAGCATATCTTTATTATTAGGAGATAAATAAAAATGAGAATCGCTATGTGTCCGGTTTATGAAATTGTTTATAACCTGCGATCTATCCTTGACTTTATTTTAAATATTAACAATTGGAAGAATGCAACTGGGGAGGACTTTTTTAGATCTTTTATAACTTTTGTTTTATCCTGCCCGTAATTTGAATTTGTAATTCTTCAACCTTTCGGAAGGTACTTTATTATGACTGAAATTAAAACGACCTTCGACTTCAAAAATTCTTCTCCTGAAGTTCTCGCCGAAGAATTAAAAAATCATCATTTTGCTGACTCGATTGATATCATAAATGATCTCGATATCATGGAACGCGTAGCTATTCTCAGCCTTCTCCCTCTTGATTATACCATAGAA
Organism: Bartonella callosciuri; assembly: GCF_014203215.1. Lineage (GTDB taxonomy): Bacteria > Pseudomonadota > Alphaproteobacteria > Rhizobiales > Rhizobiaceae > Bartonella > Bartonella callosciuri. Next base: position 18,630 of record NZ_JACHIM010000002.1, on the reverse strand, counting down.
CTCTTTGACAAACCCGAGCTTGAGCAACCAGCAGCTATTCTTGAACTTCTTCCTATTAACCGTTCCGTTGAAATTCTTGATGGCATGTCTGCTGATGCCGCCGCCGATGTCTTTCAGGAAATAGATAAAGAAAACCGTACGCGGCTTTATGCATTACTCAACCCCTTAACGCGCGCTGAACTAAAAAAACTTACGAGTTATCCTGATCATACAGCCGGTGCACTAATGACTACAGAGTTCATAGCTGTCCCCGCAAACTGGACCGTAAAAAAAACTCTGGACTACATTCGCGATGTCGAACGAACACGTGAAACAGTCTATACAAGCTATGTTATTGATCCCAAAACAGGGACTCTTCTTAAGGCTGTTTCATTGCGTAACCTTATCCTTGCTTCACCAGATGATCCAATTTTAAATGTCGCAACACATGACACACCTATTACAATATCTCCCTTTACACATCATGAAGATATCGCTCGTCTTTTTCAACGCCATGACCTTCTCTCCGTACCAGTAATTGATGATAGCAATCATGTCATTGGTATTGTAACAGTCGATGACGTTCTTGATACAATGGTCGATGAAATGAGTGAAGATGCTTATAAATTCGGAGGTATGGAAGCTCTTGATAAGCCCTATATGCAAATCAACTTTCTAGGAATGATGAAAAAACGTGGGGGATGGCTCTCTTTACTTTTTCTTGGCGAAATGCTGACAGCAAGTGCTATGCAATATTTCGAAACAGAACTTGAGAAAGCCATCGCTCTCACACTGTTTATTCCTCTTATCATGAGCTCAGGAGGAAACTCTGGTTCGCAAGCAACATCACTTATTATTCGTGCTTTAGCTTTACGTGAACTCACACTTAAAGACTGGTGGAAAATTACCCTCCGTGAAATTCCAGCAGGGATATCCCTTGGTCTTTTACTGGGAGTGATTGGAATGCTACGTATCGCTCTTTGGCAAGAATTTGGTATTTACAACTATGGTGAACATTGGGTTTTCATTGCCATAACAGTAGGCACAGCTTTAGTTGGAATTGTCACCTTTGGTTCTTTATCGGGCTCCATGCTTCCCTTTATTCTTAAAGGTTTTGGATTTGATCCAGCAAGTGCTTCAGCTCCTCTTGTAGCAACTTTAGTGGATGTTATGGGAATCGTGATCTATTTTTCTGTTGCCTCCCTTATTTTGTCTGGAACCCTACTTTAAGATGGGGAAAAATGCACCTCACGCACCTTAAAATTTCTTTGATTTAAGCAACTGTACAAAAAAAGATTGATCTTTTTAAAATATAAAACAGAAACAGCATCACGCACTTTAAACAAAATCCTTTGAGACTGTCATAGTTCATTATTTGAAATGCTCTTATTATGAAGAAGCAAAAATTGTTCAATGACAAATCACAAGAAAAGTGACAAGATCTATAAAAACAATTTGAGAAAGAATCCATAATGTTTAATGGATTCTTTAACTACCAAGGCAAATGCAAGCTGAGGGAAAAGACATATAAAACCACCATTATCATTCATTTGCCAGCTCTTAATATTACAATCACCCTTGAAAGACAATTCATTAGAGAGATATCTCGTCCTTTCTCAAATGGATTTTTTCACATATCAATCTTATAACGTGCAAAGAAGTGATTTTTTTAGATTCATAATAAAAAGAACATAAATGAGAAAGTATTTTCTATATTTAGGACTCTAACGTAGAACAGAAAATGGTAACTATATTATTAAAATCAATATCTTACCTTCATAATACGCAGCTGTATTGCGTTTAGATGTTGATTTACAGATAATGGCTAAGCTATGCGCTTTATTCTAAAGAAGCAAATTACACTCTTTTTTCTTAGCGCACACTTCATATGAAATGCTCACAAACTGAAAAGTTTTTGGAAAAATTTTTCTAAGTAACAGAACATAAAAATCCTTTGCATACACTTTATCATAAAAATATTTCCTCCTCTTCCAATATTATAAAAAAACATGTAAAAGGTTTTGTAATAGTTAGGTAAGGGATGCAAAAGCTTTACCTCCAATGAAGTTTCACTAAACAAAAAGAAGAAAATTTATGCAATTGCGTAACATTGCCATCATCGCACACGTTGACCATGGGAAAACAACGCTCGTCGACGAACTTCTCAAACAATCAGGAAACTTCCGTGATAATCAGCGTACCAGCGAACGTATGATGGATTCCAACGACATTGAAAAAGAACGCGGAATTACAATTCTAGCAAAAGTAACCTCCGTTGTTTGGAAAGATACCCGAATTAACATTGTTGATACACCAGGGCACGCTGATTTCGGCGGAGAAGTTGAACGTATTTTAAACATGGTAGACGGAGCAATTGTCCTTGTTGATGCCGCTGAAGGCCCAATGCCACAAACAAAATTTGTCGTTGGCAAAGCGTTAAAAGTAGGATTATGCCCCATTGTTGCGATCAATAAAATTGATCGGACTGATGCACGCGCTGATGAAGTTATCAATGAGGTTTTTGACCTTTTTGCAGCGCTTGATGCAACCGATGAACAGCTCGATTTTCCTATTCTCTATGGATCAGGCCGTGATGGATGGATGGCTGAAACCCCTGAAGGACCAAAAGATCAAGGACTGAGTCCTTTGTTCGATCTTGTAACTCGCCATGTCCCTTCTCCTAGTATAGCAGAAGGGCCGTTCCGTATGATCGGAACTATTTTGGAAGCAGATCCATTTTTGGGGCGCATCATTACAGGCCGCATTCATTCAGGCTCTATAAAGCCTAATCAAAATGTCAAGGTTCTTGGACAAGATGGAAAGCTCTTAGAAACTGGACGTATTTCAAAAATTTTGGCATTTCGTGGACTGGAACGACAACCTATTGAAAAAAGTGTTGCCGGTGATATTATAGCAATTGCGGGTCTGCAAAAGGGCACCGTTGCTGATACTTTCTGTGACCCTACTATCAATGAACCTCTTACCGCCCAACCAATCGATCCTCCCACTGTTACTATGAGCTTTCTCGTCAATGATAGCCCCCTTGCCGGAACCGAAGGCGATAAAGTCACAAGCCGTGTTATCCGTGATCGTTTGTTAAAAGAAGCAGAAGGCAATGTGGCCCTAAAAATTGAAGAATCAGCCGATAAAGATTCTTTCTACGTTTCAGGACGAGGAGAATTACAACTTGCCGTTCTCATCGAAAATATGCGCCGTGAAGGATTTGAGCTGAGTGTTTCACGTCCACGTGTTGTGATGCAAAACGATGAAAACGGAACAGCTCTTGAACCAATCGAGGAAGTTGTCATTGATGTTGATGAGGAATATTCCGGAACTGTCGTTCAAAAAATGTCTGAGCGTAAAGCCGAAATGGTTGAATTGCGCCCTTCTGGAGGCAATCGTGTCCGTCTTGTCTTTTACGCACCAACGCGAGGGCTCATTGGCTATCAATCTGAGCTTTTGACTGACACACGTGGTACAGCCATCATGAATCGCCTTTTCCATGCCTATGAACCTTATAAGGGAGACATTGGTGGACGTACTAATGGTGTTATGATTTCAAATGATAACGGTGAAGCTGTCGCCTATGCTCTTTTTAATCTTGAAGATCGTGGACCTATGATAATCAATGCCGGCGTTAAAGTTTATCAAGGTATGATTATTGGCATACATTCACGTGATAACGATTTAGAAGTAAATGTTTTAAAAGGGAAAAAGCTCACTAACATGCGGGCTTCTGGAAAAGATGAAGCCGTAAAATTAACTCCTCCAATTAAAATGACATTAGAACGTGCTCTATCGTGGATACAAGATGATGAGCTTGTAGAAGTAACACCGAAGAACATTCGTCTACGTAAACTCTATCTAGATCCTAATGAACGCAAACGTTTTGAAAAAAAACGCTCATCAACTTCAAATTAGTATCACGACTTCTTCGGTCAAATATTTTATTGTATCTAGCTTCATCATATTCTAGAAAGGATATTTACATGAATATTAAGGAAATACCTGTTGGCAAGAATCCGCCAGAAGATATCAATGTCATCGTCGAAGTCTCTGTTGGTGGTCAGCCAATAAAATATGAAATGGACAAAAAATCCGGAGCGTTATTTGTTGATCGTTTTCTTCATACATCGATGGTTTATCCCGGAAATTATGGTTTTGTACCACATACTCTTTCGGACGATGGCGATCCAATTGATGTGCTTATTTGTAATACCCGTCCACTTCTTCCTGGTTGTGTTATCAACGTCTGCCCCATTGGAGCCCTGATTATGGAAGACGATGGTGGTAAAGATGAAAAAATTATTGCCATCCCTACCCCAAAATTAACAAAACGCTATATTAATATTCAAGACTATACAGATCTCCCCGAAATTACACTAAAGCAAATTGAGCACTTCTTCGAACATTACAAAGATCTTGAACCTGGAAAATGGGCTAAAATTGAAGGTTGGCGTGATAGAAATTTTGCACGTGAACTAATTAAACAAGCTATTGAGTGCAATAAAGAAATATAACTCTTTCCGAAAAATAAAGCCTGTCTTTTTGGATGGGCTTTTATTTTTGCGTAGAAGTACAATCTTCTAATGACTTCCATATCTCCTTTAACTCTTCTAAGTGCGCTGAAAAGTGAAGTTGTTTGTAGCGTGATGTTGTGCCGTTCTTAAGAAAAATGCAAGAAGAGGGAATTTTCCATTGCTTCGATAAAAATTTAATAAGAGCTTTATTTGCTTTTCCATCTTCAGGAACAGCACGCAGACGTATAACCAAATACTGCTTTCCATCATCCCTATACTCAACCCCCATTATTCGATCAACGGAAGCCTTGGGAATAAGGCGTACAAACAGAATAAAACCATTCGTATCAACTTGATGAAACATCTCGTCGTCTCACTCAGTCTTTCTATAGAGCTATAGAGATAGGATCGCATAAGCGCGCCACATGAAAATACGAATAAAATAAATAATTATAAACACGACAACAGGAGAAATATCAATTGTTCCAAGATTTGGCAAAACCTGCCGGATACGACTTAACACTGGCTCTGTAAGGCGATACAAAAAACTGCCAATAAAAACAACAAAGCGATTGCGTGCATTTATGATATTAAATACATAAAGCCAAGAAAAAATGACATTTGCAATTAAAATATCAATATAAATATTGAAAATAAAATCAATCACTTGAAGCAGTATATAAACCATACCTTATCACTCTTTCAATCAAAGAAACAGAAAATCGTCTATCGAGCACTCATTAAAATAAGCCTGTTTATCGAATAATAGTTTTATACGCCAACGTCCCCCATTTTTCATGCATAGAAAATCTAAACATCTTCACTCTTCATCCACATAGTATAACGATGATGAAACCTAACAAATAAATATTGGAATAAAAATAGCTGATCAAAACAGAAGCAAAGGCAAACAATCTAAGAAATCTTCAAAACACTGTTGAATATCTCTCATATGATAATCTCACCGCTTTAGCTAAAAGCTTTCGGCCAGAAACGCTTCAACTAAAAACGGCCTAAAAAGGCCGTCTTTGTTTTACTTTTTAAGCTTATTTCTGCAAAGCTGTCAAACGGTTAAGTGCATTGCTAAAACCATTCAGCTGAACAAACAAATCATTCAAAGGTGGTTCACCTGGAGCAGCAATTGTCATAGCCAATTTCAAATGCTTTCCAACACGTAATGCTGCCACATGATCTTTATCAAAAACTACTGGAACAATACAACCTGCTGGTACACAAGTCCGAATACCGGTCTCGATAACAGACTTGCCTTCATCGACTTGTAAACGAACAGGCTTAGAGACCAAAATACCAAAAGGAACTGTTAAATTACCGGATATAGCACCATCAGCATTAAGAACAATGTTCATAGCTAAAATGACACGATTCTGCTCATTTACCTCTTGACGGTGCATAAAACAAACTTTTTTTCCCTCCTGTATACCACAGTTAATGCTCCACAAACCGTAGGTTTCAGTCAAAGAAGAAGCACCATTTGGTAATGTAGCTGCAGGAGCTTTCGTTGCAGAAGACTTTGAATCTGATGCAAATGCTACAGAAGAAATACTCAAGAGAGTAAAAGCTATAAGTAAATTAAATAATTTTTTCATTTTATATTCCAGTTCTTTACATAAAAGAGAAACACAATTTTATTATTTTCTAAAATCCATATATAATATTACACATAATACAAAGCATCTTAAAGAAAAAAGAGCTTTCTACAATTATATAGCTTTTATAATCGTTTAACGCTACCTTGAAATTCGCTAACAACTTTCATATAGACCTGCTTTTTAAAAGAAACAACGGTCGAAGGAAGAGTTTCTAAATCAACCCATTTCCACTGATCAAATTCTGCTTTATTACCATCTGGTGGCGGATTTATCGCAATTTCAGAAAACTCTCCTGTAAATTGAAAAGCAAACCATTTTTGTACTTGTCCACGATATTTATTGCTTAATGTGTCTCCAATAAGTTCTTGTGGAAAATCATAATGGAACCAATCTTGTGCTTCCTTGATCAGTTCTACAGAACGAATACCCGTTTCTTCATAGAGTTCACGACGCGCTGCATCTAACGGCTCTTCACCCTCATTGATACCCCCTTGCGGAAGTTGCCAACAACGAGACATTTCAGTATTGGGATGAATGTTTGTCATTAAACGGCGCCCAACCCAAACTTTACCTTCATGATTAAAGACAACAATTCCAACACATTTCCGATAAGGAAGAGCTTTCAAATTAACAACTCCATCCATTCAATTATCGCCCCAAAAGCATAAACTGTACACACTTCTTTCTCACTTTAAAACATCCTTATTGGGATCTGGTGGAAATGCTGCATGTGCCATTTCACCGCGTAAAAGCTTATAAGCCTCATTCAATTGAATATCCTCCTTAGGATCTTGCGGAACAAAAGCAGCTGAGCCAGATCCTTTATTGTTCTCTCGTTTTCCTTTGATATGCCCTTTTAATGCAGATTCACCAACTTTTACATCATAACCTTTATATTTTTCAGGTAAAGGCTGCTCTACAATAATATCAGGTGTGATACCTGTTCCTTGAATTGAGGTGCCAGCCGGCGTGTAATAAAGCGCTGTTGTTAAGCGTAAAGCACCATCTTCACCCAAAGGGATAATTGTTTGAACAGATCCCTTCCCAAAAGATTGTGTACCCAAAATTGTAGCGCGACGATGATCCTGTAATGCACCTGCTACAATTTCAGAAGCGCTTGCCGAACCACCATTAATGAGAACGATAAGCGGCTTTCCATTGGTAATATCCCCTGGCTTAGCATCAAATCTCATAACATCATTCTTTTTACGCCCACGAGTTGATACAATCTCACCTTTATTGAGAAAAGCATCTGAAACACTAACAGCCTGATCCAAAAGCCCACCAGGATTAAGCCTTAAATCAAGGACATATCCCTTTAGTTTATCTTGGGGAATTTTAGATTGAATATCTTTAATTGCAGCCTGAAGATTGCCAAAAGTCTGCTCCGAAAACTGGATAAGTCTTAAATACCCAATATCACTTTCAACGCGATATTTAACCGCTTTTACTTTGATGATATCACGAATAACCTTAATCTCAAGTGGCTTATCAACGCCAGAACGAATAATTGTCAACGTAATTGGTGTCCCAACAGAACCCCGCATTTTATTAACAGCTTCATTTAATGTTTGACCATTCGTCTGTACCCCATCAATTTTTGAAATGAGATCCCCTGCCAAAATACCCGCTTTTGAAGCAGGTGTATCATCCATGGGAGAAACAACTTTAATTAAGTTTTTTTCCATGGTTACTTCAATGCCAAGCCCTCCGAATTCTCCCTTCGTAGAATCCCGCATATCCTTGGCTTCTTCAGCATTCATATAAGATGAATGGGGATCAAGCGATGTGAGCATGCCATTGATAGCATTTTCAATAAGCTTTTTATCATCTGGAACCGTAACGTATTGCATACGTACTCGTTCAAATATATCGCCAAATAGGGCTAGCTGCTTATATGTATCACCTTCATTATTCGCAGCAACAGACTGCACCATAATCATTGAACAGGCGCCGAGCAATACCCCAGCGACCAAAAGAATAACTTTACGAATCATTTTGGTTCCTTCTCGTTTTTTCAGTCCGCCACCAAGGAGTTGGATTCACAGGCTTCCCCTGCTTTCTAAACTCAATGTAAAGCATTGGAGCACTTTTTCCTATATCCAATGCAAAACTGTTCGCAATAAACTGCTTCCCCATCATACCAAGAGGCTCACCGGCAAGAACAAATTGTCCTTGCTTTACGTTTATTTTCGATATTCCAATGAGAACGATATGATAACCATTTCCGACATTGAGAATAATTAGCTGTCCATAAGAACGAAATGGTCCAGCAAAAGCAACAAGAGCATCAGAGGGTGATATAACAACAGCTGCTGATTCTGTTTCAATCATTTCACCAAAGCGTGTTATCTGCGAACTATTATGAGCATGCTTAACTCTTTTTCCCAAAACAGGAAAAAGTAAAGAGCCTTTTTGGCTTTCAAAATTAGACTGCTCTAACAATTGTAAATTTTTCCGTACCTGTTTTGATGCATCAGAACTAAATTTTGATTGATGGTCAAGCTCTAAAATCAATTCTTCCAAAGACTGCGCTTTTTTAGCAAGAACAAGGCTTTTTTGTTTTTGTTCTGTAAGCTCTTCTTCAGAATTTTTTTGTAATTTGGCTTTTTCATCTAATAAAAGCTCTAAACGTTTTCTCTGCTCTGCTTGATTTTGCATTTTAGTTTTTAGTGCTGCATATTCGGTAGCAATGGAATTACTCAAATTGGTTAACACCTTGAGACTCTCCGTTAAAGTTTGTGTTTTCTCCTGCATTTGAGGGACAACAGCTCCTAATAAAACAGAACTCCGTATAGAAGCTAACACATCCTCAGGCTGCACCATAAGAGCAGGAGGTGGATTAAACCCCATACGTTCTAAAATGGCAAGAACTTCAGTAAATTCAGCGCGGCGATTTTTTAAAATTTCATGAATTTGTGCCCGCTTTTCGATCATTTTCTTTAGTTTTTTTTCTCTTTCAGCAATATCATTTGTTATCGCACGTTCTGCTTCAGCAGCTTTTATAAGCGCATCACTTAAAACACGTTGATCTTTTTTTAAACGTTCAATTTGGCGCGTAAGAAAAGCAACCCGCTCACGCGAGAGTGAGATATTTTGGCGAATTTCTCCCAACGCTTTCTGTGCTGCTTCTACACTACTTACTGTATCTTCAGCATGCGATATAGAAAAGCAAAACCCTACACTCAAAAACAATAGCACGACAAATATAACGCATTCTTCATACAAACATTCCATTTTTCTATGAAGAAGTTTTTTCATTTGCCCAACCATTAAGCCTCATCGCATAAACTAGAGATGCTTTAAATGGTGCCACCTAAAACAATATTAATAAATGCGTAAATAAGTGTAAAAAACTACACAAAAATGTTAAACACGGTGATAAGGATGATTACTTGCAATTGTTACAACCCGATAAAGCTGTTCTGTAAGCAAGATACGTGCAATTTGATGTGGCCACGTCATAAAACCAAAAGACAAAAGAAAATCGGCACGATTTCTTATCTGTTCATTATGCCCATCAGGCCCTCCTAAAGCAATTATCAGATCACGGACACCTTCATCACGATAAGACCCCAATTTCTCCGCAAAAGCAGGTGATGAAATCGACTTTCCACGCTCATCCAAGACAATTAATCGGCATACTTCAGGCAAAAACTCGATAAGCTTTCTCCCCTCTTCTTTCATCCGCTGACATGCTGTTTGAGCACGACTTTCTGATATCTCCTGTAACTTTTTGAAATGAAGCCCTACAGCTCCAGAATTTTTAGAAAAACGATCCAAATAATGGTCAACCAATTCGCGCTCTGCTCCCTTCTTCATGCGACCAATAGCAAAAATAGAAATTTGCATGTTAATGATCTCCGAAGAAAACCGATTTTGTATTTTTAAAATCTGAAGTAAGCCACATTTTTTCTAAATTGTAAAAGAGACGAGTTTCCGGACGAAAAAGATGCACGATGATATCGCCGGTATCAATCAATACCCAATCACCTCCAGCAAGCCCTTCTACACTAGCAAGACCATACCCACTGTTTTTCCAAGTGCGTAACAAATGATCCGCAACAGCAGATACATGACGTTGTGAATGCGCTGAAGCTATAACCATGTAATCAGCTAAAGATGACCTCCCCTGAATATCAATAGAAACAATATCTTCTGCTTTTGTATCCTCTAAACTCTTAAGAATAATTTCGAGACCATTACCTATAGAAAAGATTTTTTTTTCTGTTGAAGATGCAATATTGTAAGAGTGTTTTTGTGAAACGTTTTTCAGACCAATATCCTTTCTGATCGCTTGATAACATAAAAATAGAGAAGCAGAATCTTAAAAAATATTCAATAAAAATCGTACCCCTTTAAACGAAGATTCGTTGAAGACTGAAAAGACAAAGGTCCATGTAAATAAGTCCAAGCAGGTGGTTGCATAAAAGGTAATCGTATACTTTCTCTCTCATCTAAACGAAAAGAACGGTAAATGTATGCCATAGGAGAAGAGAGTGCTGACAGATGCACAAAAGGACGATCAATAACTGCAATAGGAAACATAGATACGATATCATGCCACCGATACCAATGATGAATCGTTGCAAAACTATCTGCACCCATAACCCACACAAAATGAACTCCTCGGCAACGTGTAAGAATATGAGAAATCGTATCTACTGATACTCTACTACCTATCGCTTGCTCAAAACCCGTTACGCGGATCTTTGGGTGATCAATGAGTTCAGCACTTAATCGTATCCTCTCATCTAACGATGGTAAATCTGTACAGTTTTTTAAAGGATTCCCTGGAGTTACCATCCACCATAATTGATCAAGACGTAAACGTCGAATTGCACTTTTTGCAACAAAAAGGTGCCCACCATGCGGTGGGTTAAAAGATCCACCAAAAAGACCCACAACATTCGATCTTTCAACATGTGGCATGCGATTCTTCCAAGGGAAAAGTAGGTTTTTCAAGGCCTAACCTGTCCATTTCCTTTAACATGATATTGAAATGATGTCAGCTGTTCAACACCTATAGGACCACGCGCATGTATTTTTCCTGTTGCAATACCAATTTCCGCTCCAAAACCAAATTCACCTCCATCAGCAAATTGTGTAGATGCATTATGAAGTAAAATAGCCGAATCCAAACGATTAAAAAATATTTTTACTACCTTCATATCCTCAGCAATAATCGATTCCGTATGCCCCGATGAATAACGTTGAATGTGCGCAATAGCTTCCTCAATACCCTCAACTGTTTTGACAGAAAGAATTGCATCAAGATATTCATATGACCAATCCTCTTCAGAGGCTAATTTGGCGTCTGACATAAGACAAACAATATCTTCTGTTGCACGAATTTCACACCCCTTTTCCTGTAAAGCAGTCAAAACGGGAAAAAACTTTTTTAATGCTTGACGGTCAATGAGAACTGTTTCAACAGCACCGCATATACCTGTACGCCGCAGCTTTGCATTTAAAACAATATCACGCGCCATCTCTAAATCTGCCGATTGATCAATATAAATATGACAGAGGCCCTCTAAATGCGCGAAAGTCGGAACACGTGCATCAGACTGAACGCGCGCAACAAGATTTTTTCCGCCACGGGGTATAATCACATCAATCATACCGTCCAACCCTTGAAGCATTTCTCCAACAGCATTACGATCTGTTGTTCCAACCATTTGAACGGCATCTTTAGGAAAACCCGCTTCCTCTAACCCTCTCACCAACGCAAAATGAAGTGCTTGGGCAGAATGAAAACCATCCGAACCACCACGTAAAATTGCAGCATTTCCAGCCTTCAAACACAGAGCACTTGCATCAATTGTAACATTTGGTCGGCTTTCATAGATGATACCAATAACACCAAGAGGTGTACGGACACGGCTAATATGAAGTCCATTTGGACGTGTCCATTCACTCATCACTTGTCCAATAGGATCAGGCAAACAAGCAATTTGGCGGACACTGTCTATGATTGTCCGCAAACGCAATTCATCTAACTTAAGCCGATCAACCATCGCTACCTTCAAATTATTATGCACAGCGTTCTCTAAATCCTGATGATTAGCTCGTAAAATTTCATCTGACTGAGCTTCTAGACTCAAAGCTATCATTTCTAATGCTTTGTTTTTTTGTTCAGAAGACATAACAGACAGTATTGCGGCAGCACGGCGCGCTTTTTGCCCCATCTCTTTCATCTGTTCTTTTAAAGCCATACAATCATCCACTCTGTTAAAACAATAAACAAGGTAAAAATAACTTTTTTAAGCAGAATCGGTCAAGCAACGTAAAACCATATCATTACGATGCACTATAGCAGAGCGCGCTTCATACCCAAGGATAGATTCAACTTCTTCACTTTTATACCCCATAATGCGCACGGCTTCATCTTTGCTATAATTCACAAGTCCACGAGCAATCTCAACCCCATTTGCATCAACAATTGCAACCGTATCTCCACGATGGAACTTTCCCTCAACTGCGACAACCCCTGCAGCTAATAAAGATTTTCCAGATTCAAGAGCTTTAACTGCTCCCTGATCAATCGTCAAAATACCAGATGGATCTAAATGACCAGAAATCCAAGTTTTCCAAGCATTAACAGGTTTTTCACTGGCAGCAAAAAAGCTTCCACGTTCTCCCTTATCAATCGCCGCAAGAGGATTCATACGCTTACCAGAAGTAATAACCATCGCCGTTCCAGCGGAATTTGCTATTTTTCCGGCATCAAGCTTGGTCTTCATGCCTCCACGGGAAAGCTCTGAGGCAGCCACATCTGCCATCTTTTCGATATCACTTGTAATTGATGCAATAAAGGGAATAAATTCAGCTGTTAGATCACGATGGGGAGACTTCGTATAAAGGCCATCAACATCTGATAAAAGGATTAAAAGATCTGAACCCATCATCGTTGCCACACGCGCGGCTAAACGATCATTATCACCATAGCGAATTTCACTTGTTGCCACAGTATCATTTTCATTAATAACCGGTACCGCTCCAAAACGCAAAAGTACATTAATTGTGGCACGTGCATTGAGATAACGTCGACGCTCTTCCGTATCAAAGAGAGTGAGCAAAATTTGCCCTGTTTTTAATCCATACTGCGCAAGCGCATCACCATATGTTTTGGCTAATTCAATTTGCCCTAAAGCAGCACATGCCTGACTTTCTTCTAATTTTAAAGCCCCCTTAGGAAGCTGTAGCAATGTTCTCCCTAAAGCGATAGCACCTGAAGACACTAATAAAATCTCAACACCTCTTTGACGCAGCTTAGCAACATCACTTATTAAACTTTTAAGCCATTCAGCGCGTAAACCTGTCTGAGGATCAACCAAAAGCGCAGATCCAACTTTGATCACAATCCGTTTATAATGTGCAAGTTTTTGTAATCCAACTGCCATCTTAATCAATCCTGCTATTTTCTATCGTCATCTTCTTCCCGTGCCATTTCGATAATATGTGCAACAGCACGGAGCACATTTTCTAAACCTTCACGACTAACCGCAGAAAACATCATAACAGATTTACCCGTTATTCTTTGCAAAACCTCTTGTTTGGCTTTACGCTCTTCAATAGTGAGAGTATCTATCTGACTTAAAGCGACAATTTCAGTCTTATTACTAAGGTTGTTTCCGTATGCCTTTAGCTCATTACGCACAACCTGATATGCTTTTGCTACATCTCCTTCTTGAGCAGAAATCAAATGAAGTAAAACACGACAACGCTCTACATGCCCTAAAAAACGATCTCCAATCCCCACGCCTTCATGCGCACCCTCAATCAAACCAGGAATATCAGCCAAAACAAACTCACGAGCATCAATGCGTGCAACACCAAGATGAGGATGTAGGGTGGTAAAAGGATAATCCGCAATTTTGGGTTTTGCCGCCGTCACAGAAGCTAAGAAAGTTGACTTCCCAGCATTTGGCAAACCAATAAGTCCACCATCAGCAATTAACTTCAAACGCAGCCATAGGGTGCGCTCTTCTCCAGCCAAGCCAGGATTCGCACGGCGAGGTGCCCGATTCGTAGATGTTGTAAAATGAAGATTCCCAAAGCCACCGTTCCCTCCTTTTGCAAGACGGTAACGCTGTCCAACTTCTGTTAAATCACAGATTAACGTTTTATTATCTTCTTCAAAAATTTGTGTCCCAACCGGGACTTTAAGAATGATATCATCACCCTTTTCACCCGTCATATTACGCCCTCTACCGTGCCCTCCCGTTTTTGCTCTAAAATGCTGCTGGTAGCGATAATCAATTAGCGTGTTAAGCCCCTCAACAACAAGCGCCCAAACATCACCGCCACGTCCCCCATCACCACCATCAGGACCTCCAAATTCGATGAACTTTTCACGACGAAATGATACGGCCCCAGCTCCTCCACTACCAGAACGAATATAAACTTTAGCTTGATCAAGAAATTTCATTAAAAATACTCACTGAGGAATCAATCCCTCTACCTCTATAGGTAATACATCAATTTTACTAGTTTTTCATCATGACAAGAGAAAAACAAAAAATATCTTTGACGCCTGTTTGAAAATATCCATACATTCAATATGTTAAGTAGACTAAAGAAGAAGCTATGGTTGCACTTCTGTTTTTCCCTTAAATTTGAGTGCAAGAAGATAAAGCTCTACGGATTCTGATCGACTTGCAGGTGGTTTAACATGATGGATTGTTTTAAAATTCTGTTTCAATGTCGTGAGAAGAGTGTTTTCTGCCCCACCTTGAAAGGCCTTTGCTAAAAAATGCCCTCCAGGCTTGAGAACTGAAAGGGCAAAATCAGCAGCAACTTCACATAAATGGACCGTCCTTAAATGATCCGTCTGACGATGCCCCGTTGTTGGTGCAGCCATATCGGAAAGAACAACATCCGGCTTCGTTCCTAAAGCATCAATCAATTTTTGCGGTGCATCTGCTTGCAAAAAATCCATTTCTAATATCACAACTCCAGGTAATGGATTAACGTGCAAATAATCAATACCAACCACACTAGGTTTTTGATCACTTAACCCGACTACACGTACAGCGACCTGACACCATCCTCCCGGCGCTGCTCCTAAATCAATAACCTTTTGGCCTTTTTTAAGAAATTTATAGCGCTCATTCATTTCGATTAATTTATAAGCTGCACGCGAACGATAACCATCTACTTTCGACTGATGAACATAGGGATCATTCAGATGCCTCTCTAACCATCGCCGTGACGACGCTTTAATGGTTCCTGCTTTCTTCTTTACACGCTGATATAATTCATGCGATCCTGAACCACCATAGCCGCCAGTCGGTGTTTTTATCGTTTTTTTCATCGTTATTCACTGTCTCCGTATTCTAATAACTATTTAGCCTTTAAAGTTTTTTCCTTTTCTATGACGACACCATACACCGTCACGTAACATCAACTCTATCAAAAATTTCTTCTCTCAACCCACGATCAGCAACTCTTAATCGTTGACTGGGCCAAGCTTCCCGAATAACGTCTAAAATTGCATAACCGGCTAAAATTAAATCTGCTCTCTCTCGCCCAATGCAAGGATTATTTACCCGTTTTTTTATGTCCTATGACAATAAGCGTTTCTTCACAAGAGTAATGTCTGCATCACTCATCCAGATACCATCCAATTTGCCTTCGATTATAACGCTCTAAATTAAGGCGCATTCCCGCTAAAGTTGTAATCGTTCCAGAAGTTCCCAAAAGATAAAACTTTGAGCCCTGAGCTAGAGCCCCCAACTTATGACGACTTGAAAAATTATTTAAAAAACTCCGTACATAGCTTTTCATTTTTTCAAAGTCTTCTACACTAATATCGTCTTCCCCAAAGCGCTCAGCAAGCGTGACAACACCAACAGGGAGAGAAGTCCAAGCCGTAATCTGTTCAGTTAAAGGTAAAGAACGCTTTTTTGAAACATCAAGAAGAACAATTTCCGACGACCCTCCTCCAATATCAAAAAGTACAATTGCATCAGTAGTTGGCTCAACCAGCGTACCACATCCTGAAACAGCAAAGCGCGCTTCTGTTTCTCGATCAACAATTTCCAATTCAAATCCCGTCCCAACCAAAACACGTTGAATAAAATGTCGACCATTTTTGGCAGAACGTCAAGCTTCTGTTGCAACCAAGCAATAACGTCTAATATGTCTTTGTTTTAATTTTAGACAACAAATCTTTAACGCCTCAATCGCACGATCCATAGCTGGTGTATTAAGAAGGCTATTATTTACTAAACTTTCCCCCAATCGTACAATACGTGAAAAAGCATCAACAACGCGAAAATACCCTGGTTTGCTCGGAGATGCGATAAGAAGACGACAATTACTCGTTCCCAAATCAAGTGCCGCATAAAGAAGCGCAGATTTTAATTGAGAGAACCGCGAAAAAAAAGACAGTTTAGGAATTTTTGTTTTTTCGACACCTACAACTGCTCGACCATGAAATTCAAAAGCCATCTCCGATTGAACAAAAACCTGCTTCTGTTTATAATGCCTTTTTCGCTGCCGTTTCTTTACATCAAAAGAAATAGAGGCGGGCTCTGTCTGCAACAATACAGAATGATTGTTTTGATTGCACCTACGGTGACCACATAATTTCTCTGTTCTATTATTATACGCTCTTCCTTGCTTTGACTCTTTTGAACCATAATCTAACGGAGTCATTTTTCCTTATTCCTTAAGCGTTTTCCCAAAAATAAACAAAGATGAGAGAGTCCCCCTACCCATTACTAAAGCTAAAATCACAATGCGATATTAAATTACAAATATCAAGAAAACCTTAGCTATTTTTCTATCATCATGATTTTTGATACTAGCATCATTCAGGTTTCTGAATAATTTTTTATTGTTTTTAGAAAATTGTCCCTCTCTTTATGGACCGAAAACTACAAATCAATCGTTTACATTTACACCTATCATGACTTGCTAGCCGCTCATTGTAGCATTCACATGGGGGATATCTTTGAAAAAAAACTCTTGTAAAAAAATAAATTTATATTCCTAGAGAAGTTTTTTGAACCCTCATTTTCCTTGTATTCGTATGACAATAACATAGTAATTGCACTTTGCAAAATGACTGGCTTTTATGCCATCACCATTAAAACTGCTGCAGGACTTCAATTAGGCGTTATTGATATCAAAAAATATCACTCTCAAAATCCGTAAAAAATTTTGCAAAAATAGATTTATTACTTTTCCATAGAAGCATATAGTTTTATTTATTATAATTTTAAAGCTGATTGCTCTCAGTGACTTTAACTGTTAATCTTAATGTGTTTAACCTTATAAGCCCTGTCGAAAAGCTCTCACTTAACTTTCTAAAATATCTTATTGTGATTTACACTTGTACAATATGCTTCATTTTGAATAATTTGCTTTAGATTACAAAGGAGGAAATTGCTTCCTTGTTGCATTTTTTATACTTAGATCTGAAAAGACAGCGCAATGAGTTACAAGAATAATAACTTTGTTAAAAACACTCTAAATAATCTAGCGCTGTAAAGAATAAATTGCTTCACTCAACCCTTCAAATGGCAAAATAAAAGAAAATGTCTTTCCGTCTTTAACCTTATAGGAAATGCGTACTTTTTTCTTTTGCTCTATTTGTTTACTAAAACTTGGTCCTATAGGCAACTGTGCTAAACAAATCTCTTCATTACATTGTGTATAATGAATGAGGACAGGCTTTTTAACACCTTCTAAAAACATTTGAATAGGAACATTTGTATCAGCATTTGACAATGTTCGAAGGAGCATTACCGCTTGACTACTTTTTGTAGAAACAAGAGACCAACTAAAAATAGTATTATCCTCCTGATCATGAACGGTTTGCGTCACATTACATACACCTTGTTTAAGCTTTTGTTCTTGTTTTTCATCGCAAATCAAAGTCCAATTATAAAATTGCGTAATAATTCGACGTGTTTCACCAGGTTTTCCCTTAGGAATAGATAAATGTGGTGGATGCAACGTATAAATATTATCGTTATCGTTGGCAAAACTTTCGCCCCTGCCGATTAAGGCAAGGACGAACATAATACATAATAAAATATCTTTCTTTTTTATTATCATATCAGTTTTTTGCATAATTATCTCAGCTTCAGAGTAATTCCTCCACCTATACCCCAATGGCCTCCGGCACTCGTTACAGACAGGTTAGAACGAATTTTTCCATCTTCAGATGTATAACCAGTACCAAAAGCAAAGGCCGATTGGCTACGCCATAAGCCGCTACCAAAGGCAACACTCAAAGCTCCTGGTGTATCAAAATAACGCAAGTTAGACACAGCCAAGCCAATAGCTGCCCCTTGTCTTGCTTCTTTGCGTGCTCCCTCAATGTTATAATTTAATGCTTCAAACTTCATATCCGTGTAGTCCTTAGCACGGGAAACAGCATCATCAATGGCACCAATCGTAATATCCTTTATACGTTCATCCGTATATTTCTTCGCATCATCAAGAACAACTTTCATCTGCTGCTCAGTGTAATCATGCAACTGACCTCCATTCACTGCTTCCTT
>NZ_JACHIM010000001.1 GCF_014203215.1 Bartonella callosciuri | reverse complement strand
ATGAAAGCAGAACAAAATGGAGAAGCACGTGAACGCACTTAGAGATAGCCTCTGAGAATGCTGGTATGGCTCGCAAAGACTTCTTCCGTAAAAGACATGAGCCATACAATGTGCGTGAGGGAAAAGCAGAAAATTGCAAAACCAATGGTTATTGCAGCTAATGCTGCTCCAGCAGCATTGCTTAGACTTATCAGGCTTGCAATCACCTCATAGATTTCAGCACTTAAGTTAAGATCGGTGCGGATACGAACAATCGATAAGACGTTGAAAGCAGAGGTAAGGATGATCGTGATAATGAGGGGAGCAAGAGCATAGACAACATTTACGCAAGAGACCCGTTAAATCTAGCCCTTTTTTTGCTTTGCTGGGCTGTGTTTGTCGGTTCTGAAGGCGTTTTTAAACTTTTAAAACAAAAGGTGGTGATGCAGTTTTCACAGAGAACTACAATTGAAAGCACAAGCAATCCTTTTTGCCCGTTTGACAAACCATACAAAATGCCTCTTAAGAGGGGACCGACGATGTAACCAAGATTACGGACTGTTTGGATACTAGGGTTTATACGGTCTAATTGCTGATCAGTCTTTGCAAATTCGGGGACGGCAACGAGGATTGCAGACCAAAAGATTGATCCAGCACAGCCTAGTGCGAAAGAAATGGCAATATAGGACCAGAATTGGTTGACGATTGAAGCTGTGGCTATCAATATCGTTTCAAACAATAAAACAACAGGGACTGTTCGAGCAGTGCTTAAGCGATGCAAAAGGCGCGATGCAATTGGTCCGGCACAAATTACGCCGATAAGGCCCTGCAAAAAGGAGCATTGAAATAGATGCTGTGCTCCCTGCTAATAAGTGTAGAGCAAATGTAACTTGCGCTGTTTCATCGGCAAAGCTGCTAAGAGCCAAAACAAAGAAAAGTCTCATTTGGGTGAGAATAATGGATTTTTTCTTTGTCACAGCGTTCCCCAAGATGCTAAAGCTTTTACAGTTTTTAAAATTTCCTCCTGTGCTGGATCATGTAGTTTATCATTTAATTTCGCTATGTCTATTTTTTCTCCCGATGAAAGTTGAGACAGGAAGCTGTGTAAATGATTATTATATTCAAAACTGGTGCAATGCCCGTTTGCTGCGATGAGCAGTTCTTTTGTTTTAAGCAAGGGACCCATTGAAGGGAGCGGTTGCGCAAAGAGTGATTTCACTCTCAATTTCAGAGATGTTAACAAGAGGGTGACCAACGCATAAACGTGAACTTGTATCATAAATTAATTGAGAAACAAACATATAGCGTTTTAAGGTGCCGTTTGCAATTGCGGTGTTTAGCGCGGAGAGTTGAAAAGCATTATCAGGGTTTAAATTTTCTCTTCCTGATGCACATACGTCATGTCGTGTTTGATCATCAAGATGGAGCAAATGTGTGACATATTCTCTATGATGTTGCGCATCGTTTGCCGTTTCCCAAAAAGCAATATTGACATTTGCGGCAACATTTTTTCCCGTTTCGGCAACATGGAAGGCGTCATAGGGAAAATAGGCAACATGATCTGTACAGTTTTGCAGCGCAATTGCTGTGGATTTATGTTTCTCATCTTCAGGATATTTTATTAGCCCTTGGAGGTTTTTTCGTGTGCTAGGCCATGCAAACATTGTTTTATCATCTGGGAGGGTAAAGCCAAAATTATGCGCGTGATCCACATGGGCCCCAACATGAATAGAAAAATATCGACCGATAAAGTAGTCAATATCCACACGTCCACCGGACCTAAAAACTGAAGAATATGCTAATTGATCTGCCAACTATTTTGCCACATCCCACAAAACAGGAGTCGCGACATATAACCCATAATACATTGACCGCCTATTTTTTTCCTTCAGCATATTGGTTAACGCGGGCAGTATAGCCTTCTATAGTTTTATCCGTATCCAAAACAAGAAAGTTTGCAAGAGGATGTGGCGTGCGTACCCTATTAATCACTGTTATTACTTTGGATTTAGGATTAAGAGCTAAGAGGTTTACAAGGGTGTAGAATGTCTTGTCTTAGAGCATACAAAACATCCCTTTCATGGAAAGGGATGCTTGAAATTGATAACTCAGCTGTTTGCTTAGCCCAAATTTTTTGAGAAAAATCTTCAGAAGATAACTCAAACATGCCAATTAAACACGCTTAACTTTTTTAAATTGGGATTTATAAGCAGATTTTCATCAATCACACATTATTGAGCTTCATGTGAAGCATCCATACCATCCATCATGGTTATTTTACAAACTTGTATGATTTCGCGTTGAGCATATTTAGTGGCAGCTAAAATTGGCACAACTTCATCAGCAGCCAATTCAATAACATTCTCTACATTATTAAGTGAAATACTCATATATCTCCCCCCCTTATAGTTGATAAAAATTAATGATAATCAAAATAAAAAGATCAGCATCCACTGTACTTTAGCATGGATTTTATTTTTATCCAAATACAATGTTGATTGAAAATATCGCTTGCTCTCTTGAGAGGATATAGGATTGGTTTTCTTGAGAAGATTCCTAGAAAGCTTTGAGAATGCCATTAACTTTTGCTATGATAACAACAGAATACGTGTGATTTTTCTGTTAGTTTCTTTGAGAATGCACGGTAGACGGTGTAAAGCCCTATGTGTGCTTGTTAAAAGAAATGGGTTGGATGATCCATAATGTGGGAGATGAGAACCTCTTCCTTTCTATTTTTATCATTATAGATTTTTCTCTTCAAGGATTATTGATTTTCAGGGGAGAGATGGGCGCAATATGCCCTCATCATTCGTTTATTTTGCTTTTAATTTTGAATTGCAAGAGACTTTGTATCGGTATTGTCGGGGTAGATAGGTAAGGTGTTCTCTCAATGCTTACGAGATGGTTTTGTTTTATTTATTTGCGGGTTACAAGGAGAAGTGAGTAAGAAAATAGTAAGGGAGATTAACCTTCATGAGGGTGTTTTGTGAAATGATTGTGTGTCGTTTGGCTTTTCTATAAGTTGCCATTCCATAACTATAAGAGCAAAAACACTGAAAATAATAGCACAAAGCAGGATAAAATGGGTTTCAAAAAAACTTGTAAAAAAAGCTGCACAGAGTGTACAGCTTTTTATCATTTTCATGTTTTTTGCGTTAAAAATTTTAAAGCTTAAAAGAGTCCTTACGGCTTCTGTAACCATAATAGCCAAAAACACTGCAAATAATGGCGCCAAGCAGGCTCCCTAAAAAACCCCACCATCCCATATGTGATGCTTTTGTAACAGCTTTATCGGCAGTATGGCGCATATCTTTTATGGTGTCATCAAGCTTTTTAGAGAGTGTTTCAGTCTGTTCTTCAAGAGCTTTGATGGCTTTTTGAGTTTTTACTTCTGCTGTTTGGTAGAGATAAAGCGCATTGTTGGCAGTTGTTTGTGCATCTGCACGTGTCATGCCATTGTTCATAAGGGCGTTTATGATGTCGCTTTTATCAAACTTTGTCGTAATTGCTTGTGCATGATTAGAAAGACGGTCACTGAGATCTTTCAGATATGTGCGATATTGAGAAGGATCATTCTTAAAAGCTGTTACCGTGGATCCAATATCTTTGAGAGCTGCCTGATAAGATTGTTTTAAGCGGTCAGGATTAAGAGCAGGAATCTCACTTTTATTGAGAAGTGTGTGTAATTCATTCCGCAATTTATCAAAGTCGACACCATGATCTTTTTTCTCATGCAAAAACTTTTCAAAGCTTTCGCCATTTAGTTTTGAAAGAAGAGGGCCGAGATTTGCTTTAAGGTTGTACACGCCTTGTTGAATCATGGAAGTGTTTTCTACAGCAACTTTAGTGCCCAAGCTTGTTGCACTTGAAATTAAGTAGATGGCTTGGATGGTCATAAGAAGTGTTAGCAGAGCCCAGGTTAAAAAGCCATGAAGGATTCCTGATGATTCTGCAAAACGTCCGGCAACAAAACCTCCTAATGCAAGGCTGATAAGTGTAACGATAAGAGAGCCAATTCCAAAAGAGAGGAAAGAACCTTTAAGAGGAATTGAAGAGGTGAGATCCATTTGGTTTAAGCCTAACGCTGCAACCAGAAAAGACAAGCAGATCGAGATGGCGAGAGCTGTCACTAGTCCAGCAAAGATTGCGGACCATGAAATAGGGGGGTGGAAAAAGGGGTATTCTGTCTCTAGGGATGTTTCACCTAGAAAATGGGTATCGAATGGTGTGTCTTCAGGAATGCGGGTTTCCATGTTTTTATCTCCTTGAATGATGCTAGAATGCTGGAGATACAATGCCTCTTTACTCATTATGTTCCAAAATAGACCGATTTGCGTCAAAAATAGACAAAAAACACCGAAAATAGGCGCTGATTGTCATGCTAGCATTACCTATCGAGATTATCATAGTGGAAAATCTTTTTATGGAACTTTAGTCTAGATTCAGTTTACTGAGAATATGAATTTTGGAAAAGATAAATGGTCTATGGAAAATAAGTAAGGAGAAGGGATTTGTACTACAAGGCTGTTTTATGCGATGGTATGTAATGCTTATCTTGTTTACAATTTGTCATGAAGTTTTTTTTCTTCACTAAAATAGGTTATCGGTCATTTTATAAATGTCTTCTTGTTCGACTGTAGGAGAAAATTTAAAGAAATGTGAGGGATTGAAGTACTTTGTGCAGTTTTAAAAATGGTCATGTTTTTCTTATAAGAAATATCATTGTTACTCCTTAAAGACTAGCTTATAGAATGTTTGTCGATAATATCTTTTGTTTTTTTAAGATGAAAAAACAAAAGACTAGAGTTATCTTGTTTAGAGCGGTTGTTTGAATATGCTTTTTCTTATGCACGCAGACACAGTTTCAAGCGGTTACTTTTGCTGACAAGCCAAATATTATGCGGGAGAGTGGCCAATTTGCCAAGACATCTTTGAGACCATTACTTAAAATTATCCAGAAATTGAAGCAGATATTCATAATATTGATGCAGTTGCTTTGTGGATCGCAACGAAGCCAGAGCAGTTTGGTGTAATTGTTGCTGAAAATATATTTGGCGATATTCTCGCTGATCTTGCTGCTGGAGTAATGGGCAGATTGGGCCTTGCGGCTAGTGCGAACGCGAACGTTGGAAGCAAAATTGCTTATTTTGAACCTATTCATGGCAGTGCACCGCGCATTGCTGGACAGAATAAAGCCAATCCTTCTGCTATGCTTTATAGTACAGCTTTTCTCTTAGACCATTTAGGTTTTAAAGATGCAGCGCAACAATTGTCTGAGAGTGTTGATCATGTTATTCGCACTGAAAAAACCGTTACCTATGATTTAGGGGGCGGAGCCTCTACACGTCAAATGGCTGAAGCCGTTCTCAATTCTCTCGCAAACCCTATCTCTGTTTGTCGTGCCGCGATTATTACGGTTGGTGATGAACTTCTTTCAGGACAATATTTAAATACGAATTTACAAGGCTTAAGTCAAAGCTTAGCAAAAAGAAATATCCAAGTCACACGTCATTTTGTTTGCGCTGATCAATTACAGAAAATTAGTGAGACAGTGACTGCTTGTCTTGGGCAAGAAGATCTTATCGTTATCAGTGGGGGATTGGGTCCGACATATGATGATAAAACACGTGAGATGCAATTGCAAAAACCGTTGATTCACCATGAAGCTGTTTGGCAAACGATAAAAGGTCAATGGCAGCGATTAGATATTGTGCCTGATAAAAGCAATGCACGTCAGGCGTTGTTTCCTGAAACAGCAAAAGTGCTCGATAATTTCACGGGCACAGCACCTGGTTTTTATCTCTCCTGTTGTGGGAGTTCCCTTGTTGTTTTGCCTGGGTCCGCCTACGCAAGCTCTTGCGCTTTTAGAAGATTATTTAGAGCATGGTGAGAAAAAGTTTTCTTCTGTATCGCGCACGCAATATGCGTGGACTTTGATTGGAATCGATGAAAGTACTATTGCTCATTGGGTTGATGATCATTTCGCCAATGAACCATTCGAACGACACTTTTTATGGAAAAGCCCTTATGTTCTTGTGCAACTGGTTGGTCAATCATCAACGTCTTTGGCACAGCATTTGATTGAAGAACTTGAAAATTATTTTTGTCCATACTTGGTTGGTGCAGAAATTACCACTGCTTGTAAACAATTAGCAATGCACCTTGAGGTTTATTGGTCTGCTGATGATCCACACCTTTTAAAATATTTTCAAGCAATAGAAAAAGGCACAGA
The DNA here is from genome assembly GCF_014203215.1 of Bartonella callosciuri. Taxonomy (GTDB): domain Bacteria; phylum Pseudomonadota; class Alphaproteobacteria; order Rhizobiales; family Rhizobiaceae; genus Bartonella; species Bartonella callosciuri. Next base: position 443,498 of record NZ_JACHIM010000001.1, on the reverse strand, counting down.
GGATGTTTCACAACTTGAAGCCGAGGTTAGTTTAGCACCTTCTTTGGAGACATTAGAAAAGCAGAAAGAAAGTCTTGGACATGCCACAATGACTGTACGGATGAAAGGCTATGATGATGACCGTATAACTTTTCCCTATACGCGGCTACTTTTAAGCGCAGTCTTACAGGAATGTGCAGCTTGGTTGGTTTTAAAAAGATATTTGCCAACAGAGAGAAGCAAATGATACTCTTTAGGGAGTTAGAAATCCTATAAAAATGATTGTTTTATTATACCATTTGAGTGATATTAGGGAATAGGATTGGGAGCAAAGAGAGATATCTCTTTAAAGAAAGGTTGTGAATGGGCAGCATAATGGCGTGTTATCTTTCTCAAGCAAGGGTTCTATTAAAAAACGCAAAAAATAAAAACAGGAAGTATTGCGGCAATCTTCACTCTTTAAAAGATATTGCTGTGAATGTTTTTGAAAACCGCAAAGCCGAATTTTAAAAGATGCTCAAGATGAATTTTGTTTTTTACCTTTGAAATTTCATGTTTTTCTCAGATGAGACTGTGTTCTTTTATCAAAAATTATCCAAACAGATAGATGCAATATTTTCATGCTAAGTAGGATATAGAAGCTAAGGCAGTTGAAAAAGTACTGAACCGTTTTAATCTTTGTTTTAGGCATGCAGGAGTGTTAGAATAGGTTTTATTTACAAGCAACAGTTAAACTGCATCCTTTTATTGATAAAATAACGCTATAAAACGCAAAACATATCAGATATGAAATTGGAAAGATGTTCCAGCGTTTTATTAAACATGTAGTAAAACAACAGCAATAATACATCTGGTTTGATGCCTGCCGATTCTTATAGGCGTTTGTAAGCGTTCTTTGCGTTTATTCGTGAAAACTATATTGAAGGAAATATCTTGGATAACTCTTTATAAAGGTTTGAAAGGAAGACGGGATAGCATGATAGATTTTTTTTGCGTGCTTGTATTGAGTCTAGCGATACAGGGGAATACTTTTCTCACTGTGTTCTAAAGAGTCTTCCAAGAACGAAAGGGATTGTGTGGGCGATCTCAGGTCAAGAAAAAAGAGAGCTTGCCCCACAGAAGAGAAAAAAACAGCGCATACCTGTCAAGCCTCGTACCAGTGAGCTTGTCGAGTACTTTTGTCGTCTCCGAAAACAATGTTTGATGTGTATTGCTCTTATCCGGTGCAATATCTAATCGCTGCCATTGCCTTTTTATCGCGTAACGGTTTCATCCTGACCGTGGTTTTTTCAAGGAACTGGGTGGTATAGTTTAAAACAACAGTTTTCTTTTAATGCTTTAGATTTTTTACACTAAAGTAATTGGTTTTATCCAATATTAGAATACGGCTAAATGCTTTTGAAAGAGTTCGACTTCTGTTTTTGTACTTGTGGGATATTTGTATGATCCTCTATCCTGATGGTTAAATTTAGTTTTATCAGTTAGGAATATTCTAATCTAAGGGATCTAGAGAAAAAATGCAGATATTGTTGTTTAGATTTTGTACAGCATATTTTTTGAATTAGAGGCTTACATTACCTTCTTTTATAACAAGGATTTATAGAGTTTTTGCTAAAAACTATACGCATATGGGTGTTGTATGTGGCACGAATTATATTGTGAGGGATGAAAAAAATTACCCTTGGAAGTTTATTTTGGTTTAGGTAAAAATTTCCAGCATGTGGATTAAAAGACGAGGGGGAGGTCTCATGGGAGATTCGATGAAAATAACAAGAGAAGCTTCAGTTATATGGGGTATATACAGAAAAATTAGCAAGTTTTGTTGAAAAATATGCCAATGAAGGGTTAATCACAAATTTGCGTTGTTCATGTGATCGTCACTAAATTGACACAAAGTTCTCATAAAATTACCTCTCAGTGGCTTTGTGTTTTTGTAAGGTTGTGCAATCGAAGGAACGATGCCCGGTGTTTTAGTTGGTAAGAGAAAGGGCTGTTTTTTCTTGCAAAGTGTGAATTTGATCTACCGTCTTTCTGTGCTTTTATGTGTTGTTTGACGGACAATTTTTGAGGTATTCGTTTGAGAAAATCGATGATCTTGTGGTGCTTTAATGTTCTCAAAATCACTAAGCTAGTTGTGTGTAGAGGCTTTGCAGTGAACTCTGAGTTTTTGTTATAATTTTGGTGTTTTTGGTTACATAATTTTAAAGGTGGCTATATCTTGATATTGGAATGTCTTTCAAATTTTCAAAAGTAGCTTCAATGTTCATTGTGTGTAAGGCTTGTTGTGATGCGCAATGGTTTGCATAAATGAGATAAAAAGGAAGAATTTCTATGTATCAGATTGATTACAATAGCTATCGTTCTGTCAAAAGTTTTAATCATCGTGTTCGTTTTCTTATAATGCATTACACCTCAATTGATTTTAAGAGTTCGATCACAGCGCTTACAGGGGTAGCGGTGAGTGCTCATTATCTTGTTCCAGATCCATCAGATCAAACGTATATTGAGGCAGGATTTAAGGATATGCGCATCTTTAATCTGGTTGATGAGAACGAGCGTGCATGGCATGCAGGTGTGAGTTCATGGGCTGGACGCACTAATATAAATGATACCTCTATTGGAATTGAAATCGTTAATTTAGCGAGTGGCCATTCTGATTCTTTAGAAAAAACATACACTGAAGCAGCTTTAAAGGATGCGCGTATTTTAAATCCGGAGAATAAAGATGAAGCTGAATTGCAAGCTGGTATTGGTTTATGGACTGAGGGCTGTGAGGTGAGTGGTAAAGCTTTGCAGCTTGAGACAGTTAATTTAGTTACTGATAATAATGAGGGCTTTATATTTCCTCCTTATAATCCAATACAAATTGATGCCGTCAAAGAACTCGCGTTAAATATTCTTCAAAGATATCCAGATATTATGCCAACCGATGTTGTTGGCCACAGTGATATTGCCATTGGAAGAAAGAGTGATCCAGGGGCTGCTTTCCCGTGGAAAGAGCTTTATATGGCGGGCATAGGGGCGTGGTATGATGATGAACTAAAGGATCATTATCAGCAGCAATTTTGTAAGAGTTTTCCATCCAAAGCGGAAGTTTTGGCTAAGCTAAAATGTTATGGATATGATATTTCGGTTGCATGCACTGAAGTTGGATATAAGAATTTGATCCGGGCATTTCAACTTCATTTTCGTCAAGAAAATTATGATGGAATTTTGGATGTTGAAACAGCAGCGATTATCTATGCGTTGGTAGATAAATATTTTTCGTCCAATGCTTAACATGTTTTAATTAAAATACGTGTATCACCATATGTGCATTCTCTTTTGTTAATGGCCTTCTTTGGTTCTTAGTTCATGTATTTTATATGCAAGAAAGTCATTTATGGTGAGAAGAAAATTGCATGTAAAGGCGTGTATGGAAGAAAGCAGAAAAAAGCTCTTTAGCTTGCAGAAGCGATTTAAAGTTCTACTTTTTTATTGTTCCTGTTCTCCTGAAAACAAAGACACGTAAAATTAACGTGTTGTATGCAGTGTGGTAAAAAGAGTAGTGCTTTAAAATTTCGTGAAAAAGAGAGGCGTGATGCTCAATTGCTTATCATAATCATTGGAAGAAAAAAGTACATATTATGGTTTTTCGCTTGTGGTGTGCAGACAGCTTTCAGAAACAATTGAAAGAAGAAAGCAAGTCAGGCGTGCAAATTGCGAAGAAGAGAGGTGTGCTATTTTAAAATCTTTAAAAATTATACATTACTTTTGTTCTTAAGCGCGTTTTTTTAATGTACTATAAAAATACTAAAGTTATAAAATTCCATTATTTATTTTATCACTGTGCATTTTACTAAGAATATTTCTATGATTCTTTGAAGATATATCGAGTGCGTTTTTATTTTTTCCGAGGGTATATTTGCACAGTTTGATGACAAATTTCTTGATGATCAAAGTCAAAATTACTTGAATGATGTGGGAAAACTTTGTGAACTATCCTTATCAACATTCACTTTGTGCATTTTCTTGAGATACTTTTACAAAGTAAGTGGTTCGTTATCAGAGATGACTGAAAAATAGATATCATGTAATATACCATGATCGTCATAAATGACGTTAAAAAATTAGAAACTGACGACATATGCCGCCAGTTTCTAAAAATAGAACTCGGAAAATTAGAATGAGCGCTGAAGACGGATTCTACCTTGAAAAGCACTTTTTCCATTCAGAGCATGTGTGTATGTTGTATTCCCACTTGTGTTTTTGAAAGTGCTATCATCGTTCCAAGAAACATAAGTCAGCTCAGGAGTAATTACGAAGCCTGGAACCAACGTGTATGCAATATTTACAGAAGTTGCAAAGGTCTTTACAGTGCTATAAGAAACCTGAGCGTTTAAATTTGCTTTTGGAGTGAGTTTGTAAGTTGCACCAGCCCAAGCAGCCCATTTTCCTCCCCAGTTTGCATAGATGGTTGTATTTTGCCGCGATAGAGCATTGTTTCCATCTATCGTGTAGTAATCAAGGTTATTTTTATAACCACCCATCATCCATAGGTTTAAATGATCGTTGGCATTGAAATCTAGACGGACTTTACCTGCCCATTTTTTGTAGTAAGAATCATAAGCAGCAACTGTTGAAAAACCACCCCATTGTTGCATAAATTTTACACCAAAAACCAGATTGGGAGTGTAGTTTTTGATTCCTTTACTTGGAAGAATATCGTTAGGGACAAGAGAAATTTTACCATCTTTATCCACATAATAGTATGTCTTTGGGGTAGGGGTAAGAGCGCTAGCATTGCCTAATTCAGCACCGAGAATAGCAGAGAAGCCAGTATCACCATTAAAGGTGTAAGAAATAAAATTGGTGCGTATGTTTCCTGCTGGCGCTATGCTATCATAGTTGATAACATTGCCATAGCCACCAGTCCAACTGTTGAAAATAGTGTCATCAAGACCTACGCGAAAACCACTAAGTTCAATGTAAGCAGCTGAAAGTTCTCCACCTCGAGCAGCTTTACCATTCGCCCATTCTGAGTAGATTCGCGCATATGAACGAAGTGTTCCTAATTCTGTTTCAGAAGCAGTTTGGAAAACAAGGGTTAATCGTGATGTTGCGTCATAGGTTTCTCTTTTGTTCTCTAATTCGGCATTGGTCGTTGCATCGATGTTGTCACCGCCTAGAAAATCAGCACGAAGATTTCCTGAAAGACGTATGCATGTTTCTGTTCCAGGGATATAGAAATATCCTTTACCATATGCATCACAAACACGAACATATTTTCCAGGCTCTGATTTTGCAGTTAGTGTTGAAGCTGCTTGCACTCCAGAAACTGCTAAAAAAACTGCTGTAGAACTTAAAAAGAGGAATTTAATCTTCATAATGGATCTCCCGTAAAAGGTCCTTTTTTCTTATTAGAAAAATTTTTCTAACTCATTACAGTATAAGATACGCAATATTTACGATTTTAGCTATACTGATCTTTTTTAGATATACCAATGTGAAATTGTCTTTTTGAAGGATATTCGCATACTATTCATGGCAATGTGGCAAAAAAAGCACAATTTTTACTTGTTTATTTTTGTCTGATTGGATCAATGAAAAAAATTTAGATATTTTTGAAAAAAATCGAAAATGTCTTGAACTTTCTATTGATACCATTTATGCACTCTTTTGGAGAGGTGGCCGAGTGGTCGAAGGCGCTCCCCTGCTAAGGGAGTAGGGCTCAAAAGGCTCTCGAGAGTTCGAATCTCTTCCTCTCCGCCATTTTCAATAAAAACAGTACATTATATAAAAATTCGGGAATTTTGCTTCCGTTGGTTCTTTTAACTTATTTTTATATTTATCCTGAACCTTTTTGAAGATTTTTGATTGCTTCTATTGCTAGTCGTTTTCTGTATGCTGTTTTGGTATAAAAAGATGTCATTTTATCCTCGGTCCGCCCGAAAAGTGCTTTCATTTGTGAAACTATAGCCCCTGCATTAGCCGCACGTGTTGCAGTTAATTTTCTCAATCCATGCGCTGATTTTTTAGCATTTGCCGCATTACATGCTTCACGAAAAAGGTTGCTAAAACTTTTTTTAATGAGCTTATTTCCGTTTTTCCCGCAAATGAATGTTTCATCTCAAATAGGATCTATTTTAAGAGTTTTTGCTAATTCAGGCAAAATCAGGAGAAAACAGCTGTTTTAAATTAGCTCTTTTCTGTTTTGAGGTGGATAATATTATTTTTGGTATCTTTCCAACCAATGCGAACGGCGTAACCACAGCGCAAGCTTGTGTAAAGAAAAATATCAGTCCAAACACTTTCATGGGTTTCTTATGTTGCAGAGCAACAATATCCTCCCCGAGGATAATTTTTTAGTATGGGTGGTGGATCTTTTGCGGCCTTACAGGTTATAGAGGCTTATTTAAAAGAATTTGGTATTACTTTTGAGCTGACGGATTTTTTTACAGCCCCAGTATTAAAAGATCAATTTAAAATGATGAGTAATTACAAAGAGAGTAAATGTTAAACAAATCAAAAATCGACTTATCGTTAGAGAATAACTTTTTTAAAAGGTACATTTTACCGAAATTATGCCCTAAAATGAAGGCTGTTGATTTTTCAAATAGAGTATCTTCTGTTAATTCAACATTTGCTTCAAGACACATTCAATATTATCTCTGCTAAAAATTTACAAGAAACTATACATGTAGACCAAGCAAAGTCCATAATCGATTCCTTTAATACACAGAAACTACCTTTAGCTTGGTGGGTTGGACCTCATTCGTCTCATTATAATGTCGGTGAAGTTCTTTTATCTATCGGCTTAGAGCATGTTGAAACAGAGGTGGAAATGGCGGCTTTAGCTCAAGATATAGACTCACATGTTACTTTTATGCTGGATAACTTCAAAATCAAGGAAGTTGATCACTTCAAGATTTTATAGATTATGGAAATGTTATGGCGTCAGTATTCGAGCCTTTTGATGAGGAGGCTATAATATTTTATGAAACAATAAGTGGCTGTTATAAAAAAGATCCTAATGTAGATATGTTCTGTTGGTTATATAAACAATAATCCTGTAGCGATATGTTTTTGTATTAAAGCAGATGGAGCTGGTGGAGTGTATGATATTGTCAACAATCCAGATTTTCAGAAAAGAGATGTTGGGACATTAATGACAAAATTGCTATTGAGCATTTAAAAAGAAAGAAATGTCAATGTTATTGGTATGCAAGCATCTAACGAGGGAATTGGCATTTATAAAAAATTGGGTTTTATAAACTTTGGTGAATTTAAAGTTTATTCCAATAAATACATAGTGGTTTAGCTATGAACTCTTTTTTTTGCTAATCTACAAGAGAATCTATTATTTTCAGCAGAACGCAAATATGGTCAACCAATCTATACAATTAAGGAAGTTTGGCTAATCCCCTTTAATACTGATATAGAAAAGCTGAAATCAGTTATTACAAATATAATTGTTTTAATTGACTCGCTAAGATTTTCTTCCTTTTATGATTTTCAGGATAATTGTCTCAAAAAAAGCATCTATCATAGATCCAATTTGGACAAGTGAAAATTTTTTTTGATATGACTGACAATTTACTATTTGTTGCTGGTATTTATGAAGAGCTAGAAAGCAAATATTAAAAACTACAGTTTCATCATAGTTTATTAGATGGTGGGTCTGTTAGTAAATTGATAGAAAAATCTCCACTTTATGCAATAACCAAGCTGTTAAGCCAGTTCTTGAATACATTATATACGAATATACGATAATCCCGCATGCCTCCTTTCAAATAAAAAAAGCATATTGAAACCTACGTTCCTTTTCTTAAGAACAGTCATCAAGATTTTGCATGCGCTGGCTGGATTATTCGTATAAACGAAAAAGAGCTAGCATAATATTATGGAATATGCGTGTTTAAATAAAGCAAGTTTATTCTCTACCTTAATTTATATTGATTCATTCAAGTTTTTTATAATCTAGATGGTATAGATTTTGCTATACCATTTTCCTCAAGAACTACTGGTAATTTAGAAAAAGTAGGAATACTTGTTGATACCCAGTTATTATCATTAAACAAAAAAACTAAATAATATTTCACCATCCGCCGTTCAGAACTTATTATTAGAATTATTAAAAATTCCTAAATCATTAAGCAATTACCATAACACCTCAAGAATTATGTTAAATTTTATTGATCTTGATATCTTGAAGCTCAAATTAAATTGCGATGATTATGCATTGGTTCCTTGTACTATTTTGCCAGATTATTGTCTGTTTGATTTGCATATCGAGTTTCGTAAAGTAAATAATTTTTTAGATATAATGATTTTTTTGGTTATTCATATAATGAGGCGCTATATATAAATCCACAACTCGTGAATGTGCACAGCTTTTTAGTGTATCAACAACAACGACGCGCAATTGGGTCCTTTAAGGGGGCCTCAACCTATAAGCTAGGGAGAGCAGTAAAGTAGAGAAAAAAGAGATCTTGGCATTCACTCCAAAGAAAAATAAGGAGCAAATAAGAACAATTTAGGTAAGATTCTATAAACTATAGAAGGTGGTCTAAAGGGTGGTTTGAAAATAGCAAATTAAAGAAAAATTTATATATTTCAGTATGTTAAAGAAAAAATGGTGCCCAAAAGAGGACTCGAACCTCCACGCCTTGCGGCACAGGTACCTGAAACCTGCGCGTCTACCAATTCCGCCATCTGGGCTATAAAGTTCATCTAAGCTTGTGAAGCATTTCTGTCAATAAAATTATAAAATTTATCCTTTCAGTTTAAAATATTGAATTTAACCATTTGTTTCTAATGTCATTTTGGAAACTTAAGGGGTGATGATTTTCTTTGATGAAATTGTTGAGTCAGAGTTAAATGTATAAATAATAGGAATGCCGGTTGCTATTTCTTGAGATATAATTTCCTCGCCGTTTAGACCTTCAAGTGCCATAATAAGAGCACGAAGAGAGTTGCCATGTGCTGCGACCAAAACAGTTTCAGAGCGCAGAATATGTGGTTGGATATGGTAAATATAATAGGGCCAAACGCGTGCACCGGTATCACGTAGGCTTTCTCCATTAGGGGGAGCAGTGGCGTAGGAGCGGCGCCATATTTGCACTTGTTCTTGCCCCCATTGTTGACGCACTTCATCTTTGTTTAGACCAGAGAGATCTCCATAATCACGTTCATTCAATGCTGGATTTTTGACCAATTGCAAATTCGATTGTCCCATTTGTTCTAAAATGTGCTGTGCTGTTTTTTGCGCGCGCTGTAAGGTAGAAGTATAAGCGATGTCAAATTTTAAACCAGCTGCTTTAAGTTTCTTTCCTGCTGCTATTGCTTCTGCATGACCTTTTTCTGTCAAACCAGGATCTTTCCAACCCGTGAAAAGATTTTTGAGATTCCATTCACTTTGTCCATGACGGATGAGTATAAGTGTGCGTCCCATTATAAAATTCCTGTCTTTATTGACTGTTTAAAATTCATCGTTCAATCCCAAAACATCGAGCATTGAATAAAGACCATTTTTATGATTCTTTGCCCATAAAGCTGCTTTTAATGCACCATGGGCAAAAATAGAACGTTTTTGCGCTACGTGTGAAAGAACGATGCGCTCATTTGGGCCGGCAAAAGTGACACTATGATCGCCAATAACTGTTCCACCTCGTGAACAGGCAAAGCCAATATTGCCTTTTTTACGCTTACCTGTATGACCGTTGCGTCCGCTAATGCTGTTATTTTTGAGTATAATATTGCGACCTTCGGCTGCGGCTTGTCCGAGAAGAAGAGCTGTTCCAGAAGGGGAATCTACTTTGTCCGCGTGATGCATCTCATAAATCTCAATATCAAAATCATCAGGCTCTAATACTTTGGCTGCTTTCTTTACAAGGTTTGCTAAGAGATTTACTCCAAGACTCATATTTCCAGATTTGACAATCGTTGTATATTTCGCAAAATCTGCAATTTTTTCTTCGTCGGTTTTGTTAAATCCCGTTGTGCCAATAATATGCACAAGACCTTTTTGAGCAGCATAGTCGGCGTAAAGAATACTGGCTTGTGGTTGAGAAAAATCTAAAATACCCTCTGTATTAGAAAAAGCGCTTTCGGGATCATCAGTGATGCGAACACCAAGAGAATCTGAACCAATCAATGTGCTGGCATCTTTGTTTACAAACGACGATCTTTCACGCACAAGTGCAGCACAAAGTTCTACGTCTTTCCTCCGCTGAATAGCTGTAATGAGCTCGCGTCCCATTTTTCCATTGGCACCAACAACTGTAAGACGCATATTTTTCTCCTTATGTCACTTTACTTCTTGTAGTATAGGCAAATTCTCTTCTTCTTTCCAACGGTTCTTTTTTCTATAGAGGAAAATTTTGCTTTTTTCGTTATATGAAAGGGGGTGCCAGTTTATAGAAGCGCATGATGAGAAATACCTTTCTTCGCTTTATAGGGTAAACAATGTGCGTGTTACGCAAAAGGTTTTTTATGTCTTGGGTAAAATGTAGAATGATAAGCCGTAGTATCATTCTGTTTTCTGGCTCCCAATATTGCTCAAGTTTATCCATTTAAACGGTTTTTATCCATATGCTCATTCTGCTTATAATGTGCAAGAAAACAACTTTTATGATTCATCATAAGATAGAGTTGAAAGGAGAAAATATTGGTGTATTTGAAGGCAATTTAAGCTGTAAAATGATAAACTATCTTTACAAGTCAAAGCCTTCCTAAATATTTTATAAAAATTTATAAGATTTTATGAGAAGTCTATTTTCTGTGATGTTAAGATTGTTTTAATTTTTCAGGAAAGATGTTTAGAAGTCAAGATCTGTATAATGAGGACTCGCTACAATTCCCCGAATGCGATCTGTTAAAAGAGAGCGAAAAGAAGGCCGTGATTTAATTCGCATATACCAGTCTTTGGCGGCGGGATATTGTTCCCAGTCAATTTCTCCTAGAAAATCAAGTACAGAAATAGAAGCTGCAGCTGCCAGATCTGCATAGGATAATTCAGAGTCGACTAACCAGTCGCGAGATGCGCACAGCCAATTTAAATAGTTCATATGTGGTGGAATATTAGCGCGCGCATTGCGTAAAATTTGTGAATTAGGGGCGCCACCACCAATGGCGAGTGGCATTTCACGTTTATAGATTCGTTCTCGTACGATATGGTGCGTCGCTTCAGTTTCAAATTTATTTAAAAACCAGTCATTGAGACGGCGGACTTCAGCACGGCCTAAAGGGTTTTCCGGAAAGAATTTGTTCTCTTGTCGTAAACTCCCATATGTTTCATCTAAATATTCGTAGATAACAATGGCTCCTGATAATGGAACTTCGTGTTCATCAAGAAGAACAGGGACATGACCAGCGGGATTGAGGGCGAGAAATTCCTGTCTTCTGGCCCATTCATGTTCTTCAATCAGTTGAATGGTTACACCGTATTCTCCAAGAATGAGGCGTATGAAGCGGGAGGCAGAAGATAGAGGAGAGTGAAAAAGTGTCAACATAATCTATGGCATCAAATAGAGTTGATGAAAATTCTTTCAAGTATAGGAATTTTTATAAAGATGCTTTACGAGAAGTACAAGATTATTAGCAGAAGCTCACAATTATGTTTAATAAATATGTTTAATAAACTCTTAATGAGGGGATGTGTTTTATATTGCAATTGTTTGCAAAATGGCAGTACGCAATTCTTCTAAACCGAATGCTTTTTCTGAAGATGTCACAAGAAGTTCAGGATAAGCTGCTGGACGTTTGAGAAGCGTTGTTTTTGTAATTATTAATAATTTTTCAAGGTTGTTGGATTTTATTTTATCACTTTTCGTGAAAACAATTTGATAAGAAACGGCTGCTTTATCAAGGAGATCTAAAACATCTGCATCGTTCTTTTTGATTCCATGACGTGAATCAATCAAAACATAAACGCGTTTTAGTGTTGTGCGACCTCGTAGATAGCTAAAAATCAAATTTGTCCATGCATCAACCAAACTTTTAGGAGCTTCGGCAAAACCATAACCTGGCATATCTACCAGTGCTATAGGAGGCAAATCTCCTAGTTGTCCACTGAAACCATCGGGTACAAAATAATTAAGTTCTTGAGTCCGTCCTGGTGTATTTGAAGTCCGTGCCAAGTTTTTTTGTTGGAGAAGTGCGTTGATCAAAGACGATTTCCCAACATTAGAACGTCCCGCAAAAGCGATTTCCGGTGGCCCTTCGGGTGGAAGAAAGCGTATTGCTGGTACACCACGAATAAAAATCCAATTGCGAAAAAAAATTCTAGAAAGAGAAGAATTTTTTGTCATTTATGCACTTCTTTTTCGGGTGACTTTCGCCACATGGCTTTAAGATTATCGAAAAGCTCAATTTCAACGCCTTGGCATTTCATCATGATACCTTGCTGTATCATTGACAAGATATTGTTCCATGCCCAATAGATGACAAGACCAACAGGGAAGGAAGCTAGCATAAAAGTAAAGACGACCGGCATCCATGTGAAGATCATAGCTTGTGTTTGGTCTTGAGGAGCTGGATTCATACGCATTTGTAAAAACATCGTTACTCCCATGATTAAAGGCCATGCACCAATCATAAGAAACGTTGGAGTTGTATATGGCAAGAGACCAAATAGGTTAAAAACAGAAGTTGGATCAGGCGCAGCTAAGTCTTTAACCCACCCAAAGAAAGCTGCATGCCGCATTTCGATGGTGATATACAGAACTTTATAAAGAGCAAAGAATATTGGAAATTGAACCAACATTGGCCAGCATCCTGCAAGAGGATTAATTTTTTTGGTTTTATACAGTTCTATTATTGCTTGTTGTTGTTTTGTTCGATCATTTGGGTATTTTTCTTTTATTTCCAGCAACAGCGGTTGTATAAGCTTCATGCGCGCCATCGATTTGTAGGACTTATTTGCTAACGGGAAGAGAAGCGTTTTTAACAGCACTGTCACAAGAAGAATGGCGATACCAAAATTGCCTGTTTGCTTATAAAGAATGTCAATGAGAGAAAACATTGGCTTGGTGATAAAATCAAACCAACCCCAATCGATTAAGAGAGCAAACTTCTTAATTTTCAAGCCATTTTGATAGTGGTTAATGATTTCCACTTGTTTTGCACCAGCAAAAAGACGATTTATAATAGTTTTTGTCTCATTTGGGGCAATCATTAAAACCGATCCGAGTAAGTCAGACTGATAATGCGTTTGCAAGCGATCAAAATAAATAAAGCGGCTTGTATATTCTTTATCTTGTGGGGGAATAACTGCTACAGCCCAATATTTATCGGTAATACCAACCCAACCTCCTGTCACTTTAGAGAAAGTCATACTTTTTTGACCATTCTCTGGATTTGGATCAAGTTCCGCTAAGGTTTTATATTTTTCTGTTTTGAGTGAGTCGCCTGCAATAGCTATCATGCCTTCATGAAGCAAATAGGTTGCATTTTCATGTTCTGGTGGAGCTGCACGTGCAACGCGCGCATAGGGGGAGAGATATATTGGTTTATCCCCCTCATTGCTGATAGAATCCTTAATGGTAAACATGTAGTGATCATCAACAGAAACGACACGGCGGAAAATTTGTCCCTGTCCGTTATTATAAATTAAAGTAACGGGTGTTGAAGGGGTCAGGGTTGTATTGTTTCCCTCTATTTGCCATTGTGTGTCAGATTGTGGCAAGGACTCTGCTGGTAATAGTGAACTTGTAAAGCCAAATTCAGCAAGGTAGGTTGTTGTAAATCCTTTAGGGTTTAACAAAGCAATTTCCGGTGATTTTTTATCCACTGTTAGGCGATATTTTTTGAGTAGAAGATCATCAAACTGTGCACCAACAAGGTTAATAGAGCCTTCAAGTTCACCGGTTTTGATGGCAATTCGATTTGTTTTGGACAACACAACTTTTCGAATTTCAGGCGTTATTTTGTGATCAATGATAGGTGCTGATCCGTGTGCTGGTGCAGCATCAGAAAAATTTGTAGCAGAATCAGAAAGTGCTGATCGTTGTTTTGATAACTGCTGTGCGATTATTTGTTTTTTTTGTAACTCAGCTTGTTTGGGTGCAACATGAAGAAATTGCCATGTGATAAGCACTATGAAAGACAATCCAATGGCGATAAAGAAATTGCGGTTATATTCCATTCGTATTACCCTGTTGCCGTTGCTGATGTTGTGTTTTTGGTTTTATTCGTCGGTTTAATTCATTGATCAAAGATGCAAAAGGTGCGTGGAGTGCATCAGGATGTGCTACAATGACATAATCCGTTCCTGCTTCCATGTTATCTGTTAAACCAACCCTTACTGCTTCGCGCAGACGTCTTTTAATACGATTACGTTTGACAGCATTACCATTCTTACGTGTAACAGTGAAGCCTACACGCGCAACACGAGGAGATTTTATTTCTGCTGTTTGTTCATGGGATTTAACTTCGAGCAAAAATAAAGGACCACGTCGCTTTTCTCCTGTACGTACAGCCAAAAAATCCGCTCTCTTGCGAATGCGGCAGGGAGGTTTTTTCTTCATAAAGAACGCTTCGTAACTTTAATAAATGCCTGCAATAGCAGGCATTGGAGGTTCATAACGACAGCTCCACAACGAAGAAATGATGAACAATTTCCAATCGTTGTGAAAGTTTAAATAGTTAAGTTAAACGCTTAAGCGGATAATCGCTTACGTCCACGTGCACGCCTTGCAGCGATAACTTTACGGCCACCAGCTGTTGCCATACGTGCACGAAACCCATGTCGGCGTTTACGAACAAGTTTAGAGGGTTGGTAAGTACGTTTCATTTATCTAAATACCGCGGAGTGCGGCCCTTCTTAATCTATGGGCAATTATACGCTAGATGAACAGTCTTATCCTATCATACGATTGCTGATCCATAAGGAAAAACATAAAAAAAGTCAATCTCAGATTATTTTTGTCTCTTTTAAAAATACTAAAAGCTCTACGGTGAAGGTGCATTTTTTTGTAAAACTTTAAAATTTAAAGAAAATGATATTGCTTAAGGTTTCTTAATTTACAGCTATTTCTTCTGTAATACACGTAAATTTTCAAAGTGTTAAAGGCATCAAGAAAAAAGTGTGGTTTGTTATATGCTATCGTAAGGTGTATTTATTTTAACATATGAAGTTTTCTGAGTTTTAGTTCTTAGAAAGCTCTTTACAGAAAGATTCTTAAAGTGGGTTAATTGCAAACATGTTTAAATAGGATTTTATATTAGGTTTTAGACACGATATTTTTATTTGAGGCTTGTTTAGTGTTTTAAAAGAGATATGGTATAAGATATTGACATTTTATAGTTCTCATAAAGTGGGAAGTTTAAGATGATTAAATTGAAGTATTTTTCGTCCTTATTGCTATATTTTCTAGAATTTTTATAGAGAGGAAAGAGAATGCGTCTTATAACAAGCGAGGCTATCCGCGACGCGTTACATAACCTCAAAGGACCGGATTTTGAAAATGATATTGTATCATTGGGACTTCTTTCAGAAATATTGATTGCACAGGGAAAGGTTTTTTTTTCCATTACAGTTCCTGATGGACGTGTGCAAGAATGGGAATCATTGCGGCGTGCTGCTGAAGAAGTAGTGTGTGCTATGGAGGGAGTTGAATCTGTTGTTGTCACACTTACGGCAGAAAAAAAAACGATGGTATCTTCTCAGATGCATAGTAATATAGCTTTTTCTGCGCCAAAACGCAGAGCAGCGAATAGATTGCCGGTAAAAATGCCAATAGAAGGTGTTCGGCATGTGATTGCGGTTGCTTCTGGAAAGGGGGGGGTTGGTAAGTCTACAATGGCAATAAATATTGCCTTAGCTTTACAGGATTCTGGTTTTAAAACGGGTTTGATGGATGCGGATATTTATGGTCCGTCTTTGCCACGGTTGACAGGACTTGTTAACCAAAAACCACAGCGCCTTGATGTGAAAAAACTTCAACCGCTTGAAAAATTTGGGCTTAAATTGATGTCGATGGGTTTTTTGGTTGAGGAGGAACAGCCGGTGGTATGGCGTGGTCCCATGGTAATGGCCGCGGTGACGCAATTGCTAAGAGATGTTTTATGGGGACCTCTTGATGTTTTGGTTGTGGATATGCCACCAGGTACAGGGGATGCACAATTAACGCTTGCGCAGCAAGTGCAGCTAACGGGTGTGTTGGTTGTTTCCACCCCACAAGATCTTGCTTTGGTGGATGCACGTAAAGCAATAGAAATGTTCATAAAAGTTAATGTTCCTATTTTAGGGCTCATTGAAAATATGAGTTATTTTATTGCTCCTGATACGCGAAAGCGCTACGATATTTTTGGTTATGGTGGTACGCGTGCAGAAGCGAAGCGTCGAGACATACCTTTCTTAGCAGAAATGCCGCTTGATGCAGCTTTACGGTCTTCTTCAGATGATGGTGTGCCAATCTTTGTTGCTAAACCGGATGAGGAGCATGCTAAGCTTTACCGTGCGGTTGTTGATCAAATAAAAAACAACTTTTTTTAAATTACCATTTTTTCCTAAGATTTTTTAGAACATAATAATTTAAAATAGAAAAAACTCTTTGTAGGGGAATTGTCGTATATGAATGTTTATTATTAAATAAATAGGCTCTTTCAGATATAAAATCAGTAAAAAAATTGATCGTGTAGTGGGTGGTTATGTTTTTTATAAAACTATCAGGTGATTTTTATTGCTAGAATGGATTTGTCAGAGGCTTTGATTCAAATCCAAACAGGGATAAAAAAGTATAGTTTCAATATGAAACTGTTGGATATTGGTCATATCGTTGCAAAAGTGGTGGAGAATGTTAAAAAATGAGATGTTGCGGTGCGAACGATTTACGCTTATCTAAAATGATAGAAGGTCGTCGTTGTAGCTGCCAGCGGGTAATTCATGTTTATTGGGGGTGATATTGTGTACCCACTAGTAGGGTGGGTTTGAAAAGAGTGGGTTGTCAAAATAATTTGGAAAATTTAGTGCTTAGCAAAGTGAGGTAAGCATAAGGGAGAGAAATTGCGGCTTCGGCTTTTAAAGCGGGGGGATGTTGAAAATTGTTTGCGTTTGGTGTGAGATTGACTACACGCGGAGTTTATTCTTCTGGAAGTGATGATGATCAAAAATGTGGGATGATACGCATTAAAAGCATGGATGGTTTTAGTAAGCGATCTTGTTGTGATATGAGCAACTTCCGAGTGATTTGGTCCTTTTGTGGTGGCAAAAGGATGGCGGAAATTGATAATACGCGCGGATAAAGATTTTGGTGAGAGCTGATGCAGAGAGGTTCCTTGATTATGAAGAAGGGCATGGGTGAAAAAGCATATTTTATAGGTGCGCATGCTTATTCTGCACCTGTAATAGAACCAGCACTTTATCTTGTGGCAACGCCTATCGGAAATCTTGCAGATATTACTCTTCGTGCTTTGCAAGTCCTTGCAAGTGTTGATATTTTAGCTTGTGAGGATACGCGCGTGACGCGTATTTTATTGGAACGCTATGGTATTGAGAAAAAACCATTTCTTTATCATGAATATAATGCACAAAAGGCAGGTCCTAAATTATTAGCAGCTTTGGCAGAAAATAAAAGCGTGGCGCTTGTCTCAGATGCTGGGACACCACTGATTTCTGATCCTGGATTTCGTCTGGTCGAAGAAGCGCGCAAAGTTGGTCACAAAATTGTTCCGATTCCTGGTGCATCAGCTCTTTTAGCTGCTCTTGTTGCGACAGGGCTTCCCACCGATAGTTTTTTCTTTGCGGGTTTTTTGAGTGCACGCAAGGCACAGCGTCAAAAGCGATTGGAACAGTTAAAAGCTATTCCTGCAACTTTGATTTTTTATGAATCGCCACATCGTCTTGTCGAGACTTTACAGGATATGGTCTCTCTTTTTTCGGCTGACCGTCCTGCTGCAATCTGCCGTGAATTGACAAAAAAGTTTGAAACAGTGGATGTTTCCAATTTGGGCAATTTGCTTGAAAACTATAAGAAACAAGCGCATATTCGTGGGGAAATTGTTGTGCTTATTGGGGAAGCTCTTTCCTCTTTGGAAGTGATGAGTGATCAAGAAATTGATGAAATGTTATTAGAATTGGCGCGTACGCATTCTGCAGCTGAGGCGGCTGCTTTGACGGCAAAGAAAACTGGCTTAAAAAAGCAAGAACTTTTTCGACGGTTGAATTTTTTAAAGGATGCGTGAGCTGATGCAAAAAGAGCGCAGACAAAAGTCTTTTTATCGAGGTGTTCGTGCAGAAAAATGGGCTGCTTGGTGGTTGCGACTCAAAGGATTTCATATTGCTGAAATTCGTTTTAAGACAAAGTGTGGTGAAATTGACTTAATTGCGCGGCGTGGAAACCTTGTTTTAATCGTTGAGGTAAAAGCACGCTCAACATTGGCTGAAGCAATGGCTGCAGTTTCTCGGATGAATGAGAGGCGCATTGAGGCAGCAGCCGATATTTGGCTAGCACGACAAAAAGATCATGCTCTTTTATGTGTACGCTTTGACTTGATTGCAATTTTGCCGTGGCGTTGGCCACAGCATATTCCTGCATTTTTTACATCTGATAAATAGACGTTTCTGTCTCGTTTTAACTATGGTAGATGAAAAAGGTTTTCTTTTTATATTACACATAGGGTAAAAATGCGCAGCAGTTTGTGCGCAGTGAGGAGCAAAATATGGATGATTATGAAAAGTTTGCAACGGGATTGTTGATTGTTTTTGGAGCGTTGATTATTGGTGGTTTAATGGCGATGCATATTGTCCTTATGAATAAACCAGGTTTTTTATTCGCATTAGCGGCTGCCATCGTTGGTTGGCTTTCTGCTTTTGCGATTCTCTTTGATAAGCCTAAAGTCTATTTGGGATTGATTATTCTTGCTGTGTTATGTGTTGCTTCTTCAATTAGTGTTTATGTGAGCTAAAATGTATGTATTGAATTGCTGGTTGAGCTTTCTTTAAAATTATAAGAGCGAGGAGTAAAGATGAAAATTGGCTTTTTGGGAACAGGTAAAATCAGTGCTTCAATGATTGATGGTTTAATGATGAGTACTATTGACGTTTCTTCTATTGTTGTTTCACCACGCAATGCGCAAAGTGCAGAGCGCCTTTCGCAACAGTATGAAAAAGTTCTCATTGCTGAAAATAATCAAGCATTGTTGGATGTTAGTGATTGTGTTTTTCTTTGTTTGCCCAACCAAATTGCAGAAGAGGTTTTGCGTTCTCTTCGTTTTCGTCCCGAACAGCTGGTCGTTTCCGTGCTTGCCATGGCAAAAGCGGGACAAGTTGAAGAGTGGATTAACCACAAGGTTTATCGTGCTATTCCACTTCCTTTTGTGGCAGAATGTAAAAATTTGACACCAATTTATCCTGATCATCCATTTTTACGCAGTTTATTTGATGCTTTGGGTGGTACATTGGTGTTGGATCGGGAAGAAAAGTTTAATCTTTTTATGACTGCTGGTTCACTCATGGGGGTTTATTTCAATTTTATAGAAACAGCACATCAATGGCTTATAACACAGGGGTTAAAAAAACAGCAGTCGGCAGATTTCCTTGCTATGATGTTTGGAAACCTTACGGACGAAATGCGCAAAATTATAACAACTGATAGTTCTGCATCTCTTGATTTTGCACTGCTTGAGAAAGAGTTTTCAACGAAGGGGGGAACAAATGAGTTTTTGTCAAATTGTTTTTTTTACCAAGGGGGAAGAAAGGCTTTAACCAGGGCTCTTGACACGACTTTGCAAAAAATGAATGCTCCGTTTCCAAATTAAAAATACTTGGTCGATTTTTTTCTTTGATCTAAAGAAAAGGTATTAATGCCCGTATTTAGGTCGCTTTCGACACAGAATCTGCAAAACTATTTGCTCTAAACGTTCAAAAGTAGATTGATATTTAAGGTTTTTTCTACAGTAGTCATTTGATTTATGAAGATCATTCATTGTTTACAGCTTGAATGAGAACACTGAGTACAACAAGTTTCTTTTCTTTCAATTTTTCTTATTATGAATCAAAAAAATGTTTTCTTGTCTTTCATAAGAGGGATGAATGTATGAATAAAAATCGTTTAAGAAGGGACAAAATGTACTTCTTATGAAATGACTTGAATGCAAGAGGAGGTCGAAATATTTTGCGCTGGTAAGAAAGAATGGTGGTGCCGGCATGTACTTTCATAAAAGTAAAAGAGAGTCATGCGCAGGGGGCGTTCTGTCTTTCATGGATA
Source organism: Bartonella callosciuri (assembly GCF_014203215.1). Classification (GTDB taxonomy): domain Bacteria; phylum Pseudomonadota; class Alphaproteobacteria; order Rhizobiales; family Rhizobiaceae; genus Bartonella; species Bartonella callosciuri. The sequence goes on along the minus strand of NZ_JACHIM010000001.1, from coordinate 423,330 downwards.
GCGCTGTGAGATAGGCTTGTATTGAGTCGAGATGTCTTTTAAAAACAACTAGATGAATGGAATGGTGCAGTGGTATGTTGTGTTTCATAAGGAAAAGAATGAAAAAAGCAAAAGCATAAGACATTGCGCAATTCCCACTCTTGAAAAGATATTGCTGTGGATGTTTTTGAAGATTGTAAAGCCTGAATTAAAAAGGGATAATGACGAGGGAAAGAGTTTACACTTTTACCAGCCAGGATGGTCAAAATATCTTAGTCATTCTTTTGTTATTGATAGGTAAAAATTTTTTAATCACAGAATATTATTTTTCTGATGAAAAAGCGATGCGGTAGTGAGAGTGCTTTATTGTGAGAGGGATGATAGAATAGGTTTTATATTGTGAAAGAACTTGTGCATGAAATGTATCGGGTAGGATTCTGATTTTAGAGGAATGAAGAATGAGTACCTATCGAAATAGAGTGGTTCTTCATTGCTTTGCAGGCAGATTTAATTGATACTTTGGTTGTTTTTTTGATGTCGTAGGTTTTACAATATATACAGTTTGAAGTGCATATAAGATAAGGTTCGTGATCATTTGCTTTAGCGATCCGTAGACACTGGCAAGACAATAGCGTGTGGAAAGTCCTCTATAAATTGCATATTCAGAGTTTTTGTGTTCTAGTGAGGATATTTTTAAATGGCAAAGCTGATTTTTCATGATGTATATGAGAATGCATGAGATATTAGAAAGATAGTTTTTAGTGGAATGAATAATGTTACATATTGAGATAAAGTGGTCCTTCATTGCCTTGCGGACAGGTCCAATTGATATTTTGGTTAGGATCTTTAATATCGCAGGTTTTACAATGTATGCAATTTGAAGCGTTGATAACATAAGTTTTGTGATCATTATGGTCTAGCCATTCGTAAACAGCGGCAGGACAATAGCGTGTGGAAGGTCCTCCATAAATTGCATATTCAGAGTCTTTTTGTTTTTCTAATGAAGCTATTCTTAAATGACATGGTTGGTTTTCTTCATGGTGGGTATTGGAAAGTGCAACACTGGAAAGGCGATCAAAGGTTACAACACCATCTGGTTTTGGATAAGCGATGGGTTGAAAATTTTCTACTGGTTCAAGGCATGCATAATCTGCTTTTCCATGGGAGAGTGTTTTAAATAAGGAAAATCCAAATAGCTGCTGCCACCATATATCAAAGCCGGCAAGCTTAATCCCGTATTTTGTGCCATATCTCGCCCAGAGTGGTTTGGCATTACGCACTGTATAAAGGTCTTTGCCAATGGGACCTTTCCGCCAATGTTCTTCGATTTCTTTGACTTCATCATGGGAACGACCTTGTGCAAGAGCTATAGCGATTTTATCCGCTGCTAATATGCCAGATAAAATGGCATTGTGTGATCCTTTGATACGAGGAACATTGACAAAACCGGCAGAACAGCCAATAAGCGCTCCACCAGGAAAGGTGAGTTTTGGTACAGATTGCCAACCACCTTGGCTGATGACACGTGCGCCATAGGAAAGGCGTCTTGCACCTTTTAAGATTTCATAGAGTTTGGGATGTGTTTTAAAATGTTGAAATTCTTCAAAGGGAGAGAGATAAGGATTTTTGTAATCTAAGTGTACAACAAAACCAACAGAAATTAAATTGTTTTCCTGATGATAAAGAAAACCTCCACCGCCGGTATCATTGTCTAAGGGCCAACCAGTGAAATGCTGAACTAAACCAGGTTTGTGTTTTTGGGGTTTAATTTCCCAGAGCTCTTTAAGACCGAGTCCAAACTTTTGTGGTTCACGGTTTTTGCTAAGATCGAATTTCTGTATCAGCTGTTTTGCAAGGGAGCCACGTGCTCCTTCTGCAATCAGAGTATATTTTGCCAATAAAGCTATACCAGGGATATAATTTTTCCCAGGGGTTCCATCTTTTTTAAGACCCATATCACCTGTAAGAACACCAATGATGGCTCCACTGTCGTTTTGGATGGTTTCCGATATGGCAAAACCAGGGTAGATTTCAACGCCGAGCGCTTCGGCTTTTTGGCTTAGCCAACGGCAAACACTCCCAAGTGAAACGATATAGCATCCGTCATTTGATAAAATTTTGGGGCGAAAAACATTGGGAAATACTGTGGCGTGTTTTGGCTTTAGAAAAAAAAACTGATCACTGGTAACAGGTGTTTTGAAGGGATGGTCGTGTTCATTCCTCCATTCCGGCAAGAGTGTATCAATGCCGATAGGGTCAACAACTGCACCAGAGAGAATATGTGCACCGACTTCAGTGCCTTTTTCAACGATTGTGACAGAAAGTTCCGGGTTAATCTGTTTTAAACGAATTGCAGCGGAAAGTCCTGCGGGACCGGCTCCGACAATTACTATGTCAAATTCCATAGTTTCACGTTGGTGATGCAGGGGTGCATTCATGGTTTATAAAGCTTTCTCCAGCTCTGGAATGATTTGATGAAGGTCACCTATAAGGGCATAATCAGCAATTTGCATAATGGGGGCTTCTTTATCTTTATTAATGGCTACAATAATTTGTGCATCCATTATACCGGCTAAGTGCTGAATTGCACCGGAAATACCAACGGCGATATAGAGTTCAGGGGCAACGACTTTGCCTGTTTGTCCTATTTGCCAATCATTAGGGGCATAGCCAGCATCAACTGCTGCGCGGCTAGCACCTAAAGCTGCTTTTAGCTTGTTTGCGAGGGGAAGAAGGAGTGCCATAAATTGTTCTTGTGAACCAAGACCACGTCCACCTGATATAATAACACGGGCTGAAGTAAGGTCAGGACGATCGCTTGTGTTGGTTTCTGCTTTTATGAAAGAAGAAAGGTTTGGGTTGGGTGCTGGTGTTATTGTTTTAATGGGAGCAGGGTTATTTTGAAAGCGGACTGGTGTGAAAGAAGCTGTACGAACTGTTATAACCTTTTGACGATCATTGGTGCGTACAGTTTCAATTGCATTGCCTGCATAAATTGGTCGTTTGAAGGTATCGGGTGCAAGAACAGCGATAATGTCTGAAATTTGCATAACATCAAGAAGAGCAGCTACGCGTGGCATTATATTTTTACCTATGCTGGTAGATGCAGCCATGATCACATCATAATCATTTGCATATTTAACAATCGTATTTGCTATGGGTTCTGCTAGGTGATGTGCTAAATAATCAGCTTCAGCAACAAGAACCTGTCGGACGCCAGCGTACTTGGCATTTTTTTCAGCAGCCGCTTGAACTTCTGTTCCACAAACTAAAATATCAATATCATCACTGATTGCGCGAGCTGCGGTGAGTGCTTTTGCGGTTTCTTCTATATTATGTTCGGCTAATAAAAGAATTGCCATAAGTTTTTACCCTTTATATACAGTGTTGTTTTTGATCCATTGACTGTTAAATATTAAATACGATTTGTTTGTTTTAGTGCATTGACCAGTTCTGCTACATTGTTCACTTTGACACCGCATTGACGCGGCTTTGGCTCTTCAACACTAAGAATTGTTAAGCGCGCTTGCGTCTCTACACTAAGATCAGCAAGTGCTTTTTGTTCAATGGGCTTCTTTCTTGCTTTCATAATATTAGGAAGAGAAGTATAACGTGGTTCATTTAACCGGAGATCAGCAGTCATAACTATGGGAAGGGGGAGACGAATAGTTTGTGTGCCATTGTCTACCTCACGGGTGACAGTCGCATGATTGTTTTCTATATCTAAGTGCGAAGCAAAAGTCGCTTGTCCCCAACCAAGAAGGGCAGCTAACATTTGTCCGGTTTGATTGCTCTCATCATCAATAGCTTGTTTTCCTAGAAAGACCATATCTGGTTTTTCTTCGTCAACAATGACCTTGAGAACTTTAGCAACTGCTAAAGGTTCGAGGGTCTCCTCAGTTGCAACAAGGAGTGCGCGATCAGCTCCCATTGCAAGTCCTGTTCGCAAGGTTTCTTGTGCTGCTTGTGGTCCAATTGAAACAAGAATAACTTCTGAAATTTTGCCGGCTTCTTTTTGGCGGACTGCTTCTTCTACGGCGATTTCGTCAAAAGGGTTCATAGACATTTTCACATGAGACAGATCAACGCCTGTGTTATCAGCTTTGACGCGTATCTTGATGTTATAATCAACAACACGTTTGACAGCGACAATTATCTTCATGATGCTCCTCTTTAGGTTACACGATCACAAGTTTATAGTAATAACTATAAGAAACCAAATTATTTAGAATGGAATTTCACGTATAATTGGTTTTCTTATTATATAAGCTTTCTTAAGTTTGCTTATATTTTTTTAGCATTGTTGCGCATTTCTCTTTTGTTTTTTGTGTGTTTTCATAATTGCCACTTTCGCTTGAATCAAAAGTAAAAAAAATAATAAGCATTCATTTCCAGTGAATGCGTTTGTTATAGTTTGTAAAACAGTTTTAAAAGATCTTAGAATAAAAGGGATGCAGAATGGTAAATGATATCAGAATAGCAAAATGAATATATCTTTTTTAGTTCTGCATGTATAGTTTATAATGGATCAAGAGCTATCTAATGGAATGGCAAAAAAGTAAAATGGGAAAATGGTTTTTCAATGCAAATTTTGAGAGCAGAAAACTCGAATATTACTCTTTTAAATATTTCTAAATATTTCTGACAAAAATTTTTGAAAGTTTTTAAACCTCTATTTACTAAAATAGAGCACACTTCCCAATTATTTGTACTATTCTTTGCAGAAAATTAATAAAGCGTGGCATTTGTCAATATTATGAGGGGTAGCGTTTTTGAATAGCAAGAGTCATACCACAAAGCATGTTGAGCAAGACAACCCTTCTTTTTTTGTTGTTGAACAAAAAGAGAGGATGGATACGCCTACTGAAGTAACGATGTCGGACATTGCTAAAAAATTACGCTCTGTTTATGCACAAATGCAGAGGAAGCATTCATCTCGTCCTTTGACGTTACAAAGTTCTGTGGAAGAGAGTTTCAAATCTTACTTGGATGATATTAGTCGGGCAATTTTGGTTGAGCACTATATACGCTGCCAAAAAGAAAAAAAGCTTTTTGAGTATTTAGAGCAGATTAAAATGCTTGTTCAGAGTTTACATAGCGAAAAGAAAAGCCTAGAAGAAGCAATGGTAACCCAGCGTATGTCGCGTATGTCTTATTCAAAAACATCAAATTCTGTTGTGCAGAAGCTTGCTTATATGGCATGTGAGAAGAATCAAGAACGCTCGTCGCTCCAAGAGGTGCCAAACTTTTCAGGACAAAGCAGCATAACGTCAAGCCAAAAAAATGTTAAAAACATTTTACAACAAGAGAATAAAAGCGCTTTGTCAAGTGATGCTATGAAATCTTCTTCAAAAAAGGCTGAAGAGTTTGTGGGGTACCATGCAGCAAAAGAAAGATGCTCTGATGTTCAAGAACCTGATCATTGCATTGAGAATGATCACTCTCTTTCTTTAAATGCAAAATCTCAGGAGACTTTCTTTTTTTTACGTTCTTCTGTTAAAAAATTTCTTCGGTATCTTTTAATCATTGTATTTATTGCAATGATAACGTTATGTTTTATGGCTTTTTAAGAGGAGTTCGTTTTTTTTTAATTTTTGATGTGTGCTTAAGTTATAAGAAGTGTGTTGAACATTCGTAACTTTGTAAAAGCATGGGGTGCATCTCAATTTGTCCTTTTAAGCATGTAACAAAGATTATTAAACAAAGAGAATTATGAGACAGAGGTTCTCGAATTATCTGAAAAACTTTAAATTATCTTGAAGGTTCTGTAAGTGAGTATTTATTTGCCAATTGCTGAGATGTCGCTCAACATGCTGATCTTGATTGGTATGGGTGTTGTTGCTGGTTTTTTTTCCGGTCTTTTCGGCATTGGTGGTGGTTTTCTCATTACGCCTTTACTGATTTTCTATAATATTCCTCCTGCTATTGCTGTTGGAACAGGAGCAAATCAGATGATTGCATCATCTGTAACTGGAGCGATTACACATTTTAGAAGACGCACTCTGGATATCAAACTTGGACTTCTTTTAGCGGTTGGAGGGGGGATTGGCTCTTCCATTGGGATTCAGATTTTTTCTGTTCTGAAAAAACTGGGCCAATTAGATTTGATGATTTCGCTTCTGTATGTGATTCTTCTTGGGAGCGTGGGGAGTTTGATGATTATTGAAAGTTGGTGCGATATGATGCGCCAACGCAAGGTACAAAAAGTTAATGTTCGTCTTACTGGTAGGCATAACTGGATCCATCGCTTACCATTTAAAATGCGTTTTCGGACATCAATGATATATGTCAGCATTATTCCAGTTTTAGGGATTGGTCTCATTGTTGGGTTGTTGTCTTCTATTATGGGAATTGGTGGCGGATTCTTTATGATACCAGCACTGATTTATCTTCTGCGTGTCCCAACCAGTGTGGTGATTGGAACTTCACTTTTTCAGATTACATTTGTATCCTCTTTTACCACAATTTTGCAAAGTGTGAGTAATCAATCAGTTGATATTGTTTTGGCTTTTTTGCTAATGCTTGGGGGAAGTATTGGTGCACAGTATGGAACACGGGCTGGGCGAAAGTTAAAGGCTGAACAGTTGCGTATGGCGCTTGCATTTTTGGTGTTAATTGTATGTATGCGTCTTGCTTTTAAATTATTTATACGCCCTGATAATCTTTTCTCCCTAGATATTATGATGAGATAAAAATGGGTAGATTGTTTTCTTTGTGCATCATTACAGGCTGCTTTTATGTCGTTTCTTTTTCTGTGTGGGCACATGTTGGTGCGAAAGCTGCATTGATTGATAAAATTGATCATGAAACTATTCAAATTATCGTAACAACAAGTACAATTACGGTTGATGCACATTTTGATGGTCGTGATCTTTATATTGCTGGTGTTTTAGAAAATATCGATCCGTTATATTCTCAACAGGGGCGTTACGATATTATTGTTAGCTTGGAGGGAGAATCCCGGCCGATGGTTATGCGAGAAAAAAAACGCAGTGCTGGAGTTTGGATTAACGCAGATGCCCTCATTTTTAAAAATGTTCCTCTCTTTTATTCTATGGTCACAACGCGTGAGATTGATGATATTACAAGCGTTGAAGATTATAAACGCTTGGGGTTGGGGTTATCCTATTTGTTGCTGCAGACAGATGAACAAGATCAGGATAAAATACAAACCTTTCGTGATGAACTTATAAAACTGCAAAAAGCCAAAAGTCTTTATAATGAGGAAGTGGGTGGCGTTCGTTTTGGTTCTAGCACACTTTTTACAGCACATTTTCGTTTGCCGGCAAATACGCCTGTTGGGCATTATCAGGCCCGTGCTTATCTTTTTCGCGATGGGCAGTTTATTGATAGTGCGACAAAAACTCTTGAAATCGTTAAAGCACATATTGCTTATACAATCTTTCATGCAGCGCATAAACGTAGCCTCTTATATGGTATTGTTGCGGTGATTGTGGCTGTTAGTACAGGCTTTCTATGTCGTTTGATGTTTCGAAAAGATTAGCAAAACACTGAGAAATTTATTTTTTACCCAAAATGCGTAAAAAAAGAAAAATAGGTACGACAATGATGGCGCCCATCATGGTCATATGGAAGAGATTTGTAAGAGTTATAAATCCTGTTTCCCAGAGAGATTTTAGAAATTCTATTATTGTTTGCACGAGATTTCGAGGTGTCCAACCAAGAAAACGCATCACAATGCCAACAAGAAATGAAAGGATGAGCAACTTTAGAGCAACACGTCCTAATGTCCCTCCAAGAAACGCATGAAAAGAATTGGACATATTTTTCCTTTTTTTCATTTTGGTGTATTTTAAAGTATATTGCGCTTCAATTGCATAATAGAATGATCTTCTTGTTATAAAGAAGAAATCAGGTTTCTTTTGTTATTTTTTCTTACTTCTCTTTCGAGCTTCCCGCCTTGGAATACTGGTGTAACCTCTGTGCTGGTTTCTGAAATACGTTCATGTTCAGTGGGCATTTTTCGAAGTATTTTCATAGTATTCCTTTCATTAATTTGGTGGATAATTTTTAAGTTTTTGGCAGTTTGTGGAGGAATTTTATAAGGTTTCGACGTTCTGTATGATGATAAAAGTTTTTCAACACGTCTAAAGTTCCATAACATATAATATGTTGTGTATAGAGAGTTATGTCAAGACATTCTATTGTAGAGAGACAATTCATTCCGATAAAGATACAAGCGTATGGGGATTAAGATTGGCTATTTCAACCTCAGTGAATTGAAAAAATGATAAATTTATTTGTTTAAAAAACAGCAGAAACAAATGTAGTAGAGCATCTAAGATCATCTATAAAAAATTAATATGTTGTCTATAGAGTATGATTTTAAGACATTCTATATTGAATGCTTTTGAAAAGGCAGAAACATTTAAAATGGATTATTGAAGGAAAGTTTTGTTATATGCATGGAGCTTAGGTTATTACAATGCTCAGGGTCATGCAATCTTTTTTTAAAAGATGATAAGGTGCAGTTGGGGCCTGGTATCGGGGGGTAGAATTATGGAAAAATTGAAATTTTCTCTTAAAGAAGGAATGGGCGTGATCGCTGTAAGTAGATTTACGACTTATGCGGAGTCATTGAAATATCAAATTGTCATTGAGGGTTCTAAAGCGACAGGGGAGTATTTTGACGAAACTTCTAGAAAATCACAGGAAGAAGTTTGCCGATGAAGGGCTATTTATTGAAACAAAGAAGAAGCTTTTTACCTTATATGACCCAAATTATAGGCATTATAACACCATCAACAAGTGAAGTTATTCGTGATATCCTCACCGTAGAGCGGATCGTTTTCCATTGCATAGTTTGATTTGGCTTATAGGGATTCAGGGAGAAGCAAGAGGATAGGAAAGAGCTTCTGCTATGAGAAGTTTTCATGCATTGCCACTTTAGGAGAAAGCGTTCCAAAACTTAGTTTTATTCTTGTTGTATGGGGCATCGATACACTAACCTTTAAAAGAAAAATCTATGAACATGAAAAGAAAAATATTGAAAAGGAGCAGTTCTTTTATTTCTACTCTGATTACACTGTGGGGATGCTTGTGCAACAAGTTTCCGCAAAACGCCAGTCGATACCCTGGTGATGGCTTGGAATCTCGATGCAATAAGTACATTTGATCCTGCGCAAATCAATGCCCCTTATGGTAATGAAGTTTTTGTCAATGTTTGTGATAATTTAGTTGAACCAGCTAAAGATAATGCAGCTAAATTTGTTCCCTCTTTAGCAAAGAGTTGGGATGTTTTCAGTGACGATTAGAGTACGGTAATTACTTTTCATTTGCGTGATGATTTGAAGTTCAATGATGGTCGGCCTGCTAATACCAATGATCTTGTTTGGAGTATGAATCGGGTTGTGACGTTAAAGATGGCCACTGCGGCGACATTTAATGAATATGGTATCACCGAACAAAATGTTGATGATGCTTTTCAAGCACCAGATGAGAAAACGGTAGTGATGAAATTTGATAAACCTTAGCCTGCAACGCTTCTTCTTAGCCATTTTGCCACTAGTCGTACTCTTGCCTTGCTCGATCGTAAGACAATTATGAAACATGAACAAGATGGTGATATGGGAAACCGGTATTTAGCAAGGCATTCTGCTTGTGTTGGTCCTTATCAGTTAAGTAGCTGGCGTTCTGGAGAAGCACTTTTGTTGCGTGCAAGTTCCAATTATTGGGGGAAAGCACCTCAATTGAAGAAGATTTTAATTCGCCATGTTGCGGAGCCAGGAACGCAACGTTTATTGTTGCAAAAGCATGATATTGATGTTGCACGTAATTTGACGCCTGAGGATCTAAAAGATCTCCAAGCAACAACAGATATTAAAGTCAAAAGAGTGTTAGAGCCATCCATGATGTATTGGGGGTTCAATGTGACAAATCCAATTTTTGCTAATGAAAAAGTGTGTTTAGCGATGCGCTATCTTATTGATTATGAAGGACTTAGTAGGACCCTTCTCAAAGATGTTGGTGTTCCACGTGCAAGCTTTATTCCTCTTGGGAATCTTGGAGCTTTAGATGAAAAAGAAGGACAACCCTTTGAACTTGATATTCAAAAAGCGAAGCAGCTTTTAACGGAAGCAGGTTATCCGGAAGGTTTTGAGGCCAGTATTTTTGCAGGAGCATCTCCTTATCCTTTTGCTTTGCCCATTGCTCAGTCTCTCCAAGACAATGCAAAAAAGTGGGGGTGCGCTTTAAAATTGAACGTTTTGTAGGGACGCAGTTGTTTTCAAAACTTTCAGCACGTGCGTTTGATACGATTTTTTTCGGATGGAATAATGACTCTGCGGATCTTCATACTATGGCTTCACGCCTTATTTACATCCCTGATAATCGGTTTGAGGCTAAAAACACAGGTTATCCCAGTTGGTGCCATGGTTATTTGGATCAAGATATGAATCAAAAGGTTCAGGATGCGTTTTTTGAAAAAGATTCACAAAAACGGGCGCAAATGTATGCTGATTTGCAGCGTGAATTTATGCAGAAAGGACCTTATGCTTTTATCTATCAGACATATCACACCATAGCTATGACCCCTGATGTCAAAAAATGGGTTTGGAATAGCGCACCACGTATTTTTTATAGTGTCATTGAAAAATAAGTAGATTTCAGTGTTGTAAAATACAACAAGAGCGTGACCATGATACATTCAACGTTTTGTATATGTTTAAGAACTTTGCAAAACGTTGAAGTTCATCTGTAATAGACTACTCTGTTGTGTATAGAAGGTCATTTAAGATATTCTCTTTTAGAGAGATTCTACCTTATTAGATGTATTCAAGTGGATGTTAAGATTGAATATTTTAACTGCAGTTGATACAATTTTTATAAAAGAGAATAATGACTCTGTGGATCTCTATACAATGGCTTCACGTCTTGTTTATAATTGTAAGAATCGGTTTGAAGCTGAAACTACAACCTATACTAGTTGGTGCTATGGGTGTTTGGATGAAAGTATAACTCAAAAGTTAAATGATGTGTTGTTTCAAAAGGATCCATGGAAACGAGCACAAAGAATTGAAAAATGGCGAATTTGTTTGGTGAAAAGATAAGTACAACGAATGTAGCAGAATTTAGTGTTTCTGAAATAGCAGGAGCTTTAAAGCGGGTTGTTGAAGAGAAGTTTGGTTATGTGCGGGTGCGTGGGGAGATATCAGGTTACCGCGGTGCTCATGCTTCGGGTCATGCTTACTTTGCTTTAAAAGATGATAAGGCACGGTTGGAGGCTGTTATTTGGCGCGGATTCATGGAAAAGCTCAAATTTCCTCCTGAAGAAGGGATGGAAGTGGTTGCTGTCGGTAAACTGACAACTTATCCGGGCTCATCAAAATATCAAATTGTTATTGAAGCGCTTGAACCGACGGGGGTTGGTGCTTTGATGACACTTCTCGAAAATCGTAAGAGAAAACTTGCCGATGAAGGTTTATTTGACGAAGCCAAGAAGAAACCTTTACCCTATATGCCTCGAATTATAGGTGTTGTAACATCACCAACAGGCGCTGTCATTCGTGATATTATTCATCGTATATCAGATCGTTTTCCGTTACATATTTTGGTTTGGCCTGTTCGTGTTCAGGGAGAAACAAGTGGGCGAGAAGTGGCTGCTGCTATTGAAGGTTTTAATGCGCTTCCTTTCGGAGGAATTGTTCCAAAACCTGATCTTATTATTGTTGCAAGGGGAGGAGGCAGTTTAGAAGATTTGTGGGGGTTTAATGATGAAGCCGTTGTTCGTGCTGTCTATGCATCTACCCTTCCAGTTATCTCTGCTGTTGGGCATGAAACGGATTGGACTTTGATGGATTATGTTGCTGATTGGCGTGCTCCAACTCCTACAGGAGCAGCAGAGAAGGCTGTTCCTGTCAAGCTTGATCTCGAAGTGTATGTGGCGTCTCTTAGTGCACGTTTGCACAAGGGACTAGCCCGTTATTTTGATTTTTATCAACAAAAATTGCGCGCTACTTTACGAGGGCTTCCGACTGTCGATCAACTCTTCGCTCTACCACGGCGTAGTTTTGATGAAATTTCAAGTCGATTACAGCGTGCTCTTTATGTTAGCTGCGATAAAAAACGTTCTTATTTTCAGGTGGTTGGTGTCCGTCTTGCGTCGCGTTTGCTGAATACTGAAAAAGCGCGACGCAATACAAAGGAATATACTGCGCGTCTTCATCGTGCCTTTGTGCGCAATGTAGAAAAACGACGCGCTGAGATAGAGGTTGCATTTAGACTTTTAAAAAGTACGTCCTATCAGAGTATTTTAGAGCGTGGTTTTATTTTAGCTTTTGGGCAAGAGAATAAGCCCATTAAACGGTTGGTGCAGTTTCCTAAAACGAGGCAAATAAATTTACGCTTTTTTGATGGTGAAATTCGTGTTTCAGCGCATGATGGTGTTCTCAATAGATCTTCAAACTTGAAACGGTTAAAGTCAAAGCAAGATGATCAAGGAACACTCTTTTAATATGGTAAATGTGATGCTCGGTGAAGGACTTCTCATGGGGGTGGATGGAAAAGTTCGTTGTTCCTGGGCAGGAACTGATCCACTTTATTGTGCTTATCATGATAATGAATGGGGAAAACCTGTTTTTGAAGATCACCGTTTATTTGAAAAAATTTGTCTTGAAGGCTTTCAGGCAGGACTTTCTTGGATCATGATTTTAAGAAAAATCTCATCTTTTCGAAATGCCTTTGATCATTTTGATTTTGAAAAAATTACGCATTATGATGAAGTAAAGGTGCAAATGTTGATGCAGAATAAAGGCATTATTCGTCATCAAGGGAAAATTCGATCGGTGCTTAATAATGCATTGAGAGCAAAGGAGATTATAACAGAATGGGGGAGTTTATTTCACTATTTTTGGTCTTTTCAACCACCACAATCGGAGCGTTATAAAAATGTAGATTTTCAGACGCTGTTGGCTAATCCTATAACACCTGCTTCTCTTCGTTTGTCTAAAGACTTAAAGAAACGGGGTTGGACATTTGTTGGTCCTACTATTTGTTACGCCTTTATGCAGGCCACCGGAATAGTAAATGATCATCTTGAAGGGTGTTCTTTTCGATAAATTAGAAAAACTTTCTCTGATATTTGGTATTATTTTTAAAAATACAAATAAGTAAGAGAGGGGGGCAAAAGAGGATATACTCTTGTTAAAGGGGATTATTAAAAGCTTATTCGTTCTTATAGGCTATAAAGAAGATATTTTTTAGGTGCTTTGAAAGTGTGGGCTTTACATTACAATTTCTGTCGGTAGATCAGGTCATATCAATAAATAATTCCTCGAGAGAGTGGTTTATGAGGATCACTCAATTATAATTTTTCGTATGAAAGTAAAGAATTAAATACATTGTTTGAGACATGTTTACATCATTCAGACAGATCAGAATAGGTTCTCTTAAAACCTTAGTTAATATTATTTAACGACTGATTTTCGGACAAAAAAACAATAAAAACTTTTAGCAGGTTGATTATGATGAATCTAAATAACAGCAAAAAAAGCCATTTTTATAGCAAGGTGATGATAAGGTGCCTTATTATTTAAAAACGGCAATGCTTTTATGAAACGTTTTGTTAGGATTTTTTTTGTGATCGTTTACTTTAAATAATATTGCTGCTTGTATTAGCTGGTAAGTTATTCTTTGAGAAAGCAGTTTTTATATACTAATTCCAATTGTTGTGAGGGGGTAAACTCAAATAGACTCTAATCTGCTGCATCAATAGTGCAGTGTTTCCTGTTGGCAAAAATGTACTTTATCTAAGATGCAATTTATTGTTCGAATTATTGTTCGAAATTTTAGCGGATTTCAAAGTGGCTGTAAATTTAAAAGTGGGAAGAGTTTTTTGTTGGTTATGTCTTAGGAGTTTAATGTAATGTGTTCTCTTTTTGCTAAAGGAAAAAGCAATAGTTTTGCTGTGCGTTTTTTATTAGTTATAGTGGATTAAAAAATTGGTATTTAAAGCTATCTTACATTTCTATTTGATTTTTTTAGATATTTTTGATGCCTCAGCTGAGGAAGAGAAGCCTACTTTAAAGTTTAATATTCAAAAAGCGAAGCAGTCTTTAATTTATCCTTCTTCTTTAAGTGAATTTATGGCAGTCTTTTTTTTAAAAAAAATAGTTTTTTTGTCTCTTAAACGTTGCTCAATTTTTTCAAGGGACTTGTGCAAAAGGAGAATATACACTTTACACACTATACCTTGGAAAATATAAGTTTTTTAGAAAGCTTATAGGTATATTAATAAACCTTTAAAGAAGGATGAAATAATTAATTAGCAGATTTCTCTATGATATTCTCAACTATTTTTATCGTTCCAAACATTCGTTTAAGTTTAAAGAATTTTCTATTCGGGTTTGTGGGAAGGGGGTTGTAAGATCAAGAAGGAATTTTCAGTTTTAGGGATAAAAGATTTTTAAATACTGGTTTAGAGATATGCCAATTTGTAAGTGATTATATGATAATGATTTTATGTTTCAAAATATTAAAGATATAATTATTGTTTTTATAGTCAAAAGTAAGTTTAACAAAGGGGCATGTGTTTTTATAGCTTATTAAACGGTGGGTCAAAGCAGAGAGCAGCAATAATCTTATAAATAGCTGTTTATATTATGTTGTTTTGGTTTTTGTTATCGTCAGGGTAAATGCATCTGATAACGGGATTTATACGATACAATTTTGGAGAGAAGTTTATGAATATGAAGAAAAAAATCTTAAAAGGCAGCACTTCTTTTGTTTCTGCTGTTATTGCACTGGGGATGTTTGTGCAACAAACTTCAGCCAAAACACCTGCCGATACTCTGGTGATGGCTTGGAATCTTGATGCAATAAGTACATTTGATCCTGCGCAAATCAATGATGTTTACGGAGCTGAAGTTATTGACAATGTTTGTGATAATTTGGTCAGTGCTGCTACAGATGATGCTACTAAAATAGTTCCTTCTTTAGCAAAGAGTTGGGATGTTTTCAGTGACGATCAGAGTACGGTAATTACTTTTCATTTGCGCGATGATTTGAAGTTTAATGATGGTCGGCCTGCTAATGCTAATGATGTTGTTTGGGGTATGAAACGGGTTGTTAAACTGAAGATGGCCAATGCGGCATTATTTAATGAATATGGGATCACAGAACAAAATGTTGATGACGCTTTTCAAGCACCGAATGAGAAGACGGTGGTGATGAAATTTGATAAGCCTTATCCAGCAGAGCTTATTCTTAACAATATTGTTGCTAGTCGTGCTACTGCCTTGCTTGATCGTGAGACGATTATGAAACACGAACAAGATGGTGATATGGGAAACCGGTATTTGGCGAGCCATTCTGCTTGTGTTGGTCCTTATCAGATAAGTAGCTGGCGTTCTGGAGAAGCACTTTTGTTGCGTGCAAGTTCCAATTATTGGGGGAAAGCACCTCAATTGAAGAAGATTTTAATTCGCCATGTTGCGGAGCCAGGAACGCAACGTTTATTGTTGCAAAAGCATGATATTGATGTTGCACGTAATTTGACGCCTGAGGATTTAAAAGATCTCCAAGCAACAACAGATATTAAAGTCGAAAGAGTGTTGGAGCCATCCATGATGTATTGGGGGTTCAATATGACAAACCCAATTTTTGCCAATGAAAAAGTGCGTTTGGCGATGCGCTATCTTATTGATTATGAAGGACTTTGGAAGACCCTTCTCAAAGGTGTTGGTATTCCGCGTGCAAGCTTTATTCCTCTTGGGAATCTTGGAGCTTTAGATGAAAAAGAAGGACAACCCTTTAAGCTTGATCTTCAAAAAGCGAAGCAGCTTTTAACGGAGGCAGGTTATCCCGATGGATTTGAGGCAAATTTTTTGGTGGGGACAGCTTCTTATGCTTTGCCCATTGCTCAGACTATCCAAAATAATGCAGAAAAAGTAGGGGTGCGCTTTAAAATTGAACGTTTAGCAGGCACACAGTTATTTTCAAAAGTTTACGCACGTGCTTTTGATACGACTTTTATAGGATGGAATAATGATTCTGCAGATCCCCACACAATGGCTTCACGTCTTATTTACAACCCTGATAATCGGTTTGAGGCTAAAAATACAGCTTATCCGAGTTGGCAACATGGGTATTTGGATAAAAGCATGAATCAAAAGGTAGAGGATGCGTTGTTTCAAAAAGATCCGCGGAAACGGGCACAAATATATGCTGATTTGCAACGTGAACTGATGCAAAAAGGACCTTATGCTTTCATTTTTCAGAAATATGGTGTTGTCGCTGTGACCTCTGATGTCAAAAAATGGGTTTGGAATAGTGCACCACGTATTTTTTATAGTGCAATTGAAAAATAAATGCGTATTTAAGTGCTGAAAATATAATAAAGAGCATGTTCATAACGTAAATTATGGTCATGATGTAAATCATAAAAATATCCACCTGCAAGAGTGGTTTTGAAGCCATTTTGGAGTGTGAGATTGTAGAGGGGGATATTAAAGTGCAGTTAGGTACAGTTTATAGGGAAACAGGGCTGGTAAGCATGGAAAATAATATTTCTGGTGATATTTGTTCACTGTGGTACGGGGGGAACTGTACCTCAATTGGTATTGATATTTGAGGGGCTGTCTTATAGAGATTAGATAGGAAAGTTAGTGTATTGTGCTCCACTGTTGTGAGATAAACGCAAAAGGAAGGAATCAAATGAGGAAAAAAGGAATATTGAAAAACTTTTGTATTTTATTCGGAACAATTGGGTGTTTGAATGTCTCTATACCATTAGCACTGAGTGCATCATCTAAAGATATATTAGTAATGGCGTGGAATATTGATTCAATTAGCAGTTTTGATCCAGCACAATCGGTTGAGGTTGTAACAAGTGAATTATTAACGAATATTTGCAGTGCGTTAGTGCAGTATGATCAGAATGATCCTACGAAAGTTCGTCCTGCTATGGCTCAGTCTTGGGATGTTTTAGATGGTGGAAAAAGAATAGTTTTTCATCTTCGTGATGATTTAAAGTTTAATGATGGACGGAAGGCGACAGCGCAAGATCTCGCGTGGTCAATGCAAAGGATTGTTAAATTAGGCTTGAGCTATGCTCAATTTTTGATGAACTATGGATTTACTAAAAACAACGTCGAAACAAATATTCAGGCCCTTGACGATAAAACTTTACAACTGAAATTGGATAAGCCTTATCCTATCCAACTTATATTGACTGTAATTGGACAGTCCTATGCTTCTGCTTTGCTTGATCGGCAAACACTTGAAGCCAATAGTGTTGATGGAGATATGGGCAATAAATATTTAGCTACGCATTCGGCTTGCGTTGGTCCTTATAAATTGAAGCGCTGGAGTCCAGGGGAAAAAGTTGTATTACAGGCTACACAGCATTATTGGGGGGATATGCCTAAAATTAAGCAGATTGTTGTACAACATGTAGCTGAATCGGCAAGTCAGAGACTGCTTTTGGAAAAAGGTGATGTGGATATAGCACGTGATCTCTCTTCAGAGGATGTTTTGGATATTGAAAAACAAGGGGGGCCAGTCAAAATTAGCCGTGTTTTGCGACCGCAGTCTATCTATTTATCGTTGAATAACAAAAATGTGATTTTTGCTAATGAAAAAGTAAGATTGGCACTTCGTTATTTGATTGATTACGAGAGCCTGGGAAAAACTGTTTTAAAGGGTATTGCAATTCCACGTGCAAGTTATATGCCATTGGGTGTTCCTGGGGCTTTGGATGAAGAAGAGGGATTGCCGTTTAAGTTAAATTTAGAAAAGGCAAAGCAATTAATAAGTGAAGCTGGTTATCCTGATGGTTTTAAGGCTAATCTTTTAGTTGGAAGCCTTACCTATATGTCGTCTGTGGCACAGTCTATTCAAGAAAATGCACGCAAAATTGGTATTGAGCTTACAATTGAAAAGATGGCACAAGCTCAATTGTTGAGTCGCGTTCGTAGTGGAAATTATGATACTGCTATTATGGGGTGGGGGAGTGCTGATCCTGATGGACATCCCGCTTCATTAAATCATGTTTTTAATCCTGATCCAACATTTACAAAAAAGCACAATACGTATTTAGCTTGGCGTGCTGGTTATTATGATGAAAATGTCAATAAAATGGTGATGGATACGTTGTTTGAGCAAGATCAAAATAAACGTATTGCACAGTATCGTGCTTTACAGCATTATGTGCTTGAGCACGGTCCTATGGTTTATTTATTTCAGACGTATTATACCGTTGGAATGGGACCAGAAGTAAAAAAATGGGTTTGGAATAGTTTTAGGCTTTACTACAATGAGACGGAAAAATGAAAGTGAGTATATTACGAAGAAAGATCGTAAGAGCTCTTGATTAGGGTTTCCCGAATTGTATGAAAAAGATATTAGCTTTATGTTTCGTAGGCTATGGAGGGGATTATTTTAATGGGTTTACCATTTTCAGAATCTGAAAGAGCAGTATCACAGAAGAAAAAAAATCTGTTGGGATGGGACTTTTTTTTCAAGGGATTGAAGCTGTTTATTTCAGTTTTTATGACGTTAATTGGTTTGGTGACCATCACTTTTTTTATTGGTCATCTTCTTCCTTTAGATCCCGTTCTTGCTATTCTTGGTGATAACATCAGTCAGGAAGCTTATGACGCAATGTTTTATAAGTTGGGTCTTGATAAACCATTGATTGTCCAGTATTGGAATTATCTCCACAATATATTTTTATTTGATTTTGGAGATGCTTTAACCTCAGGGCGTCCTGTCTTAACCGATATTATGTTTGTATTTCCTGCAACGTTAGAGCTTGCGACAGTTGCTATTGTTATTGGCACGAGTTTTGGTATTCCGTTGGGTGTCTTTGCAGCAATGTACCGCGATTCATTTATTGATTATTTTGTCCGTATTTTTACACTTTTGAGTTATTCAACACCGACTTTTTGGCTTGGGTTAATGGCATTACTGCTATTTTACGCTAAATTGGGTTGGATTGGTGGTCCAGGACGTCTTGATTTTATTTACGAATATTCTTTTGAACCTCGAACAGGATTTTTTCTTTGGGATACTGCTAAACAGGGGCAGTGGGAGGCTTTTGGCAATGTTTTTGGCCATATTATTATGCCAGCTTTAATTTTAGCTTTCGGTGCTATGGCTTATATTAGTCGTATGACTCGCGGGTTTATGATTGAACAATTAAATCAAGAGTATATCATTACTGCACGTGTGAAGGGGTTATCGTGGGCGCGAACGGTTTGGGGGCATGCTTTTCGCAACGCTGTTGTTCAGATTATCACTATTGTCGCGCTTTCTTATGCTTTTTTGTTAGAAGGTGCTGTATTAACAGAGACAGTGTTTGCTTGGCCTGGTTTTGGACGTTACTTAACCAATGCTCTTTTGGCAGGTGATATGAATGCAGTTGTGGGATGCACTTTGCTGGTAGGGTTTCTCTTTGTCACCATTAATTTATTTTCTGATTTGCTTTATCGCATCTTTGATCCAAGGACACGCTGAATATGACAACAATTAATCATAATAAATCGCAATCGTCATTTTCTTTAACTCGTTGGTTAAATGAATCTGTTCCGCGGTCGATAGTGCAAGCAAACATACAAAGAATTTATCACGCATCAATCAAATTTACGCGTAATCTTTCGGCTGTAGTTGGTCTGATTATTATTTTTGTTATTATCTTATGTGCAATTTTTGCTCCTTGGATTGCTACCCATGATTTTGTTAGCAATGATCTTGCTCATCGATTGCAGCCACCATCTATGTTACATTATTTTGGGACAGATGAATTGGGGCGTGACATTTTTAGTCGCCTCGTTTTTGGTGCGCGCATTACTCTTTATATTGTTTTTCTCACCACAATTATTGTGGGGCCTATAGGGTTGGTCATTGGGACTGTCTCTGGCTATATAGGGGGGTGGGTTGATACCGTTCTCATGCGCGTTGTTGATGTTTTTCTTGCTTTTCCAAGTTTGATTTTAGCACTTGCTTTTGCAGCAGCTTTAGGACCAGGTATTGAAAATGCATCCATTGCAATCTCAATTGCAGCATGGCCGCCGATAGCACGTTTAGCGCGTGCTGAAACTTTGACTATACGTTCATCTGATTATGTCTCAGCAGTTCGTTTGCAAGGTGCATCTACTTGGCGGATTATTTTGTTTCATGTTGCACCGATGTGTATTCCTTCAGTGGTTGTACGGTTAACATTGGCTATGTCTGGAATCATTTTAACGGCTGCTGGTCTTGGTTTTTTGGGGTTAGGGGCTCAACTCCCAAGCCCTGAATGGGGAGCGATGCTTTCAACAGGTCGTGAATTTATGATGACAAGTTGGTGGTTAGCGGCAATACCGGGTTGTGCAATACTTTTTACCAGTCTTGGCTTCAATCTTTTGGGTGATGGGCTTCGTGATATATTGGATCCACGCAATGGCTAAAAAATTATTAGAGATAGAAGATTTACGTATTTCTTTTCCTACAATGCGTGGTATTTCAGAAGTTGTGCGTGGCGTTAACTTATCTGTTGGAACAGAAAAGATTGGAATTGTTGGCGAATCTGGATCTGGAAAATCAATGACTGGGCGTGCGATACTAAAATTGAGTCCAAGAGCAGCAACTGTCAAAGCTAAAAAAATGTGCTTTGATGGGATCGATTTATTGGCTGCGAATGAATCTCAGATGCGAAATATTCGGGGTAAGCGAATTTCAATGATTTTACAGGATCCAAAATATTCACTTAATCCATTAATACGGATTGGTGAACAGATTATAGAGGCTTACCGTATTCATTACCGTGTTTCAAAAGCCGATGCACGCGAAAGGACAATTTCGATGTTGGAATCTGTTCATATTCGTAATCCTGAACATGTGATGCGATTATTTCCTCATGAAGTATCAGGTGGCATGGGACAGCGTGTGATGATTGCGATGATGCTCATTCCTAAACCTGATTTAATTATTGCCGATGAGCCAACTTCTGCACTCGATATTACAGTAAGGCGCCAAGTCTTATCAGTATTGGATGAACTTGTAACAAAAGCTGGAACAGGGCTTATTTTCATTAGTCATGATTTGAATATGATTGCTGATTTTTGTGATCGTGTTTTGGTTATGTATGCAGGTCGTGTACTAGAAGAGTTGCCTGCGTCTAATTTGTCTTGTGCTTGTCATCCCTATACTAAGGCTCTGCTAGCCAGTTTGCCACGGCTTGATCATCCTGTTGATGTTTTGGCTGTTCCTGAACGTGATCCTGATTGGCTGCATAATCCTACGATTGTTAATGGTGTTGAAGGAGTTTCCCCATGATCAATTGTGAGAATATTATTGATGTTTCTAATTTATCTGTAACCTTTGGGCATAGGCACAAGGCAGTAACGGTTGTTAAAAATGTCAACTTTCATATTAAACGTGGTGAAGCCTATGGTTTGATTGGTGAATCAGGATGTGGAAAATCAACCATTCTAAATACATTGATTGGGCTTATTTCAGACCATAGTGGATGTTTCGTTTTTGATGGAGAAGAAGTAGGAGAAAAAAGAAATAAGGATTTCTTACGTCGGATTCAAATAGTTTTTCAAGATCCTTACGCTTCGCTTCATCCAAGAAAAATGGTCTACACTGTTCTTTCTGAATCTCTCAAAATCCATGGTATGGATAATTCAAAAGAGCGGGTGTATGATGTTTTAAATTTCGTTGGTTTAGATTCTTCATTTCTTTACCGTTATCCGCATGAATTATCTGGAGGACAACGCCAGCGTATTGCTCTTGCACGGGCTTTAATTGTTGAACCTGAAGTTTTATTGCTTGATGAGCCGACATCTGCATTGGATGTTTCAGTACAGGCTGAAATTTTAAACTTGTTGAAATCGTTGCGAGAAGAAAAGAAGCTTACTTATTTGATGGTATCCCACGATCTTGCCGTTGTTGCGCACATCTGTGAACGTGTTGGAATTATGCATAAAGGGATTATTCTTGAGGAGCTCAGCAATGATGATTTACGCAATTTACGTGCACAACATAATTATACAAAGATGTTTTTTGAAGCAAGTATTGAACCTATTGTGCATAGAGAAAAAAGAGTATGAGAGATTTTACAGAAAAGAAATGGTTTCTTTTGCTGCAATGTAGAGTTCTTTCATTTTTTATTTTTATCTTAATATTAAAGATTTTTTGATTATATTATACGCATTAATGTGTAATATTGTAAATATAATTCATATATTATTTTACTTTTAATAATATTAATTATAAAATTATTTATAATTCTATTTATAGATGTGAATAAATATTTTGCAGTAATAATATAACTCAAAAAAATTGAATTTTCTATGGAATATGTTTTATTTTTACTGTGTTTGGTTTTTTGCTATTTTATGTTTTCTGATCTTATTTCTCTAAAAATGCTGTGCTCTGTTTCTTGAAAGAAGCGGAGAGTAAGGATTTTTACAGTCGTAAATAACAGTTATTGAAATTTTTTAGTTATTTTCTGTTATAAAGAGAGGACTTTTTAGAAAAAGACATTTGGATTTATAAATTGAAAAGGCAACCTATTCAGCCTATTGTGCTGCCTTTTCGTTAAGCTAAACAGATTTATTAAAGCGTACAAAATAGCAATACGCTTGTTTTTACAGCTTTTTCTTAAAATTGATAGCGTATTCTACCTGAAAACTTGCTCCTGATAGACCAGTTTTTTGAAGCTTTTGTTGATCTAACATCACCACGAAGCAAGACGCTTTGAGACAACTGTGCAGTGATACCAATCCACCTTCAAGCAAAGATCCCATAGGATCAAGGTTAAAGCTTCTGCCAATCTGGATGCTGCCATCATTACCAAAAGTTTTGATCAAGTTTACTTTTCCATAGAAAGACATGGGATGGTTATTTTCAGTGAAAACTGTTTTTTGTCAAACGTCCCCCAACACGGATCAACCATTGGGAAGGATTATTCATATCAATGGTAAAATTATCAGCATCTGTAAGGAGGATCAAACATCAAATATTGATAAGCAAGTTGTGCTTGAGGCTCAAAGGTTAAACCTTCCTTTTCGGTTGCAAATTGTTTGTCAATGGTGGTGGAAATGCTCAACATCTTAGCATTTTTCAATTTTGTGATTATTTCCAATGATAGCATTGGTGATATTGTCTTTTAGTATTCCATAAGACAAAAATGTATTAACGTATAGAGCATCGTTATGTTGTATAGTTCCGTAAGCTGTCAGTAACCATTATCCACTGTACTCTTCCTGGCATCTACTCTATCTTTCGGGATGAAAGACAGTTTTCTATAGGTGCCTAAAAGACCAAAACCTGTGATTGCGCTTTGTCCCTCACTTGCCACTAATGTCACACCGCCTTGTAGAGCGGCATAACAAATATCCGCGCCATAGCCATATTCGAGAGGACTACGCTTAGAGGATAAAGTTCCTATGCTTCCGTAAGTGTAGAGGAAGAAACTGGTTTGTTTTTCTTCTTCCTTTCCTAAGACTGATGTTCTCATATTGGCTAAAAGCACGTTTTGTTTAGCTATATCAGTTAATCCCGTGTAGAAGAGAGCATTTGGCATAACCAAATAGCTTGCCGTTTGTGGTACAGGGGTATGCACATTTGACTCCGGACCAGTATGAAAACCAGGAGTGGAACCAAGAAACTCGGGTTACAAACGGAAATCCCAGAAATTTTCCTTCTTTTCGTCAACCAAGTTTTGCTCAATATTAGCTTTTCCATGGCTTGACTCAGGTCCATAGGCACGCATTGTATACTTGTAGGGTAAATCATCTCTTGTGGTATGGCCATTTATCAGTTTGAAAGAATCTTCCTTTGCTTTCCCAGAAACGTGAATGAGTGAAAGACCATGCATATTAGAAGGAATGGAGTTATTTACTTTAACACATTGTTCTCTTCTAAGCGTCCAGTAACATAAACTGCTGTGGTTCCTGATACATCACCGTCAATGAGAAGCCTATCAGTTTTTTGATCAGCTATGGCAGTGCCATCACTCCATTCGGTGTTGAAATAAATTTTTGCATCTCCTGTTGCATTGTAGACTGCTGGGGTATCTGGTTTTCCAGATCCGATATGCAATGTATGAGAATGATCGTCTATTGGTCCATTAAAAACAATGGAGCTGTTGTTGAGATTTAGCACAGAAATATCAGAACGTGCTCTTTGAGCGATATCAAGCAGTTTGCCATCATCACCTTTTTCGTTTGTGCTGATCTTCAATGTGCATACCGTGTTGTTGCTCAGATCAAAGCGTCCTGTTCTGTCTTTAGCAATGTTTGCTTTGCTCTCTCGAGTGGAATGATCCACATTTAATGCGAAAGTACCATTGGAGATTGCCTTAACATCTTTACCATTCCACAACTTTTTATCTTCTTTTTATCTTCCCACAACTTTTTGTCCCCAAAAATACCATCTCCTAATAACACGTTGGCATGGATCTCTGAATTGTTAAGATTGACTGTGCCGATTGATGGAGTAGCATCATTTTCGATGTTTTTTTCAATAAAAGCTCCAACGAAAATTCCTGTGCCATTTTCAGCATGAAGCTTTGTATTGGTCAAATTGATTTCATTACTTTGGTATTTTTGTGGTTCCTCTAGAACCTCTAGATCAGAATTAGAGAAAGCTAGAAACTGCAAGCCAGCGATCCTTGCTGTTACAGAAACATTTGTGAGATCAATATGTCCCCCATATGTTACGATTAGTGCAACTTTTTTTGCTTCTATTTTATTTTCTACAGTACTTTGTGCTGCTTCAATATCACGATTAATCATCTTAATCGTAAGATTATTTCCTGCAAAGAGACCAACATCAAAATTTTGAATGGTTGTTTTACCCTTTAGTTCAATTAGACTATCAGGTTCCCCAACGTTTACACCAACGGTTTTTTTACTTTCACTACCGATTATTGTTAAATCTCCGCTAATGATTTTGCTTCCACCGTCTACGTAAAGACCTTCATCAACATTTTGAATGGTTGTTTTGCCCGTTAACGTAATTTTGCTACCAGAGTCACTTGTCCATACACCAGTGCGTAGTTCTTTGTTGAGGTCTGGATTGATTGTTTCACTATCGATTACTGGTAAATCTTCGCTTGTGATTTTACCACCATCAGCTGCTCCGAGACCGTTGAAGGTATTGTTAATTTTTGTATCGCCATGTAATTCAATTGTGCTGTTCATGCCAAGTGCATCGGTTCCCTTGTCATCCGTTGTAGTGCAACATTTGTGGCATCAATCCCGTCTACCGTTTTCTGCAAATAATGCCGTTTGTTTTCCGCTTACAGCTCCTCCTGTCCTTAGCAATTTGGGATTTTGGACCATCTGCATGGAGTCCATGACCATCAGATGATGTAAGTGTAGTTTTTTCATCTAAAGCAATAGTGCTGTCTTGCTTAGCGTAGACCCAATCAGTTTTTCCACTAAATGACCCTCCCGTTACCGTTATTACTGAGCTATCATTTGCAAGGATGCCTGTGTTTGCTTGTGTAACGCCCACGTTGTTCAAAGCTACGGTGCTTTTATCGGCATTTAGTCCCTTATCCATAAAGGCGTTATCTTTACCACTTGATATTGTTACGTTCTCCCGCTTATTTTTATCATTCTTGCTAGCGTTGAAAAGAGCACCAATTTGAGAAGCAGTAATGGAACCATCAGTCATCTTGATTGTAGCTCCATTTTGGATATCAAGACCGTTTACAACTTTTTCAATGGTTATTTTTCTATTTAACTCAACTTTACTATTATTGCTAGCCTTGATACCAGTGGTAGTTTTTTCGGATTCACTACCGATTATTGTTAAATTTCCGCTAACGATTTTGCTATCATTGGATGTATAAAAACCAATATCAACATTTTGAATGATTGTTTTTCCATTTAATTCAATCTTTCTATCAGAATCTTGGACTACTACACCAATACCTATACCGATTCCTTTTATCGTTAAATTTTCACTAACGATTTTACCATCTTTTTCTGCATAAAATCCGTTTTTAACTTTTTCAATGGTTGTTGTGCCTGTTAACTTAATTTCGCTACCAGAATCTTTCGATGTTACCCCAGTAAGGAATTTTTCAGCATCAGAAGAGACTATTTTAAAATCTTTGCCGTTGATTTTTCCACCGCCTGTTGCTTCAATTGCATCATAGGAATTTCCAGAGGCAGTTTTTTCTTCTCCATTTTCGACTTTAAGAATTTTGGCATATGTGTTGAAATGGGTGCTAAACAGCATGACAGCTACAGCAGCTGTACAGGATAAAAGAGCTTTTTTAGATATTGATATTTTCCTTAACTTATAAGCTCCATACATTCTTCCCCCTTTTACAAGAAGGGTATTAAATGAATGGTTGTTTTCAGGGTGACATAGATTAGTTTTATGTAAAATATAACAATAATTTTATATTAAAATATAAAATGTGACATTAATATTTATAATTAAATTCATTTTTTATTAATTATAAAATTTTAATATTATAATCTAATTATACATAAAAATATTTTTATTAATAATTTTTTTGTGTAATATTTATTGAAATATTTAAAATTACTTAAAAATTCTATAGTGATATCTTTCATTGTTTGTAAGCATCACTTTGTGCTAATCTTCATTCATTTATGATGAAAGAGAAAAAAAATAGAGAAGATGCTATAAGAAACTAGAAAAGAGAAAATGGGCAAGAGAGTAGCGGTATCTGCACAGCAATACACACGAAAAAGAAAGATTTTAGATGCTCTCGTTTCAGAATTAGAAGGGGAGGTTCTTTTTTGAGGAACTCTTAATAAATAGGGCTAGAAGTCTTAAAACGACCTGTGAGAGTCCTTTAAAAAAACCTTTGGGAAACATAAATTAGTACAAACCCTTGTGACAAATTATACAAAACCCGTCTGATAAGTTACACCGACAAACTACAAGTAAAATCCTTTGGAAAGCATTCTAAAAGAGAAAATGGTAGCGGAGGAGGGACTTGAACCCCCGACACAAGGATTATGATTCCTCTGCTCTAACCTACTGAGCTACTCCGCCAAAATGAACAAATATCATCAAAACTTATCTTCTGCGGATATAAGAGGTAGAATAGTGATATGTCAAGCATCGTTTTTTAGCTTTTCGCTTGTCATTCTACTTCATCCTCGATAAGGAATAAATGGAAATATATTTTTTATATGATGAGCAGGGTAAAACATAAAAATGATGCCACGTGTAGCTGTTTTAGGATGTGGTCATTGGGGTGGAAATCATATACGAACACTTCGAGGACTTGGGGCTTTAGCAGCAGTTTCTGATATAAATATTGAGCGTGCAGCAAGTTTTGCTTGCATGTATGGTGTTGAAGCCATTGCGCCTGAAGATCTTTTTGCTCAGGAAGATATTGATGCGTTAGTGTTAGCATTACCTCCACAATTTCATACAGAAAATGTTCTGCGTGCTGTTAAAAATGGCAAAGATGTTTTGGTTGAAAAACCAATAGCCTTGAATATAGCCGATGCTGAGCATCAAGTTCAGGTTGCTGGTGAATACGGACGAATTTTTATGGTAGGACATATTTTGCGCTTTCACCCCGCTTTTGAAAAAATATCTGAATTGGTTGAAAAGGGAGAACTGGGTGATGTGCGTTATATTTATTCTCACCGATTAGGTTTTGGAAAATTTCATACACAAAGCGATACTTTATGGGATCTTTCTCCTCATGACCTTTCAATGATTTTAGCTTTGACAGGATGTGAACCTTCTAAAGTTCACGGTGAGGGAGCTGCTGTCATTAATCAGCACTCTGATTTTGCCCATATTCATATGACTTTTCCAAATGGTATACGAAGCCATCTTTTCACTTCACGTCTTAGCCCTTATCGTGAAAGGCGTTTAACAATTGTTGGAACAAAGGCTATACTCGTTTTTAATGATATGGAACCATGGAACCGTAAATTGGCATTGCACCGTTTTGCAGTTTGGAAGGAGAATCAGGAGTGGAACTTTAACATTGATGAATTGAATTACATTGATGTTTGTGAAAATCTGCCACTTACTTGTGAATTGCAACATTTCCTTCATTGTATTAAAACGCGTCAACCACCTCGCACGAATGGCGATGATGCTATTGCTGTTTTACGGATTTTAACCGCTGCTAGTGTCAATTATCATAGATAAATGGAGATAATAAGTAGTATTTTTGCATTGTTGTGATTAATGGAGTTAATATGCAATTCATCGACCTTGGGGCGCAGCGTGCGCGCATTGAAGATAAAGTTAATGCTGCGATTGCCTATGTGGTCGCCAGTGGTAAGTATATTTTGGGGCCAAAAGTAACAGAGTTTGAAGAGCGGTTGGCAGATTATCTTGGCGTTAAACATGTGGTTGCATGTGCTAATGGAACTGATGCCTTGAAAATGCCTCTTATGGCTAAAAATATTGGTCCAGGTGATGCTGTTTTTTGTCCTAGTTTCACGTTTTCCGCAACTGCTGAAGTGGTTGCGTTGGTGGGGGCTGAACCTGTTTTTGTTGATGTTTCTCCTGATACATTCAATATTGATGTTGAAAAACTGTGTGAAGCAATAGAAATGGTAAAAAAAGAGGGACGTCTTAAACCAAAAGCAATTATTGCTGTTGATTTGTTTGGCCTTCCTGCTGATTATGTACAAATTTCTAAAATAGCGATAAAGGAAAATCTTTTTGTTATTGAAGATGCTGCTCAATCGATGGGAGGCAGAAGGGGTAATATTATGTGCGGAGCTTTTGGTGATGTGGCCGCGACAAGTTTTTATCCTGCAAAACCATTAGGGTGTTATGGCGATGGAGGTGCTATGATGACCAATGATGACAATTTAGCAGCACTTTTACGTTCTATTTTGTTTCATGGTAAAGGTGAAACGCAATATGATAATGTGCGTATCGGCATAAATTCGCGTCTAGACACAATTCAAGCTGCAATTTTGCTAGAAAAATTTGTCATCTTTGAAGATGAGATGGAAAAGCGTGTAGAGATTGCGCAATATTATTCCAATAGTTTAAGAGATATTGTTGCCGTTCCACAAGTGGAAGAGCGAGAGCGTTGTGCTTATGCACAATATACTATTAAGGTGAAAGAGCGGGATAAACTCAAAGAATATTTGCAGAAAAATTCTATTCCTACAATGGTTTATTATAAAACTCCATTGCACCAACAACTAGCTTATAAACATTTTCCTTATGTAAAAAATTCTCTTTCCGTTTCGGAATCTTTAAGTGATTGTGTTTTAAGTTTACCTATGCACCCTTATTTGACAAAAACTGATCAGGATATGATTATCCAGCGAATAAGAGATTTTTATCGCTTTTGAGAGAATGTTTCTGTTTTTAAAGCACTTGGTGGGCTTTATTTTGATTATATTTTGTGGGAGGTATTCTTTTGATTTTTTATTAAAAAATCAAAGTTAGCATGTATTCTGTTAAAAGAGAAGCTTACATGTAAAGAGCATGTTTTATGTTGTTTTCTCTCAATATGATAACGAATTGTTTGCGTTGGAGAAGATACAGGTAACGTTTATCAACCCAAATACTTACTTAAGTCATTTTAAAAAGATAACTTATGTAAAGGGTGTTTTTTTGCTGCAGGTTATTTTTTTGTGGATACGCGATGCCAGGTCATCTTTGCTTTTAGAATTTTGAAGCAATGTGTTGATAGGTGAAGATTTGCCTTCTTGAAGTGCTATTTGGGCAGCTAATGTTGCTGCTAGTTCCTTTGTTTCTTCACGCAGTTCATCTAGGAGTTGATGGCTTGTCGTGGGGTCAAGTTCATCGATTTCGATTTGTTTTAAACGTTGCTGATAATGTGCAATTTTTTCACGCATGGTTTTAATTTCCATTATAAAAGTGTTTGTGGTAACAGCACCTTGTTTGATCGCAATAAATTCTTTTGGGGAGGAAGAAGTGTCTTGTGTGGGAAGATATAATCGGTAAAGTTGTTCTGTTACTTGGCTAAGTTGTATTTTCTGTTGGGCATATTTTTTTTGCAAAGAGTCGTATTTTTGTTCGTTGTGCGCTAATTCTACAGCATGTTGAGCACAGAGAAAATCGTAGTTTGCTTGTATTTCAGTGTGTGATAACGGGATTTGTGTAGAAACAAATTTATGCGCAAAATAAATAGCTTTGCACCAAATGAGGGGGGCAAAAAGTATGAGTAATAAGGAAGTGGAGGCGACTCCAAGAATAAAAAACAGAAGAGATTGAATAAGCATAATTCCCCTTTTCAATAAGATTCCGTTCAAAATGGATTCCATGTCGGTGTAGGTGTTAGTTTTAAATATCCCACATTAATGCCAAGACGTGCACCAACTCCTGTACGTACTGGAATTAATAAGACATTGTTCCGTTTAAGAACGTGAAAACCAACACCAGCAATTAAATAGGCCGAACCTGAAATACCACCATAGCGCCCCCATAAATTATTTATATTATTAAGATCGTAAACTAAGATCATTAAACGAGAACCTTGTCCGCCAAAATCCCAGCCAACAGAGGGGCCTTGCCAAAAAACCTTATGCTGACCATAGATTTTGGTAAAAATTCGTCCTTCTCCATAGGTTAACCCAGCAAAAAAAGCACCAGAAGCTTCTTCCCCTAAAATATAGGCATTTGGATAACCATATTGTAAAAAGATATTTTGAACGGCTACTGCTATACCACCAGCAGTTTTTCCAAAAAAAGTATGACCAGAATCGATAATTTCTTGCAGCGAATAGTGAGGTTCGTTTTCTTTTAGTGTTCGCAGATGGGCATTGGCAGCGTTTATGATTACGAATAAAAGAAAGATTAAAGATACAATGGTTTTGTTCCAGCGTTTTAGAAGAGAGAGAGCCATAGAGTTTTTTCCTTTTATTAGTTACAAACAGAGAAATAATATTAGAATTTTTTTTCTATTCAAATAAAAAATAATTTGTAGAGTTATTTAAATTATTGAATTTATTTCTAAAAAAGACTCTAATGTAATTGTTAAAGTTTCTTATCTTTATGCATTGGATGTTAAGAATTTTGCTTTAAAATGAAGCTTATTTTAAATCTAGGAGTTTTCAAATAATTATGACGTTAGCTGTTTCTTTGAAGCCTATGGATCTTGCTGCTTTGCTTTGTAGTCGTATTTGCCATGACTTGATTTCACCTGTTGGCGCTATTCAAAATGCGATGGAGCTCTATGATGAAGGGGGAGCTGAAGAGGATGCTTTGCAATTGTTGCGTTGGTCTATTGCTAGTGCTTCAGCACGTCTACAATTTGCGCGATTGGCTTTTGGTTTTTCCGGAGCAGGTGGGGAAGAAATAGATACACGTTTTGCTGAACAGGTTGCTCAACAATATATGAAGGAAGAAAAAGCAACTTTAAAATGGCAAGTTCCTTCTCTGCTTTTGCCGAAAAATGAAGTTAAACTTTTGCTTAATTTATTATTGATTGCAAATGCAACAGCTTCTCGTGGGGGTGAAATTGTTGTTATGATTTTACAGAATGAAAATAAACGTTTTTTTCGATTCGAGATTTGCGGTAAAGTTTTACGTATACCTTCTCATTTTATTGCGTTATATAATGGCAATGTTCAAGAAGAACTTATCGATGCTCATGTTATTCAATTCTATTACACAGTTTTACTTGCTGAGATGACAGATATGAAGATAAACATCGCTGAAACTGATAGTTGTCTTACTTTGGAAGGTGTAAAAAATCTTTGAATAAGAAAGAAGTACTTAAGCTGTGTTGGAAGAAGATGGCTTAGACTGTCTCCATGAGTGACAAGATAATATCTGCAAACGAGGCTTTTAGATTTCTAAAATCTTAAGCACTCTCTATAGATAAGAGACTTTGCGTGTGGCGAGCCTCGGTATTACGAAAGAAAAAAGATCTCGGCCCGCTACACTCCGAGATTTTATAATGTGCATTTTCACTGCTTAAGCGGTTTTACGGACGTTTTCTTCAACTGGATCACGTAACACATAACCACGTCCCCAAACTGTATCAATATAGTTTACACGAGAAGAGACTGCTTCCAATTTCTTCCGTAGCTTACAGATAAAGACATCGATAATTTTAAGTTCTGGTTCATCCATTCCACCGTAGAGATGATTGAGAAACATTTCCTTGGTGAGTGTGGTACCTTTGCGCAGAGAGAGAAGCTCTAGCATTTGATACTCTTTACCAGTTAAATGAACAGGATGTCCAGCAACTTCGACTGTTTTTGCATCAAGGTTAACTGTAAGATCACCGGTAACAATGACGGATTGCGCATGTCCTTTTGAGCGACGAACAACCGCATGAATACGTGCAATCAACTCATCTTTATGGAACGGCTTCGTCATATAATCATCTGCACCAAAGCCAAAACCGCGTACCTTGTCTTCAATTGCATTCATTCCAGAAAGGATGAGGACAGGGGTTTTTATTTTTGCCAATCGCAGGGTCCGCAAGACGTCATAGCCTGACATATCAGGCAGATTCAAATCAAGCAAGATGATATCATAATCATAAAGTTTCCCTAAATCGACTCCTTCTTCACCTAGATCAGTGATATAGACATTAAAGTTTGCTGATTTTAGCATTAACTCAATGCTTTGAGTCATTGCTTTATCATCTTCAATTAATAATACGCGCATTTTAGATCCCTCACTTTGCCCCTTACGAATCAGAAGGAGCACTTTTATCTTATAACAGTCGGTAAAACCACTGTTGATAAAAAAATCATTAAATCAAACACTTATATACAAGTGCTTATGAATATTTCAGTAGTACGCGTAACAATCACCACCGAATCCCCCACTATCGATGATAGTGGTTAACAAAATATTTTTATTTTTGAAAGAGGTTCACAAAATTATTTCAGAAAAATCCAATATTTTTGAATTTGATAAAAAAATGCAGTGTTTTTCTACTAACTTTAATATTTAAAAAAACCTTTTAATAAATTTTTTTAAACTACTTTTTTACAATTTTAGTGTTTATTTGCTGAGCTTTAAACCTCCTTGCTCTACAGTGGGGACAAAGATAAAGAAATGATTATTTTTTCTTTAATGCAAATTCTATTCACTAATGATTTAGGGAAAGCCAAAATTATAACTTTAAGTTGAAAAATGGATTTTTCTTTGGAAAGAGTCTAACTGGAAGTTTATGTTAAAAGGTGAATGAGAATTTTGAGTTGGCGTAATCAAGGAGTAGTAAGTATGAAGTCACGGGCAAGTATGGTGAGATTGAAGATATTTCAAGTGCGTGGGAGGCGTCGTGAAATTGCACAGCTTGAGATGATGATCGCAGAATTTGAGCGAATGGTTCTAGAACTGGAAGCGCAAATTATTCATGAAGAACGTAAATCTGGAAACAATGATGTGCATCATTTTGCTTATTCTGCTTTTGCTCGTGCAGCACGGCAAAGACGGGATAATCTTGTAAACTCGATTCGTGATTTGCAACTTCAAAAAACAAATGCTGAAATTGCTCTCCATGAAGCCAATACGGAGTTGCAACGTGCCCAGCTCCTTGAAGCGCGGGAAAAGAAAGCAACAGCAGATGATGAGGGTATTTTAATTCAATCTAAATCAATGACTGGATAATAAAAGCTTAGCGTTTGAAGGGTAATTCTTTGAGATGCTTATGTGATGAAACATGAAAAAACAACCAAACTTTTATCAAGTTTGGTTGTTTTTAAGCCGTTATCGAATCATTATCAAAGGCGACTAATGCCTGTAATGTTGGATTCGGGTTGTTCGCAATCCAGCTAAACCGTGTTCATCGATCAAACTTTGCCATGAAAGAAACTCTTCTACGGTTAAAGTATAGCGTTGACACGCCTCATCAAGACTTAACAATCCACCTCTCACAGCTGCAACAACTTCAGCTTTACGACGGATCACCCAGCGCCTTGTTGTTTTTGGCGGTAGATCGGCGATTGTCAGTGGACTTCCATCTGGTCCAATAACGTATTTCATTTGTGTTTTTATCAAATTGGTCATTATATCCTCTACCTTTAGTCAAGGACTCGACTCGTTTGTAAAACAGGAAATTTAAAAAAGAGCTAAACACGTTGAAAGAAAAAATTAATAAAGTAAGCCAGCACGTGAAAATATGACACAAAGTGCGGTGCGTAGAACAGCCTCTTGCGATGTCTTGGTCAAAGTTTTAAAACAAAGAGTAAAAGTAATTCTCATTGTGCCTTATTTCTATCACTCTTTTTTGTTTGCAGCAGGTTTTAAGAAAGTAATGCATTGGTTGTAGAAAAGATAAAAAAGCAATATAAATATAAAAGAACAATGAATAGCGCACATAAGAAC
The DNA here is from genome assembly GCF_014203215.1 of Bartonella callosciuri. GTDB lineage: Bacteria > Pseudomonadota > Alphaproteobacteria > Rhizobiales > Rhizobiaceae > Bartonella > Bartonella callosciuri. The sequence continues at coordinate 389,106 of NZ_JACHIM010000001.1, read as the reverse complement.
CTTAACGAATGGATGTCCATTAAATAGAGAATGAATACATGGTTTTGAACAGTCTTGATTTACCAGGACAACCTGAGAACTCCCGTATTGTTGTAGCGATGTCTGGGGGGGTTGATTCATCGGTTGTTGCAGGCCTTTTGAAAAAGGAAGGATATAATGTCATTGGGATTACGTTGCAGCTTTATGATCATGGGGCTGCGACACATCGGGTAGGGGCGTGTTGTGCTGGACAAGATATTGAAGATGCGCGCCGCGTGGCAGAGACATTGGGTATATCTCATTATGTTCTTGATTATGAAAAGCGATTTCGTGAAGCTGTGATTGATCCTTTTGCAGAAAGTTATGCACACGGGGAGACTCCTGTGCCATGTGTGGCGTGTAATCAGACTGTTAAGTTTGCTGATTTATTAGCAACTGCACGTGAATTAGGTGCAGATGCTTTAGCAACAGGCCATTATATTCGTTCGCGCCCTCATGGTGCGCATCGGGCACTCTTTCGTCCTCTCGATGCTGATCGCGATCAGAGTTATTTTCTGTTCGCAACGACACAAGAGCAGATTGATTATTTGCGTTTTCCACTTGGTGATCTTCCAAAAGCACGTGTTCGGGAAATAGCAGCGGAAATGGGCCTTGTTGTTGCCAATAAGCATGACAGTCAAGATATTTGTTTTGTTCCGCAAGGAAGATATTCTGATGTTATCACAAAATTGCGTCCAGAATCTGCTAATCCTGGAGTTATTATGCATATCGATGGGCAGGTTTTAGGAAAACATTCAGGAATTGTTAATTATACTGTTGGTCAACGTCGTGGGATTGGCGTGGCAACGGGTGAAGCGCTTTATGTGGTTTATCTCGATGTGGAAAATGCGCGCGTTATTGTTGGTCCACGTGAAATGTTGGAAACACATAAGCTCTTTTTGCGTGATATGAATTGGCTTGGTGATGAGAAATTAGATAATTTTCCTCTCGAGGGAATTGAGGTGGCTGTAAAAGTTCGTTCAACACGTCCTCCTCATCTTGCTCGTTTGCATTATCAAGAGGGTGTTTTTTCCGTTGACTTGTTGGAACGTGAAAATGCTGTGGCACCAGGGCAAGCTTGTGTTCTTTATGATAGAAATGACAATGAAGCACGTGTTCTTGGAGGAGGATTTGTAACCCATTCACAACGTGCAGCTGATACGGAAGACATGCTAAAACGTGTTTTGTGCAAGCTCGAAACAACACCTTCTGTGGCTTCTGAATTTAAAACAACCGCTTCTTATAAATAGAAGCGACACACATTATGGGATTGTTTTACAATTTAAAGTGTTATCATTTTTAGTAAAGCTTATAAAAATCGGTAAAATGAGTGAGTGCAATGCCTGATGCCTGTGGCAACATTGAGGCTATCGAAGCCGGGAGTCATGGGAATACGTAAGGTTTTTGATTTCTGTAGCACATGGGTTGGTAAGCTATCACCTTCTGTTCCCAAAATAATCGTTGTCCTTTTGGGTGTTTTTGTTTGCTTGAGAGTATTTGGAGCGGAGGGAGAAAGTGCATAAGGATGAAAATCCGTATCGTTTAAAGCTTCTAGAATGTGACGAATATCAGCGCCTTGCGTATAGAGTACTTTTAGAACTGCGCCAGCAGAAATTCTGATTGATTTGAGATAAAGTGGATCACATGAGGTTTTGTCAATGATAATACCATTGCTGGCAAAGACAGCTGCATTACGAAAAATGGGTCCCATATTATCGTGATTATAAATACCACATAAAATCAGAATCAAAGCTTTTTCTGGAAGATCTTGTAAAAATTTTTGCAACGATGGTAGTATTCTATGTTTGCCTATACCGAGTATACCACGGTGAATATGGAAGCCTACAATGTCATCCATGATTTTTTGCTGGACACAATAAATGGGACATGTTGGCTGTGTTTTTTCTAAAAGGGGCATAAGTCCAGGAGGGCGTTCTTTTACCATGAGCAGTGAGAGAGCAGAAAATTCTTTTGAATGCAGCAATGCTGATAATATTACTTTACCTTCAGCAATAAATTGTTGTTGTCTTCCAACAAGATCTTTTTCACGAATATTATTATAGTTTCTCAGACGTGGATCATCAGTTTTGTGGCTTGTTGTGCTATTCAAATGCATACGGGGCTTTTAGCGCTGTTTTTTCCAAATTGTTAGATGTTGAATATTTGCTTTATTTTTGGATGGAGACATTATTTTAAACTAAATAGTAGAATTTGTGTTGACAATATACAACCATAGGTATAGTATGAAAATACCGAGTACGGTACAATGTATTTTGTTCTCGTATCGGGTACAGAGCCTTAGGTCCCCGCTATTTCCTAAGGTCTGTATCCCCTTAATTCCTAAGGGAAAAGAATCTGGGTCCCCAATGCCCAGATTCTTTTTTAGGGAAGAGCTTTCTTTTTTTGTTCCTGAAAATGATTTTTAAGTTATTTTAGAAATACTGTTTCTTTGATACAGGCGAGGGTAGAGTGGTCGCAGTAGTTTGCTGAACGGCCTTTTTATGCTGTTTGCAATGATGTTACTATGTTGATTGATTTGATATCATAAAAAATTTGATAAATGGTGCGTAAGTGTGATGTAGTTGCGCAAGAATAACAGGTAATTTTGATCATCAGGCAGATGGGGTATAAGCAGCTTAAAAACTTTTAAAAAGTTGATAATGGGGATGGTGTGTTTGATTTCTCTTAACGGTGATTTGTTTCTTATTTGCATAATATCTGCATTATTATATCCTTTTTGTTATGTTGTATAATAGAGCCAGTTGCTGGAAATGATAATAGTGGGTTGTGAAGGTCCGCTTTAGTGTATTCTGTTGTACTATGGACGACATGACGAAAATAGCATTTATGGCTGAAGATGTTCTTGCTTGAAGATGTTCTTTCTTATTGAGTGAAGAAGAGGGTGTGGTTATGGAGGGAAAAATCAATTTACAAAGTTTAACTTTATACTCTATTTTTGTTTCTTGTATCGTTTTTGCTTTGAAATATTGGGCATATTATATCACTGGTTCGATTGCACTTTATTCTGATGCATTGGAATCAATCGTCAATATATTTGCTACATTGGCAGCATGGTGGGCTGTTAAAGTCAGTATGAAGCCGGCGGATCATAATCATCCTTTTGGACATCATAAGGCGGAATATTTTTCTGCGATTCTTGAAGGAATCTTGATTATTATTGCTGCAGTGATAATTTTAAAAGAAGCATGGATGGCTCTTTCAACCATTAAATTATTGCAGAAACCTGGAATATGGCTTGTTATTCATCTTGTTGCAAGTGTCATAAATTACCTGTGGGGTTGGCTTTTAATTCAGCAGGGGAGAATCCACCGCTCCCCGGCTCTTAAAGCTGATGGGATGCATTTCATAACAGATGTTTTTACTTCGCTTGCTATTTTAATTGGTTTGGTTGCTGGTTTTTTCGGTGGATGGAGTATTTTGGATCCGATTTTAGCGATAATTGTTGCCGTTAATATTCTTTTGCAGGGCTGGAAGCTCATTAACAGTGCTGTTCAAGGGTTAATGGATGTTGGCGTTGAATTGAATGAAACTATGCGGATTCGTGAACTTATTTCTGCAAATGCCCATGGTGCACTTGAAGTACATGACTTGCTTACGCGTGTTGCTGGGAGAATTACTTTTATAGAATTTCATTTGGTTGTGCCAGCAGCAATGTCAGTAGGGGAAGCACATAAAATTTGCGATAAAATTGAAGGTGTTCTGCAAAAAGAATTTGATAATGTGCGTACTTCCATTCATGTTGAGCCTGAAGATGAGGCGAAGTTGCCTCCAGGTACGACAATGATTCCTTTTATTTAAAATAACTTTCCCAATTATCTGTGAGTGCGTAAAATGTTGTGCTTCAGGATGACGATATAAGGCATCTTTATACATATTAAAAATACAATGTTTGTTTGTGTCTGATTTTGTTTTTTACATCAACCAAGCAAAGAATAAAGTTAAACTGAGTATTAAGGGAAAGACTTGCTCGGTGAGATTGGGAAGTGAAATACATAAGGGGTCAGCAGATGAAACTCACTCAAAAGAAATCGCTTTGCCATCAGACTGGTGGTTAAGAAACTGCTTCTTTTTTGTGTAAGGAGGAGACTGAATTGTTATTTTAAGAGATAGGAAGCAAAGATATTTTTAGTGTTTTGTTGTTTTTGTAACTTTGCTGCTGTCTTTACAAAATGTTTAAAGATTAATTATTTCGGTACACGCTATTTCATTTTTTTTATTGATAAGACTATAACGTTGCAGTTGGCAGCGCCATTTAGGACTTTCACCGTCAATGGCAAATAAATTGAAGCTTGCGGGTGGAGTATTGTAGCCAAAAGCTTGCGATGCAGAAGAAACACCAATAATAGGGATTTTTCCCCTTGTGCCTTTAATAGTATTTAATGTAGGCAGGTGGGTATGTCCATGAAGAACAAGTTCGCATCCATGGTTTTTGATAACGTTTAAAAAACGTTCAATACCCCATAATTTTTTATGCCAAGAGGTTGCATGATGAAAGGGAGGATGATGTATCATGACCACACGAAAAAGATGGCGCGCCCCAGCTTCGTTTAAAAGTTGCGATAAAATGTGCGCTTGCATTTTACCAAAATAGCCGGAAGCTTGAAAAGGTGGTGTAGCAATAGCTGAGGAAGCACCTATAATAGCAATATTTTTGCGAATGCGCATATAAGGAAAAGGAAGGAAAGGCTTTGGAGGGAAATCCCCTGTGATCCAAGGTTGAAAGAGAGTATAGGCTTTTTGAAATGCTCCACGGACATAAGCGTCATGATTGCCAAATATTAGAGAAATATTTTGCGGCTGTCCTTGGTTAAGTAACCAATTACGGGCTTGCTCAAATTCTTTATCGAGAGCGAGATTGACAAGATCACCAGAGATTACAAGATGGTCAGGATTTGTCTTTTTTAAGGACTCCATTAAAGTTTCTAGGACATTTTTTGCTATTTGGTCCTTACGTTTTTTTTGCCAATTAAGATAGCCGGTAAGGCGCTTCCCACAAAGTTCATAAAGGGAAGGTTGTGGTAGAGGTGAAAGATGCACATCTGATATATGGGCAAGATAAAACATAGATGTTAGCATAGCGTTGAAAACGATTTAGGCAATAAAAAAGAGTATAAGATAAACTGGTGCATTTTTGAGGTAGGTGAGGATTGTGAAATGAAACAATAATTTGTCGAAAATCCTAAGAAAAGCGTTTGAGAAAGTTGTACGTCATTGGTTCTTAAATGACAAACAGGTAGTGTAATACACCTTGCGATTATATGTATATCGTTTTGTAGGATATGCTGCATTTTAAAATTGTAGCGTAGATTCTTAAGACTTTTTAACGGCTTTCACGATACCACATGCTATTCAACAATAAAAAACAAGCAAGGAGTGCAAAGAAACCAGAAAAGATCGAAAAATAAAAGCTATTAATTAAACGGGTTTCTGTCGCTTCTTTTAGAACAATTGAACGAGCAAGGGGAGATGTTGCGTTTGTTTGTGATTGAATCAGCTTGAATGGAGGAAGCCTAATGCTTTCTTCTCCTTTGTCGTGTAACCGTGTGACATGCCCACCAGTGTGTTTACTGATGAGAGCTAGTTTTTCTTCCGTTGAAATTAAGTCCAACAATTCGAGATTATCAACCACCCCCACAGAAGAAAATGTTGTTAAATCGCCGTTTTTGATGGTAAAAATTCCTATTTCATCAGTATTAAGAGCTGCTGTAAAAACACCTTCTTTCTCTTGGGTAAGGGTAATATTTTCTTTTTTTCCAGAGGGAAAAGTTATTTCGGCTGGCTCTAGATGATCTTTGAGCGTTTGGCGACGAATTGTTAAACGCTGGTGGTCGCTGATAGCACTTAACTTTTCCTCTTCAAGTTCTGGTTCTTTCATCAGCCAATGGGCAATTCGGCGATAAAGAGCTGCATAAGGACCTCCACCTTCGAAACCTCGTGCCCAAAGCCAACTTTCATCGGAAAGCAACATGCCTATACGTCCTTTATCAACATGGGAAAGAAGTAAAAGGGGTTGTTCATCAGCTCCTTTCATGAGAGCTATACCGTTATTGATATTTTGAATTGCAACTTGCCGTAACCATTGCCCCCATTGAGAAGCCGGATAAGCGGGTGTTGCGAGGTCTCTTGTAACAGGATGACGTTTGCCTTCTTTGGTTAACTGAGGACGAAAAGGTTTTTGAATAATAACACCGTTGGGTAATGCAGGTAGAATGCTGATTAAAGGTGTTTTTGCAAGCGAGTTTTGTTGGGTAAATTCAGGTCCTGTTACCATCAGTAACGCACCACCCTTTTGTACGTACTGGGCGATATAATCATAATAGATTAATGGGAGAACAGCAGAATGTTGGTAGCCATCAAGGATAATAAGATCAAAATTATCAATCTCTTCAACAAAGAGCTTTTTTGTAGGAAATACCACAAGTGATAATTGGCTTAATGGTGTATTATCTGCTTTGTTGGGAGGACGTAAAATAGTAAAATGAACAAGATCAATATTGGAGTCACCTTTCAAAAGATCACGCCATGTTCGTTCACCATTATAAGGCGCACCTGAGATAAGAAGGACACGCAAATTTTCCCTGATTCCTTCGATAATAGCTATGGCACGATTGTTTTCAAAGCTTAATTCATCTTTGTGCGTGTCAGTGGTAACTTGGATAATATTTTTTTCAGCGTGGGGAAGGGTGATTTCAGTTTGAAAAGTGATACCAGGGGTTACAGAATAATGGCCAACTTCTTGTCCATTGACACTTACAGTAATATTTGCTTGCGTTGGTAGAGGTTTTTGGGGGTGGCCTTTATCTTCAACCAAGATGGAGAGCATTTGTGGTTTATTGATAAGGGCAAAGCGAGGGGGAGAAATAATTTTGATTTGGCGGTCAAATTCATCTGTTCTCCCTGTTATAAGAGCATTGATCGGCGCCTTATAGTGAAGGTCTGAAATATAAGGAATGTCATGCACTTGTCCATCGGTGATAAAAATTGTACCTGCATAACGAGATGGTGGGACGTCAGATAGAGCTTGTGTTAAAGCATGAAACAAATTCGTTGAGGGTGCATATTGGTTATCCGCAAGTTTTCCAGCATCAATAAAGCGTGATTCAAATTGTGGATAATGTGCCAATGCATTGGTTAATTGGGTGCGTGCTTCATCACTGTCGTTTATGCGTGTACCGAATGTTTGGCTTTTACTGTGATCAATGACAATGCCGACTATGCTTTTAAGCGGTTCGCGCTGTTCTTTTATGATCATTGGATTAAGCAAAGCAAGGATGAGAGAGCCCAATGCCAGGAGACGTAATAAAGATCCTTGACGTCGTATAACGAGGCCAATAATCACAAAAAGAGAAGCTACCCCTCCTAATAAGAGAATCCAAGAGAGAGGTAAAAAAGGCTGAAAAGTGAAGAATGATATCATTGTCTTCTTTCTCTTTTAAAGCGTTCTAAAAGTGCAGGGACATGAACTTGGTCAGCTTTATAGTTTCCTGTAAGTACGTAGATAACTATATTTAATCCTGCACGAAATGCCCATAGGCGTTGCATCGGATCATTGGGAATCAAAGGGTATTTCCATCTGCCTTTTTCGTCTAGTGCCCAAGCACCAGCAAAGTTATTCCCGGTAATCAGGAGAGAACTTACATTATCACCGGTAGAAAGAGAATTTTCGTTTTTTATATTGGTTGATGATGATTCAACCCATAAAGGTGAACCACGGTAGAGCCCTGGAAAATCTGGCATAATATAAAAAGAACGCGCAATCACATGATCCGTTGATGCTGGTTCAATGGCTGGAATGTTTAATCCCTTTAAGATAGTTCGTAATCTTTGTGTGGCTTGGGTGGCAGTGCCTTCAAGATTAAGGTTGCTATTTATCTGATCACGCGTATCAAATAAAATTGTGCCTCCATTTTTCATAAAACTATTTATTTTTTCAAGGCTCTTTTGTGTAGGGACAGGACTGTTTGCATCGATGGGCCAATAAATGAGAGGGTAGAAGGAGAGTTCATCTTTATCGAGATCAAGTGCCATCACAGAGCCGGGTGAAAGCATTGTACGCTCTGCTATAAATTGACTTAAGGATTCTAGACCACTCTTACTCGTTGCATCAATTTCATAGTTATGTGTTACAACATAAGCAAGATGCGTAGCACCCGCTGCTTTTACCATGCTTTCATTATGATCTTCTATGTTTTGGGCATAAACTGCTGGATCGTGTGAAAACAGAGCGATGAGACCTATTATAAGGGGGAGGAAAAGAAGCATATTGCTCCGGCGCTTGAGAAAAAAAGCGCCTCCCATCCATAAAATAAGAAAATTATCAAAAGCGAATAATAAGAGAGCTAACCCTAAAAGTGGACCAATAAAATGTTTCTCTTTTGTGTCATAAGATAAAGGGTTCTTGTTTAAGGAAGACAACGGTGATTGTTTCATCAAGTGTGATGAATGATTTAAGAGATTGAGTGCGTAAAAATTATTTTTTACGCCATAGAGTCCAGGTGGAGTACGATAGGAGGGAAGGGGTGGATCTTGGGAATTAAGGACTACTGGAACCACATAAGAAGGAGGCGTTTGTAATTGCCCATTTGCAGTTATTGTTTGCCAAGGATTTTGTATCGTTTCTTCTTTTTTGATGTGTATTGGATGTGTACTTTCATAGGCACTGAGTGTGATGAGTTTTTGCAACATTTGTGCAAAAAAGCCAGAAAGGGGGAGATTGGACCATGTGGGATCGGGGGAAATGTGAATAAGAATGAGAGTTCCTTTTCCACGTCTAGCCGCTGTAATAAGGGGCGTTCCATCAGAAAGACTGAGCCATGTTTTTTCAAAAAGATCTGTACTTGGTTCTGCTAGGACTTGGCGTGAGATAGTGACATCTTCTGGAAAAGGGAGATCAAAGAATAAGCTATTTTTGGCAAATGGCGCAAGTTTTTGTGGTTTCGTCCAGGACATAATACTTCCAAGTGAACGTTTGCCAGGACGAAGGGGCACTGGAAGGAGGCTATCATAGTGGTCTGTCGTACTCAGATTTTCTCCTGCAAAGCGGATCAGTGTTCCCCCTTTATTGACGAAGTCAGACAGTTCTTTTTCCGCTTCTTTTGACATGTTCACAATGTCACCCATAATGAAAACAGAAGGATTTTGTTTGAGTAAGTGATCAATATCCGTTGAAAGTTCTCTTCCGCCAGCTGTTATAAGCTGTGTGTGGTTTTGTAATGCTTTGATAATATAATAAAATGGAGAGAGTAAAGGTTGCACCATTTCATTTGTATTGGGTGAGAGAAGAGCAACACGGCTTACTCTGTTATGGCTGTCTACTAAGAAGGTTGCAGCAGCATGCGCTTGGTTGTTAATTTTTATCCAGGCAATATCATTGCGGAGTTCAAGGGGGACATTAAAAGGAACATGCGCCGTTGTTTTTCCCTCAAGGAAGTTTGTCGCAAATTGGTCGAGCAGTTGATTGTTTGAATCATAAAGGCTCAGTGTGGCTGGAGTCTCGCCATGTGTCGTTGAGCGGATGACGCGCGCTACCATGTTTCCATTGTTATTTTCTATGGCCGTTATGCCGATTAAATCAGAAATATCAGATAAATACCATAAGAATGTTTTCGGTTTTAGCTGTTCAATAAGAGCGAAAGCCTGATCATCTTCATTGGTTTGTAATCCATCACTTAAGTAAGCAATATCGAGAGGTATTCCTTTGGTTTTTTCAATCAGTTTTTTTAATGCGTGCACACGGTTGACAGGCCAAGGGTGGGGCTGCAACTGCAGTAAATGCTGTTTTATAGTTTTTGCAGGGAAGGGTCCTATATTAGAAGCGTCATTTTCAGCTGTCGCAATAAAGTAAATATCTTTTTGGTGTTTTTCTGCTTGTGCAAGAAGGGTTTCGACAACAGAAATACGTTTTTTCCATTCTCTCATAGATGCCCATCCATTATCGACAATAAGTGCAAGGGGTTGAGATCCAGAAAGTATAATGGGCTTTTGATTCCAAGTGGGGCGTGCCAAAGCGATAATAATGAGTGCTGCTATGGTTAACCGTAACAACAGTAACCACCAAGGTGTATGGCTGGTAGTTTCTTGCTGATTGGTTGGTTTTGGTAGAAAGCGCAAAGGAGGAAAGAGCTCTTTACGTGGAGATGGAGGGGTTGTCCGTAACAACCACCAAATGATTGGGAGGGATAAAAGCCCCAATAACAGCAAGGGAGCAGAAAAACTCAAAGCGACCTCCTACTATGAGGTAGAGAGACATCCATTTTGTTTGCAAGATGCAAAATGGTTTCTGTTAACGGCTGATCTGTTGTGCTTACGTGATAGATCCACCCTTGGCGTGAACAAAAGTTTGCTAATTTTTGTCGCCTTGCTTGATACAGTTCGCAATAGTGTTTACGAAGCTTTTCTGCTTTTCCAAAAATGTGCCTTTCTTTTGTCTCAGGATCAAAAAACTCTGTACGGCCTCTGTAGGGAAAGTTTTCTTCTGCGGGATCAGCTATTTCAATTAAATGAGCAGTGACCTGTTTTGTCGATAAAATGGTTAAATGTTGGATGATTTTTTCAGGATGATCAAGAAAGTCACTTATTATGATGGTTTGTGAGAAACGTGTAATAGTTGAAAAATTTGGAAGTGGATTTTCGCTTTGATGATTTGTCAAAGCCAGCGCCATGCGTTCTATGACGTTGGATGTAATCGTGGGGGGCATTACATTGGGGATAGCAATATATTCGCCACTGCGTGCCAGAATTGTTGCCAATGCGAGGGCAAGAATGATGGCATAATCTCCCTTAGAAATTTTGGAAAAGCGTGAACAGTAATGCATAGAGGCACTTTGATCAGGCCAAAGCCAAACTGTCTGCGCCCTTTGCCATTCGTGTTCGCGTAGGTAAGTCTGTTCATCACGTGCTGAGCGACGCCAGTCAATACGTGTGATTGATTCTCCTTCAACATAAGGGTGAAATTGCCAAAAATTTTCCCCGTTTCCCCTTTTACGTTGTCCATGCCACCCAGTTATCAGTGTATTGGCAATCCGATGTGCTTGGAGAAAAAAATGCTGCATTTTTGCAGCATCTTCATGCAACTTTCTAGCAAGTGACATTGGATTTTTTTTTGAAATTTTTTTGCCAATCGCCATTTCTAAAGAGCGTCTTTCACGAGATTGTTGATAATATCTTTTACGGTTATATCTTCAGCACGTGCAGAGAAATTGAGTGCCATGCGGTGTTGTAATACGGGGTAGGCCAGTGCTTCAACATCATCAAGGGAAGGAGCTAAACGCCCATAATAAAGCGCGCGGGCGCGGACACAAAGTGAAAGTGCTTGTGATGCTCGTGGGCCAGGACCCCAAGAAACATAATCATTCGCAAGAGTGTTTTCTTTATGAGGGCGGGCTGAACGGACAATCTTTAAAATAGCTTCTATGACATTTTCCGAAATTGGCATTTTACGAACGATATTTTGAATTTTTTGCAGTTTTTCCGTAGACAAAATCGGTTTTGCATTTTGCTGTTTCTCTCTCGTTGTGTCTAGAATGATCCGTCGTTCCGTAGTGAGATCAGGATAGTCAATATCAATTTGCATCAAAAAGCGATCCAGTTGTGCTTCAGGAAGTGGATAGGTTCCCTCCTGCTCAAGAGGGTTTTGGGTTGCAAGTACATGAAAAGGTTTTGGCAAATCATAACGGGTACCAGCAACGGTGACATGATATTCTTGCATGGCTTGCAAAAGAGCTGATTGCGTGCGAGGAGAAGCACGATTAATTTCATCGGCCATGAGAAGTTGGGTAAAAATAGGACCTTGAACGTAGCGGAAAGAACGCTTACCGTTTTTATCTGAATCCATAATTTCAGAACCTATAATATCCGATGGCATTAAGTCAGGGGTAAATTGGATACGTTTTTCATCCAGTCCCAATACTGTTCCTAAAGCTTCAACAAGACGGGTTTTAGCAAGTCCTGGAGCACCGACAAGAAGGGCATGTCCACCAGCAAAAATGGCTATTAAAGCGTATTCAATCACATGATTTTGCCCAAAAATAACTTTGTCAATTTCTTTTTGTAAAATACCCAAATCTTTATGTGTTGTATCAATATCATCAATGATTATTTGAGCTTCACTGTTGATAGTGGCCTTTTTAAGAGAATTGGATGACGGATCATGTTGACTCATATTTCTTCCTTAAGGCGTTTGTCGCAAAATCGATAATTTTCTCTGCATGATAATGAATATTTTATAATTTGTAACAGAAAATGAGAAGAAAAGAAGTATAATATATTGTTTTTTTTAGTATTAGTACACAGAGAAAGCAATCCATTTCGAACAAACAGGCGTGCTGTGTAAGGAATGTATAAGACATATTGTTTTCATGAGGATATCTGTTTCAAGGAAAAGCAGACGATTTTTTGAAAGGTTAAAGAGTGAGCATAACACAAAGTTTCAAACAGGTTGAGTGGTTGCAACAGAATGATCTCCAAACACTTCTTCGCGTTCTATCTTTGGATGGTGAAGAGGCACGTGTTGTGGGCGGTGCAGTGCGTAATCAGTTGTTAGGGCAGCCTATTTGTGATATTGATATTGCTACAACCTGTTTGCCACAACAGGTTATCGTGCGTGCAGAAGAAGCAGGATTTAAAACTGTTCCTACAGGTGTTGCATTTGGTACAGTGACGGTGGTTTCTCGATCCTGTTCTTATGAGGTGACAACGCTTCGCTCTGATATTGAAACGGATGGTCGTCATGCAAAAGTGGTATTCGGTCGTGATTGGCAAAAAGATGCTGAACGGCGTGATTTTACCATGAATGCACTTTATTGTGATGCTGCTGGTCGCCTTTATGATGATGTAGGGGGCTTGAATGATATTGCCAGCCAAACAGTACGCTTTATTGGGATTGCAGAGAATCGTATTCGAGAAGATTATTTACGTATTTTGCGGTTTTTTCGCTTTTTTGCTTGGTATGGAGCAGGACGACCCGATACGCAAGGATTGAAAGCATGTGTTGGTTTAAGAGATGGTCTGCAAAAACTTTCATCTGAGCGTATTTGGGGAGAGATGAAAAAACTTCTCGCTGCTTTGGACCCAACACGTGCTCTTTTATGGATGTGCCAAAGTGGAATTTTGGTACGCATTTTTCCTGAAACAGAAAAATGGGGTATTGATGCGATACACTCATTGGTAAAAACAGAACAGGCTTTTGGTTGGAAAGCCGATCCGTTGTTACGGCTAGAAAGTCTTCTGCCTCCTGATCCTGTACGTCTTCATGAAATGGCGCAGCGCTTGCGTTTATCTCATAAGGAAACAGTACGGTTAAAGGAATGGGCAAAGTTGGAAATGATTAGCCAAAACTGTTCAGATCATTTTGTGCAAAAACTGATTTATTTTTATGGACGACAACCAGTCTTAGATCAATTATCTTTGTCCGTGGCTGCATCACATGTTGATGCACTGGAGCGAAGCGGGACTTCACAAAAAGCAGAACATTACGTTAGGCTTTATCAGCTTGCCCAACAATGGCAGATTCCTACTTTTCCTGTTAATGGCAAGGATTTGATGAAGAAAGGTTTGACGAAAGGCGTGCTTTTAGGAGAAAAGCTCAAAGAGCTGGAAAAGATATGGATTGAAAGCGGATTTCTGATAGATCGTAATGGATTATTAGGAAAAATTAATTTATAATGCCAATTTCGTAAATACACTTTTTTACTCTTTAATAGAGTTTATTGTTTGTTTTTAGCAATGTCATTTTATAATCGTTTAAGCCTTAGTAGTGGAAATGATGCGATGACGTATTATACGGTCCACGAGCTTTGGAGCTTATTCTAAAAGGATATTTAAATTGGTATTATAAGCTGTGAAAAACGTGGTGATTGCATTCTTTTGAGAACCGTTGATCTTGTACAGTGCATTTAGCGTTTCTATTAATTAGTTTGAATGAGTTCTTTACCTATGGTGCTTTTACTTGTCCAATTGCTTTTCTGAATATTGAATACCTTAGTGAACTTTTTATTTTTTCATAAAGTTTTTCTTTTTCCATTAGAACCAATTTGGCGAAGTGCCTCTCCTATCGTTATAGCCACACTCATGGCGAGGTTTAGAGAGCGTGCGTGTGGCTGCATGGGAATTTTCAATGTCTCATCAACGGCTTCATGGACGTAATCTGGAACCCCTGCCGATTCACGACCAAAAAGTAAAACATCATTTTGCTGATAGCACATCTGCGTATAGCATGTTTCTGCTTTTGTGCTTAAAAGCAAAAGACGACGGTTAAAATATTTCATGGTGTGCATAAAATGTTGCCAATCAATGTGTCGTTCTAGTGAGGCATATTCGAGATAATCCATACCAGCTCGTTTGAGGTTGCGATCTGATAAGTTAAAGCCTGCTGGTTCAATAATGTGCACGTGTAAACCAAAACAAGCGCTAAGACGCAAAATTGTTCCAGTATTACCAGCAATATCGGGTTGAAAAAGAGCAATGTGAAGTGTCATAAGCCTCAACTCTCATTTAGCTCTATGGAGTATGGTTTTTCCTTGATGATTTGTAAAGGCGCTCTGTAGCTTATTTGAAAAATATAATTAAGGAACATGTGGTTTTTCCGTTTAGCTGTTATTCATTTTCGATGTCAGGGAAAAAGTTATGCATTCAGGCTTGTTATGAGGTGAGAAGAACATGAGCAGTAAAAATAGGAGCATGGCTAATTCATTCTCAATACTGATTTGAATGATTACAGGAATATGCCCTCTTTAGAGAATGTGTAGGACTTTCCTTTCTCACGAAGTTTAGCCGTATGTGCTTGAGGCTTAGAAGCGTGAGAACTTGATTGTCGATAAGGGTGGCTGGTGAGGTTATCTGATTATAAAATTGATTTTATCGTTTTTTTCCCATTATCAACCACTGCATAATCATTATGGATGAGGAACTAAAGCAGAATGAATGTGGAATTTCCACATTCCCAGCAGAGGTAATATCTGTGTTAATCGTTTCCTATACACAAAGACTCTGGTCTTGCGTAAATTGATCAGATTTGAAAATGTCGGAATATTGCTTGAGCCAAAAGGATTTCTGGTTTTCACTATGAGTTACGTAGCAATAGCAGATAATATATTTGATTGTATTCCTTATTAAGGCTTGAGTGTGTTGAAGGCAGAAAGCATGGGGAAGGTTACACTATTGTTTATTGAAATTGCGTTTAGTGGGGGGAGAAAGAAGAGAATAAACCGCGCAAATAGCAGAAAGTCTTTTTTTGGGGATATTTTTCATGGTTTAGGAAGCTGAATGATTAGGAATTGTGTGATAATTAAGGGTATGGTAAAAAAATATTTTAGAGAATAAGTTTTTTAGTTAAAGCAATGGGTGAGCAAACGAGGCGGGATTTCCTGTTTTTGGTAACAGGTGTTACAGGGGCAGCTGGGATTAGTGGGGTGGTGTGGCCTTTTATCCGTCAGCTGCGTCCTGATGAATCGGTTTTGGCATCTTCTTCTGTTGAGGTTGATCTTTCTTCGATTGAAGAAGGTATGTCGGTAACAGTCAAATGGCGTGGACAGCCTGTTGTTATTCGCAACCGTACTGCAAAAGAAATTTTTGAAGCTCGTGCTACAGAGTTACATCTTCTTAGAGATCGTCAGGCGCGTAACCCTAATCTTGAAGAGGAAGAAGAAGCGACAGATTTTGCGCGCTCAGCAGGCGAGGGGCATGAAAATTGGCTTATTATCATTAATCTTTGTACGCATCTAGGCTGTGTAACACTTGGCCAATCAGGTAAATTTGGGGGGTGGTTGTGCCCATGTCATGGGTCTGTTTATGATACAGCCGGAAGAGTACGTTCAGGACCAGCCAACTACAATTTAGCTATTCCTCCTTATCGATTTCTTTCTGATACTTTGCTGAAAATAGGCTAGAATAGGATAAAGCGATGACAAAATTCCCCCCTTATTCTCCCAAAAGTGCTTTTGCACGTTGGTTTGATAAACGTTTGCCTCTGCCTCGTTTTTTTTACAATATGTTTGTTGTTTTTCCTGTTCCACGTAATCTTAATTATTTTTATACATTTGGCGGTATTTTGACCGTTATGCTTTTATCACAGCTTTTGACTGGTATTGTCTTGGCATTGCATTACGTGCCAGATGTTCATTTGGCTTTTGAAACGAGTGAACGGTTTAGGCGTGAGGGGCAATTTGGTTGGCTCTTTCGTCCATGGCATTCTGTAGGATCTTCGTTCTTTTTTATTGCTGCTTATATCCATTTAGCGCGCGGCCTTTATTATGGTTCTTATAAAAATATGCGTGAAATGGTTTGGGTTACGGGAATTTTCATCTATATCATCATGATGGCAATAGCATTTTTTGGTTATGTGCTGGTTTGGGGGATGATGTCTGTTTCTGCGGCTTCAGTGGTTGCTGGACTTTTAAAAGCTATTCCTTTGGTGGGGAGGTGGTTGCATGCGACACTTCTTGGTGGTTATAGTGTAGGACAACCGACGTTGAACCGTTTTTATGTTTTCCATTATTTTTTGTCATTTGTTTTGCTTTTTCTTGTGGTTCTTCATATTTGGGCACTCCACCAAGTTGGACAGGGGAATCCAACCGGTCTTGCAATACAATCAGATAAAGAAACTGTTCCTTTTGTGCCCTATGCGCTTATCAAAGATATTTTTGCCATTATCGTTTTTCTAATCTTCTTTTCTTGGTTTTTGTTTTATATGCCTGATTATATGGGGCAGGCTGAAAATTATAACGTTGCTGATCCTTTAAAAGCGCCTCTTCGTGTGGTCCCGGAATGGTATTTTTTACCTTTTTATGCAATGCTGCGTGCTATAATTTTTGATATTGGTGCTCTTTCATCAACTTTTATGGGTGTTGTTATCTTAGCTGGTTCGGTTTTCGTGTTGATTTTCGTTCCATGGTTAGACCACTCTAAAATATGTTCCGCAAGATACCGACCTGTTTATAAAATTTTCTTTTGGGTATTCATTGCCGATGTTGTTTTTCTTGGTTGGCTGGGTTCAAGAGAAATCAGTGACAGCATTCTTTCATGGACACAATGGGCTACGGCTTATTATTTTATATTCTTTCTGATTATTTTGCCGATCCTATCTACTTTTGAAAAGGGGTGTTCTCTTCCTTCTTCAATTACTGAAGAGATGAAACAGAAAAAAAATAAACTATGGTAAATACTTTTATTGGATTAATTGTTATAGCAGTGATAGGCTTTCCTTTTCAGAGTGTTGCCAGCAATGTCTCTGATAGAGAGGGAAAGTTCGTTTCTTTTCCCTTACATGTTCCTAAAAAACAGAAATGGAGCTTTTCAGGGCCATTTGGGGGGTATGATAAGGCACAGTTGCGGCGTGGATTAAAGGTTTATAAACAGGTTTGTTCCAATTGCCATGGGTTAAAATATGTCGCTTTTCGCAATTTAAATGCTCTTGGTTATGATCAGGAACAGATTAAGGCTTTTGCTGGGCAATATGAAGTGAGCGATGGTCCTAATCGAGAAGGGAAATTTTTTAAACGCGCTGGTGTTGCAACAGACACTTTTCCTTCTCCTTTTGCTAATGAAGAAGAAGCACGGTTTATTCATAATGGTGCTTATCCTCCAGATTTATCATTGATAGCCCGTGCGCGCACTGTAACTTTGCCGTTTCCTGCTCTTATTTCTGATATCTTGACTCATTATGACACTGCTGGTCCAGATTATATTACAGCTCTTTTAACAGGATATCAGAAAGCGCCGGAAGGCTCAAAGATTGCTGAGGGCTATTGGTACAATCCTTATTTTATTGCCACTGATACTTTAGCTATGCCTCCTCCTTTGCGTGATGGTGTTATTTCCTATGAGGATGGAATTCCAGAAACAGTTGAACAGTATGCGCGCGATGTCTCTGCTTTTTTGATGTGGGCTGCTGATCCTCACATGGAAATTCGTAAAAAAACCGGTTTTCGTGTTATTTTATTTCTCATTATTTTGGGAGGGCTGGTTTATATTTTAAAATCCCGTATCTGGCAAGGTTTAGAGGAGAAATTTGAGAAGAAAACTAAAAACTGAAAAAGAGAAAAGACCAAGGGGATTGGTCTTGAGAGAGTATAAGGAACAAATCCGATGGTGATGCATTGAGACTTTGTCAAGTAAAAGCAAAGTAAAAACGGAGATGTTAAAATGAAAAAAATTATATGTACTACTCTTATGTCAGTTTTAATGGCGTCTAGTACTTATGCTCAGTCTTTTGCAGTACCTTCTGAACCTGAAATGATTTCTTCTACTGGTATTGTACAGGTGCGTTCAGATATGTCTGTGCGTTATGTTACGCCTTTAGAAACGGATTTTGTTGCGTCAAGCCTTATTGGTGCAAATGTCTACAATATAGAAAATGAAAATATTGGTGAAGTGAAAGATATTCTGCTGCGAGAAAAGAGTATTGCCGGCATTGTTGTTGCTATTGGTGGGATTCTTGGTATAGGGGAGAGTTATGTGGTTGTTTCTCCAGAAACAATTCAGATGACAAATGATTATGGTAAGTGGAAGCTTATTACAAATGCGACAAAGGATTCTTTAAAGGAAGCTCCAACATTTAAATATGAAGGACGTTGGACACGTTAATTTCATATTTCCATTTTCTACGGATAGAACAGTTGCCGTCATAATATAATATTATGGTGGCGCTGTTTTTTTGTGTAAGGCATTGTTTGAGGTTTTTTGCAACAGTTTTATGTAAGAAACAGTTTCAGTTTTTAAAGATATCAAAGGTGAGTTTAGGGTCAGTCTTAATGATTTTGATGAGATAGGAAAATTCTTTAAAGATTGTGATTTTTTTAGAAGTGAAAACATTTTGGATGTCGAGTGTAGCTAAAACAATACTTCACAGAGAAGACTTGATCTTTAGTATAGTATAGGGGATGAAAATAATATCTCTTATATTTATCTAAAGATCTCTCAGCTTTAAAAAGATTAATAAATAAAGAGATTATTTCAAAAGGGATAAGATGTGGAAATGAATTGGATATTAGGTATTATGCTTAAACAACATGATATCACCATCTTGTACAATGTATTCTTTCCCTTCATCACGGGCTTTTCCCGCTTCTTTTGCACTACTTTCTCCACCTAGAGCAATATAATCGTCATAGCTGATGGTTTGAGCACGGATAAAGCCACGTTCAAAATCTGAGTGGATAATACCGGCTGCTTGAGGAGCTTTCGTGCCACGTGTAATTGTCCATGCGCGTGTTTCTTTAGGGCCACAGGTGAAATAGGTAATGAGATCAAGCAAAGAGTAGCCAGCGCGAATGAGACGATTAAGACTCGGTTCAAAGAGTTCTAAGGCATGAAGATATTCTGAGGCTTCTGCATCATTAAGCTGGATGATTTCAGCTTCAATGGAAGCAGAAATGATAATGCTTTGAGTGTTTTGCTCTGTTGCCATTTTTTCAACTGTTTGGGTAAAGCTATTTCCATGAGCAGCATCATTTTCGTTTACATTGCAGACGTAAAGTACGGGTTTGGAAGTTAAAAGATTCAAACTCTCAAGGACGCAGCGTTCATCAGAAGAGATATCTTTGAGTAATAACCGGACGGGACTTCCTTTCTGTAATAAATTTAATGCGGCTTCCATAATGGGAAGAGTTTCTAGAGCTTCTTTATCTTTTCCGGTTGCACGTTTACGAGTTTGTACGATTCGTCGCTCAAGACTTTCAAGATCTGCAAGCATAAGCTCCGTTTCAACAGTTGTGGCATCAGAGACAGGATCAATGCGTCCTTCTACATGGGTGATATCTTCATCTTGAAAACAGCGTAAAACGTGAATAATGGCATCGACTTCACGGATGTTAGCTAAAAACTTATTGCCTAAACCTTCGCCTTTTGAAGCACCACGTACAAGTCCGGCAATATCAACAAAACTGATGCGTGTAGGAATGATTTCTTTTGAACCAGCGATAGATGCAATTTTTTCCATTCGCAAATCTGGAACAGCGACTTCGCCGGTATTGGGTTCAATTGTACAAAAAGGATAATTGGCAGCTTGTGCTGTAGCTGTTTTTGTTAATGCATTAAAAAGGGTTGATTTACCGACATTAGGGAGACCAACGATACCACATTTAAAACCCATGAGTGTCTTCTTTTCTATTGATTTATAGTCGAGATAAAGCTTCTTTAGCGTTTTTATAGCATATTTTGCGGAGAGTTATAGTCTCCTGTTGCTCTCAGTAAGAAAAAAGTCTATGTTTTTGGAAATGGTTTCCTTTTTTTAGTTATATTTAAAAATCTTCATCGTAATGGTAAGGGAATTTTAAATTAGCGTTAACAGTGCGCTAAGTTTTTCATAGTATGCAAGCTTACATAAAGAATTAATCGGAGAAAATATAAGAGTGTTATCTCGTCGTGCTTTTTTAATTGCAGCACCTTTAGCTTTGGTTGGATGTGCTACGCGTCAGTCGGGCATGTCGTTTGGTCCTTCTCAACAAGCCCGGTACGTTCCCTCAGAAATACAGGCCTTATATGGTCCTGTAATGAATGAGCCTTATTTCTTGCCTGCTGTTGATCTTACAACAATTGAGCCAAAATTTTGGCGTCAAAAGGTAATTTATTATACATCTTATCCACCTGGAACATTGGTGATAGATACGCAGGAATGTTTTCTTTACCTTATTGGTGAAAATGGACAAGCTTTGCGTTACGGTATTGGAGTTGGTAAGGAAGGGTTAGCATTTGAAGGTGAGGGGGTTGTACAACGCAAGCGCCGATGGCCAAGTTGGGTTCCCACGGCAGCAATGATGGCACGGGAACCAGAACGTTATGGACATTTGGGAAAAGGAATGCCTCCAGGGCCTGATAATCCATTGGGAGCACGAGCACTTTATCTTTTTAAAAATGGACAGGACACACTTTTCCGGATTCATGGTTCACATGAATCGTGGTCGATTGGCTATGCTATTTCAAGCGGATGTATTCGTTTGCTCAATCAAGATATCATTGATCTTTATGATCGTGTTCCCATTGGTTCGCGTGTGGTTGTCTTGCAAAATGATAAGAGTGCAACACCTAGAGTTTTCAATCAACAAGAAAATATTTATGATCCGCTCCAGTCAACGATTAATCCAAATGAACCTTTCTAATTCAAAGGAGGATGAGTGTGGCTAACTTCATTTAATATTGGGAAGCTTTCTGCTTAAAATTCTTCTCTCAAAAGAGAGTATTATGTACAAGAATTACAGCATGTCGTGTTGATTTTTTGTGTGTTCTAGAGAAATGCGTTTTTATCATAGAGCTTTGTTTTTTGTTGCCTGTGAGACTTTATTCATAAAGAGACATTTGTCATTTTTTATGAGGAGAGCAATGTTTTTTGCAATTGCGTCTAAGAGAGCAGGTAACCACTCTTGGTCGGATTTTGTAAAGTTTCCTAAAACATGCTGATGAACAAATTCTTTAGATCCAGGATGTCCGATTCCTAGACGTATACGGCAGTATTCTGTGCCGCAATGGGCATCAATAGATTTTACACCATTATGTCCATTATGTCCTCCACCAATTTTTACACGTACTTTGCCCGGTGGTAAGTCTAACTCATCATAAATAATAATCAAATTTCTCAAATCTAATTTATAAAATCGTAAGGTTTCACCAATGGCTTGGCCGGAAAGATTCATGAAAGTTTGCGGTTTTATAAGAAGAGTTTTTTCACCATTTATAAGACCATTGGAGATTTCGGCTTGAAATTTTTTCGACCATGGAGAAAAAGAGAAGGACTGATAAATAGCGTCAACAGCCATAAATCCAATATTATGGCGATTATTCTGGTATTGTGAACCAGGATTGCCAAGACCAGCAATAAGCCACATGCGCGCCTTCAGTAAAGTATGAGGGGTTAGTCAATACTTATGTTAAGGCGGGAAACTTTCCCGCCTGCTAAAATTTACTAACCTTTTTCGCTATTTTTGTCATCTTCTTGTTCGGAAGTTTCATCACTAATACCCATGCCAGCAGGAGCTGCAATGGTTGCGATGGTAAAGTCCCGATCTTGAATGACTGGAGTAACATCTTTTGGCAGTTGTACGGCTGAAATATGAATAGAATCACCAATAGAGTAGCTGGAGAGATCAATTTCAATTGCTTCAGGGATAGCATTTGCTGGAGCGGTACATTCAATTTCGTGGCGAACAATATTGAGAACACCTCCCTTTTTAAGTCCAGGAGCTGAATCTTCATTCAGGAAGTGTACGGGGATATTTACTTCTACAACGGATTTTGCTGAAATACGCAGAAAATCTATATGTAAGGGAAAGTCACGCACGGGATCTAATTGGTAATCTTTTGGCAAAACCATAATTTTTTGTTTGCCAATTGCAATTGTTGCAATGGTCGTACGGAAGCCACCAGCGTGAATTTTATAGAAAATGTCTTTATAGGGAACTGTAATTGCCAAAGGTGGTTGTTTTTCACCATAAATGACAGCAGGAATAAGACCGTTGCGACGAAGTTCACGGGAGGACCCCTTACCAACCCGTTCGCGTATTTCGGCCTTAAGAGTATAGCTTTTGCTCATAATTTAAGTCCTTTTACATGATTGGAGATCCATCAAAAACCCATAACAGTTTTTGTATGAATATGAAGATATACACTATCAAGTAGTGATTGCTCCATTCTGCGTTGCCTCCAAGGGTGTCTACACAGAAGCCTTTTCTATAATTCAAACCATTCTCAGATGCAAGAGTTGTGGGAAAAATCCATGATTTCTATCGTTGGGAAAGAGGAAATGTTACAAGAATGGTTCAGGTGGCGAAAAAGTCTGATAATTCAAAATCAAATATTGGAGATGTTATGAAGGTTGAGATCGCCTTGGGTGAGATGGCAGAATGTAGAGCTTTGTATGAGTCGACGCCAGCATTCGTTGATCTTGAAGAATTATTGGCGACACGTCTTCTTGTGCAAGGAAATTCTGGTTCAGGAAAATCACATCTTCTTCGCCGTCTTCTTGAACAAAGTTCTTCATGGGTGCAACATTGTGTGATTGATCCGGAGGGTGATTTTGTAACTTTGGCCGATAAATTCGGTCATGTTGTTGTTGAGGCTCAACGCAGCGAACTAGAATTAACGCGTATTGCTCATCGCATTCGTCAACATCGGGTTTCGGTGGTATTTAACCTTGAGGGGTTGGATACTGAACAACAGATGCGCGCTGTGGGTGCTTTTCTTGGTGCATTGTTTGATGTAGAACGTGATTATTGGTATCCCATGCTTGTTGTTGTTGATGAAGCGCAATTGTTTGCTCCAGCTGCAGCAGGGGAAGTTTCTGATGAAGCACGTAAAATTTCACTGAGTGCGATGACTAATCTTATGTGTCGAGGGCGCAAACGTGGTCTTGCAGGTGTCATTGCTACACAGCGTTTGGCTAAACTTGCCAAAAATGTAGCTGCTGAAGCATCAAATTTTTTAATAGGACGAACTTTCTTAGATATTGATATGGTGCGTGCTGCTGATCTTTTGGGAATGGAGCGTCGCCAAGCGGAAATGTTTAGAGATCTTGAGCGGGGACATTTTATAGCTTTAGGACCTGCTTTATCACGACGCCCTTTACCCATCATCATTGGTGCTGTTGAAACATTGGCACGTTCTTCTAGTCCAAAATTAATGCCACTTCCAACAGAGCGGGCTGATGTAAAAGAACTTGTTTTTACTGCTTCACCGGAGGAAATTTTAATTCCATTTAAGCAATCACGGGAGCCGGTGAGAGAAAAGTCAATTCATGAGATGTTGGAAGAGGCAATGCATAAAAAACAAGGGTTGTTGGAAGAAGAGCCAAGCTTATTTCCTGAACTTTCTGTTGTTGATCGTGATATCCAGGTAGAACGTGTTATTCGTGAAATTCTTGATGATCCTGACGCTTTTTATCGTTCAACAGCAGTGCTTTATCAAGATTTCTTGGTTCGTTGCCGTATCCATGGTCACTCTGGAGATTTTTTAAGTCTTTCACAATTTCGGCGTAAATTGGCTATCGCTCAGGCTTGTGTTGACGAAGAAACCGCTGTGGGTGAAAGTTGGAAACGCATTTTACATATATCCGAAAGTCTGGAAGATGATGTCCAAGGTGTTTTTTTGAATGTGGCACAGGCTGCTTTGAATGGAAAACCATGTCCGTCAGACGCATTTTTAGCACGTCTTTATGGAACCTATTCTTTAAGTCGTGCACGCCGACTTTTGACTTACTTTGAAGAACGTGGCCTTATCCTTATTCATACACATTTTAGTGGTCAACGCATTATAGCTTTCCCTGATCTTGGGATAGAAACAGCACCAGGAGATCCCAAGGAACCAGTTTAGCCAAATAAGCTTGAGACAGATTGCTCCGCCGCTGTTCTTGCAATTGCCTCTCCAATGAGGTCGGCAACTGGTAAAACGCGAATATTATGTGCTTTTTTAATTGCTTCCGTTGGCATAATTGAATCCGTAATAACCAATTCTTTCATTTCTGAATTGGTAATGCGTTCGATAGCATTTCCAGAAAGAACACCATGTGTAATGTAAGCTGTGACACTATTAGCACCGTGTTTTAGTAGAGCCCTTGCTGCATTGCATAATGTTCCACCTGAATCAACAATATCATCGAGCAAAAGACAATCTTTTCCAGCGACATCTCCAATGATATTCATAACTTCTGATTCACCGGGACGTTCGCGACGTTTATCAACTATAGCTAGCAAACTGTTCAAGCGCTTGGCAAGTGAGCGTGCGCGTACCACACCACCAACATCGGGTGAAACAACAATAACATTTTCAAGGGAGTAGTGCATTTTGACATCCCAAGAAATAACTGGAACAGCATAAAGATTATCCGTTGGAATATCGAAGAAACCTTGAATTTGTCCTGCATGAAGATCCAATGTTAAAACGCGATGTGCTCCTGCTTCAGTAATCAGGTTGGCAACAAGTTTTGCGGAAATGGGGGTACGTGGTCCGGGTTTACGGTCTTGGCGTGCGTAACCAAAATAGGGTATAACAGCTGTGATACGACGCGCTGAAGAGCGGCGAAGAGCATCAATCATGATGAGCAATTCCATCAAGTGATCGTTTGCGGGATAGGATGTAGATTGCAAAACAAACACATCTTGCCCGCGTACATTTTCATGTAATTCTACGAAAATTTCTTGATCAGCAAAGCGTTTTACAGTTGCTTTGCCTAAGGGAATACTTAAATAATTTGTAACATCTTCAGCAAGGCGTGGATTAGAATTGCCACAAAAAAGCTTCATAATAGGACCTCTGAGTAGTTACCGTAGAATATAGTACCGTTTTTAACTGCTTGTTAGCAGATTGCAAGGAAACAATTACAAAAGCATTACAATTTTATCTATCATTGTTAAAGAGGTATCTGTTTTGTTTTTTCTTTTTCCAAAATTTTATTATTTTTAGAGTAGATTTTCTTGACCATGAGGCAAAGAAATACATGCTGCTTAAGCTTTTTTCTTTTAAACTTTATAAAAGAACGGTTTCAGTATGCGTAATATTTTACGTATAAAATGAAAGGAAGCTATGTTAAAGCAATTTGTCGTGTTAGCCGTCAAAACTAAATATTAGAAATAATACGTGCTAAATTCTTTATACGTTGTGTGTTAAAACGTTTTTTGGTAAAAAGTACAATATTAAAAGGGGTTACCGTGTCATTGAGATAAAAATTTTTTGTTTTGCAGTTTTGATATTATTCTAAATGACAAAAGGGGCTCATCTTTTATTTTTCAGCATAATGGCAGAAATCTGTCGTCCGTAATCAGGTTCGTTGCGGTGTATTGCACGGCGATAGGAGAAAAAGCGCTGTTCATTTTGGTAAGTACAAAGCTCAACACAGGAAGCATTAACTCCCGCTTCTTTGAGTTGATCCGTAATGAATGTCCAGAGGTTAAAGCGAAAATGGTTTAATTTATCTGTTTTTAAAAAATATTTTTGAAATTTTTTATCGCAATCGATAAATTGATTGTAAAATTCATCAGTTACTTGGTAGTGGCAAGGGCCAATACAAGGTCCAAGAACCGCTGTTATTGATTGTCTTTTTGCCCCCTGCTTTTCCATGACAGAAATTGTTTTTTCTACTATTCCATTTAAGCTCCCTCGCCAACCAGCATGTGCTGCGGCGATGACACCTGCTTGTGGATCAGCAAATAAAATAGGTCCACAATCTGCTGTAAGAATGCCGATTATAAGCCCTTGTGTGGTGGTAACCAGAGCATCAGCTTTGGGAGGCTCATCAATAAAAGCTTTGTTAACTAAGACAACTTCACAAGAATGTACTTGAGTGACAGTGACTAAATTTTGCACTTTAGCACCAAAATGATCGGCGATCAAAATGCGATTTTGTATAATATGTTCAGACTGATCATTTGAACTTTGTCCTACCTTAAGGCTTTGGTAAAGGCTTTTTGAAACACCTCCGTGACGTGTAAAAAAACCATGTTGTATCCTATGCGTGTGTAAAGCAGAAAGATCTTTCGCAAGGATGGGATCAGGGATAGTCTTCATAAAACCTCCTTATATGATAGTTGTTTAAATAAAAATGGGGTAAGTGAGATTACAAGTATTTGTTAATGGAACATTATTGTTTGTCATTAGAATCTAGGAGGGAGTGATATATTTTTATCGCTCATATGCAAGACTTTAAACAATTTTCCCATTTGATCTGGACCGGCTAATCTTTCAATATCTTGACGAATATTGTTTTGCAGGGTGGCGCTTTTACCCGCTCCAAGCTGTTTTGCGCGTTCCAGAAGACCCATTTTTAAAAGAAAATCTCCTTGTTCTAGAATTTGAGTAAAACAGCCTTGCTCTAGAGCTATTTTTTTTAAAAAGAAAAAGCCAACATGTGATGTTAAATCATGTTCACCTGGAGCATCAAAAATATCGCGGAATTTATGTTTTGAAAGTGCTTGCAGTGTATCGCCAAAAGCAAGATCAGAAGCACCATAATCAATAAGCAAAGCAGAACCTTTTACTTGTACTAAGTGGTTGCTGATTTGTCGCATGAATTGATGCCGTAAGGGTGCATGTTCAAAAATTGTTCCATCAGGGATTTCAGAATTGTGAAATTGTAAGAAAGAAGAAGGAAGCTTAGACGGATCAGCAATAAAGATGAAGTTTCCATTTTGATCGATTGTAATGCGGCGTTCTCTCCATTCTCCCTTGATTTTAATATACTGGTTGATAGGGAGTGTATCGAAGAACTCATTGGCTATTAAGAGAAGAGGTTTTGGTGGGATTTGATCAAAACTTTCAATGCTATGGATTTTTTTTTCATAAGAGGAAAGACGTTTTTTTTGTTCTTCTGCGAGGTTTTTACTTATTTCAATGAGAAAAACTTCAGCAGCATTAAATGCTGTTGTGGATAATTTTTGAATGGTACGCAAAGTATCATCCATGAGAGTTCCGCGTCCGGGACCTATTTCAGCGAGAATGAAAGAATGAGGACAACTATGGGCTTTCCAATTTGCAAGGATCCAAATTCCAATCATCTCTCCAAATAATTGGCTTATTTCAGGGGCGGTAATGAAATCACCAGTACGCCCAAAAGGTGTTTGTGTTTGATAATAACCAAATTGGGGATCTGTGAGTGCCAATGTCATATATTGGCTTACCGTGATTGGGCCATTGCGGGCAATAATTTCTTTAATTTTTTCTTTGAGGGAAGCCATTTTCTATAGATTTGTGTTTGAAAGCTTGGAGAAGGAGATAAAAACCCAAAAGAAACATAGGGAGGGATAGAGCCATGCCATAGGTAAATCCAGTAGAATGAAAAAGGATAGAAAACCATTCTGGATCTTCTTGAGGAGCACGGTAAACTTCTGAAATGCTCCGTGCTATTGCATAGCCTATAATAAATGTTCCTGCTACAGCGCCAGGGCGTTTTAATGCTTTGAAAGCAAAAATAATGACGGACAAGATGATAAAGAGGAGAAACCCTTCCATGAAGGCTTCGTAAAGTTGACTTGGATGGCGTGGTAGATAATGGGGATCTAGGGGAAAACAAACAGCCCAAGGGTGTGTTGTAATATTGCCCCATAATTCTTGGTTAATAAAGTTGCAGATTCGTACAATGCCGATGCCAATAGGAGCACCTGCAGCAATTATATCAAACATTGCCCGTATGTTGATGTTGGTTTTACGGGCAAACCAAATCATTGCAATGGTAATGCCAATGAGACCACCATGAAAGGACATCCCTCCATCCCATACCGCGATGATAGCACCGGGGTGGCTAAAATAATAAATGGGATCCCATACAAGCACTTGCCCTAAGCGACCACCAGCAACGATGCTGATGGCAGACCAAACAACAAAGTCCCCTATCTTTTTCTTATCCATAGGAGGATGATTCGCATACCATAGAGACCGTTTGTCTAGTAATTTTTGTGCATACCACCAGGCAAAAAGAATGCCCACTACGTAACCAAGTCCGTACCAATGGAGAGATAGGGGGCCTAAACGGACAATTATGGGATCAAGAAAAGATGGAAAAGCAATGGTTGGGCAGGAAAGATTGTTCATGAGTTAAGCTTTTACATTATGGTTATATGATGGGCAGGAATGGCAGATGAATGCACAATGGTCAAGTCAGGAGATTGATAGGTTTTCACTGAACTCTCATTCTAAAACTTTATGATGGCAAAAAGAGTGTAAAAAGACTTAAAATAAAATATCTTTAGGGTAACATAAAATCTATAGGATAAAAGGAACAAATACAGTATCTAAATGTTATGAAAATGCGCTATAATGCGTGTGTCAATAATTAAAACTTAAGGAAAAACATCATGCGTAATGGATCAAATCGTATTCTTGATGAATTGGCAAAATTAGCAACAGATGCTGCCGATGTTGCACAAGGTATACGACGTGAAGCCGGAACAGCTTTTCGTTTGCAGGCTGAAAAAATCGCTAATAAACTTGATCTTGTTTCACGTGAAGAATTTGAAACGTTTAAAGATATGATATTAAAAGCACATGCCGATAATGCTGATTTGAAAATGCGCCTCGATAATTTGGAAAAAACGCAGACACAAAAAAAGTGAAATAATTTCTATAAAGAAAGAAAATTTAAAAAAATATCCCCAATTTTTCAAGATGATGCTTGAAACTAAAAAATGCTTAATCCTGAGTCTGTTAGAGCAGATTGTCCATTTATTTTTGATTTGTTTTTTATAAAAAGACACTTTTTTTGAATCAGGGGGCTAGTACTATGAAATTGTATCAATACACTGAAAAAGCTTGATGATTCGTTTTATTGTTATCAAGCTGCTGGAGGAGGTATTATTGGGTTTCGGGTACTGAGTACTGTCTGTGTTTTTAATGTGTATTTGTTTGGTGTAAATGCTTTGATTGTAGCAAAATGTTGTTACAGTTTAGGCAGTTTATTTTCTGTTGACAATTTTTAATATGATTGAGGATTATGATGAGGCTTGCATTTTGCGCCACAGAAAGAGAAGAGCATCCTGTTGACTTTATCGAACAGATTGCTTGTAAATATGATTGGTCGTTTGAGCGGGATGCACAAGATGAAATTAGTGTTTGTGTAAAGGGAAAACGGGCGGATTATCGCCTTGCTTTTTCATGGATGGAAGAGCAGGAGGCCCTTCATTTAGCTTGTGCATTTGATCTTTCTATTGAAAATGCTCGAACGCCAGAAATGCATCGCTTATTGCTGGCAATTAATGAAAAATTATTGCTGGGACATTTTGATTACTGGCAAGGGAATCATTCGGTTATTTACCGACAGGGGCTGCTTCTGGCAGGTGGGGTGCATCCATCTCATATACAAGTTGAAACATTGTTAATACACGCGCTTAAAGTCTGTGAAAGCCATTATGTTGCATTTCAGATGGTTGCTTGGTGTGGGGAAAGCGCTTGCAAGGCTCTACAATATACTTTGTTTGAAACCGTGGGGAATGCCTAAAACATCAAGTTTATTGAGTGATTTTTTTCTTATAAATGATTTGTGAAATATTGCTCATAGGGGGATATCAATAATAGCACGCTCCTGTA
The DNA here is from genome assembly GCF_014203215.1 of Bartonella callosciuri. Classification (GTDB taxonomy): domain Bacteria; phylum Pseudomonadota; class Alphaproteobacteria; order Rhizobiales; family Rhizobiaceae; genus Bartonella; species Bartonella callosciuri. The sequence continues at coordinate 359,073 of NZ_JACHIM010000001.1, read as the reverse complement.
GAGGGCTATCGTCTAATTGAATATTGCCTCTATGGCTATGCGCTATGTCTTGGGCAATAGAGAGGCTAAGTCCTGTTCTACTTGCATCTTGATTTCGTGCTTTATCAAGTCTAAAGAACGGTTTAAAGACTTCTGTACGCATATTTTTATGAATACCGGGTCCATCATCGTCAATAGTCATTATCAGAGATTTTTGTTGATATGTGGCTGTGAGTTTAACAGTATTAGCGTAACAAAATGCGTTTGATACAAAATTGCTGAGCAGACGAGTAAAGGCATGTGAGCATGCCTGTATTTCTTTAAGATCTTCAATGGTATAAGAAAATTGATGTTTGTGAAGATGAGCATCGGCAGAGAATTTTTGCATAAGGGTATTTAAATCAAAGATTTTAACATTTTCATTTTCTTTGCCACGGGCAAAAGTCAGATAGCCTTCTAACATATTTTGCGTGTCGCTCCCATTTTGCTCAAGGGGTTTCATATCAAAGTCAGTATTTGCTAATGATAGCTGTAGTTTAAAGCGGGTAAAAATGGTTCTTAAATCATGGCTTACGTCTGAGAGCATCATGGTACGTTGTTCGATTTAGCGTTCCATATGTTCACGCATGCGTAAAAAACGATGCCAGCACGACGGACTTCATCAGCTCCTTATGGTTGAAATCCTGTTGGTAACAGACGACCGCGTCCAAAACTTTCTGCTGCTTTAGCCAATTGTTGAATTGGTTTGATTTGGTTACACAAGAAGTAAATCGCTATCAGCAATAAGACAAGAGCTGTTCCTACCATCCGGCTTAAAAAAATACTGGTATTGGAAGCATAGGCTTGACTGCGCAGTGTAAAGACGCGCAAGATATTGTGACCAAGGTGGATGCGGATTTCGACAAGATCGGAATTCTCTACTGTATCAATCTAGAAGGGACGGTTAATTTGGCGGGTGATTTCTTCCTTTAGAAAATAATCAAGCATTGCAAAAAATGGTTTAGTCTTTTGAGGAGGAAGAGAGGCAGGAGGCAGAAGAGTAATGTTTAATCACATACGTTGTTGTGCAATACGCTTGATATCTTCATAGTTATCTTATTGCGGATATGTTTCAATAATATCAATAATGGCTGAAATAATGGCTGAAATATCATGGACAAAAGCGGTTGAAAGAAAGACATTTGGTCACCATTTGTCAGTGGCGTTCCATAAAAACGTAAGCAATCACTCTTTGTAGGATGACTATAGGAGCAGAATAATGATCAAAGAGCAGGCATAAAACCGTTTAGGCATTTTCTTTGTCGGTCATCGGATAAATTTTTTAGGAATTTGAGCATGGTATGTTTATTCAATGGAGAATTTATAACCTATTCTTTGCACGGTTTGGAGCCATGTAGGGAATGCTGGATTTTTTCGATCTTACGGCGAAGGTGATTGATCTGTACATCAATAGTACGTTCACCGATATTTTGATCATCTATTGCAAATTTATAAACGTATAATGATATTATCTGCATTTCCGGCAAAAATAACCATCATTTTTTGCTCTTTATCTTTCAATTTAATAATCTCTCTCCCTTTTTTGATTTCACGCCGGGCAATAGAAAAGATATAGGGGACAAAAACGATTTGCTCTATTTAGGTTGGTTGAGTGGAAAATCACGTTGTAAAATGGCGTTGATGCGAAGGAGAAGCTCGCGAGGGGTCAAATGGTTTAGCAAGATAGGCATCAGCGCCTGTTTTTAAACCACCGATGCAATTGTCTGTTTCTTATAGAGCTGTGAGCATGAGAATGGAGACGTCCTTTATTTGACGAAGTGAGGTGGTGAGATCAATGTTATTTTCTCCAGGCACCATGATATCAATTAGAAGACGATCAAAATTTAAGCTTATGAGCTGCCGCCGTGCTTCACCAGCATTCGCTGAAACTGAAACACGAAATCTATTTTAATGAGGAATTGAAATAAAAGGTTGCGAATACGGGTATCATAATCGATCATAAGAGGATGAGGTGCATCGTTACACAAAACTTGAATATGATCGATCATTCTTCAAAATCATGCCAAAAATTTAGTTTTTATAAAATCAAGTGCACATAAGTTGCATAAAGCTGTCGAGCAGGCTATTTTATTCTATAAAGAAAAAGGAAATTGTCTTTAATAAGCGTAAAAATTTTACTTTTGAAAAGGATATAATGAGCCATTTTAATACACATATTATTCCAGTTACACCTTTTCAACAAAATTGCACTTTGCTTTTTGATAATGAACAAAAAGTGGGCGTTTTAGTTGATCCGGGCGGTGATTGGCTTCGTGTTCAAGAAGAAATCAAAAAGATGGGTGTTATCGTTGAAGCTATTTGGATAACACATGGTCATTTTGATCATGTGGGAGCAGCGATGCAAGCTAAAGAAGCTCTTGGTGTTAAAATTATTGGTTCACATTGCAATGATAAGCCTGTCATGGATACTGTGTGCCAAAGTGCAAAAAGCTATGGCATACTTGATGCACATGTTTGTGTTCCTGATCAATGGCTAGAAGATGGCGATAGCGTCCATTTTGCTGGGCATGTGTTTAATGTTTTTCATACACCAGGACATTCTCCTGGCCATGTCATTTATTTTAACGAAAAACAACGTTTTGCTTTATTGGGTGATGTACTCTTTCGTGGTTCTATTGGACGCACAGATCTTCCCTTTTGTTCTCATGAGGAATTAATGAAATCACTTCGAGAAAAAATTTTGCCTTTAGGCGATGACGTTCGTTTTATCTGTGGTCATGGTCCAGGAAGTCATTTAGGCTATGAGCGCCAGTGGAATCCTTTTCTTCAAGAATTCAATGCATAGCCGAAAAAACACTTAAAAGTGTTTTTTCGGTTGTTTAAAACTTCTTTAGCGAGTGTAAGAGAAGTTAATTTAATGGAGCATAACAAAAGTGGGCTAAGCCGTCATAACCTTGAAAGGTGCCTGTTTTGGGATTGAATGAACGGTATTTTTTCTTGCAATATTGAAGCCAATTACGAGTCCATGCTTGTTGGAGTGGTTGAGATGTCGTCGTTGACGGAACTTCATAAATTACCTGATTTTGTGGAACTTGTTGATAGACTACTCGGTTTTGTGGTACAGCCCAATAGATTGTTTGTGGCTGTTCTGGTTGCTTTAAAACATTGCCAAGAACTGCACCTGCAGCAAGGCCAATGATGCCCGCTGCTAAAGTATCTCCTGAGTTATTGTGATTCACATGGTGTTCATGTATATGACGGTGTGTTGTTGTTTTGCGTTCGACATGGCGATATATCTTGCGTTCAACATGATAATGATTCTGTTCCTGTCTCTTATGGTCGACATGGCGGGAGCGGTGATTATTAGAAGAATAATAAGGGTGATGTTTATTAAGAATAGAGCGTGAGCTATAGTCATCAGAACGGAGGCTAAAATTTTGAGAAGGGAAACTGGCTTTCGTTTTTTTCATCATATTATCCATTTCCTTTTTCATATTCTCCATTGTTTTGGTAATATCTTCACCATAATTAGATTTTGTATCTGCAAGCGTTGTACCTAGTGGCACCAGAACAGTTGCCATTGATGCTACTGATAAGACCGCTACCTTGATTGCCTTTTTCATAGTGATGCTCCTTATGTAAATTCGTATTTATGTAAATTCGTATTTTTTCACATTCTATACATGCAAAACTGAATATAACCTGAATGATTTTGGACTTTATTTTGATAAAACGAATTAAAAGCCATTTTGTTAATTATAAGTCATAAAAATTATAAAATAAACCTGCAATAAAAATTGTTCCAAATAATATATTCTCTTTTTATATTAATTAATAATCTCGTATTGATAGTTACTGATCTTTGCTATGATAATAAAATTCGATGTAAGATCAAATGTTTTTATTAATCATTTATTTTATAAGAATTGGAATATAAAATATAGGATGGTAAATACAAGATACAACTCTTATTATCGTAAAGTTATATTGTCATGAGAAAGCCTTAATTTTATTTGCATGACTCATAATTTTTTGTATTGTTTTATTGCTCTTTAAGAAGCTGAGTATAAAGATTAAGCTTATATTCTGTATCACTAGATGTGGGTAGTTTTTGATATATGGAAAATATATGCTTTATTCGGTTTTTACTTGTTTCGAGGTTAGAAATGCTTTTAGTCATTTTATAATCTTCTGGTTTTTGATAAATATACAAACAAGGTGAGATTTTTGAAAAGAAAAGTATGAGAAGTATTCTCTTAATATTATGAGAAGTATTCTCTTAATATAATGTCTTTCTTATGTTGCTTTTTCACTAAGTTAGAGCATCATGGAAGTGTAAGATATTCATTTTGGGGGTCGATTTTTTTACAGATCATCTTATCAAGACTTTAGAGAGGTTAAAATTGATTTTGAATGTTTTTATTAGCGTTAAGCAATTTATTTATCATTTTATTTATTTTCTTGTTGTCTTATTAAGAGTATTTGTGTAAAATCCCCTTTTGATCTTTTTATTCTTTAAAACGTTGGTATTTATGATTTTATCTTCCTGATCAAGATCTTGTTTCATAGTCCCATGGATGGACGGTGTACTATGAGGTTTGAAAGGATCGTTTGCAATTTCTAGTTCTATTTTCTGGAGCCGTTTGATTTCATCACGAAGTCGTGCTGCTTCTTCAAAATTAAGATCGGTTGCTGCTTCACGCATTGATTTTTCAAGATATTGGATATGGATTGCTAAATTTTTGCCCACGCTACTATTTTGTGTGATACAATCAGGGATATTTGTAGCAGTGTAGTGATTTTCTTTCCCTGAATTGAGAATATCATCAATATTTTTTTTGATACTCATCGGTGTGATACGGTGTTCTTCATTGTAGGTTATCTGTTTTTGTCGACGTCTTTGGGTTTCTTGTAAGGCACGTTCTATAGAGCCAGTCATTGTATCGGCATAAAGAATAACGCGACCATCTACATTTCGTGCAGCACGTCCGATTGTTTGGATAAGTGAGGTTTCGGAGCGTAAAAAACCTTCTTTGTCTGCATCTAGAATGGCAACAAAACCACATTCTGGAATATCCAAACCTTCTCGGAGCAGATTGATGCCGATGAGGACATCAAAAGTACCAAGCCGTAGATCGCGAAGAATTTCAATACGTTCTAATGTATCAATGTCAGAATGCATATAGCGTACCCGAATAGCTTGTTCATGGAGATATTCTGTCAAATCTTCTGCCATACGTTTGGTCAGGACAGTTACTAAGGTACGGTAGCCTTTTTGAATTGTTTTACGAATTTCATTTACTACATCATCGACTTGACTGGAGGCTGGACGCACTTCTGTTTGTGGATCAACAAGCCCTGTTGGGCGAATAATTTGTTCAGCAAAAATACCATGAGATTGTTCTATTTCCCAGCGTCCAGGTGTTGCGGAGACAGCAATAGTTTGGGGGCGCATAGCATCCCATTCTTCAAAACGTAAGGGACGATTATCCATACAGGAAGGTAAACGAAATCCATATTCTGCTAAGGTCGCTTTTCTTCGAAAGTCACCGCGGTACATGCTACCAATTTGAGGAATGGTGACATGGCTTTCATCGATAAAAACAAGAGCATTGTTTGGAATATATTCAAACAATGTTGGAGGTGGTTCACCGGGTTTTCGTCCTGTTAAGTAACGTGAATAATTTTCGATGCCAGCGCATGAGCCAGTTGTTTCCAACATTTCCAAATCAAAAACTGTACGCTGTTCTAAACGTTGTGCTTCTAAAAGTCGTCCGGCTGCGTTCAATTCATCGAGACGTTGAACCAGTTCCATTTTGATAGCTTTCATTGCTTGATTTAAAGTTGGTCGTGGTATGACGTAGTGTGAATTGGCATAAATTTTAATAGATTGAAGGTCGCCTGTTTTTTTTCCTGTGAGAGGATCAAATTCAGTTATTGTTTCCACTTCATTACCAAAGAGTGAAATACGCCAGGCACGGTCTTCAAGATGGGCAGGGAAAATTTCGATTGTGTCTCCTCGGACACGAAAAGAACCGCGAACGAAATTAATGTCTTGTCGGTAATAGTGTTGAGAAACTAAATCCGCTAAGAACTGTCGTTGATTGAGTTTATCACCTTTTTTTATTTGCAAGGTCATTGCAGTATAGGTTTCTACCGAGCCAATCCCGTAGATACAGGACACGGATGCAACAATAATAACGTCATCACGTTCAAGGACAGCGCGTGTTGCAGCATGGCGCATACGATCAATTTGTTCATTAATAGAGGATTCTTTTTCAATATAAGTATCAGAGCGGGGAACATAGGCTTCTGGTTGATAATAGTCATAATAAGAAACAAAATATTCGACGGCATTGTGGGGGAAAAAACTTTTAAATTCTCCGTAAAGTTGTGCAGCTAACGTTTTATTCGGTGCTAAAATGAGGGCTGGACGTTGTGTTTTTTCAATGATTTTGGCCATTGTATAGGTTTTGCCTGATCCGGTAACCCCCAAAAGCACTTGCGTACGCTCATCCTTTTCAATTCCTTCAACCAAAATTTTAATTGCTTGAGGTTGATCTCCTGCAGCTTCAAAGGAAGTTTCGAGCTGAAATGGAATACCACCTTCAGATTTTTCAGGGCGTACAGGGCGGTGAGGTGTCCATAATGCACCATTTTTAAAAAGAGGATTACCTGAGGCAATCAATGCAGAAAGAGCTTCCACTGTTGCTGTGACACCATTTTTCATTGTTGTATCCTTTGATAGAAAAATGCTCGTAGTTTTGAACGAAATCCAAGTTTTACAACTTAATTGCGATAACAGTAAAAGGTCACTTAGAAGTTTCGTTTTTGGTTGATTGAATATTCCATAGAACATTTTATATGTTTTGGATATAAAACGAGCTTTTGAGGCATTTCTTTAGATGTGTTGTATGCGATAATATTGGTGGTTGTCCATGCACACCGGTTTATTTGCACTATGTTGATACTCTATAATAGGGCATTGGTTCTAATATTCATCATAGCAGCTATGGTGCTCTTATGGAGAATGACCATAGGTACTATGATTTGTTACTGAAAACATTGTGAGTGTGTATGTATGATAAAGATCATTCCCATCTTTAAATGAGAGATAACGAGATGATACCCAACCTGTTTGGGTGTTATATCGGATGCGACACCAGTTCCCTTTACAGGTTTGGACAAATATCAACTCTCCTGCGGGGATTAAGCCATGAAGTACGTATTGCGTGCTTGGTCCTGTCCTAACGTTAAGATTCCTTGTAACAAATGCTTCTGCAGCTTCGGATACAGTTGTGGTTAAAAAGAGAGGACAAAACACAAAAAAAGCTATTAATTTTTTCATTTTTCTGCAGAGGATCTCCTTAGAGGTTTTCCTCCCTTCTCTCTATTATATCAAGATTTCTATCTCATCTCTAAGTTATGATAAAATAAAAAAAAATACAATTACTCCTTCTTAAGGGTTCTCAGGGTGAGAGTAAAGTTTGACACTTTTAAATGTTAAAACTAAGAGATAGTTTAAACATAATTGGTGAATAGTTTGTCCCCTTTTTTATTTTTATATGGAAAACAGGGATACTGTACTATATAATAAAAGAGATTGTGATTTTCGGATTCCAAAAATAATTTTGGAAGCCTTTTTTTGCGTTTTTATTAAACCTTCCGTGTAACAGAAAGGGACGGATTATGAAAAAAGTTCCGATGACTACAGCTGGTTTTGAAAGTCTTAAAGAAGAGTTACGTTGGCGTCAACAACAGGAGCGTCCGCGGATTATCGAAGCAATTTCTGAGGCGCGTGCGCATGGTGATCTGTCAGAAAATGCTGAATATCATGCTGCTAAAGAGGCGCAAAGTCATAATGAGGGGCGTATCAATGAGCTTGAAGACTATATTGCTCGGGCAGAAGTTATTAATGTTTCGCGTCTTTCAGGCGACAAAATCAAATTTGGAGCAACTATCAAACTTTTAGATGAGGATACTGAAGAGAAAAAGGTTTATCAGATCGTTGGTGATCAAGAAGCCGATGTAAAGATTGGTAAAATTTCTATTTCCTCACCTATTGCACGGGCACTCATTGGTAAACAAGAAGGTGATGTCATTGAAGTTAATGCACCGGGGGGAGCGCATAATTATGAAATTATAGAGGTTCAGTACATTTAAATTATTATGCGTGTGTCTTTGGAAGAAACAGAGATTATTGCTCCTCACTTTAAAAAACGCTTATCGGGAGTAACATCTACGATTGTTCAGCTTATTCCATTACAGCGAGAACAGGGTGTACGTATATCCACTTTTGGGTTTGGGTTGCCAAAAAAATTGCCATTTATTACTTTTAACAACCTGTTCGGGCTGTGGAAAAGCCCGATGGGTAAACCGTTTCGTATTTGGCATGCACGGCGCAATATTGAGATGCTATGCGGGGTCTTTTTGCGCGATGTGTTGCGAATGAAGCTTAAACTCATCTTTACATCAGCATCCCGACGTCATCATAAGTCTTTGACCAAGTGGTTGATTCGCCGTATGGATAAGGTTATTGCTACCAGTGTACGTACAGGCTCTTATTTAGAGGTTCCTCATCAGGTTATTATGCATGGGGTGGATGTTCGGCGTTTTTCGCCGCCGAAAACTGTTGATGATTTCTTTCCAGTAGCTGGGCTTCCTGGAAAATATGCGGTAGGGTGTTTTGGACGTGTGCGTTACTCAAAGGGCACTGATTTGTTTGTGGATGCAATGATAACATTATTGCCCCGCTATCCTGAGTGGACAGCGCTTATTGCTGGTCGCACTACAGCACAACATTATAATTTTGAAAAAAAATTGCGTCAAAAGATTGCTGAAGCAGGTTTGAAAGAGCGTATTATTTTTCTTGGTGAGTTGTTGAATACGCCTCTGTGGTATCGTCGTCTGTCGCTTTATATAGCCCCTTCTCGTACAGAAGGTTTCGGTTTAACGCCATTGGAGGCAATGGCATCACAGACAGCTGTTGTGGCAAGTAATGCAGGAGTTTATACAGAATTGGTGGTGGAGGGAACAGGAACAGTTGTCAAAGCAGGAGATGGTCCGGCTTTAACGGCAGCAATTGAACCTTATTTTGCTGATTTAGAAAAAACAATAGCGGCAGGAGAAAAAGCTTTAGCTCATGTTCGTACGCACTTTCCTCTGGAAAAGGAGGCGGCAGCAATTAGAAGCGTTTATGAAGAAATGTTTGCGGTAAAAACACTTTAAATTCATCAGAAGTCTTTCTGAGAAGTGAATTAGGGGATAGATGCTTTCTTTTTAAAGGTCCACCATAATAATCAAGTAAGCAGATCAATAATACAAATGTTATTTCATAAAATTAAGCATATGTTTGATATGAAAAATGATGAGTTCTCAAATTTTTTCATAAAAAACTGCTAGTTTATACTTTTTAGAGTCATATGAGGATTATGATAAAGTTTGGAGCATAAGGTGGTTATTTTTTAGTTCAGTTATCAATGAGGAGACCCAAAATAATGCTTTGACTTTTTCAATTCCAAGGATTTCAGATGAAACTTGGTTTTCTGGGGGGGGGGTGTTGTTACTTTATGATACCAGTCATATAGAAAAAAATAAAAGACTTTCTTTGTTTAAAGAGTTATAGCGTGGTGTTCTGTTTCTGAGACTGGGTTGGTGAAGTTGTTCATGTTTTTCTAGTGGTGGAAGTAGTTGTGAATTTTTCAATTTTGGTTAGGAAGGCTCATAAATTAGAGTGTAATAAGATCTTGTCTGATCTCTAAAGTTTCTTTGAATGATATTTGATAGTTTTCTTGATGTTTTGCATCTATTTCAGGCGCTCTGTGCACAAAAAAGCTTATGAAGGTTAGGGAGCTTTTCCTTTTAAGGACAGCTTTAATCTTCTGATGTAGTCATTTAATCTTCTGATGTAGTCACTTGTTTGAAACTTTTTAAAAACTTTTCCATAAATTGAATGAAAGCTAGATTTTTAATGTATATCGTGTATCTCGTAAATTTTTCTCATTATATAAAATTAAATGCTGTGCATTAAAACTTTTCACGCCAAAAAGCGGGGATAAAAAGTACGAATATGGTTATAATTTCAAGACGCCCAGCCAGCATAAGAAAACTCAAAATCCATAAAGCATTATCATTAATTGTAGAGAAATTTCCAGCGGGACCAATAATATTTCCAAAACCTGGACCAATATTGGAAAGAGCGGTTAAGACGCCGGTGAAGGCAGAAGTGAAGTCAAGACCGGTTGTTAGCAAAAACGCAGTGCCAATGAGAAGACAGAACATATAAAGACAGACAAAAAATAAAACTGCTTTAGCAGTATCGCTCGAGATGTTCAAATGGTCGTAGCGTGCTTTTACAACGACATTAGGGAAAAGAAGTTTTTCTATATTTGTTTGTGTAATACGCCAAAGGATAATTAAGCGATTGATTTTCATTCCACCAGAGGTAGAACCAGCACATCCGCCTGTAAAAGAAATAATGAAAAAAATGCCAAGTGCAAAAGGTCCCCACAATTGATAATCTTCTGCACTATAACCAGTTGTACTGATGATAGAAGTAAGGTGAAAAATAGCATCAAGAAAAATCAAGTGAAAAGCACGATGATCATGAAATCTTAGCCACGTTGCTAAAGCAAAGCTCAAAAGGAACACAATATAGAAAAAAACAATTACTTGTGGGTCAATGAAGCGTTTGGAGCGACCAGGAAGCACTAATTTAACATAAAGTACGAAGGGGAGTGCCGAGAGTAACATAAAGATTGTTGAAATGATTAAGACGGCTGGTTTATCAGAAAAATAGCCAAAAGAGGAGTCATGCGTTGAGAAACCAGCTGTTGCTACCGTACTCATTGCGTGGTTGATGGCATCAAATAAGTTCATCCCTGAAGCAAAATAGGAAAGCATACAAGCCAGTGTTAGTCCAACATACGCTATGATAATTCCGTTGGCAATTTGGTTGATACGGGGTAATACTTTTTCAGATTTATCTGATGATTCCATATGAAAAAGTTGCACTCCACCAACACGTAGTGAAGGTAAAAGCAAAAGGGCTAAACCAATAAAACCAATCCCTCCAATCCAGCATATGATGGAACGCCATAACAAAATGCTGCGTGATAAGTTATCAAGACCAGTAAGTACTGTAGAGCCTGTCGTTGTAATACCTGAGACGGATTCGAAGATTGCTCCTGCTAGAGAAATTGGAAGAGGGGAAAGATAAAGAGGTAAGGCACCTACTATGCTTCCTGTTAGCCAAAGACAGACAGTGAGCATAAAGCCAAGCCGTGCTGAAAAACGACAGCTAGCACCCTTGGTAGCTAAAAGAAGCAGCGTTGCTAACATGGTGGTGATGACATAAGAGTAGAGAAAGCTTATCCAATTATGGTTGCTGTCGTGCAAATCAACAAAAATCGGTAGAAGCATTGCTCCTCCCATAATTAACGTGAAACGCGCACAAACATTGATAATAAACTGAAAAATGACCGTTCCCTATCGTTATATTTACTTTTTTATAGTTTTGCGTCCATAATAAAGTTACGTTTTTCTCTTTCTAATATAGAGATTAATTTTTATATATTAACTAGGCCTTGATGAAGTGACAATAGGACCATTTCACCAAATTTGAAAAGAGATACATATACACCATAATTTAGGCTGTTGAAAAATGTTTTTTAAAGCTGTATTCAGTGATATTTTATAGAATAATTAAGTAAGAGAAAATGAAGGGGACTTTATGGTGCAATCGCATATTCGCTTGCTTATTATTGGCTCGGGCCCAGCTGGTTATACAGCAGCGATTTATGCGGCAAGAGCAATGCTTAAGCCGGTTTTGGTTACTGGTGTGCAGCAGGGCGGGCAATTGATGATTACAACTGATGTTGAAAATTATCCAGGTTTTGCGGATCCAATTCAAGGGCCATGGTTGATGCAACAAATGGCGAAACAAGCCGAAAATATGGGTACAAAAATTGTCTATGATAATATTACAAAGGCTGATTTATTGAAGTATCCTTTTGTCTTATATGGAGATTCTGGAGCGCAATATTGTTGTGATGCTCTGATTATTGCAACGGGAGCGCAGGCGCGCTGGCTTGGTTTGGAAAGTGAAAAGACTTTTATGGGAGGGGGGGTTTCTGCTTGCGCTACATGCGATGGCTTTTTTTATCGTGATAAGGATGTCATTGTTGTGGGAGGTGGAAATACAGCTGTTGAAGAAGCGCTTTATTTATCGCATTTGGCTAAGAGTGTAAACGTGGTTCATCGACGCGATTATTTTCGGGCGGAGAAAATTTTGCAAGATAGGTTACTTGCTTGCGATAATGTACGGGTTCTTTGGGATCATGTGGTAGAAGAAATTGTTGGTTTGCCAGCGCAGGATTCTAGGGGAGCTGTGGTAACAGGTGCATGTCTTAAAAATGTTAAAACCGGCCAAGCAGTTAAGGTGAATGCGGAGGGAATATTTATTGCCATTGGGCACGACCCCGCTGTTTCTTTGTTTGAAGGACAATTAAAACAAAAACAAGGTGGTTATTTATGGACAGTGCCAGATTCAACGGCAACAAGCATTGCTGGTGTTTTTGCTGCAGGCGATGTAACAGATGAAAAATTCCGCCAAGCTATAACAGCAGCAGGAAATGGATGTATGGCGGCCTTAGAAGCAGAACGTTTTTTAGCTCTACAAGCAAAAATTTATTGAAAAAGTAGAAAAATTAAAGGTAAAATTGTGACGTCACCGTTAGATTGGGATAAGTTAAGGGTTTTTCATGCTGTGGCAGAAGCAGGTTCTTTTACACATGCAGCTCAAAAGCTTCATTTATCTCAGTCAGCTGTTTCACGACAGGTTTCAGTTTTAGAGCAGGATGTTGGTGTGTCCTTGTTTCAGCGTCATGCTCGTGGATTAATTTTAACGGAGCAGGGTGAAATTCTTTATCGTACAACCCATGATGTTTTGATGAAACTTGAGAGTGCACGTTCGCAATTAAGTGAAAGCTGTGAAAAGCCAACAGGAAATTTGCGGGTTACATCGACTTTTGGAGTAGGAGCAGGATGGCTTGTGGAGCGTATGCCCGAATTTCTTAGTCTTTATCCGGATATATGTATCCAGCTCTTGTTTGATGATAAAGAACTTGATTTAACAATGCGCCAAGCAGATTGTGCTGTTCGTTTGCAGCAGCCCCAACAGCCTGACCTTATACAAAGAAAACTCTTTACAATTCATATGCATGTTTATGCTTCAGAAAACTATGTTGCAAAGTATGGAAAACCAGAAACATTATCTGAGTTAGAGTCACACCGTATTATTTCGTTCGGTGAACCTGTTCCGCCTTATTTGTCTAGTTTAAATTGGTTGGAAAAGGCTGGCAGAAGTGATGGATCTTTGCGTCTTTCAGTTTTACGAATCAATAATATTATTTCAATCAAGAATGCAATTATGCGTGATCTTGGTATCGCTGTTCTTCCTGATTATATCGTGAATAATGATCAGAAACTCGTGCGTCTCTTTCCTGATATGGTCGATATTCCTTCCTTTGATACTTTTTTTTGTTATCCTTACGCTTTAAAGAACTTAGCAAAGCTGAGAGCTTTTCGAGATTATATTTTTTTAAAAGCCCGTCAGTGGTCCTTTTAACGATGTGGTATTTAAAGCTATGTGTTTATTGCATAGCTGATACGCTTAAGTCTTTATTGCACTTTTTCTGATAAAATGACATACTATGCTACCTCTTGATTATGTTGCCTCCCATTGCATTTTCTTGAGGGTTCCCTTACGGAAATCTGTCAGATTGATTTTATCTCTGGAGATTTACCAGATTTGCCGGGCATTTGTCCGGCTTTTTTTTAAACGTGTAGGATGGTATATAAAAATGAAGGTCCTTTAGAAGATGATAGGGAAAGAATTTAAAAAGTTTTGTTTTATAGATTTCCAATAATTTTTAGGTACATCAAGGTGTAATGAAGAGCATTGGGAAATATTTGCGTATAATGACCCTTCCCGAATAGAAAAAGTTTGATTGAAAGGAATGGTATTTAATATAATATTAAATCTTCTTTAATGCCACAAATTGAATGAAAAAATGTAATTTTTATGATTATGTAGAAGCGTTTTGGATGGAGAGCCATTGAGTATGGCGAGAGAGCCCATACGCTTGTCTCTTAATAAGCGCTCACTAAAGCTAAAAGATTTATTTCTGATAATAGAGCTAAAATAGCCGATACTCTTCATTTCTCATATGGGGGAACGTAGAAATGTACTCTATGCGGATATCATTGTTGAAATCACGTGTGGTTTATTTTGGGGATACTTAAAAATTTTTCAATCTTTTTTGCAATATATATCTTCATGTAGTTTCATTTATACGTACTTTCTATAGGATTCGTTTGTTTGTGCCATAACCCAATGGTCGAAAGTTTTCAGATAGACGAATGTTCGGCAGCAAAACTATAGCAATAGAAGATACTTCAGCATTTAAAGCAGACTATTACAAAAGCGCTGGATACGTAAACAAGCTTCTTCAAGCAACCTTTCTGATGTTGCATAAGAAATACGAAAAGCTGGTCCAAGTCCAAAAGCAGATCCATGAACAACAGCAACCGATTCTGCTTCGAGAAGCGCTATTACAAAATCTTCATCATGGGCAATCACTTTACCTTCGGGTGTTTTCTTCCCAATGAGTTCTGCACAGGAAGGATAAACATAAAAAGCGCCTTCTGGTGTTGGACAGTTAAGGCCGGGAGTCTGGTTGAGCATAGAAACGACAAGATCACGGCGTGCTTGGAAAACATTTTTATTTTGAGTGATAAAATCTTGCGGACCACTGAGTGCTTCGACGGCTGCCCATTGCGAGATAGAACTTGTACCCGATGTTTGCTGACCTTGAATAATATCCATGGCTTTAATTAATTTTTGTGGACCACCCGCATAACCGATTCGCCAACCCGTCATAGCATAGGCCTTAGAAACACCATTCATTGTAAGTGTACGATCGTAAAGCTTTGGTTCTATCTGAGCTGGAGTGACAAAGGTAAAACTTTCATATGTGAGATGTTCATAAATATCATCGCTGAGGATATAGACATGAGGATGTTCTAATAAAACATCTGTTAGCTTTTTTAATTCGTCATGTGTATAAGCCGCACCTGATGGATTTGAAGGGGAGTTAAAGATGAACCACTTGGTTTTTGGGGTAATGGCAGCTTCTAGCTCTTGTGGTTGAAGTTTATAAGAAAACTCGGCTTTTGTTTCTGCAAAAACAGGTATACCATCATTCAGAGTAACCATTTCTGGATAACTAACCCAATAAGGGGATGGAATAATGACTTCATCCCCTTTATTTAAAGTTGCCATCAATGCATTAAAAAGGATTTGTTTGCCACCGGTGCCAACAATAATTTGTTCTGGTGTATAAGTGAGATTGTTTTCTCTTTTAAATTTTTCTGCAATTGCTTGGCGCAATTCTGGAATACCCGATATGGGGGTGTATTTTGTTTCACCACGTCGAATGGCTTCAATGGCAGCATTTTTGATGTTGTCTGGTGTATCAAAATCTGGTTCTCCTGCGCTTAAAGCAATAATATCACGACCTAACGCTTTCAAATTACGTGCTTTTTGGGAGATAGCAATTGTTGCAGAAGGTTTTATATAGGAAAGCCTGTCGGCGATAAAAGCCATAATTTCAGTCCTTATATAATTATAAGTAAAAGATTGTTGATGTGAGGCTATTCTATAAAAGATTGCGTTGTATGCAATAAAAAATTACAGGAAAATTCTTAAATTCTGTGTCTTTAAGTAAGATTTGAGATAAGGGAAAATAGGTCGTAAAGTTGCGTTTATAAAAAACAGGAGTGTTACCATAGAGAAGTTTTACATCAAGAATAAAGAAAGGATTTATGGTCTTTTGAGAAAAGTTTCGAATCTTCACGCGAAGACTGGAGATTTTTCTCGTCGTTTTGTTAAGCGCAATTCATTTTAAAAAACAGAATCTCAATAGAGGAATTTCCTTCTTTCCAAAGGCAAGTGGCATAGCATCCGTAAATATTATGCGTTTTGATGTGAGGTAAGAAAGAGATCATTAAAGGTTTTTTAAAATAATTTACCAAGGACGATGAGTGTAGATTTATGATGGTTGGTGGTGCTTCTTCGTACTCATTCCCGCCATTTGTTCACTTAAACAGAAAAACATCGTATAACTATGATGAATATATTTACAAAAACGATATCTTATTCAACGACTCTTCGACAAAATCGATAATTTATATGTATTTTTTTGCAATTCAATAAAAAGTTTCTTTTTTATGGAAGGTCTAAATTATGCTGTAATCCTCTTTTGGCCTAAGACGCTAGGTGCGTAGAGCTTGGGAATTTTCGTTTAAAATAGGGAATCTGTATTGTTGTTTTTTGAAATTTTACAGGAAAAAAACAGTTTGCAGCAATTATGAAAGATTTAAGGAGAAAGACAGGAGTATCTTGGATCATTGTGTAAAGCAGAGCATCAGTATTTTTTTTTATAAAGATCAATTATACTTTTACAAAGAATAAAAAAACTCGCCTGTAAAGGCGAGAATTTTTCATTGAAATAAAGAAGAATTTAAAAATCAAAGCACTGCAAGATTATCAGCTGCGAACTTCCCAGAACGACGATCTTGAAGAACTTCATAAGAAACTTTTTGTCCTTCGTTAAGATTATTTAAACCAGAACGCTCAACAGCAGAAATATGTACGAATACATCTGCACTTCCATCACTCGGTTGAATAAATCCGAAACCTTTTGTTGTATTAAACCACTTAACTGTTCCTGTAGACATAGGAAACTCCTTAGAATATATAATGATATTGCGTACTGAAGCCATAAAGCCTTCAATACAATTTTAGATCGAAATTAGGTGGGAGAAGTTTCGTCGAAAGTGCAAATCGCACAGGAAAGAAAGTCACATAACCGAAAATTCGATGGAGTCTGTATAAAAGTTTTTAGGATAAAAAGCAAGTCTTAATCGGTCTTTTTTTACAAAGAAAAGATTGAGAGAAAATACAGAATATAAAGAGAATATATTTTGTACCATAGTGAAAAACTCAAGTGAAATAACTTTGCAGTGAGCGCACTTCAAGGTTTCTGTTTTTGAGTGCTTTGATAGCTTCTGCGACAGCTTCGGCTCCAGCGGTTGTTGTATAATAGGGGACTTTTTGCATAAGCGCTGCATGACGTAATGATTTGGAGTCTGAAATAGCACTGGGAGTGCTTGTTGTATTGAAAATCAATTGAATTTGTTGATTACGAATAGCATCTTCGATATGAGGGTGTCCTTCTAGTACTTTGTTAATTTTTTTTGCTTCAACATTATGTTCGGTAAGAAATTTGTGTGTTCCACTTGTTGCTAAAATAGAAAAGCCAAGATCAGTTAACAGTTTTACGGGGTTTAAGATGCTTTTTTTATCTTCATCTCTCACAGAAACGAACAAAGTCCCTTCCTTTGGAAGATCAATGCCAGCTCCAAGTTGAGCTTTAGCAAAAGCAAGAGCAAATTCATAATCAAGTCCCATGACTTCTCCGGTTGAGCGCATTTCTGGACCAAGAAGTGTATCAACGCCTGAAAAGCGTGCAAAAGGAAAAACCGCTTCCTTAACAGCGATATGTTGTTTTGGTTGCGGAGAGGGAAGCCCACCATAAGCTTGAAGAGCTTTTGAGAGCGTTTCCCCTGCCATAATACGTGCAGCTATTTTGGCAATGGGGCGGCCAATCGTTTTTGCGACGAATGGAACGGTACGTGAAGCACGGGGATTGACCTCTAAGATATAAATCATACCATCTTTTATGGCATATTGAACATTCATCAAACCACGAACATGAAGCGCTTGTGCTAGTGCTTTGGTTTGACGCTCTAGTTCAGCGATGATTTTATGTGAGAGTGTATGCACTGGTAAAGAACATGCTGAATCCCCAGAGTGGATACCGGCTTCTTCAATATGTTCCATAATACCAACAACCAGTGTTTCTTCTCCATCGCATAGACAATCAACATCAACTTCAATGGCTTCTGTCAGATAGGTATCAAATAAAAGTGGATTTTTACCAAGAAATATATTGATTTGTCCCGTTTTGTCGTTGGGATAATGGGCTTTAATATCTTCTGGAATTAATTCAGGGACACTCTCAAGCAAATAATTTTGCAAGCTGCGTTCATCACGAATAATTTGCATGGCACGTCCTCCTAAAACATAAGAAGGGCGTACAACCAATGGGAAGCCTAATTCATGGGCGATAAGACGCGCTTGTTCGACAGAATGGGCAACACCATTTTGAGGCTGTGTTAAGTTAAGTTTGAACAACAATTTTTGAAAGCGATCTCTATCTTCTGCTAAATCAATAGCGTCAGGTGAAGTGCCTAGGATGGGGATATTATGTTTTTCTAGTGCACTTGCCAACTTTAATGGTGTTTGTCCACCGAATTGGACGATAACTCCAACCAATTCGCCTTTTTTCTGTTCTGTCTCTAAAATGGCGAGTACATCTTCTGTTGTTAAAGATTCAAAATAAAGACGATCAGAGGTATCATAATCGGTCGAGACGGTTTCAGGATTGCAGTTAATCATAATGGCTTCAAAGCCAGCATCACGGAGCGCAAAAGCAGCGTGGCAACAACAGTAGTCAAATTCAATGCCTTGTCCGATCCGATTTGGTCCCCCGCCTAAAATAGCAATTTTTTTGCGTTTAGAAATTTGTGCTTCCGAATGTTCTGTACCTGCAAAAGGAACTTCATATGTCGAATACATATAGGCTGTAGGTGAAAAAAATTCAGCTGCACAAGTGTCGATTCGTTTGAAAACATGCTTAACATTAAGTGATTTACGCAAAGCAGCAATATCATCGGGCTCTTGCCCTGTAAGGGTGGCTAAACGCGCATCCGAAAAGCCCATAGCTTTTAACATGCGTAGATTGTCTGGATCGTGGGGCAAGCCATGGATGCGGATGCGTTGCTCCATTTCAATAATGGACGCTATTTGTTCTAAAAACCATGGATCAATTTTGCTAATTTGATGAATTTCATTTAAGGGTAGACCTGTACGCATTGCTTGGGCTATGTAGCGCAGACGATCTGGGCTTGGTATTGCAATGGCGGAGTGTATTGAACTCTTTTCATCACCTTCAGCATGTTCAGGGATGACAATTTCATCAAGACCGGTAAGACCTGTTTCAAGTCCACGAAGTGCTTTTTGTAGCGATTCTTGAAAAGTGCGTCCAATTGCCATGACTTCACCTACAGATTTCATCGCCGTTGTTAAAACAGGTGAGGAATCAGGAAATTTTTCGAAGGCAAAGCGAGGAATCTTGGTAACTATATAGTCAATAGAAGGTTCAAATGATGCTGGTGTTGCACCACCTGTGATATCATTTTTTAATTCATCAAGTGTGTAGCCAACTGCGAGTTTGGCCGCTACCTTGGCAATTGGAAAACCTGTTGCTTTTGAGGCAAGTGCTGAAGAGCGCGAAACACGCGGGTTCATTTCAATAACAATGAGGCGGCCGTTCTCAGGATTAACAGCAAATTGCACATTGGATCCACCGGTTTCAACACCAATTTCACGCAGTACAGCAATGGAAGCATTGCGCATACATTGATATTCTTTATCCGTTAAGGTAAGGGCAGGCGCTACGGTGATAGAATCACCGGTATGGATACCCATAGGATCAATGTTTTCAATGGAACAAACAATAATACAGTTGTCATTCTTATCGCGAATAACTTCCATTTCATATTCTTTCCACCCTAAAACACTTTCTTCAATTAAAACTTCTGTTGTAGGTGAGGCCTCAAGGCCACGTTCAATAATTTCATAAAATTCAGAGCGGTTGTAAGCGATTCCACCGCCGGTACCACCAAGGGTGAATGAAGGACGGATAATAGCTGGAAGACCAACAATATCAAGAGCTTGAACTGCTTTTGCAGTTGCATGTGCAATATAATGTTGCTTGCGATGCACTTCGGTTTGTCGCCAGTCACGTTCAAGCTCTTCTAATGCTTTCTCAAGAGCATCACCGGAAAGTTTCGCTTTAAGTTCATCGCGCATTTTTGCGTGTTTTTGGCGATTTTCTTCTTTAAGTTCTGTTGCATTGGCTAACATAGAACGTGGTGTTTCCAAACCAATTTTTGCCATCGCTTTGCGAAATAAAGCACGATCTTCAGCTTTATCAATCGCATCGGCATTTGCTCCTATCATTTCAACGTTATAGCGGTCTAAAATGCCCATACGCTTTAATGATAAAGCAGTATTCAGGGCGGTCTGTCCTCCCATAGTTGGCAAAAGGGCATCGGGATGTTCATGAGCGATAATTTGTGCAACTATTTCAGGGGTAATGGGCTCAATATAAGTCGCATCAGCTAAATCTGGATCTGTCATAATGGTGGCAGGATTAGAGTTAACCAAAATAATTCGATAACCTTCTTCTTTTAGTGCCTTACAAGCTTGTGTGCCTGAATAGTCAAATTCACATGCTTGGCTAATAACAATAGGTCCTGCTCCAATGATAAGAATGGATTTTATATCTGTGCGTTTTGGCATGGTTTTTCCCTATAACAAACGTCCGTACGCGGTTGTCGCAGACAGAATTAAATTTTGAGGCTAAAGTTGTTTTATAGGTTAAGTGACAAAGAAAGTAAGCAATAAAATGCCTTTTCCCTGCTTTTTTTCATAGAATGGGAGATAAATATCTTCTTTGGAGCTGTGAGAGTGTGCCCTTTAATAAAAAACAACAATGCACGAAAAAGACAGAATATGAAAGATAATTCGTAAGTATGAAACATAAGCCATTATTTATGGAAGTGAAATTTTGCAGAATACAAAGAGGGAGATTATACAAAGCGATAAATATGATTGGTTGATCGTGAGTGTTAGGTTTGTCATTATAAATTTTTAAATTGTAATTCTTTGTACTTTAGTTTTTTGTAATAATATTAAAGCTTAGGGGGAGATTGATCACAAATTAATTAAAGTCATAATTATTGATACGAAGTGTTCTATCGTATCAATAGACGAAGCGAAACAAAAATTATTTTATTCTGTTATTAAAACTCTAAATAAAGGCATTGGATTCTGTATAGAATGCAAGAACTTGGCTATTTGGCTTAATAATTTTAATACGTATTTGATAATATGGGGGGATGCTATCCCCCCATATAAATTATTGACGAGCTCTTAAAACAATAATTCCTGGTGTTTTTGCGACATAATCCATAAAAGGAGAGTCTACAACTTTTTCATTCTTTTTTAGCGAGGAAGCATTCCGTAACATAGGGCCGTGGTCTGTCATAATAAAGAAGCCTACATGCGTTACATCTAATCCAGCCAATTTAGTATAAATACCGATGAAATCACCAGTTTGCAAACGACTTATAACCTTTTCATTAATAAAATGGCTTGGAATATACGTTATATTGCGTTTAACAACTGGTAAGCCAGGAAGGTAGTTGCTACCATCAGCTTTTTTATTGAGATATTTTTCAGTGCTTACTGCATGAGGGCTTATTTGGGCGGTAATGTCATCGGCGAGTTTATATTCTCTATAAGCCCAATCGGTAAAAAAATGTTTCCGATTCAAAAAGCTAATATTACCATCAACGTAACGGGTGCGGACAACGTTGTTTATGAATTCTGTTTGCGATGTTGATTTCCGTAATGCTTCAACATAGTCCAGATAGGTGAAGCAATCTAAACCTCTAAAGTTGATTATCAGTTTTTCTGGTATTTTTTCTGAGCCATGTAACATGTTTGCCTGGTAAGGTGTCCCTAAAAAAGCTTCAGAAAGTAAGTCAATTATTTCTCCTCTTTCACGGTGGTGGGCTTTCGAGCGTTTTTCAAGAAGAGCGTTCAGTTTATTTAAAGTATATGGATCTAGGGTTAAGCTAACTGTTTGTTCTATCTCCATTTTGTTCTCTGAAATATCCTTTTTCGTACCAGAATCTTGAAGATCACATCCTGTAGCTAGCGTTGAAATTAAAATTAATTGGAATATTTTTCGCATTTTACACACCATTTTGGAATTAACAGTTCATCATCTAGTTATCTCTGAAGGCGGCCTTTTCCTTCGCGAATTAGATTGGCGTTGAGTTCATGGTAGCATATAATAAATCATAGCATAAATCGATATGCTCATGGTTTTTAAAATTACACAAATTGCATATGCTATGTGGATGAAATAAAAAGTTTTATGGCTTTGATAGAAGTTTGTATTTTGTCTATAAAATCTTGCATTATATTTAAAATCTGATCAATTTTATTGAGATGGTAGGCTATTTTAATGATGCATTCTTTGATCTTTTAGCATGTTCATATGGGGATGGAGATAGCCTTGCTAAAGGCTTATATTTTAAAGGATTTCAATGATTGCACAATGATACTGAAACCCAAAATTTTTCTGAACTGTTTGAAGTCATTATAGTGAAAGAAAAAATACGGATCATAAAACATCATAATCATGTTTATAAAGCTATTGAAAGTATTTCATACTTATTGAAACTTTGTTTGTGGTTTATTTTTAAAAGCTAGAAAGTAATTTCTAGGCTGGTATGTTAGTTGTATTATATTGTCTAATAAATGGGGTTTTACAGTACTTTTTCTGATCTTTTCTCAGATTTCTGCTTCGTTATCATTTTATATTGAAAAAAAATTGCTATAGAAAACTATTGAAAATAGAAAAACTCTAGAAAGCATTGGGGAGGTTGTGTCTGCTCTGAAAGGTCACACGCTTAATCCAAAATTTGTTTAGCGTGGGCTCATTTTAATTTTCATCATTTTATTGTTGGATATTATTGCTATCGCAATCATTCGTTCTGTTTTGGCTGAATATTTTATCAGTTAACTGGAAAAATATGTGTGTTTTTTCTGTGGAAAGGAGGAAAATTGCCCGTGGGTTATGCAGCAGTGCAATTTTTTCTGTCATTGGCAATTTTTCTGATCGATATGGTCGCGGTCCTATTTTGCTTCTTTCTATTTATTAGCTTTACTCTTGATAGTTTCATCTGATGCTATAATGTGAAACTCTTCTATATTGTTTATAGAGCGTCTTTTGTTAGAAATGAGGGGTATTTGTTTTTCAACTTGTTGGTATCTTTGACTGATATAGCTGATTATAGGAGGCGTACAGGCAATTTTGCTCTGTTGGGAATTGCATTTGGATTGAGATTTATTTTAGGTTCATTTATTGTTTTTTTAGGGAAATTAGGTTTACGTGGTCCTTTTATTTTGTTGTTTATTTTTGCATGTTTTCTTCTTCTAGAATCTTTTTCTGTGTGGAATCGGTGCACTTTTTGATATTAAGTGTGAAAATCCTTTAGGTGCTTTTTTTGCAACTGAGGCCATATCCAATAATTCTCTGGGTACAGGGCGTCTTTTTTCTTTATGAGTTTGTGAAAACTGTATGGTTATGTCTTTGAGCATTCGTTGCTAAAGAAAGCTATGATTAGAGCATATTATCTCTCGGAGTGTTTTATCGTGTTTTCCGTATAGTCCCGATTATTATGGTCGCTTTCATTCTGCTTTATTTTTCTAAGCGATGGAGCAATTGGCGTATTGCTGTGGTAGGTGTTTTGTTTACCTCTGTTGCTATGCTTGGTTAATACATTTGCAACATAAGAGTGATGGTCTATCTGGTTTTTTGCGGGTACTACTTGAATATCTTGTTATGTACTTACGTGCGTTAAAGCTTCAGGGCAGGGGGTGCAAATATCTAAAAAAGAATTGCATAAAGCGATGCTCTGTGTTGTTTCATTGAGTTTAATATTTTGCTCTATTTTATGTATTTCTTTTGTGAGAGGTTTTTATGTGCTTGTTGTTACGACAATATTTTCGCCTTGTGGGCACACTAAGTTTTTGGTATTCTGGCTGGTAAGTATATTCTTCAAGGCAATATAAAAAATAAATAGTATTTATGAGTCTTGAGCAGATTCCGCTCTTTTTTATGTTGTATCAAAGTCGTTTTATGGAGACAGGATTATTATTTTTTATATTGAAAAACAACTTATTTGTGTGCAGCATGGAAATATAGTTTGAGAAAAAATCCCAAAAATTAAGGACTTCAATTAAGCTATTTTTTATAGTCCATAATAAGATCGCAGAAATGTTGAAAGAGGTAGTGACTGTCTTGTGGACCGGGGGAAGCCTCGGGGTGATATTGAACAGAAAAAACCGGTTTTCCAATGATTCGAAGGCCACAGTTGGAACCATCAAAAAGGGAAATATGTGTTTCTTGAACATATTGTGGTAAAGATGTTGTGTCTACGGCAAAACCATGGTTCATTGATACGATTTCAACTTTTCCAGTGTTAAGATCTTTAACAGGGTGATTGGCGCCATGATGCCCTTGGTGCATTTTTATGGTTTTTGCGCCAACCGTGAGAGCAAGAAGTTGATGCCCAAGACATATCCCGAAAAGTGGTAAATTACGATCAATCAATGTTTTGATAGTTGGAATGGCGTATTGTGCCGTAGCAGCCGGATCACCAGGTCCATTGGAAAGAAAAATACCATCGGGGTTCATTGCCAGAATTTCTTCTGCATTTGTGTGTGCGGGTACAATAGTAATGCGTGCACCTTGTATCGCCATAAGGCGAAGAATATTACGTTTAATGCCATAGTCAATTGCAATGATGTGAAGCTTATGCACATTATTTGTACTATATCCTTTATTCCATACCCATGGTTTTTCATTCCATTGCCTTAATGATTTAGAGGTAACTTCTTTTGTAAGGTCGAAATTAATAAGACCAGACCATTTTTGTGCACGCTTCTTTAAAGAGAGGATATCGAAGTCTCCTTGAGGATTATGTGCGATGACGGCATTTTGCGTACCTTTTTCACGGATAAGAATAGTAAGTGCGCGTGTATCAATACCACAAAGTGCAATAATTTTACGTGCTTTGAGCCATTTATTAAAGTTTTCATTTGCGCGATAATTAGAGGGGTGCGTAATATCTGCCTTAAAAATAGCACCTATTGCACCACGACAGTTGAGGGGTGTGAGATCTTCAATATCTTCGCTATTTGCGCCTACATTTCCTATATGAGGAAAAGTGAAATTAATAATTTGTTGTGTATATGATGGATCTGTGAGGATTTCCTCATAACCTGTTATGGCTGTGTTGAAGCACACTTCAGCTTCAGCAATACCTGTAGCACCTGCTCCTTTACCCTCAATAACTGTCCCATCAGCTAATACTAAGAGGGCTGTAGGTTTGCTTACACTCCAAGGATCGCGAGATGGGATAGTTTGTGTCATAGTGTGCATCCACAATTTACTTTTTGAAAGGCATAATGATCAACGTTATACAAAAGCACCATCAATGCTATGTATCTTGTTCTTACACTGTTTTGCTTACGATGGAAAGTATAGGTATATTCCACGAAGAGGTAAAGTCTTGTTTTTGGATTTTCTAAGATCTGAGTATTTATTATTTTTTAGTCGTGCATTGCAGATAGATAAAGATTGGTTAAAGATGGTTTTTCTGTTGGAACAAATTGGGTAAATTTATGTTGCGTGAGACTAGATTGGTGTTGTGTTCAAAATGCTTTGAGGGTCTAAGATGGGCCTGTCTTGTTATACTTCGTTTAACAGATGCTTAGAGATCGTGATAAAGGGAATCCGGAGGTCTATGATCATCAGAGACAGTAGGTTTTCACTAAAATGTTTCAATAGTGTGAGGAGTTAACGCCTATTTATAAAGGGTTTTGTCTCTTATAATCGGTATAAAAAACAAGAGGAGATAGAAGCTATTTGCGAATTCCGTTCTTGTCGGTTCGATGAGAAAAAAGTTGAATAAATGCTTTTTGAAGCTTTGGCACAAACAAGGGCCGAAAGATTACATTATATCGGTAAGGTTATGGTAGAGCTCAAGGAACGTTATCCAAGCTAAATGAGTTTTTCTAAGGTTTGCAATAACTTTCGTAAAAAATTAGAATGAATCTTACCAATTTGCAAAGGGCATTTGAAAGTGTTTTTTACGACTGGCAACTTATTCAGTGTACAGAAAGCATGGAGACATTGTTAAGAAGCATTTATCCTGTAAAATTAGTATGAGGGAAGAGTTCTTTGAAATAAGCAAATTGGTGTTTTTTTCTATTGATGGAGAAACAAGATGCCTCTTTTTGTGCTATGTTCTGCTTTCCTCTATGAGAATTACATCATTAAAGGAGTTATAAGCGTTTTAACTTTTCTAAAAATTTATTCCTGCAATCTCAAGAAGCTTTTAGAAAAAATAAGGCGGTTAGAAAAACTGTCTGATAAAAATTTAAAGTTTTTTTTAAACATGTTGTCAATCATCTTTGATGCTTCAAAAATGTTTCTTGGTATTTAGAGCTACCATATATTTTAAAAGGATGGATATTCTTCTGCAGGTAACTTAAATGCAGATAATTTTTAATATGGTGTACATATTCAAAGCTTATCAAAGACAAGTTTGTTTTATGTTTTCATGGTTAGGATGAGGTAAAAGAGATTTTTAAATGCTTCTTTGTAAAAGTGGCGATATTTCCGCGTTGGAATGGTTTAAAAAGTATTGCGAAAAAAGTTTTTCATGCATAGTATGCTATTCAGATAAGTTTGAAAACTTGTTCCTTACCTTGAAAAAATTATATAAAATCAATGAGTTTTCAGAATGGAAAAAGTATAGTGTTTTTTATTTATGCAGGATTTGTTGTGTAGAGCGGTGAAGCTGTTAAAAAAAGCTCGGTTAGCAACAATGGCTTGCCTTCTAATCGCAAACGGGAACGTCGTGCCCATAGTCCACCTTGCTGGCCGATATGAATGTAATCGCGGGTTAATTTGTCATGATTAAATAAATAATGTCCCAGTGGTATAGTGCCTAAATGCATCAGAGCTTGATGGTGTTCGGATAGAGTTTCTTGCGGAATTACAGTACGTCCAAGGAGCCAAGGCTGATTATCTCCCATTATTATGACTTCGCGTAGCCAGTAACGTGCACTCTTGGGCAAATGTTCCGCTTCTTCTTGCAATTTGTCATGCGTAATAAAACATTCACGTTGTGGTTCGACATGGATGCAGGTACAGTGCTGTTTCAATCGAAGTGTCATAGAGTCCGACTCCATAAGCCAATTGCGGATGCTTTCTGGTATTGGAGGATCTTGATCAGATAGCCACGTTAGAGGTGGTAAGATGGAATCTCTAGGATCAGACATCGTTTCACTCCACATCTAAAATCGTATTCTGTACACTATACTGGATGATATAAATAAACGCTTCTTGTAATGGAGAAATGCAAAGGTAGCAAGCTTTTAAATGGAAAGCTGTAAAGGAAAAATTTAACCGATGGGAACTTAAAGAAGATCTACAGAGAATATATTTATTGGATTGAATCTTAATTAAAAAATGAAGGAAAATCATATATTATGATTTATCTGAAGCCCTTTCATACTATGCGTTTTGGAACTTTCTTGATAGTGATAAAGGTTTAGGCATTTCCAAAAGTTAAAACCATTATATTTGAAGAATTCATATGTGATAATAACAGCTACTTAAGAGATGAACCTCAAAAATTAGTTAGCTTATGTGAAACTGTTTTAGACATAGCAATGATGGGAGAATGATATGTCTTGGAAATAGTATTTCAAGCTCTAATCCATATTTCGATTTTTTTGATCCTAAAAACCATCAAAGTGACGAATTTACACATTATAAATCAAAGTCGATATTAATTGGTCACACTGTAGGAAAAGAATTTATACAAGAGAAATTAACAACAAGATTTGCACAATCTATTAAAGATACAACATATAGTTCATTAATATTCTCAAAAAATGTTATTAAAGATGATTTTGCTTTCATTAATAAAATGAAATCTATTAGGAAAAAACATAGATTAATCTGATTATTAATGGAGAACAGTGAGCTATATTTTGCGGCAGATAAATTCTTCATTAGAGAAGAAAATATCAAAGAATTTCCTACACACAGCATTGATAACAAAGTCCTCTATGAAGATGCAATTAAAGAAAACCTTGCTAAAGATGCTTACTTAAAACGGCTTGCAAAATTTATTAGAGAAGGCATGTAGTTTTCAAAACAATGAAAGTAAGACGATTAATGGAACCTTTCATTAAAAAAGTATAAGCTTATGAAAAAATTTATATCACGTAAATGCATTCAAATTTTTGAATGTTAAAAAGTTGGTGTTGATATGTTTATTTAAAAAAGAATAAAAATCTTATCAAATCATAAAGTTTTTTGGCTTTATAGTGATGTTATGGTATATGCGAATGCAGGAATGTTAGAAAAATATCGTTTATAAAAGACTAAATTATTTTGTAATAAAATCATCGATAATAACAAACTTATTAATATTATTAATCCTTAGAGATTTTTAATAAGTGATAAATATTATAGAGTTTGAATATAATATTCTTTCATTGTAAAAAATGATTTTTGAAATGTGTGGTCCTTTAAATTTTATATTGGGTGATTGAGAAAGTCTTTAATTCATAAAAGGTGAGAATAGAAGATACCGAATAACAAGGGAAGAGTATCTTTTTATAACGTTTAGTTTTTTATCTCCGACGCATCCTAGGAAACTTTCTTTTCATTTATGAAATTCAAAAGGGATATTTGAGTCTTTGAATGAAATGGTCCTGTTTGTAGAGTGCATAGAGTTAAGTACTATGCGATAGAGTTTTGGAGCAATTGTTGTTCTTATAATAATATGTATTGATTGTATTGGTATTATATTGAGATGAGCAAGGTTTTATTGTGATTGGTATATTTTATTTCTTACCAGAACCTTGGGCATTATGAGATAGTAGGAATAATTAGATATTCAATCAATGATATTTTAAGCCGGAATGATAGAAAGATAAGCTCGTATTGCATTCTAAACAACATCGATATCTCCGCTGGTATGAGCACATCACAGCATATTCGTTATGGCGGCATATGTGTTGCTAAAGACCTCTACCGTTTCTAGTTTAACGAGGCGGTAATGGTGATGTAAGGTTATGTAAGAGATTGCAGCTTAAGCATCTAACCCCCATTCCACCATTGGCTGCATCTTTAAAACTATGGCAGAAATATTTTAACAATTTCACTCAGCACAAAAAGGTGCCTTAAAAAGTGAATAATGTTCTATGATCGTATTTTTCGCCCTATCCATATAAGAATACAGGCGCCTATAAGACCTGAAATAAGATAGCCAAGCCACCCGGCAAAACTCACACCTAAAAGGCCAAAAAGAAAGCTAGCTAATGCGGATCCAATAATCCCCAAGATAATGTTTAGAAACAATCCTGTCTGGCTTTTCATAATATATTGCGCAGCCCAACCTGCAAGGCCACCGATAATAATAGCTGCAATCCAGCCGATATTTGCGTCTTCCATTGTACTCTCCTTTGCCTGAATTTAAACTGTTAGTTCTAATTAGGGTAAGCTTTGTAAAGGTCAAGGTTTACTTCTTTTTGCCGAGGGGCTCTTGCTGGGAACTTTATTAAAATTTCTGCTTCGTGGATTCTCAACCAATGTGAATATCTTCTGCCTGCAGTATTATATCTATAAAATCATATACCGCACGTAACATATGGCTAACTTATTGAGCCATAATATATAATTTCTCTAATATTACAAAAAGTGCTGAATTTAACAACCACTTTACGTAAAAATATCTGCGAGAGTACTTTGCAATCATAAAATGTATATTTATGAGAGGCTTTCTTGTAAGTTTTTATACAAGTTTTGCAAAAAACTAAAATGATGTGATTAACGCCAGAAGTAAAATTGATACTCAAAAAGTTGAAAAGAATATCACCAATACGGTATCAATGTTGTTTGAAATGAGGTTTTAAAATGTTTCTCTGTAATTCTTTGAAACATATTGTGTCGGTCCAATCTATAAAAATATCCATGAATATTTATATTTCTTATGACACACCTTTTCCCTTTATAGTGCTTTAAAGTGTGCCTCCTTTATAAGGACACTTCAATGTTCATAATGCAATGATTGATATGGTTCGTTTATTATCTCTTTTTAAGATTAATATTTTGCTGTTTGTTGTTCCCAAGGATTACGCAGGCGGGAGCTTTTGAGTAGTCCTTGTGTTTCTAAAATTGGGTAGATCATTGAGGTTAAAAGGGAGTTGATTTGTTTGAGATCGCGTACAGTATCAAGATGAAGGCTGGACGACTCTACATTTTTGAGATCACCTTCACGAAGGCATTTAAAATGCTTTAAACTCATCTCTTTTTCTAAATTTCGCAGTTGATCTTTTTTCTGCACCAGTAAATGCGTAGTGTGTGTCCCGCGAAACACGAACATTAAATGCGATATGCGCATTAGCGAGAACAATGGTGTGGAAATGAAGCAAGTCATTCCATCTATCGGTGCTGAATTTTAAACCTTTTTGTTGTTTCTTTTTAACCAGCATAAGCATATTATGAATAATGATGTCTCTTGCTTGATCTAATTTTATACAAGCGCTTAGAAGTTCTTGTGTTTGAAGGGCCTCTTCATCAGACAGTTTTTGTCCAGCTAATCGGGCGAGATAAAGTTTGATTGCAGTATGTTTTTTGTCTAATATAATATTCAGCTGGTTGAGTTCACGAATGATATCAGGATCAGAATTTTCGTAAAGTTCCATGATTTTTTCTGGCATGATATCCACAAGATCACAAATATGGATAACTTCACGCATGACATTAGAAAGCGCTAAAGTTGGACGTTCAAGGACGCTATCATCAAGAGCTGTTTGATCAGATAAGTTAAGCATTTTATCGACTGGCGTTTTTTTTGTACTTATATGAACAATTTTAGTGGTCAGTTTTAAAGTCCATTTTGAAAGTGGGATCCCGGCAAGGAGAATGAAAACATTGAAAATGATATGGGCGTTAATAACTTGAGTAGAAGCGTTATTCCCAAGTCATGTGATTGGCGGTTGAAAAAAGAGAAATAAGATAAGGACAAGGATTGAACCGGCTCCACGCATGAGTAAATTCCCCAATGGAACGAGGCGGGTATTAGGGGAGGCGTTGCGTGTTAAAAGTGGTGCTATGAGGAAAGAACCAAAATTGACGCCGAAAACCATTACAACACATAGCTGAGCATGGATAAGATCATAGTTGGCAAAATTGACTATCAAAATAATCCCTGCAATAGATGAGTGCAAGAGGTAAGTTAATGTTGCTGCCAATAAAAAAGTGGAAACAGAATCGGTTGAAAGATAGCTAATGATGCTAGGCAAAATCGCGCTATCACGTAAAGGTTCTGTGGCTGTGCTTATCATTTGTAAAGACAAAATCAAAAGGCCAATACCGATGACAATACGTCCTATTTGGCGCCAATCGCGTTTTTCAGTTGTCATAAAGATACACGTACCGATTAAAAGACAAAGCGGTACCACGAGAGTAAGATCATAAGAGAGATTTTGACAACTAATGCTGATCCTAATTCTTCCCCACGTACAGCCGCCCGGCTAACCCAGAGACAAAACCAGACTCAACAAAAGAACCAACAAGGAGCGTTATTGCTGTAGAGCTTTGTAAAATCATTGCTGTAAAAAGTCCAAAACTTATAGCAAATAATGGTCTGGAAATGACGTGGCGCAGTTTGTATTTAAGCTTGTCACCATAGGCGCGTTCAACGCCTGTGCGCACCATGCGTGTGGCCCAAAGAAGGAGAAAAATAGCGCCTGCAAGATGAAGGAGTACCAATGAACCATTCATGATACTTTTCTTTCTCTGTTGTTATAAATAAGGTTGATCTAAAAATATTGACGAATTGAGGTTGATCATTTTACGTTTTTTTCACTTCTAATGCATGGTGAAAATCATAGCCACTTGGATTTTGAAAAATCCTGAGACCAAAACTAGGAAGAATGGAATAAAGGTGGTCAAAAATATCAGATTGAATTTTTTCATATTCTAACCAAACGGTTGTGTTGGTAAAACAATAGATTTCCAAGGGTAAACCATTTGGTGTCGGAGGGAGTTGTCGTGCCATCAGGGTCATGTTTTGTTCAATGTTTGGATGCTTTTCTAGATAAGAAAAGATATAAGCACGGAAAGTTCCAATATTGGTTAAACGACGTGTATTTGCTAAAACATCGCGATTTTTATCTAATTGCGTGTTCCATTTATTTATCTCTGGTATTTTTTCTGTGAAATAGTTCTCTAACAAATTAAATTTGGAAAGGCATTCTTGTTCTTCTTCTGTGTGGAAACGAATACTTGATTGGTCAATAAAAAGGGAGCGTTTAATGCGTCGTCCTCCCGCTTCTTCCATTGCACGCCAATTCTTAAAAGGATCAGTTACCAGTTTACGGATAGGCACAGTTGTACTTGTTTTATCGAAATTTTGAACTTTAACAGTGTGAAGTGCGATTTCAGTGACATTCCCATCTACATCGAGGCTAGGAATTTGAATCCAATCGCCAACACGTACCATATCGGTCGATGAAATTTGAATGCCTGCAATAAGAGAAAGCAGCGTATCTTGGAAAATCAACATTAGGACAGCTGCCATTGCACCAAGACCGGATAGAAGAATAAGAGGTGAGCGGTCAATCAATGTGGCGATCATCAGAATTGCAGCTAGAGTAAAAAGCGCAATTTTAGCGATTTGAATATAGCCTTTTATTGGTTTTAACCGCGCTGTTGGTCGTTGTTCATAAAGGATATTAATAACATTAAGAAGAGAAGAAATGGCAAGGACAACAACAAAAATAATGAAAGCGTTCGCAACATTACCTATAATAGTGCTGAGTGCACCAGGAAGTGTTGGTATAAAATTAATACCGATTGAAAGAGTAAAGGCTGCAACAATATTAGCGATGTATTGAATGGTGCACTCAATATCAACGGTTGTTTTTTTAGGAAGAACAGAAGAAAGCTGTTTTGCTCCATGAAAAAGTAGTTTTCTTGCTAAAAAATTGACTAAAAGTGTAATGATGATAAGAATAATGAGCCAAGTAATAGATTCTAGCAGCGGATATTGAACAAGGAACTTGATCACTTTATTTACTCTCCATTTCTCAGATTTTAAACGGTTGAGTCTTTAAACCTTTTCAACCGATCAAAGGCTAGTATTGGAATTATGCTCTAAAGTTATTAAATATGCAAAAAAGAATTTTAAAACTCTGTGAGAGATGATGCGCTTTCCTCCTGATTTCCTTGAAGAGCTCCGCATAAGATTGCCAATTTCAACAGTTATTGGACAAAGGGTGGTTTTTGATCCCCAAAAAAGCAAGCCTTCGCGAGGAGATTTTTGGTGCTGTTGCCCATTTCATGGTGAGAAAACTCCAAGTTTTCACTGTGATGATCGTAAAAGTCGTTATTACTGTTTTGGTTGCGGTGTGAGCGGTGATATTTTTACTTTCCTTTGTGAACTTGATGGATTGCATTTTTCAGAAAGTGTAGAGCGTTTAGCCGATTTTGCGGGGATAAAACTCCCTCTTTTTGATCCGCAAAGTCATAAGCGCCAAATGGAAAAAGCTGATCTTTATAACGTTATGAAAATAGCTACGGATTTTTTTCAACGTAGCTTACACGATGAAGAAGGTATGCAGGCGCGTCGTTATCTTGATGAACGCGGTGTAACGCCAAAAATTGCAGAGCGTTTTCAAATTGGTTTTGCCCCAATGAGGCGTACAGCTTTGAAAGAAGCTTTAAGTGCACGTGGTATTTCAATAAAACAAATGGAAGATTGTGGACTTCTCAAATTGGGTGAGGGAAATACAGTTTCCTATGATCGGTTTAGAAATCGTATTATGTTTCCTATTGAAGATTTACGAGGACGTGTGGTGGCTTTTGGAGGGCGTGCGTTAGAAAAAGATACGCCGGCAAAATATCTCAATAGTCCTGAAACAGTGCTGTTTCATAAAGGAAATATCCTTTACAATGCCGCCGCTGCTCGCAAAAATAGCCGCTCTGGGGGTAATGAAAGACTTCGTTCACTCCTTGTTGTTGAAGGTTATATGGATGTCATCGCATTAACTAAATCCGGTTTTGAGGGAGTGGTAGCGCCTTTGGGAACAGCATTAACGGAAGCGCAAATTGGGCTTTTATGGCAGATGAGGACTGATCCTATTTTGTGTTTTGATGGAGATGACGCTGGTTTAAAAGCTGCTTTGCGTGTTGCTGATCGTGTGTTGCCTCTTTTAAAGGCGGGGGTGTCTGTGCGCTTTGTTTTGCTGCCACAAGGCAAAGATCCAGATGAAATTATTGCTGCTGGTGGTGCACAACTTTTTTCTTCTTTTTTGCAAAAAGCAATTCCATTGATTGAGCTTTTGTGGTGGCGTTTTACAGATGGAAAGAATTTTGAAACCCCAGAGGCACGAGCAACGCTGGAAAAACAATTGAAGCAGCAAATTTTTACGATTAAGGATGAAGAGTTACGGCGTTATTATTTACAGGATATAAAGAAACGGCTTTTTGAATTTTTTTATCCTTCTTTTTCGAAAAAAAAAGATGCAGGACGATATCATAAGTCCTCTCAAAATAGCATATTTAAAGATCAACCTTTTTCTGCTGTAGTCAATTCTGACATAGTGCAAAACTCTTCGCAATCTATCCCTTTGCGTGAGGCAGTTATTTTATTGATTCTGGCTTACTACCCTGAGTTATGGTATGAAAATTTTGAAGTTCTTGCTGAGTTGGAGTTACAAAATACAAAATTAGTATGTTTCCATCAATCCATGTTGGAAATTCTTGGAGAACAGCAGCTTCATGATAAAGAGACAATGGTTGCACTTTTAGAAGAAAGAGGACAAAAAGCGTTGTTAGAACGTATGAAAGATCTTGTGCAACATGTTGGTATGGGGACTATTGTCGTCGGAGTTCCCATAGAGGACGCTCGTGCTATATTAAAACAAGCGCTCTACTTGCATCTTCAAGAATACCACCTACATAAGAGATTACAAGATATTGAAGAGCAACTTGTAGAAAATCCTAAGAGTGAGGTTTTTGATCTGCTTCGTGAGATAAAAAATGAGTTGGAGCAGACTCAAGCGACAGAGGCATCAATTGAAGGATTTGGAAGTTGGTTGGATGAAAAAATAGAGGGGAATAAGCAAGATATGATAAAATGATTCGCTTTTTTGATGCGAATCAGTCACCTAAAGCTTAATATGAGAAAATTTATGTAGAGCGGCATTTTTATAAGGAATGACGAATAAATTTTAGAAAAAGCGGGAAATTGGTTCTTACTATAGGGTGCAGAGATTATCTCAGAAAGGCTGAGAGGTGTCGGGGAAACTTCTGAAGTTTTCCCGCGTTTTTGTGTGAATGAAAGGCGTTTACAAAATGTATTCTTTCTAATAGCAATCTCTTCTAAGAGGAAATATATAGGATAAATTGTTGATACGTTAGGTGAGAACGCAAAAGCTGATCACGTGGAAGCTATGGAGTGATCGAGTGGAGTTAAGGTATGGCAACAAAGGTTAAACAGAAAGATAATGTAGAAGTAATAAGCCAAGCGAGTTTGGATAGTCCTCTTCTTGATTTTTCTGATGATGCCATCAAGAAAATGATTAAACTTGCAAAAAAAAATGGTTATGTGACGATGGATGAACTGAATGCAGTTCTTCCTTCTGAAGAAGTTAGCTCCGAACAAATTGAAGATATCTTGGCGATGTTATCCGAGATGGGTATTAATGTCGTGGACGATGAAGACGAAGTCGAGTCTGAACATGATGAAGAAGAAGTCACAGTAGAGGGGGGCGATTTAACAGAGTCCTCTAGCCATGCAATTACAGCGACAACCAATAAGCGTGAGGTAACCGATCGTACGGATGATCCGGTGCGTATGTATTTGCGTGAGATGGGAGCTGTTGAACTGCTTTCGCGGGAAGGCGAAATTGCCATTGCTAAGCGTATCGAAGCAGGGCGTGAGACAATGATTGCAGGGCTTTGTGAGAGTCCTTTGACTTTTCAGGCTCTCATTATCTGGCGTGAAGAACTGAAAGAGCATCATATTCTTCTGCGTGAAATTATTGATCTTGAAATGACTTATGCGGGTCCAGAAGCAAAACAGGCTCCTGTTGTTGAACAAAGTGAAATTGATAAGATAAGAGAGGAAAAAGTATCTTCTGGCATACGTAATATGGAACATATCGTGGAAGACAGAGGCGTTGAGGATGATGAAGAAGACGATGACGAAGTTAACTTGTCCCTTGCTGCAATGGAAAATGAACTCTATCCCCAGGTCATGGAAACATTGGATTTCATTGCTCAAACCTATGTAAAATTGCGAAAGTTACAAGATCAGCATGTTGAGAGCAGTTTGGTAGAGTGTAAAGAAGGGGCTCTTTCACCTTCTCAGAAGAAAAAATATATTCAATTAAAGGGTGAGTTGATTCAAGCAGTAAAATCTCTTTCTTTGAATCAAAATCGTATCGAATCCTTGGTTGAGCAGCTTTATGATATCAATAAGAGGCTCATTCATAATGAGGGTAAGCTGAAACGGATAGCTAATAACTATGGCATTAGTCATCAGGATTTTTTAAAAGAATACCAAGGTCGTGAATTGGATGCAGATTGGATAAATTATATTGCGACTTTGCCAGGGCCTGGTTGGCAAGAATTTTCAATGTGTGAGGCCAAAGAAATTCAACGCTTGCGTAGCGAAATACAAAATCTTGCACAAGAAACTGCCATTTCCATTGGTGAATTCCGTCGGATTGTTATGCAAGTGCAGAAAGGTGAGCGCGAATCAACAATTGCTAAAAAAGAAATGGTGGAAGCTAATTTGCGTCTCGTGATTTCAATTGCAAAAAAATATACTAATCGTGGTTTGCAGTTTCTTGATCTTATCCAAGAAGGCAATATCGGTTTAATGAAGGCTGTGGATAAGTTTGAATATCGGCGTGGGTATAAATTTTCTACTTATGCCACATGGTGGATTCGCCAAGCTATTACCCGATCAATTGCTGATCAGGCGCGTACTATTCGTATTCCTGTCCATATGATTGAAACAATTAACAAGATTGTTCGTACTTCGCGTCAGATTTTACATGAAATTGGGCGTGAACCCACACCAGAAGAACTGTCTAGCAAACTTTCGATGCCATTAGAAAAAGTACGAAAAGTCCTTAAAATTGCAAAAGAACCTATTTCACTTGAAACACCTGTTGGGGATGAAGACGATTCCCATTTGGGTGATTTTATTGAAGATAGAAATGCACTATTGCCAATTGATGCAGCTATTCAGGCTAATCTGCGGGATACAACGACTCGCGTGCTTGCTTCATTAACACCACGGGAAGAACGTGTTTTGCGAATGCGTTTTGGTATAGGGATGAATACCGATCACACCTTGGAAGAAGTTGGTCAACAGTTTTCAGTCACAAGGGAGCGTATTCGTCAGATTGAAGCAAAAGCACTTCGTAAATTAAAGCATCCTAGCCGTTCACGAAAATTGCGGAGTTTTCTCGATTCTTAATGAGAAATTTGTACATTTTAAAAGATGCATGCTTTCTTGGTGAAAATGGATGAAGGACATATTACCTCGTTCTTGAGATGTCTTTTTGAGAAGAGTGTATAGGAAGTGTTGAACAATCTGTCCGATCCATATGGTGTTCAATCTTTCTCTTGGGTTTGATGTTGTTTACTGTCTATGAAAAATAACAGATATGCGGTGTGAAGTAATGTGGTGATTTCTCAAAGGAATGTATGGTATCTAATATGTTACTGCATCTACTGGTGAGTTTATGAAGAGGGGGGAAGAATGCCTTATTGAAATGTATTAGCTTTTTGAAGAACAAGGTATATTCTCTCTTGTACAGAGGCTTTCAGTCAAGCAATTTATATCGGTATGTGGGGGTGAAGATTCCATTCAGATGATATTATTGTTTTAGATTGTAAAACATTTGAAATTACGTATTTTAGTTGACTTTTATATGTACTTATAATGGATATTTTTGATGTATTATTTTCTTTACACAAGATGTTTGTTAAAGATAGAGTGTGTCTTTATTCAATTGAGTTTAAAAGACTGTCTTGGCAAGACATAATCCATTGTGGTTATTTCGCTTTTGATAGATTGTCTTGTTGGAAAAGGCTATAGCCAAGTTTATGCGTGAAAAGCTGCCCTTTTGGAAAATAAAAAAACTAGAAGAAATTTCTCTTTCTGAGTGGGAGAGCCTCTGCGATGGTTGTGGGTTTTGTTGTTTGCATAAAGTAGAAGATGATGATACCGGTATATCTATTGCAACTAGTGTTGCTTGTCGTCTTTTGGATGGAGAAATTTATCGGTGTCGGAACTATGTTCATCGTAAATCAATTGTTTTAAACTGTATAGCATTGGATGTTGCGACAGTAAAAACAGCCCGTTGGCTTCCCGAAAATTGTGCCTATCCGCTGATTAATAAGGGAAAAGATCTTCAATGGTGGCATCTACTGGTATCAGGAAATTGTCAGACGGTGCATCAAACACCATTTTCTGCACGTGTATAGATAGAAATTTACGAAGATGAATTATCGTCTGAAGAAGTTTATCTTCCACCATATCACCGGGCTTCTCTGTGAAGGCCAGTGATATGATTATTTTACGCAATAATTGATGACATTCTATGACTGAATTAGTCTATAGAAAATACTACGGTAACACTGACATTATAGCCCAATTCGCCTCCTGAGAAATTTGTCGCAGCATAACTTGCATCTACTGCTCTGCTCATGAGGCGCGTCGTTGGATAATAACGGTCATTATTTTCATTGATTTCAATGATTTTTCCTAACTTCAAATTTGCTGCTTGTGCTATAGTTTCTGCTTTTTCAATAGCTTCAGCAATGGCTTTTTTACGGGCTTCTTGATAAAATGGCTTTGTATCAGAGTTAGTAAAAGTAATGCCATTAACCGAGTTAACACCCAGTGCCATTGCTTGATCAAATATTTTCCCCGCATTGGTAAGATCACGAATACGCACTGTTAAAGAATTTGAAACATGATAAACTTTTTCATTATCCTTTTTTTCTTGATGTTTATCTGGGCTAGATTGATAAATGGATAAACCTGATGTTTGCAAGTCATTTGCTTGGATGCCATTGTTTTTAAAAGCATTTACAATATCATTCATGGATTTATTATTGGCTGCTAATGCTTTCTGGGCAGTTTTATCATAAGTTACAACGGCTAGATTGATAATTGCCATATCGGGTGTTGCTTGGCTTTCGCCTGTTGCAGTAACAGTAATCGTTGGATTTTTCATTTTGCTTTCTTCAGCATTTATGGGCAGTGAACTAGCTAGAAGTGTGAGTGCCATCATAGCTATTTTAACTTTATAATGATTCAGCGGTTGGAAAATTACTTTTGTCATATCTACTCTTAGTCCTTTGTATTTGCAGGTTACGATTTTCTCACTTTTGAGAGTCCTTGTAAAGAAATTAGGGCATTAGAAAAAAAGTCGATAGAAAAGAGAAAAAGATGGGTTATAATTGAGGTGAGCTCTTGTATCACAGGGCATTTTAGTTTAGAGAAAAATAACCTGTGTGGGGCCTGTAGCTCAATTGGTTAGAGCCAGCGGCTCATAACCGCTTGGTTGGGGGTTCGAGTCCCTCCGGGCCCACCATTGTAGAGCAGATAGACTATAGAAAAGTTTTGTTCTGTGTCCTTTTGTGTAGCTTGCCAGGTGATTTTGTATAATTTGCACGATTTTTGTGCGAATTTATTTTTTAAAGATTTTCCAAAGCTTTCTCTCATTTTTGTACTGGATATTGATTTTTGCTATTTTCTATTTTTTCTACCAAAACCCAATTTGATGAAGAGCATATTTAATGGTAAGAAATATTTAAAAACAATTGATTATAGCCTATTCTGACCTGGTCCCACTGAGTACAAACTTAATGTAAAACTGCAGTCTATATTGAATCTTTTCTTAGTTTTTTGATTGTTTTTTGCAAATGGTGCGCTCTTCACCATTTTGCTATGAAGTATGATGCCACATTTTCTTTAATCTAGCCAAAAAAGATTCCATTTAAAACCTTTTAGCATTTGCATTAGCTGATATGTAGAGATGTTTATTTTTTGAATCTCTGCGTTGATTTTTTTAGTGACTTTTACATTATCTTCTCCAAGAAACAGGGTGCTACGATTTTCTTTAATGGTTTTGTTACTGCTTTTTTGCAAATTCAGATAGAATTAGAAGAGAAACTTTTATTTTAAATTGGTTTTTTCTGTTTTTAAATTAAATGATATTATTGTAACATCTTATCACTTTCTCCAAATTGCATCATCGTAATTCAAGCTTGTGCCAAAGAATGTCGTCCATAAACGTTGTGGTCAATGATGATAACATTTGCAGATGTTTTTTTCCAAGCCGGGAATCGGTTCTTCTTGTAGTAAATGCTTGTGAATTTATGTGCAGGCATCATTGGGGCTTGACCCATTGTATCTTTTTAAGTATTGCACTTTTGTTCATGATAGATCTCTATGCTAATATTTCCAGCGGGCTTTAAGAGGGAGGTGGCCTTTTTGAAAAGCATGTCATAGAATTATAAATAGCGATGCTTTTCATAAGAACTTTAAATATCGCATTGTTATGTTATTGCCTTGCAATATCATTTAAAGACATAGATAGTACTGTGTAAAATAAAGTAGAATAAAATTGTGGTATATTCTTCTTTTAAAATGAGCTTTCTTGCATTTTCTCACATAGAGGGCAGCAACGTCTTCAGAGATAGCTTTACATTGATTAGGTATTGGTTCGAATGGCAAGATTTGCGTAACATTATTAGCGTTGTTGATAAAAGTGATAATGTCAATTTTTTCATAAAAAAAGGTCTAGACCGTGCGATGTTTTTTGTTTCACCATGGTACAACCAACAGAATCCCATCTGATTTTATAAAACGATTTTGTCCACAACTGCTTTCATACTGCCTATTGTAAATATTTTTTCTAAGGTATGGGATATGTATAAACGCTTTGGCGTTCTATAGTTTGACTACACGGAGTGTAACTATGAAGAATGACAAGAAATCTGAGACAGCTTTATCTGATATTATCGTGAAATGGGAGGCTTTATCTACGTCTCAAAAACAGGAGATATTGAAAATAGTAGAAGATTCTGCAAATGCTAATCCGTCAAAAGAATATTTAAAGCTTCAATCTTCTTTTTATCTCCAGACGAAATTAAAGCGATGAGTTTTAAATCTTCATCGGAGATGTTAAAACCAGTTATTACATATATGGCGCTAGCATTGCCGAGTGTGTTGAGAATAGCCATAAGTTTATCTACCGAGGGCCTTTTTCCCCCGTGTATCATTTGTTGGACGTAATTTTGTCCACAGCCTGCTGCTTTGCTTATTTCAATCATTGTGCGTCCGTCACTTTTTATTAATTCAATTAAGCGTTGGAACCAATCTTTTTCAGTCTTTTTCATTTTTAGACCTTTACACATTTACGCTATAGCGTTAATATCACGCTGCGAATCCAGAATATATGATACAAGGAGCATGAAAATACCCATGCGAAACTCTTCGCTTATGAAGGATAGAGAATTGTTTTTAACTACTAACAAAATGTCCCCACACACTTTCTGATCCGAATCAATAAAAATGGTTGCTTAGTTTCACGATTGTGACAGGGCGGATGCATATGACCAGAGATGGAAATATGCTGGGTGTGTTCATGAAATATTATTGATAGTATACGCAGCATCATTACAAATCAAGATAAACTCTAACATTGGCATTTGTAAGAAATTTCTGCGTCCAGACAATGTGCGTATATAATGCGGTTTTGCGGCCTTAAGGAAAAAGATCATGGCTGTAGAAAAAAATATAAATTCATAGGCTATAACGCCAGTTTTCCTTTTATTCTATAAATTACGTTGCTGTCAGATAGTATGTCGCATTGTGCGTTAAGAGACTTTAAAAACATGAAAAAAAGGGATTTTGGTGATTTTATAGGGCATCAAACACTTCTCAGTCACAAAAGCAACTGTTGGGTGAAATATAATATGAACGGTAGATGCTTTATTGAAGATGGATATGTTTTTGCTTTCATGGTTTGTGATGATGGGTGTATTAACAATGGTACCTATATTAATAATAGCTTACAGATATATTGTATATCACCTGTTTTCAGAATCATTTCTATGTATGGTCGTGTAGAAATTTTCAGTGGGTTATATATTTACGACAAAGTAAAGATTTATTGTAATTCTAAGGTTAGTGGCAATAAACATGTTGACCGATATGTTTGTGTTTACAGCAATGCTAAAATCTATAACTATGCAGGAATTATTGAATATCCCAAAATTTATGTCAACGTGTTAATTCGTTGTTATGTAAAGTTTCCTGGAAAAGCAAAAGCTTATGGTTATGCCGAGGTTTGTGGCTGTGAAGATTTTTGCAATGAAAAAGAGATTCGCATAGGTAGCCGCATTCTATACGGTACAAAAGAGGTTAGAAAAAGGATGCAAGAGA
Source organism: Bartonella callosciuri (assembly GCF_014203215.1). Lineage (GTDB taxonomy): Bacteria > Pseudomonadota > Alphaproteobacteria > Rhizobiales > Rhizobiaceae > Bartonella > Bartonella callosciuri. Next base: position 316,695 of record NZ_JACHIM010000001.1, on the reverse strand, counting down.
GGCGCTTGTTAAGCTCATCGCGCTGTTAGCATTGTTTGAGATATTTGTGTTTTGTATAAATAAATACCGTGAAAATAATTGATGTGAGGATATGGATTTAGGCAGGCTTCATAGGACTGCTTTATGTCATTTGTTCGCATGTTTTGGTGGAGAGCACAAGTCTATGAGAGTGTGATTTGTGGTACTTCGTCTATGTATTTTGCATTTTTTTGATGAAGGATAAAGCAGAACAAATTGGTCGAGGTGATCAATTAAGAGCAATTAAATTAAAGGAGATCAAAATGGATATGAATGAAATTTTATTAGGAGCGGTGATTATTGTTTTGCTTTTCAGTGGAGTTATGTTTCGGTTTGTTTTTTACTATCGCGATCAGGTTAAAGCTCTTAACGAAGAAGTAAGAAAGATAAAGCATGAGTTCTTAAGAGATTCCATGAAGCTGACTGAAGAACGCGATAGGGCTATTAGAGAACAGAATATGGTGATTAAAAGACGTAATCAAGCAATTGAAAAACTGAAAAAACAAATTAAGCAGTACGAGGAAGTTATCAAGCAATATCAGGAAGCAGTTAAATCTGAAGATAACACAAAAAGGTAATTTTATCTCCATGTTGTATTGGATCTGTGCATTAAAGATTTTGGAAACGTTAAGAGAAGTCATTAAAAAGGTTAAGGATAACCAGAGAAGGTAATCTTTTTCATAAAATGAATATTGGGTTGGTGATGATGGTTATGATTTTTGGTAATGCTTCACTTTGCTCTGGTGCTATAGTTTATGAAAACACTCAAGTTTATGAGAAGGTCATTGTTGGTGTTAATGGAAAAGTTTATGGCGATGTCCCGGTTTACAGAGAGGCTAAGGTTACAAAGGAATGCACATACTATATGATTTTGCATCAGTTTATGAAAATGCGACTGTTCTATGATAAAATAGTTTCAATCAACAAGCGTGAAAAGAGTTATATTCGTAAAGAAAATAATATTTTTTCTTCTTTATGAGGATGAAGCAGAAAAATCAATTGGTTATGAAAATCGGACAAAGAAAGAGAAAGAACAAGATAAAGATTTTGGATATCAGGTAGAATATTCGTAATTTATGGTTTACGTATATTTTATTATGTTCATTATTTACGTTACATTCATCATTTACTAAAATGATACAAAATTTGAGAAAGCTGCTGGTTAACAGATTCAGTAACAGTTTAATTGGTGGTGCGTAAACGGTTGTAGAATCTGTAAAGCACTTTATTTAATGTTTTTTGAGTTCTAGAAATCATACCCTCATTTTCCATTGAGATTAAACCTATTCTCCTTATTCACAGCCAAAATGTGAAACGAGGTTTAAATAAAGGATAAAAGCTTCATCTAATGGTGGAGATGTCAGGATTGAAGCTCTTTAATGCAAGCTTTATGCGTAATTTCCTTTATTTGTTCAATATTTACTAGGATATCTTGTTTTGTTGGGTAACCTTTACTAGAAAAAGCGATTTTTTGTTCGTCTCCTGAGACTAACCGCCAATACCACTGATTGTGAACTCCTTGAAACACCTCAAAATACATGTTCCCTACCTCATAAAATAGCCGATAATTTGCAGGATAAATATTTAACCAATATGGCTATGAGTATTAAGGTATGTTTCTATAATAAGTAGTCAACGTATTCCTCTTAAATTTTTGCTCTAAAACAATAATTTTTACGAGGGTTATATATTTTTAACAGGAAAATATTTATTGTCAATAAGCTATAGATAGGTATTTTATACTATAAAACTTATTTTTTAATAATTAATAGCTTTATATTCTTCTTTTAAATAGGAATTTTTTTATTATTGCTAGGAAAGATGTACTCAAATATTTTATTATAGAAGCAAACGCACAGTAAACTCCATCAGCATAGAAAAATTAAGAGTGTTTTTTCCATGCTGATAGAGCTTATATCTACAGGGTTATTTCTTTTGATATGAACGTCTATTGGTTAGTGATCATCTCTTTTTGCGATATGCCTCGAATGAGTAAATCAATGAATAAGCTGAGGGTATAAGAATTAGCCATTTTTGCTTTCATATCGATCAGAGAAGTTGCGGCTTTTGGGTTAGAGCTATGCGATAACCCCTGTTTTGACAAATATTGCTGCAACTTTTCATAAGAGCTATCGACTTTTTCTTGATTTCGTTTTTCACTACGATTACTGTTCGCAAGAATTTCTTCAAGTCCCTCAATTTTTTTTATAAAATAGTTCCAATCAAAGTCGCTTTTCGTATATTCAGCGTCAAACATTTTTCCTTGTCCAGTTAAAAGCCAATTAATATTGACACCATACAACGTGCGATATGTTTGTAAGACACTCAGATTGGGTTCTCTTTCTCCACGCTCATAAAAAGCGATAGAGTTTTTTGTCATGCTAAAATTTTTAGCCAGTGTTTCACGTGATGGATCGCCTAAAGCGAGGCGTACATAACGTAAACGTTTTCCAAATATAGTTTTTGATTCAGTTTCAGGACGTGCCACGACTTATCTCCCTCAGTAAATCATCACGGTATAGACTTTGACCAATAAAGGCACACTATGTATTCATACCTTATGATGTAATGTCAATATTTATAGCTTTATTTTTTTATTTTAATGGATCGTATGGTAATTTTTAACTTATTCTATTGCATATTATTATAAGAGTGGTGTTCATTTCAAATAAAATGATAGAATTATTGATTATTCTCTTGTTTTTTTGAAGAAAACTCCACATAAACCCGGCGCGTAAATTCTGTCTGTTTTTCCATTAAATAGATCCAATTTTTGATTTGCGCGGCAAATGAACTTTGAGGAATGATCATGGCCTTACTAGGCTATTTTAAGTGGGCTTTTTTTTTCACAATTGTTGTCGTTTTTATGGGAGGGGCTATTGGTTGGTTTGAAACGGGAAGTTTTACTGGTTTTCTTAAATATTTTTTTATTTGCTGTATTTTAGGAATTTTGGAAATTTCCTTATCTTTTGATAACTCTATTATTAATGCACGTATTCTTGGAAAAATGGATCCGTTATGGCACCGTCGTTTTCTGGTATGGGGCATTTTGATAGCTGTGTTTGGGATGCGGATTGTTTTTCCATTACTTGTAGTTGCTGTTGCTGTTGGGATTAATCCAATTGCGGCAGTAAAATTAGCGATATGGGAACCACATCGATATGCCGCAATTTTAACAGATGCCCATGTGGGGATTGCGGCTTTTGGAGGGACTTTCCTTATGATGGTTGGTTTGAAATATTTTTTTGATTCTGAAAAAGAAGTGCATTGGCTCACTTTTATAGAAAAACCAGCTCAAAAGTTTGGGGCGCTTATTGGCATTGATATTGCAATCGTTTTGATTTTGATTTTATTTCTTTCAGGGCAGATTGTAACAGAAGATAAAATGATTTTTTTACTTGCTGCCCTCTATGGGCTTTTGACGTTTATAGGTGTTGAAGCCGTTGGTTCCCTCTTAGATTCTTCAAAAACGACTGTAACTACAGTCGCTAAGGGGGGGGCAGGCGCATTTCTTTACCTGGAAGTTCTAGACGCTAGCTTTTCTTTCGATGGTGTTGTTGGTGCTTTTGCTTTTTCACACAATCTTTTTATTATCGCAATTGGGCTTGGTATAGGTGCATTGTACGTTCGCTCTATGACGATTATGTTGGTTGAGTCGGGAACATTGTTGCATTATCGTTATTTGGAGCATGGTGCTTTTTATGCGATTTTGGTACTTGCAGTGATTATGTATCTGCAAACGATTATATCAGTTCCTGAAGTGTTGACAGGTCTTGTAGGGGGCTGCATTATCGGAATGGCTTTTTATTCGTCTCTTCGTTTTAAGCGCCGTCACTTGAGTAAACGTGCTATGTCCGAATGATTGAAAAATTTTTATGGGGTGTAAGAGTGAATGAAAGAGAATGTTTTAAGAGGCCATTAAGAGCTCTACACCGGATTCGTTCATAGTTTTAAGCATCGTGTTAAGTGATCCGTTCAGATCAATACCAGCACAGGCATTTAATGAAACGCTGACTTTAAAGCCACATTGTATAGCGTGAAGTGCGGAAAATCCTACACAAAAATCGGTCGCTAAGCCACACATAGCCAGTTTTGTAAAACCATGCTCTTTAAGATAAACTTGTAAACCCGTTGATGTTTTTTGGTCATTTTCAAAAAAAGCTGAATAGCTATCAATTCTTTGATTATACCCTTTTCGAAGGATAAGTTGTGCCTTCTCAACTCTGAGAGATGGATGAAATTCTGCTCCTTGTGTTCCTTGTCTGCAATGATCAGGCCAAAGTATTTGGGGACCATAATCAAGATCTATTGTATCATAGAGTCTTTTTTGGGAGTAGGAAGAAGCAAAGCTGCAATGATTTTGAGGATGCCAGTCTTGAGTTAAGATGACATGATCAAAATGGTCTATGAGATTATTGACAATGGGTAAAATAGTATCACTTTGTGGTACTGCAAGGGCTCCACCTGGTAAAAAGTCATTTTGGACATCGATGACGATGAGAGCTTTTTTTTCCATGAAGATATTCCTGTAGGAGACTTATTTTTATGCTACCTTTAAGAGACTATATTTCGTTTTGAAGTTTTAAGATAATTTCGTGAATATTGGTATTACTTTTATAATTATCAAGCCAAAAAAGGGGAGTAGATAAGTTTTTATAATTCGTTTTATAGTTTTTTACGAATTGCAACCATGTGCCAATGGGAAGTGCGCTATAGTCATCAATTGCTACATGTTGATGTAAAGCTTTCATAATCATCAAGCTTGGGACGTCAGATCCCATACGGCGGCGGTCGTTTTGTAAACGTAACTTGAGCCACATCAATGCAAAGGATGAAGTCCATTGTTTTCCGTGACACAAAATTGATGAAAAAAGGGAGTTTTTTTTTGCTGCGTAATGTAAAGCCCACAAAGCAAAAAAAGAAGGGGCGTAGAGAATTGGCTTTTTTGAGGTTACTATATCACATTGATAAGATGGCTTAATACGATAAAAACATAATTTTATATCTGGGATGGAAAAGAGAGGTAATGTCTGATAACACGTTTCAGGTATCGCTAAAAAAATTTGCTCTTTGCTTTTTGAAGGGACGTTTTTTTGCATTTAGAACCGTAGTGGAGCTTGTAAGATTAGAAAAAATATATCAATATGAAGCCGAAAAGCTTTTGATACAACGCAAGCGCTTTTTACTGCGCAGTTTAGGGAAAGCAGAAGCAATTTTTCAAACTCCTAACCTTTAATACCACACGATATAAAGAGAAATTTATGGCACGTCAATTTATCTATCATATGGCTGGGCTTAACAAGGCTTACGGTAATAAAAAAATTCTAGAAAATATTCATTTGTCTTTTTATCCAGATGCAAAAATTGGTATTTTAGGACCGAATGGGGCAGGGAAATCAACCATTTTACGTATTATGGCTGGACTCGATAAGGAATATACAGGAGAGGCTTGGCTTTCTGATGGGGCACGTTGTGGTTATCTGCCACAAGAGCCTACTCTTGATACAAGCAAAGATGTGCGTGGCAATGTTATGGAAGGTGTGGCCGATAAACAGGCAATTGTCGAGCGTTATAATGCGTTAATGATGAATTATAGTGAAGAAACAGCAGATGAAAGTGCACGACTTCAAGATATTATCGACAGTCAGAACCTTTGGGATTTAGAAAGTCAAGTGGAAATGGCTATGGCTGCTCTTGGGTGTCCGCCAGCAAATGAGAGTGTGATAAAGCTTTCGGGAGGTGAAAAGCGGCGTGTTGCGCTTTGTAAATTACTTTTGTCAAAACCTGATTTATTGCTTTTGGATGAACCAACAAACCATTTAGATGCCGAAACTACCGCTTGGCTTGAAAGACATTTGCGTGAATATCCTGGTGCAGTACTTTTGATTACGCATGATCGTTATTTTCTCGACAATGTGACAGGTTGGATTTTAGAATTAGATCGGGGTAAAGGCATTCCTTATGAGGGGAACTATTCTGCTTATTTGGGGGCGAAAGCCAAACGTTTGGCTCAAGAAGGTCGTGAAGAGGCTGCGCGTCAGCGTGCATTGTCACGTGAGCAGGAGTGGATAGCCTCTAGTCCCAAAGGGCGTCAAGCAAAGTCAAAAGCGCGGATTAAAGCTTATGATGCGTTAGTTCAGGTTGCACATGAACGCCGCCCTGGAGAGGCACAAATTATTATTCCCGTTGGTGAAAGATTGGGGCAGGTTGTTATTGAAGTTGATAATCTCTCTAAGACATATGGCGAGCGTGTATTGATTGATCGTCTTTCTTTTAAGCTTCCTGCTGGTGGTATTGTGGGAGTCATTGGTGCTAATGGTATGGGAAAGTCTACTTTGTTTAAAATGTTGACAGGGCAAGAACAGCCAGATTCAGGTCAAATACGCATCGGGGAAACAGTTCATATGAGTTATGTTGACCAGAGTCGCGATTCCTTGGCAGGTGATAAAACCGTTTGGGAGGAGATTTCTGGTGGAAATGATATTATTAAGTTAGGTAAATATGAGATAAATAGTCGCGCTTATTGTGGTGCGTTTAATTTCAAGGGTGCAGATCAACAGCAAAAAGTGGCAAATTTATCAGGAGGACAGCGCAATCGTGTACATTTGGCTAAACTTTTAAAAGAGGGGGGGAATGTCCTGCTTCTTGACGAACCAACCAATGATCTTGATACTGAAACATTAGGTGCGTTGGAAGATGCATTAGAAAATTTTGCTGGTTGTGCAGTTATTATATCGCACGACCGTATGTTTCTTGATCGGCTTGCAACCCATATTTTGGCCTTTGAAGGTGATGGTCATGTGGAATGGTTTGAAGGTAATTTTGCGGAATATGAGGCTGATAAGCTTCGTCGTTTTGGTCCAGATTCTTTTAATCTTAAGCGTGTAAATTATAAGCCGCTAACACGATAGACTTTCTTATCCTGTTTGAACTTGATTGAAAAAAAGGCGATGAAGGCTTGTAGTATTTTTGTTTTTTAAAAGAGTGCGTGTTGTATTATAAGTTTTCTGATGCAATGATTAAGTTGCTGAAAATGATGGCGGAAGTAAATGGTTTGCGTCTTTTGGCATTATTATGTTACGAAAATTTAAGAATCTCTAATTTTACCTTTGTTCTTGGTCAGTCTCAATCACTTATCTCATGGCATTTACGTTTACTATATGAGGCACGGTTGATGGCATGTTATCAAGAAGGGAAGAGATTTATTTTAAGTTTTGTCATAGCTGTTATTGGCCTTAGATAAAATAGAATGCAGAGTTCTGATCATCGGCTTCACGGAGTATATTATCATACTTTATATGTTAGTCGTATATAAACATCCATTACTCATCAACTTATATTATAGTCAAGACTGATAAGTTTTCATATGCAGTTTTGCGATTGCAAGACAAGCCTTTTCATTATCGTCTGGGAATAGTGGGGAGAGACATCGCTCGTTTTTTTAGTAATTACTCATTTTTCATACTATCAGAAAATTATACGAACAGCGGTCATGCAACTCTGTGTCATCTGCTTGATTTTCTATTAGAAAGAATAAATGTTCATCTGAAAGGAATCTTGATGAAAAAAAGAGCAAGTTTGGATGCAATGATTGGACTGCTAAAACGCTGGCAGAAGCAAATCGTTTGCGTATTTTGGTGCTATTGTATTACGAAAATTTAACGATCTCTGATTTTACCTTTGTTCTAGGACAGTCGCAATCACTTGTCTCACGGCATTTTTACGTTTACTGTATGAGGTGCGGTTGATTGAGTGTTATCAGAATGGGGGAGAGACTTATTTTAAGTTTTGTCATAGGTGTTGTTTTGGTAAAGACATTGTGATGGCTATTCTTTCAGCTTTGCTAAAGCATGATGTGATGTTGGCGTGTGATTTGGCACGTTTGGCCAACGTTAGAAAAAAGCGTGGACAAATGGCGAAGAAGTATTTTTTACGAAATGCAGCGCAGTGGGATGCCTTACGGTTATAGTATATTACAGATCAGGTTGTAGAAAGCGCTCTACTTGAAATCATTGGCGATAAACCATTTGAGACTATGCTTAGTATTAGCGTAGATATAGGCTTTGACTTAAAATTGCTTTCAGATCTTTATAGGCGTGCAGTTGAAGTTACGCTTGAGAGCAATGTTTTGCGTCTGTCTGTTGGGATACAACTTTTGATTTGGTCCTTCTTCATTGGGCTTTACATTTTCTTGAGAATCCTGAGATGGCTCTTTATGAGGTAGCACGTGTTTTGCGTCCTCATGGGCGTGTGTTGATTGTGAATTTTGTTGCGCATAAGGTTGATTCTTCACACCCTTATCATGCGCGTATGCATCTTGGATTCTCAGATTCACAAATAGAACAATGGCTTAAAAATGCGGGGCTTATTCTAGAACAAACGGTTTGTCTTGCTCCTATGCAAAATAAAAATAATGAGGGGCTAAGGGGTATAGTTTGGCTTGCACGGATCCGCGTTTATTAGTAGATGATATCAAAGACAAAAAGGTAGATTTTGCATAATCATATTTATAATATTCTTTCTTTGTAGATTTTTCTCAATTAAAAGTGCAAAGAAAGAATTTTAGTAAGCTTTTGAAAAATAATCGTCTTTTACACTTGCGTTCTGTTTTTCTACATTAAGGATCGATGCTATTAATAAATAGGTATAGTATGCTGTATAATGAAAGGTACTCTTATAAAGGTGGAGTCATTAGTGCAGCCATTTAGCATGTGTTAATACAGTATTTGTTCAATTTATAAATTATTGATTTATAAGGCAGTTTATCATTTTGCAGTGGATTTAAAGCAATAAAAAACTGAAAGAAAACTTCGCACTGACTTCTCCTCTGTTATGATAATGTATGGGAGTTTATTGCTAGTTATAAGATAATCTGTGATCACCTTGAATCAAGATAGTGAATGATTCGGAACAAATACACTCAAGTGTTTTAATATTATTATTATAGGTTTAAAGCGCGAACAAGATTCGTGTTTTGATTTTTGTAGGAACAGTTTTTGAAGAAGTGATTGTTGTTTTTATGCACTTTTCTTTCAATGGGAAGGCGTTCATACAAATCACTTGTGTTTTAAGACTTGGCCAGTCACAATTTTTTTCAAAAAAATTACTATGGTGATAAATTCTTATTAATACTTATAGAAATAAAGTTGCTTCAAATTAGATCATTTTAAATGTTTTTTTGCCTAATTTTTTTCATTTTTAAACAATTTATATTTTTTTTGTGTTTTTTTGCGTGGAAGATGATAAGATTTTCTTGTTGTTTAAAGTGTTTTATTTCATAGAGAGAGTATTGCATCATCTTTATGGTTGATGTGAGAAGGCAATCAGGGAACCTCCTCCCCCCCCCCGCGTGGATCCCTTAGATTGTCTGGCCTGGCTGAGGATTTCCTCAGTCAGGCTTTTTTAGGGATACTGGTTAAACTAATCCAGTATTATGAGGGGAGATATTAGAGCTAGAGTGCTTTGCATTATATGGTATAGATTGTATAAAGAAGAGCAATATTTGTTAGGAGTTGTTTTACTGTTGGTGGTGTTGCAGCATTATCAGGGGGGATAGGGTGTTTGAAAGATTGGTGATTCCTTTTAGGGCATTTTCTTTGTTTGTTATAATGTTTAGGTAAGAGATAATGGAACTTTTCTGGCGCCGTCTTCTTCTCATTTTATTTGTATTTTTTGTTTTTGCAGCCAGTTTGTTTGCTTCTCGGAATGCCGCGGTTTATCGGTTTATATCTGATCGATCTTTTTCTCCTCAGTCTGTTAATGTAACAGAGGATATCATTCTAGAAAGATTAGCAACATCTTTTCCAGATATTATAGACCATCTTTCTAAAATAAGTGTTCAGCAGCAAAAACAATTGATTGAGCAAGTGCGCCAAAATACAATTGCTGCTGCTTTTGCGGATGGCCAGAGTCGTGAGGATGCACTGAAATTGGGTGAAACCGTTGCTACAGCTCTGTTAAAAGCGATTGCTCATCCTTCTCTTGGTGATTCTTATTTTTAGTTTTATTTTATATTTCCTTTGAGAATTGTGCGTTTACAATTAATTTATTTTAAGGGTGTTTTCTGCACTTTTTCGGATTTTAGGATGTTGGTTTATTTTATGATTCTTAAAGAAAGGAATGAAGTGTACGTGCTTTGCGGAAGCATAGTGTATGGGAAAATACTTTAATAGGGATGAATGATACAAACTTTTATGCAAAATATTCTTGAGATTATTTGTATTGCCCCTTTATCGATCTTTTTTAAAAATAGATAGAAATAATTTTTAAGCTGTACTATACAGTTAAGAATGGGTATTTAAATATATATTCATAAATATCCCATGAAGCGGTTGATATCAATAAATAACGTGTCTGGCATGTTTTTGCAGAGGGTGTTTATCAGCCTATAGGGAAAGTTAATAGCGGCTTCTATTCCGAGTACGTATTTTGCAGCATCAAGAGGATCTCGAGGAGGTCTTTCGATCGGTATTGCTTTTTGCTATTATGGAATTGACCTCAAGGGAAGGTTTTAATTATTTTTATTGAGGATGAGCAAAAGCTTTTCGAAGTTTTTTGGGTGCAGTTTTGTAATGTAATAGATGTTTTAAAACTTGATAGAGTATATCGCTTTTTTTGCACGTTAAAATCTTCGTTATGTTTTTTTATTTTTTTTTGAGATACAGAATATATATTTAATGTGTTAAGCGATTTTCTTCTGTTGCGAAAAAATATCTTAAAATTATCTTAATATCTTCATTTTTAAGCCGCTCTTTTTTAGCTTTCTTTTTTATAGAATACATCCGAAACGCCGTGGTGGCTAGGATTTTAAGAAGAATGTTTTAATGAAGAGAAAGAAAATGCGATTTTTGAAAATCCTTTTAAATACAGCATTTGCTGTATTTTTTATGTTTGATATAAGTCGGTCTCATGCCGTTTTAAATGTTGTAGATTCAAATGAAAGCTCTGTGACTGTTGCTGCTAAAATTCCTGCTCGTCCTTATGAGTCTCTTATTCAGAAAGTTGCAAATAAATACAAGGTTCCCGTTAATTTAGTACATGCTGTTGTAAGAGTTGAAAGTAATTATAAGGCACGTACAAAGGGAGCTGCCGGTGAAATAGGCTTGATGCAAATTAAACCATCTACGGCGCGAGGCCTGGGTTTTAAAGGTTCTGTACAAGATCTTTATGATCCTGCGACCAATCTTGAATATGGTATGCGTTATTTGGCACGGGCATATAAACTCAGTGGTGGCAATACGTGTGGCACAATCCTTAAATATAATGCAGGTCATGCTGCAAAAAAAATGAATTCCATTTCAGAAAAATATTGCTCAAAAGTCAAAACTTATTTGGCTTCATTAAAATGAAAATGGACTTTGAAAACGGTACGTTTTCTTGATCAGATTTGTAAAATATCTTGAGACGGCTATTTTCACTTAATGAAAAATGCTTTATAAATGATATGTCAGTCGACTGGGCAGCCGCGCTTGTCCAATGCCTAAAGGCGGGCAGGTGAGGAAAGTCCGGGCTCCATGGAAAAACGGTGCCGGGTAACACCCGGCAGGGGCGACCCTAGGGAAAGTGCCACAGAAAGCAAACCGCCTATTTTTATAGGTAAGGGTGAAAGGGTGGAGTAAGAGCCCACCGCACATTCAGTAATGAGTGTGGCAAGGTAAACCCCACCGGGAGCAAGACCGAATAGAAATGACGCGCAAGCCTTAACTTGCAGCCGGTTTCCGGGCGAGTCATTTGGGTAGGTTGCATGAGGCGGATGGTAACATCCGTCCCAGATGAATGGTTGCCATGTAGAGTGAAACTTTACTATACAGAACCCGGCTTATAGGTCGACTGATATTTCATGATCGAATTCTATTTTACCGTCATTGATGTTGTAAACGGGCTTTTTATGGTCTGTGTTTTTAAAGCATATGCTTAAACAAAGAGTGTTTTTAAAAATTATAACATTTCTTTAAATATAATGAGTTAAGTTAGAATGTGTATTGGATTAACTTTAGCTTTGTTTTCTTTCATTGTGAGATGTGAGAGTTAAAGTTTTTGTTATTCTGACATCAGTTTCCATTAATATTAATGGTTATTGGTTTGAAAAAGCATAAATCAAGACGGATTATTTTGACAAAGCAGGGTAAAAGAGCTGAACGCCATATTCCAGTGTTGTTGCAGCCAGTTTTGGCTGGATTGGCACCATTGGTTGGGGCAAGAGTGGTTGATGGCACTTTCGGTGCTGGTGGTTATACACGTGCTCTGTTGAATGCAGGAGCAGAGGTTATTGCCCTTGATCGTGATCCTCATGCTATTCGCGATGGACAATCGCTTGTTGATGAGTTTTTTCCACGACTTCGTTTGGTGCAAATGGAATTTTCAAAGTTGGATCACGTAGTTGAAGAAAAGGTAGATGCCGTTATTTTGGATATTGGTGTCTCTTCCATACAGCTTGATGAAGCTGAGAGGGGATTTTCTTTTCAAAAAGATGGTCCATTAGATATGCGAATGGCTCAGACCGGTTTTACTGCTAGTGATGTTGTAAATCGTTTAAAGGTGAATGAGTTGGCCAGAATCTTTAAAATATTAGGAGAAGAACGCTGTGCGGGTCGAATTGCACGAATGATTGAAAAACGCCGCTGCGTTCAGCCTTTTTTGCGTACAGGTGATCTTGCCCATGCCATTGAGGCGTTAGTGGGGCGTAAAAGCGGAGATCGTATTCATCCTGCAACACGTGTATTTCAAGCACTTCGCATTTATGTGAACGATGAAATTGGTGAACTTGCCCGTGGCTTATTTGCTGCTGAACGCGTTTTGAAACCAGGAGGTCGTTTGGGTGTTGTGAGTTTTCATTCTCTTGAAGATCGTATGGTTAAAAGATTTTTTTCTACGCGTTCAGGACAGCATATAAGATCACGCTATCTTCCTGAAATAGAGACGGCTCCAGCGACATTTTCTCCTTTGTTTAAAGGTGTAAGGACCGCAAATCAAGAAGAAATCGAGAAAAATCCTCGTTCACGTTCTGCTAGATTACGTATTGGTATACGCACCAATGCAGAGAGTCAGGATTCCGATATAAAATTATTTGGTTTAGCAGAGATTGCCAGTTTTGAAGGCGGCAGGAAATGACAGTTTTTCGTACATTTGATATGATTTTAGTGATGATTATGATTTGTATGGCAGGTCTTACTTATAAGGTAAAATACGATGTTCAAAAACAGATGAGTGAAGTTCGCCATCTTGAACATGAAATTGCTGCAGCAAAAAATACGGTAAGTTTACTTCACGCTGAATGGGCTGTAATGATAGAGCCTTCACGCATGCAAAAGCTTGCGAAACGTTATCAAAAAGAGCTTGGTTTAGAGATCATACAGCCTCGCCAAATTGTAGAGTTTGAGGATATCCCGGTAACTGTACATGATGATATTGAAGAGGTGATTAAACAAAATATCTTGGAGGAGGGTAAGGATATTTTGGCAAATAATCGTACTTTCCAGGGGAATGGCGCTGTTCGAAAAGGTATGCGGTAATGAAATTATACTTTTTATTTTCGCAAAAGAAAAAGCGCTTAAAAAAAACATTGGATGTTCATAACTCTCCTATTCGTCGTTCGTACTCTGGTCGTCCACGGCTCCTTTTTTCGTTGCTCTGTTTTCTTATTGTATATGGTGTTATAGGAGCTTGTCTTATTTCTTATGGGCTTGAAGGTGGACAGATTGAAGAGGCAAAAGGGCCGGGAGTTCTTCAATTGACTGCGCGACCTGATATTCTTGATCGTAATGGTCGTTTATTGGCAACGGATATTAAAACTTATTCACTTTTTTCTGAACCACGACGTATCATTGATGTGGATGAAACTATTGAATTGCTCTCAACTGTTTTGCCTGATCTCAATTGGCAGGAAACTTATAACCGTCTCAAAAGAAAGTCTAGTTTTTCTTGGATTCAGCGTGGGTTAACGCCAATGCAGAAGGCACAAATTATGGCTCTTGGTATTCCAGGGATTGGTTTTCGTACTGAAATTCGCCGTTTTTATCCGAGTGGCTCTGTGGTTTCGCATATTCTCGGTATGGTTAATGTTGATAATCAGGGCATAGCAGGTATGGAAAAATATATTGATGATATCGGTTTGAGTGCTCTACGTGCTGCTGGTCTTGCAACTGAAGAATCATTAAAGCCAGTTCAGCTTTCGATTGATGTGCGTATTCAAACAATTGTTCATGATGAACTTACGAAGGCAATGAAGCGTTATAAGGCGGTTGCTGCAGGGGCTGTTATTTTAAATATTCACACGGGTGAAGTTTTGGCTTTGGCATCTATACCCGATTTTGATCCTAGAAATCCTGTTGAAGCTCTAAAAAGTGATCGCTTCAATCGGATGACCGCTGGAACTTTTGAAATGGGGTCTATTATTAAAAGTTTTACAACTGCAATGGCACTTGATTCAGACCTTTTTCATTTAAATAGTGTCATTGATGCTTCAAAGCCTGTTCAAGCAAGCCATAATTATTTTATTCATGATTTTCACGGAAGAAATCGTCCTTTAGCACTTTGGGAGGTTTTTATTTATTCTTCCAACATTGGTTCTGCTAAGGAAGCATTGGCCGTGGGGATTGAAGGACATCGTGATTTTTTGAAACGACTTGGTTTACTTGATCGAATGACAACAGAATTGCCTGAAGTTGCGCATCCTGTTGTGCCACACCCCTGGAAGAATATACATTCTATGACAATTTCTTTTGGACATGGTATGGCAACAACACCTTTGCAAACAGCAGTCGGTGCTGCTGCTTTAATGAATGGTGGTTGGTTGATTGAACCCACGTTTTTAAAACGGACAAAAGAACAAGCTTTAAGATATGCAAAAAAAGTCTTACAAGACAAGACAAGTGAAAATATGCGTTATCTTTATAAGTTAAACAGCGATATTGGCTCTGGGCGTAATGCAAAAGTCGAAGGTTATCGTGTTGGTGGTAAGACAGGAACAGCCGAAAAAGTGGAAAATGGAAAATATTCTAAAATAAAAAATTTTAATAGCTTTCTTGCTGCTTTTCCTATTGAGAATCCTTCTTATGTTGTTTTAACAATTGTGGATGAACCTCAACCTGAAGATGGACAACGTTCAGCAACAGCAGCAATGAATGCAGGTCCGGTGCTTGCTAATATTATTCGTCGTTCAGCAAGTTTTTTGGGAATAAAACCAGACTTTGAAAAAGAGTACGCGCCTCTTTTGAGCACAAAGAACAGTTCGAATTTCGTTAAACAACGGTAAAATTAATTATAAAGGTGTGTTATCATGTTGTTGGGAACAGTTTTTCCAGAGTGTGTTGAAGATGAAAATCTTTCTTCAATGGAAATAACAGGAATAAGTGCAGATTCTCGGCAAGTTTTGCCGGGCTATGTTTTTGTAGCTGTTCAAGGAAATCAAGGTGATGGTAGATACTATATCAATGATGCACTAAAGCATGGTGCATGTGTAATCGTTACAGATTGTAATGCTGTTCTTGAGAATTTATCTATTCCCGTTTTACGTGTTCGTGATGTTCGTCATAGTTTAGCGGTTGCAGCTGCACGTTTCTATGGTTCTCAACCCGAAACTGTCGTTGCTGTGACAGGGACAAGTGGCAAAACATCGGTTGTTTCTTTTATTCGGCAGATTTGGACTCATGTAGGATTGTGTGCTGCCAGTATAGGAACGGTAGGCGTTGTTTCTCCTAATCAGAATGATTCTTGTTCTCTTACAACACCGGATCCGGTAATTTTACAGCGTCTTCTTTTTGAAATTGCCAATGAAGGTGTCACACATTTAGCCCTTGAAGCATCTTCGCATGGCCTTGATCAAAGCCGGCTTGACGGTGTACGTTTAACAGCTGCTGCCTTTACCAATTTAGGGCGTGATCATATGGATTATCACACGGGCGTAGAGGATTATTTGCGTGCTAAAATGAGACTCCTTGATACGCTTTTGCCTCGAGATGCTCCTGCCCTTATTTTTGCAGATGATGTTTATTCGCAAAAGGTTATTGATATTGTTGCACAAGCACGACGTCGTGTCTTGACAATTGGGCGTAAGGGGCAATTTATCACCATTAATCGTGTTGAACATCAACGTTCAAAACAGTGTGTTGAATGTCGTGTGGACAACAATATTTATACATTTGATTTGCCTTTAGCTGGAGATTTTCAGGTGAGCAATGCGCTTATGGCGGCGGGATTAGCAATTGTAACAGGTATTTCTCCTGAGAAAGTTTTTCGTTCACTTGAAACTTTGCAGGGAGCACCAGGTCGTTTAGAGTTGGTTGGAAAGACAGAAAATAATGCTCCTGTTTATATAGACTATGCGCATAAACCAGAAGCTTTAGAGCAGGTATTGCTTTCTGTTCGCCCCTTTACCCAAGGACGTTTAATTCTTGTTTTTGGTTGCGGAGGGGATCGTGATCGGGGGAAAAGACCTTTGATGGGAAAAATCGCGGAAAGTAAGGCTGATCTTGTTATTGTAACGGATGATAATCCGCGTACGGAAATACCAGAAAAAATTCGCAAGGATATTTTACAAGCAGCGCCAAGAGCCATAGAAATAGCGGACCGTGGTGAAGCTATTACTTATGCCGTTGGGCTTTTAAAAGCAGGGGATACATTAATCATTGCTGGAAAAGGTCACGAGAATGGTCAAATTATAGGGCAAAAAACATATCCTTTTTCAGATCGTTTGAAAGCGATTGATGCTTTGCAGGAACGTAATAGATGACGGCTTTATGGGATAAACAAGCACTTATTGCCGCAGTTGATGGCTTTGCACTCGGGTGTATACCGGAAACTTTTTCTGGGATTTCTATTGATAGTCGTACTCTTATAGAGGGTGATATTTTTTTTTGTATTAAAGGGCATCATCTTGATGGTCATGATTTTGCTGCACAAGCTTATGCACGAGGTGCAGGCGTCCTTATTGTTGCAGAAAATAGTTTGGCGGAAATGAAAAAAATATCTGCTCCACTGATTGTTGTTCCTGATGTTTTGCAAGCTTTAGAAAAACTTGCACAAGCTGCACGTAAGCGCTCAAAGGCTCAAATTATAGCGGTAACGGGTTCTGTTGGAAAGACAACAACAAAAGAAGCTCTAAAACAAGTGCTTGCAACTGTTGGGAAGGTTCATGCTAATTCTGCTTCTTTAAATAATCACTGGGGTGTGCCGCTCACTTTGGCGCGAATGCCTGCACAGAGTGATTATGGTGTCTTTGAAATTGGGATGAATCATAAGGATGAAATTCGCCCTCTAGTCAAATTGGTTCGTCCGCATGTTGTACTCATTACGCATGTTTCTGCGGCACATATGGGATTCTTCAAAAGTCTTGAAGAAATTGCAGATGCAAAAGCTGAAATTTTTGAAGGACTAGATAAGGAAGGTACTGCCGTTTTAAATGCAGATAATGATTTTTTTTCTTATTTAGTCCAAAAAGCAAAGCAATGTGGTGTGAAAAAGATCTTAAGTTTTGGTGAGACTGAAAATTCTGATTATCAAGCGAAGGAAATACGTCTTTTAACAGATTGTTCCTCTATGAGGTTACGTATTTTGGGGCAAGATAAGGAGATTAAAATTGGTGCTCCCGGGCGACATATTGTACAAAATAGTTTAGGTGTTCTTGCTGCTTGTGATGCCCTTGGCGTTGATTTGGAGAGTGTTTTGCTTTCTTTGAGCCATTTTTCTCTTCAAAAGGGGCGTGGTGTTCGTTATCGGTTGTTTTTGCCAAGTGGAGGCGAATTTCATTTAATTGATGAAAGTTATAATGCTAATCCTGCGTCTATGCGTGCTGCTCTTGATCTGCTTGCTACAGGGCCAGTAGGGAAGAATGGTAGGCGAATTGCTATTTTAGGTGATATGCTGGAGTTAGGAGCTTATAGTGAAAAGCTCCATCGTGATTTAGTCAAGCCCATCTGTCTTTCTGGTGCTAATCCAGTTTTTTTATTTGGTGAGGCAATGAAGTTTTTAGCCATTGATCTGTCTGCTTACGTTAAGGTTCATTATGCTGAAAATATTGAAAAAATTTTACCACTTATTTTTACAGAAATTTCTAATGGAGATCTGCTTATGATTAAATCATCGCGTAGTCTTTATTCATCAGATATTGTGACCGCATTGCTTGATCGTTATAAGATGGTTTCTCTATAATTTTAAATAGGTTTTTTATACTATGATGCTGTTTTTGTCTTCGCTTAGTGACTGGCTTCCAGGAGTGAATGTTTTTCGTTATATTACTTTTCGCACTATAGCAGCTATGCTCATATCGGGGCTTATTGTGTTTTTGTTTGGCCCTAGTATTATTGCCTCTCTTAAATTGCGGCAGGGAAAAGGACAGCCAATTCGCGCTGATGGTCCTCAGACACATTTTAAAAAGGCAGGAACGCCTACTATGGGCGGATTGATGATTTTAACGGGCACTGTGATATCAGCGCTTTTATGGTGTAATTTATCGAATATTTATTTTTGGGTATCGCTCTTTGTTATGCTTTTTTTTGGGGCAATTGGTTTTTATGATGATTATCTTAAGGTCACAAAGCAAACGCACAAAGGATTTTCTGGTAAAGCACGGTTAAGTTTGGAGTTTTTTGTTGCGGCAATTGCTGCTTTTATCATCTTACAAGTGGGCTCTCCTGGATTAGCTCTACCCTTTGTGAAAGAATATTTGATCAATTTGAGCTGGTTTTTTGTTCCTTTTTCTGCTTTTGTTATTGTCGCAACGGGCAATGCGGTTAATTTAACTGATGGTCTTGATGGGCTTGCTATCGTTCCTGTGATGGTCGCAGCTTTGTCTTTTGCTCTGATTGCTTACCTTTCTGGTAATATGAACTTTGCTGATTATTTACAAATCCATTATGTATCGGGGACGGGTGAACTAGCTGTTTTACTGGGAGCCGTTGTTGGTGCGGGACTTGGTTTTTTATGGTTTAATGCACCACCGGCGGCTATTTTTATGGGGGATACTGGTTCGTTAGCACTTGGAGGACTCTTAGGTATTGTTGCGGTAGCAACCAAGCATGAAATTGTTTTGGCTCTTATTGGTGGGCTTTTTGTTCTCGAAGGGTTTTCGGTTGTTATTCAGGTTGGTTATTTCAAATTAACAAAAAAGCGTGTGTTCCTTATGGCACCGATACACCATCATTTTGAAAAAAAAGGATGGACTGAGAGCCAAGTCGTGATACGTTTTTGGATAATTTCGATTGTTCTTGCTTTGATCGGTCTTTCAACACTTAAATTGCGGTGAGATTTTGATTTCTGTTGCATGCTATAAAGGCCAAAAAGTTGCACTGTTTGGATTAGGGCGATCAGGATTAGCAGCGGCACAAGCATTGATGCGTGGCGGTGCAGAAGTGGTTGCGTGGGATGATAATATTTCAGGTGTGCAAGCAGCTGAAAGGGAGAATATTGCAACGAGGGATCTTCGTTATGAGAATTGGTCTGAATTTGTTGCATTGATTTTAGCGCCTGGCGTTCCGTTGATTTATCCTAAGCCGCATTGGGTTGTTGATAAAGCACGTCAAAAAGATATAGAAATTATTGGTGATATTGAATTATTTATTCGTGCACGTAATCATTTTTTACAGCATCATGGTTTTTGTGATCAAGATGTTCCGTTCATTGCTATTACGGGGACAAATGGGAAGTCGACAACGACTGCTTTGATTGCTCATTTGTTGGAACAAATGGGCTATGATGTGCAGATGGGAGGAAATATTGGAACTGCAATATTGACGCTTAAGCCATTTGTTAAAAACCGTATTTATGTGATTGAATGTTCATCGTTTCAAATTGATCTCACACCCTCTCTACAGCCAACAATTGGAGTCTTATTGAACTTGACATCTGATCATATTGATCGTCATGGCAGTTTTGCTCATTATGTGCAAGCCAAAAAACATTTAGTTGCTGCAGCTTCTCATGCTTTCATTTCAGTCGATGATGCTGCCTGTCAGGCTTTGTATCAACAATTAGTTGATGAAGGTTGTCGCGTTGAGGCAATTTCCAAGGAAAATTTTGTTGAAAATGGTTTTTATGCTGATGGGACTAAGCTCTTTTCTGTTTGCTACGGGCGGCGCCATATGCTTGCAGATCTCGCGTCTATGACCGGATTGCGCGGTAGTCATAATGCGCAAAATGCTCTTATGGCTTTAGCAACATTGCAAGTTTTAAAAATTACTGATCCGCATATAGAAAAGCATTTAGCAAGTTATAAAGGATTAGCGCATCGTATGCAGCAGGTGCGTAAAATGGGATCAGTTTTGTTTATCAATGATAGCAAAGCTACTAATGCAGATGCGTCAGCTCCTGCACTTTCTGCTTTTCATGATATTTTTTGGATTGTTGGAGGGCAGGCGAAAGAAGGTGGGATTGAGGCTCTTAGAGGATTTTTTCATAAAATTCATAAAGCTTACTTGATTGGGACTGCTGCGGAAGAATTTGCTGATATTATTGGATCTTCTTTTCCTTTTTCAATGAGTTTAACTTTAGAAAATGCGGTGCATGAAGCTGCTGCTGATGCAATGTGTTGCAAGGCGAAAGAGGTTGTTGTTCTCTTTTCACCGGCTTGTGCAAGTTATGATCAATTTAAGAATTACGAAATGCGTGGAGAAGCATTTATTTCTTTTGTTATGCAGTTAAAAGAAGCATAAATTTTTTAAAATGCTGTTCTGTTAAGACTCCGGAATCTTTTTTTGTGTAATTCAATTTTTGAAGTCTTTGCTAAAAAGCAGGGGACCATATCACTTTGAGTAGAATTATGAAAAAATAAGGTGGATATGATGGTTACACGTGCAGATAGAGATCCAGTTGCTAATTGGTGGTGGACAATTGATCGCTCTATCTTTGCTGCTTGTTTGATCTTAATGGGGATTGGCATTATGTTATCTTTTGCTGCGAGCCCTACTATTGCAAAAAAGATCGGAATTTCTGATAGTTTTTATTTTGTTCGGTGGCATATCATTTTTAGTATTCCGGCGTTTTTTACGATGGTTACTATTTCTTTTTTCTCACTTCGTAATATTCGCCGTTTATGTGCTCTTTTGTTACTTGTAACCCTCGTTCTTATGGTTGCAACCTTATTTTTTGGTCTAGAATTAAAGGGAGCGCGGCGGTGGATCCCTCTATTTGGTCTTTCTGTTCAAGCTTCAGAGTTTATGAAGCCAGCTTTTGTAGTAATGTCTGCTTGGCTTTTTTCGGAACAGATACAGCGTAGGGGTATTCCTGGCTATATACTTGCTACTGTGCTTTATGCTTTTTGTTGTGTGCTTCTCGTTCTCCAGCCTGATATTGGTCAAACACTTTTAATAAGTGCAACATGGGGCGGTCTGTTTTTTATTGCTGGTGTACCTCTTACTGTTATTTTTCTCTTTATCATTTTAGGCGTTGTAGGAATTGTCTTTGCCTATTTTTTTCTTCATCATGTACGTGAACGTATTAATGGTTTTTTGACAGGTGAAGGCGATACTTTTCAAGTAGATGTAGGGCGTGAAGCTATTTTGAATGGTGGTTGGTTTGGGAAAGGTCCGGGAGAGGGAACAGTAAAACGTATCATTCCTGATAGCCACACAGATTTTGTGTTTTCTGTTGCTGCTGAAGAATATGGTATCACCCTTTGTCTTTTAATTATGATGCTTTTTGGTTTTATCGTTATGCGCTCATTGTCTATAGCATTGAATACGCGTGATTCATTTATACGTCTTGGTATTAGTGGTATAGCGATGATGATTGGCTTTCAATCAGCGATTAATATGGCCGTTAATCTTCATTTGATTCCTCCAAAGGGTATGACATTGCCGTTTATTTCTTATGGTGGTTCATCTATGATGGCGATTGCACTTTCAATGGGGATTTTACTGAGTTTGACCCGTCGCTGGCCAGAAGCGCGCCTTTCAGCTTTTTCTTCTCCCTCTGTCTTGGATACGACTTATGACTCATAAAAAAGTTATTGTTTTGGTGGCAGGTGGTACAGGCGGACATCTTTTTCCTGCCGAAGCACTTGCTATTGAATTAAGAAAACGTGGATATGATGTCCATTTGGCAACGGATAAGAGGGCTCAATGTTATGTACGCTGCTTTGATGAAGAGCACACACATATCATTGCATCAGCAACATTTACACGACGCCACCCTTTCGCATTTGTAAAAACATTTTGGTCTTTGTTAAAGGGCATGGGGCAATCGTTAGCGCTTTTTTATAAATTGCGTCCTGTTCTTGTTGGTGGATTTGGCGGGTATCCTACCTTTCCTCCTCTTTTTGTCGCTGTCTTAACGCGGCGTGTAACATTTATCCATGAGCAAAATGCCGTTATGGGGCGTGCCAATCGGGCTTTGGCAGCTTTTGTGGATGCAATCGCAGGTGGTTTGTTGTCGCAAAATAATACTTATGCTCATAAAACATTTTTGACTGGAAATCCTGTGCGTGAAGCTGTTCTCAAAGCGGCAGAAACTCCTTATCATCCTTCTGCAGATGAAGAGCCATTTCATTTGTTGGTTTTTGGTGGTAGCCAAGGGGCTTCTTTTTTTTCACGAATTGTTCCCGCAGCAGTTGCCTTGCTGGATAATAAGGTACGTAAACGTCTACGAATTGTTCAGCAAGTTCGGGGTGAAGCTGGAGAGTTGATCAAAACCTATCACAAGATGGGTGTACAAGCAGAAGTTGCCTCTTTTTTTGATGATATGGCTGAACGTATGGCGCGGTCTCATTTTATTTTATCACGCGCTGGTGCCTCATCCGTTTGTGAAATAGCTGTGATTGGTCGGCCTGCTTTGCTCATCCCCTATCCTTATGCTCTCGATCACGATCAGGCAGAAAATGCGACACTTCTTTCTGCTGTGGGAGGTGCTCAAATTGTATCAGAAAAAGATTTGAACCCACAAAAACTTGTTTCTCTTTTAACAGAAGCTTGTTGTGCACCACATTTATTGGAAAAACAAGCGCTTGCTGCAAAAAAGGTTGGCCAACCTCATGCAACCAGTCACCTTGCTGATATGGCTGAAGCATTGATTGCGGGGCGATCATTGTCAGATATAAAAGAGGAGTTTTTTGATGAAAATGCCGCTTAATATAGGTGTTATCCATTTTGTTGGAATCGGTGGGATTGGCATGAGTGGAATTGCGGAAGTTTTTCATAACTTGGGTTATAAAGTTCAAGGATCAGATCAAGTTGAAAGTGCAAATATTGAACGTTTACGGGGAAAAGGAATTAACGTTCATATAGGTCATCATGCTGAAAATTTAGGGAACGCAGAGGTTGTTGTTTTTTCTACTGCTATTAAAAAAACAAATCCAGAGTATATTGCTGCAAAAGAAAGGCATTTGCCGCTTGTGAAACGTGCAGAAATGCTGGCGGAGCTTATGCGGTTTCGTCGTGCAATTGCGGTGGGTGGTACGCATGGTAAAACAACAACCACATCAATGATAGCAGCACTTCTTGATGCTGGTCATTTTGACCCGGTGGTGATTAATGGCGGTATTATTAATGCTTATGGTACAAATGCACGTATGGGCGAAGGTGATTGGATGGTGGTTGAAGCTGATGAAAGTGATGGTACATTTTTAAAGCTGCCTGCTGATATTGCCGTTGTTACCAATATTGATGCTGAGCATTTGGATCATTACGGAGGTTTTACTGCTCTGCGTCAGGCTTTTCGGCAATTTGTCGAAAATGTTCCTTTTTATGGTTTTACTGTTTTGTGCCTTGATCATCCAGAGGTTCAGTCGTTAGCGAGTCGTGTTGATGATCGTTGGGTGATCACTTATGGTGCCAATCCCCAAGCAGATGTGCGTTTTCTTAATCTTTCGATGGATGGTCAGAAAACGCATTTTGATGTTCTTATTCGTTCCCGAAAGACAGGGAAAACGACTGAGTTAAAAAATTTACTTTTACCAATGTCTGGTCAGCACAATATTTCTAATGCGACCGCGGCAATTGCTGTTGCTCATGAACTTGGCATTTCAGGTGAATCGATAAAAAAGGGCTTAGCAGCATTTGGTGGAGTAAAACGGCGTTTTACGCAAACAGGAAGTTGGCATGGCATTGAAATATTCGATGATTATGGGCATCATCCTGTTGAAATAAAAGCTGTTTTATGTGCAGCGCGTGAAAGTTCAAAAGGGCGCGTGATTGCGATTGCACAACCACATCGTTACTCACGTTTGTATAATTTATTTGATGATTTTTCTACTTGTTTTAATGATGCAGATACAGTGTTGATTGCACCAGTTTATGCAGCTGGTGAAGAGCCCATTGCTGGTTTTGGTGCTAAAGAATTGGTAGAACATATTCAAATGGCTGGCCATCGTGATGTACGTCTGATTCATTGTCTAGAAGATGTGGTTTCAATTGTCTCTACATTTGCTAAGTCAGGGGATTATATTGTTTTTCTTGGTGCGGGCAATATCACACAGTGGGCTTGTGCGTTGCCTCATTATTTGGCGGTACTTGATAGAAATGATAAATTTTCAGCTCATTGATGGTGAGGCGCTGTTAGCGCGATTACAACCGGCGTTAAGCAGAGTAAAAGGCAAACTTGCGCCCAATATGGATATGCGTAAGGTGGCGTGGTTTCGTACAGGTGGAAGAGCAGAACTTTTTTATCAGCCTGCTGATGAGGCAGATTTAGCCTTTTTTCTTCAAAATCTTCCTGAATCTATACCTGTAACAATTGTGGGGATTGGTTCTAATCTTTTGGTGCGTGATGGAGGAATTCCTGGAGTTGTTATTCGTCTTTCGTCCAAAGGTTTTGGACAAGTACAGCAAGTTTCTCCAAGGCGCTTTTTGGTTGGTGCTGCCACGGCGGATAAACATTTAGCGGCAGCAGCGCTAGAAGCTGAGATTGCAGGCTTTCATTTTTATCATGGTATTCCTGGTAGTCTTGGAGGGGCACTTAAAATGAATGCAGGGGCTAATGGTCTTGAGACAGCTGCACGTGTTGTTGAGGTCTACGCATTTGATCGTCAAGGACGGCGTCATACTTTAAGTCTTGAGAATATGCACTATTCCTATCGCCATTGTAATATTCCTGAAGACCTTATTTTTACTGCTGCTTTATTGGAAGGACAACCAGGAAATAAAGAGGATATTCGTGCAGCTATGGATGAAGTTGCGCTTCATCGAGAAACAGTACAGCCTGTTCGCGAAAAAACAGGTGGATCAACTTTCAAAAATCCTGAAAATACATCTGCATGGCGTGTTATTGATGAAGCAGGGTGCCGTGGTTTGCGGATTGGTGGAGCCAAAATGAGTGAAATGCACTGTAATTTTATGATCAATACAGGGCAAGCAACAGGTTATGATCTTGAAGCTTTGGGAGAAACAGTGCGTGCTCGTGTTTTTTCTCACTCAGCTCATCTGTTACAGTGGGAAATACAACGTATCGGTCAATTTGAGCAAGACCGCATTGTCCTCTCTTTTAATCCTGATTCAATGTAATAAAAAAAATGGGAATAAAAAATTGAGTCATTTCAAAGAGATAATAAAAAAATCCATTAAAAATCAATAAATTAACAAAGAAACTCTTGCGTCATACGCTTGAGTCTGATTCATTATACAAAATGCTAGGTTATTGATTCGCAAGGATAAATCTTAGTATTTCCCGTATATGGTGTTGGTGATCTTTATGTAGTCTATATATAGTATGCACAAGAGGGTAAGTTGTTATGAAAGATGAACATATAGCTGTATTAATGGGAGGGTTTTCTTCTGAGCGGTCTGTAAGTTTGTCTTCAGGGACTGCTTGTGCTGATGTTCTTGAAGCACAAGGGTATCGTGTGAGCCGCGTGGATGTTGATGGTCATATTGCTTCTGTTCTTGAACAATTGCAGCCTGATATCGTTTTCAATGCATTGCATGGGCCATTTGGTGAAGATGGTCGGATTCAGGGTATTCTTGAATATTTGAAAATTCCCTATACGCATTCTGGAGTGATGGCATCAGCATTGGCGATGGATAAAGGGCGTGCAAAAATTATTGTTGCAAGCGTTGGGGTTTCTGTTGCGCCTTCTTTTGTTATAAGCCGTTTTGCTGTTGGGCGGGAGCATCTTATGGAACCTCCTTATGTGATTAAGCCTGTATGCGAAGGGTCGAGTTTTGGTGTCGTGATTGTAAAAGAAAATGAATCGGCACCGCCGCGTAATATCGTAGGGACTGAGTGGGGTTATGCAGATGAGGTGCTCGTTGAAAAATATATTCCTGGGCGTGAACTTACTTGTGCTATTTTGGGAAATGAGGTGCTCGATGTTTGTGAAATTCTTCCTGATCAACACTTTCAATTCTATAATTATGACTCAAAATATAAAACTGGTGGCTCTCTTCATATTTGTCCTGCACAACTTTCATCAAATATTTACCAAAAGGTGCAAAGAATGTCTTTAGCAGCACATCAGGCGATAGGTTGTCGAGGTGTTAGCCGTTCTGATTTTCGTTTTGATGAAAAAACAGGAGAATTGGTCTGGCTTGAAATTAATACGCAGCCCGGTATGACATCTACTTCTCTTGTTCCTGATATTGCAAAAGCAAGTGGTCGTACTTACGGCGATATTGTTCAGTGGATGGTGGAGGACGCGTCGTGTATGCGTTGAATGTTAATAAAACAAGTGTTCCAATGAAGGTGCCGTTAGTGCCAGCTTTGCCACGACTTTATCGTCGCTTTCTTTGGTTTGTGTTTGAGCTTGTATTGACCAGTGTTCATGTTCCTCGCCATTTTGGTTCTTTTGCAGTTTTGTTGTTTTTCTTTGTTACGGTGCTTTATGGACTTTCATCAAGTGGTCATATGGAAATGCTTATGAAAACAGCAGCATCGGATATTGGGTTTGTGGTCACCGATGTCGATATAAGTGGTAATAAGCGCCTAGTAAAACAGGAAGTTTTGAAGATTCTAGGACTCGATACCGCTGCGTCCATATTCACTTTTAATGTTGATAGAGCGCGTTTTCTTTTAGAGAAGCAGGCTTGGGTGCAATCGGCGAATGTTCAGAAAATTTATCCCAACAGAGTGCTTATTTCAGTTGTTGAGCGTGAACCCTATGCAGTTTGGCAGCATGATGGCATGATGGATATTATTGATAATACAGGGCGCGTCATTGTGCCCTTTCAAGGAAGGATGGTTCGGGATTTACCTCTTGTGGTTGGTCAGGGTGCGCAAAATACTGCTAAAATGTTTATTCAAGCTCTTTCGGCGTATCCGCAGTTGTATAGTCGTGTTCGTGCTTATGTGCGTGTAGGTGACCGGCGTTGGGATCTTGTCTTGGATAATGGGATACGCGTTATGTTGCCTGAAAATGATGCACTTGAAAGGCTTTCTTTTCTTGTTAAGTCAGGGATAGCGCAAGATCTTTTTTCTCGCGATGTTTTGTGTGTCGATTTACGGCTTTCTGATCGTATTACAGTTTCCTTGTCTGATGAGGCTTTGGAACGCCGTCGTGCTTTTGTGGTGGAAGAAGAACGCGTTTTAAAAGCGCGAAAGGCAGGAAACTTATGATGTTGTTAGGTTCACATCATTGGGGGGGGCGCAAAACACGTTTTTTGACGGTTCTTGATGTTGGATCAAGTAAGATTGTCTGTCTTATTGCTTGTTTACGTCCTTTGAAGCATGCACACTATTTACATGGCCGTACGCATTCTATGGAGATTCTAGGCTTTGGAGTGCAGCGTTCACGCGGTATCAAGTCCGGTGTTGTGATGGATATGTTAGCAGCAGAGCAATCAATACGGTTAGCTGTTGATGCAGCAGAAAAAATGGCTGGTTTGGTAGTCGATTCGGTGATTGTGAATTTTTCCTCAAGCCGATTACAAAGTGCTCTTATCAATGGCACGGTACGTTTGAATGGTCGTGAAGTCACTCGGCGTGATGTGCGTGTAGCATTTTCAGATGTTTCGCGCAAAGCTTTTGATGCTGAGCGTCATGTTATGCACTCAGTTCCGATCTCTTACATATTGGACGGCGATAAAGGAATTTCTGACCCTATTGGAATGGCTGGGGAATTGTTTGGGGTGGATGTGCATGTGGTAACAGCGGAAACTGCGGCTTTACGTAATTTAGAAACTTGCATTAATCGTGCACATTTGAGTGTTGAAGCAATGGTTGCAACCCCTTTCGCAAGTGGTCTTGCTGTTTTGATGAATGATGAGGCACATTTAGGAGCAGCGTGTATTGATTTTGGTGGTGGAACAACAACATTTTCAGTGTTTTTTGAGGGGAAGTTTGTCCATGCGGATGCACTTGCGGTTGGTGGACATCATGTGACTCTTGATGTGGCGCGTGGATTCTCTATGTCTGTTACAGAGGCAGAGCGTCTAAAGGTTGTCTATGGTTCAGCACTTCTGACAAGTGCTGATGAGCGAAATATGATTAATGTGACGGAGATTGGCAACGAACATCGTGAAACTCAATATCCTCGTGCTGTTCTTGGTCGTATCATTCGTGCACGTGTTGAAGAAAT
This sequence comes from Bartonella callosciuri, assembly GCF_014203215.1. Classification (GTDB taxonomy): domain Bacteria; phylum Pseudomonadota; class Alphaproteobacteria; order Rhizobiales; family Rhizobiaceae; genus Bartonella; species Bartonella callosciuri. Next base: position 288,242 of record NZ_JACHIM010000001.1, on the reverse strand, counting down.
CTTAGAGATGGTACGTGACTGTTTAAATCGTTCTGGTTTTGGTCACATTATTGGTAAGCGTGTTATTTTAACTGGGGGAGCAAGTCAATTAACAGGATTGCCAGAGATGGCACGTACTATATTGGGAAGAAATGTTCGTATAGGGAGGCCTTTGGGTATTTCGAGGCTTCCTTCTCTTGCAAAAGGGGCGGCGTTTACATCTGCTGTTGGATTGTTAATTTATCCACAATTTGTGGATTTTGAAGAGAAAACAATGAAGGTTGCAGTGAATTATTTATCGGTGGGCACGCGTGGGTATTTTCAGCGTGTTGGTCAGTGGTTGCGTGAGAGTTTTTAAGTAAGTCTATAAAGGTAAGTTAAATTTCATCGCTTGGGCTTGCGATGTCTTATGAAAAGGAAAAGGAAATGACGATTAATCTGCATCGGCCAGATATCGCGGAATTGAAGCCACGCATTACCGTTTTTGGTGTTGGCGGTGGTGGTGGGAATGCCGTGAATAATATGATTAATGCTGGTCTTCAAGGAGTTGATTTTGTTGTTGCAAATACGGATGCACAGGCTTTGGCTATGTCAAAGGCTGAACGTGTCATCCAGCTTGGTGCAGCGGTTACAGAAGGTTTAGGTGCTGGTGCTTTACCGGAAGTTGGACAAGCGGCTGCAGAGGAGTGTATTGATGAAATTATCGACCATTTGGCAGATTCTCATATGGTTTTCATTACTGCTGGTATGGGGGGAGGTACCGGAACGGGGGCAGCGCCCGTTGTTGCTCGCGCTGCACGTGAAAAAGGTATTTTGACCGTTGGTGTTGTAACAAAGCCATTCCAGTTTGAAGGTGCACGCCGTATGAAAACGGCAGAAGCTGGTATTGAAGAATTACAAAAGTCTGTTGATACATTGATTGTTATTCCCAATCAGAATCTGTTTCGTATTGCGGATGACAAGACGACATTTGCTGATGCTTTTGCGATGGCTGACCAAGTGCTTTATTCTGGTGTTGCTTCTATTACGGACTTAATGATTAAAGAGGGGCTTATTAACCTTGATTTTGCTGATGTTCGTTCTGTTATGCATGAAATGGGCCGAGCGATGATGGGAACAGGTGAGGCGTCTGGTGAAGGGCGTGCTTTGAATGCTGCTGAAGCTGCTATTGCCAATCCATTGTTGGATGATACTTCTATGCGTGGTGCTCGTGGCTTACTTATTTCCATTACTGGTGGCCGTGATATGACTTTATTTGAAGTCGATGAGGCTGCTAATCGTATTCGTGAAGAAGTGGATGCAGATGCGAATGTTATCTTTGGTGCCATTGATGATGAGTCGTTAGAGGGTGTTATTCGTGTATCCGTGGTTGCAACGGGTATTGATCGTGAGATGAGTGATGTGGTTCAGTCCTCTCATCCTCAATTTCAGAAGCCTGCAGCTTCAATTCGTAAGAATGATCCTGCAATGTCGCAGAGTTCTTTTCATGTTCAGTCATCTCCCTTACGTTCTGAGTCAATGGTAGAAGTGATAGAAGCACTTGAAATAGAAAAGGGCAAACCGGCTGGAGAACAGTTCCGTCCTAAAAGTCAAATTTTTGCACAGCCTGTAGATGCAGTGGCTGCACGCAGTCCGAATGCTGCTTCTTATGGGACAAACACTCTGCATGGGCAGGTGTCAAATGTACCACGTATGCAGGTTAGCCGTGGTTCCCATCAGCCTATCACTGCACCAGTGAGTATGGAGGCGACGGCGCATGTTCTTGATGAGATGGCAGGCGTTGTGAAACAGAAAGAGAAGCAGGTACAGCAAAGGCAAGCACAACAGATGCAAGCGCGTTCACCTATGCGTATGCCTGAGTTAAAGGATTTTTCTTCTGTCGCTCAGGGTCAACGTGAGAGGTTATCTACTACAGACCAGGGGCCTCGCAATCTTTGGCAGCGGTTGAAACAGAGCTTGACACATCGTGAGGAAGTTGAGCCAGAAGCGCGGCTAGAGCCTGCTGCGAAATCTTCTCAGCAGCAGGATGCTCATGGTTATCATAAAAACTCTCAAGCGCTTCCTCAAGATGCTACTATTTATGTTCCACGTCGTTCTGGTGAGTTACACCCTCATGTACCGCAAGATCAGCATACTTTTATAAGTGAAGAAGATCAGTTGGAAATACCAGCGTTTTTGCGTCGTCAGGCAAATTAATTGGCAAAAAGTGGAGAAAAGAGAAAGCTTTTGCATTTCTTCTATGATGTATAAAAGTTTTTTTGAGTAAAATATATTGTGCTTTTAGAAAAATACTTCTGTTTTTTATAAACCCGCTTAGTAATAAGCGGGTTTATTATTTGCTATGCAAATAAATTTTATAGCTTTATAAATCTTTTTAAGAGATGTAAAAAATCAATGAAGTGGTATGATGAAGTTGGTGCAAAAATATCAATCTACTCTTAAAAAAGCCGTGGTATTTAGAGGGTATGGTGTCCACAGCGGGTGTTTGTCTGTAATGAAGGTTTGTCCAGCTGAGGTTGGGTGTGGTATTGTTTTTAAGCGTTGTGGATTAGATGGAGTAGAGAAAATATTTCAAGCGCATGCATCGCAAACAGGAGCGACTGAATTATCGACAGTGCTTGGGCAGGGAGAGTTCAGAATTGAAACGATTGAACATTTGATGGCTGCTATCGCAGCTTATAATTTGGATAATCTTCTTATTGAAGTGTCAAGTCATGAGATACCCATTTTGGATGGTTCTGCGTGGCAATATTGTCAAGCTTTTGAAGAAGTGGGTATCGTACAGCAGAATGCATTACGTTCCTATTTCATTATAAAAAAACCATTGCGGATTGAGGGTGTTCGTGGCGTGGCTGAATTCTTACCGTTTGAAGGGCGTCGTTTTGATATAACGATTTCTTTTCCTTCTTCTGCTATTGGTAAACAACAATTAAGTTTTGATCTTACTAGACAAGGGTTTAGAGATGATTTGTCACGTGCGCGCACCTTTGGTTTTGTCAAAGACGTGGAAAAATTATGGATTTCTGGAAAAGGATTAGGCGCTTCTTTAGAAAATTCTCTTATTATAGGATTTAATGACAAAATTATGAATCCAGATGGTCCTTATTGGGAGAATGAATGTGTTCGGCATAAAATGCTTGATGCTATTGGTGATACTGCTTTGCTCGGGGCGCCTTTTATTGGATTATTTCGTTCCTATTGTAGTGGGCATAAAATTAATTCGCAATTGGTGAAAGCTGTTTTGGCAGATGAATCGTGTTACGAAAAAAGTTATTTATAGGTAAGGTTGAAGGAAAAATTGAAAAAGTTTGAGTATAGCCTGTTTGATTTTTAAGGGGATGATTGATTTTAAACGGCTAAATCGGTTAGTGGATTTTAAAGTGATATGATATAAAAAATTTTAAATAAATAATTTTTGCTACAAGGTGATGTTCTCTGGAGGCCGGAAAAACTATGACAAAATCTTATCTATGTATTGCAAATATGGCATATAGAAAATCTAACGTTGTACGCAAAATATTGGGTGTGGTACTTTTAGGGAGTACCTGCATGTTAACGGGTTGTTTATTTAAAGAGAAAAATACTCTTGATCCATCTGCATATGTTTTAAAAATGGATCCACCAGATGTTTTATATAATCAAGCGCTTGCTAGCTTTAAGAGTGGGCGGCTTGCGGATGCATCTAAAAAGTTTCTTACCATTGAAAAGCACTATGCTTATACCGATTGGGGGCGTAAATCTTTAGTAATGGGTGCTTTTACAAATTATCGACTTGGTAAGTATGATGATTCGATTAGTATGGCGCAGCGCTATATTAATCTTTATCCAGGAGCGCAGGATGTCGCTTATGCTTATTATATTATTGGTCTTTCTTCTTTCCATCAGATTCCTGATGTTACACGAGATCAACGCGATACAAAACGTGCTATTGCTGCTATGCAGCTTCTTGTGGAGAGTTATCCGAATTCTAAGTATGTCAAGGATGCTAAAGATAAAATACGTTTTGGGCGAGAGCAGTTGGCTGGTAAAGAAATGCAAGTTGGTCGTTATTATGAAGAGGGGCGGCGTTATCTTGCTGCGAGCAGAAGGTTTCGTACAGTGGTTGAAGAGTATTCTGATACCAATCAAATTGAAGAGGCACTGTTCCGCTTGACAGAGGTTAATCTTGCTCTTGGCTTGACTGCGGAAGCCCAGACAGCAGCAGCTATTTTAGGACGTAATTATCCAAAAAGTGAGTGGTATAAACTTTCTTATAATTTATTGCAAAAGAATAGCATATCACCACAGGAGCATAAATCTTCTTGGATCTCACATGCTTTAAGTGGTGATAAGAATAAGGCGCGTTGATTCTCTATGCTGGTACAGCTTTCGATTCATAATATTGTTTTGATCGAAAAGCTCGATATTCATTTTACAGCGGGGCTATCGGTTTTAACTGGTGAAACTGGTGCTGGGAAGTCTATTTTACTTGATGCTTTATCACTGGCCCTTGGTGGGCGTGGTGATGCTTCGCTTGTGCGCCATGGTGCTGCCCAAGGGCAGGTGACGGCTGTCTTTGATGTGCCTCTTTCTCATTCCGCGCGCCACTTTATCCGTGAGAATGGTTTTGATGATGAAGGCGATATCATTTTACGGCGTGTGCAATCGAGCGATGGTCGTAGCCGTGTTTTTATTAATGATCAGGTGGCTAGCGTTGCATTGATGCGTAATGTTGGACGTCAGTTGGTTGAAATCCATGGACAGCATGATGATCGTGCGCTTGTTGATGTTTCCACGCATCGCCAGTTATTAGATGCTTTTGGTGGACTTGAAGATGACGTGGAAGATTTACGTCGGTGTTATCGGATATGGCATGAATGTGAAGAGCGTTTGAAACAACAGCGTATTAAAGTTGAGGCTGCTGTGCGTGAGGCTGATTATCTTCGTGCGTGTGTGAAAGAACTTGAAAAGCTTGATTTTCAAGTGGGTGAAGAGAATGCTCTTTCTCTTCGTCGTGCAGATATGCTTAAATTAGAAAAAGTAGCAACGGATATTAAAGAAGTTGATGACCTTTTCAGTGGTCAAAAATCGCCAATTCCAGTTCTTTCTAATTTGGTAAGACGTTTGGAGCGAAAAATCCCTGAGGCACAAGAGCTTATTGCACCTGTTGTGAAATCTATTGATGATGCATTGCATGCACTTGGAACAGCACAAGAAGGGGTCGAGGCGGCAATGCGAGCATTGGATTTTGAACCTGGTGAATTGGAACGGATAGAAGAGCGCCTGTTTGCTCTTCGAGGTTTTGCGCGTAAATATCAGGTTTCTGCTGATGAGCTGGTTCAGTTGTGTGATAAAATGGATGCTGAACTTGCTGAGTTCGAAGAAGCTCAGGTGACATTAACGCGTTTCGAAAATGAGGCAGCGCAAGCTCAGGAAAATTATGATACATTAGCGCAAGCGTTGTCAATAAAGCGTCGAGAAACAGCAAAGCATTTGTCTGAAAGCGTTATGGTTGAGTTACCAGCATTGAAATTGGAAAAGGCAGAATTTATTGTTGAGATGCAAAGTGATGTTGAAAAACGTACTGCAGAGGGGATAGATCGTATTGAGTATTGGGTTCGAACAAACCCTGGAACACGAGCAGGGCCAATGCTCAGTGTTGCTTCTGGCGGTGAATTATCTCGCTTTTTATTGGCATTAAAGGTTGTTTTATCTGATCGTGGATCGGCTCCCACGCTGATTTTTGATGAAATTGATACGGGGGTTGGTGGAGCTGTTGCTGCTGCCATTGGGCAACGGTTGCAGCGGTTATCGAAAAATGTTCAAGTGTTTGCTATTACACATGCACCGCAGGTAGCATCGAAAGCGCACAGTCATTTTCTTATTTCAAAGGTTGAAAGTGATGATAAGGGCTGCTTTGTTACAGCTATTCATAAAATGGAAGAGCATGAGCGTGCAGAAGAAATTGCGCGCATGTTGGCAGGAGAACAGATTACTGAAGAGGCACGTGCAGCGGCTCAAAAGCTTCTCACATAAAGATAATTGATAAGCGATATTTTTATCGCTTATCAATTATCTCATTGGCGAGTATGTGTTCATTTGGATTCTATTCGTGATAAAGAGGGAAAATTCTTATGGCCATAGCCCATAATTTGGAATAGACTTTATGAACAAGGACGTAATTAAAAATCTTACTGCTTTTGAAGCAGAAAGTGAATTAGAGTGGTTAGCAAAAGAGATTGCACGTCATGATGTGCTTTATAATACTAATGACCAGCCTGAAATCTCTGATGCAGAATATGATGCTCTTCGGCGGCGTAACGCAGAAATTGAAGCGCTATTTCCTGAACTCATTCGTGCAGATTCTCCTTCACATAAAATTGGAGCACCGGTTTCTGAAAAGTTTGAAAAATCTGTTCATGCACAGCCGATGCTTTCTCTCGATAATGCCTTTAGCTCTGACGATGTCTCTGAATTTGTTGAGCGTCTTCGTCGTTTTTTACGACTTCCAGAAACACAGATACTAGAAATAACGGCTGAGCCAAAGATTGATGGTTTATCTTTGTCTTTGCGCTATGAAAAGGGGCGACTTATATGTGCTGCGACGCGTGGTGATGGATATGTCGGTGAAAATGTAACTGTGAATGCGCGCACAATTTCTGATATTCCAAAAGTCTTGCAAGGTAGCTTTCCTGATATTATTGAGGTTCGTGGTGAAGTTTATATGGGGCGGGAGGACTTTCAAGCGCTTAATAGAAGTCAACAGGAAAAAGGCAAGTTAACTTTTGCTAATCCCAGAAACGCCGCAGCTGGTTCGCTACGTCAGCTCGATTCACGAATAACTGCTAGCAGAAAACTTCGATTTTTTGCCTACGCTTGGGGTGAAGTGAGTAAAATGCCAGCGAAAAGCCAAATGGAGATGATGAAAAAGCTAAAAGAATATGGCTTTGTTATCAATCCATTAACAAAAGCTTTTAAGACAGTAGAAGAGATTATTTCCTATTATCATGATATCGAGGAATGCCGTCATTCCTTAAACTATGATATTGATGGAGTTGTTTATAAGGTTAATGATTTGATGCTACAGGTGCGTTTGGGGTTTGTATCTCGTTCGCCACGTTGGGCAATAGCACATAAATTTCCAGCAGAAAAAGCTATGGCATTGTTGGAAGACATTGACATTCAAGTAGGTCGAACGGGAGCATTGACCCCTGTTGCGCGTCTTGCACCTATTACTGTTGGTGGTGTGGTGATTACCAATGCAAGCTTGCATAATGAGGATTATATTAAGGGAATTGGTCATAAAGGCGAGCCAATTCGTGAAGGGCGTGATATCCGTGTAGGCGATACTGTAATTGTACAACGTGCTGGTGATGTGATCCCTCAAATTGTTGATATTATTGCTGCAAAGCGTCCAAAAGAGGCTTCTGCTTTTGTTTTTCCTCATATGTGTCCAGCTTGTGGGAGTCATGCTGTTCGTGAAGTGGGTGAAGCTGTGCGTCGATGCACAGGTGGACTTATTTGTCCAGCACAAGCGATTGAGCGTATTCGTCATTTTGTTTCGCGCAATGCCTTTGATATTGAGGGACTTGGGAAAAAACAGGTGGAGTTCTTTTTCCACGTTCAAGATGAGACGCTTTGTATTCGTACGCCAGCCGATATTTTTACTTTACAACGGCGTCAAGAAAAATCTTTAACGCGTTTAGAAAATATGGAAGGTTTTGGCACTGTTTCAGTTCGTAAACTTTATGATGCCATTAATGCGCGTCGAAAAATTCCTTTAAGCCGTTTTTTGTTTGCATTAGGAATTCGCCATGTTGGTGAGGTTAATGCACGACGTCTTGCACGCACCTATCGAAATTATACGGCTTTTAAGACTGCGGCGATGGCAGCTACTATGCCATGTGATAAGGTTGATGCAGAAGGCAATGAGGCTTGGATGGAGCTTACCAATATCGAAGGAATTGGATCACAGGTAGGGGGCGCAATTATTGATTTTTATCAAGAAGCTCATAACCGTGAGGTTTTATCTGTTTTGCTTGAGGAAGTAACACCTCTTGATGAGGAACCTACTATGACAATTTCTTCACCAGTTGCAGGAAAGGCTATTGTTTTTACAGGAACTTTGGCACGCATGTCACGCGATGAAGCAAAAGCATTAGCAGAACGATTAGGGGCAAAGACTTCCGCTTCACTTTCTAAAAAAACTGATCTTCTTGTTGCAGGGCCTGGAGCAGGATCAAAATTAGCTAAAGCACAAGAGTTAGGTGTTGAGGTTATAGATGAAGAGAGTTGGTTTCAGTTGATTGAGGGATATTATGTTTAGGGATCTTCTATAAGCATGATGAAAGCACCGGTATTTGTCATTCTGCATCAGGTGCGATTTTATTAACATGGAAAGTTAATCTACAACCCTAAGGAATTTTATAATTATCTTTAGTGCTATGAAACATTGTCCTTTAGGACAGTGATAAATGAAAAGATTTTTTTGCTTGTTGATAAAGAGAAAGATTCTGCTTTTGGGTCCAATTTACTGATTTTGAGGGACTTTTTTTCTGCTGTTGATAAAGAAAAAAATCTCATCACAAATGTAGTTGGAGTGCTTCAACTGTATTACGAAAAAATGAATATATTGCTTATACCTTTAAAGCTTGAAGAACTAGATAGAGCGAAGCTTATCAAAAAGCCGTATGAGAAGGCTTTTTCGGGGGTATAGATTCCTTATATTGAAAATAGTTCCGAATTGGTACGTATGAATATAATCAATTGAGCAACAATTTTAGCGTACTATGGATGATTGTCCACAAAAAGGCAGTTTTAATATTTACTTTTTGGCAATAGCAGTGCGCCATGAACTTAGTAATTTATTGAATGTTAAAAATGATTAACATTGAATCTCATATTACACTTTAGTCGCTATCACGAAGAATATACAAACTCCATTATCACAAAATATAGAGATTATCATTGTGAGGCAAACTGAAAAGATAAAAACTTTGAATCAGTGTGCAAAAATTTTGAGTTCAGAACATTATAATAGTAAGCTGATTATAATAGATATGATGGAGCATATACTGAGAGTGATAATGAAAGTTTCCATCATAGCAGAATAAAGAGTATAATTGTGTGGAGGCGGTAGAGGATAGGAGTAAAATAAGCATTACTCGTTTGCAAGGACATTCCTCTTGTTCCATGTGGATTAGCGTTTGCCATATCAGTAAAAAACTTAAAGCCTCTTAGAGAAATATTTTTTGATGGCAAATACAAACTTTTCTCTTAAAAAGAGAAGAGGTACTGTGTTTTGTAGAAAGAGTAAAAATTACGTTAATTGATTTAAAGAGGTTTTGTTGCTTCTTTTATCCATTTTTTATCTTCTTCGCTCAAGTAAGGTGCATTAACCTGATAAACATGCGCATGGTAATCATTGAGCCATTGCCGCTCCTCTACTGTCAAAAGTTCAGGAAGGATTAATCGTCGATCAATGGGGCAATTTGTGAGTGTTTCAAACGAGAGCATTTCTATATTTCCACCGTTAATTTTTTGTGCTGGCTTTACAATAAGCAAATTTTCAATGCGAATGCCAAAAGCACCTTCACGGTAGTATCCAGGTTCATTAGAAATGATCATTCCAGGGACCAATTCTTGCCCCCCATTGCGTGAAAGATTTTGTGGCCCTTCGTGAACAGAGAGATAAGATCCAACTCCATGACCCGTGCCATGGGCATAATCAAAACCCGCTTTCCATAAGGCGATGCGTGCTAGACTATCAATATCTTGTCCACGTGTACCTTTGGGGAACCGTGCGGTTGAAAGAGCAATCATACCTTTGAGGACAAGAGTAAAACAGCGTTTTTCTTCTTTTCCAATATTTCCAATTGCCACTGTGCGTGTGACATCTGTCGTGCCATCACGATATTGTCCACCTGAATCAACAAGATAAAGTTCACCAGCATTGAGTTGTTTATTTGTTTCAGTGTTTACTCGATAATGAACAATGGCGCCATTTGCACCTGCTGCTGAGATTGTATCAAAAGAGAGGTCCTCAAGCTTTTCTCCCATTTCTTTTGCTGTCACGATGCGAAATTCCTCTAATTTTTGAGCAGCAGAAATTTCATTCATTGTGCCTGGTTTTTGTCTCTCTAACCAAGCAAAAAAACGAGTAAGAGCTACACCATCACGCAAATGTGCTTTGCGTGCACCTTCTAGCTCTGTGTTGTTTTTAATGGCGCGCGGCAAAGTGGCCGGGTCAGTAAGCGTAATAAAAGAGTGGCCTCCTTCTTCAATAACAGTGCGCAATTTTTCGCACGTTAACTGTGGATCTAAAGCAAAAACTGTTCCTTTTTGAACATAATCTTTAATCTTTGAAAGAAGTTGTTCTGGTTCATCCAATTTTGCATAATGTTCCAGATATTGTTTCTGTTCTAGACCAAGTTTTTTGCATGCAATGAATAAAGTTGGTGTTTCTTTGATGGGAATGAGAGCGAAACAAAGGGTAAAAGGTGTATTAGGAACATCATTGCCACGTATATTGAACGTCCACGCAATAGAGGAAGGATCTGTAAAAATGAAAGCATCCGCATTAGCTTTTTGTATATTTTCACGAATTAATGCTAGCTTTTCATCGGTATTGCATCCTGCATATTTGAGAGGATGAACCGATAAGGCAGATCGCGGTAATGGTGGTTGATTATGCCAGATAAGATCAATAGGATTTTGTTGAATTTCTATAAGTTTTCCACCTGCTTTAAATTCTAATGCTTTTCTTAATGCATCTGTGGCTGCAATGGTGTGAAGCCATGGATCAAAGCCAATAGCAAGCTTTTTCCCATTTTTTTCAAGCCATTGTGAGGGAGAACAGGTCACTAGATCTTCATAATCAAAAATATGAGGATCAGTTTGTTGGCGAACTTGGAGCTTATAACGTCCATCTGTGAATATGATGGCTTTGTTTTTTAAAATGAGTGCAATACCAGCTGATCCAGTAAATCCGGTTAGCCAGCTAAGGCGTTGAGCATGTGGGGGCACATATTCTCCTTGATGTTCATCTGTACGTGGGATTAGAAAGCCATCTAACCCGAGACGATCAAGTTCTCTACGAAGGGAAGAAATACGCTCGAGAGCATAAGTTGGATTTGTTATTGCCTCAAAAGATTGATACATAACAACCTTCTTTCCTTTTATTTCAGATGTATAGTAACCCATCCTTGACGATGGTATGTTTCAATATGCTCTAGACCTTGTTTTACATAAGCTTTTAAAACATCATCATGTTGCTCTTCAAGGATTCCAGAGAGTATGAGTGATCCACCTTTTTGGAGTGCCTGTACCATTTCTTGTGCAAGTTCAATGAGAGGATTGGCAAGGATATTTGCAACAATGAGATCAAAGGGTGCACGTGATGCAATTTTATCATGGGCAAAACCTGTTGCTATGACAGCGGTGATATATTTTTTTACACCATTCAGTTGGATATTGTATTGCGCAACTTGAATAGCAAGTGGGTCAATATCGGATGCAAGTATAGCAATAGGTTTAAGCGTTGCGATGCCAATGGCAAGGACTCCACTACCGGTACCAAGATCAAGGGCATTTTGCGGATTTTCACTTTGTAACACTTTGGCAATCATTTCTAAACAACCGGCTGTTGTTCCATGATGTCCTGTTCCAAAAGCTTGACTAGCTTCAATTTCAAGTGGTAAAACATTTGGTGGAATGTCGTTTCGGTTATGCTTTCCATGAAGAAAAAAAGGGCCTGCATGAATTGGCTTTAGCCCTTCAAGGCTTTTCTGTACCCAATCAATATTGGGTAAAATTTCCACATTGATTTTATCAGGATCTATAGAAAGGATTTGTGTAAAACGTTTCAAAACACTTTCTTGACTTTCTTTGTTTACATAAAGTGAAACTTCATACACGGCATTTTTTTCATCTATCTCTGTCAAAGCAAGAGGATATCCTTCTTCATCAAAAGCTGCTTCCATAAGAGTATAAAAACGCTCTGCTTCATTTTTAGAAGCTGTATAATACAGACGAATTTGCTGTGACATTTTGTTCTTTCGTTTAATCGGCTCTTCAATTTAATTCGCGACAAGTTTTTTAAGCCGTTCAATGGCAGTTTCATCTCTTAATTGATCGTTATCCTCTTCAGTTTCATAAGGGATAACGCCGGCTAGTTTTCCGCCTTTCTTGAGTAAAAAAATTGCAGCTGTATGGTTATAAAAATAGTTACCATCTGTTCCAGGTACTTTTTCAGCAACAATGTTAAAAGAATCTATCATTTTATGAACTTTTTCAGGATCTCCACTAATGCCAACGATTTGACTGTTAAAATTGCTGAGATAATTATGGAGCACTTCTGGTGTATCGCGTTCAGGATCAACGGTAACAAACCATATTCCTAACTTATCAGCTTTTTGTCCAAGCGCTGTAAGCCATCGATCAAGATTGAGCAGTGTTGTCGGGCAACTTTCGGGACACATGGTAAAGCCAAAGAAAATTATTGAAGGCTTGCTTCGAATATCAGCTTCGGTGATCGTTTTTCCATTGGAATCAGTGAGTGTAAAATCACCACCAAAAGGTTTATTTCTTAACGTATCGTAAATAAAAATTCCTGCAAGAAATATGACTGTTAGCCCCAAGATGCGTATGACATTTTTCATAGTTTGACTCTCTTAGATGTATAAAAAATTGTAACATTGGCAGGTTAACTTTGCAATCGTTGTTTTATGGTTAATTTTGTTCATTTGGGTACTATATCGTTCCAGATTATTTGTAGCAAAACAATTGGTGAAAGATGAATGGATATTGAGAAGGATCTTCGTTTTCATGACAATGAGGCCTCGTATTAATACGACAGCCTGGTTACATGGTTGTAAATTGGGGTGCTCTGTGGAAATCAATGAACAGGTGGTTTTACATGATGTAACGGTTGGAGACTTTTCTCATTTTGAGCGTAACAGTGAAACTACTTATAGCGATATTGGGTGTTTTTGTTCTATTGCATCTCATGTATGAGTGAATGCACTAAAGCATCCTGTCGAGCGGCTTTCAACGCATAAAATAACATATCATCCTAATGAATATTTTCGCTATATGCCGCTAGATAGTTTTTTTCGTGAAAGGCGTTGTGCAAAATGTGTTATCATTGGGCATGATGTATGGATTGGGCATGGTGCAGAGTTATTATGCCTGGGGTGAAAATTGGACATGGGGTTATCATTGGTGCGAATGCTGTTATAACGAAGGATATTTTGCCTTCGACGATTGTTGCTGGTGTTCCTGCAAAGCCGTTGCGGATGCGTTTTTCGGGTCCTGTGATCGCACACCTTTTGGAGATGGCCTGGGTGGAATTGGCCGCTTGATAAAATCTACAACGCATTGCCTGATATACAAAACCTTCCACTTGAGGTTTTTATTCGCAAATGGAAATAATATTCAAAATAAAATGAGAAAATGGATGTTTTTTTTTGAAGAGAGGAGGCGTTATGACTCTGCTAGGCTTTGCTTACAAAATTATCGAGCACACGCTTTTCTCCAGCCTTTTCAAATGTAATAGTCAATTTATGACCGTCTATTGCTGAAATATGACCATAACCGAATTTTATATGAAAAACCCTATCATTGATTGAAAAATCTGATGTTGTTTCAGAGATTGATTGGGCAATGACTTGTCCTTCAATGTTTTTTTGTGCACGTTTCCATCCTGGTGTTGAGTAATCATCAGCAAAGGGATTTTGATGCTTAAAGTAGAACTTCCCATAATTCCCATAAGATGTTTCCATTTCTATAAAGTCGATATGTTCTGCTGGTAATTCATCCAGAAAACGGGAGGGGAGCGCAGGTTGCCAAAGGCCATGAATTCTTCGATTAGATACAAACCATATATGCAAATGTTTTTTTGCTCTTGTCAGTCCTACATAAGCTAGTCTGCGTTCTTCTTCTAATCCTAAACGTCCGCCTTCATCCAATGAGCGTTGGTGGGGAAAGAGGCCTTCTTCCCAACCAGGAAGAAAAACTGTTTCAAATTCAAGTCCTTTGGCTGAATGAAGAGTCATAATGTTGACGGCATCGGTATTTTCATTATTTTCAGCATCCATCACCAGTGCAACATGTTCTAAAAAGCTATGAAGGCTTTCAAATTGTTCCATAGAGCGGATCATTTCTTTGAGATTTTCCAGCCGTGTTGGTGCTTCTGGTGAGCGGTCTTCTAACCACATAGCTGTGTAACCTGAATCCTCCAGGATTGTTTCGGCAAGCTCTTTATGAGGTGTGTTTTGCAGCAGGTTTTGCCAGTGACGAAAGTCTTCAATAATGTTTCGCAAAGCACTGCGTGCCTTGGGTTTTAGCTCATCTGTTTCAATTATTGCAGCAGCGGCAGAAAAGAGAGGAATAGCGCGTGCACGTGCACTCTCATAAAGGATGCGTAGGCTTGCATCTCCTAAGCCACGTTTAGGTTTGTTGATAATACGTTCAAAGGCTAAATCATCTGCTGGTTGAACAACAACGCGTAAATAAGCCATAGCATCACGTATTTCCATTCGTTCATAAAAGCGTGGGCCGCCAATGACACGGTAGTTAAGACCAAGTGTCACAAAGCGATCTTCAAATTCACGCATCTGAAATGATGCGCGCACCAATATAGCCATATGATTTAATGAATGACCAGCTTGTTGCGCGCGCTCAATTTCTTCTCCAATTGCACGCGCTTCTTCCCCCGAATCCCATGCTGCATGAATTTTTACTTTTTCTTCTTCGATATTTAGCTGATCAGAAAAAAGGGTCTTGCCAAGTCTTCCTTGATTATGAGAAATCAAATGAGAAGCGGTTTTGAGAATATGGGATGTTGAGCGATAGTTGCGTTCTAAACGAATAATTTTTGCAGGAGGAAAATCTTTTTCAAAACGCAATATATTATCGACTTTAGCGCCACGCCATCCGTAAATAGATTGATCATCATCACCGACACAACAAAGATTGACATGTTGTCCTTTAGACTGTTGCGCCAAAAGGCGAAGCCAAAGATATTGAGCTGTGTTCGTATCTTGATATTCATCTACAAGAATATAGCGAAATTTGGAATGATATTCTTGAAGAATATCAGGATTATGTTGGAAGAGAGAGATAGAATGAAGCAGAAGATCGCCGAAATCACAAGCATTAAGGCTTTTTAATCTATCCTGATAGCTGCGATAAAGTGTACGACCCATTCCATTACCAAAGGAATGGGCATCACTTTCTGAGATGCGTTCTGGTGAAAGTCCTTGATTTTTCCAAGAATCAATCATTATGGCAAGGCTTCTTGCTGGCCAACGCTTATCATCCAACCCTTCAGCTTGAATAAGCTGTTTTAAAAGGCGAAGAACATCATCGCCATCAAGAATTGTAAAGTTGCTTTTTAAGCTAACAAGTTCTGCGTGACGACGTAAAATCTTCGCACCGGTGGAATGGAAAGTTCCAAGCCAGGGCATCCCTTCAACAATTTCACCAATAAGTTCACCAATACGCATTTTCATTTCATGGGCTGCTTTATTGGTGAAAGTTACAGCGAGTATTTGCTTAGGGGAAGCAAGGCCGGAACGTAAAATATGAGAAATACGGGTCGTCAGAACGCGCGTTTTTCCAGTACCAGCTCCCGCAAGTACTAAAAGAGGTCCTTCTGTATTTAGCACAGCTTGCCGTTGTTCGGGATTGAGTTTTTCTAAATAGTCAGCATCACATTGTATTTTCTCTTTTGCTATTACAGCGTGGGCAGTGGTTCCCCCAGAGTTATTTTCATGCTTATGGGGAGGGGGGGCATCTTCGAAAAATGGTATGTGATTAGGAAAATTATTCATTGTACCTTTTGTGTAGTATTTTTTAAATTTAAGTGCTAGGTCTAAAAAAACTTTTCTCAGAAAAGCTATGCTTTCGATTGAATAAAAAGGTAGAGATCGTACAAAATAAATATTAAAGATTTTGGGTGAGAATGCTCTGAAGTGCGTAAACGCGTAACGAAGCCGAAAGATTCACTTTCTGTGGTCTTTTACTGTCAATATTCCTAATAATAAAGGCTAAAGATTGTCCTTTTTTGTGCGCGATGGCTTTGAGAATATCCAGAAATGGCTGTTCTAAAGATACACTTGTTGCGTGTCCACCAATTCGAACAGATATTTTTCGTGGCATCGCTTTTGACCAATCTATAGAATCATCCATTTTCTTTTGCTCTTACTCGTCGCAGCATAAACGGTTTTGATCAAGAAATTTTTGTGCTTTTAAAGACTCCTTTTGCTCGAAAAGTTTTTCTGCTTTTGTTCGTCCAAAACGGTAACGATTCTCTTTGGCATGAACAGCTCGTTCTGCACGCTTTTTTTGTTTTCGAAATTGGCGAAGGTTAATCGGTTCAGTCATGAGAAAATTTATTTATTTTTTTCGAAAAGAATCTAAGGAAACGACATCTGCACTTGGTTTGGTATCATTGTTTGAGGGTTCCTTATTTGTGCTAAGATTTTGCTCTTTTGTAAGTGTATTTTCTTTTTTTTGTTTTTCGGATAGAATGAGTGGTGTGGATGAAGTGTTCTCTGAATTTTTACCTTCTCCAGAGGTAAGATTTGAGGGGAGATCAAATGCTGCTTCAAACGAGGCTACAGGGTCATAAAATACTTGGATAGAAGTAAAAGGAATCACCAATTTTTCGGTAATTTCTCTAAAGGAGAGTGTAACTTCGAAGGCTGTTTCTGAAACACTTAAATCTCTAAATTGATGTTGTAGTACGATTGTCATTTGCTCTGGGTAACGATTTTTAAGCCGCGGAGAGATTTTTATGCCTGGGGCATTTGTCAAAAAAGTAATAAAAAAATGGTGATTTCCCGGAAGACCTGCTTTAGCAACTTCTGATAATACTTTACGGATAACTCCACGAAGCGCATCCTGAACGAGAATATCGTAACGGATTTGATCTTGAACCATCAAAGTCTATTCCTTTTATTTCATGTAGCATGATAAGCATGCAATAATCATGATAAGCATGCAATAATATTGTGCAATAGAATGTATTTTAAAGCCAGCAATATTTTTTCTATTATGCATCTCAATTAAGCGAAAAAGAATAGGGGATTTTATGACAAATAATGTCTAAAAGATCAATCAGTAACATTATAAAAGTGAAGGCTTCTGTTGCCAGGTGCCTTCGAACCCCGCTTAAACCTGCGACGGTTTAAGGCTTAGTTTGAAACATTCGCACTGCATTAAGCAGCGAGACGTGCTTCCGCATAGTTGTCATTTGCAACTACTCATTTAGTCCGATAACGGTGGTACTATGCCGAGTAAAAGAGCAATCTTTACGCCCTTGTCGATCCTATTTCGCCCCCACCAAAATATAATTTTTATTTCTTATATTTTGGTGGAGGCGCCGGGTACCGCCCCCGGGTCCAATGGGTTTATTTCATTGTCCATTTATTACCATAGCTGGCAAGCCAGCTCTTTAAATATAGATGAAGAATGCTCTTTGGAAAAGGGGGGGGTGTTAATATTTTAAATCCTCTAGTTATTTATGAAGTGATATGATGTCGCTGTAAAGTAGAGCCGCTAATTTTTGGAAAGGAGATGGTGCAGAATGATAAATGATCTAATAGATTTAAATTATATGATCCAAATTCCGATGAAGCAGTAATATAACGCCTTAGTCATCGTTTAGCTTTGGTGATGAAAAAGCAGGATGCATTGCTTATTGCTATATCGGATCCAAAAGAGTTAGAACGCGTTGAAAAGTGGATTCAAGATGTCTTGGGTGCTGATGAGCAAAGTGCTAAAATGGCTGTTGAAAAAGTCGCACAATGATGTCTGGAGATCGGAGAAAAAGTCGTGTGACTTTTTATTATTTGGTAGCCAAAGAATTAGACAGACTTCATAAAATTTAAAAGATATTAAAATTGATTTTTTATGAATGACAAAAAAGCCCAATATCCTGGGCTTTTTTGTTAACTTAAAAAGTTAATTAATATCATCTCCTTGAAGATATCCTTTTTTTCGAGCATCTGGCATCAAGAGAACTGAGATGAATGCAATAATCATCATACCGGCTATGTAAAAATGGAAGACAGATTCATACCCGGTCTTTTTAAATTCAAGTGCGACGGTTTCAGCTGAACCACCAAACAGTGCATTGGCAATAGCATAAGAGAGTCCAACCCCCATGGCACGTACTGAAGCAGGAAACATTTCCGCTTTTACGATACCAGAGACGGACGTATAAAAGCTCATAATGCAGAGCATTCCAATCACGACGAATAATGCAATCCATGTATTATCAGTATTACCAATGTATCTAAGTGCAGGAACTATAAAGATGACGGATAAAGTACTCCAAATAAGCAGTGAAGCTTTTGTGCCAATTTTATCGGCTAAAGAACCAAATATGGGCTGGAGTAACATAAAAACAAAGAGTGCAGCAGTCATTATCGTTGTAGCCGTATGTTTATCAAATCCAGTCGTTGTGATGAGATATTTTTGCATATAAGTCGTACAGGTATAAAATGTGAGTGATCCTCCAGCTGTAAAACCGATCACTAAAAAGAAAGCTTTTCTGTGATTGCATAGAAGTTCTTTAAGACTGCCAGCTTGTTTTTGAGAGCGGCTTTCTTTGGTTGTTGTTTCATGAAGCGAACGACGCAGGTAAATTGCAACAATTGCCCCTAATCCACCAATCGCAAAAGGAAGACGCCAGCCCCATGCTTTTAACTGGTCTTCTGTTAAGTAGAGTGCTAGAGTAAACATAACAAGACTTGCGAGAAGTTGACCACCAATGAGCGTGGCATATTGGAAGGAGCTAAAAAAACCACGACGATTTTTGAGAGCAATTTCGCTCATATAAGTTGCTGTTGTGCCATATTCTCCCCCAACCGAAAGCCCTTGAAGCATACGGAGTAAAATGAGGAGAACCGCTGCTGTTGCTCCAATGGTTTCATATGTGGGAAGTAAAGCAATGAGGAACGAACCACCGCACATCATAAAAACAGAAATAAGCAAAGAGCGCTTGCGTCCATAACGATCGGCAATAAATCCGAAGAGCCAACCACCAATTGGACGCATAAGAAAGCCTATAAAAAAGACAACAGAAGACTTTAAAAGTTCGGTAACAACGTCTCCATCGGAGGGAAAAAACTGTGATGCAAAATAAATAGATGTAAAAGAGTAAACATAAAAATCATACCATTCCACCAGATTACCTGATGCACTAGATATGATAGAAAGAACACGTTTTCTTGTATTATGTGGCGCTAGAGCTGCTTCATTTTTCATAAGTCTATCCCTTTTTTCTCTTCACTTTTTTATTTTCCCCTGTATTTATTTCTTTGAGAGCTGTCTATAAGTATTTTATCTTTTGCGTCAAAAATTTCATCAAATCATGATTATTTCTTGCGCAAACTATTTGAGAAGAGAGATTTAAGTTGTATTTTTATCAACTTTATAGTTTCTATCTCCTATATTAACAGAATCGGGCATAATATTTTTATGAAAGTATACCTTGATCTTTTATCGCATGTTTTAAATCAAGGCATTGATCGTGCAGATCGAACCGGCGTTGGGACGCGATCGGTTTTTGGGTACCAGATGCGGTTTGATTTACAGGATGGATTTCCATTATTAACAACGAAAAAATTGCATTTACGTTCGATTATTTATGAGCTTTTGTGGTTTCTTAAAGGTGATACAAATATCGCGTGGTTGAAGGAACATGGTGTTTCAATTTGGGATGAATGGGCTGATGAAAAAGGAAATCTTGGTCCTATTTATGGTTATCAGTGGCGTTCTTGGCCAACTCATGATGGAAGGCATATTGACCAAATTAGGAATCTTTTGGCTATGATTAAAAAAAACCCCGATTCTCGTCGCCTAATTGTATCAGCGTGGAATCCTGCGTTAATAGAGGAAATGATGTTGCCGCCTTGTCATTGTCTCTTTCAATTTTATATTGCTGATGGTAAATTATCTTGCCAGCTTTATCAACGTTCAGCAGATATTTTTTTGGGGGTTCCGTTCAATATTGCATCTTATGCATTGTTAACAATGATGATTGCGCAAGTATGTGGTCTTAAAGTAGGGGACTTTATTCATACTCTGGGTGATGCGCATCTTTATTCTAATCACTTTGAGCAGGCGAGGTCTCAATTGTCTCGTATACCAAATGCTTTACCTTTTATGAAGATAAATCCAGCTGTAAAAGATCTTTTTTCTTTTAAATTTGAGGACTTTGAATTGCTTAATTATGAAGCGCAACCACACATCAAGGCGCCGGTAGCAGTATGACTTTTTCAGTTTGTTTAATTGCTGCTGTTGCAGAAAATGGTGTTATTGGTCATGAAGGCGCAATGCCTTGGCGCTTATCGACGGATTTGCAACGCTTTAAGGCTTTGACTTTTGGTAAACCCATTATTATGGGGAGAAAAACTTGGGATTCTCTTGGGCGTCCTTTACCAGGGCGCATAAATATTGTTATTACCCGCAATCATGCCTTTACAGCTGAAAGTGCTGTTATTACGCACTCTTTATCTCAGGCTTGTTCTGTTGCAAAAAGGGTGGCTTCTCAAAATGGTGTAGATACAGTTTTTATTATTGGTGGTGGCGAAATTTTTCAACAAGGGTTGCATATTGCTGATAAAATATTTCTTACAGAAGTCTTAGCTTCCATTAAAGGTGATAGTTTTTTTCCTGTTTTTGATAAAGAAAAGTGGACTATTGTGCAAACACAATATATTCCACAAGGAGAGAGAGACAGTTATCCAACGCGCTTTGTGGTTTATGAGCGAAAATAAGCGTTTATAATGTAAGTGGAAAGAGCCTGTCAGTCACATTGTAATCAGATGAAACCACCCTATAAGATTAAGATCAAGTGAATGGTTAGTATTTTATTAATAATAGTATTCAGTTAGAGAGGTGATGATGCCCTGGACAAATCAAAATGGTGGTGGCCCGTGGAGTGGCGATAAAAGTAAACTCGGTGGGAACAAAAAAACATCAGCTAAGAATCTCTTTGGTTCTGGTGGCAATAACAGTGGTGATAATGGCCCCGGTCTTGATGATATTTTGCGTAAAGGCCAGGACCAGTTTAAACGCGTTGGTGGAAGTGGCTTTTTTGTTCTGTTGCTTTTGCTTGGTGTGTTTCTTTGGTTATATCAGTCTATTTATATTGTTCAGCAAAATGAACAAGCGGTGGAGTTGCGCTTTGGTGTTCCTAAGGCAGGTGTTATTGGTGATGGATTGCATTTTCATTTTTGGCCGATTGAGGCCTATATGAAAGTGCCTTTGACGGAAAAAACAATCGCAATTGGTGGACATCCTGGTCAGGTACAACAAAGTGAAGGCTTGATGCTTTCGAGTGATCAGAATATTGTTAATGTTAATTTTTCTGTTTACTATCGGATTTCACGCCCAGGTCAATTTTTATTCAATGTGAATGATCAAGAAGGGACAGTTCGTCAGGTTGCTGAGAGTGCAATGCGTGAAGTCATTGGTTCAAGACCCGTTGATGATGTCTTACGTGACAAGAAGGAAGAAGTGGCTAATGACGTTAGGAAAATTATCCAGCTGACTGTGGATAAATATCAACTTGGTGTTGAAATAAGCAGGGTGTCGATCAGTGAAGCTGCTCCTCCTACAAAAGTTGCTGCTGCGTTTAATTCTGTTCAGCAGGCAGAGCAAGAACGTGGGCGAATGATTGAGGAAGGGAATCGTGTGCATTTTACTAAAATTGGTTTAGCAAATGGTGAAGCTTCACGTACACGGGAAATCGCAAAGGGTGAAAAGGCACAAATGGTTGAAGAGGCAAGAGGACGGGCTGAACGTTTTCAGGCTATCGCCCGTGAAGCTGCAATTTCTCCAGAGGCTACCCGTTATCGTCTTTATATGGAGACGATAGGGCGTGTTCTCTCTTCGCCAAATAAGTTGGTTCTTGATCAAATAAATTCTCCGGCGGTGCCCTATTTACCTCTGAATGAATTTCTACTCAGTAATTCATCAGAGAACGCGAAAAAAACATCAGCACGTTCTGCATCGCTTTTAGATTCTCGCATTTCTGGAGGACGCTAATTATGCAGCAGTCTCGTTTCTTATTGACTTTTAGTACCATAGTACTTCTTTTGATAGTTTTGTGGATGTCTATTTTTATCGTTTATCCTCGTCAGCAAGTAGCAATTAAGCGTTTTGGACAAATTGTTAAGGTAGAGTCTAATCCCGGAATCTATTTTAAAGTGCCCTTTGCAGATAAGATGATTGTTGTTGATAATCGGTTGTTGCGTTACGATGTTCCTACACAATCTGTGCAGGTTCGTGGTGGTGCTTATTATGAGGTCGATGCGTTCTTTATTTATCGTATTACAGATCCTAAGTTGTTCCTACAACGCATCGCTTCTGGGCGTCCGCAAATTGCGGCACGTGAAAATCTTGCACCGCGTTTTATTGATGCTTTGCGTGCTGTTTATGGTAAAAGAGAATTTAGGGCGGCTTTATCAGATGAGCGGGGAGTGATGATGGCTGAAGTTCAGCGGCAGTTTTCTGTAGATGCAGGTTCGTTAGGCATTACTATTGTTGATGTACGTATTCGCAAAACTGATTTAACAGATGCTGTTTCAGAAGATGTTTATCGGCAAATGGCAGCTGAACGTGAGGCTGCTGCGGAAAATATTCGTGCTCGTGGTCAGCAGGAGCGAGATCGTATCGTGGCGGAAGCTAATCGTAAATATGAAGAGATCGTGGCAGCTGCAAAGCGTGATGCTGAAATTACCCGTGGTGAAGGACAGGCTGAAAGTATTCGTCTCTTATTGAATGCGCGGGAGGCTAATCCGTCCTTTTACGATTTTTGGTTAGCAATGGAACAGTATAAGAATTTGGAGCGTGTTCCGATGGTAATTTCACCAAACGAGGATTTCTTTTTCTATTTCCGCAATCCGTTGCAGGAAAAGAGAAGGTTTTCATCAACAATGAATACTGGACTTAGTAAAACTGGTCCCAAAACAGGGGGAGAATAAGGGAAATAATGGATTGTAAGCACGCGTTTTTATATGAGAGGTGTGATCTATTGTTGCTTTCTTTTATGATGAAAATAGTAAGAGTCTTGAGCCACCTTGACTTTGCGTAGATAAATTTAGTGTGGCTCTTTGCAGCATTTTGTTAAAGGAATGTTATGAGTAGAAATATCGTAGATAAAAATACGTCTTTGAAGTTTTTTGTCACAAGAGTTGTTGTCTGTGTGGTTTTGTTGTTATCGGGATCAATCAGTCTCTCTTGGGGGGAAGATACAAAAGATGCAGGTCTTTCTATTTCTGATTTGGCTGCTGAGCTTTTGGAGACGGTTGTGAATATTTCTATAGCACAGACCGTCGATGGAACCGAACAGGATGAACATACTGCGGTACCGGTTATACCAAAAGATTCGTTGTTACAAGAATATTTTAGTGATTTTTTTACACCCAAAGATGGTCGAAAAGATAGTCAGTTTCAAAAAATCCGTTCTTTAGGGTCTGGTTTTGTGATTGATGCACAAAGGGGGCTTATTGTTACAAATTACCATGTTATCGTTGATGCTGATGATATTGAAGTTAACTTTACCGATGGTACAAAACTAAAAGCAAAATTGCTTGGAAAGGATAGCAAGACTGATTTAGCACTGCTTCAAGTGGATGCAGGAAATAGAAAATTAAAAGCTGTACGTTTTGGTGAATCAGAAAAGGCACGTATTGGTGATTGGGTTATGGCTATCGGTAACCCTTATGGTTTTGGTGGAAGTGTAACGGTTGGTATTATTTCCGCACGCAATCGTGATCTTAATGCGGGTCCTTATGACAATTTTATTCAAACAGATGCAGCGATCAATCGAGGCAATTCTGGTGGGCCGTTATTTGATAGAAATGGTGAGGTGATCGGGATTAATACAGCAATTATTTCACCTTCTGGAGGATCTATTGGTATTGGTTTTGCTATTCCATCAGATATGGCTCTTTCTGTGATTAATCAGTTACGTGATTTTGGAGAAATAAGGCGTGGTTGGTTGGCTATTCATATTCAACCGGTGACAGAAGATATTGCAAAAAGTTTAAAACTAGACAGTGCTGTGGGAGCATTAGTGGCTGGTAAAATGGAACAGGCGGATGTCGATAATAGTCAGCTGAAGACTGGAGATATTATTCTTGCCTTTGGGAATGCAAAAATTAAACATGCACGTGATTTACCGCGTTTAGTAGCAGAAAGTCCGGAAGGAAAAGTAGTGGATGTTACTGTTTTACGGAATAAACAGAAAAAAATAGTAAAAGTTAAACTTGGACGTTTGATTGAGACAGATGAAAATACAGAAGAAGAATCTGATAATGAAAAAGGCAGTGTTGCATCGAAAAGCGTGACAATGCAATTTATGGGAATGACATTATCTCAGCTTACAGAAGATTTACGTCATCGTTATTTAATTACGGATAAACTTCAGGGACTAGTGGTGACATCTGTTGCACAAAATAGCGCGGCAGATAAAAAACGTATTCGCCTTGGTGAAGTAATTGTTGAGATCAATCAAAGTTCTGTCACAACAGTCGACGAGGCTAAAAAACGCATTCATAAATTACGTGAAGCTGGACGCAAAAATGCTTTATTCATTGTTTCACAGCCAAATGGGGAGTTACGATTTGTAACAGTTCCAATGGATTGATATTTTGGGGATTAAGGTTTGTTTTTGGGATTCATTTTTTAAAAATGTGTATTTAATCCTTTGTGTTTTTCTCTTTAATTTGCAAAATAGAAATTATGCAAAAAGTTTCATATCAGAGCTCGTAGTCTATAAGTGCTATGTGTTTTTGTTTCATAGTTAATGGAAAAAAAACAGTTGCAAGAAAAAGAGAGTATGAAAGAGCAGTTTGTAGGATCCGCATTATAAGCCTGAATATCATCTCTTTTTGTATAAAAAAAGCTGTATGATTATAATGTATTAGGTTAAATATTTTTTATATGATTATAAAGAGTATGTTTGTTTATGATGGACAGTGTGAAAGAAATTTTGTCGCTGTATTTTTTATTGAATCGTCATAGTAAGAAGAGATGCCTTGAGATTCTTTCGGTATCGTTATTGTGTTTTTTTATTTTTTCAAAGGGGGGAGGTTATATAGGCACTTTCTCTATGTTGAACAGAGAAGTTCTATTTGTCTTTGGTTTGAAGTGCTCACTTTATAAAAATGGAGATAAAATATAGCGTTTTGGAGTTGGTTATGCGGATCGCAATAAATTGTTGAATGATGGCTATAGGAATTTCCATTCATGACACGGAGGAAAATTATATTAATAGCGGGGCCAACTGCAAGTGGAAAATCAGCGCTTGCCTTACAAATGGCTCAAGAAAAAAATGCTCTCATCATTAATACCGATTCAATGCAGGTTTATGATGTTTTAAACATTTTAACGGCTCGGCCGTCGGGCGCTGATACTGCGATTGTGCCTCACTATCTTTATGGTTATGTGAGTCCTTCTCTGAATTATTCAGTATGGCAATGGTTGTGTGATGTTGAGAAGTTGTTAAATAGGTTTACGACAAAATCACTTATTTTTGTTGGTGGAACTGGGCTTTATTTTCGTGCCCTTTTAGAAGGAATTGCAGAAATTCCTTCTATTCCTGATGCTTTGCGGCAAAAATGGCGATTACGACTTGATAAAGAGGGTGCTGAAAGTCTTTATCACCGATTATTGCAAGTTGATTCTGTTCTTGCTGAGAAAATTTCTTCGCAAGATGGCCAGCGTCTTGTCCGTGCTTTGGAAGTTTATGATGCCACAGGTAAGAAGCTCAGTTGGTGGCATAAGCAAAAAACTCCTCCTCTGATTTCGTCAGATTGTGCAGAAAAAATTCTTCTTATTCCACCACGTCAACAGCTTTATGAACGTATTCATAAGCGGTTAGATTCTATGATTGAACAAGGTGTTTTAGAAGAGGTCGTTGCAGTGAAAAGGCTTAAGCTTTCTCCTTTTGTGCCAGTAATGAAAGCGATTGGTATACCTGAATTTATAGCTTATTTGGATGGATATAGAAGTTTTGAGCATGCTCTTGAAATGGTAAAGACACAAACAAGGAGATATGCGAAAAGGCAAATGACATGGTTTCGTAATCAATTTGATACAGGATGGAGGCTTATTTCTTGATAAGAGAGCTAAAAAGCTTCAACAGCAATTTAAGAAAGATTATTGTGAATGAAAAATTTTTAGGAAGGATAATTTTTGATTGACGAATGTTGTCAATGGAATTAGGAACTATTTTACAAAGACTGTTATTCTTATATATGTTGTGCATTAGAATAAGGCGGGAGTGATCGTACAGTATATGCTTTTCGCGTGTAGTAGGCTCTCTTGTGGCCTTTTTTATGGGCTCCTTCGGGGGCTTTTTTATTGTGTTATCAAGTGGGCGAGTGGGAAAATGACACATCATCCAAGAATACAAGAGAGTATGGACGGAAAAATGATGTCAGGGACTGAGATGGTGGTTCAAGCTCTTATAGATCAAGGCGTTAAACAATCTTTTCTGTTATCCTGGTGGAGCTGTCCTTCCTATTTTTGATGTTATTTATCAATAAAATGAAGTTCAGCACATTTTGGTGCGTCATGAATAAGCAGCAAGTCATGCGGCTGAAGGTGATACACGGAGCACGGGAAAGGTAGGCTGTTATGCTTGTAACTTCTGGTCCAGGTGCAATGAATGCTGTAACACCTTTGCAAGATGCACTCATGGATTCTATCCCTCTTGTTTGTTTTTCTGATAAGGTACCGACAACCCTGATTGGAACAAATACTTTTCAAGAGGCTGATACGGTTGGTATTACAAAACCCTGTACTAAGTATAATTGGTTGGTTAAAGATGTAAATGATCTTGCGACTATCATTCATAAAACTTTTTCGATTGCCCAATCAGGACGTGCAGGGCCAGTTTTGGTTGATATTCCTAAGGATATTCAATTTGCTTTGGGTATTTATAGAGCGCCTCAAGTTTCGGCATTTGTGCGTTCTTTTCCACAATCGAAAGAGAATAGAAAGGCTATTGAATGAGCAGTTTCTCTTTTAAAAGAAGCAAAACGCTCTGTTATCTATTCTGGTGGTGGTGTTATTTCATCGGGTCCTCAAGCTGTACAGCTTTTGCGTGATTTGGTTCAATTGGGAGATTTTCCGATTACCTCAACACTCATGGGACTTGGTGCTTATCCAGTTTCTCGCAAAAACTGGCTTGGAATGCATGGAGTTTATGAGGCTAATATGGCTACGCATGATTGTGATGTTATGGTAGCCGTTAGTGCTTGGTGCACGGTTTAATGATCGTGTCACGGGACGGCTTGATGCATTTGCACCTCATGCACGCATTATCCATATTGATATTGATCTTCCTTCTATTAATAAGATTGTAAAAGTAGACGTTCTACTTATTGGTGAGGTGACTGATGTTTTAGGAGATATAAATCAACACTTGAATATGCAGAAACCAATATTTAAGAGCGAGAGTCGTAATGCGTGGTGGATACAAATTAATCGTTGGAAAGTGTGTAATTCATTGGCATATATATGGTGAAAAAAGATGTTATTATGCCACAATATGTTCTTGAACGGCTTTATGCACTTACCAAAATGTGCGTGCTTATGTCACAACGGATGTTGGACAGCATCAAATGTGGGCTGCGCAGTATTATCGCTTTGATGAACCAAAATATTGGATGACGTCTGATGATCTTGGGACTGTGGGGTATGGTCTTTCCCCTGCTATTGGTGTTCAAATAGGACATCCTGATTCCCTGGTTGTATGTATTTTTGGTGATGCTTCAATTCAGATGAGTATTCAAGAACTAGCAACAGCAGTTCAGCATAATGCACCAGTGAAAATTTTTATTTTAAATAATCGGTATATGGGGACGATCCGCCAGTGGCAGCAATTGCTGTATGGCAATCGTCTTTCTCATTCTTATACGGAATCGATGCCTGATTTTGTGAAATTAGCACAAGCTTACGGGGCGGTTGGTATTCATTGTTCAAAACCGGATGAACTTGGTGATAAAATTCAGCAAATGATTGATTCTGATAAGCCATTTCTCTTCAATTGCCATGTTGATAATTTAGAAAATTGTTTTCCCATGATCCCATCTGGATGCGCGCATAATGATATGCTGTTACCTGATGAGGCTTATGATGAAGCAGTTGCAAATGCTATTTCTGCTGAGGGACAAATTTTTGTATTAAAATTAATATTTTAATCAAATAATGAAGGGATTTGATAGTCATTAATTTTTTTGAGTTTTTGCCTCTATTCCTCATTTTTGGCAGTTTTTTTTATGAAAAATTTGCAGTTATAATTTTGTAAATTTAAAGTTTTGCTTTAGCTATTTTTTAGTTCTAAACATGGGGCAGCTGAAGTGCATATGTGTCTTAATTTTAAATTTTCTGCGTATGTTAATAGGTTGTTTGTGTTTTGTTGTAAAAAAGAATGTTTTTCATAAAAAGTGTGATATTTGTTCAAGAAGGCTGATACAAATTTTGTCTGGATATAAAACTTAGATTGTTGAAGTATTGTGAACAATAGTAATTGCTACGATGGTTGATAATTGTGCTGTGAGAGTGGTTTTATTTCCAAAACGCTTGCTCTTTTTATGCGAATCTTATTTTGATAAATTATGCAATTTTCACGGGAACAGGATAATGCATTGAAAGCTGTTGCTGCGTGGTTGAAAAATGGGCATTCTCCACTTTTTCGCCTCTTTGGCTATGCAGGGACAGGGAAGACAACGCTTGCGCGCTATTTTGCGGAAACAGTTGATGGTTCTGTTCAATTTGCTGCGTTTACAGGCAAAGCAGCACAGGTTTTGCGCTCGAAAGGCGCGAGCAATGCTTGTACTATTCATTCGCTGATTTATTGTCCGCGCGGGGAAGAAGAAGTTTCCGATGAAGTAACAGGAAAAAAATCTATTGCACCGACATTTGCACTTAATCGGAAAAGTGCAGCTGCGCAAGCTAAGCTTATCATTATTGATGAGTGTTCGATGGTGGATGAGCAATTAGCGCGTGATTTGATGAGCTTTCGGACGCCGATTCTTGTTCTTGGTGATCCGGGTCAATTGCCTCCCATATCAGGAGGCGGTTTTTTTTCCAATAGTGCACCGGATTTTCTTCTTTCAGAAATTCATCGGCAAGCTCGTGATAATCCGATTGTTCGTCTGGCTATGGATGTGCGTGAAGGACGCGATATTGCGTATGGTGATTATGGGGCTGCTCGGGTTATTTCACGCAAAGAGGTCGATCAGGAATTGGTTTTGGAAGCTGATCAGGTGTTGGTTGGGGTTAACCGAACACGTCACCGTTATAATAAACGTTTGCGTGTGTTGAAGGGATTTACAGCAGATTATCCACAAGCGGGAGATAAGCTTGTGTGTTTGCGCAATGATCCACCCAAAGGCTTGTTGAATGGCTCTTTATGGAAAGTAATGACTTCACAGAAGGAAACTACTAAACCAGGTATTAGCTTTCTTATTAAACCAGAAGAAAGCGATCGTGGGGTAGCGAAGATTAAGCTTTTAAAAGCAATGTTTGAAGATCCTAATAATGAGATTTCATGGCAATTAAAAAAAAGATATGATGATTTTGATTATGGATATGCGTTAACTGTTCATAAAGCGCAAGGATCTCAATGGGACAATGTCGTTTTGTTTGATGAAAGTTTTGCATTTCGTGATATGTATTCACGTTGGCTTTATACAGGAATTACGCGTGCAGCAGAGCGTTTAACAATTGTTCGATAGAAAATTTATTCTCTAGGGTTATACTGGAGAATGTATTTTTTCTGTCTTTAGAATTGTATATAGAAATGAGAGTGTGCATGGCAATAAAACTTTCAGTTAATCTTAATGCTGTTGCCCTTTTACGAAATCGGCGTAATCTTCCTTGGCCAAATATCAAGAATGTTGGACATATAGCACTTACAGCTGGTGCAGCAGGTTTGACAGTCCATCCACGTCCTGATGAAAGACATATTCGTTTTGCTGATTTGCCAGATATATACCGTTTAATTAACAGCACATTTCCTACTGCTGAATTTAATATTGAAGGTTATCCAAGCGATGCATTTTTAGATATAGTAGAAAATTATGCTGATCAGATAACTCTTGTTCCTGATGATCCTACTCAGTTAACTTCTGATCATGGTTGGAATTTTGATCGTAATGCAGAATTTTTAGCGCCTATTATTCAACGCTTGAAAGCAAAAAAAATTCGTGTGTCGTTATTTGCTGACCCTATTGTCGATGGTCTTGATATTGCTAAAGCGATTGGTGCTGATCGTGTAGAATTTTATACGGGGGCTTACGGTGGTGCATTTGAAGATAAAACAAAACAGGATCAAGAGCTCAATAAACTTGTTTTAGCAGCAAGAAGAGCTCAAGAGCTGCAATTAGGTGTTAATGCAGGGCATGATCTGACAATTATGAATCTTCCTTCTCTTATTAATCGTATTCCTTGGCTTGATGAAGTTTCTATTGGTCATGGGCTTATTGCTGATGCGTTAGAGTATGGAATGCGTGAAACTGTTCAGCGTTTTATTCAATTATTGGTGTGATCTTTTTCTCTCTATCCAATTAGAAGAATGCTCTTTTATCAACTTCTGTTCGTTCGTTTTAAAAAAGTAATTTGGCATATAGTTAGATAAGTAACAGCGTTTGTGGTACGCATTATGGTAGCAACAGAAATCTATTACCGATATGGTTAGTTGGTGTTGTCTATTTTTCAGTGTATTGAATGCTTTTCTGTTCATGCTACCAGTTATGAAGATGTTTCATCAAATCCTCTTGTACAACCTTTTATATAAAACATTAATTTTTTATGATAATTAATTGTTTTTGCAATTTAAGTTTAAATCACGAATACAGTATTTTACATATTTCAAACTCGTTTATGATGAATCAACAAAAACTGTTTGTTTTTGCGCATTAAAAGATGGATCAACCTATGAATAAAAATCATTTAAGAAAGGATCGAAAATGTTTCTTATACACATTGTCTAAGTGTAAGGGCAGTCGGTAACATTATGAGCTGATCAATAGGAATGGTGGTACCGGTTTTTACCTTCGTAAACATAAAGGCAGTGATGCATAATGAATTTTGTATTATAATATTCAGGAGAGCTAAAGAATAAAATTTTTATAAAGTATTTACAGTGTATATTATGGATTTCAGTCATAATCAAACTAGCTCTACTAATCTTCAATAAGGCAAAGAATAAAAGTGCGAAGCTGTAGACGTAGATGAATGATATCAGATAAGATTCTTGTACGAGTTTACAACATAGTTTGTCTAAAGCTTAGAACATATTATCATGTAAATTTTTATGAAAAATAAATACCGAAAGATCAGTATTTATCGTGCACTTTTGCGGATCAAAATTTTTACATTTCGATGACTGTGAAAATATAATATACTAATCTGTAGCTGCCAGATTATTATTGCTTATCTTTAGTATGTGAGGAGTAAAGTTTTTACCGATGTGGTGTACAGCTGAAACATTACCTCTTTTTCATAATTAGATTATATTTTTGCTGCATATATTACGATAGAAAAAGAACTTTTACACTCAATATTGTGAATGTCTGTTTCTTAACATAATTAGTAATGAGTTTTATCCATATGAGCCTGTGAAGAAAAAGGCTATGTTAAATTTATAGCTTCGGTGAAACTTACTGATGAGAAGCTGAAAGTCATTAGTAAGCTTCATTTAAAATACGAGATTTCTATTAAGTTCAATGGAATATTTTTAGAAAAAAAAATTTTTAGATTTATGGGGGTAATGGATTACTAAGGCTTATTACGATGAATGATGTAGGTTTTGTTACTTTTAACCAGTACTTGCTCGGGAGTTTTTTTAAGATGAATGTTTGATAAAATTTTACTATGTTGAGTACTTTGATGTTTTTCTTTAATTATAAATTTGTTCAATCAAAATACGAGATATCACATACGACAGGGGTGTCGAAATTGAGGGCTGTATAAAGTGTTTTTTATCATGAGAGAGGAATAAATAAATTTTTTGCACTCAATTATAAAAACAGTACCCCCTATTTATAATTTTTCTTGCTATCCATTTTGGTTTGGTTCATGCTAAAATCCGTCTGGTTTTTCTTTAATTTTAAAGATACAATGCTTTCTTATGCAGAAGAAGAAGTGAATCTTAGAAGATGTATGTCTTTTTATAAGTATTATTTTGTATAATATATCGTTTTTGTAGAATATTATTTAAATTGTATTTGGTAATCCGGATATTTTTTTGAAAGGTTTTTGAATTATATTTTTGTATGCAATGTATAAATGTAAAAAGATTGCTCAATTGCTTTGTTATTATAAGCGGTGTATTTGTTATTTATAGTGTGTGAAGCACTTAAATTAATTTTTTACTTTTTATTCAATAAAAATAAGCTGAAATTTATTTTACATAGAGAGAGAAGGAAGTTTTTTATGCGTGTTTATTATGATCGTGATGCAAATGTTGATTTGATAAAAGGAAAAAAAGTAGCCATTGTTGGTTATGGTTCACAAGGACGTGCGCATGCTTTAAATCTGAAAGATTCCGGTGTTCAAAATGTACAAATTGCTTTGCGTGCAGGATCGCCAACAGCTAAGAAGGCTACGGTAGATGGCTTTGAGGTTAGTGGTGTTGCTGAAGTAGCAAAATGGGCAGATCTTATTATGGTGGCGACACCAGATGAATTGCAAGCTGATATTTATAAAGAGCATATTCATGATCATTTACGTGATGGCGCAGTGATAGCTTTTGCGCATGGCTTGAGTATTCATTTCGGTTTAATTGAACCTAAAAAAACAGTTGATGTTGTGATGATTGCTCCTAAAGGTCCAGGCCATACAGTGCGTAATGAATATCAACGTGGTCGCGGAGTTCCTTGTTTAATTGCAATTGCACAAAATGCTTCAGGGCAGGCACATGAAGTAGCATTATCTTATGCGTGTGGTCTTGGTGGCGGACGTGCTGGAGTGATTGAAACAACATTTAAAGAAGAGTGCGAGACTGATCTTTTTGGTGAACAAGCTGTTCTCTGTGGTGGTCTTGTTGAGCTTATTCGGGCAGGTTATGAAACACTAACAGAAGCAGGTTATGCGCCGGAAATGGCTTATTTTGAGTGTTTACATGAGGTTAAATTGATTGTTGATCTCATGTATGAAGGCGGTATTGCAAATATGAATTATTCGATTTCTAATACAGCTGAGTGGGGTGAATATATGTCTGGTCCACGCGTGATCACGGATGAAACGAGAGCAGAAATGAAACGTATTTTGAAGGATATTCAGACGGGTAAATTTACATCAAATTGGCTTCAAGAATACAAAGCTGGTGCAGCTCACTTTAAAGGTATGCGGCGTCTAAATGGCAGTCATCCTATTGAAGAAGTTGGCAAAAAACTCCGTTCTATGATGCCTTGGATAAAATCTAATGCTTTGGTTGATAAAGAGCGTAATTGAAGTTTATATGGAACTAAGAGTTCGCATATTTTATGCATAAAAAGGGGTAACTTTTGTAACCCTTTTAAAGATGTTTTTTATGTACAAACTTTATGTGTTATCTTTTAGTTGAGTTTTTCCTTACAAATGTCAAATACGTTATGCCTAATAAAATAAACCATAATAGAGTATATTTTAACGCTATTAGGGTATCAGATTCTAATGTTAACAAAAAGAGAATGAAAGCAAAGAAGACTAAAACAACCCAACACATGATAACGCCCCCTGGCATTTTGTAGATGGATTCAGCATGTAGGTGGGGACGATTGCGTCGGTAAACGATATAGCTGATCAAAATCACAGACCATACGAATATAAATGCAATTGCTGAAATACTGGAGACAATTGTAAAAGCACTTATGATGCTTGGAGACAGCGATGCAACTGTATACCCTAATAAAATACACAAGAAAGAAAAGAATAGAGCGTTAGCTGGAACGCGGTTGCCAGAAAGTTTTCCTAAAAGTTTAGGAGCTCCTTTTTGTGTTGCAAGACCATATATCAAGCGGCTGGTAGAAAAAATACCACTATTTGCTGAAGAAGCAGCTGATGTGAGAACAACAAAATTTACTAAGCCAGCAGCTATTGGAATGCCAGCAAGGCAAAACATTGCGACAAAGGGGCTTTTATCTGGCTTCACTTGGTCCCAAGGTGTGACTGACATAATCACAAGAAGAGAAAAGATATAAAAGAGTACAATACGAATAGGTATTGAGTTAATTGCTTTTGGTAGAACTTTTTTAGGCTCTTTCACTTCAGCTACAGTCGTTCCAGAAATTTCTATACCAACAAAAGCAAAAATGGCAATTTGAAAACCAGCAAAAAAACCTGTAATTCCTCGAGGAAAGATATTTCCGTCGTTCCATACGTGGCTAAGAGAGGCAACGGTACCGTTTGGAGAGGTAAAGCCAGTAGCGATCATATAAAATCCAACAATGATTAATGCTATAATTGCTACGACTTTAATAAGACCAAACCAAAACTCAAGTTCACCAAATAATTTTACGGCAAGAAGGTTAAAGCTTAGAAAGAAAATAACGCACGTGAAAACAATAATCCATGGGTTGAGTGTTGGCCACCAAAAGTGCATATAAGTGATGATCGCTATAATATCTGCGGCTCCGGTTACAACCCAACTCAACCAATAGCTCCAGCCAATAAAAAAAGCAGTTCCTGGTCCTAGCAGATCGGTTGCAAAGTCTACAAGAGATCGGTACTGTGAGTTAGAAAGTAATAATTCTCCCATAGCGCGCATTACGAGGTATAAGGCGCAACCGGTAATAGCGTAAACGAGTAGGATTGAAGGGCCTGCTACGCTGATTGTTTTTCCTGATCCCATGAAGAGTCCTGTTCCAATGGCACCACCAATAGCGATAAGCTGCACATGGCGGTTGTCGAGTCCGCGTTGCAGTTTTTTCTGAGGATTTTCTTTTATGTTTTTTTCATCATTCATTTTTAGGAAGCCCCCTTTAATTATTATTAAGCTTAAAATTACACTGAAAATGAAAAATCTCTCCGTATCGAAGCATGATATAAATGAGGAGTAAAGTAGAAAACATTTTTTATCACGTCATGTGGATAAAGAAAAAGAATATGGAATTAATAAGGATATATTCCTTTATCCAGAATAATGTAACAGATATCTGATACGGAATTTAGTTGTTTCTGAGAAGACTGATAAACTATTGCGAAGAAAAGATTATGGAACTCTATGTTTTAGATCAAGAGACAGCAGATCTCTTATAATAAAAGAAGCTGATTCTTTTTGTAAGTTATTTTACAATAAAGCCTTGTAATCCATTGAGTTGTGAAATTGTTGGTATGTTTGTTAGAGTTTTAGATGTTCGTTCACAAGAAGATTTAGAAGCATTCAAAAAATTACTAGAGAAAATTAGTAAATACTAGAGAAAGTTAGTAAAAAAGAATGCGTTTTGGAAAAGCAAGTTTGAAAATCCTATTCCCTCACTTTTATCCACGCATCCCTCACCTGTAGTTTGACAGTAGGTTTTGCAGTAAGTGAGAAGAGGTGGGATTAGTTAGGAATAGGTGATAATTTGTTATTTTTATGCATAAAATTTAGCATTAAAAGCGCGTTTTGCCAAAATAGATTTTGACACCTAAAATTGCGAAAATTACCAAAAATCAGAAAAAAGAGCGTTTTCATGGTAAAAATGAGAGAAAGCTTTGAAAGGTCTTTGAAGACCCTTTGAGACCCCCTTTAAAACTCTTTGAAAAAAAATAAATTGATGCAAAACCTGCTGTCAAATTATGCAAAACCTACTGTCAAACTACAACTAGAGAAAATTAGTAAAAAAGAATGCGTTTTGGAACAGCAAGTTTGAAAATCCTATTCCCGAACCTTTGTTTACTTATCCCGCACCTTAAAAAAACACATATAAAATCAATAAGTTATAGCACGATAAAAGTGCTGTGGCGGAGGGGGTGGGATTCGAACCCACGGTACAGTCTCCTGCACGCCGGTTTTCAAGACCGGTGCCTTAAACCGCTCGGCCACCCCTCCAAACTGAATATGCTTTTTTACAAAGTTCTCGCAAAAGGTCAATCATTTAAATGTGCTTTTAGGCATTTTTAATAAAACTGGTTGAAGCGTTATTAAAAATAACTTTTAATCCTTTGAATCCTTAAAATTTTGCTTAATTTTAGCTTCATTATAATATGAATAATTTCACACCGAAGAAATGAAAGATAGATACGATATTATAACAGAGCTTTAAAATGCTATTATTGACTAAGACAGTAGCGCTTCTTGAGCAAGTTTATTCTTTTTCTCGAAATGGTTTTCTTTTTTTGGGTTAGGTTTAGATCTCCTTTTACATTGAGGTTATCGAAAACAATGTTGTATTATTATAAAATCCACAACTACTACATAACTCTGGGCTAAAAAATCATTAATTTTTCCTTAACCGTTTAGAGTAAAGCAGCTAAAGTGTGGCTTTAGCGCACACATGATTGTGCTTATGATATTATATTTATCATTTTTTATGTTTCTACTACTTATGCCTTTAAACAGATCACGAATCGCAGGCTACATTTATTCTAAAACTCCTTTTTCATTTTATAGCTTAAAGCATATTTTGTTTTCTTGTAGAGATTGATAAAAAGCTTATAGTTAGGATGGAAAAAAATTATTGAACTCTATGCTTTAGATCAAGAAACAGCGATCCCTTTTAAGAAAAGAAGCTGATTCTTTTTGTAAGTTATTTTACAATAAAGCCTTGGGATCCATTGAGTCGTAAAATTGTTGGGATGTTTATGAGAATTTTAAATGTTTTTTCACGAGAAGCTTTCGAAGCATTCAAACAATTATTAGAAGTAATTAGCGAAGCGAAAAGAGAGGAAAATTCTCTGTTGCGGAAAAATGTCAAAAAATGCTATTCCCTAACCTTTATTTATCCCGCACCTTGAAAAAGATATATAAAATCAATAGGTTATTGATAAAATAAAGCTAAATGGTGGGCGATGAGAGACTCGAACTCCCGACATCCTCGGTGTAAACGAGGCGCTCTACCAGCTGAGCTAATCGCCCGATGCAATGATTAGCAATTGAATAGGCAATCTTTAAGGAAAAATTTTTCCAAACGCAAGAATAAAGATAATGTTTGATGATTTTTTTGAAAAAATGCATAAGCCTTCTTGACATAAACGGATGAACCCCTTACACGACCGCTTATGCCAATAATAAATTGGTTAGAAAGAATTGCGCGGGTGTAGCTCAGTTGGTTAGAGTGCTGGCCTGTCACGCCGGAGGTCGCGGGTTCGAGCCCCGTCACTCGCGCCATTTCGCAATTTATTCATAGAATTTTTGTTTTTTAAGCGTGAGCATTTTATATGCGCGGGATATAGTATCTAGAGTGTTAGCTTTAGTATGTTTTTTAGAATACAGATTTTCCTCCTTTTTATGTGGTTTATAAGAATAGGGCTTGCGTCTTTCTTTGCTCTGCGTTACCTATGTTAATAAGAAAAGCATTGCTTTATTGTGTTCTTGAAACAGTGCGAGCGGAGTTAACAGAGCAGTTTATAATTTATCTATTTGATTTAACAATGTGGAGTGATTGCGTTAATCCCAGATCATTTCATTAAGGTGGAAGAGGATTATGACTCATTTACTGAGTTCTTATTTACCGGTTTTGATCTTTATTATTGTTTCGGCAGTTATTGCGGGGGGGCTTTTAATTATGCCTTATATAGTGGCTTATCGTTCCCCCGATCCCGAAAAGTTATCAGCTTATGAATGCGGGTTTAATTCGTTTGATGATGCGCGCATGAAGTTTGATATTCGTTTTTATTTAGTATCAATTTTGTTTATTGTTTTTGATCTTGAAGTTGCTTTTCTTTTTCCTTGGGCCGTTTCATTTAGCTCGGTAGGTGTGTTCGGCTTTTGGTCGATGATTGTATTTTTAGCACTTTTGACTATCGGATTTATGTATGAGTGGAGAAAAGGAGCTCTTGAATGGGATTAATATCTAACAATTCAACTATTACTGCTCCACAAGAAAAAGGGTTAGTTGGTCCGAATGGGGAAAAATTGGTGGGATCTGACGACAGTTTCTTCCGTGATATTAATGCTGAATTATCAGATAAAGGTTTTTTAGTTACTTCGGCAGATGCTCTAATTACTTGGGCGCGTACCGGTTCTTTAATGTGGATGAGTTTTGGTTTGGCTTGTTGTGCTGTCGAGATGATGCAGTGTTCAATGCCTCACTATGATAATGAGCGTTTTGGCTATGCGCCACGTGCTTCACCCCGTCAATCAGATGTCATGGTAGTAGCGGGCACTCTAACAAATAAGATGGCACCTGCTTTAAGAAAAGTGTATGATCAGATGCCAGAGCCGCGTTATGTGATTTCTATGGGGTCATGTGCAAACGGTGGGGGATATTACCATTATTCTTATTCAGTTGTACGTGGCTGCGATCGTATTGTTCCTGTGGATATTTATGTTCCAGGGTGTCCTCCTACAGCGGAGGCATTACTATACGGTATATTATTGTTGCAGAAAAAAATCCGGCGTACTGGTTCCATAGAGCGATAGAAGGCATTATTGTCATGGTGGATGAATCACTGGTTGAACTTGCTACCTATTTGAAAGACAAATTAGGAAATAAGCTTGAAGAAACCATTCTTGCATTTGGTGAGTTGACTATTGTATCCCGTCTTGATGCAATTACAGACGTTTTAATGTTTGTTCGTGATGATTCTCGCTGTCAGTTTGTTAATATTACAGACATTAGTGGTGTTGATTATCCGTTTCGTGATAAGCGTTTTGATGTCTCTTACCAACTCTTATCTCCTCGTAAGAATTTGCGCTTGCGTGTTAAAGTACGTACTGATGAAAATACTCCTGTTGCTTCTGCTTGTGCGGTTTATCCTGGGGCAGAGTGGTATGAGCGTGAAACATATGATATGTATGGAGTTTTATTTTCAGGGCATCCAGATTTAAGGCGAATTTTAACCGACTATGGATTCGAAGGGTATCCTTTACGTAAAGATTTTCCTGTAACAGGGTTTGTTGAATGTCGTTATGATAATGAAACAAAGAGGGTGGTTTATGAACCTGTTGTTTTGCGACAAGAAATGCGCAGTTTTGACTTTCTTTCCCCTTGGGAAGGAAGAGAGTATATTTTCCCACATGATGATAAAGCAGATGTCAAAAAGTGATATTGGACCTTGTAGGGCTTGAGATTAGAGTGATAGACTTTTTAAATAATTAAATGTTTTCATTATGATAATGGTTTCTCATTAATATTTTATATGAGGCTTTTTAGAAAAACAAGGGGTTTATAGTGACTGAGGTCAATGTTCGGAACTTTAATATCAATTTTGGACCACAACATCCTGCAGCGCATGGGGTTTTACGCATGGTTCTGGAATTGGATGGTGAAGTTGTTGAGCGTGTAGATCCACATATTGGATTATTGCATCGCGGTACCGAAAAATTAATGGAAACAAAAACTTATCTTCAAGCTTGTCCTTATTTAGATCGTTTAGATTATGTTGCTCCTATGAATCAGGAGCATGCTTTTGTGCTGGCTATTGAAAAATTATTAGGTGTTGAGGTTCCTAAACGTGGGCAGTTAATACGTGTTTTGTTTTCTGAAATTGGGCGCATTCTTAATCATTTGCTTAATGTAACAACACAGGCAATGGATGTTGGTGCTTTGACACCACCTCTTTGGGGGTTCGAGCAACGTGAAAGATTGATGGTTTTTTATGAGCGTGCGTGTGGCGCACGTCTTCATGCAAATTATTTTCGTCCTGGGGGTGTGCATCAAGACTTACCGGAATCTTTAATTGAGGATATCGGTAATTTTATTGATCCATTTCTTATTGCTCTTGGTAAACTTGATGCGCTTATAACGCCAAATCGAATTTTTAAGCAGCGTAATGTGGATATTGGTATAGTAAGTATTGATGAAGCTTGGGCACGTGGTTTTTCTGGAGTCATGATTCGTGGCGCCGGTGTGCCGTGGGATTTGCGTAAAAGCCAACCTTATGAATGTTATGATGAAATGGAATTTGATATTCCTGTAGGTAAGAACAGTGATTGCTACGATCGCTACCTCATTCGTATGGAAGAAATGCGTCAATCAGCAAAAATTATGCGCCAATGCGTGGATCGTTTGCTTAGTACGGAAAAAAATGAACCAGTCTCGAGTTTAGATCGTAAAATAGTGCCACCAAAGCGGTGCGAAATGAAAAGTTCCATGGAGGCACTTATTCATCATTTTAAACTGTATACGGAAGGTTTTCATACACCTCCTGGAGAGGTATATGTTGCTGTAGAAGCTCCGAAGGGTGAATTTGGAGTTTATATTGTTTCTGACGGAACGAATAAGCCTTATCGTGTTAAATTACGTGCTCCTGGTTTTGCTCATCTTCA
Organism: Bartonella callosciuri; assembly: GCF_014203215.1. GTDB lineage: Bacteria > Pseudomonadota > Alphaproteobacteria > Rhizobiales > Rhizobiaceae > Bartonella > Bartonella callosciuri. Next base: position 247,855 of record NZ_JACHIM010000001.1, on the reverse strand, counting down.
AGCTATGGATTTTTTAACCCGAGGTCATTTGTTGGCGGATGCTCCAGCTATTTTAGGCTCAATTGATATTGTTTTTGGAGAGGTTGATCGCTAATGTCCGTGCGTCGTCTTGCAGATGATATTTACCAACCTGCAGAGTTTTCTTTTACAAAAGAAAATCAGATATGGGTGAAAAATACTATAAAAAAATATCCTATAGGGCGTGAGCAGTCTGCTGTAATTCCATTACTTATGCGTGCTCAAGAGCAAGATGGTTGGGTGACACGTGCTGCGATTGAGCATATTGCTCAGATTCTTTCCATGGCTTACATTCGTGTTTTAGAGGTTGCGACTTTTTATACTCAGTTTCAACTCAAACCAGTTGGAAAAAAGGCGCATATTCAAGTTTGTGGTACGACTCCTTGTATGTTACGTGGATCTGGTGAATTAATTAAAGTGTGTCAGAAAAAAATTCATCATGAGCCTTTTGTTACCAATCCGGATGGAACATTATCATGGGAAGAAGTGGAATGTCTTGGCGCTTGTGTCAATGCTCCTATGGTTATGATTTTTAAAGATACTTATGAGGATCTTACGGCTAAGCGTCTCGAAGAAATTATTGATGCATTTGAAGCCGGTAAAGGGTCTGAGATAGCGGTTGGTCCGCAAAACAGTCGTAAATCATCGGAGCCGATTAGCGGTTTAACTTCACTTATTGATGAAAAGGAAAAGACGTTCCTTAAGTCTTCAAAGAAAAAGGAATAAGGAAGAAGTGGGAGAGTAGTAAGCATTTTTTAAAAAGGCGTTTTATTATTTTATCCATCGCAGCAATATTTGACGAGAAGGTAAGAGTTTTTGAAAAAATATTTAAGGATTGCATTTGAGGAAAAATTAAGAATGCTATGGGCAAGAGAAAAAAAGGTGGGGTATGCTGGCTGATAAAGATCGCATTTTCACCAATCTTTATGGTTTAAAAGACAAGTCATTAAAAGGTGCAATATCGCGTGGGCATTGGGATAGTACCAAGGAAATTATAGAAAAAGGCCGTGATTGGATCATTAATGAGATCAAGTCCTCGGGTTTGCGTGGGCGTGGTGGTGCTGGTTTTCCGACGGGAATGAAATGGTCCTTTATGCCAAAACAGAGTGATGGTCGTCCTCATTATTTGGTTGTAAATGCAGATGAATCAGAGCCTGGGACATGTAAAGACCGCGATATCTTACGGCATGATCCTCATACTTTAATTGAAGGATGTGTACTTGCTACTTTTGCTATGGGAGCGAATGTTGCTTTTATCTATATTCGTGGTGAATATATTCGAGAGCGTGAAGCACTTCAATTTGCCGTTGATGAATGTTATGATTCGGGCTTACTTGGCAAAAAAACGAAATATGGACATGTGTGCGATATTGTTATTCATCATGGAGCCGGTGCTTATATTTGTGGTGAAGAAACAGCTCTTCTTGAAAGCCTTGAGGGGAAAAAAGGGCAACCTCGACTTAAACCACCATTCCCCGCAAATATGGGAATTTATGGATGTCCAACAACAGTCAATAATGTAGAATCTATAGCTGTTGTTCCAACAATCTTGCGTCGTGGTGCTTCATGGTTTTCATCGATTGGGCGTGCAAATAATGTCGGAACGAAATTATTCATGGTTTCTGGGCATGTTAATGCTCCTTGTACGTTTGAAGAAGCTCTAGGTGTTTCTTTTCGGGAATTAATTGAAAAACATACAGCTGGTATTCGTGGCGGATGGAATAATCTTTTAGCAGTTATTCCAGGTGGAGCTTCTTGCCCAGTTGTTCGTGGTGAAGATATGATTGATGCAATCATGGATTTTGATGGGATGCGAGATGTCGGATCTTCTTTTGGGACAGGTGGTATGATTGTGATGGATAAGTCGACTGATATTATCAAGGCAATTTGGCGTATAGCGGCTTTTTTTAAGCATGAAAGCTGTGGTCAATGTACGCCATGTCGTGAAGGTACGGGTTGGATGATGCGTCTTTTAGGGCGTATGGTTGAGGGAAGAGCACAAAAACGCGAGATTGATCTTCTGTTTGAAGTCTCTAAACAAGTTGAGGGGCATACTATTTGCGCACTTGGTGATGCAGCAGCATGGCCTATACAGGGATTGATACGTAATTTTCGTCCAGAAATTGAGCGTAGAATTGATGATTATACACGAAATGTTGTCCAAAGAAAAAATATTGCTTTGGAAGCAATTGGATAGAGGATTTTGTCTTTAAGAGTAACAGAATGCAAGTTTTAAGTGGATTATCCGCAGGCTGGATGAGTGATGATAAATATCAAAGTTGATGGTAAAGAAATTGAAGTTCCTGATTACTACACGTTGCTTCAAGCTGCTGAAGCGGCAGGTGCTGAAGTACCACGTTTTTGTTTTCATGAATCTTTATCAATTGCTGGAAATTGTCGCATGTGTTTGGTTGAGGTCAAAGGTGGCCCTCCAAAACCTCAGGCTTCTTGTGCTATGGGAGTTCGCGATTTGCGATTAGGGCCTAATGGTGAAGCGCCAGAAATTTTTACCAACACAGAGATGGTAAAAAAAGCACGTGAAGGTGTGATGGAATTTCTCCTCATCAATCATCCTTTGGATTGTCCTGTGTGTGATCAAGGGGGGGAATGTGATCTTCAAGATCAAGCAATGTTCTACGGACGTGACTGTTCTCGTTATACAGAAAATAAGCGTGCTGTAGAAGATAAATATATTGGGCCACTTGTGAAAACTGTTATGACGCGGTGTATTCATTGCACGCGTTGTGTTCGTTTTACGACGGAAGTTGCAGGTATTTCTGAGCTTGGTTTGATAGGTCGTGGTGAAGGCGCTGAAATTACGACATATCTTGAAAAAGCAATGACATCTGAATTGCAGGGAAATGTTATTGATCTTTGTCCAGTAGGGGCTTTAACTTCAAAACCTTATGCATTTCACGCACGTCCCTGGGAGTTGATTAAAACGGAATCGATTGATGTAATGGATGCGCTTGGTAGTGCGATCCGTATTGATAGCCGCGGTCGTGAAGTTATGCGGATTATGCCGCGTACGAATGAAGATGTAAATGAGGAATGGATTTCTGATAAGACACGTTTTATATGGGATGGGTTGCGCACTCAGCGGCTTGATAGGCCATATGTACGTAAAGATGGAAAGCTTCAATCTGTAAGTTGGGTAGAGGCTTTTGAAAAAATTAAAATGGTGATCTCTAAAGCTTCACCAGAAAAAATTGGGGCAATTGCAGGAGATCTTGCGTCTGTTGAGGAAATGTATGCGCTTAAAAAATTACTGATTTCGTTGGATTCACAGATCTTTGATTGTCGTCAAAGAGGGACGGCTTTATCCCCTGAGTTTGGGCGTTCGAGTTATATTTTTAATCCAACGATTGCAGGAATTGAACAGGCTGATGCATTGCTTATCGTAGGGTCTAATCCCCGCCATGAAGCTGCTGTTTTAAATGCACGCATTTTAAAACGTCAACGGATGGGACAGTTCCCCATTGCATTAATTGGTGAGAAGGCCGACCTACGTTATCCGTACGCTTATCTTGGAGCTGGTACTGACGCATTGAGTGCACTTATTCGTGGAGAGGATGCATTCTTAAATATGTTAAAAGAAGCGAGGAGGCCCCTTATTCTTATTGGGGAGGGAGCGCTTTCGGGTAAAGATGGTTTGTCTGTTTTAAAAAGTCTTGCAAAACTAGCTGATAGTATTGGAGCCCTTAGTGAAGAATGGAATGGATTTGGTGTTCTTCACAATACAGCGTCAACCGTGGGAGGGTTAGATATCGGTTTTACTTCTAAGTTTGGGGTTGAAAATATTCTTAAAACTTGTGAGGTTTTATTTTTGCTTGGGGCTGATGAAGTAGAGTTAGGCAAGACTAAATCCTTTATAATTTATATTGGTAGCCATGGTGATAATGGTGCCCATGCTGCTGATGTTATTTTGCCAGCATCGGCTTACACTGAAAAATCGGGGCTTTATGTGAATACAGAAGGGCGTGTTCAAATGACAAATCGTGCTGGTTTTGCTCCCGGAGAAGCAAAAGAAGATTGGGCTATTTTACGTGCTTTATCAGATGTTTTAGGACAAAAACTTCCTTTTGATTCGCTTTATCAGTTAAGAGAGAGCTTGTTTAATGATTATCCACATCTTTGTGCCATTGATGATATAGTGCCTTCTGATATAGGTAATCTTAAAGCGCTTGGTTCACAAATGGTTGCTCTGGAGAGGCAAGTCTTTACTTCTATGATTAAAGACTTCTATTTGACAAATCCGATAGCACGCGCTTCTGCAGTTATGGCTGAATGTTCTTCTCTCGCAAAGAGTCGTGTCACGCAAGTTATAGAGTAAGGACAGAGAAAAAGGAATAATAATGTACGATTTCTTTATGACTTGGTTATTGCCATTACTCGTTATAGTTGGAAAAACACTTCTGCTTTTAGTTGTTCTCTTGGTTTTGGTTGCTTATCTTCTTTACGCAGATAGAAAGATTTGGGCGGCAGTGCAATTGCGGCGTGGTCCGAACGTTGTTGGTCCGTGGGGATTATTACAGTCTTTTGCGGATTTAATTAAATTTGTTGTTAAAGAGCCTATTATTCCAGCTGGTGCTAATAAGGGTGTTTTCCTTTTGGCGCCTTTTGTTTCTGCTACGCTTGCTTTATCAGCTTGGGCTGTTATTCCGGTCAATGAAGGGTGGGCAGTTGCCCATATTAATGTCGGTTTGCTTTACATCTTAGCTATTTCATCTCTTGAAGTTTATGGCGTTATTATGGGAGGATGGGCGTCAAATTCAAAATATCCTTTTTTAGGGGCTCTTCGTTCAGCTGCACAGATGGTTTCTTATGAGGTTTCCATTGGATTTGTACTTGTAACTGTCATTTTAGTAAGTGGTTCATTGGATCTCACAACGATTGTTCATAAACAAAGTTATGGACTTGGTACAGCTCTTGGTCTTCCTTTTACTAGTTTTCTTGATTGGAATTGGCTCGTTCTTTTTCCCATGTTTATTGTATTTTTTATTTCCGCACTTGCTGAGACAAATCGTCCTCCTTTTGATTTAGTGGAGGCAGAATCTGAACTTGTTGCTGGTCACATGGTTGAATATTCTTCAACACCTTATATGCTCTTCTTTCTTGGTGAGTATGTCGCTATTGTGTTAATGTGCGCATTAACAACTATTTTATTTTTAGGTGGTTGGTTGCCGCCCTTGGATGTTTGGTGGCTTAATTGGATTCCTGGTATCATTTGGTTTGTTCTAAAAGTTTGTTTTGTATTTTTTTGGTTTGCTATGGTTAAAGCAGTTGTTCCGCGTTATCGCTATGATCAGCTCATGCGGCTTGGTTGGAAGGTTTTTCTTCCCCTTTCATTGGCAATGGTTGTAATAACTGCTGCTTTTTTACAGTATACTGGTTTTGTTTAAGAGGAGGTTTCACGGTGTCAGGTTTTCTTCAGGCAGCAAAGTCACTCCTTTTATTGGAATTTGTGAGTGCTTTCTTCTTAGCAATGCGTCAATTTTTTGCACCAAAGCCTACAATTAATTATCCTTATGAGAAGGGGTTTGTTTCTGGGCGTTTCCGTGGTGAACATGCGCTGCGTCGCTATCCAAATGGTGAAGAACGGTGTATTGCTTGTAAGTTATGTGAAGCCATTTGCCCTGCACAGGCTATTACAATTGAAGCCGGACCGCGGCGCAATGATGGTACACGCAGAACTGTTCGTTATGATATAGATATGGTTAAATGTATTTACTGCGGCTTTTGTCAAGAAGCTTGCCCAGTTGAAGCTATTGTAGAAGGACCAAATTTTGAATTTGCAACAGAAACGCGTGAAGAACTTTATTATGATAAAGAGAAGCTTTTAATGAATGGAGACCGCTGGGAGCGAGAAATTTCTCAAAATATATTGATGGATGCACCCTATCGTTAAGTGTATTCTTGAATGAGGTGTCGGATAATTTTTCCGATAAGTTGTAATCTGGTATGAAGTATCGTACCAATTGTTTTTTTAGTTGAGGAGAAGCCTATGCTAACAGATCTAGCGGCGGCATTTTTCTATTTTTTTGCTTTTATTATGCTTGCGAGTGCGGTAGTTGTCATTACAGCACGCAATCCTGTGCATTCCGTTTTGTTTTTAATATTGGCATTTTTTAATGCTGCAGCCTTATTTTTGCTCGTAGGAGCAGAATTTTTGGGGCTTATTCTGCTTGTTGTTTATGTTGGAGCTGTCGCTGTTTTATTTTTATTTGTTGTTATGATGCTTGATGTTGATTTTGCTGAATTAAAGAGTGGTGCACTTCGATACGCCCCTATTGGAACTCTTGTTGGGGGTATTGTTGCTATAGAATTGATTATTACTTTTGTTGGCAGCCATTTTTCTCCAGTTCTTAGAACACATGTTCTGCAACCAATGCCAGACTTATTACAGCGAACGAATACACAGGCATTAGGCGATATACTTTATACGGATTATGTTTTCTATTTTCAAATTGCTGGAATAATTTTATTGACTGCAATGATTGGTGCTATTGTTTTGACACTTCGTCATAAGCTTAATGTTAAGCGACAATCTATTGCAGTACAAGTTTCTAGAACAGTAGAAAATGCAATTGAAATCAAAAAAGTTGAATCAAGCAAAGGCATTTAAGGGGGGGCTATGCACATTGATATTACGCATTATCTCATTGTTTCTGCTTTGATGTTTACAATCGGTATTGCTGGCATTTTTCTCAACAGAAAGAATGTGATTATTATTTTGATGTCCATTGAGCTTATACTGCTTTCGGTTAATCTTAATTTTGTTGCGTTTTCAGCATTTCTTCATGATCTTGTTGGTCAGATATTTGCTTTATTTATCTTAACAGTAGCAGCTGCTGAAGCCGCAATTGGTTTGGCAATTCTTGTGGTTTTCTTCCGTAATCGTGGTTCTATTGCGGTTGAAGATGTTAATGTAATGAAAGGCTAACCAATGATGTATTATACGATCGTCTTTCTTCCGCTTTTTGGCTTTTTAATTGCTGCTATGGGTGGAAAAACTATAGGAGATCGCGCTAATGAATTGATAACATGCAGTTTTATGGTAATTGTTGCTGTACTTTCATGGGTAGCTTTTTTAAATATTGCACTTGGTCATGCTCCAGTCGTTGATGTCTTAATATTACATTGGCTCACTGTCGGGGGGCTAAGTTTTGATTGGGCATTACATATTGATACATTAACAGCTGTGATGCTCGTTGTGGTAAACAGTGTTTCGGCATTAGTCCATATTTACTCAATTGGTTATATGCATCACGATCCTTCAAGGTCCCGTTTTTTTTCTTATCTTTCTTTATTTACATTTATGATGCTTATGTTGGTGACATCCAATAACTTGATTCAGATGTTTTTTGGATGGGAAGGGGTGGGACTTGCCTCTTATTTGCTCATTGGCTTTTGGTTTCAGCGAGATTCTGCTAATAAGGCAGCAATGAAGGCTTTTGTGGTTAATCGTGTCGGAGACTTTGGTTTTCTCTTAGGAATTTTTAGTATTTTTATTTTATTCCAATCGGTTGATTTTGCCTCTATTTTTGCAAAAGCTGCAGACAAGAACTTCTCACAAGACATGATATTTTTAGGTTGGCAACTGAATGGACAAACAGCGATCACTGTTACATGTCTTTTATTGTTTATTGGTGCGATGGGAAAATCAGCACAATTTCTTTTACATACATGGCTCCCTGATGCAATGGAGGGGCCAACTCCTGTATCAGCGCTTATTCATGCAGCAACAATGGTAACAGCTGGTGTTTTTATGGTTGCGCGTATGTCGCCAATTTTTGAACTTTCTTCGACTGCTTTAACAATGATTGTCATTGTTGGAGCAACGACTGCGTTTTTTGCAGCAACTGTCGGGTTGGTGCAAAATGATATTAAGCGTGTTATTGCTTATTCTACATGTTCACAACTTGGTTATATGTTTGTTGCTCTTGGTGTTGGCGCTTATGGAGCAGCTGTTTTTCATCTTTTTACGCATGCTTTTTTTAAAGCCTTATTATTTCTTGGTGCGGGCTCTGTAATTCATGCGGTATCTGATGAACAAGATATGCGAAAAATGGGTGGATTACGCAAGCACATAAAGGTAACTTATTGGATGATGATGATAGGGACCATTGCCTTGACAGGTGTTGGGGTTCCAGGAACCCTATTCGGGACTGCTGGTTTTTTCTCTAAGGATGCGATTATAGAGTCTGCTTTTGCCTCACATAATATTGCTTCAGGATATGCTTTCTATCTTCTTGTTTTTGCTGCCTTATTAACAAGTTTTTACTCATGGCGGCTTATGTTTATGACATTTCACGGTAAACCACGAGCGACTGTTGATGTTATGCATCATGTTCATGAATCGCCTCCGATTATGTTGATTCCACTTCTCGTTTTATCTACGGGGGCAATATTTGCTGGTGTCGTTTTTCAACCTTACTTTTTTGGTGATTTATATGATACTTTTTGGAAGGAAGCATTATTTACAAACAGCCACAATCACATTCTTCATGATGTCCACCATGTGTCTAATTGGGTAAAGTGGTCACCATTTATAGCGATGGTTCTTGGATTTATGTTAGCCTATTTATTATATATTTCTTTTCCTTCTCTTCCAAAAAAGTTAGCTGGAGCTATGCCGGGAGTATATCGTTTTCTTTATCAAAAGTGGTATTTTGATCAATTATATCACTTTTTATTTGTTCGTTCTGTTTTCAGAGTTAGTTTTTTTCTTTGGAAAGTAGGGGATGGTAAGATTATTGATGGTCTGGGTCCGAATGCTATTGCAGCGCGTGTTGTTGATATTACAAATAGAGTAGTTCGAATGCAAACAGGCTATCTTTACCACTATGCATTTGCAATGCTTATCGGTGTTGCATTGCTGATCACATGGATGATGATCGGGGGCGTAAACTGATGACCGATTGGCCTATTCTTTCTACAGTTACATTTTTGCCGCTTGTTGGTGTGCTGCTGATTTTGTTTATCAAAGATGATAGCGAGATAGCACGGCATAATATACGCAATGTAGCGTTTTTTACGACTGTATTTGTTTTTATTATTTCCTTAATTATTTGGGGAGGTTTTGATTACACAAATCCGAATTTTCAAATGGTTGAAAAGTTCAATTGGTTAGGGGGAGGAATTAGCTATCATATGGGGGTTGATGGTATTTCTATTCTTTTTGTTGTTCTTTCGGCTTTTCTTTTGCCTTTTTGTATTTTAGCAAGTTGGGAGAATGTTAAAGATAGATTAAAAGCTTATATGATTGCTTTTCTTCTTCTTGAAGTTGCGATCATTGGAGTTTTTTGTGCTCTTGATGCAATATTGTTCTATGTTTTTTTTGAAGGCAGCCTCATTCCAATGTTTATTATTATAGGCGTTTGGGGTGGAGCACGTCGTGTTTATGCAAGTATAAAGTTTTTCTTATACACATTACTTGGTTCAGTGCTTATGTTGGTTTCTCTGATGGCTATGTACTGGGAGACTGGAACACTCGATATACCAGCTTTACTAAATTATCAATTTCCCGCCCATATGCAAATATGGTTATGGCTTGCGTTTTTTGCTTCTTTTGCGGTTAAAATGCCGATGTGGCCAGTTCATACATGGCTCCCTGATGCTCACGTAGAAGCACCGACGGCGGGTTCGGTTATTTTAGCCGGTGTATTACTCAAGTTAGGCGGCTATGGTTTTCTTCGTTTTTCTTTACCAATGTTTCCTACTGCCTCAGCTGATTTTGCGCCTTTGGTTTTTACTTTATCGCTTATTGCTATTATTTACACTTCACTGGTTGCACTTGTTCAAGATGATATAAAAAAACTCATTGCATATTCCTCAATAGCGCATATGGGATATGTGACGATGGGCATTTTTGCTGCAAATGAACAAGGTATCCAGGGGGCTATTTATCAGATGCTCTCGCATGGAATTGTTTCAGCAGCTTTATTTCTTTGTGTTGGGGTTATCTATGATCGTTTGCATACACGCGAAATTGCAGCTTTTGGTGGTTTAGTGAATAACATGCCAAAATATGCCGTTGTTTTCTTAATTTTCACTATGGCAAATATTGGTTTACCTGGCAGTTCGGGGTTTCTCGGTGAATTTTTAACGTTAATAGGCGTTTTTCAAGTGAATAAGTTGATTGTTATTTTTGCTACAACCGGCGTTATTTTATCGGCTGCCTATGCACTTTATCTTTATCGGCGAGTAGTTTTTGGTTCTTTGGATAAAGAGAATTTAAAAGTCCTTATTGATCTTTCTTCAAGAGAGAAATTTATTCTTTATCCTATGGTTGCTCTTACAATATTTTTTGGTATCTATCCAACGCTTATTCTTAAAGCAACGGCGTCTTCCGTAGAAGCCCTCATCAATAAACTGCACTAGATAAGGGAAGAATGCACATGCAAACTGAAATAATAACTCAATTAGTATTAATTTTTCCAGAAATTTTAATAGCATTAGGGGGAGTCGTATTGCTTTTAGTTGGTGTTTACTCCAATGCACGCTCCTCTTTAACTGTGACTGGTCTGACCATTGCTCTTCTTGTTGCAACCATTGTTATCATTGTTATTTTTTCGAAAAATGGTTTATTTCAAACCAATACGCTGATTATTGACTCTTTCGGTCGTTATATGAAAATTTTAACGCTTATTGGTGCACTTTTTGCTCTTATTATGTCTGTTGGTTTTGCCAGTTCTCAAAATCTCAATATATTTGAGTTTCCGGTGCTTGTTCTTTTAGCAACTCTTGGCATGATGCTGATGATTTCAGCTGGTAATATGTTGTCACTTTATATGGGCTTAGAATTACAATCCTTAGCTTTATATGTTTTAGCTGCGATTAATCGTGATGATGTGAAATCTTCTGAAGCTGGTATAAAATATTTTGTTTTAGGAGCATTGTCTTCAGGATTATTGCTTTATGGTATTTCCTTGCTTTATGGTTTTACGGGTCAAATTGGTTTTCATGAAATTGCCATTGCTTTAAAAGGTGAAAACTTACAACTGGGGGCTATTTTTGGAATTGTTTTCATTTTGGCTGGTTTGGCTTTTAAAATTTCTGCAGTTCCCTTTCATATGTGGACACCCGATGTTTATGAAGGAGCACCAACACCGATTACAGCATTTTTTGCTGGTGCTCCTAAAGTTGCCGCGATGGCACTCATTATTCGTGTTCTTGTTATGACCTTTCTTCCACTAGAGAGTGCCGATGGCTCTATGCCTGCATGGCAGCAAATTTTGGTGTTCATGGCGCTTACGTCTATGATACTTGGTGCATTCGCTGCAATTGGCCAAAGCAATATTAAGCGTTTAATGGCTTATTCATCAATCGGTCATATGGGATATGCACTTGTTGGTTTAGCTGCTGGAGATATGCTTGGAGTAAAAAGTGTTATTCTTTATATGACTATTTATCTTGGCATGACGCTTGGTTCATTTGCTTTTATTCTTGGAATGCGGTCTAATGCTGGAAATGTTGAGAATATTGATGATCTTTCAGGGTTGGTAAAAACGAATCCGTTTATGGCTGTTGTGATGACGATACAGCTTTTTTCTTTAGCAAGTATACCACCCATGGCTGGTTTTTTTGGGAAATGGTATACATTTTCTGCTGCTGTTCATGCTGGCCTTACTCCACTTGCTGTCGTTGGGATGATAGCGTCTGTTGTTGGAGCTTTTTATTATTTGCGAGTCATTAAAATTATGTGGTTTGATGATGCAAAAGCCCATTTTATTATTTTATCGAATGAGCTTCAATTTTGTCTTGGTCTTTCAGCATTATTTATTTTATTCTATACGCTTTTGGGAGCTTGGTTCGTTGAGTTAGCAGAAAAAGCCGCTACTGCATTGTTTTAATGAATATGGTTTATATCTTATCAGATTTTGCACAAAAACAAGGATACGTTGTTGAATCGTATGAAAGTGTTGATTCAACAAATCGCATTGCACAACAAAAAGCGCAAGCTGGTCATAAAGGGTATCTCTGGGTTGTTGCGCAAGAGCAAACTCAGGGAAGAGGTAGAAGAGGGAGGGCTTGGTTTAGTCCGAAAGGAAACCTTTATTCGAGTCTTTTATTAATTGATGATATTGTTCATCAAACTGCTGCTCAGCTTGGTTTTGTTGCTGGAGTAAGTATGGTAGAGGCAGTAAAACAGTTTATAAAAGATGAAAAGCAAGTGAACAATATTATTGGCTTAAAATGGCCAAATGATATTTTGTTAAGAGGAGCTAAAAGCTCTGGAGTTTTGCTCGAGATTTTTAAATTGCCATCACAACAATATGCATTGGTTATTGGTATTGGAATGAATGTCAAATACTATTACGAAGATGCGCCGTATCCTACTTCAAGTTTAAAGAATATTGGTTTGCATATTGAAGCAGGACAGTTATTTACCGTTTTGACTGAGTATTTTTCTAAAAATTATCTCCTTTGGAAACAGTCAGGAGGAAGTGAGATAATCCGCGAAAAATGGCTTTCCTCTTCTGCTCATCTTGGGCAACATATCAAAGTGGTTAATGGTGAAAGAAGCATCGAAGGTATTTTTGATGGTCTTGATAGGGATTTTAACTGCATCATAAAACAAAAAAATGGTCAGCACGCCATTATAACAGCTGGAGATGTTCATTTTGGTTTGGCTGCTTCTGCTACTGCAGGCCGTTATTAATTTATAGAACTTTATTTCACCATCAGATTATCTTAATCATTTAGGAGTTATTTATGGTTGCAGCCAATGAGAATGAATTTGTTTTTTTACCTTTAGGAGGGGTAGGTGAGATAGGGATGAATCTGGCTGCTTACGGCTTTGGTCCACAAAATTTTCGTGAATGGCTGCTTATTGATATGGGGGTTAATTTTGCTGGTTCTGAATTACCGGGGGCAGATCTTATTTTACCTGATATTCGTTTTTTAGAAAGTGAAAAACATAATATACGTGGTCTTATTTTGACACATGCTCACGAAGATCATTATGGTGCCGTTCTTGATTTATGGCCAAAGCTTAAAGTTCCACTTTACTGTACACCTTTTACAGCAGGACTATTGGAGAGTAAAAAGCAATCAGATTTTGAATCTTGTAAAATTCCACTCAATATTTTTCAAGCTGGTGATTGTTTTCAGGTAGGGCCCTTTGCAATCGAATCTATTGCAGTTAACCATTCGATTCCAGAATCTGTATCTTTAGCAATTACAACGTCTTTAGGTACCGTGATTCACACTGGTGATTGGAAAATTGATCATACACCTTCACTTGGAGCTGTAACGGATGAAAAACGGTTTCACACTTTAGGTAATAAAGGTGTCTTAGCATTGCTTTGTGATTCTACGAATGCATGTCGGGATGGTATAACGCCATCAGAACAGCAGGTTCAAACAAGCCTCTCTGAAATTTTTTCGAAAGCTGAGGGGCGTGTTGCAATAGCTACTTTTGCATCTAATGTTGGTCGAATACGTTCAATTGCTCTTGCGGCCGAAACTGTTGGGCGCAAGGTTCTTGTCATTGGGCGCTCTTTGAAGCGGAGTCTTATGGTTGCGCAAGAGCTTGGTTATATGAACGACTTAGCCCCATTTGTTACAGAAGATGATTATGGTTATATTCCGCGAAAAGATATTGTTTTAGTTGTGACCGGTAGCCAAGGAGAGTCGCGTGCTGCTTTAGCAAAACTATCACGTAGTGGAATGAGAAATATTGCACTTTCTGTTGGTGATACGGTTATTTATTCGTCACGAAGTATTCCAGGAAATGAAAAAGCTATTCTTGAGATACAAAATCGTTTCATCGATATGGGAATTAAAGTTATTACGAATGAAGATTCTCTTGTTCATGTTTCAGGTCATCCTCGTCGTTCAGAACTTTTACAGATGTATGATTGGATAAAACCACAGATACTTGTTCCCGTACACGGTGAGGCAATGCATCTTGCTGCTCAGGCTGATTTAGCACGGCAAGCAGGTATTAAAACCGTTGCTGAGATTAGAAATGGTAGTGTACTACGGCTTGCGCCAGAGCCAGTAGGAGTTGTTGATCAAGCCCCTGTTGGTCGCATCTATAAAGATGGTTGCCTTATTGGGGATGAGGATGAATTAGGGATTCATGAACGTCGCAAATTAAGTTATGCTGGCCACGTTGCTGTTTCTCTCCATATGAATAGCAAGCATGAGCTATTGGGTGAGGTTGGTCTCACCACACTCGGGCTACCTGCGAATAATGGAAAGGGAGAGAATTTGAAAGATATTCTTTTAGATATTGTGGGAAATACACTTTATAATATTCCACGCATTAAACGAAAAAATAATGAACTTATTCGAGAAGCAATACGACGTGCAGTAAGAGCAGCCGTTAATGAAATTTGGCAGAAAAAGCCTGTCTGTACAGTCTTTTTACATCGATCAAAATAAAGCATTTTAGTATTACTTTATTTTCATTTTTAATGAAGTAAAGAGAGAGAGAAGAGAATTGTCAGATTATTATATTGCTCCAACTAAGCTTAATAAGGAATAAAGCACATAAATTTTTTGACAATCTGATCGTTATGTTTGCAAGCATTCAGAATATAGCTATAGATAAGCATATACTATATTTAAACTGTTTCAATGGGTCTGATTAGGAGTTACTTGTTTCAATGCGTCTTTCTCAATATTTCCTTCCAATTTTAAAAGAGAATCCTAAGGAAGCAGAGATTGTTTCTCATCGATTCATGTTGCGTGCGGGTATGATTCGCCAACAAACATCAGGAATTTATTCTTGGCTTCCCTTGGGGAAAAAAGTACTTGATAAAGTTTGTAAAATTATTCGTGAGGAGCAAGAACGAGCGGGTGCTATAGAGATATTAATGCCTACAATTCAATCTGCGGATCTTTGGCGTGAAAGTGGTCGATATGATGATTATGGTTTAGAAATGCTCCGTATTAAAGATCGACAAAAGCGTGACCTACTTTATGGTCCCACAAACGAAGAGATGGTAACAGATATTTTCCGTTCTTATATTCGTTCTTATAAAGATCTTCCGCTCAATTTATACCATATTCAATGGAAGTTTCGCGATGAGATTCGTCCACGTTTTGGTGTGATGCGCTCACGAGAGTTTTTAATGAAAGATGCTTATTCTTTTGATCTCGATTATGAAGGTTCTCAAACATCCTATAATCGTATGTTTATTGCTTATTTACGCACTTTTTCTCGTCTTGGCTTAAGAGCAATTCCTATGCGTGCTGATACAGGCCCAATTGGTGGTGAACTCAGTCATGAATTTATTATTTTGGCTGAAACGGGAGAGAGCGCTATATTTTGTGATAAACAATTTCTTGAACTGACTGTTCCAGACAGTTCAATTGATTTTAGTGATAAAGCTGTTTTAGCGAATATTGTTAAACAGTGGACATCTTTTTATGCAGCAACAGAAGAAATGCACAGTGAGGAAGAGTGGACTAAGGTTTCTGATGATAACCGCCTCTCAGCTCGTGGCATTGAAGTGGGGCATATTTTCCACTTTGGCACAAAATATTCTTCTCCAATGGGGGCAAAAGTTATGGGACAAGATGGAAAAGAGCATGTAATCTCTATGGGATCTTATGGTATTGGACCTTCACGCCTTGTTGCGGCAGCTATTGAAGCTTCTCATGATGAAAATGGTATTATTTGGCCAAAGTCTATAGCACCATTTGATTTTGGTATCATCAACATGAAACCAGATGATGAAAAATGTAGTCATGCGTGTGAAAAGCTCTACCAAGGATTAAGACATGCTGGTTTTGATCCGTTATTAGATAACAGCAATGAACGTCCTGGATCAAAATTTGCAACAATGGATTTGATTGGCTTGCCAACACAAATAATTGTTGGACCTAAAAGCATTGCACAAAATGAAGTTGAAATTAAAGATCGAAAAACGGGTGTTAAAAAATCTCTAACGGTTGAAAATGTACTCAGCCAATTTTCTGTAATTTAATAGGCAATTTTATGAAAAGGTTGAGCAATAAATGGTTTTCATCTTATGAATGGATGATCGCTTTTCGTTATATGATTCCCAATAAAAAACATGTCGTTGCATCTGTTATTTCTATCATTTCTCTCATTGGAATTATGTTAGGGGTTTTTGCTCTGGTTGTTGTTATGGCCGTGATGAATGGTTTTCGCACCGAGCTTCTCAATCGTATTCTTGGTATGAATGGGCACCTTATTGTCCAGGCAGTTCATTCTGGTTTTGCTGATTATAATACGCTTATTTCTTCGTTAGAATCTGTGAATGGTGTGAAATTTTCTTTACCTGTTGTTGAAGGTCAAGCACTTGTTCAGGGTGAATTTGAAGGAGGATCTGGTGCGTTAGTTCGCGGTATGCGCAAACAAGATTTAGAGAAGCTTAAAACAGTATCCCAAAATGTTAGATTAGGTTCACTTTCTCAATTTGATAAAGAGGAAGGTGTAGCAATTGGAAGTGGTTTGGCCACAAAATTGGGGCTTACCGTTGGGCGTTATCTTCGTATCATTACTCCAGATGGTGATGCGACTCCTTTTGGAGTTACACCACGTGTTAAGGCTTATAAAGTCTCTGCTATTTTTGAAGTTGGTATGTCTGAATATGATTCAATATTTGTTTTTATGCCTCTCCATGAAGCACAAATGTTCTTTAATTTAGGAGATAAGGTTCAATCTTTAGAATTATTTCTGAATAATCCTGATGCTGTTGATCAAATAAAACCAGTCGTAGAGAAAGTTGTTGGCCAACAGGTCTATTTAATTGATTGGCGTACGCGCAATCAGGCTTTTTTCTCAGCCTTACAGATTGAACGAAATGTTATGTTTTTCATTCTTTCTCTTATTGTCCTTGTTGCTGCTTTGAATATTATTTCAGGACTGATTATGCTTGTAAAAGATAAAAGCCATGATATTGCAATTTTGCGCACCATGGGCACACAACAAAGTGCGATTATGCGTATATTTATAGTTACAGGGATGATGATTGGATTTATTGGAACCATATTGGGCTTAATTTTTGGTGTCATAGCGAGCGCAAATATCAATCATATTCAGGATTTTGTCTCTTGGTTATTTAATGTTGATGTTTTTAATCCTCAACTTTATTTTTTAACAAAATTGCCTGCGCAAATTGAGTGGAAGGAGACAGCCATGGTTGCTGTGATGGCTTTATTTTTGTCATTCCTTGCTGCACTCATTCCAGCATGGCGTGCTGCTAAATTGGATCCTGTACAAGCTTTGAGGTATGAATAATGACAGCTATTTTAGAGCTTGTAGAGATTGAGCGACATTTTTTTGAAAGTAATAAACCTCTTATTATTTTAGATAAAGCGAATTTTATCCTTAACCGCGGGGAACTTGTAGCACTTGTTGCCCCCTCTGGTGCTGGAAAATCAACCCTTCTTCATATTGCTGGATTATTGGAAAAACCAACCGCTGGTGATGTAATGTTACGAGGTATTTCTTGTGCGAAGCGCTCTGATAGTGAGCGAACAGCTATCAGACGAAATGATATCGGTTTTGTCTACCAATTTCATCACTTGCTTCCAGAATTTACTGCTTTGGAAAATGTCATGATACCGCAAATGATAGCAGGATTCAAAAAATCAATGGCAGAAGATCGTGCACTTAAATTATTGACATATTTGCGTGTTTCTCATCGCGCCAACCATCGCCCATCGGAATTATCGGGTGGCGAACAACAACGTGTTGCAATTGCGCGTGCAGTTGCAAATGGTCCTTCAGTTCTTTTGGCTGATGAACCTACAGGAAATCTTGATCCTGTTACTTCAGCTTATGTATTTCATGCTTTATCTGCACTTGTTCGTCAATCTGGTCTTTCTGCTCTTATTGCAACCCATAATTATGCTTTGGCTAAGCAAATGCATCGTCGAATTACGCTTAAAGAAAAAAAAATTATTGAACTTCCTTAGGTAAATATAAAATGTACTCTACAAATTGAATACTATGATTTATATCATTTTTACTTAATTCAAGGAGATTTTTATGACAGTTTTTGTCGTTGATAGAAATCAACTGGACACACGTCGTCGCCGATTGGTTTTTCGTGCATGGCACCGCGGCATTCGTGAAATGGATTTAATTTTAGGGCGCTATGTGGATGCTCATATTGCCCGGATGAGTAATAAAACGGTTTCTGAACTTGAATATATTATGTCTTTTGATGACCGTGATTTATTGACGTGGGTTACGGGAGAGGTTTCACTGCCCTCTGAAGTTGATAGTCCACTTTTTCATGACATTGTCAACTATCATGTTTGCATAAATTTAAATTGATTTCGATGCCTATATTTAAAAAAAATTCCATTCCCAAAAACATTTCTGCTCAGATAATCTTTGATGGAGTTCCTGATGGATTTGAGGCTTTTGCGCTTTCTAAATTGCGTTCAGAAATTGCACAAGATAAACCACTTATCTATGTTGTTCGTGATGGAACAGAAATCGCTCATTTACAGCAAGCTTTAAGTTTTATTGAGCCAAATTTATCTGTACTTCAATTTCCTGCATGGGATTGCTTACCCTATGATCGCGTATCACCTGGAATTGCTGTTACAGCACGCCGATTATCAACTCTGGCTCATATAGCAAATTTGCGTCAAAATCCACGCGCTGCAATTATATTAACAACAGCGAATGCAATTATGCAAAAATTGCCTCCTCGTGAAATAATTGAAGCTCAGATTATTCACGCATCTATTGGCCAACGGATTAATATGGGGCATTTCATTCAATCTTTAGAACGCAATGGTTTTGAGCGTGTTACGGTTGTCCGAGATGTTGGTGAATTTGCTGTAAGAGGCGGAATACTAGATATTTTTTCTCCCATTGATGTTGAACCTTTACGGCTTGATTTTTTTGGAGATACCCTAGAAAGCATTCGTGTATTTGATTGCGAAACACAAAGAACAACAAATAAAAGAACTGAATTTTTGTTACACGCGATGAGTGAAGTTGTTCTTACGCCTGATCATATTAGTCGCTTTAAAAACAATTATATTCGTACATTTGGTGTATCACAAAAAAATAATGTGCTTTATGAAGCCCTTTCTCAAGGGCGACGTTTTGCCGGTATGGAACATTGGCTACCATTTTTTTATGAGAAACTTGATAGTTTTTTTGACCATTGTGGTAATTTACCAGTTGTTTTCGAGCATCTCATAGAAGAAGTACTCATCGAGCGCTCTCGCCTTATTAAAGATTATTATGAAGCACGCAAAGCGCATGAAAATGATAAAGAAAGTTCTACTTCTTATCATCCGATAGAGCCTAGCCTTCTTTATTTAACACCAGAGCGTGTTTTAGAGATCGCACAACACTCCGGACAACGCATTGATTTTACGCCTTTTAATGTTCCACAAACTTTTGGACAAACTGTTGTTCATGCGAACGTTAAACCGGGATATGATTTTGTACAAGAGCGTAATGCGCAAGAGAAAAATGTTTTCTCAAGTGTCGTTCATCATATTGCTTCGTTGCGTGCTTCTGGCAAGAAGGTGCTTTTAGCTTGTTGGAGTGAGGGATCTCTCAACCGTTTGGTGCAGGTTCTTGATGAGCACGGATTGCAAAAAATAGATGTTGCAAAATCATTACAAACTGTCAGAGCCACACCACGTGATCGTCTATCAGCAGCTGTTATAATGATAGAGCACGGTTTTGAGACTGAAGATTTTGCTCTCATAACAGAGCAAGATATTCTCGGTGATCGATTAATAAGATCATCAAAACGGCGTAAACATAATACAAATTTTATTTCTGAAATTGCAGCTTTAAATTCTGGCGATATCGTTGTGCATATCGACCATGGTATTGGACAGTTTGCTGGTCTTAAAACCATCATGACAACAGGAATTTTACGAGATTGTCTTGAAATTAAATATGCTGGAGGTGATCGACTCTTTTTACCTGTTGAAAATATAGAACTTCTCTCACGTTATGGATCAGAGGGAACAGACGTAACGTTAGATAAGTTAGGTGGTCTTGCTTGGCAAGCACGTAAAACACGGCTAAAAAAACATTTATTAGAAATGGCTGGCCAATTAATCCGTATTGCTGCAGAGCGTGCTACCCGCTCTGCACCTGCTTTTATTCCACCAATTGGACCCTTTGATGAGTTCGTTGCATGCTTTCCTTATGAAGAGACAGAAGATCAAATGGATGCCATTGATGCGGTTTTAGAGGATTTGGCATCAGGGAAACCGATGGATCGCTTAATATGTGGTGATGTTGGCTTTGGAAAAACAGAAGTTGCTATTCGAAGTGCTTTTATTGCAGCATTAAGTGGATATCAGGTTGCTGTTGTTGTACCAACAACTTTACTTTCACGACAACACTACAAAACTTTTATTTCGCGTTTTCAAGGCTTGCCCATTAAAATTGGTCATGCTTCAAGGCTTGTGAAAACTAAAGAACTTACACAAGTCAAAAAGGGCCTTTCAGATGGCACGATTGATATTGTCATTGGAACGCATGCATTACTCAGCGATGCAGTTAATTTTTTACGGCTAGGACTTCTCATCATTGATGAGGAGCAGCATTTTGGTGTAAAACACAAAGAGCGTTTAAAAGAGCTTAAAAGTGATATTCATGTTCTCACACTTTCAGCGACTCCCATACCACGAACTTTAGGATTAGCATTATCAGGACTACGTGAACTTTCATTGATAACGACTCCACCCATTGATAGAATGGCGGTACGTACTTTTATTTCTCCATTTGATGCACTTGTTATACGTGAAACATTATTGCGAGAATATTATCGTGGTGGACAAAGTTTTTATGTTTGTCCTCGTATCTCTGATCTTAGCTTTGTGGAAGAATACCTCAAAACGCATGTCCCCGAACTTAAATTCATTGTAGCGCATGGGCAAATGCCAGCTGGGCAACTTGATGATATTATGAATGCATTTTATGATGGACAGTATGATGTTCTTCTATCAACAACCATTATTGAATCAGGTCTTGATATTCCAACAGCCAATACTTTAATCGTGCATCGTGCTGAGATGTTTGGTCTTTCTGCTCTTTACCAATTGCGCGGCAGGGTAGGGCGCTCAAAACAACGTGCTTATGCACTCTTTACATTTCCTTCTGGTAAAGTTTTAACGCCTGCTGCTGATCGTCGTCTTAAAGTTTTACAATCTCTTGATACGTTAGGTGCCGGTTTTCAATTGGCAAGTCACGATATGGATATTCGCGGTTCAGGAAATTTTTTAGGTGAAGAACAGTCAGGACATATCAAAGAAGTTGGATTTGAGCTCTATCAAAAAATGCTTGAAGAAGCCGTTGTTGAATTAAAAGATGGCGAACAAAATGAGGATAAACAATGGTCTCCTCAAATTTCACTTGGTGCAACAGTGCTGATACCAGAAAGCTTCGTCCCTGATTTACCATTACGTATGGGGCTTTATCGTCGTTTAACCGAACTTAATGATTTAGAACAAATCGATGAATTTGCAGCCGAGTTAATTGATCGTTTTGGTCCTTTGCCACTTGAAGTTCAACACCTTCTTAAAGTCTTTTATATCAAAACATTGTGTAGAAAAGCACATGTGGAAAAATTAGATACTGGACCAAAGGGGCTTGTTATACAATTTCGCAACAATTACTTTGTAAATAGTGTTGCTCTTGTTCAATGGATTGGAAAACAAGGTTCAATGGCAAAAATTCGACCAGATCAAAGTATTGCTCTTATTCATAATTGGTCCACCGTGGATGAAAGGCTTGTTGGAGCAGCGAATATTATGAAACAGCTTGTAGAAATGGTAGACCAACATTCTGTTTAGAATCTTTCTCCGTTTTAAAGCCACCGGGCATTGTTTAATTCAACTTTTTCTGCAAAGAGGCTATACAGTTTAAAAACCTCATCTAGGAAGCACCATCATCGTTGCGTGAATTCGTAAATAAGATAAAAAAATTTTTTATCAGAGAAAAGTTCTCTTACAGTTATTCTAAAATCACCGATAACAAAGGGATTTAATCCATTCAATATTTCAACAAACACCATAAGTAATTTTACCTATTCGATTTGCATTAGGAGATGCATAAGAAAAATGTTCAAATTCATCCGACAATCTGGATGCTCCACGCATTGCAATATCTTTTGCTAGATTTTTATGAATTAAAAGAAGAGTTATATAAAAAAACTTTTAAATTAATAAGATATGTAGAGCAATGTATTAATTTACTTTAATTATATTGCAAGAGTAAATCTTTTATCTAACATTTTATTATTATATTGCACTAAATTACTTTATATTTAAGTTTTTTAAAAGAATAATATTATAAAATAACAATACTGTATATGCGGGCATAAGAGTTTAATTTGTTATTTATAAATTTTTTCTTCGAATTTGACTTTCCTCTTTATATTGAATTAAGAAGCATAAAAGAGGGTGTCATTTCATTGGTTCAATTTAATACACTTGATTAAAATTATATTTAATATTCATAATATTTGGGTTATTATAAAAGCGCGTTGAAAGGATTAACTTAATCATGTCGCATAAAAATTTCTATTCTGTTGTTTCAGTATTAGCTGGAGCGGTTGCCCTTTTTCTTACGGTCCATACTTTTGCGAATGCACAAACTTTATCTCAAGGTTGGTACAAGGTTTGCAGCAAGCAACACGATGTTGATGTATGTAATACCATGAACACTGTTGTATCAAATACTGGACAGCCTTTGACGGCTTTTAATCTTGTTGAAATAAAAGGCAAACAAAATGAAAGCCGTATAGGCATTCAAGTCCCTACTGGCCGTTTTTTACCAGAAGGTGTTCATATTCAAATAGGAGATAATTTCTCTAAAAAAATTCCTTATATTATTTGTAACGGGCCAAGTTGTATTGCCAATGATGTCTTAGATGATAAGCTCGTTGCTGCTATGAAAAGTGGTACGAAAATGGTTGTAACGACAATTAATTTCCGTGGTGCAGCTAATCCTATTGAATTTTCTCTTAATGGATTCACCGCTGCATACACAGGGCCTGGTATGGAAGAAAAAGATTTTCAACAAGAACGAATAAAGTTGCAACAAGCCATTCAATCAAAGCAAAAAGAGATTGAAGATCGCATGCGGGCTGAACAAGAAAAAGCTAAAAAAAAGTAATAAACAGAGGGTTATAAAAAGAGTATTTTTTAATTTTTTATGTTTACTTATTTAAACCGCCACAAATATTTTGTGGCGGTTTTTTTTATATTTAATTTTTGGAAAGAGTTCTGCGTTTCCACCAACCAATACGCTCAGTTCTAGGAGCATCTTCAGGCATCGATGATATAACAACGGGTTGGTTGGCTGTTTTCTCAACTTTGGAGGAAGTTTGTTCGATAGCTTCCTCTATTACAGCTTTTTGCTCTAATGTTCTTTTAATTTGTGTTGATTTTTTAGAGGGTGATTTCTTGCGTGTTTTAGGTGTTGACTTTTTACTATTTGCAGAATTTTTCTCTACTCCTTCATGAATAGATTCATTTTCTTTTTTTGTTTCAACTTTATGTATAGAATCGGTTGCAGGCTTTTCTTCAAGAGGTTTCGGTATTGCGATATCCTTATTTTTCTCAAAGGATTCCTGATTTTTCACTGCTTTTGAAGAAGATGCTTTGCGTTTTTTAGGTTTAACAATCGCATCAATTTTTACAGTTTCGTCTTGTTGTATATTGATGGATTGTGTATCGCTTTTTGCTTCCTCAAATAGACTAGATTTGGCAGCCGGAATATGATGCTTATGATGTACTGTTTTAATTCCTTCTAAGGACTGTTTAACAAAATCTCCAACTGGTTCTGCGTAAGGAACATGAAGTTGATAAAGACCATTATCTTGATTACGACGACCACCACGACGTCCTCGACGACGCCCTCGACGACGAGAATCATCATTTAATGTATTGTCTCTTTTATGCGTAGGAGAGAGAGCGTCGTCATTAATCTTACCTTGACTATTTTTACGCCGGCGTTTCGGGTTTGTTTCAACGGATACTTTATCTTCGATAGATCTTTTGTCCATTAAAATTGTAGTCTCAATTTCTTCTTTACTTTCATCTTCAAAGTCTAGTGGAGGTTGAGAAACTGCCTCTGCTATTGTACCCTTAGAAATAATAAGATGTTGCGTTCCAATGCTATCATCTGCTTCAATACTAATATTCAGTTTAAAGCGGGCTTCTAAATTAACAAGAATATTGCGTTTGTGGTTTAATACGTAAAGCGCTGTTGCGACAGGTGTGCGTACAATAATGTTGTGTTGCGGATTATGGAGAAGATATTCTTCAATCGAGCGCATGACATGTAAAGCAATTGATGATTCAGAACGGACACTTCCTGTTCCAGCACAATGTGGGCAGGGCTGTGTTGTGCTTTCTAAAACCGATATGCGAATACGTTGACGACTCATTTCTAAAAGACCAAAGTGTGAAATGTGACCAACTTGAATACGGGCACGGTCACTTTTTAAGCAATCTTTCAATTTTTTTTCGACAAGTTTCACATTGCGCTCTTCAAGCATGTCAATGAAATCAATGACAATTAAACCAGCAAGATCACGTAAGCGTAACTGACGTGCTATTTCTTCTGCAGCTTCAAGATTAGTTTGTAGTGCTGTTTTTTCTACAGAAAATTCTTTGGTAGAGCGGCCAGAGTTTACATCAATAGCAACGAGTGCTTCTGTTTGATTAATAACAAGATAGCCACCAGATTTTAAAGAAACTTGTGGGTGCAACATTTTATCAAGTTGAAGTTCAATATTGTTGCGTGTAAAAATAGGAATAGGATCGCGATAAGGTTGTACAATTTTTGCATGACTTGGCATGAGCATACGCATGAAGTCTTTTGCTTCACGATAGCCTTGGTTACCAGAAACAAGAATTTCATTGATATTCTTATTGTACAGATCCCGTATAGAGCGCTTTATGAGATTGCTTTCTTCATGGACAAGGCATGGTGCTGTAGATTTAAGTGTCAAAGTGCGAATAGTATCCCATAACCGCGTGAGATATTCATAATCGCGTTTAATCTCAGCTTTTGTTCTATTTGCTCCAGCTGTTCGTAGAATAACTCCCATACCCTTGGGAACTGCTAATTCTTTTACAATTTCTTTAAGGCGTTTACGATCTTGTACATTGGTAATTTTTCGTGAAATACCTCCACCACGTGCTGTGTTGGGCATTAAAACAGAATAACGACCTGCTAGGGATAAATATGTTGTGAGTGCAGCACCTTTATTACCACGTTCTTCCTTAATGACTTGCACTAACAAAATTTGACGCCGTTTAATCACTTCTTGAATTTTATACTGACGCCCTGGTTTCCGCTCATAGGTAGGAAGTTCTTCACGCACATCCTCAGCTCCTACCATTTCAATATCATCATGAGAAACACTTACGCTAAACGCTTCTTCTGCATCGTCAATTACTATTTCTTCAGACGTCATATGATTTTCAACATCTGCTGCCATAGTATTTTTATGCTCGTCTTTTTTTGTTTTTCTGGAGCGCTTTTTATTTTTGTTTATTTCTTCAGGAGGGCTATCTGTATAATTTTCCCCTATAGCAGCTTTTTCTTCTTCTTCAAGAAGAGCAAGACGATCAGCAATAGGGATTTGATAGTAATCAGGATGAATTTCAGAAAATGTCAAAAAACCATGGCGGTTGCCACCATATTCGACAAAAGCTGCTTGAAGTGATGGTTCTACACGTGTAATACGTGCTAGATAAATATTCCCCTTCAGCTGTTTTTTGTGTTCTGATTCAAAATCAAGTTCTTCAATTTTGTTGCCGTGAACAACAACAACACGTGTTTCCTCTGGATGAGAGGCATCTATAAGCATTTTGTTTGACATAAGTTAAAATCCTGAAGGCGACATGCGCAATTTTATTCAAACGAACAGCATGGCTATTCACGAACATAAAAAGTTGTCTGCCATAAAAGGGAACTACCAGCAAAACAGGATGGGATACTCTGTGCAGATGCATGAGCGCATTTACAGCATTTTTAATCGTTATCTCCACTTGTTTTGTATGACTCATACTTTTTGTAAGTCTCCGATAAAAACAATCTTTAAAATAATTCGGATAATCCGAACTAGTGAACCTTAAACAACGCAATTCTAGCTTTTATGACACAAAGAATTTTCATCTATAAAAAGCCTAAATGTATAACATACAACAAATTTTCTAAAAACAACTTAATATAGACTACAGATATTTAGATGGCTACTATTAGCTAGGAAGCGTAAATTTCCTTTTATGTTGATATTATGATTTTAGCAAGTAACAATATAAATACGTACCATTATAATGTTTTTAATGCGTTAATTTAGTTTTTTGGGTGTTTAAATTTGAAAAATTTTGCATTTCTTGAAAAAGATAGAGTAAATTTGAGCATCACTTATAGAGGTTTAAGATCAGTTATTGCTAATTTAGAAGATAAAGTATTTCGCTTATGATAAGATGGTTTCCTACCAAAAAGCCGAAAGTGGCGTATGGGGGTGTTATTTTATGCATCCCATACTGTTTATTGTTTTTTTTAATCTTCCATACGAATATCAAAGCAGCAGAAGCGATGAAACTTGTTAGTTTGCGAACTATTGGTGATAGTGCACACACGCGTATTATTGCAGTTTTTAATGCTAAACCAAATGTTCGTTTGCAGATTTTGGATAAACCTGCGCGTTTGGTTATCAATTTACCTACAGTTGATTTTTCAGCGCGAAGTGTGCCTTTAAAGCAACAGAATATATTATCAGCTATGCTCTCAGATGTGCGTTACAGTTTCTCTGATATACAGACTTCACGCATTATTTTGACAAGCAAAGTTACTTTTGTTGTTGAAAAAACTATAGTACAGGAATTAGAGAATGGTTCATGGCAATTGCTGATTGATCTTAGTAAAAGTACACAAAAACAATTTGATGAGGTACTTAAAAAGCAACAATTTGAAAAAAAAGAAAATGTCAATCTCAATACAAGAACACAATCAACCCCAATGCGTAATTTTCGTGTTGTTCTTGATCCTGGTCATGGTGGAATTGATGGCGGTGCACGAGGTATTACTGGAATTTTAGAAAAAGATGTGACACTCGCCTTTGCACGTGTATTGCGAGATGAATTAAAAAAAGCGCCTCATATCACCGTTGCTTTAACACGTGATTCTGATGTTTTTCTAAGATTAAGCGAAAGAGTTAAAAAAGCACAGGAATTTTATGCGGATCTTTTTATATCTATTCATGCTGATACCATTGATGTGCATTCTCTTCGTGGTGCTACAGTGTATACTCTATCGGATAAGGCATCTGATACAATTGCAGAGTCCTTGGCTGAAAGTGAAAACAAAGTTGATTTGCTTGATGGTTTTCCCGTAGAAGAATCGGTTGAAATTACAGATATTTTGTTTGATCTTACGCGACGTGAAACGGATGCATTTTCGGTAAATTTTGCTAATAATGTTATCTCAAATTTATCAAAAAGTAATATTAATCTCATAAATAACCCTCATCGATATGCTGATTTTCAAGTTTTAAGGGCTGCAGATATACCTTCTGTTTTGATAGAAGTAGGTTATTTATCAAATAAAGAAGATGAGAAATTATTAAACAATCCTCAATGGAGAAAACAAATGGCTGTCTCAATTGTTCATTCTATTTGTCAATTCGCTGAGTATAGACAGAAAATTATGCAGCCTCTTTAAATTTTTAGGAAAATAGAGTATCAATGTAAGCCTCTAGATAAAAGAGAGAAAACATTTTTCTTTATCTCAATTTGATGATGAAAGCCGCATTACGTTGGTAGGATAATGATTTTTTCTTTAATCAATTTTGCAGAAAGCGATAGCCATTTCTATGATAATTTTTTTTAGGTATCTTCTTAGTTTTGTTATAACTCTTGGGATTGAGGGAGCAGTAGCACAAGGTGCAAGAGCAAAGGAGCAGACAACTACACTTCCTGATTATGAAGTTCTTTCGCTCTATGAACCACCCGTGATGACACGCGTCCACGCTGCTGATGGTAGTCTTATGGCGGAGTTTGCAACAAAACATCGGCTTTATTTGCCAATTCAGTCAATACCAAAAACTCTTAAAGAAGCTTTTATTTCTGCCGAAGACAAAAATTTTTATCATCATTTTGGTTTAGATCCCGAAGGGCTTTCTCGAGCTTTGATCAATAATATTCGTAATATTGGTTCTGGAAAACGTCCGGAGGGCGCGTCGACTATTACACAGCAAGTCGCTAAAAATTTCCTTTTAAGTTCAGAGGCAACACTTGAACGTAAATTAAAGGAAGCTATTCTGGCGATGCGGATTGAGAAGACCTATTCAAAAGATCATATTCTCGAACTTTATCTCAACGAAATTTATCTCGGCCGTGGTACTTATGGGATTGCGGCTGCTTCTCTGACTTATTTTAATAAGTCCGTCAATAATCTTACTTTAGAACAATGTGCGTATTTAGCTGCTCTTCCGAAAGGGCCTGCGAATTATGATCCATTTAAAAACACACAACGTGCCATTAGTCGGCGTAATTGGGTTATAGATCGAATGGTTGCAAATGGGTATGTAACGCGTGAACAGGGAGAAAAAGCTAAAACAAAACCCTTAGGAGCAACGATACGTGGTAGCGATAGCTATGTTTTTGCTGCTGACTATTTTACTGAAGAAGTACGTCGCCGTTTAATGAATCGTTATGGTACTAAAACGCTTTACGAAGGCGGCCTTTCAATTCGTACAACGCTTGATCCGCATCTACAACTTCTTGCTCGTCGGGCTTTACACAATGGGTTAGTTAAATTTGATCATTCACAAGGATGGCGTGGAGCTTATGATCATATTGATAAGAAAGATGATTGGGGAATAGAACTTGCAAATATCACAGGATTAAGTGATGTTCCTGAATGGCGTTTAGCCGTTGTTCTTTCTAGTAACGCCAATAAAGTGGAGATTGGTTTACAGCCACAGCGCGAAACTTCAGGTTTATTATCAAAAAAACGGGAAACTGCTGTTCTGTCTGAAGAAGATTCAAAGTGGGCATTACACGTTGTAAAACAAGATGGTCATCGAAGAACTGTTCAGAATTTATCTCATGTTCTGCAAATTGGAGATGTCATTTTTGTTGAAAAAATACCAAATAAAAACGGTATTTATCGTTTGCAACAGATCCCAAAAGTTGAAGGTGCAGTTGTTGCTATGGAACCTCATACAGGGCGTGTTCTCGCGATGGTGGGAGGGTTTTCTTTTGCAGCATCTGAATTTAATCGTGCAACACAGGCCTATCGTCAACCTGGCTCTGCTTTCAAGCCTTTTGTGTATGCAGCGGCACTTGATAATGGGTATACACCAGCATCGGTTATTTTAGATGGGCCCATCGAGATTCGCCAATATAATGGTGAAATTTGGCAACCTAAAAATTATGGTGGTACATTTGCGGGACCTTCAACACTGCGTTATGGTATTGAATATTCTCGTAACCTTATGACGATACGGCTTGCTTATGATATGGGGATGCCTCTTGTCGCTGAATATGCAGAGCGTTTTGGTCTTGTAGATAAATTGCAGCCTTATCTCCCTATGGCTTTAGGAGCTGGTGAAACAACAGTTTTACGAATGGTTACAGCTTATTCAGTTATTGCCAATGGAGGGCACTCGATTAACCCTTCTCTGATAGATAGAATTCAAGATCGTTATGGGAAAACGATTTACCGTCATGATGATCGTCTCTGTGAAAAATGTAATGCTCAGTTATGGGATAATCAAAGTGAACCCACACTGATTGATGAGCGAGATCAAGTTCTTGATCCTATGACGGCTTATCAGGTTACATCGATGATGGAGGGGGTTATTCAGCGTGGTACAGCTGCACGTTTACGTTACCTCAATCGACATATCGCCGCTAAAACAGGAACCACTAATGATTCTAAAGATGTGTGGTTTATGGGATTTACCCCTGATCTCGTCGTTGGGATTTTTGTTGGCTACGATCAACCAGCACCATTAGGTTATAACGGGACGGGGAGTTCATTAGCAGCACCTATTTTTGGTGAATTTATGGAAGCAGCTCTGAAAGGAAAACCAGATGTGCCATTTAAAATGCCAGAGGGTATGGTTTTAATGCCTATCAATCGTAAAACAGGTATGCTCGCGGAAAGAGGAGATCGGGATGTCATTATAGAAGCATTTAAGCCAGGGACTGGGCCTGCTGATATATATCAGGTAATTGGTAGCACGAACTCTTTTCAAGAAGGAGTCCCTTCAGGAACAATTTCTCCACAGGTCAACAAGGCTCTTGAAAGTGGTACGGAGGGACTGTATTAATTGGCTGAAATTTCTTTTGACGTGACTGATGAAGTTAAAATATTTCTATCTATATTTTTACGCAGTATTGCTACGGTAAATAAGTTGGTAAAGCTATCCCATTCACTTTCACAACTATTGTGTTTTTATAAAATACTAAGAAGTAAAAACTAAAAACAGCCCAAAAATAAAAACTATGGTGTTAAATTATGCGAGCAGAAATAGAAGCATTGGTTGATGAAATCCAGCAGGCAATAAAATTGCTAAGGGGGCATCTTTGACTGGGATCAGTCACTAAAACGTCTCGAATATCTCAATCAAAAAGCCGAGGATCCGTCACTCTGGAATGATGCACAACAAGCACAAGATATGATGCGTGAGCGTCAACGTCTTGATGATTTAATCAATGGTATTCTATTATTTACAAAAACACTTGAGGAGTGTGTTGAGTTAATCGCAATGGGTGAAGAAGAAAATGATATTGAAATTATCACTGATGCTGAAAATGCAATACGTAATCTTAAGAATGAGTTAGACAAAAGGCAAATTGATGTGCTTCTTTCAGGGGAAGCAGACCCGAATGATACTTATCTAGAAATTCATGCTGGTGCAGGAGGGACGGAGAGCCAAGATTGGGCTTCTATGCTTTTACGCATGTATACGCGCTGGGCTGAACAGCATAAAATGAAGGTTGAACTCTTAGAAATTCATGATGGAGAAGAAGCAGGTATAAAATCAGCGACTCTTCTCGTAAAAGGGCATAACGCCTATGGTATGTTGAAAACAGAATCAGGTGTTCATCGTTTGGTACGCATTTCGCCGTTTGATTCGAATGCAAAGCGTCATACTTCTTTCGCAAGCATTTGGGTTTATCCAGTCATTGATGATAATATTGAAGTTGATGTTTCAGAGGCAGATGTTCGTATTGATACATATCGTGCATCAGGAGCTGGAGGGCAACATGTCAATACAACGGATTCTGCAGTTCGCATCACTCATATAAAAACGGGGATTGTTGTCCAATGTCAAACAGAGCGTTCTCAACATAAAAATCGAGCAACAGCTTGGTCTATGTTACGTGCACGACTTTATGAAGAAGAGCTCAAAAAAAGAGAAGAAGAAACGAATGCGGTTGAAACTTCTAAAACAGAAATCGGATGGGGACACCAGATTAGGTCTTATGTTCTTCAACCCTATCAACTTGTCAAAGATTTGCGCACAGCTGTTGAAAACACTGATCCACAATCCGTGCTTAATGGCAACTTAGATACATTTATAGAAGCAGCTCTTGCCCAACGTGTTTACGGAAAAGACCAAAAAATTGAGGATATTAATTGATTATACGTAATATTTTCAAGTTGCGCGAATCTATAAGGAGCCGTAAATTTCATTTTGTTACGCTCAGATTTATCCGTTAAAAAATAAAGCCAATTAGGGAGTAGGGGCTTTTATAGATGCATTCTATCATAAAGTTTATAGATTGCCATTACGATGCAAAAGTGTAGCAGTAGCTAACACTTTATCAGCATGTCCTGACACGCTAACTTTGCGCCATTCTTCTGCTATTTTTCCAGTTGCATCAATCAAAAAAGTACTTCTTTCAACACCCATATATTTGCGCCCATACATACTTTTCTCAACCCAAACACCATAAGCTTCAAGCGTAGTTTTTTTCTCATCTGAAACAAGGATGATATCAAGCCCATGTTTTGTTTTAAATTTGTCATGTTTGGTCACATTATCTGGAGATATCCCAATAATAACAGCTCCGATTTCATCAAATTCTGTCTTCAATCGTGTAAAGTCAATCGCTTCACTTGTACATCCACTGGTATCATCCTTGGGATAAAAATATAAAACAACTAGTTTTCCTTGAAGGTCAGAAAGACATAAGCTACCCCCCCCATCGCGTGGCAAATTGAAATCCGGAGCAGAGGTGCCTTTCATCGGTATTGTCATTGTTTTTTCTTTCTTTTTTGTAAATAACGAACATTAGAATACATAGAAGAAATAATGATTCAACTCTTTGCAATATAATTATTTCATCAAATTTTTATCTGTGAGACAAGGCTCTATTATATTACAAAGATTAAATTGAGGAAACTAGGTCAGCATGAAAAGCGTAAAAGATGCACGCACAAAAAGCATAAAAAATTATAGAATGAGGTCAAAAAATATAAATAGATTATAGCGGCTTAATCAAAACATGCTTTTTCTTACCAAAGGAAAGCTTAATCATTCCGGCTACATTGACATCTTCTTCTCTAATAAGGCGTGTTTCATTCTCAACAATTTGATCATTTATACGTACCCCTCCGCCTTGAACTTGTCGACGTGCCTCACTATTAGATTTGGCGAGTCCTGCTTGTACTAAAAGAGCAAGCAACCCAGCACCTGTTTTTAATTCTGTAATGTTAATTTCAATAGTTGGAAGATTTTCTCCGTGTGTTTTTTCCTCAAAAGTTTTACGAGCGGTTTCTGCTGCTGCATCTGCAAGATGGCGCCCATGCAACATAGCTGTAATTTCTGTTGCGAGAATTTTCTTTGCTTCGTTAATTTCAGTTCCTTGTAATACAGAAAGTTTGAGAATTTCATCCATTGATAATGTGGTATAAAGCTTTAAAAAACGTGTCACATCAGCGTCTTCTGTGTTGCGCCAATATTGCCAAAATTGGTAAGGTGAAAACATATCTGCATTAAGCCATACAGCACCATTCAATGATTTACCCATTTTTGTACCTGAAGCAGTCGTAAGCAATGGTGAGGTTAAGGCGTATAATTGTGGCGTTCCTAAACGATGTCCTAATTCGATCCCATTAATAATATTGCCCCATTGATCAGAGCCACCCATTTGCATACGTAGCCCATAGCGCTTATTAAGTTCAACAAAATCATAAGCTTGTAGAATCATATAATTAAATTCTAAAAAAGATAAAGAATGTTCACGTTCAAGTCTCAGTTTGACAGAATCAAAAGACAACATGCGGTTGACGGAAAAATGTTTTCCTACATCACGCAGAAATTCTAAGTAGTTCAAATTGCATAACCATTCGGCATTATTGACAAGGCATGCATCGGTTTCTTTATCACCAAATGTTAAATAGTTAGCAAATACTTTTTTTATACTAGCAATGTTCGTAGCAATATCATCTTGTGTCAAAAGACGCCGTGCTTCATCTTTGAAGGAAGGATCACCGATCAACCCTGTTCCTCCTCCCATCAAAGCAATGGGGTGATGACCGGTTTTTTGTAACCAATAAAGCATCATAATTTGAAGGAGACTTCCGGCATGTAGACTTGATGCTGTAGGATCAAATCCAATATAGGCGCTTACAACCTCTTTTGAAAAAAGATCATCTAAACCTTTTTCATCCGAGATTTGGTGGATAAAACCACGCTCATTCATAATGTGTAAAAAATCAGATTTAAAAGCAAACACGAATTTTATTTCCAGATTAATATTGCATTCATTTATATAATGGGGCGTCAATACGTTAGCTCTAGCATAAAGAATGTGCACCTCACAAGAGAATGAGAAATATTAGCAATTGAAAAGATAAGGCGAATGTTATTCTTCTTGTATAGAGAGGAAGAGGTATTTCTCATTGAGAGGGAAGGTACCATCTTTAGTTCCAAATGCAGGGGGATGGTAGAAAGCTGTAAAACAGTATAAAAACAAACTTTACTTGTTATAAAAAGAGTTTTTGTTTATTTTTATAAATTCCTAATGCTTCTAAATAGAGTTTAACACGAAGTTTTGTATTTAGCGGGAAAAGTGGGATTAGGGAGGAATAGGTGATAATTCGTTGTTTTTATACCTATTTTTTCCCATTAAATGCGTGGTTTATCAAATCGGATTTTGATACCTAAAAATCGAAAAAAGTGGGAAAAATTGTAAAAATCAGAATTTGGCGGTAAAAGTTAGAGAAGGCTTTGAAAGGTCTTTGAAAAATTTTTAAAAGTCTGTGAAAGCCCAAAAAATTGCCTTCGAAAAACGTTTGAAAAAATCAAACGAAGAGTTCAACAAGCTCCAAAATCAGCCCAAAATGATAAACAAGCAAAAAAGATTTTTATCTATTGGTAACTATCTATTTTTTATAGGAAGTATATGATTATAAATCAAATACTTACGTAATTTTTTAAATGTAAAAAGAGTTTCATATCCATTTTTCCTTTTAAAGGAACATTAAGCCTTATCTTGTGTAGTTGCTAGATGTACTCTTTTCGCCTTGATTTGATACTTTAAATGCAGTTTCAAAAGAGGAAAAGTAAATTTCTAGCTTCTTCCATATTATTGATGTTTTGAACAAACTCTTGCAATTTTTTATAAAGCTCTGCCGCTAATTCCGCTATATCTTCAGGGATGCGTTTTATTTTTGCATCGCGATGGGTTATATAAGCTATGCTATGCGACCGAGCTTTTTCGGAAGTCCAGTAGGAATAGCTGGGGGAGAGATATTGAAAGCTTGAGTTTTCATCATGTATATGAACATTTCATCTTCACAAGTTAAAAGCCAATAATTCAGGTTAACTCCAAATTTTTCTCCATGTGATAATAAAACAGTTGCATCTGAGGTTCTATTACCGCACTCGTAATTGCCAGGCCTCTGAATACTGATCCCAATTTTAAAAGAAAATATATCACCGGATAAGCCTACAAGCTTTCTCACTTCTGTGAGCCGTGGTGTTTGGGGCTCATTTTTTGCCGTGTTATATTATACTAAGTAAGCGAAAGTATTTCAGGTGGAGGAGAGAGGAATTCATTTGTAATATGACTATCCAAATATTCTGCACATCGTTCAATAAGCT
Organism: Bartonella callosciuri; assembly: GCF_014203215.1. Taxonomy (GTDB): domain Bacteria; phylum Pseudomonadota; class Alphaproteobacteria; order Rhizobiales; family Rhizobiaceae; genus Bartonella; species Bartonella callosciuri. The sequence continues at coordinate 212,768 of NZ_JACHIM010000001.1, read as the reverse complement.
CTTGACTGCATCCACTAAAAAAATGGTTAGCGCCTTCGAGTATTTCTTGTGTAATGGTAATGCCTTTTTGCGTTTTTAATTTATCTACAAGCGTTTGGATATCTTTTGGGGGAGCAACTTTATCGATAGCACCGTGTATGATAAGCCCAGAGGAGGGGCAAGGGGCAAGAAATGAAAAATCATACACATTCGGTTGAGGCGCAACGGATATAAAGCCCTCGATTTCCGGTCGGCGCATCAAAAGCTGCATACCAATCCAGGCACCAAATGAATATCCAGCTACCCAGCAGTTTTTAGAATCAGGGTGCTGTGTTTGCACCCAATCAAGTGCAGCAGCAGCATCTAAAAGTTCTCCTATCCCATAATCAAATTCGCCTTGGCTGCGGCCGATACCACGAAAGTTAAAACGTAATGTAGTAAAGCCTCGCTGTTGGAACATGTAGAAGAGATCATAAACAATTCTATTGTTCATTGTGCCACCAAATTGGGGATGAGGATGTAAAATAATCGCAATTGGTGCATTTTTTTGTTGTGAAGGTTGATAACGTCCTTCAAGCCGACCTGCGGGACCATTAAAAATAATTTCTGGCATTAAATATTCCTTCAGTGCTACAAAAGCTCTTATTGACCTTGGTCGACTTTTACCATAAATTTCTTATTTAATTACTAGATATTCTTTTTTTAAGTGCATTTTTCAAGAAAATTGCACTATTTTTTTTAGTTAATTCGTAAGATTAATGATTGCGATGTGAAATGGTTGTAAAACGCCGATATTTTGATCATAATGCAACAACACCGCTCAAAAAAATAGCACGGACAGCCTTACTCGAATCTTTAGAGATATTTGGTAACCCATCATCCGTTCATGCGGAAGGACGTGCTGCTAAAGCTTTGTTGCAAAAAGCGCGTCGGCAAATCGCTGAAAAACTCAATACAAATCCAGATCATGTTGTATTTACGTCTGGTGCGAGTGAAGCAGCGATGACCTTATTAACACCCTTTTATAAGATGGGGAATTCTGAGGTTCGGTTTTCTCATCTTTATATTGGAGCGACAGAACATCCATCTGTTGCAGAAGGTGGACGTTTTTCTAAAGAATTCATCAGTACAATTTCTGTTGACCAAGATGGTTTAATTCAACAAGCTAAATTATTCTCTCTTTTAAGTATTCACGATAAAATAAAAGGTCTTCCTCTCGTTGCTATTCAAGCCGCAAATAATGAGACTGGTGTTATTCAACCAATAAAAGAAATAGCTGCTATCGTTCGGGATTTTGGAGGCATTCTTATTGTTGATTTGGCACAGTATGTAGATAAAAGTTTTGTTGATATTACTCAAATGGGAGGGGATTTTTTTATACTGTCTGCGCATAAAATTGGCGGGCCTAAAGGGATTGGCGCTTTTGTTTCATGTGGGAACCTTCTGATGCCACATCCTCTTATTGTGGGAGGAGGACAAGAAAAAGGTTTGCGTGGAGGAACAGAAGCATTGCCGCTTATTTCTGCTTTTGGGGCTGCGATTGCTGATTGTTTTACCCAAGAAGAGATAAAACAGTTAATGTATTTACGCAACAAATTAGAAGATGGACTGCAAAAAGTGTGTAGTGATGTTGAAATTTTGGGAAAAAGAGTTCAGCGTTTACCAAACACAACTTATTTCACTTTACCTAATATAAAAGCTGAAACTATGCAAATTTGTTTTGATTTAGCAGGGTTTTCTGTCTCCGCAGGTTCTGCTTGTTCTTCGGGGAAAGTAAAACAAAGCAACGTCTTAGAAGCAATGGGGTACAATTTTCCAAATGGCGCAATTCGTGTTTCAACAGGACGCTCTACAACTTCTCAAGATATTGATGATTTTTTATTGGTTTTTTCTCAAATGGTAGAGAGCAGCAAAAAATAAAATAAACTTGATTGAAATTGTTTTCTTTTATCTATAACTTAATAAATAGGTTTCTTCCTTTATTTTATAAAGAAAAAAATTTTAGCCACTTGTTCTTGACGCCCCCAAAATGGAGAAAATTTATGCCTGCAGTACAAGAAACAATACGCCAAGTACGTGAAATAGATGTTGATCAATATAAATATGGGTTTGAAACCACAATTGAAACGGACAAAGCCCCAAAAGGTTTAAATGAAGATATTATCAAATTTATTTCTGCTAAAAAACGTGAACCTGAGTGGATGCTGACATGGCGTTTACAAGCTTTTCGTCGCTGGTTGACAATGGAAGAACCTAATTGGGCACGAATTCAATATCCCAAAATTGATTTCCAAGAGATTTATTATTACGCTGCTCCTAAAAATCATACAGGACCAAAGTCTTTAGATGAAGTGGATCCTGAGTTGTTGGCCACTTATGAAAAACTTGGTATTCCTCTCAAAGAGCAAGAAATTTTGGCAGGAGTAAGAAAACAATCTGATCCTTCTACTATCAATGATAGTCTTTATGCATCAGGACAGGTAGCTGTTGATGCAGTTTTTGATTCTATTTCTGTTGTGACCACATTTAAAAAAGAATTGGCACGCGCAGGTGTGATTTTTTGTTCCATTTCAGAAGCAATCACTGAACACCCCACCCTTATTAAGGAATATTTGGGAACGGTTGTGCCACCAGGTGATAATTATTACGCTGCCTTAAATGCAGCTGTTTTTACAGATGGTTCATTTGTTTATATTCCAAAAGGCGTTCGTTGTCCTATGGAACTTTCAACTTATTTTAGAATTAATGAACGAAACACGGGCCAATTTGAACGAACACTAATTATTGCAGATGAAGATTCTTATGTTTCTTATCTTGAGGGGTGTACGGCACCCCAACGTGATGAAAACCAGCTTCATGCTGCTGTTGTTGAGCTTGTTGCGCTCGAAAATGCAGAGATTAAATATTCTACAGTACAAAACTGGTATCCTGGCGATAAAAATGGAAAGGGTGGTATTTATAATTTTGTGACAAAGCGTGGAGATTGTCGGGGTGATAACTCTAAAATTTCATGGACACAGGTGGAAACGGGTTCTGCCATTACTTGGAAATATCCATCTTGTTTACTGCGTGGCGACAATTCGCGTGGAGAATTTTATTCTATCGCTGTTGCAAATGGCCATCAACAAATTGATTCCGGTACAAAAATGATTCACTTAGGAAAAAATACATCAAGTCGTATTATTTCCAAAGGTATTTCCGCTGGTTTTTCAAATAACACTTATCGGGGACAAGTTACAGCACATCGAAAAGCACAGAATGCACGTAATTTTACGCAATGTGATAGTTTGTTAATTGGGAATGATTGTGGCGCCCATACAGTACCTTATATTGAGGCAAAAAATGCATCTGCTCAATTTGAACATGAGGCGACAACATCAAAAATTTCTGATGATCAGCTTTTTTATGTTATGCAGCGTGGGATTCCTGAAGAAGAAGCTATCGCATTAATTGTGAATGGTTTTGTAAAAGAGGTCATTCAAAAACTTCCAATGGAGTTTGCTGTTGAAGCACAAAAACTCATTGATATCAGCCTTGAAGGTAGCGTAGGATAATCGGTTAGGTCAACAGTAGACCTGACGTAGAGTTAACCAGAGCAGGATTAAGTTATGTTAGAGATAAAAGATTTGCGTGCCCGTATTATTGGGACCGATACAGAAATTATTCGTGGTTTAAACTTGACTGTTCAAGATGGTGAAGTTGCTGCTATCATGGGACAAAATGGAGCTGGTAAGTCGACTTTATCTTATTTGCTTGCTGGTCGTGATGATTATGAAGTGATAGAAGGTGATATTCTTTATAATGGACAATCACTTTTAGAAATGGATCCAGCTGAACGTGCCGCGTACGGTGTTTTTCTTGCATTTCAATATCCAATGGAAATACCTGGGGTGGCAACGATGGAGTTTTTAAAAGTTGCGATGAATTCTCAGCGCAAAGCACGTGGTGATGAAGAGCTTAAAATTCCTGAATTTATAAAATGTGTTAAAGAAATTTCTTCAAAGCTTGAAATAGATATGGATATGCTAAAACGTCCTTTGAATGTAGGTTTTTCAGGTGGAGAAAAAAAACGCGCTGAAATTTTACAAATGGCGCTTCTTGAACCTAAACTTTGCATTTTAGATGAAACGGATTCTGGTTTAGATATTGATGCGCTAAAAATTGTTGCAGATGGTGTAAATAAACTTCGAGATTCAAAGCGTTCATTTTTAGTTATTACCCATTACCAACGCCTGCTTGATTATATCATTCCTGATACGGTACATGTTCTTTATAAAGGACGCATCATTAAAAGCGGAGATAAATCATTAGCGCTTTATTTAGAAGAAAATGGATATGCCGATCTTATTAATGAAGCGGCTTGAGGTCATTGAATATGTATGTGAATTCACAGCAAGAATTGTTAACGGTTGAAGAAGATATACTCAGTAATTTCAATCAATATATAAACAATTTACCTGGTGATAAGACTGTCCGGGCAGTCCGCAAAAAAGCTATTGAACTATTTGAAAAAACACGGCTTCCTTCGCGTAAAATCGAAAGTTGGCACTATACTAATTTACGCACATTATTGAAATCTATTAGTGATTTTTCAGAAGTAAACGATGGACAATCTGTTAATGCGTTATTTCCAGAGAGTACTGTTTTTTCTATTGCTAATGGAAAAACATTGACGCAGCCAAAGGTAGACAATATTAAAATAAAACGTCTTGCAGATGCCTTAAAAGAAAATTCTGTAAATATAGATCAAATCATGTCTGATAAAGATTTTATTGGACAATTAAATACAGCTTTTCTGACAGATGGTTGGCTTTTTCAAATTTCTGAAAATACAAAGTTAAATATTCCGATTGAATTACAAAATATTCAAATGGGGGGGCAATCTCATATTTTTTCAGACATAAAAGTTAATAAAAACAGTCAAGCTGTGTTTATTGAACGCCAGATTGGCAATGATAAAAATACTTTTGTTAGCTCGATATTTTCATTACATGTTGCTGCTTATAGTCATGTGACATGGATCATTATTCGGAATCGTGGCTTTAATTCTACGCAGTTTGGCCGATTTCGTGCTGTTCTTGCTCGAGGGGCAAAACTATCGCTTTATGTGATTAATGTAGGCAGTCAGCTTAATCGTCAGGAAATTGACGTTGCGTTACAAGGAGAAGAATCTAACTTTCAACTACGAGTCATAAATTTATTATCAGGACAAACACATAGCGATCTTATGATGATTGTTCGTCACGTTGAAGAAAAATCAACTTCAACCGAAATTATACGCAATGTGGTCACAGATAGGGCAGTTGGTGTTTTTCAAGGCATGATACGGGTTGCTAAAGAAGCTCAAAAAACAGATGCGCGTATGACCTGTAATAGTCTTATTCTTTCAGACGATGCAGAATTTGATGCAAAACCTGAATTAGAAATTTTTGCTGATGATGTTGCATGTGGTCATGGTGCAACAGTTACCAATATTAATCATGATTATCTTTTTTATCTCATGGCACGTGGTATTCCTTTTAAAACTGCTCGTGCACTTTTGATTAAAGGATTTGTTTCCGAGCTCATTGATGACATCAAGCAAGATAATATTCGAACTGTCTTGAAGAATATTATTGGCAAATGGTTAGAAAAAAATGTTTAAGGCAAAGAAATGGAAAGTGATGCATCAACATTGAGTTATAATGTAGAAAAAATTCGTTGTGATTTTCCTATTTTACAATATAATGTCTATGGCAAGCGGTTAGCTTATCTTGACAGTGGTGCATCTGCTCAAAAACCCCAGTCTGTGCTTGATGCGATAGATAATTTCTATCGATGCCGTTATGCAAATGTGCATCGAGGAATGCATTTCTTATCAAATGCAGCTACACAATCTTATGAGAATGCTCGCGAAACAGTTCGTAGTTTTTTAAATGCCCAAACAGCGGGGGAAATTGTTTTTACAAAAAGTGCAACGGAAGCTATTAATACTGTTGCTTACGGTTGGGGTATGTCCAAATTGAATGAAGGTGATGAAATTATTCTCACTATTATGGAACATCATTCAAATATTATTCCTTGGCATTTTATTCGTGAACGCAAAGGTGTGAGACTTGTTTTCGTACCAGTTGATGACAATGGCGTTTTACATATTGAAGATTTTGAAAAGGCCTTAAGTGATAAAACAAAACTCATTGCTATTACGCATATGTCGAACATATTGGGGACGATCCCTCCTGTCAAAGAGATTATCAAGTTAGCGCATCAAAATGCCATTCCTGTTCTTGTTGATGGTTCTCAGGGGGCTGTACATTTAACAATTGATGTGCAAAATCTTGATTGTGACTGGTACGTTTTTACGGGACATAAGCTTTATGGTCCTACAGGTATTGGCGTTCTTTATGGTAAAAAACATAGGTTAGAAGAAATGCATCCTTTTCAAGGGGGAGGGGAAATGATTGAGGATGTAACTGTTGATAAGGTTTTTTATAATGCTCCCCCCCATCGCTTTGAAGCGGGCACTCCTCCTATCGCTGAAGCTATTGGATTGGCAGCTGCTATTGATTATATGCAAAAAAAAGACAGAAATGCTATTCATGCTCATGAAGCAGCACTTTTATCTTATGCACATGAAAGGCTTGAAACGATTAAATCATTGCATATTTATGGTCGTTCTCCTCATAAAGGTGCTATTATATCGTTTGACATGGAAGGCATCCATGCGCATGATATAGCTATGTTTATTGATCGGCAAGGTGTTGCTATACGTGCAGGAACACATTGTGCGCAACCTTTATTACAACATTTTGGTTTAACATCTGCGTGTCGTGCCTCATTGGCTATGTACAATAATTATGAAGACATTGATCAGTTAGTAGAAGCATTAGAAAAAGCAAGGACATTTTTTAATGGCTAAAACAATTAAAGAGCATCATTCTATAGAATCTGTTGAAACTATAAGTGAAAATGAAGAATCTTATACATCAACAATTCCAGCAGATGAAATTGATCGTATGACGAATGATATTATTGCTGCTCTCAAAACAGTTTATGATCCGGAGATTCCTGCTGATATTTATGAGCTAGGATTGATTTATCGTATTGATATTGAAGATGATCGTTCAGTAAAAATTGAAATGACACTTACAGCACCAGGGTGTCCTGTTGCAGGTGAAATGCCAGGTTGGGTAGAAAATGCGGTAAGCGCAGTTGAAGGAGTTCTCAGTGTTGAAGTTACAATGACTTTTGATCCACCATGGACACCTGATTGTATGTCAGAAGAAGCACAAGTTGCTATCGGATGGTACTAAGATGTTATTCAAGCAGTCTAATCTCATTATTCATGAATGCATTTTTTTATTTTCTGTAAGCTTTTTATTTAAAAACGATCACATGAGTTTATAATAAAAAAAAGGAGAACTGACTTGGATTGAAAAAGAAAAACACCTAAAATTAAAAAAAATCTGTGTATTTTATTGTAAGATCTTGAAAAATTTTATCATGCTTTGCATCAAACGCCCGTTCGCGCTTAAAGCAGCTGAACGAAAGTTCCAGATAAGATGAAATGTATCTATTATATATAATATAGACAATGTATTGTATTTGAATATTATAAAGATGATTTAGAGTTTTGCATATGGTTAAGGCTTATAAAAGATAAGCCAATGTTATTTTATACATTGTTGGCAGAAAGTGCTGCGCTTTTTATATAGTTTGACTTTAATCAAACACATTATAGTTAAAACGCTATGCAATGAGTTGTTTGGCCACAACAGTTCTATTGCTTAATCTCATAGGACATAAAAAAGAGAAAAGGATAGTCTTTCTTATTATTTTAGTCTTTACAATCCCATAGTTTAGTTCATAAAAAGAATTCCTCAAAATTATATATTAATCAACTTGAATTATGTGATATAATAAAAAAGCCTATTCAAATCTAGGTAATAATCTAAGAGGCGCAGACCTTATTTTCAGGGTATGACGAGACAAAAAAGTGGATTTGAATTTGAATATGTTGCAAAAACAAGAATATTTTTATTAATTTTGTTTATAAAAAGTTCAGATTAAGCATACTTTAAGAAAAACTTTGTTTTTATAAGTGATGCTTTGCATTTCATTGTTTTGATATCATTCTCTCTAGCCACCGCATGCATCATCACGCATAAAATAAGTGATAAAATACGATTTTATTTGTTATATAAATATCTAGAATAGTTACAAACCATTACACATACTGAAAATCTTTCTCAACGAGAGTTTTTTTTAATGCTATAGATTTTGTCAGTTTATTTTTGTATCTATTAAAATTTTGCTAAAGGATGTTACGGTATAAATTCTAAAAAATCTATATTGATACTACAACCTATAAATACAACTAATACTCTATCTTTTAAAGGTTTTTAGAATTTTGATAGTTCCTATTTTTATGAATTTTCTACAAAAGTGAGTAGGCAAAAAATTAAAGTGATTTGATATATAAAGCTTTCTTTCAACACAGCTTTTGAAAGGTATCATTTTGCCTTATGATATAATTTAAAAAGACAGTCTAAAAAAGTCTTTTCTATTGAAGTACCGGATTTCTTAAAAATCTAAAAACACTCCAAATTAAAAAGTTGTAAAGTTTCGAATTCTTTTTTAGCATATCACATGATAGGTAATTCTTTTAACAAGACAATGATAGGCTGTAGCTTTAAATCAATATTCAAAAGAAATGGAGTTCATATGCTTTAATTTTATTTCTTATCGTTAACTTCTAATTCAGAGAGGCTTCCAATAATTTTTCTTGGTTATGAAAAGTAAAATAAGTTGGTTTTCATGCCTAAATCCTGTTCCAATGATATTCCTCTGGCTGTAATAGCTATAACCATTATATGAAAAGAATTAATTTAAGTTTTTTTATCATAAAGATGTCTTAATTATGCTTTTTTTCATTCGGCTGATGAAAAATTGATTTGGAACGAAAAAATATAAATTTATCCTTTGGAGCTTTTCTGATTGATTTAAGATAGGAATTTTTTTAGATTTTTATATAGTTGTTATTGATCAAAAATAAAGATATAATTTTATATAATTAAAATGTTTATTCTATATCGATATAATATAATAATTATATTATATTTTATATATTAATTTAAAATTATCTATAAATTGTTTTTTTATTATTAATATTTATTTAAAGAGACAAAAATATTAATTTATTTTTATATTACTATTATTTTTATTTAACATTTTTTTGATTCCATAAAAAGCATGTTTTCGTTTTTTTGCTATAAATCTGCTTTTATGGTAAGATGTAGAAGAATGAGCTATTGGACGAGGCTCTGTGAGTAGCTCAAGGGATAAAGTGCCAGCAAAAGGCTGTACGGTTATAAGCTTTACCTCTACTTTATCACTTAGTTGATAACCTTTATGGCTACGCTTTCCTACAAGAATATGTTGTAGTTCATCAAAATGATAATAATCATTTTTAAGTGTAGAAATATGGACAAAACCATCTGTATTGAGTTTGTCGAGCGAGATAAAAAGACCTGCTTTTGTAACTCCAGAAACGCGGCCTGTAAAAATACAACCAATTTTGTTGGTTAAATAGTGTGCGACAAGCCGGTCAACGGTCTCTCTTTCAGCCATCATTGCACGACGTTCATATAAGGAGATTTGCGTGGCGATTTCTGCAAGATTTTGTTCTTGTGTCTCTGTTAATTGATCATTCCCTAATTTTAGAGCTTTAATAAGTGCGCGATGAATAATAAGATCAGCATAACGACGGATTGGTGAGGTAAAATGTGTATAGTTGTGTAGGTTCAAACCAAAATGACCAATATTTTTAGGATTATATTCAGCCTGAGATTGCGCGCGCAAAATAACCTGATTGACCAACTCTTGTTGTTGGGTATTCATGAATTTTGCCAAAATGCCATTAAGGCGTGCTGAGGTAAGCTCTGCACCTCGAGAGAGTGATATCCCCAGACTTTGAAGAAAACTTCGCAGTACTTCCTGTTTTACAAGAGAGGGTTTATCATGAATACGATATATGAGGGGCTGATGATGTTCTTTTAATGTTTCAGAAGCTGCAATATTCGCTTGTATCATGAACTCTTCAATTAAACGATGTGCTTCTAAGTGTGGTTCACTCACAATATCTTTAATGCATCCATTTTGATTAAGAATAATCTTTTTTTCTGCTATTTCTAGTTCTAGTGGTTGTCGACGATCCCGTGCGATTTTCAAGCATCCATAAGCTCCCCATAAGGGTTGCAAGATGCTCTCAAACAGGGGAGCCGTTTTTTTATTTGTGTTTCCTTCAATTGCCAACTGTACTTCTTGATAAGTGAGTTTTGCTACCACACGCATCATAATACGATGAAAACTATGTTTTCGTTTGTTACCATGTGCATCAAAGACCATACGAACCGCTAAAGCTGGTCTTTCTTTTCCCTCACGCAGAGAACATAAATTATTAGAAATGCGTTCTGGTAGCATTGGCACAACGTGATCAGGAAAATAAACAGAATTCCCTCGTTTCAATGCTTCTTTGTCTAAAGCACTTCCTGTTTTGATATAGTAAGAAACATCTGCAATTGCGACGATAATAACCCAACCACCGCTGTTTGTAGGGTCTTTATCCTTTGTTGCATAAACGGCATCATCATGGTCTTTGGCATCTGGTGGATCAATTGTAACAAGCGGTAATTGCCGCCAATCTTCGCGATTATCTATGCTGGCAGTTTTTATATTTTTCACTTGTTTAAGAACATCTTCAGGAAAAATATAAGGAATCCCTTTTGAAAGAAGAGCAATCATTGACAATGTTTTTTCACTCTCAATATGTCCTAAAACATTTTTTATTTGTGCGCTTTTCAGTCCATAATCAGTATTTTTTTTAATTTCGACTTCAACAAGATCGCCAGATTCTATCTTCATTTCTAGGGATGTTTCAACAATCAATTCGTCCGTTTGGCGATCTATAGGGACAAGTCGCCACTGGCCAGTCTCTAATTTTCGTACAATACCAAATGTACTCTTCGGAGTTATATCAATTTTACGAATAATTCGTCCTGTATAAGGAGAGCTTTGAGGCGTTTTATTTCGAAAAATTTTTACAAGAATATGATCTCCAACACCAATGCCTGCTCCTTTTATGCGATGAAAAGGGCGTATTTCAATTTTTGGTTTCTGCTCACCTTCCCACACAAGAGGCTGTGCAATAAAACTGCCGACTTCATCGCGCCCAGTAATTTTGACTAAAGTAACCGGTGGTAATTTTCCTTTTTTTATTACCCTTTTACGTTTTTTTGATAAGAGGTCTTCATCCTTCAACTCACGTAATATATCTTTTAACCAGATACGAGCATTGCTTTTTAAGTTAAAAGCTTTGGCAATTTCACGTTTATTTGACAGATCAGGATTCTCATGAATAAAGGAAAGAATTTCTGCTTTTTTGGGCAGCTGTCCCATATTAAGTGATTGGAAATATTTTATTTCTTTTTTGCTTTTAGCCAAAATTTATATCTCTTTTCTTTTGGAAGGAGCTCTTTTTGTGGTTACTTTTTTTCTGGAAGCTTGACCTGTTACCTTTTTACGAGATGCTTTAGCTGATATAAGTTCTAATGCTTCTGCAAGTGTTACACTAATTGGTTCTTGATCTTTTGGCAATGTTGCATTAATTTTGCCCCAATTAACATAGGGACCATAACGACCATTACGGACAGTGACAGCTCCTCCATCGGGGTGGTCTCCTAAGGTTGCAAGTGCTGCAGATACTGTTCTGCTTCGTGTAGTTTTACTTTCTTGTTTTTCGGCAAGTACTGTAACAGCACGGTTTATACCAATATAAAAAACTTCATTTGGATCAAGAAGGGGAGCAGACTTACCATCATGGGTAAGGTAGGGGCCATAGCGTCCAATGGTGGCTGTAATTATTTTTCCTGTTTCAGGATGAGTGCCAATTTCACGGGGCAGGGAAAGGAGGGCAAAGGCTTGATCAAGAGTTATGTTTTCCGCATGCCATTCTTTTGGTATTCCTACGCGTTTGGCTTCTTTGCTTTCACCAAGTTGAATATAGGGTCCAAAACGACCATTGCGACGAGAGATATCTTTTCCTGTTTTAGGATCGACACCAAGAATCACAGGTTCATCATTGCGCATGGCTTCACTCTCTTCTCCTGTGTCTGTGCCAAGTTGGCGTGTATATTTGCAGTCTGGATAATTGGAACAGCCAACAAATGCACCATAACGCCCTAGCTTTAATGATAACTGGCCGTTTGTACAAAGAGGACAGGAACGGACATCACTTCCATCTTCACGTGCAGGAAAGATGAGAGGTGCTAATGCAACGTTTAAAACGTCAAGAACATTGGTTATACGCAGTTCTTTGATGTTGGTAATAGATGCGTTAAATTCATCCCAAAAATCACGCATCACATCTTTCCAAGAAAGTTTTCCATCCGATATAAGATCCAGTTTTTCCTCAAGATCTGCTGTGAAACCATATTCTACATAGTGACTAAAGAAATTTTCAAGAAAAGCCGTAACGATGCGTCCTTTAGCATCAGGAATAAACTTTCGTTTATCAATGACAATATATCCACGATCGCATAGTGTGGACAATGTAGATGCATAGGTTGAAGGCCGACCAATTCCTAACTCTTCAAGCTTTTTAATTAAGGAAGCTTCAGAATAACGAGGAGGTGGTTCTGTGGTATGTTGTGTAGCTTCAACTTTTTCTTTTGTAAGCGCTTCATCAGTGTTTATTTGCGGCAAATGTATTGTTTCATTTTCTTCGTTGTTTTCTTCTTCTCGTTGATCAATGTAGACAGAAATAAAGCCATCAAAACGGATAACAGAACCTGTTGCACGTAGATTTGCATGGTTTTCTCCTTGTAGCGCTTCAATTTCAACAGTTGTGCGCTCAATTTCAGCAGAACGCATTTGACTAGCAATAGCACGCTTCCATATCAGCTCATAGAGCTTTGCTTGATCATTGTCGAGAAAATTGCGGACTTGATTGGGAGTGCGTTGAAAATCTGTTGGGCGGATAGCTTCATGTGCTTCCTGCGCGTTCTTTGCTTTTGTTGAATAAAAACGTGGTTTTTCAGGAATATAGTTATTGCCAAAGGTTTCATGAATTACTTTTCGTGCTGAATCAATGGCCTCAGAAGCTATTTGCACGCCATCTGTACGCATATAGGTAATAAGTCCTGCCATTTCACCATTAATTTCAACACCTTCATAAAGCTTTTGAGCAATTTGCATGGTACGAGAGGCTGAAAATCCTAATTTTGAAGAAGCTGCTTGCTGTAAAGTAGATGTTGTAAAAGGAGGAGAAGGATTCCTCTTTGTAGGCTTTGCTTCAACACTAACTGTACGATATTTTGCTTCCTCCAACATAAGGCGAATTTGATCTGCTTGTTCTTGCGATTGAATGTCAAGTTTGCCAATCTTTTTATGATTAAAAACTGTTAATCTGGCTTGGAAAACATCATTTCGGATGGTTTTTAAATTTGCTGTAATAGACCAATAATCTTCTTTGATAAAATGTTCTATTTCTGATTCACGGTCACAAATAATACGCAAAGCAACGGATTGAACGCGACCAGCCGAACGTGCACCAGGAAGTTTGCGCCATAAAACAGGTGAGAGTGTAAAACCAACGAGATAATCAAGAGCGCGACGTGCAAGGTAGGCATCCACGAGAGATGTATCAATATCACGTGGATTGTTCATAGCATCAAGTACAGACTTTTTGGTAATGGCATTGAACACAACGCGTTTTACAGGTTTGTCTTTTAAAACTTTTTTTTGACGAAGGACATCCAAAATGTGCCATGAAATGGCTTCTCCTTCACGATCAGGGTCCGTTGCTAAGATGAGGCTATCGGCTTCTTTAACTGCTTTTGCTATTTCATTTAAACGCTTAGCATCGGCAGAATCTATCTCCCATTTCATAGAAAAATCTTGATCGGGTAAAACAGAGCCATCTTTTGCAGGCAAATCACGAACATGTCCAAATGATGCCACGACCTTATATTGAGATCCAAGATATTTATTAATTGTTTTTGCTTTTGCTGGAGATTCAACGATAACAATATTCATAATTTTACCCGAATGTTGAAATAAAAACGCTTTTATAAACTCCTTTCACGAGAATAGCTAATGGCAATTGGTTAAGAGTATATAAAAAACATTAATATTGTACAACTTGTGATTGTTATTATTAAAATAAACCCTATATGGAATTACACGGTTTATTTTCCACTGTTAATACGAAAACATACGTCAAAATACTTAAGATAACATCTATTGAGAGGTAGGAGGGGAAATGCTCAAGGATAGAGAATTATGTTTATAAATCATTTAAACGTTATCCAATATATTACAGATATGTCAAAACAAATGAATCAGATGGCGCGTCAGGCAGAAAGTCCACTTTTAGCCTTGCTTTTGGATATGGTCGCTAAAGAAGGGCAAAGCATTATTAATAGTGCTGAGGCTCTTGGGGACGATCCAAACTCGACAATGACACATAACCACCAGCGTGTCGAATAAGCTTTCCAGCAAGCTCGAGTTCCACCAACAAGAGGTAGAGCTTTTGTAGGGAAACGCCTGAATGGATGCTGAGTGTGTCTAAATCTATCGGAGTTGTTGAGAGAGCGGAGAGAACAGCCATACGTTCTGCATCGTCTCCAAGGGAAAGAGGGTTGCTGTTTTTTGTATCAGCTGCACTCAGACTATCCTCTTCAAATTGTAGAGAGACCGGTCCTTCCTCTTCGAAAAAATTGAGTTGGGAATTTGTGGTCGTCGCGGTTAATGGTGTAAGCGTTTCTATGATATCAGAAGGATGTGTGGTGAGCAGGGCACCATCCTTGATGAGGTTGTTTGTACCAACGGACCTTGGATCAAGTGGAGAGCCGGGGATGGCAAAAGTCAATCGTCCCATTTCAGCAGCTTGACGTGCGGTAATTAAGGATCCTGATCGCAGCGCAGCCTCTACAACTAAGAGACCAAGTGATAGCCCTGCAATAATACGGTTTCTTCTCGGAAAGTCGATAGCACGGGGTTTCCAAGAAATGGGCATTTCGCTGATAATTGCTCCACCGTTACTGATAATATCTTCATGCAGTTTTTTGTTTTCAGGAGGATAAACGTGATCAATTCCACCAGCCATTACTGCGACAGTGCCTGTTAACAAGCTTGCTTGATGCACAATGCTATCAATCCCACGAGCGAGTCCAGAAATTGTTATAAAGCCAGCATCACCAAGAAAATGAGCAAATTGAGCCGCAAGTTTTTTACCAGCCGCTGAAGCATTTCGAGATCCCACAATTCCAACAGAAGGTTTCTGGAAAACTGAAACATTGCCTTTTATGGCAATAAGTGGCGGTGAGGATTCCATGATCTTGAGAAAGGCTGGATAATCGGGTTCTCCTATTCCGATAAAGCGAATACCTAACTTTTCGGCTTCTTGCATTTCTCTTTCAGCATCTTCTATCGTCGTTATTCGAATAGAGGTAGAAAGACCGCCTTTTCTACTAAGTTCAGGAAGTGCTGCTAAAGCGTTTTCTGCTGTTTTGTAATGGTCAATGAGATTGCGAAAACTCACTGCTCCAATATTTTCGCTACGCAACAACCGTAACCAGTTCAGACGTTGACGATCAGTGAGCAGAATTCCTTTATTTATCCCCGTTTTAAGTACCAATCTTTCTTTCTTTCCCAACTAATAATCTACCAATATTTGCGTAATGTTTTACAATTACCAAGAAGCTCATCGCAATCAGCATAAATTGCACATAGAGATAAGGATAGGAAAAGTAAACAAATATCGGAGTGATAACAACAGCAATGAGTGCGGATAATGAAGAATACCGTGTAAGAAGAAAAAGCGCTATCCATACAACCATGAAAACAATTGCTGCCGGCCAATAAAATCCTAAGCATACACCTAGATAGGTAGCAACACCTTTACCGCCTTTAAATTTAAGCCATATGGGAAAAAGATGCCCCAAGAAGGCAAAAAAACCAGCTAAAAAGATAATGATACTATTTTCTATCGGGTAAATTAAAAATTTTATAACAAGAACAGCAACAGTTCCTTTTAATATATCGCAAAGAAGTGTAAGAGCAGCAATTTTTTTATTTCCTGTTCGTAAAACATTTGTAGCTCCAATATTTCCAGAACCAATTGTTCTCACATCGCCAAGTTTGGCTAATCGCGTAAAAAGCAAGCCAAATGGGATAGAACCCATAAGATAAGAGATCAGAAAAATAAACCATGGTGTGAACTGAAAAAGTGTTTCAATTTCATTCATTAAATATCTCATTCAATTTATTGATCAAGTTTAAAAATTGATTGTCCTTTAACAAAAGTTTGAACAACACGTCCTTCAAAGCGTGCCTTCTCAAAGGGTGTATTTTTTGAACGTGAATAAAGCTTTTCTTTAGAGACAATCCATGGTTCCTCAAGATCAACTAAAATAAGGTCTGCAGGAGCACCTTTTTTGAGTGTTCCGGCATTAAGTCCAAAGAGTTTTGCAGGTGCTGTTGACAAAAGTTCAGTTAATCGTAGAAGAGATATGGTTTCATTATGATAAAGCCGTAAAGCCGCACTCAATAAGGTTTCCATACCAATGGCGCCTGCAGCTGCGTCATTAAATGGTAAATGTTTTGTATCAATACTCTGAGGATCATGGGAAGAGACGATAATATCTACTGTTCCATCTTTTATTGCTTCAACCATTGCTACACGATCTTCTTCTGCACGCAATGGAGGCATGAAACGGAAAAAGGTATGATATTCACCAATGTCATTTTCATTAAGAGACAAGTGATTAATGGATACACCGGCTGAAATCTTCGAATGACGTTGCTTACCTAAGCGAAGTGCGTCAACAGAGAGTGCTGTTGATATTTGTGCAGCATGATAGCGTGTTTGTGTTAATGCAGCTAAGCGTAAGTCTCTTTCAAGCGGGATGACTTCTGCTTCACGGGGGATCCCAGAAAGACCAAGCCAACTCGCTCGTAGTCCTTCATTCATAACACCTTTTCCTGTGAGGTCTTTATCTTGTGTTTCGTGTATCAATGGAATATCAAAGTCGCGGGCATAAGTCATTGCACGCCGCATAACAGACGAACTTTGAAGCGTTTTTTTTCCTTCACTAAAAGCAACTACTCCTGCATCCTTCAGCAAGCCCAATTCTGTTATTTCTTGTCCGTTAAAACCTTGCGTAATCGCAGCAACGGGATAAATATTAACCGATGACATTTCTTGGGCTGTGCGTACAATGAATTTAACAAGCGCTACATTATCAATGACGGGATTCGTGTCTGGCATTATAAGGAAGGAAGTAATACCACCCGCTGCTGCAGATTGGCTTGCTGATGCAATTGTTTCACAGCATTCATTTCCTGGTTCTCCAACAAAGACACGGGCATCAACCAGTCCAGGGAGAATTGCTTTGTTTTGTGCATTAATAATCTCTGCCCCTTCGGGGATTCCTTGGTTCAGGGCTTCGTTTCCAGCAACTGTAATCCGTCCATTTTCAATAATGACTATCCCTATTTCATCCATTGTGCGGGAGGGGTCAATAATACGAGCATTTTGAAAGACAATTGGCTTTGTCATTTTTTTTCTCCACTTGCTTTAAGGCGTGAATCCAATAAAGCCTCCATGACAGCCATACGCACAGCAATCCCCATTTCTACTTGTGTATGAATCATACTTTGTGGTCCATCTGCTATGTCAGATGCGATTTCTATACCACGGTTTATTGGGCCAGGATGTAGAATAATGCAATCGTTTTTGGCGTAAGCCAAATTTTCTTTATGTAAGCCGAAATAATGAAAATATTCACGAATGGAGGGAATAAAAGAACCTGTCATACGTTCATGTTGTAAACGTAGCATCATAATGACATCAGCATCTTTAAGTCCTTCTTTCATCGTGTTAAAAACCTCAACGCTCATATCGGCAATTCCTGTGGGTAAGAGTGTAGAAGGAGCGACAGCACGAACTCGGGCTCCCAAAGTATTGAGACTGATGATATTAGAACGCGCAACACGTGAATGTAAAATATCTCCACAAATTGCAACAGTTAACCCTTGAATCCGGCCTTTTGCTCTTTTAATGGTCAGAGCGTCTAGTAATGCCTGTGTTGGATGTTCATGGGCACCATCACCTGCATTAATGACACAACAAGCAACTTTTTGTGCTAACAAAGCAGCTGCTCCTGCACTACTATGGCGAATGACGAGTAGATCTGGTTTCATCGCATTAAGGGTTGTGGCTGTATCAATTAATGTCTCTCCTTTTTTTACAGATGAATTGTCAATAGCCATACTCATCACGTTTGCTCCTAGTCGTTTACCGGCTAACTCGAAAGACGATTGTGTACGCGTGGAAGCTTCAAAGAAGAGATTAATTTGAGTACGCCCATATAATACAGATTTTGTTTTATCAACTTTTTCAGAAAGGATAACATTTGCCTCTGCACGATCAAGCAATATCGTTAGATCTTGTACACTCAAACCTTTAATACCTAAAAGATGTTGGTGGGGGAAAAGGGGGAAAAAAGTATTTTGAGTCATAGTATTCTTTTCTATCTCTCGCTAAACAAATTAAGCAAGCATTTGGTTGAATATGATATTGGTTGAATATGATAAATGTTTTTTAACTGCAAAAAGACAAATAGTCTATGATATGAATAATTTGAATAATGGAATATGCTTATGAGTGCTGTATCTGCGCAAAATAACCGCCGAAAAAATGCGTTTCTTAGTGATACGCTTATGTTTCGTATTGCTTCTACTTTGCCTAAGTTTTTACTCGCAAGTTTTGAAGAAATAGGAGATTTTGTAGCGAGTCCTGAAGCATGGGAGCTTTCTTCTTTGGCGAATCGTCATCAACCAGTCTTGCTTTATAACGACAACTGGGGGCAGCCAATAGAAAAATTAGAGATACATTCCTCTTATCAAGCTCTTCAACAATATTCTAGACAGGCAGGTTTGGTCACTTCTCTTTGGGAAAATACCCCTTCGGAAAACGGAGTACGCTATCAAGCGCGTGCTATTCGCTTGGCTTTATCTGCTGGTTTGGAAACAGGGCATTTGAATGAGGTTATTACAACAAGTGCAGCTATTGCAGCTTTAATTAGTGATGTTGAGCTCTTCAGAAAATGGCAAAATGTGCTCTTATCACGTCAATATGATGTATCGTCCAAGCCTGTTAATAGCAAAAAAGCGGCTTCACTTACCTGTGCTTTTGATGATGTTGAACAACGCGAAAAATACTCTTTCAATTCTCCAAGTGTTAGGAAAGTTTCTTTTGATGAAAAAATGGGACGTGATCTCTATCGTTTAAATGTTGTAAAAACCAATGTTATTAATCCTATAGTGGATGGATATCTTGTTAGTGCAGAGTTAGATGGTCATTTAAGCTGTTTTCTAGTCCCACGTCTCCAAGAAAATGGTGCCTTTAATGGTACTATATCAATTCGTCATTTAGTGCAGCGTTCTGGAGAATCTGTAACGCCGGAGGGTGTTGTTGATTTCCAGGGGAGTTATGGTTGGCTCTTAGGAAATATTGGAGAAGGACTTAAAGTCATTAAAGATATCGAAACAATGATGCGTTTTGATCAATCTGTTATATCAGCAGGTGTTCTAAGGTCTGCGCTTCAATTTGGTATAGATTTTTTTCGGCAAAAAACGCCAGATCAGCCTTTACCACCACTGACAGAACGTATTTTTGCAGACATTGCGCTAGATGTTTCTGCCGCACAAGCATTGGTTTTGCGTTTAGCGCAGGCATTTGATAATGCTGCAAGTGATCGCTCTGAAGCTGCTTTTGCACGAATCATGACACCTATTATTGCTTATCATGTGAGCCAATTAGTTGTGCCTATTATTGGTGAAATTATTGCACAGCTTGGTATCGAAAGTTTTATAGAGGGCAATCCATTATCGCAAATGCTAAACAATGGGCCTGCACGTATTGTGAGAAATATTTCTGCTAATCAATTGGTAAAGGATGCAATTCTTATCGCTGAAAAAGCACCGGGACTGTTTCAGAAATTGTTAGAAAAAATTGCTTTTGATATTGGGCCAGCAGGGCCACGGACAATTGAAATTATTAAATCTGCTGTAGAAATGGCATTGGCGAATGAGGGAGCAGGAAGATTTTTTGTGGAACAAGTGGCGTATGCAGCAGCAGCAGCAGCATTACGCTCTACAGATATAGAGCATGTTACAAATGCCTATATGGAAAGCAGGCTTGGGGGACAATGGAGATCTTCCTACGGAATGCTTATTGCACGATATAATGCAGGACATTTGTTAAATATTCTTTATCCTTCTATATGATGAAGATTTTGAATTCTGTTGAGAGCGCCTTGCAATATAAAAGCGGCAGCAGCCGAATCAATGCGGATTGCTTTTTTAGCGCGTGATACATTCATTTCTAAAAGGGAGCGTTCCGCAGCAATTGTTGATAGGCGTTCATCCCAAAAAATAAATGGAATTTTTGTATATGCTTTCATATTACTGACAAAAGTTTTGGTTGCTTGAGCACGAGGGCCGTTACTCCCGTTCATATTAAGAGGTAGGCCAATGACAATAGCTCCCACGTTTTCATGATCAAAGATTTTCATAAGTTTGTGAACATCTTCCATAAATTTTTTTCGTTGAAGGACAGGACGCGGATTTGACAGAGTTAGTCCCAGGTCAGAAACCGCAATTCCGATAGTTTTTGTGCCCAAATCTAAACCTGCTATTGTTTGCCCAGGCAAGAGATGTGACATAACTTCATTTATGTTAATAATGGCCATGGGGTTTGTAATTTAGCTCTTTTAGTGTTGTAGGTTAACCGTTATATATTTTATTTGTTTATCAATATTCTTGCACTTGCAAACGTAGCCTTGTATAGCCGATAAATAAATACCAAAATAAAAAAGCAGAAAGGTATAGTATGTCTGTTGATCAAGAAACAGTCAAGCGGGTAGCACATTTAGCGCGTATTGCTGTCCATGACGATGAAGCAGAACGTATAACAAAAGAACTCAATGTCATTTTAGGTTTTGTGGAACAATTGAGTGAAGTTGATGTCAGTTGTGTTGAACCATTAACGTCAGTGGTGCCAATGACTTTACGAATGCGTGAAGATAAGGTCACAGATGGTGATAAAGCAGCAGATATTGTAGCAAATGCGCCTATTACAGAAGAAGATTTTTTTCTGGTCGCAAAAGTCGTTGAGTAACTTTTTAGATTTTAAAAACTTGAGAACCAATATGACTGATTTAACAATCTTCACACTTGCACAAGCCCGTGATGCCTTAGTAAAAAAAGAATTCAAAGCGACTGAATTAACGGAAGCTTATTTAAAAGCAATTGAATTGGCTAATCCAACTTTGAATGCGTATGTGACAATAACAGCAGAACAAGCAAGAAAAATGGCTGCTGAATCAGATAGCCGTTTGGCTAGAGGGCAGGGTAAAGCTTTAGAGGGAATTCCATTGGGAATTAAGGATCTTTTTGCGACGCATGGTGTTCATACGCAAGCCTGTTCACATATCCTTGATGGTTTTAAACCGCATTATGAATCAACAGTAACCGCTAATTTATGGCAAGATGGAGCTGTTATGTTAGGTAAACTTAACATGGATGAGTTTGCTATGGGATCCTCTAACGAAACGTCATATTATGGTCCAGTTATGAATCCATGGCGAAAAAAAGATTCCAATGAAAAACTCGTTCCAGGTGGTTCTTCGGGTGGTTCTGCAGCCGCTGTTGCAGCGCGGATTTGTGCTGGTGCAACGGCGACGGATACAGGCGGCTCAATACGTCAGCCAGCAGCATTTACTGGTACAGTAGGAATTAAACCAACTTATGGACGTTGTTCACGGTGGGGCGTTATAGCTTTTGCCTCATCACTTGATCAAGCAGGACCTATTGCTAGAGATGTTCGTGATTGTGCCATTTTGCTTAAATCAATGGCTTCCTTTGATGAAAAAGATTCTACTTCTGTGAATTTGCCAGTGCCTGACTATGAGAGTTATCTTGGTCAATCAATCAAAGGAATGAAGATTGGTATTCCAAAAGAGTACCATATGGAAGGGATGTCTTCTGAAATTATCGAGCTCTGGCAAAAAGGAATAAATTGGCTAAAAGATGCAGGTGCTGAAATAAAGGATATTTCATTGCCTCATACAAAATATGCTTTGCCTGCTTACTATATTGTAGCTCCTGCAGAAGCGTCTTCTAACTTAGCACGTTATGATGGCGTTCGTTTTGGTCTCCGTGTTCCGGGAAAAGACGTCATTGAAATGTATGAAAATACGCGTGCAGTTGGTTTTGGTGATGAGGTTAAACGGCGTATTTTGGTTGGCACTTATGTTCTCTCATCAGGTTATTATGATAATTATTATTTGAAAGCCCAAAAAGTACGAACATTAGTGAAACGTGATTTTGATCAATGTTTTGCTTCTGGCATTGATGCTATCCTCACACCTGCAACGCCAAATCCCGCTTTTGGAATCGCTGATGAAAAAATAAAAAATGATGCTGTAGCAATGTATCTCAATGACATATTCACTGTACCAGTGAATATGGCTGGTTTACCAGGAATTTCTATTCCTGCGGGTCTTACAACAAGTGGTTTACCGCTAGGATTGCAATTGATTGGCAAGCCTTTTGCCGAAGAAGTTATTTTTCAAATAGCGTATATTATAGAACAAGCGGTCGGGACATTTAGTGCAGAGAGATGGTGGGCATGATTATGAAAAGCACGGCTTTTTATAAAAAAAATCATTTTTAAAAGCATTATTCTTCCTTAACTTAGCAAGAGACTAATTTATAAAAATCATTTACCTTTTCGCAACTTGAATAAAAGTTCTGCAGACAAATAGGGTCTCTTATTTTAAATTTGTCCATGTGCATGAGAAAAAAACATTCGCTTGCGGATTACAAGAGCAGTCACTGCATTGGGAGCTAGCAAATTCAATGTACGCTGCATTATAATTTTTTATTTTATTCCATATAGATTGGAAGAATTGATCGAACTTTTTTAAAAAATAACAATAATGCTAAATTTCATCTCTATAAGTGTAAAGATAGTGGTGCACAAGAGTTTTTGGTTTTATCTTTCACAGGCTCCATCGTGAGATAGAATTGAACGAAATGAAAGATGGTTCTTAAACAGAAGTACAAACGCGCTGCCAATAGCTTACCATTATTGCACAGCGCGTGTGTTTCCATTAAAGAACTGAACAAATGAAATTATGAGATGAAGCTATGAAAAGACTGAACACTTGTTTCCATCTTTACGTCTTTATAATTCTTCTATAATCAGGCTGTATGCTTACTTTATAGATCAGCGAAACAGAGATATGCAATATTCTTTCCCTAATATGGAAAAATATTTTTGGAAGGGTGAGCTATTTTGAATTCCCAAACCTTGCGTTATAGTTCTTTAACCGCCAATATATGCTTCTTTAACACGTGGATCAGAAAGCATAGCTTTACCCTCACCATGAAATAAGAGACGCCCTACCTCTAGAATATAGGCATAGTCAGCAATGGAAAGTGCTGCAAAAGCGTTTTGTTCAATAAGTAGAACAGTTTTTCCCATATCATTAATTTTTCGGATAATGGAAAAAATTTCTCGAACAAGAAGTGGCGCTAAACCCAGAGAGGGTTCATCTAATATTACCATCTCAGGATTACTCATGAGTGCGCGGCCCACAGAAAGCATTTGCTGCTCACCACCTGACATTGTTCCCCCCAACTGTTTTGCTCTTTCACGTAAGCGTGGAAAAAGTTCAAATATCCATTCAATATCACGAGTAATCCCCGACTTATCGTGACGGATATAAGCACCTAAATGAAGATTTTCTAAAACAGTGAGATGAGGCATAATGCGCCGTCCTTCAGGACTGAGAGCAATACCTAATCGTAAAATTTCTTCCGGTGATTTTTTAATAATTGATTTGCCTTTATACGTAATCTCTCCACAAACAGATCGATTCAGTCCTGTAATAGAGCGTACAATGCTACTTTTTCCTGCTCCATTAGCCCCGATTAAAGTGACTATACTTCCCTTTTTTATAGAGATAGACAGATTTTGGATAGCCTTAATGGCACCATAATGAACGTGAAGATTTTTAATTTCAAGAATATTCATAGAAATCTCCGCCAAGATAAGCTTCAATCACTCTAGGGTTATTACGAATTTCGTCTGGTGTGCCATTGGCAATGCAACAGCCATATTCCATTACCCAAATATATTGGCAAAGACCCATAACAACTTTCATATCGTGCTCGATAAGAAGAATTGTAAGATCAAAATCTTTTTGCACTTTTGCTATGAATTTTCTAAGATCTTCACTCTCCTGTGGATTCATACCAGCAACAGGTTCGTCAAGAAGGAGTAATTTTGGCTTTGTTGCGAGTGCGCGCGCGATTTCTAAACGTCTTTGCACTCCATAGGGCAGAGCCGTTGCCGATTGATTGGCAAGGTGATCAAGTTGTAGCCGCTCAAGAAGTTCCATTGAATTTTGATGGATTTCTTTTTTCTCTTTCACAGCTTTTGGCAAAAACAGAGCTGAAGAAAACCATGGGTGTTTTTGACGGACATGAGCCCCCACCATAACATTTTGCAAAACCGTTAACCCTGAAAAAAGGCGAATATTTTGAAATGTTCGTGCAATATGACGTCTACAAATAATATAAGGAGGAAAACCAGAAACTTTTTGCCCATCAAAAAGAATGGTTCCACTGGTGGGAGCATAAAATCCGGAAATCATATTAAAAACAGTTGTTTTTCCAGCACCATTAGGACCAATTAATCCAGTAATTGTTCCTCGTTTTATAGTCATATTGATGTTATTTACAGCAATCAATCCGCCAAAACGCATCACAATATCATTGAGTGAAAGAAGGGTATCATTCATAGCTTTCCCTCGCTATTAGAAAGCTTCTGACGCGTCAAAAAATTGTAAATCCCATTCCACGAGAATTCACGTTGCCCTAACAAACCTTTTCTCCAAAATAGGATAATTACGAGCAATAAAAGAGAAAAAATAACCATACGGAGTCCTGGTGTTTCTGGAATATGCATAAAACCTAAGTCCCATGGACTTTCAATAATACGCAGCCACTCAAGCATAACTGTAATAATAATACTCCCAATAATACTCCCTGTAATTGAACCAAGACCACCCGCAACAACAACCATCAAAATATTAAAAGTTAGAAGGAAGTTAAACATTTTTGGGTCGATTGTTGAAATAAGAGCAGCCATCAATGCTCCTCCGATACCTGCAAAAAATGCCCCAACAGTAAAAGAAAAGCTACGATAGAAAAAAGCGTTCACTCCCATTGTTTTCGCGGCAATTTCATCATCACGAATAGCACGCAACACATTACCAGTATTGCTTCGTAGTAAAAGAACAATAAAGATAACTGTAAATGCTAACCAACCATAGTTCCACCATAATGTCGCATTTTGAGGTATCCCTTTGATTCCTAAAGAACCATTTGTTAAGGATGTAGTGTTCGTAATGACAATACGAATGATTTCTGCAAACCCTAATGTTGCAATTCCAAGATAATCACCCCCAAGACGTAAGATAGGCAGAGCAATCAATAAACCAACAACTGCAGCACACAGACCACTTACAACAACAGCCACAAAAAAAGGTAATTGCAGATGATTTAACGGTTCAGCTATAGGTTCGAGGATCCACATCATTTCTTTTTGTTCAGGGGAAAGGAGTAAAATCGCACAGACATAAGCACCAATGGCCATGAAGCCAGCATGTCCAAGAGAAAACATACCTGTAAAACCATAAATCAAATTAAGAGAAATTGCCAAGATCGCATTGATAGCAATCAGGTTGATAACACGGAGTGTGTAATCATTAAAATGGTTATCAGCATAAAATAAAAAACCGATAAGAATTAAAATGCTGATACAGGATAGAAAAACTGTTACTGATTTTGCCATTAGATTTTCTCCTGGTTTTTTTTGCCCATTAGCCCGGTGGGCATTAGCAATAAAATCAGAATTAATAAAATAAAAGCGAAAGCATCTCGATATCCAGAGAGAGCAGGAAAAAATGCAATAATCATAACTTCAATAAACCCTAGTAACAATCCTCCTAACATTGCTCCTGGAATTGAACCAATCCCTCCAATAACGGCAGCGATAAATGCTTTGAGGCCAGGAAGAACACCCATATAAGGATGAATTTGAGGATAGCGTAAAGACCACATAATGCCCGCTATAGCAGCCAACGCTGAACCCACGCCAAATGTAGATGCAATAACTTTATTGACAGAAACTCCCATCAAACGCGTGGTTTCAATATCATATGAGATTGCACGCATAGCAAGTCCAGGTTTTGTCTTATGGATAATCCAAAGCAGTAAAACAATAAGAATAAACGAAACAGTGGGAACAATCAGAGACATAGGAGCAATTCTAATCAATCCATCGGAGTTTTCCCGCAAATGCCATAAAATTGGAGTTACAATAAAATCGGGTTGTTTCACACCTTTTGGAACACCACTGAAGAGTACAGTAGCAAGATTTTCAATAAAAAAAGAAACTCCTATTGCACCGATGAGCGCTGAGATGCGCGGAGCATGACGCAGAGGTTTATAAGCAAACTGATCAACAGTAATTCCTACTGCACTTGTGATAAAAATTGAAAAACAAAGGGCTAGTACCCAAATTGGTGTAAAGTTTTGTGGAGCAATTTTAACATAATAAATCAATCCTAAAAAAAGAATAAAAAAAACAGCAATCCAAAAAGTTGGAGGGCGTTTTTTGAATCCTATAAACACCAAATAATAAATAAGAACAGCCAGGAACAAAAGAAGAATCGCAGCCCAAGCAGGTATAAAGCTAATTGTGGAAAAAAAAACAAAATATGCTCCTAGCATAAAGATATCACCGTGAGCAAAATTAATGAGTCTCAATATACCATAGACCATTGTGTAACCAATAGCGATAAGCCCATAAAGAGATCCCAATGCCAGTGCATTAAAAAAATACTGGATGAACATTTCAGTGCTCATCTCTCGTCCTTCCACATTTATTAATCATACAGGATAAATTTATTAATCATACAGGATAAAATAAGGAGATTCAGATTTCGGTTAAGAAGAAATCTTAACCAATTCTTGTATTTAGATTAGCAAAAATTACGACTTTCTAAAAAGCGGGTTTAACGTTATCTAAATAGACACGTTTTCCATCTTTTATTTGAATTACACCAATAGGAATTTTAGGGTTATGATTTTCGTCCATAGACATATCACCAAAGGGTGTTTGAAAATCTTTTAACTTATTAAGTGCGGTAGTAATCTTTTCACGATCAGCACTGCCAGCGTTTTCGATAGCTTTCATGAACATCATATAACTCGTATATCCCAAAACAGAATTGATGTTTGGCTCCTGATCAGGATAAGTTGCTCTCCATTCATCTGTAAACTCCTGTGCAGCTGCTGACATATTCGGCATACTTTCACTGTAGGGAAGTGTTGTATGTAAAAAGCCTTCTGCAGCTTTTCCTGCAATTTTAACGGTTTCTGGATTATCCATAGCATCCCCACCCATAATTTGAAACTTTGCACCTAGTTCACGCGCTTGTTTCATAATAATAGCGCCTTCAGAAAAATAGGATGGAATAAACAAAATATCAGGTTTTTGTGCGATAATTTGTGTGAGAACAGCTGAAAAATCCTGATCCCCAGAATTATAGTTGAAATTTGAGACAACCTCACCACCTAGTTTTTTAAAAGCACGCGTGAAATAATTTGCGAGACCGATTGCGTAATCGCTGGATATATCCTTGAGTACAGCTGCTTTTTTTACGTGTAAATTTTGAATTGCATAAATTGCGATTCCTTTACCTTGATAGGAATCAATGAAGCAAGGGCGAAAATAATATTTTTTTCCCTGTGTAACAAGCGGGTTTGTTGAGGAAGTTGCAACAGTTGGAGTCTTTTCCTTTTCCGATATTTCTCCACCAGCTAACGAGAGTGAAGAACCATAACTACCGATGATTCCATTAACTTTTTCACGGGCAGTTAAACGCATAACAGCATTAGCAGCTTCTACTTTATCAGACTTGTTATCGATAATGATAAGCTCCACTTTACGCCCCAATATTTCTGGGATTTTTTTATGTGCTAATTCTATGCCTCTAAGTTCAAGCTGACCTCCAAATGCATTTTGACCACTTAATGGAAGGTAAACGCCAATTTTGATAGGTTCATCTGCATGGACATTCGCAACAAATGCCATGATAGCTGCAAGCGTAGTAAAGATTTTTTTTAATTGCATTGCGCACTTTCTCTCATCTAGTTGTGGTTTCTCTACCTTATCTTGAACTTCTTTATCATGCAAGTTTCACATCAATGAAAAAATGAAAATCATTGTGTAAAAATTTTATATTAACTTTTTTTGTGAAGCAGCTGTTGTAAGATACGTGAGGCATACTCAAACAACTGTGTATGTAAATATTCGTGTTAATATTAACATAGGAGGTACGACAATATGGGGAAATCTTATCTTCAGGCTTGCGCGTTGATGCAAGAGCAATGTCTACTTAGCATAGAGAATCAATATCGTATAATTTAGACTACAGGATCACGTTTTATTATGACGAGTAAGGATGCATTAAAGGATTGTTCCCTATCTAAGGACAGTATAAGTGCTTGTGGTGAGATTATTGAAATTAGTGGGGTCATTAAGTGGTTTGATGGTAGTAAGGGATATGGATTTATTGTACCTGACTTGCCTAATTTTCCCGATATATTATTGCATGTTACAGTAATGCGTAGGGATGGTTTTCAAACAGCTTTGGAGGGTGCTAAAGTTATTTGTGCTGTGGAAAAAACTGAACGAGGATTAAAGTGCGTTCAAGTGAAATCCATAGATTGTTCTTCAGCGATTCATCCGTCAGAAATTCCAGCTCGTACGCATGTTGTTGTTACTCCAGAAAGTGGTTTAGAGCGCGCAATTGTTAAATGGTTTAATCGCGATAAAGGGTTTGGTTTTCTTAGCCGTGGGCAGGGAACAGAGGATATTTTTATTCACATGGAGACATTGCGTCGTTTTGGTTTGGCAGAGCTTCGTTCTGGTCAAGTTGTTCTTGTGCGTTTTGGCAAAGGAGAAAAAGGCTTGATGACAGCAGAAATTTATCCGGATATCGGAATTCCGTTCGCTACACATTGAATTGCACTTTTGAAGTTAGGATCCCTTTTACTCTTTAGAAAAGAGTATTATTGCCTAACTATAGGCAGAATAGCTATGAAGCGAGCATTGCTCAAGAAGAGCAAAAATAGCTGTTCTGTAAAGCTTTATTAAATGAATTGGATTGCCAATAACATTGCGTTAAGAGCAAGAAGATGAAGATTCTCTTATTTTTATTTTAAGTTCTGTTTTTATTTAGGCAACAAAAAAAAAGAATTGTTTGTGATGGAAATCAAAGTGTTAAAGCCTTTTAAACGAGGACGCATCGTTATATTGGCGTTGTTTTTTATGTTAATCGTCAGTATAGCTGTAGCAAAGAAGCCCATAGAAATTCCTGTTCATCCGGTTCCTTTAGAAATCCAGACAAAAAAAGGTGTGTTTTTTTACAATGTAGAGATTGCTTTTACACCATCTCAGGCGGCAGCTGGTTTGATGTATCGCACTGATTTTCCACGTGATCGCGCAATGCTCTTTAGAAACCAAATAAGCAATCGATTAAAGGATAAGCAGAAATTTTTTATGTGGATGGCAAATACACCTTTACCCTTAGATATGATTTTTTTGAACGCTGAAGGAATCATTGTGTCAATTGTCGAAAACACTTCTCCATTTTCAACGGATACTATTTCATCAGAAGTTCCTGCAACTTTTGCACTTGAGGTTAACGCTGGTGAAGTTTCTGAAAAGCAGATAAAAAAAGGACAACGTGTGATACATCCGGCACTTTACGGAGAGTGTGAAAGT
The DNA here is from genome assembly GCF_014203215.1 of Bartonella callosciuri. Classification (GTDB taxonomy): domain Bacteria; phylum Pseudomonadota; class Alphaproteobacteria; order Rhizobiales; family Rhizobiaceae; genus Bartonella; species Bartonella callosciuri. The sequence goes on along the minus strand of NZ_JACHIM010000001.1, from coordinate 182,818 downwards.
AATAAAATGTGAAAGTAATAAAAAATGACAGCTGAAGATACTCGTTTTTTTGAATATGATGGTTTGCGTTTTGCTTATCGAGAAGAAGGGCAGGGGGAGCCTATTTTGTTAATACATGGTTTTGGATCTTCTGCACGTGTAAATTGGTATGCAACGAGTTGGTTTCGTACCCTTACGGAAACGGGGTATCGTGTTATTGCTCTTGATAATCGTGGACATGGAGATTCAGTTAAAAGTTACGATCCTTCTTTTTATACACCTCAAGCTATGGCTGGCGATGCTATGAGATTATTACAGCACTTGGAATTACCTCAAGCGCATGTCATGGGATATTCTATGGGTGCTCGAATTAGTGCATTTATGGCTCTTTTGTATCCGACATATGTACATAGCGTTATTTTTGGTGGCTTAGGTATTGGTATGGTAACAGGAGCAGGAAATTGGGAACCTGTTGCTGAAGCTCTTTTAGCAGAAGATGTTTCTACCATTACCAATCCGCGAGGTTTGATGTTTCGTAAATTTGCAGATCAAACTAAAAGTGATAGGCGTGCTCTCGCTGCTTGTATTATCACATCAAAACAAGAGTTAACAGCATCTGAGGTTTATAAAATTAAGCAACCTGCACTTGTTGCCGTTGGTTCATTAGATGAGATTGGCGGTGAAGCAGAACCGTTAGCAGCTTTATTGCCTCATGGTGAGGCGCTAACAATTCTTGGTCGAGATCATATGCTTACTGTGGGAGATAAGGTTTATAAAAAAGGCGTTATCGATTTTCTTTCTCGCTATCCTATTGCATAAGAATTATACGTACTTCTAGTGTTCCTCCAGATATCCAATATTTTTGTTTTGGATAAGATGCAAAGCTTATTCAGAGATTCAGCTATTGTGTTAAAAATTTTTTATGAAAAGGAGGGAGGAATAACAATAAGTTGTAGTGAGAGCTTATTTTTTATATTTGTGTAAAAGTGAAGTTTTTTCTTACAGATTAAATGGATATTTTCTGAAAGTAGTTAAAGAGAATTATTTTTATTATCAATAGGAATTGACAGTAAAAAAACAGCTGTGAAAAAGAGAAATGTTTTTATTTTATAAAACTCTGTTTTGGATAGAAAAGAAAAAAAATATAAATTATTGCTCCATATTTTGTCAGAATATGCAAGTTCTAAAATTCGGGATAAGGCAAAAATTATTAAATTTACGGTTTTCTACACGTTTTTTTACTTTTAAATCTATACGAGTATATTTAATAATGATAGAGTCTTTTAACCTTTTTATAAAGGTATTTCAGTAAATTTGTAAAGATAGTGCTGTTTTGAGTATAGGTAATACAAGTGAAGGTTGATACTAGCTTTATAGAATCAATCGGAGAACTGCTTTATTTGCCAAACAGGAATTAATTTAAGAGTCTCAAAAGACAGGAGAGCATGGTGAATGCTGATGAAATAAAAAAACTTGATAGTTATTTTAAAAATATATTCCAAAATTCATCATTGCAAGTGAGAGCGCGGCCTAAAAAAGATGATTCTTGTGAGGTTTATATTGGGGATGAGTTTTTAGGTGTCATCTATCGAGATGAAGACGAGGATGAACTATCGTACAATTTTTCAATGGCCATATTAGATATTGATTTAGAAAATTGATTCGTTATAAATAGCCAAAGGGAATTCTTTTCATTTCATGATGATTTATATGAGTTTTAATGCTTTAAAGCTCGTATGTTCGTTTCGTGCGATAATAAGATGGTCATGAAGAATAATGCCTAATGCGTTCGCTGCGTCTTTTAATCTATATGTCATTGTTACATCTGCTTGAGAAGGTCGAGCATCACCGGAAGGGTGGTTGTGAACTAGAATAAGTCCTGATGCAGATAATTCCAGAGCGCGAGAAATGACTTCACGCGGGTAGACAGGGGTATGATCAATGGTTCCGGTTTGTTGCACTTCATCAGCAAGTAAACCATTCTTTTTATCAAGAAATAAAACACGAAATTGTTCGCGTGTTTCGTGAGCCATGACAGCTTTACAATAAGCCAATACTTTATCCCATGATGAAAAAATATCGCGTTTAAACAATTCTGCACGAGCAAGGCGTCCAGAAACATCTGCAATAATTTTTAAGTCGATCGCAGTTGCTGGACCACAACCTTGAACTTCTTGAAGTCGATGAATATCAGCTCCCAATACATCAGCTAACGAACCAAAATGTGCTATTAAGTTTTTTGCTATTGGTTTTGTATTTGCTCGAGGAATAGTGCGAAAAAGCAATAATTCAAGATATTCATAATCTTCAAGCGCATTTCCTTTTGATTTTAAATAACGTTTACGCAGACGTTCACGGTGCCCTTGATAATGCTTATGTATCTGTGAATTTTTCTGAAGCTTTTCATTTTTTTTGTCTGGTATAGAATTAAGTGAAGAGCTTGATGTTAATGCAAAATGGTTGCTTTGAATATCTCCTTTTTTATTTGTTTTTTTTACCATGACGCTTCTACATTTATTTAGGCATATAAACTTGGAATATAAAAAATATTTTTAGGAGATTGCGTAAAAATTTCACATCCTTCATTTGTTACACCAATTGTATGCTCGTATTGTGCGGTAAGAGATCGGTCACGTGTAACAGCAGTCCAGCCATCAGACAAAATCTTAACTTGTGGTTTCCCAAGGTTGATCATCGGCTCAATTGTAAACATCATACCTTGTTTGAGTTCTATTCCTTCTCCAGGATTTCCATAATGAAGAATATTGGGTGCATCATGAAAAAGTTGACCGATTCCATGTCCACAAAAATCTCTCACAATTGAACACCGTTCAGATTCTGCATAGTGTTGAATGGCTGCACCAATATCGCCTGTGGTTGCACCAGGTTTAACTACGGCAATTCCTCTCATAAGACTTTCATGTGTTATTTTTAGGAGACGTTCCGCAGCACGCTTGATCTTTCCAACAGGATACATACGGCTTGAATCTCCATGCCAACCATCGAGAATAAAAGTTACATCGACATTAACAATATCGCCTTCTTGTAAAAGTCTTTTATTGGGAATGCCATGGCAAACAACGTGATTGATGGATGTACAGCATGAATGGCTGTATCCATGATAATTTAGGTCTGCAGGAAGAGCCCCTCGCTTGGCACCAAAAGTAAAAACGAAATCATCAATTTCTTGTGTGGTAACATTAGGTTTAATAATATCTGTAAGTGCATCAAGACATTCTGCGGCAATGCGGCCAACTTCACGCATTTTAGCAAAAGCATAGTCATCAAAAATGCGGATTTGTCCGTTAAACTTTAGGGGTACTTTATTATATTCAATATAATTTGTCATTGCTCTTTCTATTTTCTATTTTTACTCGATGAATCGGAAAAATACCTTCTACACTTACGTGACATTTTACAGCATAAAATTCTACCCCTGATTTTAATGCCAAATCAAATTTCCGTCCATAGATTGGATCAAGGTCATGGCAGATTGTAAAAGCTGAGCAATCTTCCCGTTGAATTACATAAAGCATAGCAGCTCTTTTTCCTTGTTGCACGATTTTTATGAGCTCTTCAAGATGACGTGTACCGCGTTTTGTTTCTGTATCAGGAAATTCTGCTAATCCTTTTTGGCGAATAAAATGGACATTTTTGACTTCTAGATAACAATCAGGGAGGCCATTATCGCGCAGGAGAAAGTCAATTCGTGATTTTTGTCCATAGGATTGTTCCTTCAAGATTGTTTTGTACCCGCTTAGTTCCGGTAATAATCCATTTTGAAGCGCTTCTAATGCAAGTTTATTGGGCAAAGTCGTATTAATACCAACCAAAGTATTATTTGCTTCGACAATTTCTAATTGATATGCATATTTTCGCTTGGAACTATTATTATATGAAAGCCAAATATTGGAATTGGGAGCCACCAATCCACGCATCGATCCTGTATTGGGGACTGATACGGTGAAGATGTGTTGATCATCTCGTGTAACATCAGCAAGAAAACGTTTATAACGACGGATAAGTTTTGCAGGAAAAAGTTTGGGACTAAAAAGCATATTCCTTTCTTAGAATTTATGATTTTAGAATTCAACTCAGGTTGTGATTTATTATAAATATTATAGAGCGTGTTAAATAATGCAGCATTAATGTTAAGGGCAGCTTAATAACAGATCTAAGGCCTAAAAACAAAGTTCATTTTTTGCTTTCATAATCCATTGTTAATCCTTTTTATCATTAAACTCTGAATAAAAAAGAAATATGGACAGTAATTTTTTATTAAAAAGGTTATTTCTTGCAATATATGAATCTTATTATAAAAAAGGTCGCGTTCAAAAAAATCAGCTATAGGAGCGTAATACATGAAATTAGGTAGGATTGATGGCTGGAACCAATAAGAATCGCAAAAATTTGACAAATGGTCCCATTATTATTTTGGTCGAACCGCAATTGCCTGAGAATATTGGTATGGTAGCAAGGGCAATGGCAAATTTTGGGCTCTCTAAGCTTCGATTAGTCAAACCTCGAGAAACCTTTCCAAATGAAAAAGCCAGAGCTGCCGCTAGTAAAGCTGATCATGTCATCAACGATGCAGTAATTTTTAATACATTGCGTGATGCAGTTGCAGATTTACATTATGTTTTTGCTACAACGGCACGTGAAAGATGTGGTTTTAAAACTGTAAAAAGTGCTGTCGAGGCGGCGAGTATCTTGCGTCAGCGTGAAAATATTGGACATCGAACAGGTATTTTATTTGGAAGGGAAAGGTGGGGGTTAGAAAATGACGAAATCAGTCTTGTTGATGAAATCATCACTTTTCCAGTCAATCCTGCTTTTGCGTCGCTCAATATTGCACAAGCGGTTTTGCTTATATCTTATGAATGGATGAAATCAGGTTTGGAGGATGTGAGCGATACGGCTTTTCGAGCAGTAGAGATGGAGCCAGCAAATAAAGCAACGTTTCATGGTTTTTTATCTCAGTTAGAAGATGCTTTAGATATCCGTGGGTATTTTAGACCCCGAGAACGTAAAGAGGTGATGCTCGCAAATCTGCGCTCTGTTTTTACGCGCGCTAATTTTAGCGCATCTGAGGTTCGTTTACTCAGGGGAATTATTTCTTCATTGGAGCATTTTTCGCCTAAGTTTCCACGGGGAAGCGGTGCACCCGCAGATCGTGATCGTAAAAAATTAAAAACAAGTGTGAAAACTGATGGATGAACGGCCTATTCTTTTTTTTGATAGTGGCATTGGCGGTTTAACAGTGTTGAGGGAAGTACGCATTCTGATTCCTGAAACACAATTTATTTATGTTGCTGACGATGCGGGATTCCCTTATGGCCTTTGGGAAGAAAATGTTTTGAAGAAGCGTATTTTAAAGATTTTTACAAATCTTTTAACTCTCTATAATCCTATTTTATGTGTGATTGCTTGCAATACTGTTTCTACACTGATGATGGCAGATTTACGACAAAAATTTCCCCATATTCTTTTTGTAGGAACGGTTCCTGCAATTAAATCAGCAGCAGAACAAACAAAATCTGGTTTTATTTCAGTATTAGCGACTCCTGGAACAGTTAAACGTGCGTATACACATGAATTAATCAATTCATTTGCTGCTCAGTGTCATGTGCAGCTTGTTGGAAGTGAAAAACTTGCTGGGTTTGCTGAAGATTATTTACGTGGAAAAGCCATAGATCTAAAAGCATTACATTACGAAATTCTTCCGTGCTTTGTTGAAAGAAATGGAAAATATACTGACATTATTGTTTTAGCTTGTACACATTATCCTTTTTTAATTAACTTTTTTCGTGAACAAGCTTTATGGCCCGTTGAATGGATTGATCCAGCAAAAGCTATAGCTAAACATACAAAATCATTGTTACCGGAAAGAGTACATACAAAAGCCATGAAGAAGCGGAAAGATTTTGCATTGTTTACATCGCAAAATATAATGTCTTCAACGGAGTCTTTGTTAAAAGGATTTGGCTTAAATCTTATGAAAGGAGTTGACTTTAGAATACAAGAGCAATAAAGCTATTTTAGCTTTTTCTTTCGAGGAAATGGCATTAATTAACGTGTCCCGTGAATAATTTTGCACATGCTGTGTTAAAGTATTCTGTCAGTCTTTAATATTTAAAGGCAGAGGAGGGCGCGTTTCCTTGAGATCTCGCTATGAGATTTTGTATTTTATTTTATAAGGAAATGCGATGAGTAAACGCGAAACAACAAAATATAAAATTGATCGCCGTATGGGAGAAAATATTTGGGGTCGGCCGAAATCTCCTGTTAATCGCCGTGATTATGGTCCAGGTCAGCATGGACAACGCCGTAAAGGAAAACTTTCTGATTATGGGGTGCAATTACGCGCTAAGCAGAAATTAAAAGGGTTTTATGGTGATATTTCAGAAAAGCAATTCCATAGAACTTATGAAGAAGCTGCTCGTCGGCGTGGTGATACTGGTGAAAATCTTATTGGACTTTTGGAATCGCGTTTGGATGCTGTTGTTTACCGTGCGAAATTTGTGCCTACAATCTTCGCTTCTCGCCAATTTATCAATCACGGTCATGTTAATGTAAATGGTCGGCGTACGAATATTCAGTCATATCGTTGTAAACCAGGTGATGTTATTGAGGTTCGTGAAAAGTCAAAAAAGCTTGTTTTGGTCTTAGAATCTGTGCAGTTAGCCGAACGTGATGTGCCTGAATATATTGAAGCGGATCATAATCAGATGAAAGCAACATTTACCCGAATCCCTTCTTTTGCAGATGTTCCTTATGCTGTGCAAATGGAACCTAATTTGGTTGTTGAATTTTATTCTCGCTGAATTTTCTGTAGGAAAGAGTATTGCTCTCTTTCCTTTTTTATATGTTCAGAAGTATTGTGTTGCTTTATAGCCTTTGAAGCAGATAAATGTTTTTTGTGAGTGGTGCTATCTAAAGTTTGTTGTTGTATTTTATAACAACATGACTTATGTAGCTCCATTTCTTTTTTGCTATTTCATCTTATAGGGCAACAAAACATCATTTAAGCTATATTACGTCTATTGTTGTCTCTGTCATTCTCGCAGAACAAGCTATTTATTATGCAGGATTATGGTATTATGGATAATATTTCAGCTGAATATAAAGCAATGGAAAAAAATGTAGAGAAAACCGGTTCTTTTGTAAGGAAAGCTGATGATTGTCATCTAATATTTAGGGGTGCTCCTTCAACTGTAGAGTTTAATAAACTGCGGAAACGGCTTTTACGTCATATGCGGCAAGCATTAGATGATTTTTCTATGCTTTCTTCAGGAAAAAAATGGCTTATTGCTTTATCAGGTGGAAAGGATTCTTACAGTTTACTTGCACTTCTTTTAGATCTAAAATGGCGTGGTCTTTTACCTGTTGAAATTCTGGCATGTAATCTTGATCAAGGACAACCGGGATTCCCAAAACACGTTCTTCCAGATTTTTTAAACTCTTATCAAATTCCATATCGCATTGAATATCAGGATACTTATTCCGTCGTTACAGATAAATTGTCACATACACAAACATATTGTTCGCTTTGTTCTCGATTGCGACGTGGTAACTTATACCGTATCGCACGTGAAGAGGGATGTTCTGCCTTAGTTCTCGGACATCATCGTGATGATGTTTTAGAAACGTTTTTTATGAATTTGTTTCATGGTGGGCGATTAGCAGCCATGCCGGGAAAGCTTATAAATGACGAAAGAGATCTTTTTGTTTTACGCCCTCTTATTTACGCTGCTGAAGAAGATCTGAAAAAATTTTCACAAGCAATGCGTTTTCCTATTATTCCTTGCAATCTTTGTGGCAGTCAGGATGGGTTACAACGCAATGTAATGAAAGAAATGCTAAAAAATATTGAGCGGAAAATGCCAGGACGTAAAGACACTATGATTCGTTCTTTAACAAATGTTCGTCCAAGTCACTTACTCGATAAAAAAATTTTTGATTTTAAAAATTTATTATAAAACTTAATTGTTAAGTATATAATAAGTTTAAGCCTTTCTCTTCAAACTGCGATACCATAAAGATCATAAGCATCCGATTTTTCAATTTTTACGGTGACAAATTCACCGACACGTAGCGGTCGCCGTGATGATATATGCACAACACCATCTACTTCTGGAGCATCATATTGACTACGGCCTTTAGCAATTTTCCCTTGACTTTCATCGATCAAAACTTGGAGTCTCTTTCCAATTTTTTTCTTTAAAAGATGGGTAGAAATTTGTTGTTGTTTTGCCATAAAGCGATGCAAGCGGTTTTCTTTTACTTCTTCAGAGATGTTTTTTAATCCCAAATCATTTGCGGCAGCACCTTTTACTTCTTCATATTTAAAGCATCCAGCTCGTTCAATTTTTGCTTCCTCTAACCATTCAAGAAGTATATTAAAATCTTCATTTGTTTCGCCTGGAAATCCGACAATAAATGTTGATCGTAGGGTGAGGTCTGGACAAATTTTTCTCCATTTTTCAATTCTACGGTTTGTTTTTTCCATGAGAGCTGGACGTTTCATGTTGCGCAAAACAGTTGGGGACGCATGCTGAAAAGGAATATCCAGATAGGGAAGAATTTTTTTTGTAGCCATAAGCTCAATAACGTCATCAACATGAGGATAAGGATAGACATAATGCATGCGTATCCAAATGCCCATATCACCTAATTCGCGACAAAGATCGAAAAATTTAGTTTTTACTGTGCGGTCTTTCCAAGGGCTTTCAAGATATTTAATATCAATACCATAAGCACTCGTATCTTGTGAAATAACCAAAAGCTCTTTTACACCGGCCTGTACAAGTTTTTCAGCTTCGCGAAGAACATCATTGATAGGACGTGAAGTAAGATTCCCACGTAAAGTAGGGATAATACAAAAACTACACCGATTAGAACATCCTTCAGAAATCTTTAAATAAGCATAATGGCGAGGTGTTAAGCGAATGCCTTGTGGAGGAACCAAATCAATAAAAGGGTCATGAATTGGGGGAATTGCTATATGAACTGCTTGTATAACGCTTTCGTAGGCTTGTGGTCCTGTAATAGCTAATACATTAGGATGTGCTTGACGGATAACATCAGGGTCAGCACCAAGACATCCAGTTACAATAACTTTTCCATTTTCTTTAAGGGCTTCATCAATATGGGCTAACGATTCATTTCGAGCAGAATCAAGAAAACCACAGGTATTCACAACAACGAGATCAGCACCTTGATGATTACGTGAAATTTCATAACCTTCAGATCGGAGTCTTGTGATAATCCGCTCAGAATCCACCAGAGCTTTGGGACATCCGAGAGAGACAAAACTAATACGAGGTGCTGCCATGATAAACCCTGCGACTTTATGATAATTAAATTTTATTTGCTGTTTTCACGTCATTGACAATAAAAAAAGCTCTTTATCTTTGATAGATATGCAATACACTTTTTTACAAAGTTATTTGTTCTCTTGCTAAAATGTTTTACGAGAGCATACGCTTTTACGCATGAGTGTGGCATAATACGAAAAAAATACCAAACAATTTTTTACTAAATGGATGAACACTCTAAGAAGATTTTTAAATTTTTAATATTTGCGAATAAGTCCGATAAGCTTACCTCTTATCTGTACACGCTCAGATTCATATATGCGTGTTTCGTAGTGAGGATTTGCAGCTTCTAATGCAATAAAGGCTCCTTTGCGTCGATAACGTTTTAAAGTTGCTTTTTCTTTATCAATGAATGCGACAACAATTTCACCTGACGTTGCTATACTTTGGCTTTTAACAATTATAGTATCTTTATCAAGAATACCAGCTTCAATCATAGAATCATCTCTTACTTCTAAAGCATAATGCTCACCTGAGTTAACCATATCTTGCGGCAAAGAAAGCGTATTTGTTTGTTGCAATAGAGCGGAGATAGGTACACCCGTAGCGATGCGCCCCATAATGGGAATCGTGATATTTTTTTCCTCTTCCGCTTCACAGTTATCAAATTCACCAAAGCTTTTTGATATTTTTCTTTTATTTTTCTCTATCATACTAGGAGAAATTTTACGTGCTAAAGAAAGATTGAATGTTATTTTATCGGGAAGTCGAATTACCTCTACTGCACGGGCACGATTTGGCAAACGACGTATATAACCTCGTTGTTCTAAGGCTATTATGAGCTTATGAATACCGGACTTTGAAGAAAGCTCTAGTGCAATTTTCATTTCATCAAAGGAGGGGGGAACACCAGTTTCTCTCGTATGATTATGAATGAACAAGAGCAGCTCATATTGTTTACATGTTAGCATTTAGTGTTCCAATCAAAAGAATCAAAAACGAGGTAAATAGAAAATAAAATATAGCTATCTGTAAATATTCTATAGTTTTTTCGATATAAATTAAAATAATTTTCTTTATTTTTTATTTTAGGAGCAATTATAATTTAAAAATATTATTTGTTTATTCATATGAATGAAACAATATATTTTAATATATAATTTAAATTTATAATATATTAAGATATGTTATATACTTTATATAAATATTAAAGCATATAATTAATAAATTATTTTAAATATAATTTAATAAAAATAAATTTAATTATCTTAGTCTGAATTTTTCTGCATTCCTTTGAAAAGTATTATCTATCTTTTCTAAAAAGATATTAGGATAGATTGTGATTTTTACTATAAGTACCTCAATTGAACAGTATTCTATTAATTTAGGAAAGATTGTAGCTCAATTATGCATTTAAAATCATTCACGTATTATTTTTACGTTTTTATTTTCAATAAAATTTTTATAGCTAAAATATTGAAAAAAATCTTTTTATTTATTACATTAGTGTCATTTTTAAATTATCCTAGAATTCTTATTCTAGTCTGTTTTATTATCTGTATGCTAGTAGAAAATTTTTGGGGCATTGTGAATCACAGACGTTATGCCCATTAGAAAGTAGCGACGAAAACGTTTAAAGCTATAATTATAATAAAGGGACAGTCACGTTATATTTGATAATATTTTAATTTGTATATTATTAAATAAATATACTTTTTCTTGCTATATTTTTTAAACTCAACAACAACATGTACCGTTATTTTTATTTGTTTTTATTGTTTATTAAACCCTATTTCTGATCTTTATATATGTCTTCTGCTTCCTCGATAATTTTGAAACATTCACTATTTCATATTCTAGAAACTATAATTCATTTTTATGTATCCCTTTTATTCAAGCTTAAAAAGGAAAAAAGTTTTATATACAGTGACGAAAACAAGAAAAAAAACAGAAAAATATTGATAAGTAGAATAAATAATAACATTTTTTTTCAAAAGGTGTTGACCAAATGAAAAGTCAACCGTATGTTCCATTCACTTTCTGCAAGCGAGATAGCTTGTTTGAGAGCGCGTAGCTCAGCTGGTAGAGCAACTGACTTTTAATCAGTAGGTCCAGGGTTCGAATCCCTGCGCGCTCACCATCCCTAAATGAAATCAATCGGTAAAAGTTCAGGAATTTTTATTTCTTAAAGTGGTATTTCAAAATTCCACTAAAATCATGCTAATTATTGGGCTTCTCTATTAATTGACGATTTCTTTCTGCATTAATCAGAGTGTTTTGCTGTTCCTTATGCAGCATAAACCTATTTATTCACAATTTATATTATGAGATTATATTTTTATTAAGTTATTGATTTATTTAGATTTTATGCATTACAATGCCTATATCATAGTGCATTTTTCCTGCCACAGCCAATAAAATATTAATAATATATTAATTTTTTGGTAAAGAGTGAGATTTGAGGGTACCATAAGCGCGCGAGGGAAATCATTTGAAAATGTGAACTTCTCTTATGCACGCAGAGAGTGCGGCATGTTTTTTCTGGTAACTTAATTAAAATAGCGGTAAATATTTAGGTGAGCTGAAAAATGCTTTTAAACAGCAAAAAAAAATTTCTTTCCATTCTTAACTCAACATTTCAATTTGTTTCTGTAGTAGCTGTTTCTCAGCTGTTGGTATCTTGTTGTTCAACAAAAACATCACATTTTACGTTAAGGAACTCCTGTCATAATGAAAAAACTGACATAAAGACTAGTGTTATTCCTCAAAAGAAATCAAGTGGGAAAAAGCAATCAAAAGAAAAGAGCCGTGGGCGTGCCATTGTTGGTAAACCTTACCAAATAAAAGGAAAATGGTATTATCCTCAAAATGATCCAACCTATAAACGTGTTGGAGAAGCATCATGGTATGGCTCAGATTTTCATGGGCGTTTAACCGCAAACGGTGAAGTCTATGACATGCAGCTCCTTACTGCTGCTCATCCTACAATGCCTTTACCTAGTTATGCTCGTGTTACTAATCTGAAAAATGGATCTTCTATTATTGTTAGAGTGAATGATCGTGGTCCTTTTATGAAAGATAGAATCATTGATTTATCAAAACAGGCTGCTGAAATACTTGGTTATGTAAATGCGGGCGTGGCAAATGTTAAAGTAGAATATATTTCTGAAGCACCCGTTGGCTATTATGATGGTGCTTATCTCATGGCTTCTTATACGCCGGGGGACCATACTCCATCTTCATTAACATTGGCAGAGCTTCCAAAACAAAGAGAAGACGATTTAGGGAGATTTAGTAAAGTCAGTGAAAGACATTCCGTTAAAATTTCTGTTGAACAAAAGGAGCTTGATAAAACTGTTTTAATAAAATTACCGGAAATTGGTCCGATTCTGATTAATAAGCCGATATTATTTAATCAAATAGCTTTTATAAATAAGCTAAGCGAAAAGATAAGAGTCAATTAATTAGAAATGTTTTGAAAAAGAAAGTGTTCTCTTCTTAATCCTATGTATTTTTAAGACTACAAAGTGATTTATTGTAAGATTTTTAAACGTAAGAGATTATGTTGCATAAAGTGACACTTTAAAAACAACTGCTCCTGAGTTTTGCGCACATTTAAAGCGAATCCTAAGTAAGAAATCAAAAGGTAGAGTGTAGCATATCGATTTATGCTGAGGGCACTAAACAAAAATAGAACTGTTTTTTGAGTTTGTGATGATTCTTGCTCTTTAGAAATAAACAAATCTTTTCTTATATAAGAGGATTCTTTATGCTGATTCTTTAAACGTGGGAGAATCGGCTATGCGTACAGTATTAAGGGTTTTATTTACCTTATTTTGGATGTTAACATTAGACGGAAGAGGGAGGGCACAAGATTTTCAAACTTCTGCATCGCAATTACTTTTAGTAGATAATGATACAGATACAATACTTTTTGAAAAACAAAGTAATCTTACTTTTTTTCCTGCTTCATTAGCAAAATTGATGACGGCTGAAGTTATATTTCATCAATTAAAACAAGGATTGTTAAATAGTACAGAGAAATTTAAAGTAAGTGAAAATGCTTGGCGCAAAGGTGGAGCGCCTTCTGGTACAACCACTATGTTTGCAAAAGTAAAGTCAGAAATTAGTGTTTTTGATCTTTTACGCGGTTTAATTATTGTCAATGGAAATGATGCTGCTATTGTCCTTGCTGAAGGTGTTTCGGGAAGTGAGGCTGATTTTGCAAAACTGATGAATCAGCGGGCTAAAACACTTGGATTGTCCCATAGCCATTTTGTTAATGCTACAGGGCTTCCTGAAGAGGGGCAGTTTGTAACATTGCACGATATGATCATATTAGCACGCCATATCGCCCATGAATATCACGATTATTATGCGCTTTATCGTGAACCTCACTTTACTTGGAATAATATTTTTCAACGTAATAAAAATCCTCTTATCTCTAAGGATTTTGCTATAGAAGGATTTGTTTCCGGTTATAGTGAAGCAGAAGGTTTTTCAATGGTTGTTGCCATTTATAAAAACCATCGACGTCTTTTCTTGGCAATAAATGGTTTACAGGGTGGTAAAGAGTATACGAAAGAAGTAGAACGCATTCTTCAATGGGGTATGACAGCTTTTGATCTTAAAACGATTTTTACAAAAGGAGAAACTGTTGGCTATGCTTCTGTTTATGGTGGGATGCAAAATTCTGTTCCACTTATTGTGAAAAAAACGATAAATTTTATGCTTTCAAATGAAAAAAAAATGAATGTTAAAGCAAAAATTAAATATCATGGTCCGTTGAAAGCTCCTATTATTTTAGGGCAACAAGTTGGTGTTATTCAAATTTTAGAAGATAAAAAGGTTCTTCTCGAAAAGCCAGTTTTTGCTGGAAATAATGTCCCGGAAGGAAGCTTTTTTGCAAAAGCAAAAAATGCATTCTATGAAATAACAATTGGATGGTTACGGAAATATTTATAGTACGTACTCAATAAAAGCAAAGCTAAGGTTCATACGTGTCGGGTTATTTTATTACATTTGAAGGAGGGGAGGGAGCAGGAAAAACAACGCAAATTTCTTTGCTTGCTCAGTATCTCTCTAGCAAAAGCTATGATATCGTTACAACACGAGAGCCAGGAGGAACAGCAGGTGCAGAAGCAATCCGCCATGTTTTATTATCAGGTCAGGTACAACAGTATGGTCCTTTAGTTGAAGCACTTTTATTTACAGCAGCGCGCGCCGACCACGTTAGCGAAGTTATTATGCCTGCGCTGCAAAAAGGCAAAGTCGTTTTATGCGATCGCTTCATTGATTCTACACGCGTTTATCAAGGACTCAATGATAGGATCAGTTCCTCTATTCTTTCCATTTTAGAATGTATTGCCCTCAATGGGATAATGCCTCATTTAACGTTTTTGTTAGATATTCCCGCGGCATATGGTATGGAGCGTGCAAAGGTGCGAAGAAAGCAAGCAGAAATGATTGATTATTTTGAAAAAGATAATTTGGATATTCAAGAACAAAGACGTCAAACTTTCTTGCAATTAGCAAAACAAGAGCCCCATAGATTTCGCGTGATTGATGCCACAAGTTCAGTTGAAGTTATTGCACAGAAAATAAAAAATATTTGTCATCAAGTGTTTTTGGATCAACGTCTATGAGCGATGTAAATATTTTGCGTCAATATGACGATATCGACTCAGTTTTATCACCTTCGCAAAATAACATGATATTTGGTCATGAGGCTGCGCGTCATTTTTTTACGCAAATGCGTAAGGAGGAGCGTTTACATCATGCGTTATTATTTGAAGGAGAACATGGAATTGGAAAAGCCACATTGGCTTTTCACCTTGCTTGGAATGTGTTAAGCTCTCACAAGAACGATTTTCTACAACCAAAGCATAATTCCATTACATGGCACAAAATTTCACAAGGCTGTCATCCTGGTCTTTTGCACATTTCACGTCGCTTTGATTTAAAAACACAAAAGTTCAAAACAGGTATACTCATTGATGACATCCGTGATGTTATGCATTTTTTAAACCAAACATCACAAGATAATGGATGGCGTATTATTATCGTTGATCCTGCAGAGGATATGAATAGAAGTGCAGCGAATGCAATTCTCAAAATGCTTGAGGAACCTCCTGCAAAGACTTTATTAATTCTTATCACGCACTCTCCAGGAAAATTACTCCCAACAATTCGTTCACGGTGCCAACAGATTTCTTTGCGGCCATTGCGTGATGAGGAAATGAAAAAAGCTCTTACCCATATTTTTTCCAATCAGGATTTACCTGATGAAGAAACTGTTCAAATGATTATTCAAAGGTCCAAAGGAAGTCCTCGAAAAGCGGCTTTGCTTATTTGTCATAGCGGTTTTGAAATTATTAAAACCCTTAATACTCTTTTGGAACAACCTTTTTGTAATCCAGCTGTTGTGCACACTCTTGCACAAACACTTTCTTCAGATATCCAGTTTCAACAATTTTGTGATGAAATTCTTGATAAAATTCAAAAAAGATCTATCATGCTTGTTGAAAGGGGAGCGTTAGCTCTTTCAAAAAGATGCGCTCAAGCGTGGCAGGAGATTCATCAAGCAATAGGGGAAACACAGTCATTTAATCTCGATCAAAAGCAGTTTATTGTTAATCTGCTGTTTAGAGTTCATAAGATCATTCGTGAGACTGAGCTTTTTCCGTGACAATGTAATTAACAGACGTTATGTCAGTGTATCTTTTATTGCGTTTTATAACGAGTCTGACATGCATAACACATATTACATAACAACTCCAATTTTTTATCCTAACGGCACTCCACATATTGGGCATGCCTATAGTGCGATTGCAAGCGATGTTTTGGCCCGTTTTCAAAGATTAGATGGGAAAAATGTTTTTTTTCTTTCTGGTACGGATGAGCACGGTTTAAAGATGCAACAAACAGCAGAAGTCTTAGGTATGACGCCAAAAAAACTCGCAGACCATAATAGTGCTGGGTTTCAAAAAATGCTTGTAGTTTTAAATTGTTCTAACGATGATTTTATCCGTACAACAGAAGAGCGTCATTATCAAGCTTGTCAAAAAATTTGGAACATGATGGAAGCAAATGACGATATATATCTTAGCCGTTACGCTGGTTGGTATTCTGTTCGTCAAGAAGCTTATTATGAAGAAAAGGATACTGAAGTTGGAGAAGACAATATTCGTCGCGAAAAGGAGTTAGGTTCTCCAGTTGAATGGAACGAAGAAGAAAGTTATTTCTTTAGACTTTCCCGTTATGAAAAAGCTCTTCTTGAACATTATGAAAAATACCCTGATTTTATTGCTCCAATTGAGAGACGGAACGAAGTTATAAGTTTTGTTAAATCGGGTTTAAAAGACATTTCTATTTCACGGGCAAGTTTTAATTGGGGAGTGCCTGTTCCAAATAATCCAAGGCACGTGATGTATGTCTGGGTTGATGCACTTACAAATTACCTTTCAGCAATTGGCTTTTTCGATGAAAATTCGAAAAGACGTGATTTTTGGCCAGCAAGTACGCATATTATTGGTAAAGATATTCTTCGTTTTCATGCAGTCTATTGGCCAGCTTTTTTAATGTCTGCTGGAATTGAATTACCTAAGCATATTTTTGCTCATGGTTTTTTACTTAACCGCGGTGCAAAAATGTCAAAGTCCATTGGAAACGTCGTTGATCCTTTTGAAATGGTTAATCACTACGGTCTTGATCAGGTTCGTTATTTTCTTCTTCGTGAAATACCATTTGGACAAGATGGCAGTTATAGCCATGATAGTTTTGTAAATCGCATTAATGCGGATCTTGCTAATGATCTTGGTAATTTAGCACAGCGCTCTTTATCTATGATTGCCAAAAATTGCGATGCAAAAGTCCCTTTACCAGTTGCATTTTTAGTTCAAGACGAACAGCTATTAAAACAATCTCTTCAAACGCTTGAAATTGTACGCCAAGCCATGTCTTCTTATGGCATGCATTTAGCACTTTCAGCTATTTTTTCAGTCATTGCAGATGCTAATCGTTATTTTGCCAACGAACAACCTTGGAGTTTACGGAAAAATAATCCAGAAAGATTTTCTACGGTTCTTTACATAACTGTAGAAATTTTACGGCGAATAGGAATTATGTTGTTGCCTTTTATGCCACAATCAGCAGGCAAGCTTCTTGATAGTCTTGCAATTGCTGAAGACAATCGATTATTGCATCATATCAGCCATTCAAAAATTCAAGAAGGTCTTGATCTTCCACCACCAGAACCAATCTTTCCCCGTTATATACTTAAGAAAGACGAGACTCATCATGTTGATTGATACACATTGCCACCTTGATTTTGAAGATTTTTCACAAGATTTAGGTGGTGTTATTCAGAGGGCTTTAGATGCTGATGTTAAACGTATGATAACAATTTCAACACATGTTCACAAGTTAGATAAGCTTTTAGCAATTGCGCAAACCTATGATCAAGTATTTTGCTCCGTTGGGACACATCCCAATAATGCCCGTGAAGAACAAAATATCACAGCTGAAGAACTTATTAATCTCTCGAAGCATCCTAAAATTGTTGCGTTTGGGGAATCTGGTCTTGATTATCATTATGATTATTCTACACCAGAAGAGCAAAAGAAAGTTTTTCAAGAACATATTATCGCTTCGCAAGAAACACAGCTTCCTCTTGTCATCCATTCACGCAATGCGGATTCCGATCTGGAGAAAATATTACGCGAACAGATAAAAGAAAAAGCTTTTCCATTTATACTTCATTGTTATTCATCTGGGGAAAAACTTGCTCGTACTAGCATTGAACTTGGTGGTTATATCTCTTTTTCGGGTATTCTTACTTTTAAAAATGCGCTTGAACTCCGTGAAATAGCAAAAATTGTGCCCCATCAGCATTTATTGGTTGAAACAGATGCACCATTTTTAGCACCTGTTCCTTATCGAGGCAAAACGAATGAGCCATTTTTTGTACGTTATACCGCAGCTATTTTGGCTGAAACAATTGGTTTAAGTATAGAAGAGATAGCTCATATAACAACACAAAATGCTTTTCGGTTATTTAACAAAATGAAATAAGGTAAAAGGCATGTTTGATCGGTACCGATTTACAATATTAGGCTGTGGTTCCTCTCCAGGAGTTCCGCGTCCTAATGGTGATTGGGGAGCTTGTGATCCAAATAACCCAAAAAATAAACGCTACAGAAGTTCTTTATTAGTTGAACGCATTCATACATCAGGAAAAAAAACAACTGTCGTTATTGATACTGGTCCAGATTTTAGATCACAAATGATTGATGCGCGCGTGAATCATCTTGATGCTGCACTTTATACACATTCTCACGCAGATCATATTCACGGTATTGATGATTTACGCAGTTATGCACTTGCACAAAAATGTTTAATAGATATTTATGCAGATACGTTCACATTAAAGCATTTGAAAAATGCTTTTGGATATTGTTTTGAAACACCAAAAGGCTCACCTTATTCGCCCATTTTAAAAGCGCATCTTATCAATGAAGATAGTCAATTTATAATTCAGGGGCAGGGCGGAGCAATAACCATTAATGCGCATTTACAATATCATGGTAATATTCATTCTTTAGGTTTTCGTATTGGTAACGTTGCTTATTGTACAGATGTTAGTAAATTTCCTGAAAAAACGTTACCGAAATTAACGAATTTAGATGTTTTAATTATTGAGGCTCTACAATTTAAATCTCATCCAAGCCATTTTTCTGTTGATCAAGCATTAAAATGGATAAAATATTTACAGCCAAAACAAGCCATACTCACACATATGGACAGATCACTTGATTACAATGAGGTTGTAAATTATGTTCCAGTGCACGTTAAACCTGCATATCAAGGGCTTATTTTTGAAACAGATGTATCAATCTCGTAACAGAGAGGTATTTACTGTTATGAGTAAAATAATCGATAGAAAAATTAAAAAATAATATATATCTAAAAAAATAATCAACATAATCATCCATTTTATAGAATAGCAGTAAATATTTTAATAAAATTATATCTTAGCTAACTATAAGATAATTTAATATCATTCATAATAAAAAATATTATGAAATTATTTTAATTTTATAGAAAAACATAATATATAAAAAATAAAATTTAAATAATAATATTGTAAAATAATTATTTATGTATTTTTTATTAATTATAATATAATACGCTTTATTATGATAAATTACTTTATTTAAAAAAATATTGAAAAATTTTATATTATTATAAATTAATACAGTCATTTTATTATAGATTATATTATATGCTTTTTAATTTAATTAATATTGATTAAAATTAAAATTTTGATGATATATAAAGCAATTTATCAAATTTTTGCCATAATTTTGTTTTAAAAGAGAAATATGCGTCATAAATATGATTAACGTGTATAAAGTAGGATTTTTTTTAGAATTATTGAGCTTTTATTTTTTCTAGATCATATTATCGCATAATATATATTATGGAACTAAAATAAAGGGACTTATATCATGATGGTAGCAGCAATGTGGGGTACGTTATCAACATTAATATGGTTGTTTTCAATGCCTATAAAAAGTAATTGGGATTTTTGGTGGGTGCCATTTATGTAAACAAAAAATCAAGAAATGATGTCTCTATCTAAGTAAACTAGGTGGAGACATTAGCATCATGATAATTTGTAGTGTTATAAAAACTAAAAATAGGATTCCATGAAATAACGGTACAAGCGGTTGGTAAATGAAATCAGCATAATAAATTGTCATTGCGAATGCCTCGATAAATGCTGCAAGGCACCACAGAATAACTCCCCACAGTGAATACATCCAAAGTCCAGTTAAAGCGATCGGATAAACAATAGCCAATGTGGCTGATACAAATTGCCAATGCCATGGCATAAGATCAAAACGCCATAAGACGCTTGGAAATATGCCGACAAGACGTATCCAATAAAAAATACTTAAACCTAAGCAAATGAGTGCCAAAAATCGTAAATAATAATTATAAATTAAATTGATTTTCGAAATCTGTTTTTGAGGACTAGTGTTCAAAATAATAATTCTTTTTCAACAGGTTGGAAGTAATAATTTACCATTTCATCGGTTACATTTGAAAGTTTATTCGGCTGCCATTTAGGTGTTTTGTCCTTATCAATTAACATTGCACGTACCCCTTCACGGAAATCATGTGAATTAATCATATGATGTGCAATGCGGTTTTCAATTTTTATACAATCTTCGAAAGTTTGAGATAAATTTTGTTTCATTTGTTTCCAGATAACTTTTAGACTTGTCGGAGAACGTGCCTGCAAAATACCATAACACTCTTTGGCAAATAAAATGCCTTCATTGCTTTTTTTATGAAGTCCTTCAATACATTCTTCCAGCGTGTGTGTACCAAAGCAAGTGCTGATAAGACAGCGTATTTCATGCTTTGTTTCATAATCTTTTGTGATTGCTCGTTCATCTAAAGCTAATTTAGGATTTCCTTGTTCGATAATAGCTTTTCTAATGTATTTTAATTCAATTTCAGGAACAGCATGTGTTGCTAACCTTAAATTTAAGCAATCTCCCCATTTTATGTGTGCACCAGTCAATGCAAGATAAATTCCGAAGTGATCGGGAAGAAATGGTAAGAAAAAACTTGCACCAACATCTGGAAAAAAACCAATAGCGCTTTCTGGCATAGCAAAGAGTGTATTTTCTGTAACAATTCGATGTGAACCGTATATAGAAATACCTACCCCTCCTCCCATACAAATACCGTTCAAGAACGAAATATAAGGTTTTGGGAAACGTCTAATAGAAGCATTTAAACGATATTCATCGCTGAAATATTGATAAGAAGAGTCCTTTTTTCCCATATGGTAGATTTCCACAACATCTCCACCAGCACAGAAAGCACGTCCCTCCCCTTCAACTAAGACGCAAGAAATATCATCATCTTTTTCCCATATATTCAAAGCTTTTTTAAAAGCGGAAACCATTCGTTGATTAAGAGCATTTAATGCGGAAGGGCGTGTAAGCTTTATAATGCCAGCACGTCTTTCTTTTATAAAAGAAATGTCATCTCCTGCCCCAAAATCAATTTGCATCTTATAGCTTTCCTAAAGTATTTGTTTTGTCTTATTATTTTTTTGCTCCCAATTGAGGAAATAGTTGCATAATAGCACCAATACAATAGATATAAATGCCTGTTACTGAAATTCCTATCTTAACCCAAGAGGGAGCGCTCAGTTGGTAAAAAAAAGCGGCAACACCAAAGAAGCACCATAAAAGAAAAATTGGGAAATTGAGCCACCGTAAACGGATAACTCTTACTGGATGAATAAAATAAATTGGTAAAAAAGATATGATTGCCGATAAAACAATAATGATAAAAGAGAGCCATTCTCCTGGTCTTACTACAAAAAGCATGAAAACCATCATATTCCAAACTACAGGAAACCCTTTAAAAAAATTTTCTTTGGTTTTCATTCCAGTATCTGCATAGTAGATAGCTGATGAAATGACAATAATAGCACTCAATAAAAATGATAATCCTACCCCCATCAAACCACTTTGGTAAAGTGCAAAAGCCGGAATTAAGACGTAGGTTACGTAGTCAATGATATTATCCAAGAGTTCCCCAGACCATGTGGGCAGTACGTATTTAACATCAAGTTTGCGCGCAATTGGCCCGTCAATTCCATCAACAAGAAGTGCAAGCCCAAGCCAGCAAAACATAGCAGTCCACTCTTTTTGAGACGCCGATATAAGAGAAAGAAATGCTAAAAACGAACCAGAAGCTGTTAATAAGTGGACAGAAAAGGCCTTTGCTTGTGGCATTGTTACTTTTTTATGGCGCAATAGATCAGCATTCGTTTTGATTTTTTTTGTTAGCTTGCGTTTCAAAGTTTTCTTATCCTCGTTTCTAAAGTGTTTATCCATCTACAAGTACGCCATTCATATCCATGATATGATTCATCGTAAAAAAAAATCATAAAAAGGTTACTTTTTTATATCGCATTATTTTTAAATAATATAATAGAAAAACTTCTTATAATAACAAAGAGATATTTTATAAAGGCTCAAGTAGTTGTGACGTTTAAAACAAAACAGCATAAAGATATTGCTATTATTGGTGCAGGTCCAGTTGGTATGTTAGCAGCGCTTAGTCTTGCACATAAGAGTTACTCTGTCTTTCTTATTGGTCCACATGCTCATACAGATGAATTACGAACAACTGCTCTTATGATGCCAGCAATACGTACGCTTCAAAAACTCAACATTTGGAACATTCTCAAATGTCATGCAGCAGCTTTATCTTTTATTAGAATCATAGATATTACCTCTAGGATTGTGCGTGCTCCTACTGTGAATTTTTGTTCTGCTGAAATTGGTGAAGAGGCTTTTGGTTATAACATACCGAATGTAGACTTGAACAATGCTTTAATCGAATCCGTTACACAGACGCCCAATATTGTAAGACTTGTTTCTTCAGCAAAATCTTTTCATTATCAAGAAAACCATGTATGTATTACTCTTGTAGATGATCGAGTTATTCAAACTTCGCTTGTTGTTGCTGCTGATGGACGCCACTCTCTAACACGAGCAGCAGCGGGCATTGGTGTAAAACAGTGGAATTATCCACAAAAAGCACTTGTTCTCAATTTTTCTCATGATTTTTCTCATAAAAATACCTCAACTGAATTTCATACAGAACAGGGTCCTTTTACACAAGTTCCTCTACCAGGGAAAAGATCTAGTCTTGTATGGGTTGTTAGCCCTTCTCGCGCTGAAAAATTATTGAATATGGAAGCAAAAACAATTGCAAAAGTAATCGAAGATCAGATGCAATCAATGCTTGGAACATTAACATTAGAAACACCAATTCAAGTATGGCCACTTTCAGGACTTATTGCTCATCATTTTGCTGCCAATAGAACGATTTTAGTGGGGGAAGCAGCTCATGTGTTTCCTCCTATTGGAGCACAGGGATTGAATTTAGGATTCCGTGATGTTCAAGCTTTAATTGATATTCTACCAGGGAAAATATCCGATTTTAATTCTCAAATGATTGTCGCACATTATAATCGATGTCGCCAACCTGATATATGGATCCGGAGTGGAGCTGTTCATACGCTCAACTCTGTTTTACTTTCCAATATGCTGCCTGTCCATATCATGCGAAGCGTTGGGCTTGGATTATTACGTAATTGCTCGCCATTACGTAATTTATTTATGCGAAAAGGAATGTACCCCGATTACGGGTTTAAAGAAATTATGCAAATATTTCCAACCAAAACGCCTAAAAAATACCATTAATATAATAAAAAAGGCTGCTTGCAAGAAGATAAAATAATGAGCAACAATAAAAACAAGTACGCATCATGATATCTTATGATCAATGTTGATTAAAGCATTGTTTAACTCTACATAAAGCCAAATAAATAGAGATTTGTGCAAAGAGTGCCATTGTTATACAGCAGGTCTAATTTTCATCATTTTATTACACATTTAAGCTTTAACATTGTTTTAGTTTTAACACAATTTTGGCTTTTTTACAAAAATATATTAAGAAACACACATTTCCTTGAATTGGAATAATGATAATATTTATATAAAAAGGAGCTTATTACATAAAAAGCTCTTTTTAGAAGCACTGCTTATGAAAATTTTTTAAAATCTGGAATATAAGATGTCAAGGATACATTGCCTATAAGAGCCATACCAATTTTGACAAAATAAAACACTAGAACAGTGTGTCAAGAAATGATGACTGCGTCAATTTTTCTTATATAAGAAAACAGAGAAAAAAAACGATTTTAGTGAATCAATATAAATTTTTAAAAATTTGTTTCATTAAGTATAATACTAAAAATAAAATAGTCTTTGGAACCTGTGAACAATACAAAGGTTAATAGAGTATTGTTTCAACAGATGGTGACAAGATGAGACTAAGTAAGATTTTGAAATCAAGCGTTTTTTTTATGATACTTATGTGTCTCTCATCTGTCGTCACGTCTTCAATGGGTAATTTTTTTTATGCTCCCTATTGTCAAGCTTCTGTATATAGCTTCACCAAAGATATTAGTAAACCAGGCCAAAACTCATTTACTGCTTCGCAAATTAGAAAGTGTTTCATGCAAAACGGTTTCACGAATATTAAACGATTGCGTTTAGATGATAAAGGTATTTGGCGTGCGTTAGTAGAATTTAAAAAGTGTCATTTTTTCATATCAGTTGACTATTCTGGAACTGTTAGCATTCAAAATGAAAGAAAAAAGTGTGATTGATTTTAAAACTTATAGCAATGTTGCTTCTAATAGAAGTGAAAGAACTTTTTTAAAAAAAATCTGTCATTTTATTAAGGAGCCCACTCTTATTGGAATTTTAAATGGTGGTGTATCAGGAGCAATCGCAGCAATTCTTGCAACTTATGGTTATATTGCTCTACCAGGATTTGGCCCGATTATCGCAATGGGTATAAGTATAGCATTTTCTACTGGAACGATAATTGGTGCGATGATCGGATCAATAATGGGTATTTTGGTCGGTATATTTTGTGTTTTTATGAGAGATTTATATACATGACTCTAGTTAATCTCTCTTATAAATTTTATAATAAAGAAGAACTTGTATCGTTTAACTTTTCTCATGAAAAAGATAATCAATATATTCTGATTTTATAAAATTCCATGTACTCTTATGGATGAAGCACTGACTAAACTATCACAAAGTTTCTTCTTTAATATACTTCAAAAAAATCTGCTTTTTAGAAGTATTCCTTGAAAAGAGAGAGCCGAAACATAACTACATAAATATCACTCAAATAAAATCTGTCTTATTTTAAGAGAGAAGAGAACGTTTAGATACGCTGAGAGGGATATAAAGAGAGGCTTTTAGGAGTCTCTATAGAGTTGTTTCTATTAATAATACTCTCTCGGGAGAGTATTATTTACTAAATTTTAGGAAAAATATAAAAGGTGCTGTATGAATAAAATTTTCTTCCCCTTCTTGACTTCATTAATATTTTTAACTTGTGATGCTGCTGCATTAGCAAAATCTATGCAAGTAAAGGTTTATGAGCTAAAAAAGAACGGTGCAAACAAACCCATTGGCATAATTAAAATTGAAGAAAATACATATGGTTTGATTTTCGTGCCAAATTTGTCGAATTTACCAGAAGGCCTGCACGGTTTTCATGTGCATGAAAATCCTTCATGCGATATGAAAGATGGTGTAATTGGCGGTGCTGCAGGTGGGCACTATGATCCACACCATACCAATAAACATCTTGGACCTTATAATACTCATGGTCACTTGGGTGATTTACCTGCACTTTATGTTGATGATAAAGGAAAATCAACAATGAGCGTTCTTGCTCCGCGAATTAAAAAACTTTCAGAGATTAAAGGGCGCTCGTTAATAATTCACTTGGGAGGAGATAATCACTCAGATCAGCCATTATCGCTTGGCGGAGGTGGTGCGCGTTTAGCATGTGGTATTATTGGGAAGCCTATCAAAAGCTATTAAACTCTCTTGATATTTTTTTGTAAAAGATAAAGAGTCTCTTTTTTATTTTTCAGAATTCGTAATCAAAAGTTTTTTCTGATAACGACTACATCTAACATTGTGCAATTATAAAAGTGTTAAGTTTAAGCTGATAATCAATCAATACATTCTCTAATGTCCGCATCATAAGGCAAATAAAAGTAGAAAAGCGGCCATTAGAGATGAAGTTTTACAAAAAATAAATAGAGTATAATGGGCTCAACCTCTTTTACTGATAACAATAGTTGTCATGGATTGTCAGATCAATTTTTACATACATAGAACTGGTTCCTTGAATATCATTGCCTTCAATAATAGTTTTTATCGAGTGCATATTCTGAAAGCATGGCACATGTTATTCACGACGAATGATCTTCTGTTTCTATAAACCTTTTTGAAACAGTGAAGGTGCAAAAAAGTCACAATCATGGAATTCGCGAGTGCCTTGCCAGTTTATGCTTTTAGAAACACCATTTTGATCAGTCTCTTTCTTAATGATTGCTTGTTTCAAACGAAAATAATCTAAGGAGTAGCCAATTTCACCAAATTTAATCATAGTCTATTGACAGTCATTTTAGGGAAAAACACACACTTGATAATATTTTTCTCTTAATCCTTATTTATCAGCATTATAAGCGATTATGTTAAAGGACCTAAGTATTTACGAGCTCTGGTGTTTGCTCTCTTTCTTCTTGGTAGCGTATCTTCTGGCCTTTCTACAGTATGATACTTACACACTTATGCATATGCCTTAAAAGGCATATGCATAAGTTGCTTTTTTCTATGAAATCGATAATATGTTCATTGGGCTAACCATTGTTATGCAGGTCATAGATATCTTTAAACCATCTATTTTTTCAGCAGTAATAGTTGTTTTTTGGGCTTATATGTTATTTCAATATTTATGCAAATCATGAAAAATCAATCAACTCTTGACTTTTGTTAAAACATCCGTACTTTTGCCGAAAAATCTGATACATCGAAAATAAATTTTGATAGCAAGATGATATCGTTTTCAGTATAAATAGGATTTCTAATTATGGCTAAAGCAGCAACCATTAAGATCAAGCTTTTATCAACTGCAGATACTGGTTTTTTTTACGTAACAAAGAAAAACAGCCGTACGATGACAGACAAAATGAGCAAACGTAAATATGATCCAGTTGTAAAAAAACACGTTGAATTTAAAGAAACAAAAATTAAATAATGGAGTCGATTATTTAATTAATAGATTTTGCAACCGAAAGTACATACAGTTTTATCACTCTTCAAGTTTTTTGTGAGGAGTGTTTTTGTTTATTTTAAGTTTATAAAAATAGTGTATCCTTGATTTGTGTGCTTTGTACAGCCTTAGATGAGGTTAATTTATCTTTTGATTGCCTTTCTGCATCGTGTATCATAAATCCTATCAATATATTAATCTGATTTGTTTTGATATGTAGCTGAAATATAAGATTGCAATTAAATATAATAGCAGTTTCCTCATCATAGTGAGGTCAATTTTTTGCGAAGAGTATAAGAGCTTATCACTAAATTAAGCATATTATAGTAGCATTTTTTATGAAAAAAAAATCTTGTTCTAATATAAGTAGCTTTAACCTGAAGGTTATTGGTTTTAGTATTTTTATCGCTGCTGCTATTCTTATCGCTATAATAGTTTATTTTAATCAGACTCAAACATATCCTAAAAAGACAGCGGCTACTTCCAAAGTATCAATTAAAGGAAATGCATTTGTTATTGATGGCGATTCAATCATGATTTCTTCTATCACAATCCGGCTTTTAGGGATTGACGCTCCTGAGCTTCACCAATTTTGTGGTAAAAAGGATTCACGTTATCCATGTGGACTTGAGGCCAAAAAACATTTAAAACAACTCATAGCAAATCATCCTGTTACATGTCACTTGTATAAAAACGACCAATACCACCGCATCCTTGCAACATGTAAAACAAAAAAAGTCAGCAATATTAATGCAACGCTTGTACGCAATGGTTGGGCTGTCAGTTACTATGATTATCCTGAAGAAGAGAAAGAAGCCAGAAAGAAAAAAAAAGGAATATGGCAATCCTATTTCCAACGACCGAGAGAATGGCGAAGAGCACATTCTCAAACAGAATAAGAAAAATATCCTTTAATCTCCTATTTGCTAATGAAGAAACTACCCTGTAGCCCAATTATCGAACTTGAAAAGAAAATTTATTCCTGTCGTATTTGTATCCAACAACCACTTTATTTTCCTCCTCTTGCTCATGAACCAAAACCCGTCGTTTATTTATCCGATACGGCTTCGATTGCAATTGCAGGTCAAGCACCAGGATTACGTGTTCATGAAACTTCTATTCCTTTTAATGATCGTTCTGGAGAAAGATTGCGTTATTGGTTAAATGTCACAAAAGAAGAATTTTATAATAGATCCCTCTTTGCTATTGTTCCTATGGGATTTTGTTTTCCAGGGTATGACGAAAATAAATCTGATTTGCCACCAAGACGTGAATGTCGTGAAATATGGCATGAGAAAGTATTTCAAGCGATGCCACAAATAAAGCTTGTTCTTGCTGTTGGAAGTTATGCTCAAAAATGGCATATTACCGATTTAAAATATAAAACCGTTTCAGAAACCGTCAGCGATTGGAGAAATATTCTTTCAATACGTCAACCTCGAGGCTATAACGTTATGCCTTTGCCTCATCCATCGTGGCGAAATACTTCTTGGCTACAAAAAAATCCATGGTTTAGCGATGAGCTTATTGTGTATCTGCGTAATTTAGTACGTAAATTTTTATAAATTGAATATTGAGAAAAAACATGGATCGTCTTGATCGAAAAATTTTATATATTTTGCAAGAAATATGTGACACTCTCCGTCGCTGATATTGCTAAAAAAGTTGGACTTTCAACCACACCTTGCTGATGCAGAATTCAAAAACTTGAAGAAGATGGTGTTATTCAACGTCGTGTTGCGGTTCTTTCCCCAGAAAAAGTAAATGCACATGTCACTGTTTTTATTTCTATTCGTACGAATACACACAACCATGAATGTGGTTTAAACGTTTTTCAAATATTGTACGAAAATTCTCTGAAGTTATTGAATTTTATCGAATGAGTGGAGATATTGATTATTTATTGCGTATTGTCGTTCCCAATATTGAAGCTTACGATCTTTTTTATAAGAAATTAATTGCTAAAATTAATATCCACGACGTCTCCTCTTCTTTCGCAATCGAACAGATAAAATACACAACAGGACTTCCACTTAATTATATAAAGTTGCACGAAAAATCGGGTGAACAAAACTCTTAAAGGATTCTTTCAATCTTTTAATAGGCTATCACCTTTAGGTGATAAAAGCTTATTATTCGAAAATCGCCATTTGTGTGTGTGTTAAAATCGCAGCTTTGACAATACCAGCTGCTATAGCTGCTCCTGTCCCTTCACCAAGACGTATTCCCAGATCTAAAAGCGGTTCTTTCTCAATTTTTTCTAAAAGTTTACGATGTACCGATTCAGAAAAAACATGTCCAATAAGAGTATGATCAAGAGCTCTTGGATGCATCTTATAAAGTACCGCTGCTGCTGCTGTTGCTACAAAACCATCTAAAATAACCGGAATTTTTTCCATTCTCGCCGCTAAAATGGCACCAACCATAGCAGCAATTTCACGTCCTCCTAGACGACGCATGATTTCAAACGGATCATCAAAATGGTCCTTATGTAACGAAACCGCTGCCTTAATCGCTGCTATTTTACGCTGATAGAATTCCCCTTCAGATCCCACACCCCTTCCTGTCCATTCTTCAACTTTTCCACCAAACAATGCCAAACATAAAGCTGAAGCTATCGTTGTGTTGCCGATTCCCATTTCACCTATACACAAGAGATCTGTTCCACCAGCGATAGATTCCATTCCAAATGCCATCGTAGCAGCTGCACTACGCTCATCCATTGCCGCATCTTTGGTAATATTCATTGTGGGATATTCCAGTGCCAAATCAAATATTTTCAATCCAAGATCATAAGCTATACAAATTTGATTAATTGCAGCACAACCAGAAGCAAAATTTTGTACCATCTTTTGCGTCATCGATTGGGGAAAAGGTGTAATATTTTCATCTGTGATACCATGATTTCCAGAAAAAATGGCAACCAATGGCCGCTTTATGACAGGTTTTTCTACACCTCTCCACCCTGCATACCAAATTGCGATATCTCCCAATTTTCCTAATGCTCCTTGAGCTTTTGTTAATTTTATTTGCCGTTTTTTTGCCAAAGCTACAGAAAATTCATCAGCAACAGGTAAGTTCGTGAATAAAGCACGAAAATCATCAAATGGACTAACGGTCATAAAGATACCTTTTCAAATCTACAATATGTCATTAGAATCTGGTCATATACACAGGATATGAATAATTTGTTGGTTTTTTAAAAGCTGCATTTTAAAAAGATCAAAATATTTTTAGAAAAATTATTCATGCACTCTAATTATTTATAGCAAATGGCTATTTTAAGTTTTTATATATTATCATCAAAGTATTATAATATTTTATTATATTAATTTATTAGCATCTTTCTATATTAGGTAGTATTGACCAAAATACTATAGAGTACAAATCTCTTCTTCATGATAAAGGCGACAATTTTTTAAAGTTCAAAAGTGTAGAAAAAGAGTAAGCTGTGAAGGAAATTTATTATTGTCATTGCAACCTGAATGAGAATTCCGAACAGAGTGTAAGTAAGATTTTCTCATTTTAAGCTCTCTTATTCTTATAATGAATCTTCTTATAATGAATCAATAAGACGGTTAAGAAAGAAGTAAATATCTTTCTCATGAACCGTCGTCTATAAATGTAAGAATAGCCACAAACATTGGGGGATGGAAAATAGAACGATGGAGTCAGATTATACCATCATAAGTATAAATGATAGTGTTACACAATCGGTATTATATTATACCCTTCGATGCTACTGTAAATTTTGAGTAACAAGAAACATCTTTTTTTAAAAATAATGAATGTCCTGAAATAGCGTGCTATTTTTATAAGGGGTATACTCCCTTAAAAAACGCGATAAACAAAAACATGAACCCTATAACTTATCACCATAATAAAAAGATATTGCTGTAGATACTTTTAAAAGTTGTAAAACCGAATTCAAAGATGACGGAAAAGATAAAAGCTGGTTTTCTACCTTTCCACTTTTATGTTTTCCAAATTAGGTTATATGCTCATTTCAGAAAGAAATAAAATATATATGCGCACTATTTTTGCCCTAATGTGGTTTGCTGAAAGTCTTATGCAGAAATGAAATTTGGGAAAATCTCTTCAACATACATTAATCTGTAAAGCTTGTTGTTAAGTGAGAGCAGAAAAAGCTTCTTTCAAAACACGGACACTTGCATCTGTTTTTATTGCATCATTTGATAATATTTGTCTCCATCGACGTGCCCCACCCCGACTATGAAACAAACCAATCATGTGACGTGTTATATGAGCAAGACGCCCTCCTGATGCGATATGTTGAGCAGCATAATCACACATCGCTTCAATAAGATTACTATCGCTAAAATCACTCTGTTGCTCACCATATATTTCAGAATCAATATGCTTTAACAAAGCTGGATCATGATAAACCTGCCGACCAACCATAGCAGCATTACATAAAATCAAATGCTTTTTTATCTCATAAATAGATTTAATTCCACCATTTAATCCAATGAATTTATGAGGATATTTCTGTTTTAATTTATAAACCCTTTCATAATTAAGTGGAGGAATATCACGATTTTCTTTCGGGCTTAATCCTTGTAACCATGCTTTGCGTGCATGTACCCAAAGTGCATCACACCCAGCATTCCAAACTTGATCAGCTAAAAGATCTAAAGCTAATTCTTCATCCTGCTCGTCCACACCAACACGACATTTAACAGTTACAGGTACGCTAACGACTTGTTTCATCGCTTCTACAGCTTGTGCTACAATGTTGGGATGGAGCATCAAACAAGCACCGAAGACCCCGGCCTGAACACGACTTGATGGACAACCAACATTGAGATTTATTTCGTCATAACCAAAATCTTCAGCGATTCGCGCAGCCTCTGCCAATTTTTGGGGATCACTCCCCCCTAATTGCAATGCAATTGGATGCTCTTGATGATTCAAAGCTAACAGTTGTTCACGAACACCATAGATTACAGCATCGGCTACAATCATTTCGGTATAAAGTAGTGCCTTTTTTGTTAAAAGACGATAAAAAAACCTACAATGCCGATCTGTCCAGCCCAACATCGGTGCCACCGCAAATTTTACCGGTGATGGAAGACTATAAAATATCATAAGAGCATCACTTTCAGATCACCATGAAGCATATTCATACATACTAAAATCTCCACTTTTTTCTACTTCACAGAAAGTTTTATTCTCTTTACTATCACTGAAAGATATAAGAGACACATACTCTCGAGTTATCTTTTTCAAAAGACCTAAAGTTCTGTCAAAACTAATAAAGGAAAAACACTATAATACTGTTTATAACGGAACAACTTGCGGATATATAATCACGCAATTGGTTCTGTAAAAGATCAAATTGTAACATAAAAGTTTGTTTGAATCGTTTTTCTTACTGTTCTTCAAAGCTTATTTCTAAATTATTCAGCACAGTATTTAAGATATTTTTATTCCAATAAACAAATAAATGAAAGGGTTACACGATTCGTATTACTATGGCTGCTTTCCCTTCGGCATTTCTTCATTTGGCACGAATAGATTTTCTATAAAGTGCTACTGTAAAGCTGGTTTATCATGATTTTTTTTGATGCCTTTTTGGTTTTGCATATAAGTAGAAAGAGCATTAACCTCTTGCTTATCAAACAAAAGTCCAAGCTTTGAACGGCGCCATAACACATCTTCATATGTTTTAGCCCATTCTTTTTCCATTAACCATTTTACTTCTACTTCATAAAGTCCATGTCCAAAATCCTTTCCTCTATCTGCTTTACCATTTGCAAATATTATCAGTGCCTCGGAACCATAAGACCGTGCAAGCCTACGGGATGTAAAAACATCTAAATCTGGCATCAAAAGAGCGATCTTATTTTCAATTTTATTGAGCTTATTATATGCAAAGTCACCGCCAGGAAGTGCTGAGTTTTTTGTCCACGGCGCTCCCCTTACACCAAGGGCTTTTTCAACAAATTTCATCGCATCTTCTGCTAATTTGCGATAAGTTGTAATCTTACCACCATAAAGATTAAGAATCCGTGGCACACTTTCAATGCCCATTTCTTTCAGAACATAATCACGCGTAATTTCCTGTGCTTTTAAAGCTCCGTCATCATAAAGCGGGCGAACACCAGAGTAAGTCCAGACAATATTTTCCCGTAAGACCGGTTCTATAAAATACTCATTCGCTGCTTTGCAAATATAATCAATCTCTGCATCAGTAATACGAGCCTCAGCAGGATCACCCTGATAATCACAATCTGTTGTTCCTAGCAACGTAAACTCTTCTTGATACGGAATAGAAAATATAATACGTCCATCAGCATTTTGAAAAATATATGCGCGATCGTGGGTATAAAGCTTAGGAACCAGAATATGAGATCCCTTAACAAGTCGTACAGATGGAGGTTCTTTACAGTCTAATACGTTTTCCAGAATACGATTAATCCAAGGACCCGTCATATTTGCTACATAAGAAGCCGTGACGAAATATTCTTTATCACTTAATTTGTCTCGAAGAATCATAAGCCATTTCTTATCTTCTCTCTTTAAAGACAGAACTTCTGTCCTTACTTTTATATCAGCTCCCCGCTTTTCTGCATCACGAGCATTAGCAATTACCAAACGGACATCATCTACTATTGCATCAGAATATTCAAAACCTCTCTGATATTCATCTTTAAGTATAGAACAAAATTCTTTTGAAAAATTAACCGTTTTACTGCGCCACAATTTTTGATTCCAGTTCCCCAAATAATCATAAATGAAAAGTCCAAAACGCAACATCCAAGCAGGACGCAACGCTTTATGATAAGGAAGAAGAAAGCGCAAAGGACGTACAATATGTGGAGCCATACGCCAAATGATCTCGCGTTCTTTTAATGCTTCACGAACAAGCCTGAACTCATAGTGTTCAAGATAACGAAGACCACCATGAATAAGCTTTGTTGATGCATTTGATGTCCCCGAGGCAAGATCATTCATCTCCGCCAATCCTACTTTAAATCCGCGTCCAGCAGCATCTCTTGCTAGTCCACATCCGTTTATCCCTCCACCAATGATAAACAGGTCATAATGTATTGTGGTTTTCATAATATTACTTTTCATATTGTATTGAGTTTGTTTCACTGTACATAATAAAGCAACAGCAAGTTAATAAAAATGCTTTCAATTGGATATCAACGTTCTTTATAT
This sequence comes from Bartonella callosciuri, assembly GCF_014203215.1. GTDB lineage: Bacteria > Pseudomonadota > Alphaproteobacteria > Rhizobiales > Rhizobiaceae > Bartonella > Bartonella callosciuri. The sequence continues at coordinate 148,580 of NZ_JACHIM010000001.1, read as the reverse complement.
TTCACAATAAATATGCCTCAAAGGGCCTTTGATATCAGCATAAATAAAAAGAAGGCTTTATAAAACAAAGAAAAAATTTAACTATAAAAAACATAATCACTGCAAAATATCCATCATATAAAATTTTTGTAGAAAAAATGAATTTTTTCTACAATCAACTGAGATATGCTACTGTAAATGCTTTATTGCAAATGAGAAAAAGTTTTCATATAGTCTTACCAACATTACAGTGAAAATATGAATGCATATAAATGACCCATAAGTTTCAATATTCAAAAATAACGTTCATTGCAAAATTTTTAGCAACAATTATGTTGGGTGCTTTAATTTTTTCATCTTCTTTATCAAACGCAACATCAAATGAGAATACAAGAAATTCTTTAAGCTTAGAAAACCTTAAGACACAACTTCTGGAAGATCCTGCTTTTTTATCTAAGCTTAAAGAAAGGATCACACCACGGATCGATGATCACAATATTCAAAAAATTGTAAGAGATTATTTACTTACTCATCCAGAAATTATGATTGAAATGCAGCTTACCCTTCAAGAAAAGTTCGAAAAACAAATTGAACAAAAAGCCCAAAAACAAGCTTCAATCATTAATGCATTAAAAAAAGAAATTTTTCACTCTTCTCATGATGCTGTTTTGGGGAATCCAAATGGTAAAAAAGTCCTTGTTAATTTTTTTGATTACAATTGTGGATATTGTAAGGTGTCCTATTCATATATAGAAAATTTAATAAAAGAATTCCCAGACCTCCGGGTTATTATTAAAGATTTACCAATTTTAGGACATGATTCTGTGGCAGCGCATACTATTGCCACTGCTTTTCGAAAACAATTTCCAGAGAAATATCCTCGATTTCATAAAGCGCTTTTAAGTAATAAGAGTCGCGCTAATGAGGCTAAAGCTATAAAAATAGCAGTTTCATTGGGAGCAGATGAAAATAATCTGCGCAATGCAATAAAAAATGCTAGCCTCAAAAACTCCTTTAAAAAAAATATTCAAATTGCCTCTGAACTTGATATTACAGGCACACCTTCTTATATCATTGGTGATAAAGTGTTCATCGGAGTCGTAGACCAAGATATTTTAAAAAAAGCATTAAACAATATGCAATAAATATTTTTTTATGAAGAATAAGCGTAAATTAATTGATTTTATGCTTTCTCTTTTTTTATAAGCGGCTTATAAGTGCAATCTCGCGTAGTAGATATTAGTTTTAAATTGCAAAGTGTAATTCTCAAAAGTAAATAAGTTTTAATAGAATCCTCAAAAAAGATCATCCCGAGTCTAGAGATATTCAGTCAGAAGAATTAAATGATGACGATCTTTATTGATCAAGGAGTTAGAAATAAAATGGCAAGCAAAAAAATAGACGCGGAAAAGCTTACCGCAATTAATACAAAAATTATCCGCGACCTTGCTGAAATTTTGAATGATACCAATTTAACAAATATTGAACTTGAACAAGGTGGACTTCGTATTTGTGTATCACGTCAAAACACCTCAGTCACTCCCGAACAAACAATTTATGCACCTGTTTCTACTCCTACTGTTCTTCCTCCCTCAGCTCCAACAACTGAAGCTCCAGCACAGGAAGATAAATCAAAAAATACCATAACCTCTCCAATGGTTGGTACCGCATATCTTGCACCTTCACCAGGTGCAGAATCTTTTGTAGAAGTAGGAAAAAATGTTTCTGAAGGACAAACGTTGCTTATCATTGAAGCGATGAAAACGATGAATCAAATCCCATCGCCACGCTCAGGCACAGTAACTGCCATTCTTGTTCAAGATAGCCAGCCTGTTGAGTTTGGTGAACCACTTATTGTTGTTGAATAAAGCGAGGGGCAACTATGATTCGAAAAATCCTCATTGCTAATCGGGGAGAAATTGCTCTTCGCGTTCTACGAGCCTGCAAAGAGCTTGGGATAAAAACTGTAGCTGTCCACTCAACTGCTGACACTGATGCAATGCATGTTCGGCTTTCTGACGAAAGTGTCTGTATTGGCCCTCCTCCGGTACGTGATTCTTATTTGAGTGTTCAGCAAATTATTGCTGCATGCGAAATTACTGGAGCTGATGCTGTTCATCCAGGCTATGGCTTTCTTTCTGAAAATGCAAAGTTTGCAGATGTCCTAGAAGCGCATGATATTACATTCATAGGGCCAACGGCTGCACATATTCGAATTATGGGCGATAAAATCGAAGCAAAGAAAACCGCTAAAAAACTTGGAATTCCTGTAGTTCCTGGTTCAGATGGAGCTATCACTGAAGAAACAGAGGCTTTACGCAGTGCTCGTGAAATTGGTTACCCAGTTATCATTAAAGCTTCTGCTGGTGGTGGTGGACGCGGTATGAGAGTTGTTCATTCTGAGCAAGAACTTTCTATAGCTCTCAAAACCACCCGTTCAGAAGCAGGAGCAGCTTTTGGTGATGATTCAGTTTATATTGAAAAATATCTAGAAAAGCCCCGCCATATTGAAATTCAAGTTATTGGTGATGGAACAGGAAATGCTGTTCATCTAGGAGAACGTGATTGTTCACTTCAACGGCGTCATCAAAAAGTATGGGAAGAGGCGACGTCGCCTGCACTTAATGAAACTGAACGGAAAAAAATTGGTGATATTGTCGCAAATGCCTGTGCCCAACTTGGATATCGTGGAGCGGGTACCATCGAGTTTCTTTATGAAAATGGCGAATTTTATTTTATTGAGATGAATACGCGTTTACAAGTCGAACATCCTGTAACTGAAGCGATTACAGGGATAGATTTAGTTCATGAACAAATTCATATCGCATCAGGCTGCAAACTTTCAGTTACGCAAAATGATGTTTGCTTCTCTGGCCATGCCATTGAATGCCGTATTAATGCTGAAGATCCTCTTAACTTTACGCCATCACCAGGAACCATCACACATTTTCATACACCTGGAGGTTTAGGAATCCGTGTTGATTCAGCTGCTTATTCAGGCTATCGTATCCCTCCTTATTATGATAGCATGATTGGTAAGCTGATTGTTCATGGACGTAACCGTTTAGAGTGCATGATGCGTTTACAGCGTGCTTTAGATGAGTTTGTGATTGATGGAATAAAAACTACATTGCCTCTCTTTCGTAATCTTATTAACAATCAAGATGTTGCAGACGGTAATTATAATATTCACTGGCTAGAAAAATATCTTTCTAACCAATCAAGTTCTTCAAATTCTTGAATTGATAATAAAATAATGGCTATCTTAACCTTTTCTATGAAGAATTGTAGCACATCCAACGTTATTATAACGATGATAAGGCAATAAAGAAACTGATTATTTTCTAATTTGTAATATAAGTTTTTAAAAATATAGCTCAAACTCATAATTTTCTATTTTCCTTTTTACAAGTTTGTGCTACCTCCTACATGGTTATGCCCTTATAGCTCAGTTGGTAGAGCACCTGATTTGTAATCAGGGGGTCGGGAGTTCGAGTCTCTCTGGGGGCACCATCTAACTTTATAGTGCTATTAAGTTGTTGATTCTTCACATCTTTTTTAAGATGAGGGATGCGTAAATTAAAGTGAGGGAATAGGATATTTTAAATATACCTCTACAAAGCCCATTCTTTGCAAATTGCTTCTAGTAATATTTTGAAGCCTTCTAAGTCCTCTCGTGGCATACCGTTTAAGATTCTTATAAATCTGCTAACAACTTCATGCAGCAATGAGTCAGGAGGCTTGATTATGAAACTCTTGCGGCAATCATAAGCTTCCCTTCTTAAGAGAAAAGCTGTCTCTTGATCTAAAAGAGTTCAATGATCTTATCTTCCATGCCTACTGGAACAGGTTTTGTGCCTCTCTCTACAGAAGAGAGAAACGCTATCGACAAACCTAATTTCTCAGCCATATCGACACAAGGCGTTCAGAGTAATCAATGCGAAGTTTGCGTAAGGTTTTATAAAGAGTGTAAGCATTTAAAGAAATCCCACTAGAAGAATAATCATTTCATTACGGTTCTGATAGATTTTAAAATGCGCTTCTCAATTATTACGAATTAGTACTTCTTTTCGCGGTGTTTTTTGCAGCCATATCTTACACCCAATCGGTTCTCACCTCTAAAAAATCGAAATTATTAAAAATCCCTTACATTCTGTCACAATCATTCAGAAAAAGCAGCACAAACTTACCTTTTATGTCCTTGAGGATAGCAACTATTTTTACAAAGTCATTCTCAAACAAAATTAACGAAGTTATAATACTTTTTATTAATGAAATATGGAGAATCTAAATAAAATAAACTTTCTTGAATATCAAAAAAGATCAATAACACGCTCCCATCAAAGTTTAATATAGTATTATATCAAAAAAAGCTTTTGAATAATACCTCATCCTTATCAAAAGCTTGTCAGGATGAGATACCGTAGAGGTATTTTCCTTTTAATCTCTTAAGGTGGCATGTAGCATTTAATTTGATGTCCCCAATAACTTATTTATTTTTAAAAAATGCAGGATACGTAACTAAAGCTCGAAAAACAAGCATATTTTCAATATGCCCTTCACAGAGTATATCCTTTTTTGCCAGTTTTTTCTAAAAATTCTTTCAGTTATTCCAAACCCTGTTTGAAAAATACTTGAAAGTTTCAACGCACGAGCAAAAAGTTTCACGACGAAAAGAAATCAGAAGGTTATTGTGAAATAATTTACAACAAACAACAGCTTCTTTTCTTGAAAGCATGACACTATTTGATTACACTTTTTCTATAAAATTGAAAATATTTTTACCAAAGCGTTTTGATCAAAAAATCTTTTCTTATGAGCTTTAATATTCTTTTTCAAAAAGATGTGGACTTTCAACAATAAGCTTTTCCCGTGCTTTTTGTAACTGTTTAATGACTTCATCAATTTTTGATGAAGAATAAAAAGACTCTTGTCTATCCAATAAATATTGCTTCTCCCTTCTCTCATAAAAACACTGAATCTGAGATTGAAGCATTCTAATTTCTTGAAAAAAAAGACGTCCAGTTTCCTTAAAACCATTATTGAGTGAAAAAAGTTGATCGGAAATTGATAGAAGAATTTGCTTTAAAAAGCGCTCATTTTCTTGGCGTTTACGATACTCTAAAATAAGAGCATAACTTATCTCATCCAGTTGTTTTTTTGTGGAATCAATTTGATGCAATAAATTTGGTTTCTCCCCCATATGATCTTCTCTCACCTTCAAAAGCATAGTATGAATATGTAATAACTGAACTGCGGAATGAGATAAATAATCAACTAATATAGGGATATTGGAATAGCGCTTTCCTGCAACCATCATGAACTCACCTAATGACTGGTTTTTACATTCATCCCGCTATTCATTCTTTATTTTACAAAGCCATTCTAAAGAAAGTGCTAAAAAATGCTATTTGCAATTCATTTATATTTGATGAAAAGCCCCTACTCTTTTCACACTAATGTCGAGCGAGTGGAGATAACAAACGTACAGGTGTATAAAGAATAAGATGTGTTGTTTTCTCCAATACACTGCTGCTATCAGCAAGGAGCGCTTGACTGGGTGATAATTCTGTACCCTGCATAATTGTCGAAGCCAAAGAACCTTCTCGAGAAAGCGCCATCAATGTCGGAGAAGACGCAAAAACACTGTGCGCACCACCATCCACATCAGAAAAGTCGAGGACAGCTATTCCATTTCTATGCAGCATTTCAATATCTGTACCATCTCCCACACGATGATGTCCACCGGTAAGACGCCCTGAAACAGCGAGCGCTTTATCCGCACGAGATACCAAAATAGCTGTTGGTTGAGGCAATCTTTTAATATCATTAAGTTGATGCTCAAACACATCAACATCAATGTCTGGTGCTGCCATTAAAAAACTTGTAATACGGCGAATAGGTTTATATTTTCCCTGTAATGCTAAAGTTCTAAATGCCTCCATTATAACGAAATTGCCCATAGAATGTGCAATAACAGAAATACGATCGGCATTAGTTTCACTTATGACTGTCAAAAGCTCTATCAGTCCATCACGCGCAAAATGGGCGCTATCACGATCATAAATGTAAAGAGGTATTGATCCAGCAGAGGGCCACGAATAATGCACAGCAACAACATTTAAAGAATAATCGTAGGTAAACTGAGCTGTACGGAATGTGCCATCTGCAAAATTATTATTATAACCGTGAATAAAAAGAAAAATTTCTCTTTTTCCTTTTGGCTTTTTTGCTAAAGCGGCATTTAATTGCTGTTTAAACTGCTCCTTATTATCGTATTTTTGCAACGCCACTGCTGCAAAATACTTATCGTGAGTAGGTTTATACGCGTTTATTTCAACAAGGCCTTTCACATGTTTCTGAGGGATTCCTATATCAATGCGATTATAGTGAACTGTATTAGATCGTTCTGATCCATAAGGCTGAGAATAGTTATTTTGCATCATACGACTTGTTGCAACATACACAGGAATAATAGCTTTCGGCAGAATGAGCTTACCTTCAACTTCCCTTTGCACTGTAATCATAGATGCTGTTGCATTTACCCCATGCCAAAGAACCGCACGCGAGGTGCTACATGCTGTTAATAAAGAAATATAAATAAAAAACGCTAAATGCTTTAAAAATATTGTACTTCTCACTAGAATACCCCCAAATCCTATTAAAAGATTTGACATTCCCAATTATAGACAAGAACTAAAACTTCCGATGATTTGAAATAAAATCATCACTGGAATGCATTAACAAATAACACACAAAAAAAAATTCTGCTATAGTGAATTGAAATGGGGCGGTTTTGACTAAGTTATAAATTAGCTCCATCAGATTAAGACGGATAATCTATCACGCGTTCTTGTTTTTCTAATCACCTCTAAAACCACCTTTTGAATTGCGCTTTTGACATATTCATCTGGTATCAAAACCATATATAAAAAGACAATAAAGAATAAAGAAAGTAAAAAGCAATGAAAACAATATGTTATAAATAAAAAGAAATAAAAAACGCTATCAGGTGATACCCTAGATAATCTAGAGGTGGTGCGGTCGAGAAGAGTCGAACTTCCACGGGTTACCCCACAGCGACCTCAACGCTGCGCGTCTACCAATTCCGCCACGACCGCACGTCATAAAGAAAAACACTTTGATTTTCTGGCTTTAACAAATCACAAAGGAAGGTACAAGCTTATTTTTGCTTTCCTGTTATTTATTTTACTTTCATGAATTATAGTTCAATATAAATCATTAAAGATAGGTATTATGATGTTTTTTGAACCATACTCATAAAGTGAGCCTGTGCACTTTGATTTTTTTCATAATATCCGTGAAAACTTGTTGTAATCGTTGTAGTCCCCTGTTTTTGGATTCCTCTCATCGCCATGCACATATGTTCAGCCTCAATTAATACAGCAACACCATGAGGTTCCAGATGTGTTTTTAAAGCATTAGCTATTTGAGCTGTCATAGCCTCTTGTGTCTGTAAACGATGAGAGAAAATGTCTACAACACGTGCAACTTTTGAAAGACCAACAACCCTTTTATCAGGAAGATACACGATATGCGCTTTTCCAACAATTGGAATGATATGATGTTCACAATGTGAATAAAAAGGGATATTTTTTATTATTATTGATTCATTGTATCCTGAAACCTCTTCAAAAACTGTGCCTAAGACCTCTTCAACCGATTTGCTATAACCAGAAAAAAGCTCGCGATATGCCTTAGCTACACGCTTGGGAGTATCTACAAGTCCTTCTCTATTTGGATTTTCTCCCACCCATAAAAGCAATGTGCGAATCGCTGATTCCACTTCTTCAAAACTGGGACTTCCTTTCCCAGATAAAAATGGGTCTTTCGCACCTCCCTTAACAACATTACACATTTAAAAACTCCAAGTTTACCCTTGATAAAGCATTTGCTACATATCTATTTTATTTTGTATAATCTCTATATAAGAGAATTAAAAGCTGAAACAATCTAACTCTTGAAATTTCAAACCTAGCCCATGATTGACAAGATCTATAGCGATAAAATACTTGAATATGCCGCGCATATAAGTAGAATTGGGCGTCTTCAAAATCCTGATGCAACATCAAAAAAATGTGCACGCCTTTGTGGCTCAACGATCACTGTAGATTTAAGAGTGGAAAATAGCATCGTTACAGATTTCGCCCAGGAAGTGCATGCATGTGTACTAGGACAAGCTTCTGCTTCACTTTTAGCATCTCATATCATCGGACAAACAACACAGAATCTAAAAATGCTACGTGAAATTATTTATCATATGCTAACGAAAGACGGCCCCCCTCCTCCAGTTCCCTTTGAAGCATTTTCTTGCTTACAGCCTATTAAAGATTACAAGATACGTCATACATCAACAATGCTTCCCTTTGATGCCATTGTAGATTGTATTGAACAAATTGAAAAAAAATAAATGTTCAAATCAAAGCCTCAACAAAAAAAGAAACAAACTCGAAATTACATGGGCCCTTGGAAAAAAACACCTGGACGATTACTTGGCATTTTCTTGATACGTTTCTATCAAATAACACTTTCCAGTTTCATAGGAAATCAGTGTCGTCACGTACCAACCTGTTCAGAATATATTTATGAAGCAATCGCACGCCATGGGTTATGGGCTGGTGCATGGATGGGGGTTTTTCGTATTATACGTTGTGGTCCATTTGGAACATACGGATTCGATCCAGTCCCTAACTCTCTTGGAGATTTTTATTGTTTTTATAAACCTTGGCGTTACTGGAAAGTTTCTAAAAAACACAACAAATAGTTCTTTTCTTTTTTCATGCATATTGATAGAAAAATCAGTCTATAGGCTTTAATTAATGATTACTAAATTTTCGAAAACCATCCGCAATCGTTGGCGGAATTGGATTAAAGGAGTGTTTTATGTCTTGTGTTGTTTCTCTTTCTTTTCCTGATGGTTCAAAACGTGATTATCCCACCGAAATGACTGGTTTAGAATTGGCAGCGTCCATTTCTAAATCACTTGCAAAAAAAGCTGTCGCCTATAGCCTTAATGGAAGCCCTCGAGATCTATCAGATCCATTAAGAGAATCTGGTCAAATAGAAATTATTACCCGAGAAGATCCGCGTGCTCTTGAGCTTATACGTCATGATTGTGCACATGTTCTAGCCGAAGCAGTACAGGAACTCTTTCCTGAAACGCAGGTTACAATTGGCCCCGTTATTGAAAATGGTTTTTATTATGATTTCGCACGTCAACAACCTTTTACATTGGATGATCTTACCACTATTGAAAAAAAAATGCGTGAAATTATTCAACGCAATAAACCTTTTAGAAAAGAGATTTGGTCTCGTGAAAAAGCCAGAGAGATTTTTTCTAAAAAAGGAGAGCTTTATAAGGTTGAGCTTATCGATAGCATTCCGGAAAACCAAGACTTAAAAATCTATTATCAAGGTGATTGGTTTGATCTTTGCCGCGGTCCACATATGCAATCTACTGGACAAATTGGAAATGCCTTCAAATTGATGAAAGTCGCAGGAGCTTATTGGCGTGGTGATGCCACCAATCCGATGCTCACGAGAATTTATGGCACAGCATTTGCGAACGAAAATGACTTAAAAGCCTATTTACACATGTTAGAAGAAGCTGAAAAGCGTGATCATCGCCGCTTGGGACGTGAAATGGACTTATTTCATTTTCAAGAAGAGGGACCTGGGATGATTTTCTGGCATAAAAAAGGTTGGAAAATGTTTCAAAATTTGATCAGCTATATGCGTAGACGCCTTGATTATCATCAATATGCCGAAGTGAATGCACCACAAGTTCTCGATAGATCACTTTGGGAAGTATCTGGCCATTGGGGATGGTATAAGGAGAATATGTTCAAAGTAATTCCAGCAGCTGAGGATTGGGATCATGAAAATATTTACGCTCTTAAACCAATGAATTGTCCTGGTCATGTGCAGATTTTTAAACATGGGTTAAAATCTTACCGTGATTTGCCTATTAGACTTGCGGAATTTGGTCTTGTCCATCGTTATGAACCCTCAGGCTCTTTACACGGTCTTATGCGTGTGCGTAGCTTTACACAAGATGATGCACATATTTTTTGTACAGATGAACAATTAGCCGATGAATGCCTTAGTATTAATGACTTAATCTTATCAACTTATGCTGATTTCGGCTTTAAAGAAATCAGCCTTAAGCTTTCAACACGCCCAGAAAAACGTGTTGGGTCTGATGCATTATGGGATCATGCGGAAAGTATTATGAAATCCGTCCTTAAAACTATTGAAAAAAAATTTGCAGGACAAATCAAAACAAGTATCCTTCCAGGCGAAGGTGCATTTTATGGCCCAAAATTTGAATATACATTGAAGGATGCTATCGGACGTGAATGGCAGTGTGGAACAACACAAATAGACTTTAATCTCCCTGAACGTTTTCAGGCATTCTATATTGATAAAGATTCAGAAAAACATCAACCAGTCATGATTCATCGCGCAATTTTTGGATCAATGGAGCGTTTTCTTGGTATATTAATCGAAAATTTTGCTGGACATATGCCACTTTGGCTTGCGCCTCAACAAGTCATTGTAGCAACAATTACATCCGAAGCAAATGAATATGCAAAAAAAATAACAGCAAGGCTTAAAGCTGTTGGGCTTTCCGCAACATCAGATCTTCGTAATGAAAAGATTAACTATAAAATACGAGAACATTCTTTACAAAAGATTCCTGTCATTTTGGTATGCGGAAAACGGGAATCTGAGACAAATAGTGTGAACATGCGCCGCTTAGGAAGCACAAATCAAATCTTTTTATCTATAGAAGAAGCAATTAAGCAACTTACAGATGAAGCAACACCACCAGATTTGCATCGTTTAATGAATGCTTAAAGGTGTGCTAAAAGATAAAAGGAAAATAGTAAAGCAAAAGGAATCGTCTTTATCGCACTCTATCAAGTATGCGTTTACATTCAATGAGTTCAAACAGTATTTCTTGCAATAGTGCTTTATCGCTCTTGTCTTTGTAAACATTAACAGAACCAACGAATGATTCTTCCTCGCTTCTCATGAAGCTCAAAAGCCCAAAAGAAGGCTTTTTAGATTTACTACCTGTACTTTCAGGATTCTGTCCTGCATGTTTTTTTTCTATTATGACATTCATGGCATCAAGATTACCATTACCAAATACAGTAACAAAAGCAACACCATTCTCTTTTAAAAGGCGCTGCACGCCTTTTATTGTATAACCCTGATCATACAGTAACTGCTTAATACCCTTGAGCAAATCAACATCGCCTGGGCGATAATAGCGCCTTCCTCCGCCACGCTTCATTGGTTTAATCTGCCTAAAACGTGTTTCCCAAAATCTTAATACATGCTGAGGAAGCTCCAATAACTCGGCTACTTCGCTAATTGTGCGAAAAGCATCGGAGCTCTTATCCATTTTACAACACCTTATCTAAAAACTATACGAATAACCCCAAAACGATTCATTAATAAGAATCAACTTCTCAAAAAGATTGGTCAAAAATAGGACCATACTTGACTGCACTTAGACTAAAAAACTTTTTTCTTCAAACAGAATACAGGATTTCCATCATATACATTTTTTAAACAAATACCAAATATTATAGTAGCATTTATTTATGTGATATTATCTTCTTGCCTTGCACGATGCGAATCTAAAATTCTTTGTTTCAGTATATTTGCAGCTTTAAATGTCACCACACGTCGCGGCGGGATAGGTGCTTCAACCCCAGTTTTTGGATTGCGTCCAACGCGTTCATTTTTATTGCGAACTTGAAAAGTTGCAAAAGAAGAGAGTTTAACTGCTTCACCTCTCACCAGTGAATTGCAAATTTCATCCAAGACCAATTCAACCAAAGCTGCTGATTCAGTGTGTGACAAGCCCACCCTTTTACAAACTACGCTCGCTAAATCTGCACGCGTTACTGTCTTACTTGTCATTATAACCACCTATTCAAATATTAAAAAATTATAGAATGACTTATACGTTTTATTCAAATATCGTCAAGCAACTATAATTTACCAACGAATAAGAACTGCTCCCCATGTAAAACCACCTCCCATAGCTTCTAGCATGATGAGATCTCCTTTTTTAATTCTTCCATCGTCGATAGCCGTTGTTAAAGCCAATGGCACAGATGCTGCAGATGTATTACCATGTTGATCCACGGTAATCACAACTTTATCTATGGCAATTCCCAATTTTTTAGCGGATGCTTCAATGATACGCTTATTGGCCTGATGAGGGACAAACCAATCTAATTGTGAAGAATCAATACCAGCAGCTGCAAAACAGTCATCAACCACATCTGTTATCATACTAACTGCATATTTAAAAACTTCTCGTCCTTCCATGCGTAAATGGCCTGTAGTTTGCGTTGTTGAAGGACCACCATCAACATAGAGCTTATCCATGTAGGCACCGTTAGAGCGTAATTTAGTAGAGAGTATGCCACGATCAAAAGCAGGATTATCCTTGCTTTCCTGTGCTTCCAGAATAACAGCACCCGCACCATCACCAAATAACACACATGTCGTGCGATCTTTCCAATCTAAAATTCGAGAAAATGTATCAGACCCTATAACTAAAACTCTTTTGGCCATCCCGCAGCGTAAATAGGCATCTGCTGTTGTTAAAGCAAAAATAAAACCAGAGCAAACAGCTTGCATATCAAAAGCAAATCCCTTGGTCATTCCCAAAGCATGCTGAATTTCAACAGCAGAAGCAGGAAAAGTACGATTTGGGGTTGAGGTAGCTAAAATAATACAATCAATGTCTTTTATTGTTAAACCAGCCCTTATAAGTGCTTTTTGTGCAGCTTCAACACCTAAAGAAACGGTTGTTTCATTTTCATTGGCAATATAACGTTGGCGTATTCCTGTACGCTGAACAATCCATGAATTTGATGTTTCAACAAATTTCGCAATGTCATCATTTGATAAGCTTTTTTTGGGCAAGGCGCTCCCTACACTACGCATAATGGATCGAATCATTCGTTCCTACCCTTTTCTTCATACTTTCTACTTATATTACAAAAGCTTATCATAGTTTTCCCCATTTATTATCGTTTCATTTTCCTGATCAAAAAGCATTTCTTTATTCTCATGAAACCACCGTAAATCAGCAGTTATTTTTTTCAACAATCCATTATTAACCATCTCATATCCAACACGGATAGCGGAAGCAAAACCTTTAGCATTAGCACTACCATGACTTTTTATGACAACACCGTTTAAACCTAATAGCACTCCACCATTCACCCTATCGGGATCCATTTTGTGCTTCAGTGTACGAAAAGCGTCCCGCGATAAAAAATAGCCAAGAGATGTTAAAAAAGAGCTGTGCATAGCGGAATTTAAGATCTCTGCTATCTGCCGCGCAGTTCCCTCTGCAGTTTTGAGGGCAATATTACCAGAAAACCCTTCAGTTACAACAACATCTACTGTTCCCTTTCCAATGTCATTGCCTTCAACAAATCCCTTATATTCTAAACCTTCTAACTGCACTTCACGCAATATCATTCCAGCCTTTTTAATTTCATGAAGACCCTTAACTTCTTCAACGCCCACATTTAAAAGCCCAACACTTGGCTTTTCAGTGTGATATAAAGCACGAAACATCCCTGCCCCCATAACCGCCAAATCAACCAACTGACTAGCAGATGCACCAATCGTTGCTCCAATATCCAAAACGATACTCTCATTGCGAAGCGTTGGCCAAATACCTGCGATCCCAGGACGCTCAGCCTCTGCCATCATTTTTAAACAAAAATAAGACATTGCCATGAGTGCTCCAGTATTACCGGCAGAAATACAAGCATCAGCTTCGCCATTTTTCACCGCTTCAATTGCGTACCACATCGATGATTTACTGCGCCCATTGCGAAGTGCTTGGCTTGGTTTTTCATCCATACGGGTATAACTTTCTGTAGGACAGAAGCGTGAAACAGAACGCAAACAAGGGTATTTTTTTAGAACCGGCTCAACAACTTCCTCCACCCCATACAGCAAAAAATAAACATCTGACAAAGATTTTTGTACGATTGCTGCTCCTGCAATAGTCGCTTCTGGACCATAATCACCGCCCATTACATCCACAGAAATTCTAATCACGCTTGCATATCCCACATCTTTTCATTACCCATTTTAAATGCATCATCTTGTTACTGAACAATTACAAAGCATATTGTGCAAAAACAGCTCCGGAGAAAATACCGTTTTTATGATGCTATACAATAAATATTTTTTTATACTTTTATAATTGCTTCCAATTTTTCAAAACAGAAAATGGTGATAACTTTTGCTCAGCTTCTTCTGAACTTTTAACCACACGCATATTTACTCCCTCTTTACGCGGATAATGGTCAATTGATAGCTCAAAAAATTCTTCCATGACTGCACCGATATCAATTTTATCGCCGTTAAACACTTCTGGTGTATCAATCCCCTCTGCATCTAAAAACAACTCACCTGTATCCTCTAATATATTTGGCTTCACCAAACTTGAGCCTTCAGGAACAAAAATAACCTCAATATTTTCATGGAGAATATTGTCTAACGGCTCTAATGTGACAACACATAACTGTATTATACGTGCCTGTAATAAACCTTTTATGCGTACTCCACTCTTTTTCCACGGGAAAATATGAAATTTTCCCTCACAAGATTTTACTTCAACTAAATCATGATTCTTAGCTAAATGTGCACACTCTCGCTGATTTGGACAAATATGAACCCTTATACCTTTAGGAGGTAATGAACGTACTGAGATTGGGTAAGCCAAAGCAAATGTCATTTGAGAAACATTTTGAACATTCATTGGCAACTCCCGAATATGAAAAGATGCAATGTACTACACTTTTATCTAGCTAAAGTACATTTCATTCATTTTTTTCTTTGCTAAAGAAATCCTCTATGGCATAATTTACTTTATAACAAGGGAACTCGATGTAAGCTATGTCAGATTAAGCTAAAATAATAAAAAATTTGAGGTTACCTTCTTCTCATACATCTAAATATAAAGGGAGATATCATTGTTTCACATGCCACACATAGTGACCTTAATAAAACGTAAATTGTTAATTGGTCTGTCAATAACAAGCATGATAGCAATTACCGGTTGTAGTATTCTTGATTCTTCAGGTTCAAGTCAAGTATATCAGGAAGGTTACATCCTTGATAAAAATGCTCTTAATTCTATTTCTGTTGGGTCAAGCCAAAAACAAGTTCTTTTAAGTTTAGGAACTCCTTCGCTAAAAACAAAATATGATAACGAAGTCTTCTATTATATCTCACAAACCCGTTACCGTAGGATGCAATTTATGAAGACTAAAATTATTGACCGTAAAGTTCTAGCTATTTACTTCAATAAGAACGGTCAGGTTACTAAAATAGCTAATTATGGTCTACAAAATGGTCAAATATTTGATTTCATCGAGAAAACAACACCAACTGCTACAAAAGAACAGCCTTTTTTGATGCAGATTATTAAAGGAGCTGCGAATTTACCGACGCATCATTAGTTTATAAAAACCTGCTTACAATTCTGATAACATTCAGCCTGATACCATCGGAATTGTAGCAGTATTATTAGAGACGAATTTTTTTTGCCATACAGTCAAGAACTGCATTGACCAGTTTTGGTTCATCACCTTCAAAAAATGCCTTTGCTATATCCACATATTCATTCATAATAACAGCAACAGGAACATCTCGACGATTTACCAATTCCCATAGACCTGCACGCAAAATTGCGCGGAGTATAGAATCAAGACGTGAAAGTGACCACTCTGCAGAAAGTTGTTGATGAAGCATAGGATCAAGCTGTTTTTGGTCTTTTACCACGCCAGTAATAATAGATAAAAACCATTGAAAATCAGCATCAAGGTACTGGTCTCCATCAATATCTTTTCCTAAACGATAAGCCTCATATTCAGCTGCCGTTTCCATCACACCAGAACCGACTATATCCATTTGATAAAGTGCTTGAACCGCAGCGAGTCTTGCTGCTCCACGTTTATTGGCTGAACGCGGAGAATGTCTTCCTTTTATATCAGCCATCTTTAATGATTATCTCCTAATCTCTTTTTTAGAGCAATCATACATAAAGCAGCTT
Source organism: Bartonella callosciuri (assembly GCF_014203215.1). Taxonomy (GTDB): domain Bacteria; phylum Pseudomonadota; class Alphaproteobacteria; order Rhizobiales; family Rhizobiaceae; genus Bartonella; species Bartonella callosciuri. Next base: position 132,469 of record NZ_JACHIM010000001.1, on the reverse strand, counting down.
CAGCGGCAAAACCGCCCTTATTTTTTTCATCCTGTTTTGCACGTGCCCATGCTTGTTTTTCATCTTCAACAGTCAAAATACCATTTCCAATAGCCAAGTGCTTATGAATAGTTAAATCCATCAATGCACGACAAGAATCATTGGCAACAATTTCAAAATGATATGTTTCACCCCGAATAACGCAACCAAGTGCTACATAACCATCATAAGGTACCTTACTCTTTTTTTCAGCAAAAACTATCGCACCTGGTATTTCTAATGCTCCTGGAACTGTGACAATATCATAGCTTGCTTCAGCTTTTTGCAGAGCGTTCACGGCACCTGTAAGAAGCGCATCAGAAATCCCATCATAAAAACGTGCTTCAACAATCAACACATGCGGCTTTTTACATATCTCTTTTATCATAATGGGATCCCACAAAAATTTAACCAGAGAAGTTAGGGTTATAGAGCACAAAATCCTAAAAACTATAATAAATTTTCAGCTTATTCATCTTTCATTTTAAAGCCAGAAAATTTTGCAGCATAACGGGCAAGCTGGTCGATTTCTAAATTGACCTGATTACCCACTTTAGCTTTTCCCCAAGTCGTCACTTCAAGGGTATGGCGAATAATAAGAACGTCAAAAATACAATCTTCGATACAATTAACAGTCAAAGATGTCCCATTAAGCGCAATTGAACCTTTATTTACAATAAAGGGTACAAACCGTTTAGGAGCTCGTAGAAAAAAACGAACTGCATCCCCTTCCTTTTTTTTATCAATGATTTCAGCCAAACCATCAATATGACCAGAAACCAAATGTCCCCCCATTTCATCACCCAATCGAAGTGAGCGCTCTAAATTAATATAAGTCCCTTTTGTCCATTGTGCAAGATTCGTCAAACGCAATGCTTCTTCCCACGCTTCCACAGCAAACCAATTGGTATTTTCTTGTCGTACTCCCCGCCCAACAATTGTCAGACAAATTCCTGAACACGCAATTGATGCACCAATTTTTAGACTCTCCATAGCATAGCGTGTAGAAATATTTAAACGCACACCTTGTTGTAAAGATTGAATATCTTCAACACAACCAATATCCGTTATGATTCCTGTGAACATAGTGTCTTACGTCTCCATTTATAAAAACGGTCATTTCCAAACATTCTTGTCTCAACTTTATGAAATTGCGCAAGATAATTCTCAAAATGCGGAGCTTCAATACGGTCTTTTCCTAAAATAACGGGTGCATAAAAACATATTAAATGATCTACGCAACCAGCATTTAAAAACTTTTCGCCAGTTTTTACACCTCCTTCAAGTAAAACACTGTTGATTCCACATTGATAAAGCAGCTGCAAAATAGTAAGAGGCTGCATGTAACCATTGCTCACTTCTACTGAATACACAGACACACCAAGCTGTTCCAATGCACTTTTTTTATTTTTCTTTGAAAGATTCGCATCACAAATAACCCATGTAGGAATTTTTTTTGCCGTTTGAACAACCTTTGCTTCAAAGGGAATGCATAAATCTGTATCCAAAATAATACGTATAGGCGAACGCATTTCCATCCCTGGCAAACGGCAATTTAGTTGTGGGTCATCCGCGAGTATAGTGCCAATACCAACGAGAATGGCATTATTTTGAGCACGTAGAATATGAGTATGCGTGTGAGAAATCATTCCACTAATTTTTATTCCGCCCTGCCCTTTTTTTCCCACACCATTATCAGCAGAAACAGCCATTTTTAAAGTGACTGCACAACGTTGTAATTTCCTTATGCACCAATGCGTCCACAACGCTTCAAAAGCTTCTTCAGCCAGAACACCTTCAATAACCTCAATACCAGCTGCACGCAAAAGAGCAATACCACAACCATTAACCCGCTTGTCTAAATCAGTAAGAGCAATAACAACCCGCGAAATACCTGAATCAATGAGAGCATTGACACACGGCAAAGTCTTTCCATAATGCGAACAAGGCTCTAAAGTAACATAAGCAGTAGCACCACAGGCCAAGGGACCAGCCATATGGAGAGCTTGTACCTCAGCATGAGGCCGCCCATGAATAGCCGTTACACCATAGCCAACAATGGATGCAGTTGCACTGCCATAGTTTTGCACAATTAACGTACCAACCGAAGGATTTTCACCTGTAAGACCGACATGACGCTCCGCTAAACGGATAGCTGCAGCCATAAACCGCTCATCTTGCATTTTCTTATTCATCAAAACAAGATTCTGTACCCGTTATACTCTTTGATAATTCGTCTATAACACCATGAAAATCCCTTGCATTACGAAAGTTTCTATAGACGGAAGCAAACCGAATATAGGCAATATCATCAATACTTTTCAATGCTTCCATCACAAGATGCCCAATTTTTTCTGAAGAAACCTCTGGTTCCCCCGAATTCTCGAGTTGACGTACAATGCCAGAAATAGCTCGTTCAATATAGTCTGGATCAATATTGCGCTTACGCACAGCTATATCAACTGATCGCATTAACTTATCACGATCAAATAGCTCACATCGACCATTTTTTTTAGAAACTAAGAGCTCACGCAACTGAACACGTTCAAAAGTTGTAAAACGGCCACCACAAACGGAACACACACGCCTACGACGAATGACCGCCCCCTCCTCTGCGGGACGCGAGTCCTTCACCTGTGTATCCTCGTATTGGCAGTAAGGACAGCGCATCTCTTTTTATCCTTAACAGGCGCTAAGATAAGAGTAAAGAGGAAATCTATTCGTTATATCTTCCACCTTTTTCTTAACAGTCATTTCAACGACACTGTTTTCCTCATCGCTTTTTGCCACTTGAAGGCCTTCCAGAACTTCCGAAATCAGCTCCCCCACTTGAATAAACTCCTTTTCCGCAAAACCACGTGTCGTCGCAGCAGGTGATCCTAAACGAATTCCTGATGTTATAGATGGTATTTCAGGATCAAAAGGAATACCATTTTTATTACAGGTAATATTTGCACGCCCCAAAGCCAATTCTGCACGTTTTCCTGTCACATTTTTAGAACGCAAATCAACCAACAATAAATGATTATCTGTACCACCAGAGACAAGAGTAAAACCATTATTCTGTAAGGTTTTTGCTAAGGTTTTTGCATTGGCAACAACATGAGCACTGTAATTCTTGAAAGAAGGCTGCAAAGCCTCCGCAAATGCAACAGCCTTAGCGGCAATCACATGCATTAAAGGCCCTCCCTGAAGACCGGGAAAAATCGCTGAATTAATTTTTTTGGCTAAAGCTTCATCATTTGTTAATATCAAACCACCTCGAGGACCGCGCAACGATTTATGTGTCGTCGTCGTTACAATGTGTGCATGTGGAACAGGTGAAGGGTGAGCGCCACCAGCAACCAAACCTGCAATATGAGACATATCAGCGAGGAAATAAGCACCGATCTCATCTGCGATTTCACGGAACCGTTTCCAATCCCATAGTCGAGAATAAGACGAACCACCTGCTATAATAAGCTTAGGTTTACGTTCTTTTGCAAGGCGTTCAACTTCCTCCATATCAATAATCTGATCTTCTTGGCGCACCCCATAGGAAACAACATCAAACCATTTTCCAGACATATTGACAGATGAACCGTGCGTAAGATGCCCACCAGAATTTAAATCCAATCCCATAAATGTATCACCAGGCTTGAGTAAGGCTAAAAACACAGCTTGATTCATTTGACTACCAGAATGAGGCTGAACATTCGCAAAAGCAGCACCAAAAAGCTTTTTTGCTCGTTCAATTGCTAAATCTTCAACGACGTCAACAAACTGACATCCCCCATAATAGCGCTTTCCTGGATAACCCTCAGCATATTTATTGGTTAAAATCGACCCCTGTGTTTCAAGAACTGCTCTTGAAACAATATTTTCTGAAGCAATCAACTCAATTTCATGTTGTTGACGCCCAAACTCTTTGTTAATTGCCTCAAAAATCGCAACATCAACGGTTTGTAAATTATCATTAAAAAAGCGCTTCTGTGTATCATTTTCTTGCTGAGTCATAAAACACCGTTCCTAACATTAAAAATAAAGTCATTCGACGATAACACAGCAAACCGCGCAAACCAAATATTTTAGAGCACTCTCTACTTAAAAATGGTGCAAAATGGATATTAAATTTGCCCTCACGCATTCTTATTTTTCGTACTTTTTACAAAAATGGTATTTTTTATGAAATAAAAAAGCAATCTATAACCTTAAGAAACTTCATAATTTAAGTTAGTAATAGTTCAAAATAATTTATAATGTGACAAGCTAAATAGGGCAAAAAATAATTCAAGGCAAATAGGATGGCAACGAAAGTTTTTATTGATGGGGAACATGGAACAACTGGATTACAGATACAAAAACGATTAGCTGAGCGTTCAGATTTTCAATTACTCTCTCTTCCTCATATAGATCGACATAATATTGATATTCGGCGAGACTGTCTTAATCAAACTGACATTGCTATTTTATGTCTTCCAGATGATACAGCACGCGAAACAGTTAACTGGCTTAAAAATAATAAAAAAATTAGAATTATTGATAGCTCAACAGCCCACCGTATTGCTCCAAACTGGGTCTATGGCTTCCCTGAAATGACTGCAGGGCAAAAAAAACGTATTCAAACAGCACGCTACGTAACCAATCCTGGATGTTATCCTACCGGAGCAATTAGTTTGATTCGACCCCTGCGTGAAGCAGATCTATTAGACACTTATTATCCGATCTCAATTAATGCAGTATCCGGTTATACTGGAGGTGGGAAGCAATTGATTTCACAAATGGAAAACCAATCTCGAAAAAATGGTGTTTGGAAAAATTATTTTATCTATGCTCTCAACCTTGAACACAAACATGTGCCAGAAATTAAAATCTATGGACAAATCAACACACCTATTTTTGTACCAAGTGTTGGTCATTTTCCGCAAGGAATGATTATAAATATTCCACTCCATCGCCGTTTATTTACAAAATCAGCGAACTGTTCTGATCTGCGCGAAATTCTCGAGAACCATTACAAAGAACAAAACATCATATCAGTTGCATCACAAGAAGAAACAGATTCTCTCACGAGACTCAATCCAGAATGTCTAGCATATAAAGATGGAATGAAACTCTTCGTATTTGGCAATGACCGTGAAGGAATTTTCAATTTGTGTGCTATATTAGATAATTTGGGGAAAGGCGCATCAGCAGCAGCTGTTCAAAACCTTGATTTAATGCTTTCAGGAAGCTAAATTCTCTGAATTCAAGCCTTTATTCAACAGCATGATATGCTCCTTTTGTTGCTCGCCAATGTGCAACCGAAAAACACAATATCGCTAAAGCAACACTCTGATGCATAAGCCCCAAACTTATAGGAACTTCATATAACAAAGTGAGAATACCTAAGAGTGCCTGAATAATTATCATAACACATATAAAAAAGGCACGACGAGAATGCGTTGAGTATGGAACATTCTTTTGTAAATACAAAGCATGAATAACTGCTGCAATAAACAAAAAATAAGCAAAAAAACGGTGGACAAACTGGACCGTCAAAGGATTTTCGAAAAAATTAAGCCAAATAGGATTATGCTGCAACAATCCATAAGGAATAATTTGACCATCCATAAGTGGCCACGTATTATAGACTTTTCCAGCATGGAGTCCTGCAACCAGAGCACCCAAATAAATCTCAATCAAAATGAACACAACAAGCCAACCTGCAAAATATTGAACCCTTTGATTTGCTGGTTTTTCTGAATATTCTGTAAGCCCTCGAGATAAATAAGTAACAAAAACAATAACAAAACATGCTGTTATAAGATGAAATGCTAAACGATATTGGCTCACGCTTGTCAAATTACTTTGACCAATACCTGAAGCCACCATCCACCAACCAATCACCCCTTGAAATGCGATAAGAATTGGTACAACGATAAGCTGAAGCAAAATATTTTTTTTAATACTTTTTGTCACCCAAAACCAAATGAGGCCTAATAAAGCTAAAAGACCAACAAGACGACCTAAAATGCGATGCGCCCATTCCCACCAGAAAATCGTCTTAAACGCGCTTAATGTCATATCACGATTAAGCAGTTTATATTGCGCTATCTGTTGATACTTTAAAAACTCTTCTTGCCATTGCTCCGCACCAATCGGTGGAATAACACCATGAATTGGCTTCCATTCAGTTATGGACAACCCTGATCCAGTCAAGCGAGTAGCCCCCCCCACTAAAACAATAGCCAAACAAAGCAATAAAATAGAATAAAGCCACACTCGAATTTGTTTTAGATTTTTTTTCTGTAATGGCGTCAAAACGCTATCATCTAATTTCTTTACGGCTAACTCTGACTGCCCCACGTCTTTCTCCAACCAAAACTTATTTCAAAATTTAAACGTTATAAATCTTAGCTATTTTTAATATTTACTATAACTTTATCACAAAGCAAGGGTCATACTATAAGATGCGATGAGTATTCTACGATATTTATGATGCAATCACACGGTAAACAGTTTTCGGAAACCTACTCACCATTTGCATCATCCAATTTTGTTCTTTAAGAGCAGTACTACAAATATAATAATCTGTTAACCCTGCAAATTGGGCAAACCCATATTTAGGTTCACTCGCCATTTCTAAAATGATAAAATCGTAATCTTTTTGAAATTCTTGTAATATATGAGGGATATTATTTGAAAAATCTTGTGCGGCAAAAGCACTCGTTAAGCCCTGGGGAAGAATATCGACCCCCGTATCATAATCACGATAAATAACATCCTGCAACTGAGCATCCCCCGTTAAAATATCGCTTAAACCTCGATGTGGGCCAATAACTTTCTCTATTTGCTGACCAGAAATATCTACCAAGAGAATTGTTTTGTGCTCTTTTACAAGATGAAGAGAAAGTTTTGCTGCGGTCCGTGCAGACTCTGGTCCAATTATTGAAATAACTGTTGAAGTCCGGCACTTTAAAAAATTAGATAATCCCTCGATTGTAATAAAAGACTCAAGATTCTTTTTCTGAGATTCTAAAGTACTCTCACCATTTTTAAAACAGTCTCCTTCCGTTTTATTTTCTTTTCTAGCAGAGCATTGATGAAATAACAACATTCCTCCTAATAGGATGAGTAAACTTGTAAAGACACTAAAAATAATATTTTTTCCATAAAGGGTCATAAAAGAAACCTCTGCCAACGTTGTTGGCTTAACCAGATGAATCTTTATATTTTCTAAGAGAGACGTTCCCTTACTTATCTCTTCGTTTTGTATCTCTACCACTGCCCTTATTTTATTTTCTAGCTCATTAAACATTTCATTCAAAGATTGAGCCTGATCTTTTACGAAAAGACCAATTCTTTTTTTGAGCTGTTCTTCAAACTCTATTGCAATAACCTCATCTGAATGAACCTGATGGACGATCTGCAAAATTTTATTTTTTAATTGACGAGAGACCACCTCTAATTCAGCGGTCATTGCATTAATTTGAGGATGTTTCCACCCCAACTGTGCAACCATATGTGCTCTTTGCGTTTCCAAAAGGTTACGTTTAGATTCTAGCGCAGCAATCGCTGAATTGCTTGCAATAAACGATAGAGATAGTAAAGACTGTCCATTTTTACGCATCGCGTTAATTGTAGAGTTCAAACTCGTTAAATGAATACGTTTCAACGTTGCTTCCGTTAATTGCACAGAAAGATCATTAAGCTCTATTTGTTTTACATTGTGGTAAATAAAAGAATCAACAGATGAACGAAACTCCTGCACTATATCGAATATCTTAGCCTTATCATAAGGTTGATGCCTTTTCTGTTCCGTTAACAGTAATTTTTGTTTCTGTTTTACAATTGTTTTTGAAAAAGCCGAAAACCAGGTCTCTAATCCATGTTGAGCAGCTTCAAGTGTTTCTGCTTCAAAAATGAGATCAATGGAATTCCCATTGCGTGATAAACGAAGACTCTCACGAAAATTTCTTTTTTGGGAATCATCTAAAGAAAAAAACTGCAAGTTTGAATCGTTTAACAATATGGGCCGCGACATTAGAAAAGCAACAACATCATTTTGTTTATCAATTGGCAAAGGCTTTCCTACAGAATCAGATAAAGAAAACGTTAAGGTTGCCTGATAAACTCGTGGATGAATAAAGTAATATAAGAAAATCAAAAATGCACACAGCACTGCTAATAGCAAAACAACAAAAAAGTTTTGCTGTACTTTGCATATTAATAGTTTTCTATCGCAGTTAAGACTCATCTTTATTTATTTTTAAAAAAAGTACTTCATATTTATTGTTTAAGAGAAAGTAGTAACTATCCTCTTAACTTAAATTCATATTATTTCGAGGTAAGGAAAACGTAAAATTTAAGAAAAATATTTAGCAATATTTCAAAAAAAATTAATTCATATTTTGTTTGATATGATCTAGTCGTTTTTTTGCTTCAGAGGTAAGTACTGCTCGAATGGTAACAGAACCATCATCATGTCCTTCCTGCATTATTTCACCAGAGTTTTCATAAAACCAATCAATAAGTGACATTTCATAAGGCCTTAAGAGGCACTCAACGTTTTGCATTTTTCCAAAAATTCGCTTTTCAATTGCTGTTAATAATTGATCTAACCCATTGCTTATGAGTGCTGACACCATTATCGCAGGATTTAACCGTGTTTTTGCACTTGTTTGCAAGACATTTAATGCCTGCTCATCCAATAGATCAATCTTATTCCAAACTTCCATGATATGCTCTGTGTCATCAACATTAATACCAAGACTTGAAAGCACTTCTAAAACATCTTGGGCATGCGCACGATGATCAAGATCTGACATATCTCGCACATGAAGAATAAGGTCAGCTTCAACAACCTCTTCAAGAGTTGCTCTAAAAGCTGCAATCAAATGAGTTGGTAAGTTAGAGATAAAACCGACAGTATCAGATAAAAGAATAGTTTTTCCATGGGGAAGAATAACTTTGCGTAAAGTTGGATCAAGCGTTGCAAACAACATGTCTTTTGCTAATACATCCGCACCGCTTAAACGGTTAAAAAGAGTTGATTTTCCTGTATTGGTATATCCTACCAGAGCAACCACAGGATGGGATGTTTTCTTTCTTTTAGCTCTATGAAGAGCACGTGTTTTAATAACCGTTTCCAATTCGCGACGAATACGAATAATTTTCTCTTGCAAAAGACGTTTATCCGCTTCAATCTGCGTTTCACCAGGACCACCTAAAAAACCACGGCCACCACGTTGCCTTTCCAAATGTGTCCAACTACGCACAAGTCTGCTTTTTTGATAAGATAAATGGGCCAGTTTAACTTGCAAAACCCCTTCTTTTGTTCGCGCGCGATCTCCAAAAATTTCAAGAATCAAAGCCGTTCTATCAATAACCTTGCAATTCCATAATTTTTCTAAATTACGCTGCTGTATTGGTGTTAAGAAATAATCTATAACCGCAAGTTCAATAAAATGTTCACTTATATAATGAGCAAGTGCATTCACTTTGCCCTTTCCAAACAAAGTTGCAGGGCGAGGTGCAGCAATATTAATCGTTTCATAATGGACAACGTTCAGCCTTATAGCACGTGCGAGCCCTAACACCTCTTTAACTCGAGAAGATATTGAACCTCCAAAAGCACTTTCACTTTTATTTTCTTGACAAATCGGTACAAAAACAACAGTACGCACCTGTTTTACAGCCTCTGAAGAAAATCCCCCAACTCTCTCATTTTCATTTATCATGGCAATCTAAGCGCTTTATAAAATGGGATAAGAGGTCTAGAGTGAGTGACTTGTTTATTCAGAACTTTCACCTTCAAACATCTGCACAGGTTGCCCAGGCATAATTGTAGAAATAGCATGCTTATAAACCAATTGCGCATGTCCATCACGACGCAAAAGAACACAAAAATTATCAAATGAAGTTACGATACCCGTTAGCTTAACGCCATTTACAAGAAAAATTGTAAGAGAAATTTTTTGCTTGCGTACCGTATTTAAAAATACATCTTGCAGGTGTTGTGATCGTTCTGCCATTATTCTTACACCTTCATATAGAATTGCATAAAATACTCGTGCACGCATATCGACTGAAAAATATTCAATTGTCAACGTAGGAACTTTAAAATTTAGCAAAAGATAACTTAAATATCGAGAAAAAAATACTCTTTAAAAATAATGAACATCACAACCTATGAAAACCAATTACCCAATACGCAATTTTATGCACATTCACTTTATGAGTTACTGTAAAGATAGCTTTATTTTGCATCCCAAGACATTATGATGCGTACCATATTTTCATATTATATCCACTTAAAGGGAGTGTAATGGTTATTTTTCTTGTTTAGAATCGATAAAATGAGCTCCGTAGAACATAATTCATCCTTAACAAAAACTTGTTTCAATTTTCCTTGCAATCGCCCCACTCATAATTCCTCTCAAACGTGATTCTCGCTCTCCCCTCAAGAGCACTATGATCACGTCTACATAAATGCATTTGCAGACCCCAAATTTCTTTAAAACACTGCGCGCATAACAGTCATTAAATAACGCTTAACTCAAATACAACAAGCTCCAAACTCTACCAATAAGTGAGAATTGTAAACAGTATTATTATTTTTATTATAATCAAATAATATATTGTTTTTATTATATTTTATATCATTTTTGAACAAGTTAAAGGAACCGCGTTAACTTTATCTTGATAAGTTTTTAAAATTTTGCCCTGAACATATTCCTTTCTAAATAATTAACGGTTAGTATAGGTATATCTGGAGGAGGACGTATCCCTTTTCCGTCTGTAAGAGTACGAGGCGAGTATGGCACGCAGAACCAAGTTACAAACATTTGAAATTGAAGTTGAAGAAGCCCTCTCAAAAGCTATGAACTTTGATTTTGATGACACAGCGATTGAAACGATATCATCCAATAATTCTGAAAATGTTATTAATGTAGATGAGTTAATTCAAAAGATTGCAATGGCAGAAGAAGAAGCTTTCGCTGAAAATGGTACTTCAACTCTTGTCTCAGATATTCATGATAACGCTGTTATTGATGAATCCGTTGTTGAACAGCTTTTTTCTCAAAAATCTAGATCTGAACTTTCAGGTGGAACTGTTAATAATACCTTGTTATCTAAGGAACTTCTTCCTGCAAATGATGATATAACAACGCCTTCAAATTTTACGTTATTAAAGCAACGTTCTACCTCTCGAATCTATTGGTATACAACAGCTCTCAATGCTTTATGGGCAACAGGAGGTGCTTTTGTTGCTCATAAGCTCGCGCCTACTGACCTCAATTCCTTGTCGAATATCACCAGCTTTGTTACATCCCCAACAGGGCTAGCTGTAACAGCTGGAACAGTAATCCCTATCCTTATATCTTGGGGATTTGCCCAATTAACAAAACGTTCAAATGAGTTGCATAATATTGCTCTTCTTATGACAAATGCTGCACAACGTCTTAGTGAACCACAACATATATCTGAAAAACAAGCTATCGCTATAGGACAGACCATTCGTGAAGAAGTAGCGGCAATGAATGAGGGGATAGAGCGCACCCTTGGACGTGCTGTTGAACTTGAAGCTATCATACAAGGGGAAGTTCATAATCTAGAACAAGCCTATGCTGAAAATGAATCGCGTATACATACGTTAATCAAAGAGTTGAATAATGAACGCATAGCCATCTTGAATCATGCTGACCGGGTACAGTCAACAATTAAAGGAACACAAGAACAACTGAGTGATGAATTTGGCTTGGTTACCTCTAAAATTGTAACCAATGTTGAAAAGCTCACACAAACTCTTTCTCAAACTCTACAAAAACAAGGGGAAGATCTTGTTGAAAAACTTTCCTATGCAGGCGATGGCATAACAAATCAGCTCGTTAAAAAATTTAATGAAACCACAGCGCAAATTCAGAAAAAAAACACAGAGTTTTTCCACGAATTAGGGAAGAATTTTGATGGTTTCTCCAAGCGTTTTGATAATAATGAAAAACAAATAGAGAAAACCTTTAATGAAACAGCTACTAAAGCTGAAATGCATATTGCTAAAATTGCAACACATATACACGAAACAACAAATCAAGTTCTGCACAATGTTGATGAAAAGTTTAAAGCACTGGATCAAACCATTATTGATCTTAACAACCAGTCTCTACAGAATTTCGATGAAAAAATTATGCAGCTCGACGAGCAAGCATACAGGCTTTCTTCTAAATTTGATAATGTAACTTCAGAAGCGATTGAAACTTTTGAAAACCGTTTAGCGAGTGTTGATCTTTCTCTTAAACAACGCAGCGATTCTATAATTGAATCCTTCATTGCTCGCAGTCAAGCCCTAGAAAACAGTACCGAAAAGCTTGGTGATTTCCTAGAAGATCATATCTTGCGGATTACTACAAATCTCCAAGAAAGGACAACTGATATTACCGAGGCGTTTACAAATGGACATAAAACTATTCTTTCTGCAATCGACAAAAGTAAAGAACGGCTAAGGCAGGAGGTTCAACGTGTCGATAGTGCTATTGTTGATATAATACAAGAGCGTTCACAAGATTTTAAATTACAACTTTCTGATCAAAGAGCTCTGATGGCAGACATGTTCGATAACGAAAAGAACAAATTTGCAGATACATTAAAGAATCATATTGATACTTTTTCTCAAAATACTTCAAATATTGAAAGAGTTTTGATTGATAATATCCAAACTGTTGATCGGACTGCTGAAAATCATGTTGCTAATATAGTTCAATACACAGAGAAACTACAAGAAGTTATTACACAAAGCTGCAATACAACGAAAGATGCATTAGAAGCGCAAGCTAGAAATATTGATATACGTGCTGATGCTTTGCGTGACTCTTTAGCTATTAATAGTTTTTCTCTTAACGAGGTTCTTGCAGATCAAGCGCGCACACTCGAACAACGGATGGAAATAATCCATAATCTTATCACCAAAAGTGATATACATGTTGATGCCGCGCTAAAGCAGCAAATAGACTTAGTTGAGAGCGCAATTGTTGCCAATAACAAGAACATTACTGAAACTGTGCAAGGCCATATAAAAAATCTCGAAAGCCATGCCGAAATTCTCAAGAATACCCTTTCACAATCGAACAGCAGATTTTTTGACACTCTTGAAACACGCATAGAATCGTTCGACACGAATCTGGAAGTTTGTGCACACAAGATTTTTGAACGTGCAACCACCCTAGAGGAAACATTATCCGAAAAACTTGGCCAGGTATGTGAAACCATCGAGATGCAAACATCTGCTTTTGAGGAACATTCTGACACATTAAAAACATCTATCATGCTTAATAATGAACAAAGTCAGATGACTCAACAAGCTCTTGAAACAAGCATTGATAAAATGCGTATTACATTAGAAGATTCTGTTAACATAGTGACAGAAAGCTTGCGTAATAAAGTTGTAGAAGCCTCCGATATTCTTTCTTCTACGGGTGAAGAGATACTCTTATCTATTACAAATGTTGCTGAGAAAGCAGAAAATATTTTTTCAGAGTCTGGCAATCGCATTGTATCAAATGTTAAACAAGCAGTTTATGATACCAGTGAAAAAGTTCTGTCTGTTCTCTCTGAACAAACAGCTTATACTGTTGAATCTTTCACAACGGCCAGTTACAATGCACAAGCATTGTTAAATGAAACAATTCATACTTCAACGACAGCAATTGAAGAAGTCCTTAACGAACGCTACAATGTTCTTAATCACTCCATGCAGAATCTTAAAGATAATTTAGAATATCAGCTTTCTAATGTCAGCAGCCGTTTAGAAGAAGCGAAAAGTCAAACAGCGATTCAAATTTCAGAACATGTTGGAAAAATCACAGAGCTCACCAACCATTTAAATCAAGCTGCACAAAATACAACGGAATCAATTGGTCATTTAACACAACATATCAGTGAACAACTCTCCCTCTCAACACAAGATGCAGAACAAAAGATTTATGCACATAATGAATCTTTAGTAAATAGCTTGACACAAACCAACTCTGAAACACTTCAAACAGTAACTGCTATAAAGGAAAACCTTGTCAATAGCATTTCATCTATTATTGCACAATTGAATCAATCAATTTATAACTTCCACGAAAATAGTAATATTTTATTATCAGCAGTTCAAAACATTGATGGTCAATTTAGCGAGACTGCAAATAGTTTTTTCCGCAACACAAACCAACTAGCAGAGCATTTTTCAGCCTCGAATCAAGCGCTCAATAACAATATTGAGGTTCTGCAAGGACTATCAAAAAACACATTTGAGCAGATTAGTCATATAACAGATAGTTTTGGTAAACACGCTAAAACACTTTCTGAAGCTATTCACGTTCTTGAACAGTCTGAAAATTCATTCAGTGCAACACTTGATGAGAAACATAGCATGCTCTCCACATTAAGCGATGCTCTTGTTTCAAAATCTCATGAAATCAATCAACTGATTGAACATTATGAAAATGCTCTCAACTTAGCTCTTGAACGCACTGATAAAAATGCGCGTAATTCTACACATTTTCTCCAAGAATCACTTAATAAGCTTATTAATGAAGCCTCAGCTCGTTTTTCAGGAGCAGCAGAGAATATACGTCGCTCAGCTGATGAAGTTCGTTTGGAGCTTTCAAAAATTAATAACGATATTGATGAGAATGTCCAAAAACTGCCAGAAAAAACAAAAGAAACAACGCAAACAATTCGTACGGCTCTAAATGAACAAATTACGGCATTAAAGGACTTGATAAGCATTATGCAAAAAAGTGATCAAAAAAATGCAAAGGAGCCGCTAATACCAGCAGTTTCTAAAGCATTTATACTTACTAGGAATGACAGTACTTCCCCTGAAGTTATCAAGAAGATAGTGCCACCTAAACCTGTTTTGCATCAAGACCAAAGCAAAAAAAGGCAAAATAAATGGGTATCGAATCTCCTAGAAAGAGCTTCGCGTGAAGAAACCTTGTATGATGGGATACCTGATGATGCTGTTTTTGCACCAGTACAGACAAAACCGCGTCCTGCGAATGGGTCTCTTAATTCATTAGCAGCAGGCATAGTACAAGCCATGAACCACAATGCTGTCGTTGAGTTGTGGGATCATTATAGGCGTGAACAAAAAAACATCGTGCCAGAACGCCTGTATACTTTAAATGGAAAAACGATGTTTGAAATGATTAAGAAAAAATATATGAACGATATTGATTTTAAACGTTCCGTTAATCAATATATTGCAGACTTTGAAAAACTACTCCGTAATATATCACGCAGTGCTGGTTCTTCCAATTCAGTTCAGAAATATCTGATATCGGATACTGGGAAGGTTTACACTATGCTTGCTCATGCAAGTGGCCGTATACAATAGACAATAATAAAAGTGGAAAAAGATGTTTTTTCCACTTTTTCCTTTTCCAGTTTTATTAACCGCTCATCATAATGTAACTACCGATTATAAATGTCGTGTTGTGCATAAAACAGTAGATGGATGATTGGCATTCGATTTTTTTTTAAATATTCTAAGCAAGCCCCTTATTTTAAATAGCATAATCAATCGCTAAATAACCACGACTCTCATAGAATAAGTATAATTCTCCTCCAACTTCCCTTGTCAGCGCCCTTCACCACCACTTTACTTCTCATATACAGGCTATGAAAAAACAAATTTTATGTATAAACTGCTCGAATGTATTTTTCTAACTAAACTTTTATTTATTGAAATAGATATATTTATCTACATACGTATATGGCTCATTTTATCAGTATCAAATTCCGTTTTGTTCGCACATTTACAGCATCGCGCATAACTTCAGCCGTAAAGAAGTTTCTTTTACCTTTATTTAACAGGGAACAGTTTAAGATTTACAAATAGAGTCTATAAATCTGGACTCACTTATAAAATTGTAATTAAAGCATATCCTTATGATGATCGGATTAAATGAATAAACAACTCTCTTCGGTTGTTTCCTTTCTCATCAGCATTGAAAAAAAAACAACTGCTTGGTAATGTATCGTTAGAAGTATTCTATTTTTAAAACTGACTAGCTTCTGCAAATTTTTGTTAAGGAGAAAAGACTAATTGTGCTAATATCGACGAAAAGATTTATTAGTGCAAATAAAATGAAATATTGAACTGGTTAAACGATCCAGAAAAATTTGCTCGTACTCATGCATTTTTGTATTCAGAGAAATTAGGATCTATCAGTGAAGAAAACTTTATCGTAGATGGAACACCCATATAAACTTACACCAACCTGGATATCATAAGAATGTCTACAAAACGAAACAGTAATTTCAGTTCACAAAAAACTGAAATTGATAGTGCCGCACTTTTTTATCATCAACACCCCAAACCCGGAAAACTAGAAATACAAGCAACAACACCGCTTGATAATCAACGTGATCTAGCTCTTGCTTATTCTCCAGGTGTCGCCGCACCATGCCTTGCAATTCATAAAAATCCAAATCTTGCTGCTCAATATACTTCCCGTTCTAATTTAGTCGCCGTTATATCAAATGGAACTGCTGTTCTTGGATTGGGAAATATTGGTCCACTCGCCTCAAAACCGGTTATGGAGGGAAAAGCCGTTTTATTTAAAAAATTTGCGAATATTGATGTTTTTGATATTGAAATTGATGCACCTAATATTGAACAAATGGTAGAAGTTGTATCTGCCTTAGAGCCTACATTTGGTGGCATTAATCTTGAAGATATCAAAGCTCCTGAATGTTTCGAAATCGAAGAAAAACTTCGCTCTCAAATGAATATTCCAGTTTTTCATGATGACCAACATGGAACAGCCATTATTGTTTCTGCGGCCGTATTAAATGCATTAAGTCTTGCAGAAAAAAAAATTGAAAATGCAAAAATAGTGGTCTCAGGTGCAGGCGCTGCAGCTCTAGCTTGTCTTAATCTTTTGGTTCGCCTTGGAGCAAAAGTTAAAAATATTTGGCTTAGCGATTTAGAAGGGGTTGTTTATGAAGGTCGTAAGACACTTATGGATCGTTGGAAAGCCACCTATTCACAAAAAACTAATGCACGAACTTTATCTGAGATTATTGATAATGCGGACATTTTTCTAGGTGTTTCAGCGGGTGGTGTTTTAAAATCCGAATATCTCAAAAAAATGGCTCCAAATCCATTAATTTTAGCGCTTGCTAATCCAATACCAGAAATTATGCCAGAAGAAGTCTATTCTATACGACCAGATGCTATGATCTGCACAGGGCGCTCTGATTATCCTAATCAGGTCAATAATGTGCTTTGTTTTCCCTATATCTTCCGTGGTGCACTAGATGTCGGTGCTACCGCAATTAATGAAGAAATGAAAATGGCCGCAGTTCATGCGATTGCGGCCCTCGCCCGTGAAGAAACTTCAGATGTCGCAGCACGTGCATACCCCAAAAAACCACCCAGTTTTGGTCCAGAGTATCTTATTCCCTCCCCCTTCGATCCACGCTTAATATTACGCATTGCTCCTGCTGTTGCTAAAGCAGCAATGGAAACTGGTGTGGCAATACGGCCAATTAAAGATATGGAAGCCTATCATGATATCCTTAATCGATTTGTATTTCGTTCTGGATTAACAATGAAACCCGTTTTTGCGGCAGCAAAAACAGCAAAATGTAAACGCGTCATTTATGCCAATGGTGAAGATGAACGCGTACTTAGAGCAGCTCAAATTGTGCTTGAAGAACAAACTGCAATTCCTCTCCTCATTGGCCGTCCACACGTCGTAGAGGCAAGACTAAAGCGCTTTGGTCTAAGAATTCGCCCCGGAATAGATTTTGAACTTATAAATCCAGAAAATGATCCACGTTTTCATGATTATGTTAACTTATTTCTTCATTACACAGGAAGACGTGGTGTTTCACCAGAGGTTGCTAAAACAATCGTGAGAACCTCAACAACAGCGATTGCAGCCCTCGCAGTAATGCGTGGAGAAGCTGATGCAATGATTTGTGGCTTAGAAGGACGTTTTGAGCGTCATCTTGAGTTGATTGAACAAGTGATTGGACTTGATTCAAATGTTCGTCACTTTTCGGCTGTGAGTTTGCTTATTTCTTCACATCGTACTCTTTTTCTCACCGATACTTACGTCAATGAAGATCCTTCTGCAGAAGAAATAGCAGAAATGACATTATTGGCAGCGCAAGAAATTGAAGCATTTGGTATAACTCCCAAAGCGGCGCTATTATCACACTCAAATTTTGGCTCAAAGAATACAGAAAGTGCGCTTAAAATGCGCCGCGCAACCGAAATTCTTGCTGAATTATACCCAAATTTAGAAGCTGATGGGGAAATGCATGGTGATGCAGCACTTTCTAAAGTTTTTCGTGATAGTGTTTTACCTAATTCACGCCTCAAAGGTGAAGCTAATTTACTTGTGTTTCCAACCCTTGATGCAGCTAATATTACACTCAATCTCGTGAAAAATCTAACCAATGCGCTTCATGTCGGACCTATTTTAATCGGAGCCTCACGTCCTGTACATATCCTAACACCTTCAGTAACTTCACGAGGTGTTGTTAATATGACAGCTCTTGCAGTCCTTGCTGCAAATAGGAAAAGATTTGATAATGTAAAGAAATAAACAAATGAACTCAAAATAAAATTTTAAAGTTTTTTCAAGACTTTTAAATACAATATTTCCCTATACTATAAAGATATTTACCCTATAGAAAAGACAGCTATCTTCTAGATTAAGTCTTTCTTTTAAATAAAAAAAAGGCTAGAAGAATAATGTTAAAGTATATTCTGAATTTATCAACTCTATAATAAGGAAGTATGCATTGCCCTCTACGTTTGATAAAGTTGCTGATATTATAGCAGAAATCAGTGAAATTGACCGCAATATAATTACTCCGGAAAGCCATACCATTGATGACTTAGGAATCGATAGCCTTGATTTTCTTGATATTGTTTTCGCTATTGATAAAGCTTTTGGTATTAAAGTTCCACTTGAGCAATGGACTCAAGAAGTTAACGAAGGTACAGTTGCAACTGAAGAATACTTTGTTCTTAAAAACCTTTGTGCAAAAATTGATGAACTCGTTGCTTTAAAACAGCCTAAATAATTATTTCGTCATGTATGATCAATCTGTATTCATCACTGGTATAGGACTCATAAGCTCTTTAGGTGAAGGAATTGATGACCATTGGGATATCCTGAATGATCCCACAGTTACACCAAACCTTGATTGTACAACTTTTTCACCCTACACTGTCCATAAACTAAAGGAAGTTGATTGGAATTTACAAATCCCCAAAAGAAGTGATCAACGACAAATGGGAACATGGCAACGTCTTGGTACCTATGCAGCTGGCCTTGCTCTTGATGATGCAGGCATGAAAAATAATGAACAATTAACATCGACAATGGATATGATCGTTGCAGCAGGTGGAGGAGAACGTGATATTACCGTTGATACACAAATTCTCTCACAAGCGCGTACAGCAACTGATCATACTACCATGTTAAACTTTGTCCTTTCGACTGAACTGCGTCCCACTTTGTTTTTGGCACAGCTCTCAAATCTTTTAGCTGGAAATATTTCAATTGTTCACAAAGTAACTGGATCTTCTCGTACGTTTATGGGAGAAGAAGGCAGTGGGCTTTCTGCACTTCAAATTGCTGCAGCACGTATTCGATCAGGACAGAGTACACATGCATTGGTGGGAAGTTCCTATAATGCACAAGGCTATGATATGTTATTGGCCCATGAACTTGGAGGTCTTTTAACACGAAGTGGGTGGACACCAGTGTGGGATCGTAAAAGTTATCCTGGCGGCGGTATTATAACGGGCTCTGTTGGTATCTTTCTTGTCCTTGAAAGTGAATCACACGCAAAAAAACGCCGTGCGAATGCTTATGCTGAAATTAGCCAAATCATCACGGATCAAACAGACAGAACAAAAATTCCTCTTGAAGAATCAATTGCGACAATGTTGAAAAAAATGAAGGTTGAATCTTCTTTAGTCATTTCCGCTGCTTCAGGCTTTCATGAGATAACAAAAGCAGAACAAAAAGCTCTTGAGGGTGCTGATGTATTTTACCGTGGTATTACAACATTATTTGGTTACATGCGGGAAGCACAATTTCCTTTAGCACTTGCGCTTGCTGCACTTGCTGTAAAAAAAAGACGTAGTTTTCCAGCACTAAGTGCTCATGAAAAATCCTTTTCTAAAGAAATACGTGAAGCGTTTGTGACGGCCATTGGTCTAAAAAGAGCAGAAGGTATAGTTCGCCTAACTGCTGTTTGAGGAGAGTTTCTATAGTGAGATATAATGATCATTTTGGGCGTCCGCTTGTCGCGATAACTGGAACAGGGATTGTAACATCACTGGGACAAGGCAAAAACGAAAATTGGCAAAAATTAACAAGTGGTGTTAGCGGCATCCATAAAATAACACGCTTTCCCATTGAGGGATTAAAGACATGTATTGCTGGAACAGTTGATTTTCTTAAAGAAAGTACGCTTGGTGTTTTAGCTCTCTCTGAAAAACTCGCTGATCTTGCCGCCGAGGAAGCTTTAGAACAAGCAGCTCTTGATAAAACGAACTTTAATGGCCCTTTATTTTTGGCAGCTCCTCCTGTTGAGCTTGAGTGGACAGCGCGTTTTACTCTTGATCAAGAGGAAGCATTCATTGATGAGCCTTCCTATGCGCACCTTCTTAAAGTTTGCAGCCATACTCCCCACGAAGCACTCTTTGAAACCACGCAATTTGGTATAATTGCAGAAAAACTTCAAAAAAAATTTGGAACAAAGGGACTTCCTGTTACCCTTTCAACCGCTTGCGCATCTGGTGCAACAGCGATTCAATTAGGTGTTGAAGCTATTCGTCGGGGAGAGACAAATCGTGCGCTTACGATCGCTACAGATGGTTCAGTTTCAGCCGAATCCCTTATTCGCTTTTCGTTATTATCTGCTCTTTCAACCCATAATGATCCAGCAGAAAAAGCAGCAAAACCCTTTAGCCGTGACCGAGATGGTTTTGTTATGGCAGAAGGATCAGGTGCTCTTGTTCTCGAATCTCTCAAAAGCGCGTTAGATCGTAATGCAACGATTTTAGGAATTTTAGCTGGTTGTGGAGAGACAGCGGATGATTTTCACCGTACGCGTTCAAAACCCGATGCATCGCCAGCAATTGAATCAGTTCGCAAAGCCTTAAATGATGCAAAAATAACGATCAATGACATTGACTATATTAATGCACATGGGACCTCAACACCCGAAAATGAAAAAATGGAATATCTCGCCTTGTCAACAGTCTTCGGTAATATTTTAAAACATATTCCAGTTTCTTCTAATAAATCAATGATTGGCCACACATTAACGGCTGCAGGCGCCATAGAGGCTATTTTTTCGCTTTTAACTATTCAATCAGGGATACTTCCTCCCACAATAAATTATGATGATCCGGATCCTGCTATCCCTTTAGACGTTGTTCCTAACCATAGCCGCAAAGCCTGTGTTAATGCGGTTTTATCAAACTCATTTGGATTTGGCGGTCAAAATACCAGCCTTGTTATTACAGCATATAAAGGATAATCCTTTCAATATTGATAAAACTCGGTCATACTTAACCTAATAGTCATAAACATTTAAGGGGGATGATAATGCGTGCACTGCAATTATTAAATGAGCGCCAGCTTGAAATCACCAATATAGCCCCGCCACTACTCCCTAACCCCGATGAAGTAACAGTGTGTATCAAAGCCGTTGCTCTTAATCATATTGATGTATGGGGCTGGCGTGGCATGGCCTTTGCTAAAAGAAAAATGCCACTTATAATCGGCGCAGAAGCTTCCGGTGAAGTTATTCGATTGGGGACTGATGTTAAAAATTTACAACTTGGACAGATCGTTTCAATTTATGGTGCACACACCTGCGGAGTATGCCAAGCTTGCTGTAAAGGGCGAGATAATCTTTGTAGTCAGGTAAAAGGTGTATACGGTTTTCATCTTGATGGCTTTGCCTGTGAGCTTGTTAATTTGCCAGCACGTCTATTGCTTCCAGCTCCTCCAGAATGTGATGAACTGCAAGCAGCTGTTGCTCCAATTACTTTTGGCACTGTAGAACATATGCTTTTTGATAATGCAAAACTACAAGAAGGTGAAACAATTCTCATACAAGCAGGTGGTTCGGGTATTGGCTCAGCAGCCATTCAGCTCTCAAAACAGAAGGGATGTACAGTTATTACGACCGTAGGTTCAGATGAAAAAGTTGCAAAAGCACAATCCCTTGGTGCAGATCACGTTATAAATTATCGTAAAGAGCGTTTTGAAGGCGTCGTGCGTAAATTAACAAAAAAACAAGGTGTTGATGTTGTTTTTGAGCACGTAGGAGCTGATACATGGAACGGTTCTCTATTGTGTATGAAACGAGGAGCACGCTTGGTAACCTGTGGTTCTACATCTGGTGTTTCAGCATCACTAAATCTTATGCAGTTATTCCAGCAACAACTTAAGATATTCGGTTCTTTTGGCTGTCGTATAGAAAATATGCAAAACGCCATGCAGAAAATGGCACAGGGAATTGTACATCCTGTCATTGATACAATTGTTGGGTTTGATGAAATTGATACAGCTTTAAAACGAATGGAAAGTCGTGATATTTTTGGTAAAATTATTCTTAAAATCGATTAAATTATGATAAAGTTTTATATTAAAAGTTTTATGTATCATATTAAAATAATAGCAAAAAAATCATTTTATTTTTTATGGGGACATCTGCTCATTGGTTTGCTATCTATTTTAAAATATTTTCCTGCCAATCTTGGATTTTCTTTCTTTTCTTGGTTGGCAAAAACATTTGGTCCCCTTGTACACCGTCATCAAATCGCACTTGCTAACCTTAGAGCTGCGTATCCAGAAAAAACAGAAGAAGAACTCCATGCAATTGCCATAGAAATGTGGGAGAATATAGGAAAATTCCTAGCTGAGTATATTTTCCTTGATAAAATTTTTGATTTTGATCCTCATGCAGAGAAACCAGGTCTTATTGAAGTTAAAGGTGCTGAAATATTTGAGCGATTAAAAAATGAAAAAAAACCGCATATTTTTTTCACAGCTCATACCGGGAATTTTGAACTTCTCCCTATATGTGCACAACGTTTTGGTCTTAATATTACAGTGTTATTTAGACCACCCAATAATCCCTATATTGCAAAACGAGTCCTTAAAGCTCGGCAAACCTCTATGGGACATCTCGTTCCATCTAAGGCCGGTGCAGCTTGGGCATTAGCAGCCAGGTTAGCAGAAGGTAAAAATGTTGGCATGCTTATTGATCAAAAGTTTCGTCGAGGTGTTTTGGGAACATTTTTTAATAGACCCCTTAAAACCAATCCCTTAATTATAAAACTTGCGCGACAATATGATTGTGATATTTATCCAGCACGTTGTATTCGCCTCCCTGGAGGACGCCATCATTTAGAATTATATGAACCTGTAAAGCTTCCACTTAATGAAAAAAACGAAATCGATGTAACTGCTTCTATACAAAAATTAAATGATATTGTTGAGAGTTGGGTCCGTGAATATCCGGGACAATGGGCGTGGTTACACAGACGATGGGATAGCTAACTTATCCTCAAATATTTATAAAAGAGGTATAAATGATCGCGTCAAAAGATATTAATGATCTTCTCGCAATTGTTGCAGCATTACGAAACGGTGATAGCGGATGTGTCTGAAATATAAAACAAACATTTGAATCCCTCATACCCTATATTTTTGAAGAAACTTATGAAATTGTCGATACCATTGAACGAAAAAAACGAATGGATCTTTGTGACGAACTCGGAGATCTTCTTTTACAAGTCGCCTATCATGCTACGATAGCGCAAGAAGAAGGCAGCTTTACTTTTGAAGACGTTGTTTACGCAGTTACCGCAAAAATGATTCGTCGCCATCCTCATGTTTTTGGAAATACAGATCAAAAAAAACGTGGTTTTATTGAAGAGGAATGGGAACGTATAAAAAAATAGAACAGGCTAAACAAAAAAAATGTGCGAAGAAGCAGAATTATTAAGTGATTCTGTCACGAGCATTCTTACAAAAGTAAAACAGATTCAGCCAGCAGACCAAGAAGCACTCGCATTACAAAAAGCAGCAGCCAAATTGGGGTTTGATTGGTATGAAAGTCATAAAATTTTTGCAAAAATAGAAGAAGAACTCAATAAGCTTAAAGAAGCAATCAAAGACAACGAAACTTCAGATATAGAAGCAGAGTTTGGCGATCTTTATTTTATCCTACTTTATCTTGCACGCCATCTGAATCTTGATGCACAAAAAGCACTAAAAAAAACCAATACAAAATTTTGAAGTCGTTTTGCCTATATCGAAGAAAGCCTATCCATTCAATCTAAAACACTAGCTGATGCAGCCTTGAATGAAATAGAAGATCTTTGGAATAAGGCTAAAAATAAAAAGGAATAAAAATATCAAGTTCCACCAACCTAAAAATTGAGAGAATCCTCGTCTCAGTAAATACCGGCCCCTCCTAGAAAACTTAATTGGTTTTATAGCTTTCATTTAACTGATTTTGCGAGGCAGGACGAAGCTCTACCGATTCACCGCACCCACATGCTGAAACTTGATTAGGATTTTTAAATACAAAACCGGACCGAAGCGTTGTCTCTTCATAGTCCAGCTGCGTTCCTAATAAAAATAATACTGCATCATGTGCTACAAAAACACGAGCGCCATTCACTTCAACAACATCTGCATCCAATCCCTCTTCCTTTACAAGAGTAATTGTATACTCCATCCCCGCACAGCCGCCTTTCTTAATACCAATAAGAATACCACACGCATCTTTTTCATCCATAATCGCTTTAACACGACTTACTGCAGCTTCCGTCAAATTCATTACTGAAAAACGACTCATCGTTTACTCTTTTCTTGCTCAAAAAATACTTTGAAAGTATTTTATCTAGGCCATTTTATTTATCTGGTATATCAGAAACAAAACAACAAGGCATAAAATGTACTGATTTTTTATCATGGGAATAAAAAACGTATCTGATATTTGGACTGGTGATTGTGCAATCTGAGATTTTTATCCTTACTATCTTCCTAACTTATGAAAAATATATCATTTTTATAAAAATCAAAAATGCAGAAAAAGTTCTTCCATATGACAGCATTTACTACTATTTTTTTAAAAAAAAAGCATTTTAGGGAAGTTTCCCGATGGAACAAACAAAAATCTTAAAAAGGTATCATTTTTTTCTCGCGCCTATTAAACACCAGAAAAAAATGAAAACATTGATAAGCATAAAAATCTTATTTCATGCCTTCACAATTCCCATAAAATAATTGAATAAATATGCATTATAAATAACAGCTATAAAATTAAAAAATTTAATTATTTATTTCAATGAACAAAGAAATATTGACATGCAAAATTTCGTTTTTACGAACGCAAGCACTCTTTTAAAATGCAAGAGCAATTTAGATTTTATTCTGTTTATTTTTCTCTTGCCTTTAAAGAAACAGTCCTTTAGTCATCTTACACAGTTCGGAGCGTAGCGCAGCCTGGTAGCGCACTTGACTGGGGGTCAAGGGGTCGTGGGTTCGAATCCCGCCGCTCCGACCATCTTTTATAAAAAATAGCCCCTTAAACACAATGTAGCTTGTCGTTGGGTTTTGTACAATTTGACTTCAGGTTTTGTAGCAATTTATTTTCTTCAAAGAGTTTTCAAAGACCTTTTAAAGCCTTTTTTCATCTTTAACGTCAAATTCCGACTTTTACGATTTTTTACTCTTTTTTGCAATTTTAGATATCAAAATCCAATTTTACAAACAACGCATTTAATGATAAAATAGTCATAAAAACAAAGGACTACTACCATTCCTTCCTAATCCCACCTCTTCCTATTTATTACAAAACCTTATGTCAACCTACATCCTCTTACACATGTATGAAATTCTTAAAATCTATTCCATTTCCTTTAATGTACAGCGGCTACGATAGAAACACTAGCCCAAATTAGGAATAGAGACAGTTTTTATTGGAGTACTCTTCCTTTCTCCATAGAAAATATAAAAAACGCGAGACATTAGTCTCGCGTCACTTCACTATTTAAAAGAATTGATAATTATTCAGTTTTTTCAGAGTCTAAACTTGCTTTACGCAATTATGATTGGCATCACTTTTTATTGTAGATGATGATGCCTGCACAGCTATTTTTCGTGGTTTTAATTCAGCTGGCATTTCTCTTTCAAGCTGAATATGCAGAAGACCATCGCCAAGTTCTGCTCCAGTAACCTTAACATGATCAGCCAAATGAAAACGCCGTTCAAAAGCACGCGAAGCGATACCTCGATAAAGGAACTCTCGTTCTGCATCATCATTTTCAGGCTTCCTCTCACCCTTAATGATTAGCTGATTGCAATGCGTTTCGATATCGATCTCATCTTGAGAAAAGCCTGCAACAGCCATAGAAATTCTATAAGAATCTTCAGTTAAACGCTCAATGTTATAGGGTGGATAAGAAGAAACATCGTCGGGTTGTGTTCTAGAATCAAACCAGTTAAAAAGCTGATCAAAACCTACTGTTGAACGATAAAATGGTGAAAAATCTACTTGACGCATAATATTGCCCTCCTTTAGAGCGACTATAGTTAATTGACTCACAAAGTTCCCAATTGGCAAACTTAATCTGTGAACCAGCAGTCCCATCATGGCGACTACATTATTTATCTGGTAATCATTTTCTCCTATTTCAACTTTTTTATGCTTGAATTCATAAAAATACATAAAAAATAATATAATCGTTTCTTAACCCTTTTTTATCATTACATAAATATCAGTCCTCTCGTTATCTCATTTTGCACTAAGTTACAAAAATACCCTGTAAAGGATGTCAATTGGAAACACCTCTTTATTTCACAGATTGCGGTTTTACTTCTCAAAATATCTCTAATAGCTATTTTAAAACAGCCATGGATCGTGAAATTCGTTTTGTGATAACATATCCTGAAAGAAAAAAATCCCAGGGAACAATTGTTATCCTCGAAAGTTCTGAAAATGCTTTAGAAGAATATTTTTTACCAATGAACGAAATTTCCAAACGCGGTTTTCATACAGCAATATTTGACTGGTTCGGTCGAGAGAAATCACCATTAAAGACAAAAAAACAGAACAGATACAATTATTTTGATATTAATAATGATATCAATGACTTAAATGAATTTCTTAAAAAAGTTGTATACCCTAATTGTCCAAGACCTTACTATATACTAGCCTATGGCATAGGTGGTTTGATAGCACTTAGCGGACTGGAGGTCATTAATCATCAGTTTAAGAAAATGCTCTGCGTTTCTCCTCTTTTGGCTCCTTTTGGCAATAAAACGAATAGCTTTCAACATAAATTAACACAACTTCTTTCTGATATAGGTCTTGGATTCTTACCAGCTAAAGGTGGAAAAAAACTCAAAAAAACAAAACAAAAAAATATGCAATTGGGGCGTGCTAATAAAGCACCATGCCCCTCTGTCACTGCTCCAACATCTCGATGGATGGCATCAGTGCTTAATACAATTGATTCTATGAAAAAGAATATACTTCATGGACATTTACAAATTCCAACACTTTTTATTCTCGCCAATCAAAACAATATCATGAACAACATTGAAGCACGACAATTATGCCAATACACACATCTTACAAATAGTATCACTATTACAGGTGCTGAACTTGATACAATCATGCATGATGAAGGTTACAAAAAACAATTTTGGGCTGTGTTTGATGCATTTATTTCCAGCAACATGTCCGAAAATAATATTTTTAAAAAAGCATAGAAAAACAAATAAAACAACAATTGAAGCTATTAAGCAACACTATAACTCTTTTACTTATACTAGATATTATCTAGAGAAAACTCCTCTAGAGTAACTTAAGTATGTAAGAAAATTGAGGAGCAGATATGACGAAGGAAAGAAAAATTTTCTGAGAATTTAGAATTTCAACACCTTCTGATAGCGATTCAGAAACCAAATGCCACAACTTCAAAACCTATACTTCTCTTTAACCTTATACAGTTCAAATAGTTTTCATGATAAAAAACATTAGAATAAAAACTTTGAAGCGAAGAACTTTCCTATTTGTTAGCTGAATACAGTCATTTTTCAACGAAGTATCAAGAGCCCCTTGAAGAATCCTTTTTGTAAAAGAAACAGAGAAAACCATCAAATGCCAACTCTATAATCTTTGCACTAATAATAGGCGCCGCCCCATACTTTCTTTGCTTTTGCATAATTATGTAGAACTGTTTTATTGCTTTCCTATGTAGGGCTTACCTCATTTCAAAACAAAAACACACGCATAACCCATTATTGTATAGAGACTCTTATACAAAATGAAAAATTCTTTTACAAAACTTCGTTCACACTATAAAAATTCAAGAAGACCTCTCTTCAATCCTAGAAATTGATCAATTATTTGCAACAAAAGCAAAATGAAATATTCTATAAAGCTAATCTCAATTTGCAAATAACAATGTGATCGGCATACAAATCTTAATACAATACGCTATAGTTTTCCAAATAAAATAATAAATTATATTCCTAGTATATTATCGAAAAGCTTTGTTTTCATGTTATATCATAAAAAATAATAATTCTTATTCATTGAAAAAAACCAAATACTTTAAAAAATAAGCGTATTACGTTTACAACTTACATCCATAAAATCATACGGCAAACAGACAGCTATAAAAGCCCACCTTGCCGCGTATTATCGTCGAAAACAAAATAAACATAACACTTTTCTGATTTTCCATATAGACAATCTCTAAATTGACTATCTTCATGTATCCTTTAATAGAATTCTAACCAAAATAAAGGAAATTAAAAAGAAACAGAAACTGCAAGTAAGGGTACTTAAAATATTCATATACACCACTCCCCTCTTTCAATGTCACATACATTTCAAATTTAACCAACTTACAACCAATCTCTGATATTATTAACCTTTATATTTAAAAAAATATGCAATAATTAACCATTTTGCCATTCATTACAATTATGAGCATTTTATCATATTTCTTATAAATACTCTATATTGTATAATTGATATGGCAAAACTCTAACGAATGGAACCATTGGAACACAGTCATGAAACGAATCCTGCTCGTAGAAGATGATAACGATATGCGTCGCTTTTTAGTAAAAGCTTTAGAACGTGCAGGCTACGAAGTCGCCGATTTCGATAACGGTACTAGCGCATATGAACGTTTACAAGAAGAGCCATTTTCTCTTCTACTTACCGATATTGTGATGCCAGAAATGGATGGAATCGAACTGGCACGACGTGCTACTGAAATTGATCCTGATTTACGAGTTATGTTTATTACAGGCTTTGCAGCAGTTGCACTCAATTCAAATAGCGATGCTCCTCCTGACGCAAAGGTACTTTCTAAACCGTTTCACTTGCGTGAGCTTGTTAATGAGGTTGAAAAAATACTTATAGCTGCTTAAAAGGATATTTTTTCAAATTATTCATATCTATTAAATAGAAAATTAAATTAGGCATTGACGTTTGTCATTCTATATGGTGTATGCAACATCATTGAATGGGTGTGTAGCTCAGCGGGAGAGCACTACGTTGACATCGTAGGGGTCACAGGTTCAATCCCTGTCACACCCACCATTTAACTTTCTATCACGAATAATTTATTGATTTTATATATCTTTTAAAGGTACAAGATACGTAGATGAAAATTAGAGAATAGAACTTTTCAACATGGACTTTATAAAGTGCATCTTTTTTTTGCAAGCTTTCTCTAATAATTTCTTGAATTCTGCTAAGTCCTGTTATCAAGAACACTTCAAAATTCTAGCACATGTACCAACAGTTCTACGACTCAATAAATCAAAAGTCTCATTGTAAAAGTCTTACTACAAGCATTGGCTTCTTTTTCCAAGAGCATCTATTATCTTCTGATCTAATCTATATTATACTATGATTGTTTTTCTTATTCTTGCTGGTACAAGCCTTTTTACCCAAATAGTTACACAAAAACCACAATATAACCTCTTTATAAAAATCGGTTAAAAGAATAAAAAAATTACTATAAAAGTCAGATTTTTTCATCTACGGGAAAAACAAAAATAAGCTCGTTAAAGAAATTTTGGAAACTTATTTCGTGAGGACTGTAATGCAGCAGAAATTAAAAAAATCAGTACATGAATTGAGAAAGTTAGAAACAATACGTACGGGCTAATGCCAGTCCTAGGGTTTTGCAAATGAAATCACTTTTAGCCTAGATCGAAGATAAATGGCATCACTCTATACTAAAACAGCCTATAGAAAACAGCTAGCAATAGAAGCAATCAAAAAGGTTCGGGTAGGCCTAAAAATAAGTTAAAAAAATCAATGAACAGAAAATTCCCGGACTTTTATATAACGCATTGATTCTCCTTAAATATGGTGATCCCGACAGGATTCGAACCTGTGACCCACGGCTTAGAAGGCCGTTGCTCTATCCAACTGAGCTACGGGACCAACTGATTATTTTTTAATCTCAAGCGGCATCCTCAAACTCAATGGGTCCAAGGTTGCAGCCTATCACTGCGAAAATTATCAGAATAAGAAACTGCACGCCGAATCGGCTTATGTGTGCTTTCTACACGACAAAGAATAGCGTTCCTGCGTGCAAAAGCGATTGCTTCTTCTTTCCGATTAAACTGGATTTTTATCTGACTATTTATATCAGATGTTGCCGTATATCTCATAAGAGGCTCAAGCATTTTTGCCTGTAACGGCTCATATTGCAAAATCCAAAAACCGGTATTCCTCCTACCTGACTGCATAGCTGTCTTCGCAGGACTATAAATACGCGCGATCATGATTACTTTCCTTCAGACTACACAACACTTGAATGATAATTTGTCACCACACGTACCCAATTGGGCTATTCTCTTACATCCTATCAAATCTGGTCGGAGCGATAGGATTCGAACCTACGACCCCCTGATCCCAAATCAGGTGCGCTACCAGGCTGCGCTACGCTCCGCCCTTTACATCTATTTGATGCACATTTCCTAAGATTTTCACAACAGAAGTGCAAGAGAAAAACACATTTTTTTTAAATTTTGTTATATTTCTTTACAAGAAAAAACTTTTCTAATTTTTTATGTTAAATAGCACATTCATTGACAGAAATAAAAAAAAAACGATTCCTATAAAAACTTCACCCCACATTAATAAACAATGAGTCTCTCTCTCAACCACCACAATTTTCATATTACCTTGAGAAAACTTTTATGAGTCCAAAAAACATTCCATGGATATCATTTTAGTAGAAAAAATAACCTAAGCATATTCTAAAATCATATAAAACTCTAAACTTCCTCGCTTTACTCAATAAAAATTCAGCTGATAAAGTTTAAATCACGCACTATAGAAAATAAATGAGGATATAATACCTTTTTGATCCTCGTAATCATTCTTATTTTAAAAAATTTTACGCTCTCCTACAATCCCAAAACACAAACTAAAAATGAGTATTTCGCACACAAACCATAAAAGTTCTGTCACAGCAAGAAGAGAGCCTTTCCTCCTTATTGGAATCACTTTAAAATACACGAAGAGTTTGAGCCAGCTATGAAAAGAGCACAATATCATAAATTAAAAAGTCTAAAGCCGTTCAAAATAGTTTATTAAACACCTTAAAAAGAGAAAATTCTGGCATATTCCAAAAAGGATAAATGAAAATACCCTGTTCTGTTTACTGTTAACAAATGTAGCTAAAAGTAGAAAGATTCATAACTATATTGGCGTGCTTGGTTTTTCTTGAAAGCACTCCTGTTAATGTCCAAATGGTGTTGCCATTCTCTTAGAACACTAAAACGATAATAAAACACAAATACCCCTATTGAACAATTTAAATCAGATTAAGAACTTGTATTTACTGAATTTGCCTATTGAGAACTTCGGCAATGACAGCACGTGTTATTTTGCTTTTTCTTTGTAATGCCAACCGATCAACAGAATCAATAACACGCTTCAACGAAAATAAAGAACGCTCACAACGGCTTACAAGATAGTAAACAGTATCCGGATGAACAATAATCTGCCGATCGGAAAAAATTTTAAAAGCAACTGCTGTTAATAATGCATCATCAGGCTGATTAATCACCACCAACATAACCGAATTAAAGCGACTTTTTAAATCATTTAACTTTAAATTCCATGCGGAGGGTACTGTACGTGCAGTTATCAACAAACTAGCTTGACGCGTATCAAGATTTGCTTGCTTAACACTATTAATTAAATGAAAAAGTTCCGTTTCACTAATTTCACCCGCATCAATATCCTCAATCAAAAATGATCTTCCTAAAGAAGCCAAAGCAATAGCCTGATTAACTTCATTACGATCAATGATTAAAGCATCAGCTTTCTGCGCCCATACGCTAGAAAAATGGGTTTTTCCAGATCCTTCTTTTCCAACCAAAACTGCAATAGGGAAAACCCAATTTGGCCAATGGTCAATAAGCTGAAAAGCCATACGGTTGCTTTCCGTCACTACCAAATCATCAAACTGGAAAACCGAATTATAAGCAAAATTTAAAGATAATTGCATTTCACGCTCATTCATTCTAATGGCTCCGAATTCCCACCTCGCGAATACATTTGAGAACTAAGATAAATGTGAAGAGCAAAACGAACCAAAACACCAACAGCCGCAGCAGCAGGAACAGCAACAAGCATACCAGTAAAACCAAAGAGTGAAGAAAAAGCAAAAAGTGCAAACATCAGCCACACCGGATGTAGTCCCACTGACGAACCTACAAGTTTCGGTTGAAGAATGTAGCCTTCAATAAATTGTCCAATTAAAAATATAACCATGACAACAACGATCCAACCCCAATTATTTGGGTAGAACTGGACCCAAGCAACACCAACAGAAAGTATAAAACCACTCATTGTACCAATATAAGGAACAAAGCTGATAAGGCCAATAAACATACCAATTAAAAGACCGAAGTTGAGTTCCGTGATCGTCAGACCAATAGCATAATACCCCCCCAATATTAAACAAACTGTTCCTTGTCCACGAACAAAACCAGCGATAGCTCTATCCATTTCATGAAAAATACTGCGAACAGTTTCAAGATGATCTCTTGGTATCAACGAATCAACTGTTGCCACCATACGTGGCCAATCTAATAACATGTAAAATGCTACCACAGGTGCTACAACTAATAAGCTGACGATATTAACGATAGATTTTCCTGATTTCAAAAGTGAGTTTAAGAGAGATGTAATAACATCAGAGCTTTTTCCCAAAAGTCCCTTAATATTACTCTGTAATTCATTTGGATCACTACCAAAATAGCGCCTTACCCACTCAAAATCATGTTCAACAAAAAAAGATTGAATACGATTAATATAAATGGGCAAACCGTTACTCATAAATTGCTGTATTTGCCAGCTAATAACAGGAATAAAAATGATTAAAGCAGCAACAAAAATAACAACAATAAACAAGGTAATGAAAATAGTGCCGAAAACACGACGAATACCAAATTTTTCAAGCAATTGAACAATGGGATTAAGAAAGTAAGCTAACACAATTCCTGCCACGAAAGGAAGCAAAATGGACCCAAAAACCAACATAAAGAGAATGAAAAAAATCAATGTACCAAGCCAGAAAAAAATTTGTCTTTTCATATAATTAGGTAACGGTATTTGAGTATAAGCTGGCACATAAGTTTTATGACGACCACGCAATCCGTTTTCACGCATTTTCTTTTTCATAAGCTGCAAAGCAGAATGATCGGAATTATCTGATATCTTACCCATAAAATACCCTAAAAAAATCTTCACAAAGATTATAAACTTCTTCTACATGGGTCAAGCAAAGCTTGCATATTTTGTTAAATACTAAATATCAAATCTCTTGCAGAGATAACTCTATCATGGCATTGCATAACATCAAAACCTGATTTTTCATAAGGAAGGTTCTCATGAGTAATCAAGATATCATAAATGATAAAATAAAATATGGTCTTACTTACGCAAAAGCCGGTGTAAACATCGATGCGGGTAATGCCATGGTAGAAAAAATTAAACCCTTCATACGCGCAACAAAACGAACAGGTGCAGATGCAGAAATTGGCGGATTTGGTGGGCTCTTCGATTTAAAAGCTGCAGGGTTCACAGATCCCATTCTCGTAGCAGCCAATGATGGTGTAGGAACAAAATTAAAAGTTGCCATTGAAGTAGGTATCCATGATACTGTGGGGATCGATCTCGTAGCGATGTGCGTTAATGATCTTCTTGTACAAGGTGCTGAACCTCTCTTTTTTCTCGATTATTTTGCAACCGGTAAACTTGATCCTGAACAAGGTGCAGTAATTGTTTCTGGTATTGCAGAAGGTTGTAAACAAGCAGGCGCAGCCCTTATTGGAGGAGAGACTGCAGAAATGCCTGGTATGTATGCAGAAGGAGATTATGATTTAGCAGGTTTTGCTGTAGGAGCGTGTGAACGCAAAGCATTACTCCCTTCAAAAAACCTCACAGAAGGCGATGTTATTTTAGGTCTTAACGCATCTGGAGTTCATTCCAACGGCTTTTCTCTCGTAAGAAGAATCATTCAACAAAGTAGTTTAAAATGGGAAGATCCTGCCCCTTTTAATCCCCAAACCAGCCTTGGTACAGCATTGCTCACACCAACACGCATTTATGTAAAATCACTCCTCCCCATCATGCAAAATTACAAAGGAATCAAAGCTCTTGCCCATATAACAGGTGGAGGATTCTCTGAAAACATTCCACGCGTACTTCCATCTTCTCTCTGCGCTGAAATTAATCTTTCTGCCATTCATGTTCCATCCATCTTTTCATGGCTTGCCAAACAAGGTAGAATAGAAGAAACAGAAATGCTAAGAACATTCAATTGCGGCATTGGCATGATTATTATCGTAGCACAACATGCAGTTGAAAAAATTACGCAAGCACTTGAAGTGCAAGGAGAAACAGTTACACCACTTGGTATTTTATCAAAAGACCAAGATAAAAAAATACTCTATAAAGGTACACTTCGCTTATGAAAAAACAGATTGTTGTTTTTATTTCTGGCAATGGATCCAATATGGTCGCCCTTGCCAACGCTTGTAGACAAAAGGAATACCCTGCAGAAATCCTCGCAGTTATCTGTGATAATCCTCATGCTGCTGGCATCGAAAAAGCACGTAACAATAACTTACCTATTCATGTGGTTGATCGCAAAAGTTACCCAACTAAAGAAGCACATGAAGAATTTATCTTCACCATTTTAACCCAATATCAGCCAGATCTTCTCTGCTTTGCTGGCTATATGCGCCTCATATCACCGCGTTTCGTAAAACTTTATGAAGGGCGAATTTTAAACATCCATCCTTCTCTTTTACC
Organism: Bartonella callosciuri; assembly: GCF_014203215.1. Classification (GTDB taxonomy): domain Bacteria; phylum Pseudomonadota; class Alphaproteobacteria; order Rhizobiales; family Rhizobiaceae; genus Bartonella; species Bartonella callosciuri. The sequence goes on along the minus strand of NZ_JACHIM010000001.1, from coordinate 97,066 downwards.
TTCATTTAAAGGTTTAAATACGCATGAAAGAGTTTTACAAGCAGGAGTAAAAATCGCTGGTTGCACTGTTCACCTTGTTACAGAAGACATGGATGCAGGAAAGATTCTCGCTCAAGCAGCAGTTCCAGTCTGTATAAACGATACCGCTGATGACTTAGCACAGAGAGTCCTTAAAGCAGAATATAAACTCTATCCTGAGGCTTTAAGAGCCTTTATTGAAGGAAAAGGACAAATAGTGGATACCCAACAACAGCTTTTTTCCTTTTGAGTACGTTAGCCAGCGATTTCCAATATTGCATCTAAACTTCACTTTTAATTCACTCTTTTGAAATTTATGAAGTTTTTTGACATGATAAGATACAAATGTATAACTTCATGAATATTTTTATGCAAAATGTGCAATATTTTTTCATTTTCTAACGGTAAAGCTCAAAAGCAAGCTTATTTACTCAGTTCACCGAGTTTACGCATCACTCTTTTTATCTTTAAGATACTCTCTATTTTTGCCTAAAAAATCTTTAAAAAACAATTTCTCTTTTGCATAATTTTTATTTTATTACGCAAGTGTTTCTTTAACTGTTAGAGCTAACTGTTTGAGTGTAAATGGTTTAGATAAAAAACTAAAAACAGCGTCTTGTGGAAGATTTTTAGCAAATGCATCTTTTGCGTATCCAGAAACAAAAAGAAATTTAATCTCAGGATAGCTTTTACGTACTTCCTTGAGTAAAGTTGGTCCATCCATTTCTGGCATCACGACATCGGAAACAATAATATCAATAGCCCCCTTATTTTCCTCAAGAATGGTGAGTGCTTCCACTCCACTTGCAGCCTCTAAAACAGTATACCCTCTCATTTGTAACGCTCTCATACCACTCATTCTGACAGCATCTTCATCTTCAACCAATAAAACAATCGCAGATCCTGTTAAATCTGTATTTTTTTCTTGCTCTTCACTTTTTTCAATCTGCGAGGAAATTTCTTCATTATTATGAGAAACATAACGGGGAAGAAAAATATGAAATGTTGCCCCTTCGCTCTCTTTGCTATCACAATAAATATAACCACCTGTCTGTTTGATAATTCCATAAACCATTGATAAACCAAGTCCAGTTCCTTTTCCAACTTCTTTTGTTGTAAAAAATGGTTCAAACATTTTTTCTTGTATAGCAGATGATATACCAGTTCCTGTATCTGAAACAGTCAATTGCACATACTCACCAATTCCAAAACCAACATGATCAAATTCAGCACTTTGTTGTTTTGTAATATTATTTGTTGCAATCGTAATAACACCTCCATCCGGCATGGCATCACGCGCATTAATAACCAAATTCATAATAACACGCTGAAAAGATGCTTGATCAACTTCAACGCTCCATAAATCTCTTCCATGAATAATTTTTAATTGAATATTATTGCCTAAAAGAGGTAAAATAAGATTGCGAATATCTGATAAAAACTCTGTAAAATCAACCTTCTCAGGACGGAGTGTTTGCTTTCTAGAAAAAGCTAATAATTGCTGCACAAGTGCAGCTGCACGATTAGCATTATTTTTAATATTGATAAGGTCAGCATGGGCAGGATCAGAACTGCGATGTGTATTTAAAAGAAGATCGCACGACATCAAAATTGCTGTTAAAACATTATTAAAGTCATGAGCAATACCACCAGCCAATTGCCCAACAGCTTGCATTTTCTGACTTTGCATCATTTTATCTTCAAGTGTTTTTTGTTCTGTTGTTTCTATGATAGAAAGAATGGCGCAATCTTGTAAAAGATCATCACAATAAGATTTCACAGGCATAACATGGAGACGCAAATGACGTTCTTCATTACTTTCTAAAATGGTTTCTATCGAAGCTGTACAATTTTTGTTTGACATAATTTTTTGAAATGTACGCTCTAACTGCATATGATCACGACGAGATATAACATCATAAAGATTAATAGTTTTCCCCTTACATCCCATGAGCGAAGAAAAAACATTATTCATGTGAATCAATTGTCCCCTCTGGTCCACCACAGCTATTGCAAATGGACTCGCATCAAAATACTCAAAGAGTGTATTTTGTAGTTTTAATTGATCATCACTCTCTGCCTTTTGTACTTGCTGTGGAACGATCACAATACGATAAATGGCTTCATCCTCTAAGAGAGAACAAGCACACATAAAACAATTTAATATTTTCTTAGCACCGGTCTGTGAATTTAGATATAACGAAAATCTATAAGGGGAAGAATAACCTGAACTTTGATGTTTATTGTTTTGCAAACAAATATCGCTCCATGTACTATTTTCGCCGATACTATCCAATAATTGATCAAAACTATATTGACCAACGGTAAAATTTGCCAAATCAATTGAAAACCATTCAGCAAAAATCACATTTGCATAAAGAATCGTTCCTTGTGTATTAACGGACAAAAAACCAATAGGAGCTTGATCTAAGTGGTTGATAGCTTCTTGAAGATTCGAGAAAAAAACTTCACGACGTTCCTGTAAATGCGAAATATCGGCAATACGCCAAAACAAAAACTGTTTTCCCCGCTTTGTGATTGGTTGAACAGAGATATTATACCAAACGGTTTTTTTTTGTGTAGAATGAGCAAAAATTGGCTGCTCCACTCTTAATTCTTCTTGTGCTGCAAGATTACTACACGCAGCAACTTTTAAGCGATACAAAAGTGTACCAGCGCCTGGAAGATCAGCAAGAACTACATAACAAGAGGATTCTGGCTTATAGGTAAGGAGTTTTCGATAATTTTGATTAGAATAATAAACAAAACCAGACAAATCAGAAACTATAATTGTATCATCGCTCTTATTAAAGATGCTGATATCAAAATTTTCGTACAACTGCGTTATATTATATCTCAAAACTCCCATTCCACTCAGAATGAGTGCAGTAACCCCTATAATTGCTAAAGCTAAAAAAGAGATCACCCCAGCCTTTTGTAAATGGCTCTGCTGATAAAAAAAATTGAGAATATCTAAAATGAAGAGAAAAGCTATTATAAAAACAACACCAAGAATCATACATCCTCGATATACAGCAGAAGATAATGATCTCTCACTCTTCCCAAAACCTTTATCCATCTCTCTTTGCCTTGATTATGGTTGTTTCTTATGCCACAAATTACCTCCATAATCATTGTTATGGAGTACATGCCAGATAATATTCTCCCGAAAACAATCCTTCAATGTTAAAAAGAGTTTTTCTTATATTACAAATATTATAAGAGAACCTTTTAAGGCTATGTTTACAAACTTATCTCAATAAAAAATAATATTTCCATTTAAAATGGGAGAAATTTTATGTATGTCTGGTTATCAAATAAAATAGGTATATCCGCAGCGAATATAAACACAAGCTTTGTGTTTTGCACAATAACAATCACGGCTATTGCCAAAATTCTTCTATTTTACACCGTTTAAATACAGGAAGATTCAAAATCAACAGAAAAAAATAGCCCTCGCGATTAACTCTCTGTGATGCAATTTCTTATCGATCGGACACGTCATTTTATTATAGTACGCTGTGATGATAAAGAGCGTTTGCTTCTTATTGGCGGATTAACAGATGTTGTTATAGAATTCATATTACCAATACGCCTATTACACAAAAGAGAGAGACTCAGCCAATATTAACAACAAAAACCAACCAAAGCTCAGACTCTACAGAAAAAAGATCCTCTTCCGTAAGTGCAAGAGAGCATACGCAGGACAATAGCCCTACCCCATTTATATGAATCAAAACGTAGAAGGCTCAGCAATCAGTGCAGAAATTGAAGGACGACAAGAGCCATCTTTATTTATCCCTGCTGCAAAAAAATAAAATGCATAATTTCAGCACTGTGTATTTTATTTTGTGCATCATCCCAATCGATTTTAATCGTCACGATAAACTTTTTCTCGCCGTTCGTGGCGTTCCTGTGCTTCCAACGATAAGACTGCAATCGGTCGAGCCTCAAGACGTTTGATACTAATAGGTTCACCAGTTTCCTCACAAAAACCGTAAGTCCCATTATCGATTCGTTCCAAAGCAGCATCTATTTTTGAAATGAGTTTTCTCTGACGATCACGAGCACGTAATTCAATTGTACGATCAGTTTCGCAAGACGCTCTATCAGTCAAATCGGGTTGGCCAACACTCTCTTCCTGCAAGTTTTCTAAAGTCTCACGCGCTTCTCTTAATATATCATTCTTCCAAGAAACCAATTTAGCACGAAAATATGCCTTTTGTCGCTCATTCATAAAAGGCTCATCTTCACTAGGGTGATATTGATCATCAATCTCTTCGCTCATGCCATAAAAACCTCCAATATATGGTATGTGCGGTCTATATATTGTGCAATATCCATGAACACAAGTATAAAATACTTTTTTATATCTGCCTACAGATAGACTTAACACCGTTGTTTAATTAACTGCTTTTATAGCATGTGCTTCTCTTGGCATAACGACTAACCCGATCTCCTCCATATCTCTGTCTCCGATTATTGCTACAAACCTATAAAAGAGGAAATATAGATATTCAGTGTCATGTGGAATAACCTTACTCAACGATTGAGTTAAACCACAAACCTATTAACAAAAATTGCTTTAAATATGCCCAAAAATAAAAATCCTTACAAAGGTAAAGTGTGATATTTACGACTTAAATACATCAAAGCGTCTTTTTCTTTATTATGATTGATCGCAACAACTTCACCAATCAAAATATAATGGGTTGCATGTTCATGCCAACAAATCAAACGACAATCAAAAGACGCTAATGCACCCAACAAATAAGGTGCACCAGTTTGTAAAGCCCCCCATTCTGCTCTATCAAAACGTTCATTTTGTGTAAAATCACCACGCTTAGAAAAAATATCTGCCAATGAACGATGTTTTCCTGACAAACTATTAACACAAAAGTTCCCATTCTGCATAAAAAGCTGATTCTTAGGATTATGCCGCATGAGGCAAACAAGAAGTGTTGGGGGATCATCAGATAAAGAACAACACGCTGAAACTGTCACCCCACGTCTTCCCCGAATTCCATTTGTCGTCACAATATGTACAGCTCCTGCAAAATGACTCATAGCGTCGCGATATTCTTGTGAAGAAACAGGACTATTATATTGAAGTTTAGGCATTAAATATGTTGTATGATTTGGCATATTTTTTCACTTGTACAGCTTTAAAATTTTAAATGATCTTTCCACGAAATATTTATCACACATATTTTTTCTTTTACGTCATAACACAAAAGATATTTTAATATACAGAACTACAGAATAGAAACAGTCTCTAAAGGAGATTTTATGCCCCATTCTCACCTCATTTCACCTTCACTTTTGGCTTCTGATTTTTCCAAACTTGGTCAAGAAGTATCAGATGTTATTGATGCCGGTGCAGATTGGCTCCATCTTGATATCATGGATGGCCATTTCGTTCCTAATATCACTTTTGGCCCTGATATCGTCAAGGCACTCCGCCCATTAACCAAAGCAATATTTGACGTTCATTTGATGATCACACCGGCAGATCCTTATCTTGAAGCTTTTGCAAAAGCGGGTTCAGATATTATAACCATTCACGCTGAGGCAAGTCCTCATCTTCATCGTTCAATACAAATAATCAAAGCAATGGGAAAAAAGGCAGGAATTGCAATCAATCCGAGCACGCCAGAACATGTACTTGAGTATTTACTTGATCAATTAGACCTTATTCTGATCATGACCGTTAATCCTGGCTTTGGTGGACAAAGTTTCATTCCAGAAATGAAACATAAAATCAAACGTGTTAAAAGCATGATTGCCAACAGACCTATTGATCTTGAAGTTGATGGTGGTATCACAGTTAATACAATCGGGATAGCTGCAAAAGCTGGTGCAAATGTCTTTGTCGCGGGTTCTGCAATTTATAAAAATGGAAACAAAGAACTTTACAAAACACGCATTAACGCATTGCGCCAAGCTGCAATTCTCTCACAATAAGGAAAAATCATGATAGAACGTTATTCCCGCCCTGAAATGGTAACAATTTGGTCAGCAAAAACGAAATACCGTATTTGGTTTGAAATTGAAGCATATGCCTGTGATGCCCTAGCTGAACTGGGAATTATTCCAAAAGAAGCAGCAAAAATCATTTGGGAAAAAGGAAAATCAGCCAAATTTGATGTCGATCGCATTCATGAAATTGAGGCAATCACCAAACATGATGTTATCGCATTTCTAACCCACTTAGGTGAATTTATTGGACCAGAAGCACGCTTTGTCCATCAAGGTATGACATCATCAGATGTTCTAGACACAACATTTAATATTCAATTGATGCGCGCCAGTGATATTTTGCTAAAAGACATAGACCAACTTCTTAAAGCATTACAAAAACGTGCTTTTGAACATAAAGAAACTATCACGATTGGACGCAGTCATGGCATTCATGCTGAACCAACAACATTTGGAGTCAAGTTTGCTCTTGCCTATGCTGAATTTTCCCGTTGTCGCCAACGCCTTCTTGCAGCACGTGAAGAAATTTCTACTTGCGCTATTTCAGGAGCCGTAGGAACTTTTGCAAACATTGACCCACGCGTTGAAGAATATGTAGCAAAAGCATTGGGTATGCGTGCCGAACCCGTTTCCACCCAAGTTATACCACGTGATCGTCATGCTATGTTTTTTGCAACACTTGGGGTTATTGCCTCATCTATTGAAAGATTAGCCGTAGAAATACGCCATCTACAACGAACAGAAGTTCTTGAAGCAGAAGAATATTTCTCACCTGGGCAAAAAGGTTCATCCGCTATGCCTCATAAACGTAATCCAGTTTTAACAGAAAATTTAACGGGATTAGCGCGTATGGTGCGTGCCTTTGCAATACCTGCCATGGAAAATGTTGCACTTTGGCATGAACGTGATATTTCTCATTCATCTGTTGAGCGCTTTATTGGTCCTGATGCAACCATCACACTTGATTTTGCCCTTGCTCGACTCACATCCGTTATTGAAAATTTAATTGTCTATCCAGAAAATATGCAAAAAAATCTCAATAAATTTCGCGGGCTTGTTCATTCGCAACGCGTACTTTTAGCACTTACACAAGCCGGAATGAGTCGTGAAGATTCTTATCGGATTGTACAACGAAATGCGATGAAGGTCTGGGAACAAGGAAAGGATTTTTTAGAAGAATTGCTCAACGACAAAGATGTTACAAAAGTCTTAAGTGAAGCAGAACTTCGCGAAAAATTTGATCTCTCTTACCACACCAAACATGTCAACACGATTTTTAAACGCGTTTTTGGGAAGAGATAAAAAGAGGCAGAGATATTGTCCTCTACTTCTGACGCAAAACTTGTTGTAATGAAAGAAATAATTCATGAAAGCAAATCAACTCGATATTCTTATTGTTCCTGGCTATAAAGGATCTGGTCCTGACCATTGGCAAACAAGATGGGAAAAAAAATTGTCTACAGCCCGCCGCGTTCAACAAACCCATTGGTCAAAGCCTGTTTTTGAAGAATGGGTTGATAAAGTTAAAGCCGCCATTGCACAGGCTCAAAAACCCATTGTGATTATTGCCCACTCATTAGGAGTCCCCACAGCTATTCATGCAACGCTCCAAAACGCAGAAAAAGTTTGTGGCGCTTTTTTTGTTGCGCCTCCAGATGTAACCAATGAAAAAATACGCCCCAAACATTTAATGACATTTGGTCCTTATCACTGTAAAAAACTATCTTTCCCTTCTGTCGTCATAGCTAGCCGAAACGATGCGTTTTGTCACTTCTCAGTAGCGGAAAATCTTGCCAATGCTTGGGGAGCACTCTTTGTTGATGCAGGGCAATCTGGACACATTAATGCAGAGTCTGGGCATGGACCTTGGCCTGAAGGTCTAATGGTTCTCTCACATTTTCTTGCAAAAATTTAATTTGAGGGAGATAATTTCCTCACTTTATTATCCAACCGCAATAGGGAATTTTGTCAAATGCTCAGTAGCGGGGAATTTTGTCAATGACTGGCAAGTACTTTGTTCCTAACATTGAGAATGTCTGACCATACCAATGTAGAGTCTGGGTATAGACCTTAGTTTGAAGGGCGAATGGTTCTCTTGCATTTTCTTGCAAAAATTTGCTCCAATAAGGATATTCTTCTTCACTCTACCTCCATTCCCTCCCTTTGCAAAACCACAATGCTAAAAATCATAAGAAGTTTTATACCAGTCATTGAGAATTTTTACCAATTAGGATAGTATTATTCATCAATATTATTTAAAACCTCTCAAATTAATAGAGAATCATAATGAATCGTCGTAACCGTATTTATGAGGGCAAGGCCAAAATTCTATATGAGGGACCTGAGCCAGGGACCTATATTCAATTTTTTAAAGATGATGCAACTGCCTTTAACGCAAAAAAGCATGAAATCATCGACGGGAAAGGGGTTTTAAATAACCGTATTTCAGAGCATATTTTCAGCCATCTTAGCCGTTTGGGTATCCCAACACATTTTATAAAGCGTATAAATATGCGCGAACAACTCATTAAAGCCGTTGAGATTATTCCATTGGAAGTTGTTGTTCGTAACGTTGCCGCTGGTTCTCTTTCTAAGCGTTTGGGGTTAGAAGAAGGAACTGCCCTTCCCCAGTCTATCATTGAGTTTTATTATAAAAATGATTCTCTTGACGACCCAATGGTGACTGAAGAACATATTACAGCCTTTGGATGGGCTGTTCCCCAAGAAATAGAAGATATTATGCAACTTTCAATTCGTATTAATGATTTTCTTTCTGGGCTTTTTGCAGGTGTTAATATTCAACTTATTGACTTTAAAATGGAGTTTGGTCGCTTATGGGAAGATGAAACGATGCGCATCGTTCTTGCTGATGAAATCTCGCCTGATTCTGCCCGACTATGGGATATGCAAACACGAGAAAAAATGGATAAAGATCGTTTTCGACGCGATATGGGAGGACTTATTAATGCTTATCAAGAGGTTGCAAAACGTCTTGGTATCATCAATGAAAATGAACCTCCACGACCAAGTGGTCCAGTTTTAGTAAAATAAAAACGAACTAGGTGACATTATATCACCTTCCTTTATATTAGTGAGTACACCTCTTCAAAGAAGAGGGATTCTATTAACAGGAAAGAAAAAATGAAAGCACGCGTTACAGTTACTTTAAAAAACAGCGTTCTTGACCCACAAGGAGAAGCAATTGTTGGTGCTTTAAAGAGTTTAGCTTTCAAAGGCATTCACTCCATTCGCCAAGGAAAAGTTTTTGATATTGTGCTCGATGATCCGTCTGCTGAAAACGCAAAGGAGAAACTTGGAAAAATGTGCGAAGAATTACTCGCAAATACTGTGATTGAAGATTACACAATAGAACTTCTTTAAGTGGAACTTCCATGAAAACTGCCATCATTCAATTACCCGGACTAAATCGCGATCGAGATATGGTTGCAGCACTACATCACATAACAGGAGTTGAACCAATTAAAATTTGGCAAACAGAAACGACAATCCCAAATGATATAGATGTTATTGTCATTCCTGGTGGTTTTTCTTATGGTGACTACTTAAGATGTGGTGCGATTGGCGCACGAACACCTGTCTTACAAGCCGTTCGTGAGAAAGCACAAAAAGGTGTTACAGTAATGGGCATATGCAATGGATTTCAAATTTTGTTGGAAACTGGTTTGTTACCCGGTACTTTAATGCGTAACACTTCATTAAAATTTGTTTGTCGTGAAATAAAACTTGAAGTGACGAACGCCAACACAAAATTTTCTCGGTATTATTCTAAAGGACAAATTATTCATTGCCCTGTTGCACATCACGATGGAAATTACTTTGTTGATAATGAAACATTAAAACAAATGGAAGATAATGAGCAAATTGTTTTTCGCTACGCAGAAAATACAAACCCTAATGGTTCGATAAATGATATTGCTGGTATCATCAATAAAGCTGGTAATGTTCTTGGTATGATGCCTCATCCTGAAAATTTCATTGAACCAGCACATGGCGGTACCGATGGTCGTTTACTTTTCCAAAGTACTCTAGAATTGATGAATAGTTGATAACAAAGAAGGGATTGTGTTGTCTAACTGTTTTAATAAAGTCAAAAATCTGCATCATCCTTCACGCAGTAAATTTAAACACTTTAAGGGTATAATGGGTATTATTTCTCTAAACAAAAAAAGATTTATTCAAAAACCATCTCTGGTTTTTGAATTTACTAGGCAAATAGCTAGATTTCATGTGATAGTTGATAGTTTATGAAGTGCTGCGTTATCAAACAATGCAGTACTTATGATCTAAGCTGCTAGATTTAAAACAATAAAAATGCTAAATCTCGATTAATTTTACGGATAAAGTACTTATGAAGCCTTGCAATAATGTCGCCATTACACCAGAATTAATTACACAACATGGCCTAAAAAATGATGAATATCAACATATCTTAACCTTAATTGGGAGAGAACCGACATTTACTGAGCTAGGAATTTTTTCTGCAATGTGGAACGAACATTGTTCTTATAAATCATCAAAAAAGTGGCTAAAAACTCTCCCAACAGAAGGAAAATGTGTCATTCAAGGGCCTGGTGAAAATGCCGGTGTTGTTGATATCGGTAAAGGTCAATGTATCGTTTTTAAAATGGAAAGTCATAATCATCCCTCCTACATTGAGCCTTATCAGGGTGCGGCAACAGGTGTCGGAGGTATTTTGCGTGATATCTTTACAATGGGTGCTCGTCCTGTTGCAGCCATGAATGCATTGCGATTTGGATCTCCTGACCATCCTCGAACACGCCATCTTGTTGCCGGTGTCGTTTCTGGAATTGGTGGCTATAGTAATTCTTTTGGCGTCCCAACTGTTGGTGGAGAAGTAAATTTTGATGAGTGTTATAATGGCAATATCCTTGTTAACGCTTTTGTCGCTGGTATTGCAAAGACAGACTCTCTTTTTTATTCTAAAGCACACGGAGTAGGACTTCCTGTTGTTTATCTTGGAGCAAAAACAGGACGTGATGGTGTCGGTGGAGCAACAATGGCTTCTGCTGAATTTGACGATTCAATCAGTGAAAAACGCCCTACCGTTCAAGTAGGTGATCCTTTTACGGAAAAATGCCTTCTTGAAGCTTGCTTAGAACTCATGGAGCTACGAGCTGTCGTTGCTATTCAAGATATGGGGGCTGCAGGTTTAACATCTTCCGCCGTCGAAATGGGTGCAAAAGGAGATTTGGGAATAAAGCTTAATCTTGATCAAGTTCCCGTTCGTGAAGAAAACATGACAGCCTATGAAATGATGCTTTCTGAAAGTCAAGAGCGCATGCTTATGATACTTAAACCAGAGCTGGAAAAACAAGCAGCAGCAATTTTTCATAAATGGGGGCTTCATTTTTCCATTATCGGCGAAACAACCGATGATTTACGTTTCCGTGTGTTCCATCAAGGAGAAGAAGTCGTCAATCTGCCCATCAAAGAACTCGGTAATGAAGCGCCTGTTTATGATCGTCCTTGGAGTGAACCTCCCCAAAAACCTGTTCTTAAAATAGAAGAGGTTGAGAGGGTCGAAAATCTTGGTGAGGCACTCCTTACATTATTGCGTTCTGCTGAGCATAGTTCACGGCGATGGGTTTATGAACAATATGATACACTTATCCAAGGAAATACCCTTGTTGGTCCAGGAGGTGATGCAGGAGTCATCCGTGTAAGCAATAATGATAAACGTGCCCTTTCCTTTTCTTCCGATGTGACACCTCGCTATTGTGGAGCTGATCCTTATGAAGGAGGAAAACAAGCCGTTGCAGAATGTTGGCGAAATATCAGCACGACAGGCGCAATGCCGCTAGCAGCTACAGATAATCTCAATTTTGGTAATCCAGAAAAACCTGAAATTATGGGACAATTCGTGTCCGCCATTAAAGGCATAGGTGAAGCTTGTAGAGCCCTCGACTTCCCTATCGTTTCAGGTAATGTCTCTCTTTATAATGAAACAAACGGAGAAGCAATTCTCCCTACCCCCACAATCGCTGGTGTCGGTCTTCTCAACGATTGGTCTAAAATGGTAACAATCAGTGGGATGCAAAATGGAGATAGGATTGTTTTGATTGGAGCTCACGGTTCACATTTAGGGCAATCAATCTATGCACGTAACATTTTGAATATTAGTGCAGGTGCCCCCCCCCACGTGGATTTGCAACTTGAAAAAAAGCATGGAGAATTTGTTCGAAATGTCATTCATCATGGTTTTATTCATGCTGCTCATGATCTTTCTGACGGAGGATTAGCCATTGCACTTGCTGAAATGGTCATTAAAGCAAAGAGAGGAATTAAAGCCAAATTAAGCAATACATTACCACACCATGCAGAGCTTTTTGGAGAAGACCAAGCGCGTTATCTCTTAGCCGTAAAACCTCATGCCCTCAACAATCTTAAAGAACTTGCACAACTAAACGCGATTTCTTTAACAGAACTTGGTATTGTTGAAGGCAACTCGCTCGATATAGATGGGATACTAACACTTTCACTCGACAAACTCATACAAGCCTATGAAAGCTGGTTTCCACAATTTATGGGTGAGGAATAAAGCGTTATTCGTTTCTCTTGATTTGTGCTAATCTTGGAAAAATAAATAAAGAAAGAAAGATAATCATGGCAATGAGTGCCCACGCAATTAAAACGCTTATTCGCAAAGGGATTCCCAATGCAACCGTGAAAATTCGTGATCTTGCTGGCGATGGCGAGCATTACGCTGCAGAAGTTACTTCTGAAAGTTTTCGCGGTAAAAGCCGTATCCAACAACATAAAATGGTCTATGATGCTCTTAAAGGCAATATGGGAAACGACCTTCATGCATTAATGTTGCAAACGAATATTCCAAAATAGTTTTAAAATTTCTTCTTGCATTCATTCATCCAATACGATTAGAAAATAGCGTACGTGTAAACACATACTTGCAAACTCTTTAATATCGAGGAATAAAAATGACCGCTATTCATGATTTTATTGAAAACGAAATTAAAAAAAATGATATCGTTTTATTCATGAAAGGAATACCCGAAGCTCCACAATGTGGATTTTCAGGACAGGTTGTTCAAATCCTTAACTATTTAGGATTAAATTATAAAGGAATTAATATCCTAACTTCTAATGAATTGCGTCAAGGAATTAAAGACTATTCAAATTGGCCAACAATTCCGCAACTCTATATCAAAGGTGAGTTTATTGGTGGCTGTGATATTGTAAAAGAGATGTTTCAAAATAATGAACTACAAGAACTGTTAAAGGAAAAAAACATTCTCTGCAGTAAATTATAGAACCTCTTTATTTTCTTCAGAACTTTAGAGAGCTGTGTTCAGTCGAAATTTTTACTTTAAGGAGGAGGGCTGTATGTTATATTCAATCGACGAACAAACGCATAGTAACACGATTAGAGAAAAAATTGGTTATAAAGAGTTTGTCATTCTCATGGGTGCGCTTATGGCTATCAATTCCATAGCCATTGATATTATGCTACCGGCGATGCCTGACATTTTGAATAGCTTACGTGCTATCAATAAGAATGATCAGCATTATATCATTTCTAGTTATCTTATTAGTTATGGAATCACACAAATATTTTTTGGTCCAATAAGTGATCGTTACGGACGACGTAAAATTATTCTCATTGGTCTTGCTTTTTATTCATTTCCAGCGATTATTTGTGCCTTTGTATCCAATTTTTCTTTATTACTTATTTTACGTATCTTACAAGGTATAGGAGGTGCCGCTATGCGCGTACTCACAGTTTCTATTGTACGTGATGTCTATAACGGTCGAAAAATGGCAGAAGTTATGTCTATTGTTATGATGATTTTTCTTATTGCACCGATGATTGGCCCAGCGACGGGACAGAGTATTTTACTTCTCGGACACTGGCAATTTATTTTTGTATTTATGGCAATTATTGGTTTTGGATTGATGATTTGGATTCAACTACGATTGCCTGAAACGCTTTATACGCAACGTTCTCTTTCTTTTTCTTCAATCAAACATAATTTATGGATTGTCATAACCAACCGTATAACACTCTGTTATACACTAGCCTCCTCTATTGTTTTAGGCTGCATTTTTACTGCCATTAATACATCACAGCAAACCTATGAAGGAATCTATCGTCTAGGGTTTTGGTTTCCTGTTGCTTTTGCAATCGGAGCCGCATTTCAAGTTGTATCATCTTTCTTTAATTCTCAGCTTGTCGGACGCCTTGGGATGCGACGTATTGCTCACAGCATGCTTTTGCTCTTTTGTGCTACTTCATGCATCTGGTTTATTGGATCAATCTCGACAGGTGGTTCGATTTCTTTCCCTCTTTATATGATTCTATACTGTATACTAATGTTTACATGTGGTGGCATGATGGCTAATTTTAATACAATTGCTCTCGAATCCGTAGGAGAAATTGCCGGAACAGCATCTTCAGTATCTGGTTTTCTCCAAACATCTATTGCTACAGCCCTTAGTTTTTTTATTGCCCAACAATTTAATGAAACAACAATTCCTAATTCAGCAGGATTTTTCTTTCTTAGTCTCATTGCTATACTTCTTGTCTTATGGGCTGAGCATGGACGTCTTTTTATACAGCATAATAAACCTGCATAAATGCTGCTATAAAAAGCTTAAAAATATCCTTGACAGAACTGTAATGAAATAAAACTCTACAGTTCTTCTTCTTAATACTTTTATAATCTAAGAATTCAATGTGCTCTATAATTTAATTGGTAAATTTTCCTGATCTTGGGAAGCCTTTCGGAACTAAACGTCCACCCCCAGCGCGCGTTCCCATCCACTCAATGAGATTATCAGCTTGACGATTAAAGCAGCGTTCAGCTGTATCTTGCCAACTTAAGCCTTCTGATAAATTAAAGGTTTTGGCATCAACAACACCACCTTCTTTGTAACGTTGTAAACGAACTCCTTTACCGCGGCTCATTTCCGGTATTTGTCCAATGGAAAAAATAAGCATTTTGCGATTTTCTCCAACAATTGCAACATGATCGCCTTTTACTGGAACACAAAGCTTTACTTTATCAGGAAACTTCACATTCATAACTTGCTTACCTTTTCTTGTATTAGCAATCACATCTGTTGCAGAAACAATAAAGCCATTTCCATGAGATGAAACTAAGAGAAGTTTTTCCTGTGCATTATGGACAAAAGCTGTAAGTACATCTTGTTCATCCTCCATATCAACTAAAATCCGAATTGGTTCACCATGTCCCCGTCCTCCAGGCAAACTATTTGCAGCAATAGCAAAAAACTTTCCGCCAGTACTTATCATGACAATCTTATCTGTCGTGAATGCTGGAAATGCTAACTTCAACCTGTCCCCTTCTTTGAAAGAAAGCGTGTCGTAATCATTCAAATGTCCTTTCAAAGCGCGCATCCAGCCCTTTTCAGAAATAACAATCGTAACCGGTTCTTTTTCAATCATTGCCTGATGAATATCATCAATATCATGTCTTGGTACTTCTTCAAATGTCGTACGCCTTTTCCCTAACAGAGTATCAGGACCAAAAATTTTACGAACTTTTATGATTTCCTTTGAAATTAGTTTCCATTGCTTTGTACGAGAAGCTAACAAATTTTGCAGTTTTTCTTTTTCAGCCTTCAAGCTTTCAAACTCCTTACGAATTTCAAATTCCTCAAGCTTACGTAAAGAACGCAAACGCATATTAAGAATAGCTTCAGCTTGATTTTCTGTTAATTCAAAACGGTCAATTAACTCCTTTTTCGGTTCATCCTCTTCACGAATAATCTGGATCACCTCATCAAGATTTAAATATGCAATAAGATATCCCTGAAGGGTTTCTAATCGGCAATCAATTTGGTTAAGCCGATAATGAGAGCGGCGAACAAGCACTTCTTGACGATGTTCAAGCCATTGCTGTAAACTTTCGCGCAGAGAAAGAACATTTGGTCTTTTTCCCAAAGATAAAACATTAAGATTAAGAGGAAATCTTACTTCAAAATCAGTCAATTTAAAAAGAGACTCCATAAGGAGCTCGGCATCAATGGTACGATTTTTAGGAATAAGTACAATGCGGATATCTTCTGCCGATTCATCACGGATATCTTCAAGCATTGGCAATCGCCGAGCAAGTAGTAATTCCACTGTCTTTTCAATAAGGCGTGACTTTTGAACTTGATAGGGAATTTCGGTAACAACAATTATATAAGAACCACGGCTACCGGATTCCTGGTGCCAACGCGAACGCAACCGAAAGGACCCACGCCCAACACGATAAGATTCCTTAATACTCTTTTTAGGCTCAACTAAAATACCACCTGTTGGAAAATCAGGCCCAAGTACAAATTGATTTAATTCCTCATCATTCGCATCAGGGTGTGCAATCAAATGAAGTGCCGCCTCACAGAGTTCAGAAACATTATGCGGTGGAATAGATGTCGCCATACCAACAGCAATCCCTGATGAACCATTTGCTAAAAGATTAGGAAAAGCTCCCGGTAAAACAATAGGCTCTTCCTCTTCCTCATTATAAGTTAAACGAAAATCAATGGCATTTTCATTAATCCCCTCAAGCAACAACGCCGCCACTTCCGTCATACGTGCTTCTGTATACCGCATAGCAGCAGCATTATCACCATCAATATTACCAAAATTGCCTTGCCCATCAACCAATGGATAACGAACAGAAAAACTCTGAGCCAAGCGCACTAATGCATCATAAATAGAAGCATCACCATGGGGATGAAACTTTCCCATGACATCACCGACAATTCGTGCACATTTCGCATAAGACTGCCCTGGATTAAGTTTGAGCAAACGCATCGCATGAACAATACGCCGATGTACAGGTTTCAAGCCATCACGCACATCAGGCAATGCACGGTGTGTAATAGTAGAAAGGGCATAAGCCAAATAACGTTCTTGTAAAGCAGAACGTAATTCTATTGGCTTAATCTGTTCTTTATCAAAAGGTAAAATCATTTTATCAGACATAGTATTAGGATAACAATTCTCAAAATACTGAGCAATTATTTCATAAAATTTCTTCAGTGTAATCTTTTATAATTCAAATATTTTTATTTAAAATCGATTATATAAAAATAAATAATTTGATTAAAACATGAACAGAAAATTATATCAATTTGAAAAATTTATACCTAAACTCTAAACTTGATCTGAACCCTATAAAAAATACTTAATGCATTAAGTGAAAACCTTTTTCTGAAAATTTAACGAAAAATGAGCTCTCTAATCTTATAGTTATTTAAAGAGAGCATCTTACACAACAAACGATATCTAGTTTTATACGATGAGCTTAACAAAACTTCTCAGAATAAGGCAATGTCTAATAACACTGCATTATTTTTAGTAAACATAAGATAGCTAATTCTTTTCTATAGCATTAAAAAACTGAAATGAAGCCATATATCTAAGCTTTTTTATGAACAAATACACTACTAATATAACCCAGAGGCATTAAAACTTCACTGTAGAGAGAAAAAGGCAACAACCAAAAAGTTTATTAACTCCTTTTGCTAGCAGGAGAAATTTGTATTCCTAAATCACGCAATTGTGCAGAAGGAACATCAGATGGAGCACGCATCAAAAGATCAAGCGCTTGCTGATTCATAGGAAATAAAGCAACCTCACGTAAATTTTTAACGCCTTGCAAAAGCATAACAATACGGTCAACTCCTGCTGCCATACCACCATGTGGTGGAGCTCCGTAATGAAATGCACGATAAAGAGCAGCAAAACGGTCTTCTACCACTTCTTTAGAAAGACCAACAAGATTAAAAACTTTAAGCATCATTTCTGGTGAATGGTTACGGATTCCACCCGATGCAATCTCATAACCATTACAAACAAGATCATACTGATAAGCCTTAAGAGTAAGAAGATCTTGACACTCAAGAGCATTTTCTCCACCCTGCGGCATAGAAAAAGGATTATGTGCAAAATCAAGTTTTTTTTCATCTTCATTCCATTCAAAAAATGGAAAATCAATAATCCACGCTAAAGAGAAACATTCCCGATCAACAAGATCTAAGTCTTCCCCTACCCGTGTGCGTGCAGCACCTGCAAAAGATGCAATTTTTTTTGGATCTCCCGCTACGAAAAAACAAGCATCCCCATTTTCAAGGCCGAGCTGCGCACGGAGTGCTTCAGTTCTCTGTTCGCCAATATTTTTGGCAATAGGGCCAGCTCCTCCGAGCTTTCCTTGTTCTTCACGCCAGAAAATATAACCAAGCCCTGGCTGTCCCTCACCTTGTGCCCACCCATTCATACGATCACAAAAAGCACGACTTCCCCCCGTTTTAGCCGGAATAGCCCACACTTGTGCATTTTTATCATTCGCTAAAATTTGAGCGAAAACTTTAAAGCCAGAATCATAAAAATATTGAGAAACATCTTCCATAATAATCGGATTACGCAAATCAGGTTTATCAGAACCATATTTCCGCATTGCCTCATCATAAGGAATACGTGGAAAGCTTTGTGTAACAGGCTTTCCATTTGCAAATTCTTGAAAAAGAGAACGTATAATAGGTTCCATTGTTGCAAAAACATCTTCCTGTTCAACAAAACTCATTTCAACGTCTAACTGATAAAATTCACCTGGAAGACGATCTGCCCGTGGATCTTCATCTCTAAAACATGGAGCAATTTGAAAATAACGATCAAAACCTGACATCATCAACAACTGTTTGTACTGCTGAGGAGCTTGCGGCAATGCATAAAATTTTCCCTGATGAATACGACTTGGAACTAAAAAATCGCGCGCTCCTTCCGGTGATGAGGCTGTCAAAAGCGGTGTCGTAAACTCCGTAAAGCCATTCTCTTGCATAGACCGTCTAATAGCAGAAATAATTTCGGTACGACGCATGATATTTTTGTGCATCGTTTCTCGACGCAAATCAAGGAAACGATACTTTAATCGAATATCTTCTGGATAATCAGGTTCGCCAAAAACGGGTAAAGGAAGTTCATCAGACTTTGAAAGGATTTCCACCTCTTTTGCAAAAATTTCAATCTCACCTGTTGGAAGAGCTGTATTAATAACGTCATCAAAGCGTGCACACACTTCCCCATCTACACGAATAACCCATTCAGAACGCACATTTTCAATAATTTTAAAAGCTGGCGAAACAGGATCAGCAACAATCTGTGTGATTCCAAAATGATCGCGTAAGTCTACAAAAAGGATTCCACCATGATCACGAACACGATGAACCCATCCTGAAAGACGAACTTGTTTTCCTACATCACATTTACGAAGGGCAGCACAATTATGACTGCGATAACGATGCATAGTTTTTGCCTTTGATTATAATATTTCACCTGCGCTACAAACGCTTTTTAACAACCATTTGTCAAGATGTGAGGATAAAGACTTTTAAAAAAAGTCAATAAAAGACAAATTTAATTTATCTTGCTATAAGAGAATAATGATGAATCTTATTACAAAAACAAAAGATCTTGAAATTGCACTCGCCACTCTACGTACCTCAGATTTTATAACAATTGATACTGAATTTATCCGCGAGACAACTTTTTGGCCGCAACTGTGTCTCATTCAGCTTGCATCACCAGACACGACAGCTCTCATTGATCCAATAGCAGAAGATATTGATTTGCAACCATTTTTTGATCTCATGGTAGATAAAAAAGTTGTTAAAGTTTTTCATGCTGCACGCCAAGACATCGAAACAATCTATCATCTTGGAGGGATCATTCCCTTCCCTCTTTTTGACACGCAAATAGCAGGATCGATTTGCGGATTTGGTGATTCTATTTCCTATGACCAAATTGTACAACGTTGCACAGGCCATCAACTTGATAAATCATCTCGCTTTACAGACTGGAGCTGCCGTCCTCTTTCCGAAAAACAGCTGCTCTATGCACTCTCCGATGTAACCTATCTAAGAGATGTTTACCTTTTATTAAAAAAACAGCTAGAAAAAAATAAACGCGCCCACTGGATGGAGGACGAAATAGCAATTCTTTTATCACCTAAAACCTATGATATGCCAGAAGATGAAGCATGGAAAAAAGTGAAAGGCAAAGTTAAAAAACCGCGTGAATTTGCCATATTACAAAAAATAGCAGCTTGGCGTGAACGCAAAGCACGGAAATATAATATCCCACGTCGTCATATCATGAAAGATGAATCCCTTATTGAAATTGCAACGCAACAGCCAAAAGATGAATCTGCCTTAAAACGTCTACGCAGTCTGAATAAAAACTGGGATAAATTCTCAATTGCGCAAACATTAATCAAAGCTATCCACGAAGGCTTAGAAGTTGACCTTGCTACTTTACCAACCCTTCCTAAACATAATCCACCTAATGAAACACTGACCGCCGTTATTGATCTTCTCAAAGTATTATTAAAACTCGTTGCGAACGAAAACAGCATTGCACCTAAAATTATTGCAACTTCTAATGATTTAGAAAAAATCGCAAGTGGGTGTATAAAAAAAAATATTCCTGCAATGAATGGTTGGCGCTATGAAATATTTGGGAAAAAAGCTGAACAAATGCTAAAAGGTCAAATAGGATTTTATTTTGACAATGGAAAAATAATAATCAAACAGCTTTAATTTACAAAAAAGTTTTAACTATGTGCATTCGAAATTGTTGCAATAAAAATTTTCTGGAGGAGATGAGCTGCTTCATTAAATGGAAAGATTCGTGGAAAACCGAAAGAGAAAAATTTTGCGACCTCATCTTATTGGGAATGTTATTGGGAATGGTTTCATTCCAGAAAAATTATTATGCTGTCCATTTTCCTGCATTACCTGGAATATGCTTATAACCAACACAAACATCATATAATTTTAAAAGTGTAATATTTTATCCACGCTTGTTTAAAACGAAGATTAAATTTTAGCAACGCCAATCAAATATCAAACTTGTATATCAAGAGAAATCCAAAAAACAGCAAGTTTTCAATTCACAATACAAATAGAAAAATTTTCCTATAATAATAGCCTGTCCCGTTTACAAAAATAGCAGCTTACTGTAACACAACCACGAAGAGAGCGTGTCTCACATCAACAAGTCTTAAAAATCTTGCTTCGAGAAGTCAGCCATCGTTCTACAAATCTTCTCGCCATCATTCAAAGCATTGCCAACCAAACGGCACGCTATATAATAGTATACAAGATAAATACCTTATCGAGATCGTAAATCAACAATCAAAAAATGAATCTGCATAAAAACGAAAATACGGAGCGGCATATGCATATCACAATATATGCATTAAGTTCCTAAAACTTGTTCAAAAAAATTAAAAAATTTCAAAAGAAAGAGGTAATTTTACTATTTTCGATAATTTCCTCAACCGAGTAAGAGGACGTTCTCCTAATAAATTAGCGTAACGGTTTGGAATGTACAATACAACATGATCTGTTTTTTTATACCATGATAAATGGGGCAGAATTCCAGCAGTAGAAGCGCTAAAAAGATGAGCAATACGCATAATTTCACCGAGAATGCGTGCTTTTTTAATGATACTTTTTGTTGCTAGTTGAAAAATGGGAAGAGATTCTTCATCAATTAACGCACTTGTATTGCGAAAAAAAACAGCGAGCGCAGCATAAGCGCGCCCCTTATGAGAAATTCCCGGATAAGATCCCAGCGCTATCTGATTAGCGGCTTCATTACCTCTATAATCTCGATGTATGCGCCAACCAATATCTGCAAGGAGACAGGCAGCTTTGCGATAACGGCATTCATTTTCAGTTTCTGAAATTCCAAAAACGTCAAAAGCATTAGTCGTGAAATCAATGAGTTCTTCTGCCTGCTTTGGTGAACGTGCCCGTAAAACAGCCATTTCAGTGCATGCTGCGATGAGAGGATCTGAAAGACGAATCTCTTGCGGCAATCGTGAATGAAGAAAACCTTCACGGACTCCAGCGCCAGAAAAGATTATTTTTTCAAAGCCCATACACTGAATAAGTTCGATAAGGACAATCGCTCCATAAGACAAAAGCTGACGACGATTTTTTGAAACAGCAGAAATCCCTTTTATATTATCAATCCTGCCACTCGCTACACTACGTAAAAAACCTTCCATCTCAATTGCCTCAACCTCATAACCGTGCATAACAGGGAGCCGATAGTCTTTAGTTGCCATATGAAGTTTTGCTAAATTACGCCATGTCCCTCCTACTGCATAAAAACAATGTGCCACGCCTTTACGAAAGACAGTTAATTTATCAAACTGCTCTCGTGCAATTTTTGCAGCAACAGTAATATCGTTATTGGACAGATACTGTAGCCGTAAACTGCCTAACGGTAGAGTTATTCCCTTGCCTACATCAGAATTATTAATATCAATAAGCTCGAGACTTCCACCACCAAGATCTCCCGAAATACCCTTTGGTTGATAAAAAGTAGAAATAACCCCATAAGCTGAATAAAGAGCCTCGTCACTTCCTGAAAGAAGATATATTTTATTTTGCAAGATATTTTCAGCATTTTGAATAAACGCCAACCCGTTTTTCGCTTCCCGTGCTGCTGCTGTTGCTAGAGTATAGACTTCATCTGCTCCAATCTGTTGACAAAGCACACGAAATCGTTTCAGTGTTTGCAACGCCATTTTTATCGATTTTTCTTCTAAAAATCCAGTTTTTGCAACACCTTGCCCCAAACCGCAGAGAACTTTTTCATTAAATAAAACTGTCGGTGAACGAACAAGCCCTTCATAAATAACAAGCCGAACAGAATTCGAGCCAATATCGATAACAGCGACAGGCTTACGCCCTTTCAGCCGACCTTGAGCGTCTATATATGTCATTGGATTTTAGTCTTTATGCAGTTCGGCTTGCTGCCGATGCAACGCAACCAACCGAGAAGCAGAAGACTGAAAAGATTCTTCCCACCCCGCAAAACCTTCATTGGCCATAAAATACTCCTGCGCATTAAACGGATTTTCACCTCTTTGCGGTTTTATACGCCTTGACGTTCCATTCCCTAGTATATCAAAACTTTGTTGGTTATCAATAATATTGGCCAGCATAATTTGTAAAAGAATCTGCTTACGAACCGTTTTATTAAAAATTGGAACCAATATTTCAATACGATGATCTAAATTACGAGGCATCAGATCAGCTGATCCCAAATAAACAAGTGCGTTCTCACTCGGCAAATCTTTACCATTACCAAAACAAAAAATACGGCTATGTTCAAGAAAACGCCCTACAATTGATTTTGCACGAATATTATCCGAAATGCCTGGAATACCAGGACGCAAACAACATATACCACGCACCACCAGATCAACCTGCACACCCATTTGACTGGCACGATATAAAGTATCAATAATTTCAGAATCAACCAACGCATTGACCTTCATCCAAATAGCAGCAAACTGCCCTTGTTGGGCATTGATAATTTCTCCTTCAATATGCTTAAGAATACGACTCCGCAATGTTAAGGGTGAGAAAGCAATCTTCATTGCTTTATTTGGGCGTCTAGATTGAGCGATATAATTGAACAATAATGCAACATCATGAACAATATCATCATCAGTAGTAAAAAAAGAAAGATCAGTATAGACTTTAGCATTAATGGGATGATAATTCCCAGTTCCAAGATGAATATAAGAACGATGGCTTTTTCCTTCACGCCTCACGACAAGTGACATTTTAGCATGTGTTTTTAACGCAATAAAACCAAAAACAACTTGAACACCCGCATGCTCAAGATCACGCGCCCAACGAATATTAGCTTCCTCATCAAAACGTGCTTTAAGTTCTACCAAAGCAGTCACCGATTTCCCTTGTTTGGCAGCCTCAATCAAAGCGCTGACAATTGGGCTATCATTCGATGTGCGATAAAGAGTTTGTTTAATTTCCACAACATCAGGATCACTAGCAGCTTGACGTAAAAATTGTACAACAACATCAAACGATTCATAAGGATGATGAATCACAAGATCATTTTCACGAATAGCCGCAAAACAATCACCATTATGTTCACGAATACATTTAGGAAAACGAGGATGATAAGGAATGAATTTTAGATCATTACGCGGAATAGAAACAATCTCGGAGAGCGTGTTAAGCGCCAAAAATCCATCAAGAATACTGATACAATTACCAGGAACTGCAAGGCCATTCATAACAAATTGACGCAAATTCTTTGGTATTTTTGTGTCAAATTCAATTCGAATAACCTGCCCACGACGACGTCTTTTAAGCGCAGTTTCAAAAAAATGAACAAGATCTTCCGCTTCTTCTTCTACTTCAATATCACTATCACGAATGACCCTAAATGTACCAATTCCATCAACTTTAAAATCAGGAAATATATACTCTATAAAATGGCTAATAACATCTTCAGACGCAATAAAACGAAAACTTTTATCCTTCTGAGGAAGAAGAATAAAACGTTTCAAAGCAGTTGGAACAGGCAAAAACACTATGGTGGAGTCTTGATCAGCGCACCGAGACAATTGGAAAGCAAGTGAAAGACATAAATTAGGAATAAATGGAAAAGAGTCAGTAGAATCAACAGATGAAGGTTTAAGAATAGGAAAAATCGCATCAAGAAAATATTTTTCGAGCCATAATTTTTCAACTTCTGAAAGCTCACTGGGACGAATAATTTCAATATCATTCTGTTTCAGTTCATGACATAAAGTACTTAATTCTCGTAATTGATTAGCTTGCAAATGCGAAATCTCAGCTAATACATAATCAAGTTGCTCCTGCGGTGTAAGCCCATCTGCACTACAGGCTGTATCTCCACCACGAATTTGAGAAGCGAGCCCAGCAACACGAACCATAAAAAATTCATCAAGGTTTGCTGCAGAAATCGAAAGAAATTGTAACCGTTCTAATAAAGGATGCTTCGGATTACTAGCCTCCGTCAATACACGAGTATTAAATTGTAACCATGAAAATTCTCGATTAATAAACCGCATCGGATTTTTCATTGTTATATCCGACATAAAAGTCTGATCTACCACCCTTTGTTTCATATACTCTAGCTAATCTTCCTTTATACTTTTTAAGATCCTTATGGATAAATATCTCATAGAATACTTTCCAATATATTATTGTGATAATAACATATAAATAACCAATTTTTCTGATGTTAGTTACATTTAATATTTCAAAACACTTAGAATTATTCCTATTGCGCAAATTACTAGAAATACGGCAATGGATCGGTATAACATAAAGACAGTTAACTTGTCTTAAAAAGTACCTTGCATTATTATAAGCTTTATTACAAATTAACGCATATGAAATAAAGGATTTCAAATCATCTCTGATTAGGCAATTTATCCGGAGCTTATACGCCATGGCTAACCACAACGTTCCTCATTTCCAAAATGACCTTGGATATAAAATAATCGAAATTGGTGTAAAAGAGTTTATGTGTGCGGGTGCTACACAACCATTCGATCATCCCCATATTTTTATTAATATGGGATCAGCTGATGAAAAAATTTGTCCTTATTGTTCAACACTTTATCGTTATATTCCTTCGCTATCACCTAATCAAACAAATCCTGCAGGATGTTTATATCATCCCAAATAGTGCGTTCTCTGCTTTTTCAATATAAAGTAGCCTATGGATCAATCACCAATCATCGTTGGAGGAGGTATTGCTGGTTTAAGCACAGCTTTGGCATTGGCCCATAAAGGAATTGCAAGTACCATTATCGAAAAATGTACACAACTTGACGCCGTAGGCGCTGGTATACAGCTCACTCCAAATGCAACCCGTATTCTTGCGCATTGGGGCATTCTTAGCAAGCTTACTGAAGTGGGGATAATACCACATTTTTTTGAGTTAAGAGATGGAATGTCTTTAAAAACACGATTGCGTACTGATCTTATCAATTTATCGGAAAAAACCTGGAAAGCTCCTTATATTACAATTCATCGCGCAAACTTACAAAAAATTTTACATAATGCTGTTATTGAAAATCCTCTTATCAAATATCAAACAGGTGAATCTGTTGTATCATCTACCCAAATAGTATCTCACAGTATTCATATAAAAACAATAAAAATCAATTTACCAACTGAAACCCAACATTCTCAGCTTTATTCAACACCACTCCTTATCGGATGCGATGGAGTTTGGTCGACATTACGAAAACAAGCACCTTTTTATGAAAGGGCAAATTTTAGTGGTTTTATTGCTTGGCGTGCAACAACAGAATTTGAAAATCTTCCTAAAAGTTTTCATTCTTTATTGCAAAATATGAAGACAATTACTGCCTGGATGGGACCCAAAAATCATCTTATTGTCTATCCCATTCAATCATCAACAAAAGTTTTTAATTTTGTGGCCATTACGCGTGGAAAAAATTCAAAAAAAGGATGGGCACATGAAGGAAATAAAGAAAATTTGAAATCTCTTTTCAAAGACTGGAATTTGCAAATCTTACAGATTTTTGATCATATTGATGAATGGACTTATTGGCCACTCTTTCAAATGCAACAAAATCGTTTTTTAGGTTTAGAACGACAAGTATTTGTTGGTGATTGTGCACATGCAGCCCTCCCCTTTGCAGCACAAGGTGCTGCTATGGCAATAGAAGATGCTGCCACATTAGCAGAAGCACTCTCTACTAAAGACCTTTCACTGACAAACGCCCTTTGGCTTTACGAAAAAATACGAAAGCCTCGCATTGCAGCGGTAAAAAAACGTGGAAACTTTAACAGGATTACCTATCATGCAACTGGTCCCATAGCAATTGCACGCAATTTCATCATGAAAATTCGTACACCAGAGAGTATCATGTCTGACCTTAATTGGCTTTATATGTATGATGCTATGAATCTCATAAAAAATCTATGATAAAAACTTACAAAGTTCTCCCAATGGCTTTGCATACATAAAGAACATTTTCTTGCGCTGATAACATTATGAATCCGTCATAATTTACCATAAATAAAAATAAGAACTTTTAGAATCGGCAGTCCAATTCAAAGTGAAATTTTAAGCCACTGATAAAGCGAAATGTAATTCAAAACAAGCAGTCGTCTTACAACTTTTGATTTAAGTCAACTCCACATTGACAACACCTTGAATCGATTTCATAGCGCTTGCCACACGCGAACTAACTTTGTATCGGTTTGGCAGCGCAATTTCAACTTCCCGCAATCCATCCTCTTGAATAAGAATAAGCCCTACTTCTCCATTCCCACCAAGATCTAAATTTTGCTCAATTTGTGGAAGCATATCAACTGTTTTTATAAAAATGCGCATCATTTTATGATACTGTGATACCTCCTTTTCCAAGGATTGAACCGTCTCAAGCCGCAAACTAATACCTTCTGAGCGATTTTCTGCACTCACTGTAATAATAAAAGATTTTCCAGGTTCTAGCACCTCCTCATAATCAGAAAGCATATCGGAAAAAAGAACTGTCTCATACTGTCCACTCGTATCAGAAAAATGAATAATCCCCATTTTCTTACCAGACTTTGTTTTACGGACTTGTTTTGCCACGATAGTTCCAGCGAGCCTAGCAGCAGTTGCCCCTCCTTTGACAGCGTTAGCAAAATTAACCCAAGTCTGTACGCGTTTTTTAGCAAGAATAGCATGATACTCATCCAAAGGATGCGCAGAAAAGTAAAAACCTATTGCTTGAAATTCTCGATAAAGTTTTTCATCCGCTAACCAAGGAGATGCTTGCGATAAAATCAAAGGCTCTCTTAACCCACCTGTCATCCCAAATATATCGATCTGTCCGCTAGAATTGTTATCGAGAATACGAAGTGCACGTGCATGGAGAGTTCCAAGGCTTGCCAATAAAATCTCACGTGCAATCTTGAAACAATCAAAAGCGCCAGCACAAACCAAACTTTCCATCGCACGCTTATTAACAATACGGGGATCAATGCGCTCACAAAAATCTTCCAGATCCTTAAAAAGTTTATCTCCACGACAAGCAACAATATGATCAACAACTGCTTCCCCTACACCTTTAATAGCAGCAAGAGAATAATAAATACAGTTATCACCAACTTCAAAAACACGATGGGATGTTTGCACACAAGGTGCAATAACTTGAATACCCAACCTTAATGCTTCACGCCGAAAATCATTCAACTTATCCGTATTTGTCATATCATACGTCATTGAAGCGGCTAAAAATTCAACTGGATGATGTGCTTTCATATAAGCCGTTTGATAGGAAACAAGTGCATAAGCAGCGGCATGCGACTTATTAAAACCGTAATCTGCAAATTTTGCCAAAAGATCAAAAATAATATCAGCCTGATCCTTATCAACTCCGCCAGCGACAGCTCCATTCACAAAGCGCGTACGCTGTTTTTGCATTTCTTTATGAATTTTTTTACCCATAGCACGACGTAATAAATCCGCTTCCCCAAGCGAATAACCAGCAAGCACCTGAGCAATCTGCATTACCTGCTCCTGATAGACAATAACGCCTTGTGTTTCTTTAATCAGATGGTCTATTTTAGGATGGATAGAAGTAATTTCCTCTTCGCCATGTTTGCGTGCATTATAGGTTGGAATATTCTCCATCGGACCAGGACGATAAAGCGCGACAAGAGCAATAATATCTTCAATACGGTCTGGCTTCATTCCAATGAGTGCCTTACGCATACCAGAGCTTTCAACTTGAAATACACCAACCGTTTCGCCACGTGCCATCATAGCATAGGTCGCTTCATCATTAAGAGGAATATTTGACAAATCTATTTTGATACCCTTTCGTGCGACAAAATCCACCGCCATTTTCAAAACAGTAAGTGTTTTTAATCCAAGAAAATCAAATTTTACCAGCCCCGCCTGTTCAACATACTTCATGTTAAATTGTGTAACAGGCATATCGGAGCGCGAATCACGATACATCGGGACAAGCTCTGAAAGTGGCCGGTCACCGATAACAATCCCTGCAGCATGGGTTGATGCATGCCGATAAAGGCCCTCCAATTGAAGCGCTATATCTAATGTGCGTCCAATGACGGGATTCTTTTTCTTTTCTTCCGCAAATTTAGGTTCATCTTTAATAGCATCAGCCAATTCAACCTGATTCCCAGGTGTAGCAGGAACTAGTTTCGTAAGATAATCCACCTGACGATAAGGGACTTCTAAAACACGCCCAACATCACGCAACACCGCCCGTGCTTGTAATTTACCAAACGTAATAATTTGAGCAACTTGATCGCGTCCATATTTTTTTTGCACATAATGAATAACTTCTTCGCGCCGCTCTTGACAAAAGTCAATATCAAAATCCGGCATAGAAACACGATCTGGATTGAGAAACCGTTCAAAGAGAAGGGAAAAACGCAATGGATCAACATCGGTAATAGTCAACGCATAAGCAACGAGTGAACCCGCACCAGAGCCCCGCCCTGGACCAACAGGGATATCATGGGTTTTCGCCCATTTTATAAAATCTGAAACGATAAGAAAATAGCCAGAAAATTGCATACGCGTAATAATGGAAACTTCATAATCAAGTCGTTGCTCATAATCTGCAACGGTATATCCTTCAGCCAATCCAATTATCTCAAGCCGCATTTTTAAACCAGCCTTAGCTTGATTTAACAATTCCCTATCTTCGGCTTCTAAAATACAATTTGAATCAACAGATTGCTCTATAAAACGAGGCAAAATTGGTTTTCGAATTGGTGTCGCAGTATGACAACGCAACGCAATTTCAACACTATTTTCGAGAGCTTCTGGAAGATCAGAAAAAAGTGCAACCATTTCATCTTGCGACTTTAAATAATGATCTGGTGTCACACGTTTACGCTCTGGATTAGAGACAATCTGCCCTTCTGCAACTGCCATCAGTGCATCATGTGCTTCATATCCTTCCCTATTCAGAAAAAAAGCTTCATTAGTTGCCACAAGAGGAACTTTATGTTCATATGCTAATTCAATAAGCGCAACTTCTATTTTTTGATCAAAAGAGCCATGCCGCTGTAATTCCACATAAAGACGATCATCAAAAATTTTTTTTAAATAAATTAAACGTTCAACAGCATGTTCTTTTTTTCCTTCCGCTAAAGAAGAATTAATAGGTCCTCCATTACCACCAGTTAAAGCGATTATTCCTTCACTGTGCGACAATAACCAACCCACTTTAATATGAGGAGGATCAGTATCACACTTATCAAGATAAGCACGGCTAACAAGACGAACCAAATGAGCATAACCGATATCGCTAGCAGCCAACAAAACAAGAGAACAAAAATCAGAAGGTTGGCACCATTTAGAAAAATGCGGATTATCATTTTCATCACTAAAATCAACCGTGATCTGACAACCGATAATAGGTTGTATCCCATGAGAGAAACAATATTGCGAAAACTCCAGAGCACCAAATAAATTATTTGTATCCGTAATAGCAACTGCTGGTGCATGATCTGAAGTCGCGTGTTGAATAATCTGTGGGATTTTCAAAGCCCCTTCAAGCAATGAATAAGCTGAATGTACTCTTAAGTGAATAAAGCGAGGAAAGGAATTTTTACCATCTCGTGTTTTGCTTTTATCTTCTGACACTCTCAAAATTTCCTATCACAAAATAAATACCTATCGCACTTACATCTATCTCATAGTAAGAGATGGTATTTTAGTCCATTATGCTATAAATTTATAACTTTAACACTCTCGTATACACAGGAGACATCCCAGCTTTATTGATATTCTACATTAAAGTGTCATGAAAAAAATACCTATAGTGATAAAAAAACTCACACAAATAAAAGCGAACATACCATAGTGCTATTAGTTCTCTTTCCGGTACTGTTCTTATTTTATTCCACTTTCAATTTTTTGCTCTATATAAAATTTAAAATTAAAATAAAACAACTTTTCCTCATAGACTCTCGTGATTTATTTGCAAAAAGCTCTTCAAAGTACTAGAAAAAATGAAAAGAGCCGGCTAAAAATTTTCTTATGCGTCCCAGCCTTATTAATCCTCTTTTTGCTTCTATTCGCACCCTTCCGGGAGTAAGCTCCAAAATATGTGCTTTACTTACAAAAGTCTTAAATATTAATCCGACACAACGTGAATCCACACTCATTGATCTTCTCCAATTAATGCCCCATTCAGTCATAGACCGCAGAACACGTCCCAGCATTGCTTTTGCACGAGAAGGAGTCACCGTCACTCTCGAAATTATCATTGATCAGCATCAACCGCCCCCCCCTGGACGTAAGCGATTGCCCTACCGTGTTATCGCGCGTGATCAAACAGGAAAAATAAATTTGGTCTTTTTTCATGCTCAACCTTCTTGGTTAAAAAATCAATTACCGGAAGGGAAAAAAGTCATCGTATCAGGTAAAGTGGAGCGATTTAACGAACAACTCTCAATGGTACATCCCGATTACATTGTAACAAACGAGCAATCAAATCAGATGCCATTAATCGAACCTGTCTATCCCTCTACTGCTGGATTATCAGCAAAAATGTTAAGGCGCACTATGCAAAACGCTCTCGACTCTATTCCTCTCTTACCAGAGTGGATAGAAGAAAGCGTCAAAAAGCAACAAAACTTTTCTTCTTTTCCTATTGCTTTACGCCGCATTCATGCCCCCATCGATCCCGATGATTTAACTTTAGAAAGTACAGCACGCAAACGTCTTGCCTATGATGAACTTCTTGCTAGCCAATTAGCTCTTGGACTTGTGCGCTTAAAAACTAAATCTCTTGTCGGTGCTTCTCGACCTCCAAACGGCACTTATACTGGAAAATTACTGAAAGCTTTACCCTTCCAACTTACCAATGGACAAAAAGAAGCAATAAAAGATATTGCAAAGGATCTCGCTTCACCAAAACCGATGTTAAGACTTCTTCAAGGCGACGTAGGAGCAGGAAAAACCGTTGTTGCACTGATGGCAAGTGCGCAGATTGCTGAAAATGCAGGACAATCTGCATTAATGGCACCAACAGAAATTCTTGCTAGGCAACATTTTGCTACAATTGCGCCTCTTGCTGAAAAGATTGGATTAAAAACAACTCTTTTAACTGGACGAGAAAAAGGAAAAGTGCGCACAAAAATCTTGAACGATATCTTATCAGGCCAAGCTTCTATTATCATAGGGACCCATGCTCTTATACAAAATAACGTTACTTATAATAATCTTGCTTTAACCATTATCGATGAACAACACCGCTTTGGTGTGCATCAACGTCTTGCTCTTACCGCAAAAGGTCATACCCCTGATATGCTGGTGATGACTGCCACCCCTATTCCACGCACACTGGTTCTAACAGCTTTTGGTGATATGGATGTCTCTCAAATTACAGAAAAACCAATTGGACGACAACCAATCACAACAGCAACAGTTCCCTTGAAACGTATTCATGAACTTATAGAACGAATTGCACTTGCACTAGAAAAAGGAGAAAAACTTTATTGGATTTGTCCTTTAGTGGAAGAATCTACAACTCTTGAGCTCACTTCAATTGAAAGCCGCTTTGCCCTTCTCTGTGAACGATTTGGAAAACGTGTTGGTATGATCCATGGGAAGATGTCTACGGATGAAAAAGAAGCAGCCATGGCATCTTTTAAATGTGGAAATATAGGTATTTTAGTTGCAACTACAGTTATTGAAGTGGGAGTGGATGTTCCTGATGCCTCAATCATCGTTATCGAACATGCGGAACATTTTGGCCTTTCACAACTGCACCAATTACGGGGACGTGTCGGACGAGGAGAAAAAAAATCTTCCTGCATTCTGCTATACAAAGATCCACTAACAAAGATGGCTGCAACACGCCTTAATATTATACGTAATACAGAAGATGGTTTTAAAATTGCTGAAGAAGACTGGCGTTTACGAGGAGAAGGAGAACTTTTAGGAACACGACAATCCGGCACCCCTGAGTTCCATATAGCAAACCTTGCAGTTCACAGCGATCTTTTATCAATGGCAAGAAAGCATGCACGTTTATTTTTACAACATGATCCTACTCTTTCCTCAGAACAAGGACAAGCTTTACGTTTGCTCCTTTATCTTTTCAGACGCGACGATGCTACGCGTTTACTCCGAGCAGGCTAACAGTAAAAAGCAATCCTTATAAAAAAGTGAAAGCTTTGCATATCTGTTATAAATGTTTTTTATGATTTGCACCCTTAATTATTCCCTAAAAAAGACATAAAACCATCTTTACTCAACAGTGACTGATTTTGCCAAATTACGAGGTTGATCAACATCTGTTCCCAATAAAACAGCTGTATGGTAAGCGATTAATTGAATAGGTAAAGCATAAATGATAGGTGCAATAAATTCTGGAATATCCGGCAAAATAATAGTCGACGGAATATCAAGATGCATTGCTTTTTCACCTCTTTTATCCGTTATCAAAATAATATGCCCCTTGCGTGCCGCTACTTCTTGCATATTAGAAAAAGTCTTTTCAAACCACCTATCATAAGGTGCGACAACAATAATCGGCATTGTCTCATCAACCAACGCAATCGGACCATGCTTTAACTCACCTGCCGCATAACCTTCAGCGTGAATATAAGAAAGCTCTTTCAATTTGAGTGCTCCTTCCAAAGCAATTGGATAAGAAGTACCACGCCCAAGATAAAGAGCCCCTTTTACGTTCATCAAATCACGACAAATAGTCTCAATTTTATCCTCTAATTTCAAAACCTCATTTAAAATTCGCGGCACTTCTGTCAATTGTCGCACGAACTGTTGCTCCTGCTTTTCTGAGAGATAACCACGTTGCTTAGCGGCACCAAGCGCCATTGAAGCAAGTGTCACCAATTGACAGGTAAAAGCTTTTGTTGAAGCAACACCAATTTCTGGACCAGCTAATGTTTGTAAAACAAAATCAGCCTCCCTCGCCATTGTCGATTGCTCAACATTCACAACTGTCACCGTTCTCACACCACGTTCTCGACAATAACGTAAAGATGCCAATGTATCAGCTGTTTCACCAGATTGAGAAACAAATATTGGCAACACATCAGGTGTTATAGGGGGTTCACGATAACGAAATTCTGAAGCCACATCATTATCAACACTTAAACCCGCCAAGTTCTCAAACCAATAGCGTGCAACTAAAGTTGAATAATAAGCGGTTCCACAGCTTGCAAAGAGCAATCGGTTAATATTTTTCCAATCAATCAAATCTTCAAATAAGCGAACTGTATAATTTCCAAGATCAAGATAATGTGCCAAATTATGCGAGATAACGTCAGGTTGTTCAAACATTTCCTTGTGCATAAAATGGCGATGATGTCCTTTAGAAACCAAGAAATTTCCATCAAACAATGTTGTAATAGGACGTTCTACTGGCTGATTATCTCCATTATAAATTGTTACTCCTTCACGCGTGAGAACAGCCAAATCACCATCTTCCATATAACTGATACGATCTGTAAATGAAGCTAAAGCAATTGCATCCGACCCTACAAAAAACTCATCCTTTCCATACCCAACCACCAAAGGTGGACCAGAACGAACAGCAATTATAAGGTTATCTTCACCTTCAAAAATAAGAGCAAGAGCAAAAGCACCCTGCAATCTTTTCCAACTCGTGCGTGTCGCTTCTTGCGGAGAAAAACCACTTTTTAGTGCGCGCGTAATTAAATGAGCAATAACCTCCGTATCGGTCTCTGTTTCAAAAACATAACCGTCCTCAATGAGTTCCTTTCGCAATTCTAAAAAATTTTCGATAATACCATTATGAACAACTGCAATCCGTTCAGTTAAATGAGGATGTGCATTCCGCTCTACAGCAATTCCATGTGTAGCCCAGCGCGTATGACCAATCCCCAGCTTACCTTCCAAAGGTGCTATCTTTAATTTTTCTTCTAAATGAATAAGCTTCCCTTCAGCGCGAATACGATGAAGGCGCCCCTCATGGACTGTCGCTAAACCAGATGAATCATATCCTCTATATTCAAGGCGCTTTAAACCATCAACCAAATAGGATGCAACAGGTCTATTTCCAAGAATTCCAATAATTCCACACATTAAAAGCTCCAATTTACATCCAAGATTTATAATGATCCGGTAAAATAATCCAACTGTCCTTATTAAAACCTTTAAAGATCATATACACTGCATATGGTATGGTAATACTTAAGAACAAGTCTTTACACAATTATCAGATTCTTATAAAGTTGAGAGATAAACTGAAAAAGATTACTTTTTTTGTTTATTTGTCGACAAACATGCACGCAATTTTTCTGCACGATCCTCTTTTATTACCTGTCGTGCTCGTCCAAAAGCTATACTATTTATAGGTACATTTTCAGTAATAACACTTCCTGAAGCCACATAAGAACTTCTTCCAATAATCAATGGAGCAATAAGAGCTGAATTAGAACCAATAAAGGCATTATCACCAATCACTGTTTTATATTTATGAAATCCATCATAATTACAAGTAATAGTACCAGCTCCAATATTGGTATATGCACCAATTTCTGCATCGCCAATATAACTTAAATGATTAATTTTAGTAGCTTCTCCTACTTTTGCTTGCTTAATTTCACAAAAATTTCCAACCTTTACTGATCGCGCTAACTCTGTTCCAGGACGCAACCGTGCATAGGGCCCAATCCGTGCATCCATACCAACCAAAGTGCCCTCTAGATAACTAAATGCATGAATAACTGCGCCAGATTTTACTTTTACCCCCGGTCCAAAATAAACATTTGGCTCAATCAACACACCTGGTTCAATCTCTGTATCATAAGAAAAATAAACAGTTTCTGGTTTAAGTATTGTAACACCAGACAACATTAAATCGCACGCTTTACGCTTTTGCCATAAAGAATCAGCTTCAAAAAGCTCAAAACAGTTATTAATTCCTACAATATTATCAAAAGGCACTTCAACAACACGAACATCTAATCCTTCATGCGCCGCAATAGAAGCAACATCTGTTAAGTAATATTCTTGCTTTGAATTGTTTTTACCAATCTTATCTAAAAGAGAAAGCGCATGCTTTCCATTCATAGCAAGTATTCCACCATTACAAAAAGAAATCTTCTTTTCTTCTTCATTCGTATCTTTTTCTTCTACAATCGCAATAAGCTTACCATTTTTCTCAAGAAGACGCCCATAACCTGTTGGATCTGGGGCATGAAAACCAGCAACGACAACATCTGCTCCAACAGCAAGCTGCGCACGAACTTGTAGCAATGTATCTTTCTCAATCAAAGGAGTATCACCAAAAACAATAAGAACATCATCCATCCCTTTTTGCAAAGCTAAGCGAGCAGAAAGCGCAGCATGAGCTGTTCCTAAACGTTCTTTTTGTTCAAAAATCATCGCATCTTTTACAAATGAGTGAACAACTTCCGTGACATCTTTAGCGCCAAATCCTACAACCACTGCTAACTGTGAAGTACCTGCCAATTCTATTTGTCTTATGACGTGGCATATAAGCGGCAATCCAGCAATTTTATGAAGGGCCTTAGGAAGAGACGATTTCATGCGCGTCCCTTCACCTCCTGCAAGAATAATAGAAAGACAATTTCTAACCATAAAAGCACACAAAATTAACGAGAAAATCCAAAGAAACTCATAATATCATGCCAACGAATACCTTCAACATTACTCAACAAAGGGCAATATTCCAAAAGCCAAAATGAAAAGTCATGCATAGAGCCTGTTAAAAACAAAATACCTGTAATAATCAGAAAAATACCAATAATTTTTTCAACTTTTCCCAAATGAATACGAAAAGCTCCTAAAAATCTCATAAAACTGCTCGAAAATAGAGCTGCTAACATAAAAGGCACAGCAAGACCTAACGCGTAAATCCCTAAAAGAACAGCTCCCTCACCCACAGTTTCTTTTGTTCCAGCAAGTGTTAGAACAGGTCCCAAAATCGGACCAATACACGGTGTCCAACCAAACGCAAAAGCTAAACCAATAACGTAAGCCCCTAAAGGACCAGCTGGCATTCTATGCGTTGAAAAACGCGCTTCACGAAATAAAAAAGCAATCTTGAAAAGACCTAAAAAATTTAAACCGAAAACAATAATGATAACTCCAGCAGCAAATGCAAACCAATCACGATAATAACTGATAAATTCACCAATTGTGCTTGCACTAGCACCTAACGCAACAAAAACAGTTGTAAAACCAAGCACAAAAGCAATAACAGAAGATAAAAGTGCCCACCGTATAAACACTTTCCTATTAGTCTTTTCTGAGCGAAAATCATCAATACCGATACCTGCCATATAACACAAATAAGGAGGAACCAATGGTAAAACACACGGCGATAAAAAAGATAATGCACCGGCAAAAAAAACACTCACTGTTGAAACTTCTATAATCAAAACTCTCTACCTCTCCCTCATTGCAACCTATGCTATGAATACTATTAATCCATTTCTTTATCAATTTATTGTATATTTTGTGTATCTGCTATCACACTTACATCTTCATCATGGCCAGAAACAACAGAAAAAACTTTTTGATAAATTTTGTCTTGATTTTTAGCAATCGCAATATACTCACCCTCAGCTAAAACGAGTGAAACATAAGCACCAACTGTTTCGTATACGATATCACCAGAATCATTGGTAATAGACCAACTTGTATCTGCAAGTGCTTCTCCTCCTTCTTGCCGTACCAACTTTAAGACGATTTGCGCGGCCTGATGTTCAAGAGTTACTTCTGTGATTTTGCCTGCATCGACTTGGATATCCGAACGAACACTCGCATTAACGGAACCATAATGGGAAGCAACATGATAGTTACCAGCTTTCAAACGCACAATTGAATGAGGTTTAATATTTGACAAAATTACGCCGGTATCATCATTTCCTTTCTCATCTTCATAGATAGTGAAATGCAATTCCTTTTCATTGACTGGACCATTTAACAGTGTAGCATTTAAAATAACACCACCAGCATCAAGAGTAAATTTTTTAACAACATTCTGCCCACTTTCTAAATTCACATGGTGCACTGCACTTGCCTGACCAAAGGAGACATGAACAAGATAACTTCCCGGATCTAAGTCAAAACGCGCACTCCCCCCTTCATGAATTGCAATGAGTGGTAATTTATTATCAATCCCTAAAATGGGTGCATAAATTCGCCAGATGAGTCCTCTAACGATATTTTCATCGTTGTTTTTTAACTGAGCATGCAAAATAAGTTGGGATTGAGAAACGAAATTTTCTTTTTCATGATCTTGGGATTTTAAAATAAAACTTTTCGGTTGTTTTTGTTGATAATCCTGCTTTGCCCCTTCTTCAGAAAAGACACAATTACTCCAAATCAGTAAGGTAAGCGTCACGCATAACCTTAAATAGTGGCGCAATATTTTTATAAAAATACCCATTTTTGTATTTTTGACCAAAGTGATAATTTTTTCAAGAAGCAATATCATAAAGTCATCATTCTAAATTGAAAAACTCACACCGCAACCACATGATGATATAGCATTGGGATTATGAATTTGAAAAGACTGTCCCATAAGATCATCAACAAAATCAATTTCAGCCCCTTCCATGAAAGGAAGAGAGAGAGAATCAATAAAGACAATTGCCCCATCTTTCTTAAGAACAAGGTCACCTTCACACGCTTCCGAAACCAAGTCATATTTATAAGAAAAACCTGAACACCCACCACCTTCAACGGAAATACGTAATCCTATTTTATCAGGTTCACTCAAAAGTATCTGTGTAATCCGCTTAGCAGCAACATTCGAAATATTCACACTCATTCTATATATCCTTGCATTAAACTATCCAGAAAGAGTATCCCCCCAAAAAAGAAAAGTTTGAGTATAAACCAACCTTAATTTAGAATGATAACGGACAGCTTACAATGAATATAAGCAATATCAATATAAATTACCAGTCTCGAGCGGTCTATAGCACCAACCCGCAAACAAGTCGTGGTAGATTATTCCATGAAACTATGAATACCACAAGAACACCTTTTCAACGAGATAGAGATAGGATTATTCATTCTAATGCATTTCGACGCCTTAAACACAAAACACAAGTCTTTATTGCTGATGAAAGCGATCATTATCGCACTAGGCTGACACATTCGATAGAAGTTTCTCAAATTGCACGAACATTAGCCCGTGCACTATGTCTTGATGAAGATCTAGCTGAAGCCATTGCCCTTGTTCACGATTTTGGGCACACACCCTTTGGTCACGCAGGCGAAGATGCTCTCAATGAAGCAATGGCACCTTATGGCGGCTTTGACCATAACGCACAAGCGTTACGCATTGTTACAAAGTTGGAACAGCGCTATGCAAATTTTGATGGACTTAACCTTACTTGGGAAACACTCGAAGGACTTGTGAAACATAACGGTCCTCTTTTAGGTCCTTATTCTAATGGTAAAGATGTTCCTATCGATATTCTAAAATACAATACAAAGCAAGATCTTGAGCTTGACTGCTTTGCTGGACTAGAAGCACAATGTGCTGCTATTGCTGATGATATTGCTTATAATGCGCATGATATTGATGATGGGTTGCGCTCGCAATTTTTAACACTCGATCAATTCAAACAAATTCCACTGACAGCAGCATTATTAAAAGATATAACCAACGAACATCCACAGCTCGATCAAGCTCGGTGCGGTTACACACTTGTACGAAGACAGATAACAACCATGGTTGAGGACGTCATAAAACAATCACAGGAAAATTTAGCACGTATTAAACCGACAAGCATAAATGATGTTCACCAAGCAAAACAAACCATTGTTGCCTTTTCACCCATGATGGCTGTTTACGAAAAAGAACTAAAAGACTTTCTGTTTAAAAATCTTTATTACCATGATCAAGTTCTCAAGCGTCGCAATGCAGCAAAATGCATTGTACAAAAATTATTCGACTGTTACTATAAAAGTCCGGATAAAATGCCTGAAAATTGGTGCAAAAGAACAGCGGACTTAACAAGTTATGAGTTAGCACGTCTCATTTCTGACTTTCTCTCGGGTATGACAGATCACTACGCTCTACGTGAATACCACCGCTTATTTGACCATACAGATAATTTCATTTAATTGCTTTTATATACCATGATGGAAGTTAAATATGAATGTCTTTAAAAATTTCGAAAAAAAACTTAAAAAATTACTCGAATTATCTGATATAAAAGGGAAAAATGGAGAAGACTTAGATTTATCAAAAATCACCGTTGATTCCCCACGCGATTCTTCACATGGCCACTTATCAACCAATGCTGCCATGGTGCTTGCAAAGCCTATTGGCCTGAATCCCCGTGCTGTTGCCGAGAAGATCATAGAACGTCTCAAAGATGATCCCTTTATCGACTCTATTGGTGTTGCAGGTCCTGGATTTATCAACATCAAGCTCACAACAGCATTTTGGCAAAATGCAATAAAATCCATGCTTGAATTAGGCCTCTCTTACGGACGTATACCCTTGGGACAGGGCAAGCGTATCAATGTTGAATATGTGTCAGCAAATCCAACAGGGCCAATGCATGTGGGGCACTGTCGAGGTGCCGTTATTGGAGATGTTCTCTCTAATTTACTACAATTTGTAGGCTATAACATTACGAAAGAATATTACATCAATGATGCTGGTAAACAAATCGAAGTACTTGCCCACTCCGTACTTTTGCGCTATCGCGAAGCGCTTGGAGAAAAAATTAATGAAATTCCAGAAGGACTTTATCCTGGTGAATACTTGATACCATTGGGCAAAGCACTTGTTCAAGAGTTCGATGACCAATTACTCACCATCGATAAAGATGAAGCTTTATCTATCGTGAAAGAGCGTGCAATTCATGCAATGATGTCAATGATTCGCAAAGATTTAGCTGCTCTTAATATTTATCATGATATCTTTTTCTCTGAGAAGATGCTTTACGCAGATAATGCACGTGCTATCCGTAATACGATTAATGACCTCACTTTAAATGGTTATATTTACAAAGGAAAACTCCCACCACCAAAGGGACAAAATATAGAAGACTGGGAACCAAGCGAACAGACTTTGTTTCGTTCAACGGATGTTGGCGATGACCAAGACCGGGTCTTAGTTAAATCTGACGGTTCTTACACTTACTTTGCTGCAGATATTGCTTATTTTCGTGATAAATTCAATCGTCATTTTGATGAAATGATTTATATTCTAGGTGCAGATCACGCTGGTTACGTAAAACGGTTAGAAGCGATGGCAAAAGCAATTTCTGGTAATAAAGCCAAATTGAGCGTTTTCTTATGTCAATTGGTAAAACTCTTTCGCAACGGTCAACCTGTACGCATGTCAAAAAGAGCAGGATCATTTGTCACTTTGCGTGATGTTGTAGAAGAAGTGGGGCGTGATCCTGTACGTTTTATGATGCTATACCGTAAGTGTGAAGCACCTCTTGATTTTGATTTTGCAAAAGTGACAGAACAATCAAAAGATAACCCTATCTTTTATGTACAATACGCTAGTGCGCGTTGTCATTCGGTCTTTCGTCAAGCACAAGAATCCCTTCATATTGAAAGTTTTTCAAACGACACAATGATTGCGCATCTTAACCTATTAACAGACGATAATGAAATATCCTTAATACGCAAACTTTCTGAATATCCACGCATAATTGAACAGGCTGTAGTCCATAAAGAACCACATCGATTGGCATTTTATCTCTATGACCTCGCTTCCAACTTTCACGCCCATTGGAATAAAGGGAGTGATAATGTCAATTTACGCTTTATTCAGTCTGATAATAAGGAGCTATCATTTGCCAGATTGGGGTTGATACAAGCTGTCATGAATATTTTAACATCAGGACTTGCAATTGTGGGAGTCGAAGCAGCAACAGAAATGCGTTGAAAAAGTTCTATAAATACATAAAATAAATACTTTATTGATGAAAATTTTTATGTATCCTTGTCATAGGAGGGGGAGTTTATAATTTTAAATATAATAAACCACAATTAACCATTTATTGCACGCAGATGCAAATCATCATGTGAGAAAAGCTATGAGCGGTAACGATCGCAAAAATTTGCACGAAATGAAACGAGATCATGAACACCATGATCCTTTAGAGAGGCTTACGCAACTCTTTAATCCCAACAAACAAAGCGTAAGTCAGCAAGATCAATCTTCCTTACAGACTGATCAATCAAGATCTCGTCCCCCTAAAACTTCATCTCATGATGACGATTTAGATTTGTCCTTTCTAGAAGCAGAACTTGAAAATAATTTAACGAATAACCTACCTTTTGATGATCAAAAGAAGCCATGGGACTCACATACAACGAGCAGTGAACAAACCTCATATGTTGCTCAATATTCTCCTTCTAACCAATTTAAAGAAAACAATTTTTTGTCTAAAAATCCAGATTCCTCATCTCTTGCTCATGATGAAGAGCAAATTTTAGATGCGCTTTCACCGTTGCCTATTCAAAAGAATCAATCGCCTCAATATAGAGCAACTTCGACCAATGCTGATCTTTTTTTTAAAAAAAGTGATTTTAGTGCACAATCAGAAAATTTCTTTTTTGATGAAGCTGATAGAGACAATAATAAAGATACAACAGTCTTCATTGAACATGCCAACCATTTTCCAAACACAAACGAGCAACAATCAAATACTCCAGACGTACAACAAAATTATGAAGAGACTCAAAATCTCTACGATGCCCCCATAAACCATTCCTATAAAGCTTCGGCTGATCAAGAAAATTTAAGTGAAGAATTTTATACAGATATCTCTCCTGTAGATGAAAATATGTTTTTTCCATCTTCTAACTTTGTTTCAGAAAGAAAAAACACTGTAAAAAATGAAACAAGAAATGACTTCTCATCATATTTAGATCCAGAAAAAATTAATAACCCGTCTGATTTAAAAGGTTTTCCACAAAAAGACCATACGACTGATTATCCTGAATTTTATGGAGAGAGTCTCTTAGAAAAAGAAACTTATACTGAAGAAGCACTAACATATCGCAATGCTCAATCCCAATATATCAGTAATGCTGAAAATATCTCTAGTCAAACCAATAAAAAAGAAGTTCTGTATAGCCAAAATAATTTAAATGATACACACCACGCATCAGAAACTCTAAATATAACAGAAACGAGCAATGTTTCTGCTCATAACTACACACACAGAGATGATCCCCCTCCAAATGTTGATACTTATAAATTTTCAGAGGAAATTGTAGAAAAAACTGGACAAATTATGGTTCCAAAAGTCCCGTATGAAGCTCCAGAATATGATGTACCAATTGATGATTTAAAGGAAGAATTTGCTGATGTACTCAATGTAGGAAATGTTTCAGCAGAAGATTTTTCACAGCAACAGCGGCAAAGCCAAGTCGTTAATGAAATCTTTCATCAAACCATACAAAATCAAAAAGAAGATGCATATACAAATTCCCAAAACAGAAATGCTAAATATTTCTCCGCTGACAATGTGGATTATAATTCTTCTTCCTTTACTGAGAAATCATCATACAGAGGTGTAGAGGAAGTCTCCACTCCTGTATCACCCCCCTCTACCTTTAAAAATTTTATTATTGGAAAAAGTATTATTAAAGGTGCTGTTTTTCTTATCTTAATGGCAATTGGTTTTGTCGGTTATTCTCATTTCTTTATGCCATCACAACAAAACGAAAGCACTCCCATTATCCAGGCTGACAATACACCTTTTAAATTCAAACAAGAAATAACTGAAACGAAAAATGATATTGCACATAATTTAGATATTTATAAACAAAAAACTGGACAAAATGAAAAACAAGAAAATCCACAACAGTTTCTTATTGATAAATCTGAACAGCCGGAAGACTTGGCAGAATTAAATCAACAAGAATCTACAAACTTTTCATCGTCTTCTCTTGATGAATCTGATGTTGAAAATGCTGTGACCGAGGCAATTAATCATACTATTCCAACGCGAGAAATACAAACTGTTGTTGTAAATCAAGATGGCACAATTGCTTTATCACCAAAGCATCAAACAGAGGGAAAAACCTCTGATGAACTAGAAAAAACAATTGATAAAACTCCTGGTGATCAATTTCAAGATTCTTCCTCTATTTCTTCAAACGAAGCCGATATAAATACCAACGTAACAGAAGATAATATCACAAGTGAGATTGATAAAATAATAGCGGAAAACGCTTCTATTTCTGATATTGAAAAAAAAGTTATACCAATTCCTCCATATGTAGAGGACAATTCAGAGGTACAAACACACGATTCTTCTCGCCCAGCACTACCAAGCAAGACAGTTGCACAACACTCAGAAAATTATTACGTCCAACTTGCATCCCAACCGACCCAGGCGCTCGCTAGGGATTCTTTGAAAAGAATGAAGTCTAGATTTGGATTCCTCATTGGTTCTCGTCCTTTAAATATTCAGTCTGCTCTTATACCAGGAAAAGGAACATATTATCGTATT
Organism: Bartonella callosciuri; assembly: GCF_014203215.1. Lineage (GTDB taxonomy): Bacteria > Pseudomonadota > Alphaproteobacteria > Rhizobiales > Rhizobiaceae > Bartonella > Bartonella callosciuri. The sequence goes on along the minus strand of NZ_JACHIM010000001.1, from coordinate 52,711 downwards.
CGTATTCAAACACAAAACCGGAATGACGCCATAAATCTTTGTGAAGATATTAAAAACTCTGGGGGAAATTGTTTCATCACACGCTAAATAAATAGTGCAACGGTTCCAACAACCGTCGCACTATTTATTTCCACAGCAACTCATTAACTACTCTAATAATTTTGGAATTAAAGTCCTATTAGATTTTTCTAGATATATATTTAAGGTAATTTTACTACTTAATTTATGTTGAGTTAGATTTTTCCTTTGAAGAGTTCTACTTATGAAATAAAGATGGCCATGCTCTTAATAGGTGTAAGGTAATGGAGCTTTTGGATTTAAATCTTTTCCTGGGCTTATTATACTCTGTTCTGATTGTGTCGTGTTATCATGAGATACATGTTTTAGGGGATTTTTCAAAAAAAAGAACCTAAAAAGCCAAAAATAAGCCAAATAATAAAAAGCCCAAGAAGAATAGCAAAGATACCTTTGCCAATTGAATTAAGCTGTTCACGCTCTTTTTTTTCTGAAGCTATATGCTCCTCGTATGTTTCGTAATTTCTATCAATCATAGTAAATTCCTTTTTTCCCTATCTTTAAGTTATAAGATATGCCTATATGAAATTATTTAGACAGTTATTTTGCAAAACGATAACTATGTATAACGGTTCCAGATTGCTTGATAAAATTGAAAAGAAAAATCATAAAAATAGAATCAAAAAGGTATCCGCGAATAGTTTTCACTTTAAATTTTGTAATAAAACATTGACACAAAGGATTTGCTAATAATAGATTTACAATGAAAGTATCTTATTGTTCTTATAATAGAAGTACTTAAAAATAATGTATAAAGGCTCTACTTATGAACTCTCCCATATCATCGCTTCCGTTTAAAATAGAAAAGCACCCATCACCTCTATCAAACGAAAACCGTGAAGAAATTCTAAGAAGTCCGGGTTTTGGTAAATTTTTTACAGATCACATGTGCACCATCCAATGGAGTAAAGCCAAAGGTTGGCATAACGCTGTTATCTCTCAATACAAACCTTTAGAAATTAGCCCAGCAAGTACTGTTTTGCATTATGCACAAGAAATTTTTGAGGGTTTAAAAGCATATCGTGCAGAAGATGGACGCATTTTGTTATTCCGTCCTACTGCCAATGCGCAACGCTTTATAGAATCGGCAAAACGGTTAGCCATGCCCGAATTACCAAAGGATATTTTTTTAGAAGCAGTTAATCAATTGGTAAAAATTGATCAAAAATGGGTTTCCGGTCTTCCAAATGCTAGCCTCTATATACGCCCATTTATGTTTGGTAATGAAAACTTTTTGGGCGTTCGCCCTTCTGAAGAATATCTTTTTTGTATCATAGCATCTCCTGTTGAATCATATTTCAAGGGAGAAGAAAAACCTGTCAGCGTATGGCTTGAAACAGATTATAGCCGTGCTGGTCCAGGAGGAACAGGTGCTGCCAAATGTGGCGGTAATTATGCAGCGAGCTTGCTTGTACAAAAGTATGCAATACAAAATAATTGTAGCCAAGTGCTCTTCCTTGATATGGTTGAACATAAATGGATTGAAGAACTTGGTGGCATGAATGTTTGCTTTATTATGGCAAATAATACACTTGTAACACCTGCGCTTAATGGTACTATTCTCCCAGGAATAACCCGTGATTCAGTTTTAAAGCTGGCACAACAGATGGGTTTAATAATAGAGGAGCGTCCTTATTCTTTTGAATCACTCAAAGAAGATGCACAAAGTGGTCACCTTAAAGAAGCTTTTGCTTGCGGGACTGCTGCTGTTATCACATCAATTGGCCGTTTTAAATATAAAGGTGGAGAGTTGATCATTGGAAATGAAACGATTGGCGAGATTACACAGCAACTTCGCACACAATTGGTTAACCTTCAAAAAGGAAATACAGAAGACACACATGGCTGGGTACATTTTGTTCCACTCTCATAACAATAAAGCTATCTCTAAGTACAGTCATCAATTCTTCTGTGAGTATACCTCCCAAAGCCTTTATAAAAGCGTATATTCATAGAATGATATTTTTTAATAGCTACTGCGAAAAAAGATGAAATTAATCAAATTTTGAATAATCCCTATGTTTTGCTTTAATATTACGGATCGTACCCGTATGTGAACGCATCACAAGAGTTTCTGTCTGAATATAACGAGGAGTGAATTTAACACCAGAAAGCATATTGCCGTCCGTTACTCCGGTTGCAGAAAATAAAACATCACCCTTTGCCATTTCTTCCATTGTATAAGCTTTATTAGGATTATCGATCCCCATTTTGGCAGCACGTACGATTTTTTCTTCTGTATCAAGCAGCAAACGCCCTTGCATCTGCCCACCAATACAGCGCAAAGCTGCAGCAGCTAATACCCCCTCTGGCGCTCCACCAATCCCCATATAGATATCAATACCCGTTTCATCTGAATCAGTTGTATCAATCACGGCTGCAACATCTCCATCACCAATTAAACGAATTGATGCCCCCGTTGTTCGCACTTCATTAATCAGTTTTTCGTGGCGAGGTCGATCCATAATACAAACGGTAATCTGATTAACAACAACGCCTTTAGCCTTTGCAAGGGCATGAATATTATCAGCAGGAGAAGCATCTATATCAACAATCCCCTCTGGATAACCAGGACCAATAGCAAGTTTTTTCATATAAACGTCAGGAGCATAAAGTAAGTTACCCTTTTCAGCAATGGCAACCACAGCTAAGGAATTAGCAAGATTTTTAGCACAAATTGTCGTTCCCTCAAGTGGATCAAGTGCAATATCAATCGCCAATCCATTTTGAAGACCTACTTTCTCTCCAATATAAAGCATAGGGGCTTCATCGCGTTCACCTTCGCCAATCACCACTGTACCATCAATAGGCAAGCGATTGAGTTCCTGACGCATCGCATCTACAGCAGCTTGATCAGCAGCCTTTTCATTACCACGTCCGCGCCAACGCGCTGCCGCAACAGCGGCGCGTTCAGTGACACGTACCAATTCAAGCGTTAAAATACGATCAAGTCCATTTAAAATCTTTTGAGTTGTGGACATATGAAAAATCCTACTGAATGAGTACTAAAAAAACGTTAGCATCTGTTTCTAAACATTAAGAAGAAAGCTTTTGGCAAAGATGAGAACTTTCTACAAGAAAATAAAGTGCTCAAGCTTCTTCCCTTTGCGATTATAAAGCAAATTGTTAATTCTATGTCATAGGTTCGATACGAATCAATTGAAATTTTGTAACAAGATGCCCATCTTTTTCAATCGCTGCAAGTGCCTTTCGTACATTCACTTCTGTTGTTTCATGCGTTATCAAAATGATTGTCTTTACAGTCTGACTTTCTACAAAAGGTCTTTGAACAATCGACTCCAATGAAATCTGATTATCAGCCATATGCCTTGCAACGGCTGCAAAAACACCAGCTCGATCATGAACATTCAAACGAATAAAATAACCACCTGTATGATGAGAAACATGTGCTTTTTTATGAGGAACAAGCTGCAACGCTGGGCTTCCTAAAACAGGTGCATACTGAAAACCAGGACGCGCTTTTGCGATATCAACTAAATCACTAATAACCGCTGATGCTGTTGCATCTCCTCCAGCACCAGGACCAGAAAACAGAAGTTCACCTAATAAATCACTTTGAATAGAAAGAGCATTCGTTACACCATGAATCTGTGCGATCATTGATGATGTTGGTACCATTGTTGGATGAACACGCTGCTCGATTCCAGAATCGGTTTTTAATGCAACCCCTAACAGCTTAATCCGATACCCCAATTCATCAGCCGCACGGATATCAATCTGCGAAATGTTGCTAATCCCTTCAACATAAACATCATCTAATGAAATCGTTGTCCCAAATGCCAAACTTGTCAATAGTACCAATTTATGGGCAGTATCATGTCCCCCAATATCAAAAGTTGGATCAGCTTCAGCATAACCAAGCCTCTGTGCATCTGCCAAACAGTCTTTAAATGAAAGACCTTCAGTAAACATGCGTGTCAATATATAGTTGCAGGTTCCATTGAGAATACCATAAACCCGCGATAGATAATTGCCGGAGAGTGATTCTCTCATCGCTTTAACGATGGGAATCCCCCCCGCAACAGCAGCTTCAAAATGAAGAAAAATACCTTTTTTTTCTGCACTTACAGCAAGTGTTACACCATGCCGAGCGAGAAGCGCTTTATTAGCAGTAACAACATGATGCCCTCTCTCAAGCGCCTTCTTAACCGCTGCATGTACGAGATCTAATTCACCACCAATTAACTCAACAAAAACATCAATCTCATTAGAAGCAGCCATTTCCACAGGTGAATCAAACCATTTGACATCACTCAAATCAATGCCACGATTACGCCCTTTATCACGTGCACTCACAGCAACAACTTTAATTGTTCGCCCGCATTGGCAAGCCAAACTGTTAGCTTTTTCGCGCAAAATTCGGATGACTGAAGCACCAACCGTACCAAGACCCGCAACGCCAACTTTTAAAGCTTCTGTCATTATCTAACTGCTTATCCCTACCTTCATTAAAAATGTTACATGATGCAAAAATTAAAGCAAATAATGCTTATACCACCACAATCTAAAAAAAGCCCCCTGCTCTATTCAAACAAATTTTTTCTTACTAGAAGAATTATCAACTCATTCATTAAAAGTTCTAAAAACAAAAATATTCATATTTTTCAAAGATTAATAGCCTCTAGAAAAACAACTGATTCCGATAAAAAATTGCCCATCATTAACACCGGGGTTTTTTTATACATCCTTCAAACAATAGCAATATAGATAAATGATAAAAAAAGCATTATTAACAATAACTTGTATGAGAATATAAATGCTTTAGTAAATGCAACAATATTCTATATGCATAAATAAACTATTTGTTTCCAATAGCCAAAACTTATCTGCCATCCTAACATTGAAAAATATTTACACATAAACTCAACTATTATAAACATTCTCAATGAAAACTATCAAGATTTACAGATGTAGATTATCCTTAACAAATTATAAAAAATATAGTTTACTATCTTAACAAAAATTTTTTCATAAAAATTAAGCTGAATAAATAAAGCCTAGAATCAAAAGAGCTCCAAAAAACAACAAATAATTGGCTAAAGCCTTGATGAAATACAGGTAAAAATACCTTACCCGATTCAACAACTATTGAACAAAAAACATTCTTTCATATGATAAATTAAGAGAACGGACAAAATAAACTGGATTAGAAAATAATACCATATCTTTTTCTACCGTTGTCTAGCTTGGGCCATTTATAGAAATATCTTTTCTCTAATAATCCAACTTTTCTCTAATAATCAAAAAATTTCAATATCTTATGTATATATAAATGGATCCCTACATTAAAGTAAAAATCATAAGACTCAAGTTGCACATAATGCAATCCTGAAATATTGATGAATTACAGTTACACATACCTAAATCAATTCTTCCTATGCTTAGCAGCTTTCAGAAAAAATTGTTTCAAATTATATGGAAGAATAAGCAACCGACTTTAATTCTCTTTCAAAAATCTCTTATTTCCGCCATCTACATAGAGATAAATAGGGATTTCATTTATGCTTTTCAAAAATATATACCTAAAAATTATTCAATAAAACAGTTTTTTTCAAAAAAAATTACGGATAGGGCTTGCGAAGTAAAAAGATCCTCTCTATAAGCCTCATCATTGGTTTGCGCCCATCGTCTAGCGGTTAGGACATCGCCCTTTCACGGCGGAAACAGGGGTTCGATTCCCCTTGGGCGTACCATGTTACTTTTTATTGCATATATCTTATTGATTTTATATGTGTTTTTTTAAGGTGAGGGATACGTAAATTAAAGTGAGGGAATAGGATTTTTTGATATTTCTCTACAACAGTAGCATTTTCCTCTCTTTTCGCTTTACTAATACTGTTAATAAATTTCTTTAATAATTCTAAGTTCTGTTGTGAGAGATCATTTAAAATTTTTAAAAACATACCGACAATTTTACAACTCAACGGATCACAAGGCTTTATTGTAAAACCTTTGCGAGAAGTATCCATTTTTCTTCTCAACAGTGCGGCTATCTCTCTTGATCCAAAGCATAGAGTTCAATAATCTTTTCTTCCATGCCAACCGGTAAAAACTTTTTGCCGATCTCTACAGAAGATAAAAATGGTACAGATCTGTCTAATTTCTCACCCATATCCAAAAGCCGTTCTGAGTGATCAATGCGAAGTCTGCGTAAGGTTTTACCAAATGATGTTAACATCTAAAATAATCCTGTCAAAAATAAATATAGCATTGTGATTCTAGCAAATTTAAAAATTATTACGAATCAGGACCTGTTTTTCGGGGTATTTTTCAGCCATTTTAAGGAGGGGTGGTTTATCTTCTTCTACAAACCCAAAAGGAGCCTCTATTGGTTTTGTATTTTCAATTATTCTGACAAATTCTTCTCTACACCTATCATAGCTATCCCTGTCAACCCCACACACTCCTCATCAATAAACTTCTGCCCCTCCTCTTCAAATAACTATCAACCGAAAAGAGATCATGCTTCTTTCGAAAGGAAAGCTGCTCTGAAGACGAGAGACTTATAAAATGATCATGGACTTTTAAACAATATTCTTGCAAAAGAACACTACGGATCAATTTTGTCTCCGCCATTAACACCGCGTAAAAATATCCCAATAAATCTCGGACATTAAACTTCGTCCAGCTATCACTTTCACATCACATCATTCTTATCAATGCATACAGATCACTATAATCAATCCGACATAAGCCTTCCCATCGCACAATAACCAACCTTTTGGAATCTCTCGCATGGCAAAATTTCCTATAAAACCAGACGGATAAAGCTTGGTTTGCAAATCTTTTTTTGAATGTGTCTGTGTAGGATTGAGACGATGCCAACTTTCATCATTATAAATAATTATAAATACATCATTCCTGTATCTCACCTCCAGACAACGGCAAAGCACCAACTTCTGTCCCCTTGTAAACAGATTTGACATCTAAATCATTATAAAGGGAAATCATCGTTGCTCCTATGTTCTTGCACATAGCTAAAAACTTACAACTCTAACTATTCTGATATTCTAAAAATTGCGATTTAGTTTACAACATAATTACTGCTATTTGTTGTTCAAGATCAACATTAAATATACTTTCAATCACATCCCCCATATCTGATAAGTATTTCTTCACATGTTGCATTATCACACGGGCGTACCATATCCTCTTGCATTGCATATATTTTCAAAACTTAGGGAGTAAGACCTTAGGTGTATTTTTGCATGCCCGCATATAAGAAATCATCAAAGTTTCCCTGTCACTGGTTCTTTCTCAAGGAGAATACTTTTCTGTACATACGGATAATAAAAAATGGGAATTCATCAAAAATAGAATCTTTCAGTGTTTTCGTCTCGTAATAAGCTAGAATTCATGAGCTATATTAATATAACGCTTATACTGTAAGTTTTTTAGCAAACCTAGCTCTATCCTTTATAAGCTTTTTACTCAAAATAACTCTAAGAAACTCTAGGATATCATGAAAGGTCACCTTATAACTGGGCTTATATGTGACTAGTTTCTAATTACAACTCATCTTTATCAGATAAAACCTTTATCTAAAAATACAACTCATAACCTTAAAGCTGAAATAACAATAAAAACAATTGCTATTATAACCTTTCTTACCTAACACAATAAGTCAAAAACTACAAACAGAGTAAGAGCAACATAAATTTATCAAATAATTAGATAAAACATTTCACAAACAAAAAATAAATCCCCCCTACCTCATCAGTAAATATCCGCTCAAAATATGCGTTTTTCAATAAAAATTTATCTCCTATGAGAATAGAGCTTATTGGTATCACATATGAATACGCCTCTATCATTCTTGTTTTTACTTTTCATCATAAGCCTGAAAGTGTTATAAAATATATATAACTTAAATGGAAAAGGACTTCTAATGGCAAAGATCAAAGTGGAAAACCCTGTTGTTGAAATCGACGGCGATGAAATGACTCGCATCATCTGGAAATATATCAAGGACAAACTGATCCATCCCTATCTCGACATTGATCTCAAATATTACGATCTTTCCATCGAAAACCGAGATGCAACCAACGATCAGGTAACTATCGATTCTGCCAATGCTATCAAGCAATATGGCGTTGGCATAAAATGTGCAACCATCACACCAGATAAGTCACGTGTTAAAGAATTCAGCTTAAAAAAAATGTGGAAATCGCCCAATGGTACTATCCGCAATATTTTAGGAGGAGTCATTTTTCGCGAACCCATTATTTGCAAAAATGTTCCACGCCTCGTTCCTAACTGGACAAAACCAATTATTATCGGACGTCACGCTTTTGGTGATCAATATAAAGCAACGGATTTCAAATTTCCTAGCAAAGGAAAATTAAGTATTAAATTTGTCGGCGCTGATAATCAAGTTATCGAACATGAGATTTTTGATGCCCCAAGTGCAGGGATTGCTATGGCTATGTATAACCTTGATGAATCCATTCGTGACTTTGCGCGAGCATCTTTTAATTATGGGCTACAGCGGAATCTTCCAGTTTATTTTTCAACAAAAAACACCATCCTGAAAGCTTACGATGGTCGTTTTAAAGATATCTTTCAAGAAATATTTGATACAGAATTTAAAGCTGAATTTGAAAGTCGTAAATTATATTACGAACATCGCTTAATTGATGACATGGTTGCTTCTGCACTGAAATGGTCAGGTGGATATATCTGGGCATGTAAAAACTATGATGGTGATGTCCAATCAGATACCGTTGCTCAAGGCTTTGGTTCCCTTGGCCTTATGACTTCGGTTCTCATGACACCAGACGGTAAAGTTGTTGAAGCAGAGGCTGCACATGGTACAGTAACACGCCATTACCGTCAACATCAAAGGAATGAAGAAACATCAACGAATTCTATTGCCTCTATTTTTGCATGGACACGTGGTCTCGCCCATCGTGCCAAACTGGATAACAATGAAAAATTAAAAAACTTTGCCACAACATTAGAAGAAGTTTGTATTAAAACCGTTGAAGAAGGTTTTATGACTAAGGATCTCGCACTTTTGATTGGTCCTAAACAAAAATGGCTTTCTACAACAGGTTTTCTTGATAAAGTCGATGAAAATCTCCAAAATGCAATGAACAGTTAAGTCATAACTTAATTAAATCTCAAAGCTCTGCGAAAGAAGGGCTTTGAATCTTCTCTTGGCAAATTCAAATAACTGCCTTATAAATAAAAGAGGTCAACTTTTTACTAAATAGCAAAAACAGTGGAAAAACAAAGCTGGTCCGCGCTTTTATTAGGTAGAAATGGTGTTCGCTTTTTAACGTTTACAGGCGGTGTTATATTGCACGCCACCAACGTTTACATTGTTGTTACTATTCTGCCTTCTCTTATGAGTGACATTGGTGGAGAACTTTATTATTCTTGGGTGGCGACTGTTTTTATTACAGCATCACTCCTTGGTACTTCATTTGCAACAAAAATACTGGAAAAAATAGGTCCTCGCAAAGCTTATGCTGTCTCTGCGCTCTTCTTTACCGTTGGAACCTTTATGTGCAGCAGTGCATCGACTATGCCATCTTTTTTAATAGGACGCTTTATTCAGGGATTCGGCAGTGGTTCTTTACTATCCCTATCCTATTCTATGATACGTATTGTTTTCAGTCCATCTGTATGGTCACATGCATTGAGTGTTATTTCTGGAATGTGGGGAATATCAACCTTATTAGGACCTGCCATCGGTGGCATTTCTGTACATTACGGTGTATGGAGAGCATCTTTTTTAGTTCTTGGTGCATTAGCAATAATCTTCTTGCTCATAGCCCTTAAAGTTTTACCAAAAGAAAATGAAAATTATATTCCAACATCCCCACTCCCCCTCGTACAACTCTTTACACTCATTTTACTGATTTTCATCATTTCTGCTGGAGGAGCTATGGATAGTACAGTTGCAAAAATCTGCGGTCTAGTTATCGGATTGAGTCTTCTCTTAGTTCTAGCAAAGATCGAATCATCTACACTTCATCCTATGTTACCGCGCAACTCCTTTTCCCTCTCTTCCGAGCTTTTTCCTGTTTACACATTGATACTCACCATGACTATAGTGGTATATAGTATAGAGCTTTATTTTCCACTTTTTCTTCAAGAACTTCATGGACAAGCCCCACTCATTGCTGGTTATATGGCAACACTCATGAGTCTCGGTTGGACATGTGGTGCTCTATCAAGTGCTGGTATATCCACAAAAAAAGTTCGCAGAATCATTGTATATTCTCCCATCTTAAACCTGTTAGGCATAAGCATTCTTTTATGGTTTATTCCGACAAAAGCTTCTACCTCTGAACATATTTTTATCATTTGCTTTTCATTATTTGCTATCGGAATCAGCGCTGGTATAGCATGGCCGCATTTGTTAACTCGGATCTTACAATGTGCAAATAATGAAGATGCTCTACGTGCTAGCGAATCCCTTACCTCTGTACAGTTGTTTTCAGCCGCGTTAAGCGCAACACTTTCAGGAACAATTACCAATCTTGCTGGTCTCTTTAATCCTGGAGGAATAGTAGACATAATTTCAGCAGCAAAAGCTCTTGTTGCAGCACTCATCGGTCTTTTATTTTTTCTTGGTATCCCATTTGCTCTACGCGTTTCCTATAATATATTTAAAAATCCAACAGGGCAATCAAAGAACTAAAGCAATAAAAAGATATTTTTTCTCAATAACGAAAAGAAATGTTAATCAGAATCTTCTGCATACCATGAGAAGCAAAAAATCAGTAATCCACACAGAGTTAAAACACACCCAACAACAGCAGTATATTCGTAACTATAACCCAACTTTAAAACCCATGCTCCAGATTCTGCTCCAAGAGCATTTGCAATATTAAAAGCAGATTGCATTAATGCTCCCGCTAAAACCTGCCCATGAAGAGCAACATCCATAATTTTTGTTTGTATGGAAGGCATAGCTGCAAAAGAAGTACCAATAAAAAAACATCCTAATGCGGCCGTTAACGGAGCATGGGATAAAAAGAAAAAAAGGAAAAAAACAAAGGTACTCCAAAGCATAGAAAAAAATATCGTTGGTGAAATACCGAATTTAGCCGCAAACTTAGGCCCCAAAAGATTGCCAACCACCATCCCCAACCCAACTAACGGCATAATAAAAGGCACCCAATCAAGCGAAACACCAGCAATATGCATTAATGTTGATTTAATATAAGTAAAAACAGAAAATAATCCTGATGCTCCAACCGAAACCATCGTCAAAAGAAGCCACACTTGCTTTTGTTTTAACGCACCCAATTCGCGTAGAGGGCTTGTTTTTAAAAGATTTAAATCAAAAGGCAAAAACTTCCAAACAAGCAAACAACACAATAAAGCAATAGCGCCAACAAGGATAAAAGCAATCTGCCAACCAATAAGCTGACCAATCCAGGTTGCACCGGGTGCTCCCAAAACGGTCGCAATTGTTAAACCAAGCATAACATAGCCAACAGCTTTGGAACGTTCATTCATTTCCACCATTGAAGCTGCAACCATAGTTGCAAGACCGAAATAGATACCATGTGGAAGACCACTGATAAAACGCAACCCTATCAATATGCTAAAATCAGAAAAAAAGGCACTAGCAATATTTGCAAGTGCATAAAAAAACATCAATCCTATCAAAACAGTTTTGCGTGATAACTTAGCTGTTGCAATAGCTAAAAGAGGCGCTCCAATCACAACACCCAATGCATAAGCAGAAATATATTGACCCGCTGTAGGAATATCAACAGATGAGCTTCGTGCCATCTCCGGCTGTAGTCCCATTGCAACGAATTCTGCAGTACCAATAGCAAAACTTCCCACGGCAAGAGCTAAAACTGCCAAACACCGTGTTTTCGAATCAATCTCTGATGCAAAAAGGGGGGGGCTATAAGAATTATTCATTGTTAGCGTTTCTGCATATTGACACTTTAATTGTAGCTATCTGTAATATGGTATAAGTGAAAGAAGAATCTTCTTATATCTCTATCTAAGAATTTCCAAAGAAGTATTAAAATATCTTCCACAGTGAAAAGACTAACACCTTTATTTTTCTTTTTAGTGGCATAATAAAATGTCTATTCACAAATAAAACTTATTTTTTAACTGCATAGCAGCTGCAATATTATGTAACTTCAATGAATCTTCAATTATATTAGAATATCGCTATTAGAAAAAATAAACACAGCACTTTAAAATATTAACCGTTTGCATTTTCTAAATCTCTAATTCAAACTAAATCACCACCATCCTTAATGAGATAGCCTTCGTTAAGGCTTCATTTTTAACGAAAAAAATAAAAAATACCCTATAAAAACGCAATTTTCATACTTCTTTAAGAGTTCGCTAACGCCTCATTAACATTGTTGATCTAAACAGTCATCAGAAGCAGAAAAACTGTTTTTCTCCGGATCAGGTAGCGCGTACCGGAGTCAACAGTTTCTGTTTATCACTACAATCGCAGGAGAATGTAGACCAATAAAACTGTGCATTCATCTTTTAGCTCAATATAATTTTATCCTTTTAAAAAGCATTTCTAATTTTATTTTTAAGCAAAAACTTTTGGTGCAAAATAAATTAGGCAACATGAAAAAGACAGCCACTATGCATGACGGTTAACATTTTAGCGTCCCTGCATCCACAAAGCACGAGTTTCAGCGCAAAAGTCAGCATAACATCCTTCTTCAATGGCATCACGAATTCCTTGCATAAGATTCTGATAATAAAAGAGATTATTCCAAGTCAACAACATACCACCAAGAGATTCACCAGATTTGATCAAATGATACAAATAAGCACAACTATAATCAGATGTAGCAGGACAAAGCGACTGTGGATCAAGAGGATATGGATCTTCTGCATAACGTGCATTACGCAAATTAATTCTCCCAAAGCGTGTAAAAGCTAAACCATGACGTCCCGCACGTGTTGGCATCACACAGTCAAACATATCAATACCGCGAGCAACACTCTTTAAAATATCATCAGGTGTTCCTACCCCCATGAGATAACGCGGCTTATCCTCTGGCAAAATCGGACAAGTAGCATCCAATATGGCTGTCATAACACTCTGCGGTTCACCAACTGCAAGCCCTCCAATAGCATAGCCCTTCAAATCCATCTCTTTTAATGCTTTGGCAGAACGTTCACGCAATTTCATATTATCACCGCCTTGAACAATACCAAAAAGTGCTTTGTCTGGCTGATCACCAAAAGCTGTTTTACAACGCTGTGCCCACCGCAATGAAAGTTCCATAGCAGCTTCTATTTCTTTTTCACTTGCAGGTAATGCGATACATTGATCCAGTTGCATCTGGATATCCGCATTAAGAAGCCCTTGAATTTCAATAGAGCGCTCTGGACTCATTTCATAGTACGCTCCATTAATATAAGAGCGAAAAATTACACCTTGTTCTGTAATTTTACGGATTCCCGCCAATGACATAACCTGAAATCCACCAGAATCGGTTAAAATAGGTCCAAACCAGCGTGAAAATTCATGTAAGCCCCCTAAACGCGCAACACGCTCTGCCCCCGGACGCAACATTAAATGATAAGTATTACCCAAAATGATATCTGCTCCAAGAGCACGGATCTGATCCATATACATAGCCTTAACGGTTCCTGCCGTCCCAACTGGCATAAATGCGGGTGTGCGGACACACCCACGACTCGTTATGATTTCGCCACGACGCGCATAGCCATCTTGAGCAATTTTCCTATAATGAAATGTCTTTATCATCATTCTCGTCTTTTTGATTTCATAAATTCATAAAGCTATAGAAAGAAAAGAGAAACTTCTCTTGCCAGCAATATCATAAATTTTATGGATTGATTCTCGATTCGCTAAATATTGCCATTAGAATAAAAAATTAAACGAAATAAATACAGTTTTGTGACTAAGCAATGACTACAGTTAAAATGATAATCTCATTTCACAAAAATACTAAGAATACCTTTTAACATAATATCTTAAAAAGCTTTCCTTACTCACCACAGTTTTCAAAAACTATGAGGCTGCTTTTTAATAACAACGACCATATTCGTATATACTTTCACTCCCTGTAATGCCGAGAGAGTTTTGCAGTAAGAGAAGAAACCTCTAAATACAGAGCCTCAAATATGTTTACTTTCACAGATAAAAAATTTTTATGTCTCTATTGAAATATAACCAGTCTAAAGCTGTCCTGTAATTTTCTAATAAAATACAAATCAGTAGAGTATATTTTATCACTTGTCTCACAAGTAAAAAGGAGCTTTACATTTTTGCTTTCAAGCTCTTAAACACACTTTCATAATAATATGAGAATAGAAATATGCACATTTAAATAGCGTATCACAGTGAACATCAAAAGCATTCATATACTCTAGTGATCTCTATAATATTTAAATTTATATCTTTCCGTCATCAAAAATCTTCAAAAGAGACGGACATAAAAATCCTTTCTTATATACACTTTTGAACAACCCAAAGCAAAATAATCTTTTCATCCAAACAAGCAAACCTCAATGCAAGCTTATCGCACGTGACAAGTGAAATCTCTAAAATGTCACTTGCGTAAACAGAGAACTCAGACAAATAAAAAAACTCATATATTCCCCAATGCGCAACACACTTAGCTCCCAGATACAACATTAAAAGATAAAAAGATTGCCCAAAGTGATACTTCTCCTAAGAGTAGATACCTGATTCATATAAATACGCTTAAGGTTCTTGCTATCCCAACGATTATAAAGAGAAGTGTGGGAATAAACCGTATTATAATACAAGCACAAAAACTTGAGCATAATGTCCTATTTGGCAAATGACATTTGCCAATAATAGGCAGACAAATAGGCAGATAACATGCCATAAACCTATTGTACCTAAAAGCAAAAAATCTTAATGCAAAAAACGACCCATAACAATTGAATTTTCGTATGAATAAAAGCCACAATAAATTACCCTTCATCGCACTCAAAACAAGAAGCAGACGGAAATATCTTCACTTGATAATATTACGATTAAAACTGATATAATTATTCTATTGTGCATCCGCAGCAATTGTAGCTTTAATAATTGTATCAGGATCTACAACAGGCTCACCACGCTTAATTTGGTCAACATTTTCCATACCTTCAATAACTTGCCCCCATATGGAATATTGACGATCAAGCCAAGGAGCATCAGCAAAGCAAATAAAAAATTGTGAATTAGCAGAATTGGGATTCTGACTACGCGCCATAGAAACTGTACCACGCTTATGAGAAAGATTCGAAAACTCTGCTGTCAAATTCGGCTTCTGTGAACCACCCATACCCGCACGCGATAAATTAAATTTTTCAGCATCCTTTTTTCCAAATTCTACATCACCGGTTTGTGCCATAAAACCATCAATAACACGATGAAAAATCACGTTATCATAAGCACCTTCACGTACAAGTTCCTTAATACGTGCAACATGACCAGGTGCTAACTCAGCAAAAAGTTCAATAGCAACTCTGCCCTTCGTTGTTTCAAGAATTAAGGTATTCTCTAGATTCTTAGTCTTGGCCATATGGCTAAACTCCTTTGATTCATCTATCATCTTGCAAAGCGGCAGTATTAATAACATCGGGATTTTTTACAGATCCATTATTACGTGTAGTGCCTTTTTTTATTTTATCAACAACATCCATTCCTTTTATGACTTCCCCAACAACAGTATACTGACCATTTAAAAAGGCGGTATCATCAAAACAAATAAAAAATTGAGAATTAGCGGAATTTGGATCTTGTGAACGTGCCATTCCAACGGTACCACGCTTAAATGGCTGCTTTGAAAACTCCGCCGATATATTGGGATAATTTGAGCCTCCCATACCAACGCGCTTAAGATCAAAATCTGGACTGTCCTTTTTTCCAAATTTTACATCACCAGTCTGTGCCATAAAACCTGGAATAACACGGTGAAATACAACATTGTTGTAAGCACCTTCCTTTGTTAACCTCTTGATTTGTGCAACATGCTTTGGTGCCAAATCAGGACGAAGACGAATAACTACATCACCATTTTTGAGAGATAAAACAAGAACGTTAGAATCATCAGCGGTATTAAAATTATTTGCTACAGCACCCAAAGAAAAAAAGCAAAAAATACATGTTAAAACAGCAAAAATTCTAAGATACACAATCATTCTCCCCTAAAATTGAAATTTTAAGCGCAAAGCTTTTGCAACATTTGCAGGTACAAAGGGTGCCACATCACCTCCCATAGCAGCAATCTGGCGCACCAATGTGGAAGTTATTGCACGCCCAGAAACGCTCGCCGGTAAAAAAACAGTTTGTAATTCAGGAGCCATAATACTGTTCATTCCCGCCATTTGCATTTCATAATCAAGGTCAGTGCCATCACGTAACCCGCGAATAAGAAGTGAAGCACCAATTTCACGAGCCTTATCAATCAAAAGAGTATCAAACGAGATAACCTGCAATTGATCCGGATTTATATTTAATAACTCTTTTCCTACCTGGGCAATCAAATTAACACGCTCTTCAAAACTAAAAAGTGGTTCTTTTTTAGCTTGTCGACCTATAGCCACAACCACCTTATCAGCCAAAACGAAACTGCCTCGCAAAACATCAAGATGACCATTTGTAAGAGGATCGAAGGAACCCGCATAAAGAGCGATTTTCATTATTTTACTCCGCATACCCTTCAAAATTATTTGTCTTCGTTCACATCAACCGTATCAGAATGTTTTCCAGATTCACCATCTAATTGGCTATCATCCTCTTCAGATTCAGAAATACGCTCAACCGATACGACTTTTTCACCTTCAGCTGTATTGAAAATTGTCACCCCTTTAGTCGAACGACCAGCTACACGAATACCATCAACAGGGACACGAATAAGCTGCCCCCCATCGGATACCAGCATAATTTGATCTTGTGCCTTCACCGGAAAAGCCGCCACTAATTTGCCAATTTCAACTGTCTTAGATGGATCTGTTGCACGAATCCCTTTCCCACCACGTCCCGAAATCCGGAACTCATACGAGGAAGATCGTTTCCCATAACCAAACTCACTCACTGTTAAAAGCATCTGTTCGCGCGCATGAAGTTCTGCATAGCGCTCCTCTGTCAACTCTGTCCCTATTCCTCCATCTTCTTCGTCAAGAGACAGAATATCTTCAGCATCAACACCAGCAGCACGCCGTTCATTAATCACACGTTTAACGTAAGCAGAACGCTCAACCGATGTTGCTTCAACATGCTTTAAGAGTGTCATCGAAATGACTTTATCACCATGAGCTAAATTGATACCACGGACCCCTACTGAATTACGTCCTGCAAAAACACGAACCTCAACAACTGGAAAACGAATACATTGTCCATTAGCCGTTGTCAGAACAACATCATCCTGCTCTGTACAGGTTTCAACAGAAAGAATTTCATCTCCTTCTTCATCAAGTTTCATTGCAATTTTGCCATTACGATTAACCTGAACAAAATCTGATAACTTATTACGACGCACAGTTCCACGGGTGGTTGCAAACATAATATCCAATGCACTACAACGCGCTTCATCTTCTGGTAAGGGCATAATAGTTGTTATGCGCTCACCTTGCTGTAAGGGAAGCAGATTAATCAGAGCTCGCCCACGCGATTGCGGGGTACCGATAGGCAAACGCCAAACTTTTTCCTTATAAACAATCCCACGCGAAGAAAAGAAAAGAACCGGTGTGTGTGTATTAACCACAAACAATCGCGTTACAAAATCCTCATCTTTCGTTGACATACCAGAACGCCCCTTACCACCGCGGCGCTGCGCACGGTATGTATTGAGAGGTACCCGTTTAATATAGCCACTATGACTAACCGTTACCACCATATCTTCCGGTGCGATCAGATCTTCACTATCCATCTCAGCACTACCAAAACCAAAGACAGTGCGTCGGGGCGTTGCAAATTCCTCGCGAAGAGCTCTTAGCTCATCCTTAACAATACTCATAATACGCGAACGGGACGCCAAAATACCAAGGTAATCGGTAATATCCACTCCAATTTTATTCAATTCATCAGCAATTTCATCACGCCCAAGTGCCGTTAACTTTTGCAAGCGCAATTCTAAAATAGCACGCGCCTGCTCTTCAGATAAATTATAAGTACTATCCTCGTGAATAATATGGCGGGGGTCATCAATAAGTTTAATCAAAGGCGCTACATCAGTAGCCGGCCAGCGCCATTCCATTAATTGTGCACGCGCTGTCTGTGGATCAGGAGCTTTACGAATGAGGGCTATAATTTCATCAATATTTGCAACAGCAAGTGCAAGACCAACCAAAACATGGGCACGCTCACGTGCTTTACGCAAAAGATATTTTGTTCGCCGACTTACAACTTCTTCCCGGAAAGAAACAAATGCACGAAGCATATCAAGCAACGACATCTGCTCAGGTTTTCCACCGTTCAACGCAACCATATTACAACCAAAGGAAGTTTGCAGTGGCGTATAACGATATAATTGGTTCAAAACAACTTCCGCAACAACATCTTTCTTCAGCTCAATAACGACACGATATCCATCACGATCAGATTCATCACGCAAATCAGAAATCCCTTCGATGCGTTTATCGCGCACCAATTCAGCCATTTTCTCAATCATCGTTGCTTTATTAACTTGATAAGGTATCTCACTCACAATAATTGCCTGTCGACCATTGCGAATTTCTTCAATATCGACCTTAGCACGCATAATAATTGAACCGCGTCCCGTTTCATAAGCCGAACGGACACCGGAATGACCAAGAATAATACCACCGGTGGGGAAATCAGGACCAGGAATAATTTCAATGATCTTATCAAGTGTTATATCAGGATTATCAATCAAAGCGATACAACTATCAACAACTTCACCAAGATTATGGGGAGGAATATTGGTTGCCATTCCTACAGCAATACCACCTGACCCATTGACCAAAAGATTAGGGAACCGTGCGGGTAAGACGACCGGTTCACGTTCACGCCCATCATAATTGTCCTGAAAATCAACAGTTTCTTTATCAATATCAGCTAAAAGCTCTTCTGAAACTTTTTCTAAACGACATTCTGTATAGCGCATCGCTGCAGGCGGATCACCATCAACAGAGCCAAAATTTCCTTGACCATCAATCAACGGATTTCTCAAAGAGAAATCCTGTGCCATACGCACCAAAGCATCATAAATTGAGGCATCACCATGGGGATGGAATTTCCCCATAACCTCACCAACAACCCCGGCAGACTTACGATAAGACTTATTAAAAGAAAGCCCCATTTCATTCATGGCATGAAGAATACGCCGATGAACTGGTTTAAGACCATCACGTACATCCGGAAGTGCACGCGAAACAATTACGCTCATAGCATAATCGAGATAGGAGCGTTGCATTTCATCAATAATACTGATTGGTTCAATACCGGTCAGCACATCACGTTCTGAGTGTGGAGTAAGATCGGTCACAACTTCAAGACTTTCAAAAAAGAATCACTTTACTCTTTGTATATCGAAAAATACATCAAAATGCTAATTTCTCTCTTATAACAGGGAAGAAATTTAACAATAATTTTCAACATGTTATTTATTTGTGTTAAAAATCATAGATAAAATGAACAAAACTCTCTTTGCTAAAATTTAAAAACCTAAAACAAAGAACACCCAAAGTAATAATCATAGGGCCCCTTAAAGACTATTAAAAAGGAACGTCATCATCTAATTTATGTGAAAAACTTTCCTCTGATTGGTTATTGTTTTGCCCGAAAGCATTTTTCTGGTTTGAACTACTATCACCAAAACCACCACTGGCATAACTGCCACCTGTCTGATTTACACCTTGCATTTGTTCCCCACCAGCTGCTCCACGTCCATCAAGCATTTGTAATTCACCACGGTATTTTTGCAAAACAATCTCTGTTGTATAACGGTCATTGCCGTTTTGATCTTGCCATTTGCGTGTCTGTAACTGACCTTCAATGTAGATTTTACTGCCTTTTTTTAAATATTGCTCTACAACTTTGATAAGGTTTTCGTTAAAAATAACAATATTATGCCACTCGGTTCGTTCTTTTCGCTCATTTGTATTACGATCACGCCAACTTTCTGAAGTAGCAATACGTAAATTTGCTACTTGATCACCAGAGTTCAAACGGCGGATTTCAGGATCCGCACCAAGATTACCAATCAAAATAACTTTATTAAGGCTACCAGCCATTGCATAAACTCCAAAATTTTAATTCGCAAAATAATCTTTATTATATATTTGTTCTATAGAGATCATTACCATCTTGACCTAACCACTTGCATATCTGCAATTGACCTTCAATGTGGATTTTGTTACCCTCTAAGATATCATACCGTAATTATAACAAAAGATGATAACAACGCATAGTTTATTCCACCGTTAGAGAAGAATAAAGCTGTTCCCAACTTTTCTTTTCACAGAACTTGCATTCTTTATCCCCGTTAGAGCAATGAAATAGATTGTAATTCTAAAAAACAGTTTTATTCTATTTTAAATGCTCAATTTTTGCTACATATGCCAAGGATAAAATATGGCTCATCAAAAATACATCTCCATTCGTGGTGCGCGTGAGCATAACCTTAAAAATATTGATATAGATCTCCCTCGTAATAAACTGATTGTGATCACGGGACTTTCTGGATCAGGCAAATCATCCTTAGCTTTCGATACTATTTACGCCGAAGGGCAACGTCGTTATGTTGAAAGTCTTTCTGCCTATGCACGCCAATTTCTGGAAGTGATGCAAAAACCAGATGTGGACAGAATAGATGGTCTTTCTCCAGCCATTTCCATTGAACAAAAAACGACCAGCCGCAATCCTCGCTCAACAGTAGGTACCGTAACTGAAATCCACGACTATATGCGGCTTCTCTTTGCAAGTATTGGTATTCCTTATTCTCCGGCTACAGGACGTCCTATTGAAAGTCAGACGGTAAGCCAAATGGTTGACCAAATTCTGGACTTACCAGAAGGTACACGGGCTTTTATTATGGCCCCTCTCGTTCGAGGACGAAAAGGAGAATATAAGAAAGAACTCGCTGAACTTTTAAAAAGAGGATTTCAGCGCGCCAAAGTTGATGGAAAGTTCTATGAAATTCCTGATATTCCTCCTCTTGATAAAAAGTATAAACATGACATAGATGTGGTAGTGGATCGCATTGTTGTAAACAGTGACATTGCCTCCCGCTTAGCAGACAGTATAGAAACCTGTTTACAGCTAGCAAATGGGCTTGCAGTTGCTGAAATGGCTGACCAACCTTTAGTACAAAACGAAACCACGAAAGAATCTGCTCATAAATCAAAAAATGAAACACACAAACGTCTTATTTTTTCAGAAAAGTTTTGCTGCCCCATATCTGGATTTTCTATCCCTGAAATTGAACCACGCCTCTTTTCATTTAATAACCCTTTTGGTGCTTGCCCCACTTGCGATGGACTTGGCATTAAAAAGGCAATAGACCCGATAAAAGTTGTACCAAATAAAAATCTTACCTTAGAGGATGGCGCAATTGCACCTTGGTCTAAATCACCTTCACCTTACTATAGTCAAATCCTAGAGGCATTGGGAAAAACTTACGGATTTAAACTTACAGACAAATGGTGTGTACTCTCAGATGAAGCACAACATGCTATTCTTTATGGTACAAAAAGAAAAGAAATCTCCTTTATTTATAAAAATGATTCAGATTCGCATAAAACGACTCAATATTTTGAAGGCATCATTCCTAATATGGAGCAGCGATGGAAAGAAATCGATTCTACATGGTTATGTGAAGAAATTGAGCGTTATATGTCTTCTTCACTCTGCCCAGCTTGTCATGGTTATCGTTTAAAACCAGAGGCACTCGCTGTCAAAATTCACGGAATGCATATTGGGCAAATATCAGAACTTTCTATTCTCAAAGCAGATGACTGGTTTGCCAATATTGATCAATATCTCACTGAGAAACAACGGAGTATTGCAACACGTATTTTAAAAGAAATTCGTGAACGCTTAGCTTTTTTAAATCATGTCGGGCTTGAATATCTCACCTTATCTCGAAGTTCAGGCACCCTTTCAGGGGGTGAAAGTCAACGTATCCGGTTAGCATCTCAGATTGGCTCTGGTCTTACAGGTGTCCTTTATATTCTAGATGAACCATCCATCGGTTTACACCAACGCGATAATGAACGCCTTCTGAAAATGCTGCACCATCTGCGTGATCTTGGCAATACAGTTATTGTTGTTGAACATGATGAAGATGCCATTCTTAGTGCAGACCATGTGGTTGATATGGGCCCAGCCGCAGGCGTTCATGGCGGAGAAATCATAGCGCAAGGTACACCGCAGGAAATTATAGAAAATCCATCTTCTCTTACAGGCCAATATCTTTCAGGAAAAATGGCTGTTACAGTACCTGCTCAACGACGCAAAATATCAAAATCGAAAATACTTAAAGTTATCGGAGCCCGAGGAAATAACCTCAAAAACATCAGTACAGGCATTCCTCTTGGAACCTTTACATGCATAACCGGCGTTTCAGGCGGAGGAAAATCAACATTCCTCATTGAAACTCTTTTCAAAGCTGCATCACAACATATCATGGGAAGTCATCACAGCCCCGCAAGTTATGATAAAATTGAAGGATTAGAATTTCTTGATAAGGTCATTGATATCAACCAATCACCTATTGGACGCACCCCACGCTCTAATCCCGCAACCTATACGGGCGCATTTACCCCGATCCGTGAATGGTTTGCCGAACTTCCAGAATCAAAGGCTCGTGGTTACAAAACAGGACGGTTTTCATTCAATGTTAAGGGAGGACGTTGTGAAGCGTGCCAAGGCGATGGGGTTATCAAAATTGAAATGCATTTTTTACCGGATGTTTATGTCACTTGCGATGTCTGCCAAGGAAAACGTTATAATCGAGAAACGTTGGAAGTAAAGTTTAAAGGGCAATCTATCGCTGATGTTTTGGAGATGACAATCGAAAAAGCAGAGGATTTTTTCCAAGCTGTTCCAACCATTCACCACAAAATGAAGACACTCGTTAAAGTCGGTCTCGGCTATATTAAAGTAGGACAACAAGCCACAACACTTTCTGGTGGTGAAGCCCAACGTGTAAAACTTGCCAAAGAGCTTTCACGCAAAACAACGGGGCGTACGCTCTACATTTTAGATGAACCAACAACAGGTCTCCATTTTCATGATATTTCTAAACTCCTTGAAGTTCTGCATGAACTCGTCGAGCAAGGCAATACGGTTGCAGTCATTGAGCATAATCTTGAAGTTATAAAGACAGCTGACTGGATTATTGACTTAGGTCCTGAAGGTGGAGATCGCGGCGGTGAAATTGTTGCAGTTGGGCGTCCTGAAGATATTATTCATGTTCCGGCTTCCTCTACAGGAAAATTTCTGAAAGAAATTCTGTTACGTCGTCCCTTATAAACTCCATTTCTTAAAGTAATTCCCATTATAAAATATAGTATAGTATAATATTGTAACTGCTTTTGTATTGAGACAATTCATGAAAAGAATATTTACTCTCTTCTGAAACAGTTTTGACCCCCTCAGCCATTCCGCTTTTAACATGCAAGCGAACGATCTTTATGATTCATTATAAGAAGAATTAAAGTGAAGAGATCTTCCTGTATTTTAGACCCTCATTAAAGTTTTAGATGATGAGTGATCTTCATAAATTAATATATTATATAATTATAATAAAGAAAAAGAAAAAAAATATCTTTTATTGTATAATTTTTTACAATCCTTATAAATTTTTCCCAAAGAACAATAAAACTTCACTTTATATTACAAAAGAATCTTTCTCCACAGAATATCGAGTAACAGTATTTTTGACTTTTTGTGTACAAAGTATCTGTTGGACATCTCACAGTTGCCAATATAATGTGATGCAGTCTAAAAAGGCAAAATAACGTTGGAGATAATTTCAGCATGAAAAAAATTGAAGCCATTATAAAACCTTTCAAACTTGATGAAGTGAAAGAAGCGCTTCAAAAAATTGGACTACATGGTATTACAGTAACAGAAGCGAAAGGTTTTAGTCGTCAAAAAGAACATACAGAACTGTATCGCGGTGCTAAGTATGTTGTTAATTTTCTACCTAAAGTAAAAATTGAGATTGTTGTTGCCGATGAAAAACTGGAACAAGCCGTTAATACAATATGCAAAGCGGCTCAAACAAAACATATCGGAGATGGAAAAATATTTGTCTTTTCCGTTGATGATGCCATTCATATCGGCACTGACGAATCGGGAATAGATGCCCTTTAATAAATAATGACAAAATCTTTAGCTTTTTTATTCACCTCAATCCCACATAAGGAAATTAAATATGACAACCGCATCAGATATTATCAAACAGATTGCAGATAACGAAATCCGTTTTGTTGATTTACGTTTTACTGATCCGCGAGGAAAGCTGCATCACATTACAATGGATATCGCAGAAATCAGTGAAGATACATTTAGCGATGGCGTTATGTTTGATGGTTCTTCAATTTGCGGATGGAAAACAATTAATGAATCTGACATGGTTTTGATGCCGGACCCAGAAACAGCACATATTGATTCCTTTTTTGCTCAATCGACTTTAGCCATATTTTGTGATGTTCTTGATCCTGTTTCTGGAGAATTTTATCGTAGAGATCCTCGTTCTATCGCCAAGAGAGCTGAAATCTATATGAAGTCTTTAGGAATCGGAGATACAATCAATGTAGGACCAGAAGCGGAGTTTTTTATTTTTGATGATGTCCGCTATAAAACGGATCCTTACAATACAGGATTTAAACTCGATTCAAGTGAGCTTCCAGCTAATGATGATACGGAATATGAGACGGGGAATCTTGGCCATCGTCCACGAATGAAGGGCGGTTACCTTCCAGTTCCTCCAGTTGATTCCTGCCAAGATATGCGCTCTGAAATGCTCATCGCACTTAAAGATATGGGCGTCCGCGTGGAAAAGCATCATCATGAAGTGGCAGCAGGACAGCATGAATTGGGTATTCGCTTTGATACACTCGTTCGGGAAGCTGACAAGATGCAAATTTTTAAATATGTAGTCCATCAAATAGCAAATAGCTATGGAAAAACAGCTACTTTCATGCCAAAACCAATTTTTGGTGATAACGGCTCAGGCATGCATGTTCATATATCCATTTGGAAAGATGGCAAACCAATTTTTGCGGGCAACGAATATGCTGGACTATCAGAAACTTGCTTATTTTTTATCGGCGGTGTTATTAAGCATGCAAAAGCAATCAATGCCTTCACCAATCCATCCACAAACTCCTACAAGCGTTTAGTGCCTGGTTATGAAGCGCCTGTCCTTCTTGCTTATTCCGCGCGTAATCGTTCTGCGTCTTGCCGTATTCCAATGAGTGCTTCGCCAAATTCAAAGCGTGTAGAAGTGCGTTTCCCAGATCCAACAGCAAATCCTTATTTAGCATTTGCAGCACTTTTAATGGCTGGTCTTGATGGAATCAAAAATAAAATTCATCCTGGATATGCTATGGATAAAGATCTTTACGATCTTCCCTTAAAAGAGCTTAAAGAAATCCCTACAGTCTCAGGAAGTCTGCGCGAAGCACTTGAAGCACTTGATAAAGATCGTAGTTTTCTTAAGGCCGGCGACGTTTTTGACGATGATCAAATTAATTCTTTCATTCAAATAAAAATGCAAGAAGTTTTACGTTATGAAACAACGCCTCATCCTGTCGAATTTGATATGTACTATTCTGTTTAAAGAAGAATAGGTGTATTTTTTTGATTCAGAAATAGAGGTTTCAATCTCTATTTTTTTGGGTATTCTTTTCATCAAAAAGCACAAGTGGCTTTTTGTTAATATGCTTTTCCTTTATAAATTTAAGTGAATCCATTCAAATCAATTGACAAGGTTTCTAATGCTGCGAATTCGTTCACTACTTCCTATTTTTTTATACATTGCCTTTATTCTACCGGCGGCTCAAGCTTATACAGTCACAAATCAAAAACTTATAGACCTTGAAAAAGCAGCGTTTGCCTACAGCAAAGCGATTCAAAATGCTGATGCAAATACTCTCTTAAATTCTCTTCCTCCCCAAGTTATAAACAGCTTAACTGCCAAAAAGAATCTCAGTAAATCACAATTCCAACAAATCATGAGAAGTCAAATAGAACGATTGGCAGAAAATTATAAGATTGACAGTATTCACATTAACCAAAAACAAAAGCGTGAAGGCAAACTTGATAATGGTATCCCTTATTTCGTTATACCTATAGAGTTTATAACTACAACAAATACTGGAAAAAAGTGCTCTATCCAAACTGAGGTTATTGCTCTTCTTGACAATAACAAGTGGTACTTTATCCGTGGCAACGATGAAGCAACCTTAAACATCACCAGTACAGCATTTCCTGGACTTGAAAAAATAAAAGTAAATCCCCAAAAAATCACAAAAATACTATGATTGAGAAAAACTGCACGTGTAAATAATATAAATAAAAGAAAACATGTTCTTACAAACAAGCTGTAATGACTTTAGCAGCAGCATTGAATTCAGCTTGTTTATAAGAACGGCGTGCTATTGCTTCTTCATCACCGCCCCATTTTTCCATCACCCAATCTTCATCTAAATGGGCAATATCCCAAGCATGATCTGCATCAATTTTTTCCGCCATAACAGCAAGAGCAATGAGAGCTGATCCTGTTAAAGTTGTCATCGCATGAAGAGCGGCAAGCATATAAGGAGACTCAACTTTACGGAGATAATTGCTTACCGCTTGAATAGCTTGCTGTGATTGTTCAACATGCATAAGACCTTCGGCTAAATAAAAACGGGCACCAAGTTTTTCTTCTGCCCAATCCAGTAAAGGGTCCCACTTTTCACATTGTCGCTGTACCAGCTCTTTTGGTGTTTGTGCGCGATAAAAAACCATATCGCATGTAACAAAACGTAATAAATCCTCAAAAATAATCTGCATATTATAAGCTATGCCATCAATAACAGTATTAACAAGACGGGTTATAGGCATTTTTGTTGGATCAATAACTTGCTTTTGTCTTCCAAATTCCTGTGCTATTAATGTAGCTAACGCTTCTGTTGGCACGAAAAAAGGACGTTTTGCTGGCGTTTTAACTGGACATCCATCCAATAATATAGCAAAATTTCCTTCTTCACAAAAAATCTTTACTTCTTTATAAAATCGCTTGGGGTATGACTGACATGAAAGCTTTTGAGGCTTCTGAACGGAAGGATCTTTATTTAATGGCATATCAAAGTGATCCAAAATTTCGCGCATATCATTTTACCTCTGATATTTTTAATAAATTTAAAGATTTTTCTAAAGAAAAAAGCACCAACTTTTAAAAAATAAAGACAACTGAATAATACTCAAAAACGATTAACCACAATCATAGAATCAATTTCACACTGAGCAGAAACCAGTTTTTATCTGTAGAGTAAAACGTCAATCTCCAATGACAAAATACCCTCACGCATCATTCAAGAAAATATAATTACGAAATTTTTTCATTATTCTATTTCACCATCACTCTCATTAAAAGCCAAAAGATTAAAGCTTTGTACCATATGAGGTGGTAAAGGTGCGATAATATCCAATACACTTCCTGAAGGATGAGGGATACGAATACGACGTGCATGAAGATGAAGTCTATTTTGAATTCCCCCCGGTAACTTCCAATTACTATCAGAAAAAAAATATTTTGAATCCCCAATAATAGGATGATCCATATAAGCAGCATGCACACGCAGCTGATGTGTCCTACCTGTATAAGGTTCCATTTCAAGCCACGAAAGAGCCCGTCCTCGAGTATCTAAAACGCGATAGTAAGAAACTGCATGGTTAGAATCTGGTTCTCCATGTTGACAAACGCACATTTTATCACCTTGTGCAGTGCTTTCCTTAACCATCCATGTTGAAATCTTATCCTGCTTTTTTTTAGGCACTCCCCGAACCAATGCCCAATAAGTCTTTTTTGTTTCCCGTGTTCTAAAAGCAGCCGTTAGAGCCTGCGCAGCACCTCTCGACCGAGCAACAATGAGCACACCTGAGGTCTCACGATCAAGACGATGAACCAACCGCGGTTTTTCACCTTTTTTATTACGCCATACCTCAAGCATACTATCCACATGGCGCGTTAAACCCGAGCCACCTTGTACAGCTAAACCCGCAGGTTTGTTAAAAACAAAAACTTTTGGATCTTCATAGAGTAGCATTTTTTTCAAAAGAGTTCCATCATCTTGACCACGAAGTATGTTATCCGTTACAGGAAGATTTTCCTTTTCATCAACAGGTAAAGGGGGTACACGAACAGATTGCCCCATAAGAAGACGCGTATCGGCTTTAACACGCCCACCATCAACCCGTATCTGACCAGAACGCAGTAACTTTTGTAAATGTCCAAATCCAAGTCCTGCATAATGGACTTTAAACCAGCGATCTAAGCGCATTCCGCTCTCATCTGCCTCAACCTGTTTTATTTCTACGCCCGCCATGAAAGTTCCCTTATTCCTTGCCAAATAATTCTATTGACCCGTTTCGCGCCCTAATTTTTATAAACATAGAAATTCATATCTTATAGAATTGACTTTATCACATCATATTATAGTTAGTATTCGAAATTGCATTTTCTTTCCGTTTAAATTTTATTAACTAAAAATCTAGCAATTACAATTATAAGATAGCTCGTGGAGATAATCACCTGTGTCCTTATTCAAAACCTATGCTCGTGTCCTTACTTATTTAAACAAAGAAAAAAGTGCATCTGTTTTAAACTGTATTGCGAATATTATATTGGCCTGTATCGCCATCGCAGAACCTATTTTATTTGGACGTGTCATTGATTCCATGACAGAAAAATCTGATATTGTTCTTACCCTCACAATTTGGGGATGCTTTGGTCTTTCTCACATTATTGCTTATGTCCTTGTTGCTCGCAGTGCTGACCGCTTGGCACATAAACGCCGCTTAACTGTTTTAACTGAATCTTTCGAACGTCTTATCGCCATGCCCTTAATTTGACATCAACAGCGCGGAACTTCCAACGTTCTTCATATACTTTTGCGCGCTGTAGACTCTATGTCAACCATATGGCTTGATTTTATGCGTCAGCATCTCTCAACTCTTTTCGCATTATTGGTTCTCATTCCCATAGCCTTTAACATGAGTTTGTGCCTTTCAACAGTGTTGGTTGTGCTCGCTATCATCTATGTCTTGATTGCACGTTTAGTGATGCGAAAAACAAAAGACGGACAAGCCCGTTGTAGAGTGCTATCACCATAATCTTTTTAAACATATTAGCGATTCGATTACGAACGTTTCTATTTTACAAAGTTATAACCGAATAAAAGAAGAAACTTCTCTATTGCATCAGCATATAAACAATCTTCTTAAAGCACAAAACCCTGTTTTCAATTGGTGGGCTCTTGCGAGTGGACTAATCCGAATGGCCTCGACAATTTCAATAGTTTTTATCCTTCTACTTGGAGCCTTTTTTGTAGCAAAAGGCCTATTACAAATAGGTGAAGTCATTGCTTTTATCGGATTTGCACAATTAATGATTAACCGCTTGGATCAAATGAGCAGTTTTATTAATTTAATCGTATCCTCAAAAGCAAAACTCCAAGAATTTTTTGCAATGGAAAACGCAACTTTTCATATCAATGAACCTAAAAATCTTCCTTCTCTCCAAAATGTTAAGGGAGCAATAGAATTTCATCATGTTACCTATAAGTTTCCAAATTCTTCTCAAGGTGTTTTTGATATTTCATTTGAAGTGAATACAGGACACACTGTTGCGATTGTGGAACCAACCGGCACTGGAAAAACAACATTAATCAATTTGTTGTGGCGTGTGTACGAACCTACACTTGGACATATCTCTATTGACGGAATAAATATACGCTTTGTTAATCGTGAATCCTTACGCAAATCTTTAGCAACAGTATTTCAAGATGCTGGTCTTTTCAACCGTAGTATTCACCACAATATTTCAATAGGAAAACCTAACCACAACGAATGAAGAACTGTATGAAGCAGCAAAATAGCATCGGCTCATGACTTTATTTTGAAAAAAGCTGATCGTTACGACACAATAGTTGGCAAGCATGGCTCTCAATTGTCAGGTGGAGAAAAGCAACGATTAGCAATAGCACGTGCGGTTGGAAAAAATGCACCCATTCTTATTTTAGACGAAGCAACAAGTGCCCTTTATGTCGAAACAGAAGGCGCGTAAAAAATGCCCTTGATTGCATAAGCCATAACCGTACCACCTTCATTATAGCACATCGCCTTTCAACAATATGCAATGCCGATGTTGTACTTTTTCTAGAACATAGTCATTTAATTGAAACAGGAAGCTTTCAGGAATTGATCAATAAAGGTGGCCGCTTTTATAAACTCTTAAAACCCAGCGGCTTGACAATCGATCAACCAGCGACAAAAGGAAGAGATGAAAATATATTTCCCTTGCAGGAAGCCATAGCATCATAGAGCAACACTCTACCTTTAAGTATAAAAAGCGTGTCTCAACAACAAAATCCTCTCTTTTAAAAGATAGGAAACGAAGCAGAACAAATAACCAATCAGAAATTATCCTTTAAGAGAAGCTTTTAATGCCGTAAGAGCCTCATCAGCCTTATTTCCTGCAGGACCACCAGCCTGAGCCATATCAGGACGACCACCACCACCTTGTCCGCCAAGAGTACTTGAAAGAATACGAACGAGATCAACAGCATTTAACTTCTTCGTTAAATCATCAGTAACACCGACAACAGCACTCGCCTTGTCATCCTCTGAAATGCTGATAAAAGCAACTATCCCAGATCCAATCTGTTTTTTTCCAGCATCCACGAACGCTTTAAGATCCCGTGGTGAAATATTTTTAACAATCCGTCCCATAAAAGAAACACCATTGATGATTGTAATATCTTCTTGACCGCCTTGTCTTGTCACACCACTTAGCATCATTTTTTTGCGTACATCATTTAACTCTTTTTCAAGTTTACGACGATCATCAAGTAAAGCCTGCACACGTGCTTCCACATCACAATAAGAAGTTTTAAAAAGATCAGCAATTTCACGGATACGTTCATCTTGGCGACGAAGATAAAGACGTGCTTCTGTACCTGTTAAAGCTTCAATACGACGCACTCCAGCCGCTACAGAACTTTCAGAAACAATATGAATTAAACCAATATCCCCCGTTCTCTCCACATGTGTCCCTCCACAAAGCTCAACTGACCAACGCCTTTTTAATGCTTCCTGCTCAAGCTGGTTTCCCATAGAAACAACGCGCACTTCATCACTATATTTTTCACCAAATAACGCCATTGCTCCTTCAGAAATTGCATCATCCACAAGCATAAGACGTGTTGTTACATCACTATTTTGCAAAACAATGTCATTTGCTAAATCTTCTATCTTTTTCAATTCTTCTAAAGAAAGGGGCTTAGGATGCGAAAAATCAAAACGTAACCGATCCGGCGATACAAGAGAACCCTTTTGTGTAACATAAGCTCCCAACACTTGACGTAAAGCTTTGTGTAATAAATGAGTAGCAGAATGGTTCGCACGGATTTTTTTACGACGAACGGAATCAACCGTTAGTTCTACACAATCAGATGTCTTTGCCTGACCAGATTTAACTTCTCCAATATGGATAAAAACACCATTACACTTTTTCTGAGTGTCATGCACTTCAAAAACAAAATTTTTACCAGAAATGATACCGCTATCACCAACCTGCCCACCAGATTCACCATAAAAAGGTGTTTGATTCAAAATAAGAATGGCTTTCTGCCCTGAAGAAATATGATCAACAATTTTACCATCACGCACAAGAGCTGTAATAATGCCTTCGGCTGTTTCTGTTTCATACCCCAAAAACTCCGTGGCCCCTACTTGATCACAAAGAGCAAACCAAATCGTCTCTGTTACAACTTCACCAGAACCAGACCAATGAGCACGCGCTTCCTCTTTCTGACGTTTCATCGCTTTATCAAAGGTGTCAACATCAACAGATATTCCACGACGCCGCAAAACATCCTGCGTCAAATCAAGCGGAAAACCATAGGTATCATAAAGTTTGAAAGCAACTTCACCATTAAAATGATCCCCTTCTTTAAGATCTGTACTTGCTTCATTTAACAAACTAAGTCCTCGATCAAGAGTTTTTTGAAAACGCATTTCTTCTAACTTTAAAGTTTCGGAAATCAAAGACTCAGAACACACCAATTCAGGATAAGCCTGTCCCATTTCGCAGACCAAAGCAGGCAAAAGACGCCACATCAATGGTTCTTTAGCCCCAAGAAGATGCGCATGACGCATAGCACGACGCATAATACGCCGTAAAACGTACCCCCTACCTTCATTGGAAGGAAGAACACCATCAGCAATCAAAAATGCCGATGAGCGAAGATGATCAGCAATGATACGATGGCTCGCAATAAAATCACCTGTTGCCTTAACTCCTGTTATCTCTTGTGATGCATTAATTAACGCACGAAAAAGATCAATGTCATAATTATCATGAACACCCTGTAAAACTGCAGCAATCCGCTCTAATCCCATTCCTGTATCAATAGAAGGATGAGGCAATTCAACACGCTCCTCCTTACTTACCTGCTCATACTGCATGAAGACAAGATTCCAAATTTCAATAAAGCGATCACCATCTTCTTCCATACTGCCAGGTTGTCCACCCCAGATTTTATCACCATGATCATAAAAAATCTCTGAACAAGGACCGCAGGGACCTGTATCTCCCATTGCCCAAAAGTTATCAGCCGTCGCAATACGGATAATTTTTTCGTCTGGAAGACCTGAGATTTTGCGCCATAATTTGGCAGCAACATCATCACTATGATAAACTGTCACCAACAATTTTTCTTTTGGCAGACAAAATTCTTTCGTTAAAAGATGCCACGATAAAAAAATGGCTTCTTCTTTAAAATAATCACCAAAAGAAAAATTACCCAACATCTCAAAAAATGTATGATGGCGTGCCGTATAGCCAACATTATCAAGATCATTATGTTTTCCACCCGCACGGACACATTTTTGTGCTGTTGTTGCCTGCTTATAGGTGCGCTGTTCGAGTCCAGTAAAAACATTTTTAAACTGCACCATTCCTGCATTTGTAAACATGAGTGTGGGATCATTACGCGGAACAAGTGGGCCAGAAGCAAGAACTTTATGCCCATTCAGATGAAAATATTCTAGAAAAGTTGAACGTATGCTATTAACGCTATTCATATTGACACCTGCAGAATACAGCACAAAACAATAAAAGCAAAACCCACCCTCATTAAATATCCTCTTTGCCATACCTGGAGTCAATTTAATCAAAGAGTGAAGTATTTACTTGAAAAATCTCAGAAATAAGCAATCTTATATTTAGAAACTACAACAAACGAAAACAGAAAAATTGTAAATAAAGAAATTATACTTAAAAAACATTCCCATCAAATTACTTCATCGCTTTCTGTATCTTCTGACCCTGCATTTTCTAATAATTCAATGGCAATCAAACCAGCATTTTGACGCAAAGCCATTTCAATCTCTGTAGCTATTTCTGCGTGTTCACGTAAAAACTGCTTTGCATTTTCTCGCCCCTGCCCTAAACGTTGAGAATTATAAGAGAACCACGAGCCAGACTTTTCCACAATACCAACTTTGACCCCTAGATCAATCAACTCACCTAATTTGGAAATACCTTCACCATAAATAATATCAAACTCAACCTGTTTGAATGGAGGTGCCAATTTATTTTTCACCACTTTAACACGCGTCTGATTGCCAACAATCATATCCCGATCCTTAATGGATCCAATGCGACGAATATCTAAACGAACAGAAGCATAAAATTTTAGAGCATTCCCACCTGTTGTTGTTTCAGGCGAACCAAACATTACACCAATTTTCATGCGAATTTGATTAATAAAGATCACCATACAATTAGAACGGAAAATTGATGCAGTTAATTTTCTCAAAGCTTTACTCATTAACCGTGCTTGCAATCCAGGTAAAGCATCACCCATCTCGCCATCAATTTCTGCACGTGGTGTTAAAGCTGCTACAGAATCAACAACAAGCACATCCACAGCACCAGAACGCACTAATGTTTCTGTAATTTCCAGTGCCTGTTCACCAGTATCTGGTTGAGAAATAAACAAATTTTCTAAATCAACACCAAGCTTACGCGCATAAATAGGATCAAGAGCATGCTCGGCATCGATAAAAGCACAAATTCCACCAATTTTCTGTGCTTCAGCAATAGCATGAAGAGCCAATGTCGTCTTTCCAGAACTTTCTGGTCCATAAATCTCAACAATACGGCCCTTCGGTAATCCACCAATACCCAAAGCAATATCCAAGGATAGTGAGCCCGTTGGAACTGTTTCAATTTCAACAACCTGCTCTTTTTGCCCAAGACGCATAATTGAGCCTTTACCGAAAGAACGTTCAATTTGTGAGAGAGCCGCATCGAGAGCTTTTGTTTTATCCACGATTATATCCTTGATCGATTCATAATAAACAAACTTTTAGTTTACACTGTTATTTTAGTTTAACCAAAGTCTTGAGTTTAGATTTGCACAGACTATTTCTATTCCTATTCTCATATTATGTCCACACCATCTCATTACCGCCCAAAAAAGGATTTACCATCCCTTCCATCTTATGACACAAAATACATCGCAATAAAACACATGTCTATAAAGGAGAAAAACTGAGTACTTTTATATCCCTTCCTCTAGAAAAGAAACAATCTCAATACTGTACTTTATACACAGCACCTCTCATATTCTTTCGTAAAAACTTAAAAGATCAAACCTCTTCACCAATCCCCTACTCTTGATACCCCCACAAAATCCATTATCACTCAAAACCGCAGTAAACCACGCACAACTGAAATCACAAATACAAAGCAAGCCACCAATTAAAATGAGACAAATATTTCTTAAGCTTGCGTTTTAAGCAATATATGAATTTTCATACAAAAAGATTTTTTTACTCTACGAGAAACAATAAGAGACATAATACAAATCATTAATAGAACGATAATTACATAACGGATGAAAAATAAGCTCAAGACCAATAAAAAGTCTTTTCGCAATTAAAATTTCATTCTTACTTGGCTCGTTTTTGGCGCAATTGCTTCCACCACGCAAGCCGCTTGCCAATCTCACGCTCAAAACCACGTGCTCGTGGTTGATAATAGCTCTGACGCCCAAGTTTTTCAGGAAAATATTCCTGTCCTGAAAAAGCATCTGGTTCATCATGGTCATAACGATAACCATGCCCATATCCTTCTTCCTTCATAAATTTTGTAGGCCCATTAAGGATGTGTTTAGGGGGAGGCAAAGAACCATTTTTACGTGCACAATGCATAGCTGCTTTATATGCGAGATATGTTGCATTTGATTTCGGCGCTGTTGCAACATAAAGACATGCTTGCGCCAAAGCCAATTCTCCCTCTGGTGAACCTAAATAATGATAAGCATCTTTGGCGGCATTACAAATGACAAGAGCTTGCGGATCCGCCAAACCAACATCTTCAACAGCCATACGAACCAATCTTCGCCCAATATAGAGAGGATCTTCACCGGCATCAAACATACGTGCTAAATAATAAAGAGCCGCATCAGGATCAGATCCACGAACGGACTTATGCAGTGCTGAAATGAGATTATAGTGTCCATCTCGCCCTTTATCATAAATCGGTGCGCGACGCTGAACGATTTCTCGCAAAGCAACAGTATCCAATATCTCCCCCGGTCGTGCGACACACCAAACTTCCTCTGCCAATGTTAATGCCACCCGAGCATCACCATCAGACATCCCTATCAAAACATCTCGCGCATCATCATCTAAAGGAAGGCGCTTTCCTTCCACTTCTTCAGCACGATTCAAAAGCATACCCAAACTTTTATTATCATGCGGAAGAAATGTCAAAACACGGGCACGAGAAAGAAGAGCAGCATTAAGCTCAAATGAAGGATTTTCAGTTGTTGCACCTATAAGAATGATAGTACCATCTTCCATAACGGGAAGAAAGCTATCCTGCTGTGCACGATTAAATCGATGGATCTCATCAACAAACAGAAGTGTTTGACATCCAGACATAAAACGCGCTCGAGCA
Organism: Bartonella callosciuri; assembly: GCF_014203215.1. Lineage (GTDB taxonomy): Bacteria > Pseudomonadota > Alphaproteobacteria > Rhizobiales > Rhizobiaceae > Bartonella > Bartonella callosciuri. The sequence goes on along the minus strand of NZ_JACHIM010000001.1, from coordinate 16,460 downwards.
ACTTCAAAAATCTTCTTAAGCTCAGAAACCCCAGTAAAAATAGCAGAAACTTGCTCAAAAGCGAAATTCGTTTCAAGTGCTAACAAACGCGCAACCGTTGTTTTCCCTGTCCCTGGTGGTCCCCAAAAAATCATCGAGCTCATGGAGCCAACTGCCAGCATACGCGAGAGCATCCCTTTCTCTCCAAACAAATGATTTTGTCCCATCACATCATTGAGAGAATGAGGACGCATTCTTTCTGCAAGTGGCCGACTCTTATTAACTTGGAGATCAAAAGACGAAGTAAAAAAATCTTTATTCAAAAAAAACCTCAGCGAATAAACTGACGAATATACATACCATCACGTTCATATTCCAATTGCCACATATTTTGACGACCTTGCATAAGAATCTTTTTCAATTGTCTAACTGTTTGAATTTTATGGCCATTAACAACACGTAAGATATCCCCTGGACGAAAAATTCCAGCTGCATTGCTCATCTCATCAAGATTGGTAATCACAACACCTCTTGCAGATATAGGAAGATGAAAACGTTGACTATTTTGCGGTGTTAAATCTAATACTTCAGCACCAGAAAGAGGACCTCCATCAACAATTTTTTCAGATTTCAAAAATGCAGATTCTGATATTGATGCAACAGTTATTTCCGTCTTTAAAACTTTTCCACTTCGTAAATACTCTAAAACAAGAGTGTTCCCAATACCAGCTGTCATTAAACGATATCCAAGACTATCTGGGTTATCAACGCGCACCCCCTGTACGCTCAAAATAACATCTCCTACTTTCAAATCTGCTTTTGCAGCAGGACTGTCTTTGATAACTTCAATAACAAGAGCACCATGGGGGCGCTCTAAACCTAAACCACCTGCAATATCAGATGTAACATTTTGAAAAGATGCACCAATATAAGGTGGCACAAAATACTTCCCACCACGTCTAACAGTATCAAGCATCACTTTTACAAGATTCGCTGGAATAGCAAAACCAATCCCTACAGAACCACCTGAACGCGAATAAATAGCCGTATTAATCCCGATTAACTGTCCTTTCATATCAATCAAAGCACCACCAGAATTTCCTGGATTAATGGCAGCATCTGTTTGAATAAAAAAGTCAAAATCAGAAATACCAACACGTGTACGTGCTTGCGCTGAAACAATACCACTTGTAACCGTTTGACCAACACCAAAAGGATTACCAATTGCTAAAACAAGATCACCAACTTCAACTGCATCAGAATTTCCCAAAGGAAGTACAGGAAACTGCGCACCTTTTGCATCAATCTCAAGCACAGCAATATCCGTTGCTTCATCTTTTAGCATAACCTTACTCTCAAATTCCCGTCCATCAGAAAGAGCAACTTTAATTTCGTTGGCATCCTTAATAACGTGGTAATTTGTAACGACTAAACCACGCGAATCAACAATTACCCCAGACCCTAGTGAAGATTGTTTCCGTACAGGTAGATTATTTTGAAAACGGCTAAAAAATTGCTCAAAAAATGGATCTCCTTCAAAAGGTGAACGTGCTCTAATCTGTCGAGCTGCATAAATATTTACAACAGATGGAATCGTCTTTTTAACTAAAGGAGCAAAGGAAAGAGTGATTTCTTTTTGTGTTTGCGGAATTTGAGCATATGCACGATGAAAGAATATCTGTGTCATACTCATAATAGCAAAAAAAAACCACGCCAAAAGAGAATATCTCATTACTCACTCCTTTAAAACTAACTCACTCTTTAATCTTAAGAGGATAAGAAATCCCTCATCCTTTATAACCTAAGTATATCTATTAATATTATAATGAAAAAGAAAAACAACTATTTGAGCAATAAATATGATAAAAATCAAATAATTCAATATTTTGTAATCTTTTCTCGATGTTTATCTCTTGAACAAAACCGATCAAAATGCACATAAAAAAACCGCTCTGGAAAAGCGGTTCTCTAAAATTCAACAGACAGAAAATACTTTAATCTTTATGAAGAAACTGCTTTTTCATTTGCAGTATCTTCTGTGCACCCACGATCTACAGTCCCCTTCGCATCAACATCACGATCGACAAATTCTATAACAGCCATGGGAGCATTATCACCTGTACGAAAACCTGCCTTCATAATGCGCAAATATCCACCGTTGCGTGATGCATAACGCGGCGCAAGCGTATCGAATAATTTTGCAACTTTTCCTGCATCACGAAGTGCAGAAATTGCTTGTCGACGTGCGTGCAAACCTCCGCGTTTACCGAGCGTCACTAACTTCTCAACAATAGGACGAATTTCTTTAGCCTTTGGAAGCGTTGTTACAATCTGCTCATGCTCAATCAGCGAAACCGCCATATTAGCAAACATTGCTTTACGGTGACTGGCAGTCCGGTTCAACTTGCGGCCTGACTTACTATGGCGCATGGCCCTCTCCTTAAGTTCTAAATTTTAATATTGATCTTCATAACGTTTAGCAAGATCATCAATGTTCTCAGGCGGCCATGCAGAAACTTCCATACCAAGATGCAAACCCATACATGCCAAAACCTCTTTAATCTCATTTAACGACTTTCGTCCAAAATTTGGTGTTCGAAGCATTTCAGATTCTGTCTTTTGAATAAGATCACCAATATAAACAATATTATCATTCTTAAGACAATTTGCCGAACGGACTGAAAGTTCTAATTCATCCACCTTTTTGAGAAGTGCAGGATTAAAAGCAAGATCCGAATCAGACTCTTCAACAGTTTGCTTCTGCGGTTCCTCAAAATTAACAAACAACGATAATTGATCTTGAAGAATACGCGCTGCAAAAGCAACAGCATCTTCTCCATTAACAGCACCATTGGTTTCAATTGTGAGGGTTAATTTATCATAATCCAGAACCTGCCCTTCACGTGTATTTTCTACTTTATAAGACACTTTACGAATTGGTGAATAAAGACTGTCAACTGGGATAAGACCTATTCGTGTATCATCAACGAAATTGCGATCAGATGGAACATACCCCTTCCCTGTACTAACAATAAACTCCATCCGAATTTCAGCGTCCTCATCAAGAGTACAGATCACATGTTCTGGATTTAGAATCTCCATATCTCCAACGGTACTGATATCTCCAGCTCTCACAACACCTGGCCCTTCCTTAGAAAGAACGACACGTTTAGGCCCCTCTTCTTCCATACGAAGTGCAACTTCCTTGATATTAAGAATAATATCTGTAACGTCCTCACGAACACCCGGAATTGATGAAAATTCGTGTAAGACACCATCAATCTGTACAGCGGTAATCGCGGCACCACGAAGCGATGACAATAACACACGACGAAGCGCATTCCCCAATGTTAAGCCAAAACCACGCTCAAGAGGCTCTGCTATCACACTCGAGATGTTTGGATTATCATGTGTACAAAACTCAACCTTATTGGGTTTAATGAGTTCCTGCCAGTTTTTCTGGATCATATTTTTATTCCCATTCTTTAGTTTCGCTACCATTCAATCGTAACGACCAATATGAACATCAGAGAAGACTCTGACAACAAAAAACAATACCCAACTAAACACGCCGCCTTTTTCGCGGACGACATCCGTTATGAGGAATTGGTGTTACATCACGAATGGAAGTAATGACAAAACCAACAGCTTGTAACGCACGCAAAGCAGACTCACGTCCCGATCCAGGACCACAAACTTCCACTTCTAATGAACGCATACCATGTTCCTGTGCTTTTCTAGCACAATCTTCTGCAGCAACCTGAGCAGCAAAAGGCGTAGATTTGCGTGAACCTTTAAATCCCTGAGCACCAGCAGATGACCACGCGATTGTGTTCCCCTGAGCATCAGTAATGGTAATCATTGTATTGTTAAATGTTGAATTGATATGCACAACACCTGATGAAATATTTTTGCGCTCGCGACGACGAACACGTGTGGCTTCTTTGGCCATAGTCTTCCTTTCACTGATCTCCTCACTGCCGTAACACCAGCAGCTCCACCTTCCTCGTTCTTGCTAAAAAACTTTAACAAGAAACAGAATATTTTAAAATAAGAATCCCTTTCTAAAAAAGAATCTCACTTTTTCTTACCAGCAATTGCCTTAGCTGGCCCCTTACGCGTGCGCGCGTTTGTATGTGTGCGCTGCCCACGAACAGGCAGAGAGCGGCGATGACGCAAACCACGATAACAACCAAGGTCCATCAAACGCTTAACATTCATAGCGACCTCACGACGGAGGTTTCCCTCAACTTGATAGCCTTGATCTATCGCCTCACGAATCTGCAACACCTCTGCATCCGAAAGTTCATGCACACGGCGCCCTATAGGAATACCAACTTTTTTAGTAATTTCTTGAGCAAATTTTGGTCCAATCCCATGGATATATTGAAGCGCAATAATTACACGCTTATTCGTTGGGATATTGACGCCAGCAATACGAGCCACGCCTATTCTCCTTGATTATATTAACAATTAACCATAAAATACCTGATATACCTTACAGAAAAAAATGGCTCGGTATAAATACACTCCGAGTTCCATTATTTTACTGAAATATTAAAGCACTTTTTGATAGATTTCATCAAAAAAGTCAACACTTTTATCTATTTCTAAAAAATTCCTTATTAAAGAAATTTTCTAATCATGCGTGATACCTCCGCAACATCAATCATTCCATCAACGACCTTCAATAATCCCCTTTCCAAATAAAATTTAGATAAGGGAGCTGTTTTCTCATGATATTCCACTAATCGCTTCGCAAAAGCAACAGGATTATCATCTGAACGGACTTGCCCACCAGCAGTTATTGTTTCTTGAACGCGTTTCTCCACACGTTCAATCAACGCATTTTCATCAACATTCAATTCGATAACAGCATCAAGCTGCATATTTTTTGACTGCATAATCTGTTGCAAGGCTTCTGCCTGCCCCACAGTTCTTGGATATCCATCCAAGACAAAACCGTTTACACAATCACTTTCGTCAATTCGATCTGATACAATTTGATTAACAACACTATCAGAAACCAAAGCACCAGAACTTATAATAGTTTTAGCTTTTTTGCCAATTTCTGTCTCTCTGGCAATAACTTCCCGTAACATATCGCCTGTTGACAACTGAGGAATATGATACTCCTCAGCCAACATTTTAGCCTGTGTACCTTTTCCAGCCCCTGGGGGACCTAAAAGAATAACTCTCATCGATTCCTTTTACCTCCACGAAGTTTTGATTTTTTAATCAACCCTTCATATTGGTGCGCAACAAGATATCCCTGAATTTGAGCAACTGTATCAAGCGTCACAGTAACCACAATTAACAAGGATGTTCCCCCAAGATAAAAAGGAACCTGTAGGGCAGATATCATAAATTCAGGTAACAAACAAACCAAGATAATATAAATAGCCCCCACAACAGTAATACGTGTCAAAACATAATCAATATATTCAGCTGTACGCTCACCAGGACGAATTCCAGGAATAAAACCAGAGTGCTTTTTCAATTGGTCTGCTGTATCACTTGGATTAAATACAATAGCCGTATAAAAAAAACAAAAAAACGCCATTAAAAGCGCATAGACGATCATATAAAGTGGCTGTCCATGACCAAGAGAATAAGAAATGCTTTGAATCCACTGTGGCATTTTGTCGGAAAAGTTATTAATAGTTGCAGGCAACAACAACAAAGATGAAGCAAAAATTGGTGGAATAACACCGGCAGTATTCAGTTTTAAAGGAAGATGAGACATATCACCTTGAAACATTTGATTACCAACATGGCGTTTCGGATACTGAATAAGAATTCGCCGCTGCGCACGCTCTACAAAAACAATAATCCCTATAACAGAAATTGCAATAAAAAGAATTCCTATTAACAAAAAAGTCGATAAATCAGCCTGACTATGAGCAGTCAAAAGTTGAGCAAAAGTCGAAGGCAGGTTAGCCACAATTCCTGTAAAAATGATAAGAGAAACTCCATTACCAACACCGCGTGACGTGATTTGTTCACCAAGCCACATCAAAAACATCGTCCCACCAACAAGTGTAATAACAGAAGAAATACGGAACATAAGACCCGGCTCCACAACAATTTGAAGCCCTGTTCCTATACCTGTTTCAAGTGCAACTGCAAGACCAAAGGCTTGTAGAATCGCCAATACTACTGTTACATAGCGAGTATACTGATTAATAACCTTACGTCCTATTTCCCCCTCTTTTTTGAGAGTCTCCAACGAAGGAATAACTGAGGTTAGCAACTGCACAATAATTGACGCCGATATATATGGCATAATTCCCAATGCAAAAATTGCCATACGCCCAACAGCACCTCCAGCAAACATATTAAATAGTCCTAAAACACCAGATGCATGATGTTCCAACGTCTGCCGTAAAGAATCTATATTGATACCAGGAAGAGAAATATAAGTACCAAAACGATAAACAAGAAGCGCAGCCAGAGTAAACCAAATGCGTTTTTTTAATTCCGTTGCACGTGAAAAAGTACCAAAGTTTATATTGGAAGCAAATTGCTCTGCTGCTGATGCCATAAAACGTCTCCAGTCCCCACTCCAGTTCTTTAAATCATAGGAGTATAACTTTAAAAAACCATACTGTCATACAGAAATAAATGAAAAACTTAAATAACTCTCCACCAAAGATATCCTCAAAGGAAATATACACACCTCTCTAGAATACCATCCAGATCAAAATAAATCACCGAATAGCCTCAGGAAAAACAATTTGACCACCCACTTTTTCAATCTTCATACGAGCAGCCTCAGAAGCACCAGAAACATGAAAGATAATCTTTGTTTTTAACTCGCCATCAGAGAGAAGACGCACTCCATCCTTCACACGACGAATGATACCCGCCTCTTTCAATGCAATAATATCAACAGGCTTTTCAATATTCAACTTACCAACATCAATTGCTAACTGAATACGCCCTAACGAAACTTCGTTATAGGTTTTAGAAAAAAAATTCTTAAATCCACGCTTTGGCAAACGACGATAGATAGGCATTTGCCCACCTTCAAAACCATTAAGCGAAACACCAGAACGTGATTTTTGCCCTTTTACACCACGACCACCCGTTTTCCCTATACCTGAACCAATACCACGCCCAACACGTTTACGATTTTTTGTTGCACCTTCGCGATTACGTAGTTCATTGAGTTTCATATTTTATACTCCCGCAACCTTTAATCTTCATCTATAACGCGAACAAGATGCTGAACCTTGGCAACCATACCCCGCACACACGATGTATCCTCTAAAACACACTGTCTCCGCATTTTATTCAATCCGAGCCCTTTCAAAGTCGCCCGCTGTATTCGCGAATTCCGAATTGGACTTCCAATCTGCTCTACTGTTATAGTTCTGCCACTCTGAGATTTTTTCTGAACCATTCCCTAATTCCTTCTCTGATAATCTCAGAAACTAACCTTCTGCATCAATTAAATGTCGACGACGTGCCTGCAAAGTCGAATATTTTATACCACGTTGAGCTGCCACATCTCTAGGGTGCATTTGATTTTTTAACGCATCAAATGTTGCACGTACAACGTTATAAGGATTGGATGAACCCATTGATTTTGCAACGACATCCTGTACACCAAGAGTTTCAAAAATAGCACGCATCGCCCCACCAGCAATAATACCAGTACCAGCAGAAGCTGAACGCAACAAAACACGACCGGCTCCGTGAAAACCCTCAAGATCATGATGCAATGTACGCCCAGACCGAAGCGGAACATAAATCATTCCACGCTTTGCAGCTTCTGTAGCTTTACGAACTGCCTCTGGAACCTCACGTGCCTTACCATGACCAAAACCTACACGTCCTTTTTGATCTCCAACAACAACAAGAGCAGCAAAGCCAAAACGACGACCACCCTTCACAACTTTAGCAACACGATTGATATGAACAAGCCTATCGACAAATTCACTCTCACGTTCATCTCGCTCACCACGTTCTTTTTGTGCCATTCCTCATTCCTTTTTCTTTTCCGGAATAACGCTAACAAAGTTCCATCACAAAACGAGAGGAACTTACACGAAACATTCTAAAATCTCCTTATTCAAAATTCTGAATAAAATATTTTAGAAGTTTAAGCCACCTTCACGAGCAGCCTCAGCCAAAGCCTTTACTCTACCATGGTAAACATATGCTCCACGGTCAAAAACCACCTCATGAACACCGGCTTCTTTCGCACGTTCAGCAATTAATTTACCAACAGCAGAAGCTGCCTCTTTACCAGCACTACTTTTTAACGATTTTTTTAAATCACCTTCAAGGGTAGATGCCGAAACAAGCGTATAGCCATGCGAATCATCAATAATTTGAGCATAAATGTTCTGATTTGAACGATATACACTAAGCCGCGGACGACCACTAGAAACCATTTTAAGTCTACGACGAACACGCCGCGCACGATGTTGGATAATGTCCTTAGATGAAAGCATAATACAAAATCCTTACTTCTTTTTACCTTCTTTACGGAAGATAGGTTCATCTGCATGCTTAACGCCTTTACCTTTGTAAGGCTCTGGACTACGGTATTCGCGAATTTCTGCTGCAACCTGCCCAACTTGCTGCTTATCAATTCCAGAAACAACAATTTCTGTAGGTTTAGGAACTGTTACAGTAACTCCCGATGGCACTTTATAAATCACATCATGCGAAAACCCTAACGACAGCTGAACATCCCTTCCCTGCAAAGCAGCACGATAACCAACTCCGTTGATCTCCAGCTTCTTTTCAAAACCATCCTTTACACCACAAAAAATATTTTCAATCATTGAGCGTGACATACCCCATTTAGAGCGCGCATCTTTTGACTGATCTCGCGGCGAAACTAATATAACATTTCCTTCAAACCTGACCAAGACTTCGTCATTTACAACGTAACTCAGTTCACCTCTGGGACCTTTCGCCTTAACCACCTGACCTTCAACAGTCGCAGTAACCCCAACAGGAACTGAAATGGGCTTTTTTCCAATACGAGACATTGTTCTAACCTATTTTTCTTCTGTTTTCTTGATATAAATTAGAAAACACGACAAAGAAGCTCTCCACCAACATTTTGTTCACGCGCCTCATAATCCGCCATAACTCCCTTAGAAGTTGACAAAATCGAAATACCAAGACCATTTGCCACTTGAGGAAGGGACTTAGCAGAAACATAGACACGACGACCAGGCTTTGAAACACGTGAAATTTCACGAATAGCAGATAACCCTTCAAAATATTTCAATTCAATTTCAATTTTAGATTTTCCATCACCTAAATCGACTTGATTATATCCACGAATATAGCCTTCAGATTGAAGAACATCAAGAACACGCGCACGAAGTTTAGATGCAGGTGTAGCGACTTTACCTTTTTTACGACCAAGTGCATTACGAATACGGGTTAACATATCACCAAGAGGATCTGACATAGACATTGAGTAATCTCCTCTCACCAACTAGATTTAATAATACCAGGAATATGGCCTATAGAACCAAGCTCACGCAAAGCAATCCGCGACATTTTTAACTTACGATAATAAGCCCGTGGACGCCCTGAAACCTCACAGCGATTACGAACACGAACTCTTGCAGAGTTACGCGGCAATTCCGCCAATTGAACAGAAGCTTTAAAACGCTCTTCAAGCGAAACCTTTTGATCCATAACTATTGCTTTTAAACGTGCACGACGCGCAGCATAACGTTTTACCATCACCTCACGACGCTTATTTTTTTCAACAGCACTTACTTTGGCCATAATCTTACCTCGCTCTGTCTGCCGTTACGAACGAAAAGGAAAATTAAAAGCACGTAACAATTCACGTGCCTCATCATCCGTTTTTGCTGTCGTACAAACGATAATATCCATTCCCCAAATTTGATCAACTTTATCATAGTTGATTTCTGGAAAAACAATGTGCTCTTTAATACCCATAGCAAAATTACCACGGCCATCAAAGCTTTTTGGGTTCAGACCACGAAAGTCACGAACCCGCGGAAGTGCAATCGTAACAAGACGATCCAAAAACTCAAACATACGATCTTTACGCAACGTAACCTTAGCTCCAAGTGGCATTCCCTCACGGACTTTAAAGGTTGCAATAGAATTACGGGCACGCGTAATAACAGCCTTCTGACCTGCTATTAACCCCAAATCCTCAACAGCAATAGACGGCTTTTTAGAATCAGCAGTTGCTTCACCAATCCCCATATTAAGTACAATTTTATCAACCCGTGGAATTTGCATTACATTCTTATAATTAAACTTCTCTTGAAGAATCTTACGAACTACTTCAAAATAATGCGTCTTCATGCGCGGCGTTTGTTTTTCCTCAGCCATTAATCAACTCTCCCGAACGCTTGGCAAAACGAACCTTATTACCATCTGCATTCATACGAAAACCTACACGCGTAGGCTTACCATCTTTAGGATCAGCAATCGCCAAATTAGATAAATGAATCGGAGCTTCTTTAGAAACAATTCCAGCCTCTTGCTTTTGTGTCTGACGCTGATGACGTTTAATCATATTAATCCCACGAACAAAAGCCTTATTCTCTTTCGGATTTACCTTAATTACTTCACCACTAGATCCTTTATCCTTACCGGATAAAACAACAACTTTATCACCTTTTCGAATCTTCTGCATAATACGCACTCCTTATAACACTTCAGGAGCGAGCGAAATGATCTTCATATGATTCCTACCACGAAGTTCGCGAGGAACTGGTCCAAAGATACGTGTACCGATCGGCTCTTTTTTGTTATCCACTAAAACAGCAGCATTACTATCAAAACGAATGACACTACCATCTGTGCGACGAATATCCTTAGCAGTACGAACCACCACAGCTTTCATCACATCACCCTTTTTAACACGGCCACGAGGAATAGCATCCTTGACCGAAACAACAATAATGTCGCCGACCGAAGCATATTTTCGCTTTGAACCGCCCAACACCTTGATGCACATGACACGACGAGCACCGGAATTATCAGCAACATCGAGGTTTGTTTGCATCTGAATCATGACTGGCCACCTTCTCTTAATATTTATATCCGGTGGTGCTTTTAACACCCCAGAACTTGCCTGCCAAACAACGATAAAGCTACTGCCCTCAAATCTACAAACGAAAATAGAACCGCTGTAAAATTTTAAAACAATAAACCTAATTAACTACGCTACACTGCTTTTAACAACAATCCAACGTTTATCTTTCGAAATTGGTTTAGATTCCTGAATAGAAATTTGATCCCCAATCTTGAACTGATTGTTCTCGTCATGTGCCTTATACTTTTTAGACTGTCGAACAGTTTTTTTAAGAAGCGGATGAGAATAACGACGCTCTACTTTAACAACAACAGTCTTATCGCTCTTGTCACTAACGACGACTCCCTGCAAAATGCGTTTAGGCATCTCTTATTTCCTTAAACCTTACTTTCGTTTATCTTCTGACGAAGAAAAGTTTTAACACGCGCAATATCACGACGAACTTGCCTAACACGTGCAGTCTTTTCCAATTGGCCAGTTGCTTTCTGAAAGCGCAAATTAAACTGCTCTTTCTTTAACTTAGCCAATTCATCTTTTATTTGGTCGAGCGTTTGCGCCCGTAACTCCATGGCTCTCATCGCTTAACCTCTTTATTCAGCAATACGTTGGATGAAACGTGTTTTAATAGGCAACTTTGCAGCGCCCAACCTCAGCGCTTCACGCGCCACATCCTCAGAAACCCCATCAAGCTCAAACATGATACGCCCAGGCGCAACACGAGCTGCCCAATAATCAACACTTCCCTTGCCTTTACCCATACGAACTTCAGTCGGCTTAGATGTAACCGGAAGATCCGGAAAAATACGAATCCATACACGACCAGAACGCCTCATATAACGTGTAATCGCACGACGTGCTGCTTCAATTTGACGAGCAGTAATCCGCTCCGGCTCAACAGCCTTCAAACCGTAAGCACCGAAATTTAAACCCGTACCACCCTTCGAAGCACCGTGAATACGGCCCTTAAACTGTTTACGGAATTTTGTGCGCTTTGGCTGCAACATTGCTCTCTACTCCAAACTTTAGTTTAATCACAAAAACTAAGCATTTTCGCGGCGACGATTTGACGAGGAACCAGAATTATCAGCTTCCGTAGCACGACGTTCTGAAGCCATAGGGTCATGCTCGAGAATCTCTCCCTTAAAGACCCAAACTTTAACACCGCAAATACCATAAGCAGTTTTAGCTTCTGCTGTACCGTAATCAACATCAGAACGCAAGGTATGAAGTGGAACACGACCTTCACGATACCACTCCATACGAGCAATTTCAGCACCACCAAGACGACCAGAACAATTAATACGAATACCTTCTGCTCCAAGACGCATAGCTGATTGAACTGCCCGTTTCATTGCACGCCGAAAAGCAACACGACGTTCTAACTGCTGAGCAATTGATTGCGCTATAATCGTCGCATCAATTTCCGGTTTACGTATCTCTACAATATTCAACGAAGTTTCAGCATTAGTCATTTCTGAAAGCTTACGACGAAGCTTTTCTATATCAGCACCCTTTTTGCCAATAATCAAACCAGGACGCGCTGAATAAATCGTTACACGGCACTTTTTATGAGGACGCTCAATGACAACCTTAGAAATAGCGGCTTGTTTCAACTCTTCAAGCACGTACAAACGAATTCTTAAATCCTCATGAAGAAGACGTCCATATTCACCACTGTCAGCATACCAACGGGAATCCCAAGTCCGATTAACTCCAAGACGAAGTCCTATTGGATTGATCTTCTGACCCATTATGCGGCCTCCACTTTTTCGGTAACTTCACGAACAATAATAGTAAGATGCGAAAACGGACGTTCAATCCGACTAGCACGTCCACGACCGCGAACATGAAAACGCTTCATCACTACCGACTTACCAACGTAAGCTTCTGCAACAACCAGCGAATCAATATCAAGATCGTGGTTATTCTCTGCATTTGCAATCGCTGATTCAAGTGCTTTTTTGACAGTCACAGCAATACGTTTACGTGAAAATGTCAAATCAGCTAGTGCCACATTAACTCTCTTACCACGAATCATCGCAGCAACCAAATTAAGTTTTTGCGGACTAACACGAATCATCTGGGCAACAGCCCTCGCCTCATTATCTTTAAGCTGGCGGGGAACCTTATCTTTTCCCATTCCTACTTCCTCTTCGCTTTTTTATCTGCACCATGCCCATAATAAGTTCGGGTAGGAGCGAACTCACCAAACTTATGCCCAACCATCTCTTCAGAAACAGAAACAGGAATATGCTTATTGCCGTTGTAAACACCAAAAGTCAAACCAACAAACTGTGGTAAAATAGTAGAGCGACGACTCCATATTTTAATAACTTCATTACGCCCACTCGCACGGACCTTTTCTGCTTTTCCAAGAAGATAGCCGTCAACAAACGGACCTTTCCAAACTGAACGAACCACTTCAGACTACCTTTCTCATTTCTTGCGCTGATGACGCGTACGCATAATAAATTTATCAGTGACTTTATTGGAGCGCGTACGCTTACCCTTCGTAGGTTTACCCCAAGGAGACACCGGATGACGCCCCCCCGATGTACGACCCTCACCACCACCATGTGGATGATCAACTGGATTCATAGCAACACCACGGACATGTGGACGTCTACCACGCCAACGTGATCTTCCTGCCTTCCCATCATTAATGTTTCCGTGATCAGGATTTGAAACCGCACCAACGGTTGCAAAACAGCGACTAGACACCAAACGCTGCTCCCCAGAATTAAGACGAAGAATAACCATCCCTTGATCTCGTCCAACCAACTGCGCATAAGCACCAGCTGAACGTGCAATCTGACCACCTTTTCCAGGCTTCATCTCAACATTATGAATAATTGTACCCACAGGCATATTACCAAGCGGCATAGCATTCCCTGGCTTAACATCAACACTCAAACCAGCAATAATAGAATCACCTATACCAAGACGTTGTGGTGCAAGAATATAACTTAATTGGCCATCTTCGTAGCGTATTAACGCAATAAAAGCAGTACGATTTGGATCGTATTCCAAACGCTCAACTTTCGCAGCAATATCACGTTTAAAACGCTTAAAATCAACAAGCCTATAGCTGCGCTTATGACCACCACCTTGAAAACGGGCAGTAACACGACCATGATTATTACGCCCGCCTTTTGACGACAAACCTTCAGTCAGCGTTTTTACAGACTTACCCTTATAAAGGCAGGAACGATCTACAATAACAAGCTGACGCTGCCCGGGCGTAGTTGGATTAAAGTTCTTAAGTGCCATTATTCTTATCTCCGAGCCTCTTTAAAGACCTGTCGAAACGTCGATAGACTGACCCCTAGCCAGGGTCACGATCGCTTTCTTTACATCACTCTGCCGACCAACAGTGCCTTTGAAACGCTTCACTTTACCCTTACGGACTATCGTGTTAACTGCTTTAACTTTTACACTAAAAATTGCCTCAACAGCTGCCTTAATCTCAGGCTTTGTCGCCTTCGGCGCGACATTAAAAGCAACTTGATTATACTCAGAAATCATAGTCGACTTTTCAGTAATAACTGGACTAATAATTATATCATAATGGCGAAGATCTGTCATTTAAAACGCTCCTCAAGAGCCTCAACAGCTGCTTTTGATAAAACAAGTTTACTGCGACGCAAAATATCATAAACATTAATCCCTTGAATTGGCAAAATATCGATATTAGGGATATTAGATGCTGCACGAAAAAAAGTAATATCTATTTCCTTGCCACCAATTAAAAGAGCATTATCAAACCCAAGTTTAGAAAAACAAGAAACAAGCATTTTTGTTTTAGCATCTTTAATACTCAAATCATCAACGACAATTAAATCATTCGCCTTTAATTTTGCGGATAAAGCAAGACGCACCCCAAGCGCACGAATCTTTTTAGGAAGATCATGTGCATGGCTACGGACAACCGGACCATGCGCCTTACCACCACCTCGGAACTGTGGTGCACGAGCAGATGAGTGTCGAGCACGTCCAGTTCCTTTTTGTTTAAACATCTTTGCCCCTGTTCGCGACACATCAGACCGTCCTTGTGATTGATGAGTCCCCTGCTGACGACGTGCAAGCTGCCAACGAATAACACGCTGCAAAACATCTTCACGTGGAGCAAGATCAAAGATAGCCTCAGAAACTTTTAACTTGCCGGCTTCATTACCATCAAGGGTTTTAATTACAAGATCCATTATTCGGCTCCCTCAACTTCAGAGGTTTCCAATACCGGAGTAACCATTTCAGTTTTATCCTTCGCAAGATGGCGAATACCAGCAGGTTTAGGTGCAGTATCAGGAAGACGTTTCTTTACAGCATCACGCACCAAAATCCAAGCGCCTTTAGAACCAGAAACAGCACCACGCACTAAAATTAAACCACGTTCAACATCTGTAGAAACAACCTCAATATTTTGTGTTGTTACACAGACCTGCCCCATATGGCCAGCCATTTTTTTACCTTTAAAAACTTTACCCGGATCTTGACACTGTCCTGTCGAACCATGAGCACGGTGTGTTATTGAATTACCATGAGAAGCACGATGTCCACCAAAATTATGCCGCTTCATAACACCAGCAAAACCTTTACCGATACTCGTACCTGTCACATCAACTCTCTGTCCCGGAACAAAGTGCTCTACTGTAATCTCTGTACCAATATCAAGAAGATTATCAGGACTCACGCGAAATTCTGCTATTTTAGCTTTTGGCTCAACAGAAGCCTTAGCAAAATGCCCACGAAGAGCTCGAGAGGTATTCTTAACCTTGGCAAAGCCTACACCTAGTTGAACAGCAGTATAACCATTCTTTTCAACCGTACGCTGAGCCACAACTTGACAGCTCTCCAAACGAAGTACTGTTACCGGTACATGCTCACCAGCTTCATTATAAATACGGGTCATGCCCAGCTTCTGTGCTATTACACCTGAACGCATCGGATCTGTTCCTTCCGTCCTTCAAACCTCAGAGCTTAATCTCTACATCCACACCAGCAGAAAGATCAAGCTTCATAAGCGCATCTACTGTTTGCGGTGTTGGATCAACAATATCAAGAAGACGCTTATGTGTACGCATTTCAAACTGCTCGCGACTCTTCTTATCAATGTGTGGTCCACGATTAACCGTAAACTTCTCAATCCGTGTTGGAAGCGGAATAGGACCACGGACATTTGCACCAGTACGCTTAGCAGTCGATACAATTTCACGCGTTGATGAATCAAGAACTCTATGATCAAACGCTTTCAAGCGAATTCGGATATTTTGACTGTTCATGCTCTTTTATTTCCCTGCCACGCAAAACGACCTCTGTAATAAAGACGTCGTTCAACAACCATTATTTACTCAATAATCTTAGAAACGATACCGGCACCAACAGTACGACCACCTTCACGAATAGCAAAACGAAGCTTCTCTTCCAT